>NZ_CP170113.1:0-44801 GCF_050058005.1 Pseudomonas sp. WOUb67 | reverse complement strand
TGTATTCGGAGTGGGATGGCCAATACGACCGTGCGCGAGACTCCTGGATGTGGCGCAAGCTGATCGAGGCTGCGGACGAATGCGGCGTATGGGAGGAAGGGGCGCACCGCGCTCATGCTGACGCTCGAATGACCCTTGGTGTGCTGCGCTACCTGGAGCAACGGACAAGCGGCAGACGACCCAGGAAGAAGCCCTAGACCATCACCACACGCAGACCCGCCTATCGGCGGGTTTTTTTTGGCCTGGATTAATAATGATAATATGATAATATTGTTATTATTCTTATTATTCCTACTGCGCTGGAGTTAACCATGGAAAGTAACGTTAGCCGGGAAATTCGCGACCGCATCTGGCAGGCCGCCGACTACCTGTATGAGCAAGCTGGGCGCGGCGACACCCTGCCCACCGTCGATGCAGTACGCCGGCAGGCGAAAGCCAACATGAACGATGTGTCGCTTGTAATGAAGGACTGGCGGGATGCGCAGAAAGCGACAGTTAAGACCGTGACAATTGAGGTGCCGGATAGTCTTTCCACCATGGGCAAGCAGATGCTTGCCGCGTGCTGGCAGCACGCCCAGGACACGGCCAATGAGTCGCTACGCGCCGCGCAGGCCAGTTGGGACGCCGAAAGGACAGAGGCCGAGGCGATCATTCAGCAGATCAGCCAGGCATTTGATGAGCAGTCAGCCCAGCTCCAGCAGGTCGAGAGCGATAACGCACGACTATCCGCAGAGGTCGAGCGGAACCGCGCCGCGATTACCCAGCTCCAGGAGCGCAACCAGGAGCTGACCAGGTTGCTTGCAGAAGCCACAGCAGAGGCGAGCAAGGCCAATGCCCGCGCCGATGAAATTGAGAGCCGTGCTAACGAGTTGCGTAAAGAGCTGGATCACGCACACGCCCAGGCAGAGCGCGCAGCGCTTCATGCAGAAAATGAGCGGATCGAGCAGCAGCGCCATTACGACGATTTGAAGGCCGAGCGCGACGAGGCCAAGCAAGTGTTTGCTGGTGAAATTGGGAAATTGCAGGCCCAGCTTGAAGCTGCCACGCAGGCACGCGATGAAGCCAGGGCGGATCGCGACAATACCAGGAGCGTTGCGACGTCCGAGCGTGAGTCGCACACCTCGGAAATTACCCGTCTTCAATCGCGGATTGATGCGCTGACTGAGGACCGCGAGGAAGCCCGTAAAGAGCGCGATGCTTCACGCGAAGACGCAATTAAGGCGCGGGAGTCGGCAGCAAGGCTATCGGGCGAGCTTGACGCCTTGAAGAAGTCTGCGCAGGGTAAGGCGCCCAAGAACCCGTCATAAAACAGGCGAAGCGCCAAAAAAACTCCCACAAAGTGTCATAAGTCATGTTTTGTCGCGTCAATAATTCTTATTTGTCTGACGCGGAATCGCTAGAATGTTTTCTACGATATTGCCAATCGTAGGGCGCGGGGGCGCTGTGTCCCCGCAGGACATTACACAGTTATTGCCGCTGACGGCGATTAACGGAGCGATAGATGAAGCAGCGCCTACTTGTGATGAATGGGCAGAAGCTCGTTCAGGATGAGAAAGCGCCTGGTAAGTGGGAAACAGTGAATGTCGAAAAGGCGGGGGCCTTGAAACCAGCCATCTACAACATTTATCAGTCCCAGCAGGCCGACAAATCGGCTGCCCACAGCGGCGTGATTGTTCACGCCAACAAGGAAAATGTTTACCAGCAAATTGGACGCAACTTTGTGCAGCACAATCGTTCAGATTTCGATAAAGTACCTGAAATCGGTAGCGCTAAAACCATTACCTATAGCGATTCTGGCAAGGCCGTGGTCGATGCCCAGGCGCAGACGCAGAGCAGGGGGGTTAGGCGCTAATTTTAGCCGCTAAAATCGGAGTGCCACTATGAACACCGCTAGCAGCAAGACCCCGACTCCCCGTTCTGGCGTACCAAACAAAACACTAGCCGCCGCCGCTACTTTCGAGGCTGACACGCTCCAGCAGCAAGCAGAAGGCGTGCATGCTGAGCAGCAAGCGCTACTCGAAACATCGACAGTTGAAGCCGATTACACGGCCTCACTAGCGGCTCATGTTGCGGCGAAGCATGACCAGGTAGAGCGGATCGAGGACCGGCTAGAGGGTGTCATCGAGCAGCAAGAGGCCAAGCTTCATCAGATCCAAGCGAAGCAGCCTGGCATTCTGTCACTACCCAGTACCAGGGCGAGCTGGCAGGCTCAAATGCAACAGCAGCAGGCGTTGTTGCAGAACTTGCACGGGCGCCTTGAAGGGGTGAGGGAAATCAAAGATGGCATGGGGCTTCACGGGCCTCGGGTTGAAGAACTGGCGGCACGAAAGCTGCGCCATGAAGACCCGGAGCTGGCCGAAGGTTGGGATCAAATGCGCGCAGCCCAGCGGGCGCATGAAGCCCTCAAGAGAAAGAACGAGAACGAAAAAAAGGCCAGGATCGAGCGCGAGCAGGCGGCAACTGTTGGAGGCCGTGGTCAGGCTCAGGGCCTCAGCCTTACCCGCTCAATCACCTGAATTTAGGTGCGCACAAAAAAACCGGCTTATGCCGGTTTTTTTGTGTTCAGTGCAATGACGACCATGCCACAACCACTGCCGCTATCAGTGTGATGATAGATGCCGCAACGCTGAGGGCGAACAAGTTGCGGGCCGACTGCACAGGCGCTTCTGCCCTGCGCAGTGCTTTTTCAAGCTCAGCCTGCATTGCCGTTGCCGCTTCTGCGGCACTGGCTTTCATCAGGCTGGCCATAGCTTCCTTGCTAGCCGCCAGTGAGGCATTCAGGATGCGCTCCGCCTTCTCTTTTGCGTCATTGCCCCACTGGTAGGCAATGCCTTCCAATTCACTCTTGAATTGCTCTAGCTGTTCTTCCTGGGCTTTCGTACCCGCTGCCAACAGCTCTTTGTTAAGCGTGTAAAGGATCATCACCGGATCATCCTTGCCAACAGACACGCCATGGACGCGGAATATCTCTTGTCGGAGGCTTTCCAGCTCAGCGTCCATTTAGATCACCCCCGCAGTCTCCAGCTGCGCAAACAGCTGAGTGCGGATCAGCTTCAAGCGCTGCCGATTCATAATGGTCAGGTTCGGATCAGCCAAGGCCTGCTCAAAGGTCACGCGATCCTGGAGCATCTGGCTCAGGTCCTTGCCGAAGGTGTCAGGATCGAGGTTAGGAACATGGATGATCGAGCTGATACGGTCTTTGTTGTCCTTGAAGGCGCGCATTTGCTCAAACGTCTTGCCATCATGCTCAATCGCGCCCCAGAACGGATTCAGCCAAACCATGAACTCAGCTTCTTGAGGGAACTGGCTGGCCAGCTGGCCCAGGCCAGATACGGTATCAAAAAGAGCCTGGCCCCCAGTTACGACCGAATGAATGATGAGTTCATGCCCCATTTCCTTGATGAGTGCCGGCACCTGGTTGCTGATGAGGTAATGGGTAAGCGGAACGAAGGAGGTGGACCCGTTATCAATGATGATGTCGCATTCTGTCGTGCTGATGGTTTCAATCAGGCTGTCGAAATTGCGGGCATTGATTTGCTTGGCCTGGTTCATCAGCTCCAGGCGCTCGACGTTAAGGGCCTCATATCCGGCAAACGTTGCGTTGACAGGATCGGTGTCGATGCACTTCACCGCCTGCTCTTTGAAGGAGTAGAACTGAGCCAGTGCGGAGCAGCCGAACGACTTGCCTACGCCGCCTTTGCCTTGAAGCATCGTGTGGATTTTAGCCATTACAAAAAGTCCTCTTTATTTGGTTTCGCGTCGAAGTTGAACCCTTCCGGCTGTGGCGCGGTCGGGTTTGCCCTCGGTTCATTTGCACGCTGTTTTGCCGGCACTGGCGGTTTTGCTGGCTTGTCCTGGATGGCCTGTGGCACAGCAGCCTCAGCCTTAGCTGGGGGCGTACCGGCCTGCTTTCCGCCCAGGAGCAAGCTGTTTACATAGTTGCGAAAGGCCTGGTAACTGAATTTCACCTTGCCTTCCTCATGCAGCGTTTCCCATATCGACTTGATCGGCCAGCCATCACTGATGGCTTGAGCTATCTCCGATTTCAGGGCCAAGAAAGCGCCTCGGTTCTGCGCACCGACGCTGGCCTTCTTGTTGCGCATCCGCTCAGCGATCCGCTCGGACAGGTTCTTTGCCATAGCTCCAGTGCGTTCCTCTACCTTTCTTCTGCCGTTGTTTTGACGTTCATTTGCCCTTCACAACGGTGCTACAGCGTTGTTTTACCGTGCTTTGCCTCGCAAAGCGAGAAAAAAACGTCGTGTTTACCGAAAACAATGGTTCGGTAAAGGCGCTGTGCATGGTATTGTTTTGGCGTATCAACGGCGATTAGCCGGGCAAGACAGGTGAAGTAGGCCCACCCGTAAACGGGCGGCTCCTCCTTCACTCCCTTATTCGCACTTCGTGCTCAACGGGGGTCTTGCTCTGCGAGGCGCCGGCTACCGCCGACAGAAGCGAGAAGCAAATGCCAAAGCCAGAGCGCAAAGATCAACAGGCGGTGACGCGGAAAAGCTCACCCCCAATCAAGGTGTACTGCCTCCCTACTGAGCGAGAGCAGATCGCGGCCAATGCCAAGGCAGTCGGCCTTACCGTCTCGACGTACTTGCTGCGAGTCGGCATCGGTTACGAAGTAAAAAGCACACTGGATAGTCAGCGGGTTGCCGATCTTGCGAAGGCGAACGCTGACCTTGGGCGGCTAGGTGGCTTGCTCAAGCTGTGGCTGTCAGACGACAAGAAGTTAGAGGCGTTGGGCACCGCCTTTACGCAAGGGACGCTGCGAGCGCTTTTGAAGCGCATCGAGGACACGCAAGCTGAGATGCTTGAGACGGTGCGGCGGATATGATTTTTTTAGCCGCTAAAATCGGCCGGGGGCAGTTTTGATTTCCCGTCGCATGCCTATGAAGGATGCGCGCCTAAGTAGCTTCGGCAACCTGGTGAAGTACATTTCCAATTCCCAGGACAAGCAGGAGCGCGTGGGCGAGATACGTCTTACCAACTTCCAGAACGAGACGTTGGAATGGGCTGTGGCTGAGGCGCTGAGTGTTCAGCAGTGCAATCAGCGCGCTCAAGGCGACAAGACCTATCACCTTTTAATTTCCTTCGCCCCTGGTGAGCAGCCATCGGCGGAAGCGCTGCGCGACATTGAAGACAGAATGTGCGCTGCCATGGGTTACGCGGACCACCAGCGCATAAGCGCAGTGCATCACGACACCGACAATCTCCATATCCATGTAGCGATCAACAAGATTCACCCTGAACGCCACACGATGCACGAGCCATATCGCGACTACAAAACCCGCAGCGATATGTGCGCAGTCCTGGAGCGTGAGCATGGGCTACAGATCACCAATCAGAAGGCCCGAAAGCGCAGCAGCGAGAACGGTGCTGACGATATGGAGCAGCATGCAGGCATTGAAAGTCTGCTTGGCTGGATCAAGCGCGAGTGCGCTGCCGAGCTGGCACAGGCGCAAAGCTGGACTGCCCTGCACGAACTGATGCGAGACAACGGCCTCCAGCTCCAGGAGCGCGGGAATGGCCTTGTAATCACCGATGGGCGCGGAACTGGCGTCAAGGCCAGCTCCGTATCTCGGGCGCTGTCAAAGCCTGCGCTTGAAAAGCGCTTGGGCGCTTTTGAGGTGGACGCCAGAAGGGTGGCCATTAAGCGACCGGCACCGGTCAGCGGGAGCAAGCGCCCGCCCGTGATCGCTGTAGGCGGTAAACCTCCGCCCATGAGGAAGGGACTGAATGCCACCTTGTCGCAGCTCGGTACGCTTCCAGGTGCGCCAGGCAAGCGCTATGAGGGTAGGCCGATACAGCGCGGTAGTAGTGAGCAGACCACCGAGCTGTACGCACGCTTCAAGGCCGAGCAGGACATTCAGCTTTATCAGCGAGCAGGGGCCTGGACCTCAGCCAGGGCGCGCCGAGATAAAGCAATCGAAAGCGCGAAGCGGACGGGCCGACTCAAGCGGGCCGCTATCAAACTAATGAGCGGCGCAGGCGTAAACAAAAAGCTGTTGTACGCGCTTGTCAGCAAATCGCTCCATCAAGAAATCCAGAAGGCCAATACCCAGTACCTGGCTGAACGTCAGACTGCCTATGGGCAGTATTCAAAACGGACTTGGGCGGACTGGCTTCAAGCGAAGGCCAAGGAGGGCGATAAGGCCGCTTTGCAGGCGCTCAGAGGGCGGAAGGGGGGTAAGTCCCGGGCAGGCAACAGCGTTGCAGGTGCAGGCCCTGCAAAGCGCTCTGGACCCATGCCGCTCAAGGTGGACAGCATCACCAAAGACGGCACGGTCATTCATCGGTTCGGCAAGTCTGCCATTCGCGATGACGGCGAAGCGCTCCAGGTCGCGCGGGGATCTACCCGTGCCGGCGTTGAAGCAGTTTTGCGCATGGCGGTGCACCGCTATGGAGACAACATCGCTGTCAGCGGAAGCGACGAATTCAAGGAGCAGGTCGCCCGAGTCGCGGCGGCTACCCAGCTCAAAATCACATTCAACGACGCAGCCCTAGAGGCTAGGCGCCAAGAATTGGTGCGCGCATCAAAACAGGAGAACGGCAATGTCCGATCAAGAAATTCAAACCGAAATGCCACAGGTCGAGGGCGCGCCCATGACCGAGGAAGAACAGTTGGCCCTGCTAATGGGGCAGCTGGAGCAGAGCGTGGAAGAAGCGCCGGAACCGGAGTTCGACGAGGACCAGGGCAAACCAATCAGTCCGGTGCTGGAGGGATTGGAGCCAAGCCGCCGACCATGCCCCGGCACAGTCTGCGAGAGCTGCCCCAACTCGGTATGGCTGGCGTCTCCCGAGGAAGTGAAGTGCTATTGCCGCGTGATGTTCCTGGTCACATGCAGCACAAAGGAGCCGAACATGCTGATCGCCTGCGACGGGATGTTCCTGGGTCAAGAAGAAGGGTAGAGGGTGCGTCTCAGCGCGGCCCAGGCGCGACGAATAAACCTGGCGTGACCCCTGTAGGCGGTCGCCCGCCTGCTTTCCTGCGCGGAAAGCTCAAGCCTATGTCGAGCATGCGCGAGCTGCCTGCTGATGGCCCGATCAGGGTGCAATCGCCTATCCAGCCCGTAGTGAAACAACCCGTCCAGGTGCCAAAAGCTCAGCCGAAACCGCAGTCGTCAGCAGATAAGTACATTGCGGAGCGAAGCGCAAAACGGGCTAAAGGATTCGATATACCGAATCACAGACGGTATACTGAGGCGGATAAAGGGGCTGCATCTTTTGCCGGTACGCGGCAGATCGAGGGTGAAACCCTGGCCCTTTTGAAGCGAGACGACGAAATCATTGTGTTGCCTGTAGATGAGGCCACCGCCCGCCGCATCAAGCGCTATTCACTGGGTGATGCCGTGACTTTGGATGCCAAGGGCGCTGTGAAAAGGAAAGGAAGGAGCAGATGAGTAAAGCTAACAATGCTGTCGGGCCTCAATCCCGTGGCAAGAAGCCAGGTCGAAACAAGGTAGTGCCGGCCCTTGGTGTCACCAGTCTTGTAGCCGCCTCGGCGGCAGCTACGCAATTCTTTGCGTGGAAGTTCGATTACCAGGCTGCGCTGGGTGCCCATTTCAACCACCTGTACGCGCCATGGTCTATCTATGAGTGGTGGCACAAATGGTACGGCGTCTATCCTGAAGCACTTACTACCGCTGGCAGCGTAGGCATGCTGGTCGGCGCTGGTGGCCTGATCGCCACGGCAGCAGCGAAGGTCATTGCTGCTAACTCATCGAAGGCGAACGAACACCTGCACGGGTCGGCACGCTGGGCAGACAAGAAGGACATAGTATCTGCCAGCCTGCTCGGTAACGATGGCCGCGACGGCGGCGTATATGTCGGTGCTTGGCGTGACAAGGCCGGCCAGCTCCACTACTTACGCCATAACGGCCCGGAGCATGTTCTTTGCTATGCCCCAACGCGCTCGGGTAAAGGTGTCGGCCTGGTAGTGCCAACGCTTTTGTCATGGCCACATAGCTGTGTCATCACTGACCTCAAAGGCGAGCTGTGGGCCATGACAGCCGGATGGCGCAAACAGCACGCAAACAACAAAGTTGTTCGCTTTGAGCCTGCCGTTCTCAATGGCTGCGCGGCCTGGAACCCGTTGGATGAAATCCGCATTGGTACAGAGTACGAGGTAGGCGACGTTCAAAACCTGGCGACTCTGATTGTCGATCCAGACGGCAAGGGCCTTGAATCGCACTGGCAGAAAACGTCCCAAGCGCTCCTGGTCGGCATGATCCTGCACGTTCTTTACCGAGCCAAGAACGAGGGCACGCCGGCAACCCTTCCTTATGTCGATACCTTGTTGGCCGACCCTAACCGCGACGTTGGCGAACTGTGGATGGAAATGACCCAGTACGGCCATGTAAACGGGGAGAACCACCCGGTTGTTGGCTCAGCAGGCCGCGACATGATGGACAGACCGGAAGAAGAAGCAGGATCGGTGCTTTCGACTGCGAAATCCTACTTAGCCTTGTACCGCGACCCGGTGGTCGCCCGAAACGTCAGCAAGTCGGAATGGCGCGTCAAAGACCTGATGAATCACGATGATCCGGTCAGCCTCTACATCGTCACCCAGCCCAACGATAAAGCGCGTCTGCGCCCCCTGGTGCGGGTGCTGTGCAACATGATCGTTCGACTGTTAGCCGACAAGATGGAATTTGAACGTGTGCAGTCCGAAATGCCTGCATGGCGCCGCACGCTTGATCGCCTCGGTTTCAAGCAGCAGGCGCTTTCCTACGTCCGCTCGAAAAAGACTTACAAGCATCGCCTTATGTTCATGGCCGACGAGTTCCCGAGCCTCGGCAAGCTGGAGATTTTGCAAGAGTCGCTGGCCTTTGTGGCGGGCTACGGCATCAAGTTCTATCTGATTTGCCAAGACATTAACCAGCTCAAAAGCCGCGAGACTGGCTATGGACCGGACGAGACAATCACATCGAACTGCCATGTGCAGAATGCCTACCCGCCTAACCGGATCGAGACTGCGCAGCACCTGTCGAAGCTGACCGGCGTTACCACTGTTGTGAAGGAACAGATCACAACCAGCGGTAAACGGGCCGGTATCTTTATGGGGCAGGTTTCTCGGACCATGCAGGAAGTCCAACGCCCATTGCTTACTGACGACGAATGCCTGCGTATGCCTGGCCCCAAGAAAGACTCTCAAGGGCAGATCACTCAGGCGGGGGATATGGTCGTGTACGTCGCGGGCTTCCCGGCGATTTACGGTGAACAACCGCTGTACTTCCAGGACGCGACATTCACTGCACGCGCAGCGGTCGAGGAACCCAAGGACACCGACCGGCTTCGCCTGCAAAACCAGCCCTCACCCAGTGAGGCCATCACCATATGAACATGCGTAAAACGCTTGGCGTGGTTGCTGGTGCAACGCTGGCATTCAGTGTTGTAGCCGGCGCGCTGGCCGGTGGCATCTACGCCGCTGGTGGCCGACTCAACACCAGCAAAAGCCTTGAGCTGGGGTTGTACTTCATCACTGAGCGACCAGTAGAAAAGGGCGCCTATGTGATGGTCTGCCCACCTCAGTCGCAAGTGTTCGATGAGGCCAGAGCCAGGGGCTACATCGACTCGGGTTTTTGCCCAGGTGGCTATGGGCACCTGATGAAGAAAATTTTAGCGGCTAAAGGCGACACGGTATCGGCCACCCCCGAAGGGGTGACGGTGAACGGCGTGGTGCTGCCATATAGCAAGCCGTTTGCGGCTGACGGCATCGGCCGTCCCTTGCCGCAGTATTCACCAGACCACTACACACTGGGCGAATCGGAGCTGTTCCTAATGTCCGACCGCAGCCCTACATCGTTCGATGGCCGTTACTTCGGCCCAATCACACGCGGCCAGGTCACATCGGTGATTCGGCCTGTACTGACCTGGAAGGGGGAGTGACCCATGCGATTGTTCATTGCAGAGAAACCATCCGTAGCCAAAGCCATAGCCGCCGAGCTTGGCCAAACTGGAAAGGGCAAGGGCTACATCCAGTGTGGCAGCGACATAGTGACTTGGTTTTTCGGTCACATGCTGGAGCAGGCCGACCCGGATACCTACACCGCAGCTGATGCACCACGCACTGACCAGGGCAAGAAAATTTGGCGTGTCGAAGACCTGCCGATCATCCCGGAGGAATGGCAGTACAACGCCCGCGAGGACGCTCAAGAGCAGCTGGATATTGTCAAAAGTCTTTATGCAAAAGCCGATCAGATCGTGCATGCCGGCGACCCTGACCGGGAGGGGCAATTGCTGGTAGATCAGCCTGTGCGACTCTTGTTCGGTGATAGCAAGCCTGTGTTGCGCTACTGGTGCAGCGCCCTTGACTCCGTGTCCGTGCGCCGTGGCCTGGACTCGCTCAAGGACAATGAAGCCTATAAGGGCTTTGCTGATGCCGCAGAGGCTCGCGGTCGCGCTGACTGGCTGATCGGTATGAACCTGAGCCGTGCCTTTACCCTGAAAGCCATGCGGGGCGGATCGCGGGCCTTGCTCACCGTTGGCCGGGTGCAAACCCCAACGCTGAACCTGGTTGTCACGCGGGATCGTCTGATTGAGGGTTTCAAGCCGATCCCGTTCCATGGCATTCGTGGCGCGTTCAAGCACGCGGGTGGCCAGTTCCTTGCCGACTGGAAGCCGGGCGAAGATCAAGACGGGATGGATGAAGAAGGCCGTCTCACCAATACCGCCGTCGCGGATGCCCTGGTCAAATCGCTGTCTGGCCAGCCGGGTAAAGTCATCAGCTACGAGCAGGAGAAAAAGAGCAAGGGCCAGCCCAAATCCTTGTCGCTCACTGACATTACCGTTCTGGCGTCCAAGCACTTCGGCTACAGCGCGGCGACCGTGCTTGCCACCTGCCAATCACTGTATGAAACCCACAAGCTGACCTCCTACCCGCGTACCGACTGCGCCTATCTACCTGAATCGCAATTTGCAGATGCGCCGGCCATCCTGGAAGCGTTGAAAGGTGTAGTCCCGGAGCTGGAAGGTTTGATTTCAGGCGCAAACACCAAGATCAAGTCCAAGACCTGGAACGATGCAAAAGTTACTGCCCACCACGGCATCATTCCCACTGTCCAAGCCGGTGACGTATCGAAGCTGACTAGCGAAGAAAAGGCCATTCACAACCTGATCGTTCGCTTCTACCTGGCGCAGTTCTACCCGGCCCATGAGTACCTGAATACCACCGTCGAGCTGGACGTAGCCGGCGAAAAGTTTGTTGCTCACGGCAACGTGGTGACCAAGAACGGCTGGAAAGATGCTTTCGGCGTAAGCGCCTCGGAGGATTCCGAGGAAGGCGAGGGCGATGGTGAAGATGCAGGTTCGCAGAGCCTGCCCACCATGAAGAAGGGCGACCAAGCCGATTGCGTCAAGGCAGTGCGCCGCGACTCTAAGACCAAGCCGCCAGGCCGTTTCACTGAGGGTTCGCTGACTCAGGCGATGGAGAACATCCACAAGTATGTGGACGACAAGGAACACAAGAAGATGCTGCGCGATGGTGACGGCATCGGCACCTCTGCTACCCGTTCTTCGATCATTGAGGAATTGAAGCGCCGCAATTTCCTGGCCGAAAAAGGTAAGTCACTTGTGAGTACCGAGCTGGGCCGCAGCATGATCGACGCGCTGCCAGAAGTGGTGAAAAGCCCCGTGCTCACTGCCATGTTTGAGCGCATGTTGCTCGGGATCGAGCAGGGCAGCGGTGAGATGCAAGCCTTCATGGAGAAGCAAGAAGCGCTGATCCGTGACCAGGTAGCGAAGGCCAACCAGGGCGCGGTCAAGATTGCAGGCGCCAAGCAAGCCCCGAAAGTTTCAACCGTGTACTTCTGCACCCAGTGCAAAAAAGGCTTGATCCGGCGCGACGGCAAGAAGCCAAACACGCATTTTTGGGCGTGCAGCGGCTACCCGACCTGCACCGCAAGCTATCCCGACTTCAAGGGCAAACCGAACCTCACCAAACCCAACCTCGGCAAGCCTGCCGTTGCGACAGGAGCATGAGCATGTATCCGATGAACGACGATCAGTTAGAAGCGCTGAATGAGAAAATGGCGGATGTAATGGTGCCAGGGTTTGAGGCTGAATTTGACCCTGATGAGGCCGAGCGTGCCGGCAGTTTCTTTGAAGATGCGCTGAGTGAGCATGACGCAGCTGATAGCAGCAGCGATCAGTGACGGAGGCGACAGGCCATGGCGCTTTCCGTAGATGAAGCCAAAACGTTAGTCATTGAGTTCTGTGCCACATACCCAATGGCTGCACAGGTCAGCTACAAGCTCAGAGATACCCAGGAGGAACTATATGGACCGCAAGCCACAAGAGAAGCCGTTGGAGGAATCCTCGGTTCATTTCGTCCCGGAAGACGACAAGCAGACTTCGCCACTTCCAATTTTCGTGACGCGGACGAGTTTAAAGAAACTCTTAGGCACGAAATCATTGGACACTTTGGGATCAACACCTTCGACCCCGCCGAAAAGCGAGCAGTCCTAGACGGGATCATCGAGGCCCGTAACGAGCCTGGTATGTCCGATCTATGGGATACCGTGGCGCGGATCTATCCAGAGGCCAGCGACTCCCTCAAGGCCGAGGAAGTGTTTGCCTTCGCATGCGAAGCCATCGAGCCGCAGAACCGCGGCAGTGCCCTTGAGGGTAATAGATCAGTCCGTGAAACCTGCATCGAGCGCTCGCGCCCGATGCAGATCCGCGACCTCATCAACATCACAACGATGGTTGCCGAGGGGATGCGTGACCGCAGCCGGTCACAACAGAACTTCCCTGAATCCGACAACGCGCAGTTCAAGCGGGAAGAAGCAATGGATGCCAAAAAACCATTCCACGAAGTTGTGGCCGAACGCCTCATTGAGCAATTGAAGCAAGGCACCGCCCCGTGGCAGATGCCTTGGAAAGCCGGCGACGGTGGCGGCATGATGCCTTTCAACCCCACCACTGGGAAACGCTATAAGGGCATCAACGCCATTCACCTGCTGTCACAAGGCCGTGAGGATCAGCGCTGGCTCACCTACAACCAGGCGAAGGCAGAAGGCGCCCAGGTGCGTAAGGGCGAGAAAAGTACAGCCATCCAGTATTGGAAATTTGAGGAAGAACAGACCAAGCGCGACGAGAACAACAAGCCAGTCCTGGACGGCAACGGCGATCCGGTCAAGGTGCGGGTACGCCTTGAACGGCCCAAAATGTTCATGGCGAATGTGTTCAACGCTGAGCAGATCGACGGCTTAGCGGAGTATCAGCGCCCAGTCCAGACCTGGAACCCCATCGAGCGCGCCGAGACGATCCTACAGGCTTCGGGTGCCGACATTCGGCACGGTGGCGATAAGGCTTACTACCGCCCATCGACCGACAACATCCAGATGCCTAACCGGGAGCAATTCCCCAGCGCTGACAACTACTACGCGACTGCGCTGCATGAGCTGGGCCACTGGACCGGTCATGGATCGCGCCTTGATCGTGACCTGTCACATCCGTTCGGGTCGGAAGGGTACGCCAAAGAGGAACTGCGTGCGGAAATCGCAAGCATGATCCTCGGTGATGAGCTGGGCATTGGGCATGATCCTGGACAACACGCCTCCTACGTTCAGTCCTGGATCAAAGTTCTGCAGAACGACCCCATGGAGATTTTCCGCGCCGCCTCGGATGCGGAGAAGATCCAAACCTTTGTGCTTGGCCTGGAACAACAGCAGATCCACACCCAGGATCAGACGCAACAACCGCAGATCCAGGGCGAGCCAAAAGAGCAGGGGGTAGGTATGCGCGTGCCAGGTGAGCAGCAGCCGAACATCCAGGCAGAAGACTGGGCACTGCGTGCCATCGAGCGCCCGGATCTCGACCAGGTGGTGCGCCGTATGACAGATGAGCAGCTGCGCATCTTTGATGAGGTCATCAGCAGTACCTATCCGCTGAGCAACGAAAACGAATTCTGGACGCGCCGCGAAGCTGCCATGGAAGCCATGTTCAATAACGTGGATACCGTTGCTGACAACATCGACCGCGCCCGAAACGTTATCGGTGATGAGGTGGACCGGCGCGAAGCAGTGGCTAACCGCGACCAGGCCCCCAAGCCAGAGGCAGTGACCGCGCAGCCGGAGCCGCAACCGCTGCCGGAATTAACCGCGAATGAACAGATGGTGGCCACCGCCTTGCGCAATGTGCGCAGCGAGCCAGAGCCATTGCTGAAAGAGAGCTTTGGCCGTCTTCTGGAGGCTACCAGCTCGCAAGCGCTTGGGTACGAGCTACCTGGTAATTGGTCGGGCGCTACCCAAGTCACCGGCATTGCGCGTGACTCGGACGGCGAAGGCGTCCACATGACCCAGGACAACGAAACGGCAGAGTTCTATGGCCTATATGCTCGCGATGAGCAGGGCCTGGCCGTCTGGTTGGCTGACTACAAGACTGAAACCGAAGCACTTGGCCAGGCTGAACGACTTGCTGCCATTGATGCCCATGCAGTTGTAGCGCCTGAATTGCAGTTCCGTCCTGACCAGGACCTGCTGGCTGAGCAGATCCAGAGTTTAGAGGCCCGTGAAGCGGAGATTCTAGAAACCTTGAAAGGGTACTACGACCGCTATGACGCTGACGGCGCCGCCGTGGTCATGGCTGAAAGTGGCCTGGACGAGCTACGCGAAACGCTCCAAGAGCTGCGCGATCAGGTTGCAGCGCAACCCGCATCGCTCACTCAACAGTCGCAGGCTACGGCGCAGGCCACGGCAGAAAAGCCAAACAACCGGACCTATATCGACGTACCGTTCAAGGAGAAAAACGAGGCGAAGGAGCAGGGTGCCAAATGGGATCGGCAGGAACGTTCCTGGTACATCCCAGAAGGCGTCGATAAGGCCCCATTTGAACACTGGTTGAACCCGGCACCGAAGGTCGACACAGATCCCATCGAGCAAGCCCAAGGAGAGGCCCCCAAAGCTGCCGTGGTGCCCAAGGCTTCGCGTGAGTACCTGGCGGTGCCATATGGCGAGAGAGAGGCCGCTAAGGCTGCTGGAGCGGCTTATGATAAGGCTGCAAAGTCCTGGTATGTCGGGCCTAATGGCGATACCGCAGCCTTGGCCCGCTGGAAGCCTGAAAACGTTGCCAATGAGCAGTCGCCGGCATTAGACGTTCGCGAAGAATTCGCAGATGCCATGCGCTCTGTCGGCCTGGTTGTGCGCGGTGACCATCCGATCATGGATGGCAAGAAGCATCGCGTCCCTGTGGAGGGCGGCAAGAAGGGGGCAAATGACGGGTTCTATGTTGCCTTCCTGGACGGCCACCCAGCCGGCTCGATCATCAACAACAAAACGTCGGTCAACATCAAATGGAAAAGCAAAGGCTACACGCTTTCTGACGAGCAAAAGGCCGCGCTGCAAGCCGAAGCTGCGAGCAAGTTGCAGGCCCGGGAAGCCAAGACGCTTAAAACGCAGGAGGCTGTCGCCGCCAAGGTTACTAGCAGCATGGCCAGCCTGGTGCCTGTGACCGAGCCGACCCCTTACATGGTTGCCAAGAAGATTGAGCCATTGCCTGGTGTCCTAACCGACAAGGCCGGCAAGCAAACGGTTATTCCCGTCCTGGATGTGAACGGCAAGCAATGGTCCGCGCAGTACATCCAGAAGGACGGGACCAAGCGCTATGCCACCGATGGCCGTAAAGAAGGCTGCTTCCACCCGCTGGGCGGGATGGATGCTGTTGCAGCTGCGCCGGCACTTGTGATCGGTGAAGGCTATGCAACGGCCAGCAGCCTCGCATCGGCGCTTGGCTATGCGACCGTTGCTGCCTTCGATTCCGGCAACCTGCCGGCAGTAGCCAAAGCCCTGCACGAACAGTTCCCGGATAAGCCAGTAATCATCGCGGGTGACGACGATCGACACCTGGTGATGAGCCACGGCACCAATGCTGGCAGGACAAAAGCGCTGGAGGCAGCTAAGGCTGTCGGCGGTAAAGCCATATTCCCGACATTTGCACCAGGTGAAGTCCAGTACCCCGATTCGTTGCCGGTCATCACCCCGCAGGCGTTCCGCAAGCATGTACACGCCAAGACCGCTGTTAAAGAACTCATCAGCGAAGGCGGCGCCGCTGCTGGTGATCCTGCCCAGTCCAAGCGTGCGGCAGAACTTCACGCGGAAATGCTCACCGACGAGCAGGTTGCAGCGCTCGAAAAAATGAAGCGGCTCACTGACTTTAACGACTTGGCCACCAAGAGCGCCTTGGGGCGCGAAGGGTTGGAACGCCAGGTAAGGAATGCAGTTGGCCGCGTCATCGAGCAGCACCAGGTCAAGGTGCAACAGCCTCAGCTGGAGCGTGAACGTGTCCAGGGTGTGAGCCAGGGCGAAATAGATCAGCCCAAGGTTCGGCGTGCTGTGGCCCGCTAAACCTCAGTCATTGAAGTTAACCAAAGCAAGGAGATAAGCATGAAAATTGGTCAAATTGGTGCCCCACGAAACGCCGGTGATGTTGGTGTTGGCCCAATCCCTGAGCTGGGATCAGTGAAGGTCGTGATCCTGAATGGAAGCCGCCAGATCGACCAGGTTGTCCCAGGAGTAGGGGAGAACGGCACACCTGGTTGGCAGACTCAAAAGGTACTGGGGGAGAACGGCTTGCCGAAAGGCATCTATCAGTTGAACAACGCCACGGACGCTAGCAAGAAGGTCCACCCGCAAAAGTTCGGTGGCCAGCTGGTGCATGTTGATGAGAAGAACGTCTATCAGTTCGGCCCCGATGATGGCAAAGGCAAGTCCACCATCGTGAAGCATGATCGCAAGATTTTCGATCAGGCCCTGAATGGGAAGGAGCCGACTGTGGGGCAGCGCTACGAGGTGTCATATTCCCGAGGTGTTGGCCAGGTCAAGGGCGAGCTTTCCCAGGAGGAAGGCGCGAAACTCCAGAACCGCAAAGCCAACAAGATTTAGCCGTGATACCGTCTAGCAATTAACAGCTAGCACTATCAAGAAGCCGGGGAACCCCCCGGCTTTTTAGCGGCTAAAATTGAGTGGAACATTGTTTGCGACGGGGGGAGTGTAATTTGCGTAGGAAACAATCTATAAGCGGCCCTATGGCCTTCTTGGTCATTGTTATACCTGTCGTCACTATCATGCTATTAGCTTCGAGATATCCCACTATGGCGGAACGCAGGATTGAATCTAGGAAGGTTCAGGCGCAACCAGCAAAAGCTGGGGAGTCAACGTCGCAGCATGTAATCGAAGTTATAATGCCTAATGGCACATTTAAAGAGTTAAATAACTAATAAAGGCGGTTCGCGTGGATAGCACGACTTTTGTAATTTTGTATTCGGCTGTTTTGCTTTGTGCTCTATTGGCTTTTTTGGTATGGCTTATAAATACGTTTGGTGATGCTGTTCAAGACTCGTTTAATACAGGTCGTTTTCGCAAAGATTTAATTGCCGCGCTGAATAACCCTAATCCGCCCACTCCGCTGGCCTGGAGTGATGTTTGTGCGATGGCAGATGACCACGGGATTGAGCTTTGGAGTGCTAACAAGGTGCTCCGAGGTCTTGACCGGGACATTATCACAGGTCGTGATAAAGAGCTTGCGAAGCACAAAGCAGTGATTATTGGTTTTTTGAAAGAGTACAAAGTTACTGAACCTTTCGATGATTTGCCCAACGACACTAAGCTACTGATAGATCGTGTCCGTCAAGATTTGGGGGCGAATCTTGAATCTCTCTATGTGCTAGCTAATCACACTAAAGAAATTCTGCGGTATCGCGATAAGAAAAATGTACGCCAGCAGTGGTACACGACAGGCGGATTCCTGGTCGGCTTAATTGGTGTTGCCCTTGGGGTGTGGTTCTATTTCAACCCGTATGTTGCAGAACAACCAAAGCAGGTTAGTGTTTCGCAGGTGGCTCCCAAGGAACAGCCTGTAAAGCCCGACAAGGGATAATATATGTTTGGCAGATGGGGCAGGGTGATCCTCAATGGCTCCGCACGCTGTGGCTGACAACGCCCCATACCTCAAATGAATCTCCTTCGATAATGTAGCGGGCAGGGTACTTCTTGTTCTCTGGCCGCAAAACAATCTGCCCATGTTCAAGACTCAAGCGTTTACAGAGCGGTTCACCGTTCACCGCTGCAATGATGATATGGCCATGCTGAGCCTGCACCTGGCGATCCACAATCAGCAGATCCCCGGAAAAAATCCCGGCACCTTGCATGCTGTCGCCTTCGACACGCACCAGGTAGACACTAGGGGCGCGCAGCTGCAACAGGTCATCAAGGGATATGCTGAGGGCGTCAACGTTGGGCAATTGGTTCATAAGGCTTGTGGGAAACGTCTGAGAATGATGCTTCTTGGGTTAGAACTGGATATCCGAACAGTCATGCTAATTCCAATTCATGGTACGTTCAAGGGCCGGCACGCAGCGTTTTAGCGGCTAAAATTTAGCTAAACAATGCTTGCACTATAGGGCTATAAGCCCTACACTGTAAGTCACTAACCACGGTAATTAGGGGCAGGCAAATGGAAGGTGCGATGAAAACCACTCAAGCTAAAGCGTTGCGCGCCGCATCGTTGTTATCAATCATGCTGGGCGCATTCATCTTTGGAGCGGGGGCAAACCCCCTTGCATCTTTCAGTTTCCCGCCTTTCATTGTTGCCTTTGCCGCAGTGTGTGTGGGCGCCTTCGGCCTGCTTCGTGGCGGCTTGATCGGCATGTTGATTTTTGCGATTGGTAATGCTCTGGTTGGGTCACTGATGCTGGGGGGGATGATCCCTCATTGGCTGTTCGCCCTTGGTGTGCTTGTGGCAATGCCAGGCATCGCTTACAGGATTTTTTGTCCAGAATAGGAAGTCTGGTTTCTATCTGAAATATGGAGGTTGCTATGAACTATAAAGATCCAAGTGAAGTACCTGTTCTTCCTTCGCCAAGGCTGTTTTTTACCGCTTTGCTCGCGGGTATGGTTCTAGCGCTGGCTGGATTCTGGCTTGTTACCCCAAGCTCTATGACAGTAGGGCGGTACTTCCAGGTCGTATGGGTTGAGTCTGGTTTCTGGTACGCCGTTGTATACTTCGTTATTGTGTTTGTTGGCGTTATGTCGCTGGCTAAACACTGTGGTTTGATCAGTTCTCAGAAACCTGAGAATGAGGGGAGGGTGCCTGTGTCTCGCAAAATGAAATTTTCGTTCAAGTATCGCGTTATAATGACTTTGCGTAATAAATTCATTGAGCTGATGCTTGGCTTGTTTTTAATTATCATGGGTAGTGTCCAGCTAAGAAACCATGAGGCGTGGCCAGATTCATCACCAATTCAGCCAGTTATCCCGTTTGTAGCAATTTACTGGGTAATGATAGCTGTCGGAGTCGGTGTTGTAGCATATGCATACATAACAGCCGACAAAGATTAAACTACGATGCGTATCAAGCACGTTGCAGAAAAATTGTTCAAGCTGAGTATTAAGGCAGAGCGAGTCAGCATGATTCTGCACTGGCCTTTGTATTGGCTTTCAAGGGCGCTATATGCGGCTGATCGGCTGCGAGAATCCCAGGCCAGCAAGCGTATTAAGGCGCGTCGATCAAAGCGCAAATAGAAAGGAATACCGCTATGGCAAGCAATAAGCCGCACCCTTTGCTAGCAAGTGAAATTGATCGCTTCGAGCGCAACTTGGCTAATTTTTTGAAGCTGGACCCTGAGCAAGCTATGTACCATAGATTCCAAGGTATGTTGGAAGGCCAAATCGCCACCCTCCAGATTTGTGGCGTTATCACTAGCCAGGAGGCAATAAAGCTGCACGTTCGTATGGGGGAAGCGAAGCGAGAACTGGACGCTGCGCGCACCGCAATCTCATAGCGCTCGTAGCGTTACCAGCTGCACCATAGCCCGCCTAGTCGCGGGCTTTTTTTTGGCAGCTTTTCCTGCCTTACCAGGCTCATTTGGGTAGGTGACGTTGCACTAGCTCAAATAGATCGGGATTGAGCTATTGAGCTCGCGGGCTATGCTGTAGCCCCTATGGGTATACCCAAAAAAGCCAGCGGCTCCGAGGAAGAATGACCATGACCCACGACGACGCACTAGAAGCTATCCGCGAAGCAATAGCTGATGTCACCCAGGCTGTCGATCTGCGCTCCCTGGAGCAGCTGGAGCGTTATGCCGACGACCTCATAATTGATTCGTGGTCGGCAGAGCTGGTTGCTGACGAGGATCTACCCGACCTAAAGCTTGAACTGGCGGTAGCTAAGCACAGCCGGCTGAAACAGTTGAACCCACAACCCATCTCAGACAAGGGGTAAGCGCTATGCCGCCACTCAACTCACCAGCATTAGATCTGCTCGGCTTGGGCGCTGACGCGCCATCGAGCGGATTCCTTTTCAGTATGTCTCCAATGCAAATGGCCGCGTTACTCGACCTGCCCCGCGATCATCGGGCGCAGCTAGTTAATTCGATGGTCGCCGTGTACCGCTCACGTTGGATGGATGTTGAAGCCCAGCGGCAAGTCATCGAGCAGGCCGACGCCGCGTTGGCGTCTAACCAGGTGATCGGCACCCTGCATCAAGCTATTCGCGACTATGCGGAGCAAAAGCGCTTCCCGGATCTGCCCTATATGGGCGCAGCCGAGGTGACTTTCAGTTACGCAGCTTTAGACGGTCATGGTGCCGGCGAACATAAATTCCACGACCAGGCCGTTCGGATCTATGACGTTCCTGAGTCCGTGGGAGCGCTGAGATTCGCGGTGATCCTGGTAAAGCCACTACCCGAGGCTACAGATCGGCCAGGCCTGTATCACGCTCGCGTGAACCTGGCTGACGGAACATCACTACAGGGCCGAGTTACGGAGTACACACCAGGTATGAGCGGGTTTGTGATGCAGGAAGACGCGCGCATATGAAGGTGGCTCGAATCTACATGCGTGTTAGTACCCAGGACCAGGACCTAAAGCGGCAAGAGGTGTTGACCGAGGATGCACGGCAGGCCGGGTACTACATTGCCGGCGTGTACCGCGACACCCAGTCAGGGGTCAGGTATGACAGGCCCGAATTGCTGCGAATGATCGAGGACCTGCAACCAGGTGATGTGGTGATCGCTGAGCAGATGGACAGGATCAGCCGCGGCCCTTTGGTGGAAGCGGAAAAGCTCGTGGCTGCTATCCGTAGTAAAGGTGCGCGCCTGGCTGTTCCTGGAATCGTGGACCTGTCGGAGTTGGCCGATAGCACGGACGGCATAGCCCGCATTGTTCTGGAGAACAACCAGGAGCTGATATTGCGGATCGCGCTCCAGCTGGCCCATGAAGACTGGTTGAACCGCAGGGAGCGGCAGCGGCAAGGCATACACCTTGCGCAGCAGGAAGGGAGGTACAAGGGCAGGCAGGCCAACAAGACCATGCACAAGCGGATAGTGGCATTGAAGGGGGCCGGCCAGACAATCGCTCAAACGGCGAAGCTGGCCGGGTGCAGCGAGGCAACGGTTAAGCGTGTTTGGAAAGCGCAGCAGGTTGATTCTCAGCCTTCACCGCACGCTCAATAGCGTTCATCACTCGCAGCTGGGCGAGGTCGATCAGGCGGCCTTTGAAGGTCCTGTCACTTGCCCAGTAAACATCGCCCTTGTTGGTTTTGACCTTCAAGTTCCATCCCCAAGAACGACTATCATCCTGTGCCCCAAGGGCTACGCTTGGGACAACTTCGTCAATAGTGCTAAGACGAATCCAGCGATAATCCGCGACATTTTTCAATGGGGTTCGGCCATCATGAACTATCGAAACTTGAATCCAATTCGGCGTTTCACCTTCGCTGAATACAATTCCAGAGCCTGGAGACAGGACGGAAATTGCGCGCTCAATGATGCCGTGCAAGTCTTCACGCTCAATACCTGGTTCGATAACTTCTAAGTGGCCTGCAACCTCTGATGTGCTGGTGGTAAGCAGATGAGTGGCGATTAGTGAATCACTTATTTCGCTGTTAATACTCTTTTGTAGTTCTTCGCGGATAACTGAAATCAGCTTTCTTGCTAGTGTGCCAGTGGTGGCATCATCAAGGGCCATGGGTATTCTCCGTGTTGAGTGTTTCAAAAGTCAGGTGAAAAACAAGTAACCAAGCTCACTCATCTTAATGCGGGCGATCCAGAGCAAATATAAGTGCACAGGATAGAACGCATAGAAGATCCAACGCAAACGCGCAAAAGGTACATTGATATGTGGTGCTGCCAAGACCAACAGAAGGGACGCCAACGCCCACTGGTTCCCATTGATGTAGCCGAGCGAGGCGCATGCACCCACCGCCACCAGGAGAGCCGGCACTGAGGGGGCTTTGCAGTAGCTCCAGATCGCAACACCGAACACCAGTGCAGGCCACCAGAACTCAACCAAGCCACCGCCGATGGCAAACACCAGGCCGGCAGTTACGCAGCCCTGCAACGTTCCCTGCTCGATGAGGCGAAGCGTGGCGGTCAGCACAAACAGCGTGAACAGGATGTTTAGCGGCCACCAGCCACCCACTAGGCCGCCCAGTGCCAGAAAGGCGGGTGTAGCAATCAAGCCTGCTACAGCCAAGCGGATCATGGTTCGCCCATAGGCCCCGTTCTCAAGCGCACCAGGGCGCGCTAGGTTGTACGCCAGAACAAACATGAACAGAGGCATGGCGAGTCGGCCAGCGTCGTATAGCCACGCTTCTGTACCGTTCAGGAGGTACTTATTGATGTGGTCCCCAACCATCAGTGCCAGGGCCAACCATTTCAGTGCTTCGACCGTACCGTTTGAAATGCCCTGGCGAGGATAGGCGCTGAGGCGTGCGACGAGCTGACTCATACCCTCCCCCCTCACTTAACCAGACCAGGAGCGTAAAGGTCGGCCAAAGCCCGCTCGGCGGCGTGGTTGTAGGCCCGTGGTTTTGCTTTGTAAGCGTTTTGCTGCGCCGGCTTGGCAGGCTCAGTGGCCACGCTCAAGGCGCTCTGAGGGATCGCAACAGCCTTTTCCTCTGGCGTCCCATCAGCCGGCGCCGACCCGGCGACGATGGCCGGCGCAGCCGGCGACGTAGGATCGTAGGTCACGAAGCGTTCAGACAACCAGGTCTCCCACTTCGCAGCCTTTTTCATCAGGTCAGCCCGGTACGGGGCGTTGTACTTAGGCGTGCGGGAATGGTAGTTCGCAGCCCGCGTCCACAGGTCGCCGGAGTCTTTACGAATGTGCCCGCGAAGCCGCCAAGCGGCTAGGTCGTAGGAGTAGCACCCAGCTTGGGCGACGTCATCCGCAGTGATCCCGTATTGCCGTTCAAGATCGCGCAGGTATGCGGTGTTGAACTGCATGGCACCCACATCCTGAGTGCCGTTGGAGTTGTTAACTCGCTGGCCAGGCCTGCCGCCTTCTTTTTCTGCCACGGCCAGCACCAGGTTTGCCGGTACTTCATACTTGATAGCGGCTGTCACGGAACAAACAACACGCTCTTGCATTTGGGGTGGCAGATCAAGAAAGGGCATTTGTCAGTCCTCAGCGAATAATGCGGCCATATTTGTTGCTGATCTTGTTTCCCCATCCGCTATTCTGAGGGCAAGAGTTTACGAACTGTTTGCGGGCGTTGAACGTGCCGTTTATATCAATCCGGTTCTTCTTTTTTCTTTTGATAATGCTAAAAAAATCCGACACAGCCCCGTCGCACCCCTCGACAATGCCCTTCCCTTGCAGCATGCCGGCCATGCAAAGAACTGTCTCACATGGGTCTTTCGCGTGCGCGGATGTGCTGAGTAGTGCGAAAGTGACGAACAGAGCGCTGATTACCTTTTTCATATCAGTACCTATGCCTTTCGGTTCACAAAGTCGGAAACTTCGTCGGATTGATCGTTATTGCCGCTGCCTACGCTGTTACCGTCAAACTGAGGTTCGGCGCTTTCAGTTGATTGGGAGTGTTCGGCAACCAGGTCGCGTGCTTCCTGCACCGCTTGTTCATGTTTGATTTCAGCGGCCTGTGCCAGTACGGCCTGGTCTTCCCGGGCTTTACCTGCTGTGCCGTTGATTTCAGCTGCAAGACGGCCACCAGCGGTGTTAGCAACGCGCTCGCTGGCAGCTGCGGCCATGGATTGGGCTTTTGCTGCAACTGCGGATTTCGCGCCGCTGGCCAGGCTCCCAGCCATCGCGGAGGCGATTCGGCCCGCGTTGCCCATCGCCTGGCTAAAGCTCGATCCGCCGCCGCCGCCGCCGCCGCCACCGCCACCGCCACCGCCACCGCCTTCACCACCACCACCGGCGCTTTGACCACCGCCGTTCTCCCCTCCCCCGGCATCCACGCTCCCCGTGTCACCAGCATTACCGCCATCAGAACCAGCTGATTGAGCCGACTCAAATGCCGCCTTCAAAGCAGATCCTGCCCCGGCTGCGTTGGCCGCTACGTTGGCGGCAATGGCGGCGCCGGCACTGGCGACACCAGCTGCAATACCAGCAGCTGCCATTGCTGCGCCCATTGCTGCGCCTGCGCCGAACGAGCCGATACCGGCACTGCTTGGCCCGCCGACGATCCCAGCGATCATTGGGGGAATACGATTGGTCAGGTAGAGCAGAATCACAGCGGTGATGAGCATTACGCCCATTTCTTTCAAGTTCAGGCCGGTACTCATGCCTTTGATGGCCTGGTCTACAAATGACTTTCCGACGCCTATTAATAGAACCATCGCCATAAGTTGGGCACCTACACCAAGCACGCACTTGTAGTAGGAAATCGCCATTTCCGAAGTCCAGCGGGCACCGCCAAAGCCGAGGAAGAAGACACCGCCATACATCAGAAGCCAAGACGATACGAACAGCAGCAGCATGTTTACTGCGACGATTGCCAATACGATAAGTACCCCAGCAGCAAGTATCATGGCGATAAAGCTGTCAACGGGTTTCAGTCGCGAAGTAGAGTCAAGCGTGCGGAAGAACAAGTCAAAGCCGATATCAGTGATTCCTGATGGTGTAAAGCCGCTTGGCCCCCCTACTGCCTTCGTCCCAATGGTAAACATCGTATCAATCACAGCAGCCGCAATTTTCGGCCCGTTTTGAAGAATCCACCACATGAAACCCAGTGTGCCAAAGAACCGAACAGTTTCAGCGAAAAACTCACCCATATCGGCTTTGCGTAAAAGCATAAGGCCGTAGGTCCAGACCATACTGATTAACGCAAGCGACCAAAACAACCAGGTGCCATACGTCACCATTTTGTCGCCCCACCCCTTAGCGACTTCCTTATATTTCAGCATTACCGAGTCCATCACGCCGGTATCAACAGCAGCGGACGCGACCTCTGGAATCAGCAGCAAGCCAAGTATGGCAAGTGCTGCCGCACAGGTTGCTTTTCCTGGCTTGCGTACTTTCATAATCAGTTCTCGCTGTTATCCATAGTCCAAGTTTTTGGCTTGCTCCGAATGATGTTTTCATCGGTTCGGATACATTTTGAGTGGTTCGCCATTTCAGGGTTGGAGCAATCAGGGTTAGAAACCTCTGGCTTGTCTTCCTTGCAGCCTGCCAGGCTTACCATCAGGGACAGCATGACTGCTGCCCCAATAGTTTTAACGCTCATCTAATTTCCTTAGTTCAGTGACCAGGTTTTTGGTTTGCTTTGGGTGATGTTCGAAGTGTCCCGAAGCATGGTTGCTGATGCTTCTTCCTGCGCCTGTTTGTCGCTTTCTTGCTGCGCAATGGTTGCCGCTGCTTGGCTCTGAGCGGCCAAGAGGCTGCGCAGCTGGATCAGCTGGTTAGCTTGGGCTGCGGCTAACTGGTTGGCTGCGCCCAAGGCTTCCATTTGGCCCCTGGCCGATCCTGCCTGTTGTTGCATACGCTGGAGCTTTTGAGCGTCTACGTTCAACGACTTCTGTTGCAAGGCAACGCTTTTAATCACATCAGCGTTAGTACGTTTTACGGCGTCGGAGTTGTTCGCTACATGCTGATCGAGTTTTTTCATTTCAGTTGCTGAACAGCCCGACAGCTGGAAGCACGACGAATTCCGGTAGTAGTCAACGTTTTGATAGCGCGACAAGTAAGAGTCAATTGAACCTGCGCTATTCATGTAGTAGTCAAGGGTTTGTTGCGCTTGAACTACTTTGCTGATAGTCGCATCAACCTCGCTCCAAATGTACGCAGCTGGTGCAACTGTATTTTGCAGCATGTTGTCGTACTGCTCCAGCTGCTTTTGATATTGCATTATCTGTTTCTGTACGTTTGCCACAGCCTGAAATGCGCTAACAGTCGTTTGCGACAAGTTCAGGCCGTCCGCAACCGGGATGCCAGCAAGAGCAGATTGGGACACCAGAACAGATGCCCCCACAGCGGCAATCATAATTTTAGCGGCTAAAATGGTTTTCCTTATACGCATGATTGTATCTCCTTGACCTTAGTAGTCGAACGACTGGTACGGCTTGGTGAACGGAACATCTTTCACAGTTACGATGTTGAAGCGATAGCCTGGCCGAATTTCGATTGTCGGAGCAACGTTCAGGTTTCGTTCAATGAGTTGAGCCGATACCTGGCCAAGCTGTTGTCCCAGTGCTGAGCTAAGTTCGCTGTTGACCGAAGGTTGCTCATAGCCGCCACTGTTGTTGTTGTTCTGATTGGTGGCGATGGAGGCCCCGGCAGTGATGCCTGTCATGAACAGAGCCGAGCCATAGATTCTGAGAAGGTGGCGATTTACTTTGTCGCGGAATCCAGAATAACCAGCCATATCAGCCCCTGGCATCGAGCCGATATCCAGCGCTTTGCCGTCAGGGAATACAAGACGCTGCCAGGCAATCAATACGCCTTCCTGGCCGAAGCCCACATCACTGGAATAGCTGCCGACCATGCGTGTGCCTTGGGGGATCAGCAGGTACTTGCCGGTTGCAGTGTCGTAAACATCCTGAGATACCTGAGCCATGATTTGCCCAGGAAGATCGGAGTTGATACCGCTCAGCATCACACCTGGAATGACCGCACCGGCCCGCAGTTCGTAAGCCGTGGTTGGAGCTGCCATTTTGGAGTCCAACTTCCAACGGTCCTCAGCGCCGTTGTTATCAAATGCGCTGTAGTCATCACCAGCACCGTTGCTTGCCGCAAGCATCATTCCTGCCGAGCTACCACGACCGCCGCCCATGCCGCCACCGCCGCCACCGCCATTCACGGCTTGCGCCTGGCGCAGCGCCTTCTGATAAGCCGCGTTAGGGTCCGTAGCGCGCTGTTGGTCAATCTCCCGGCGCACCTGGGCGATCCTGTCGAGCATTTCACCGCGAGTTTGAGGCGGCTGAGCAGTGCTAGTCGATTCCCCAATCTCGCTCATGTCGGGCAGCGTGACGGAAGTTTTAGCCTCGACAGCAGTTTGGAACGCCTGCATTTTTGCCTGTCGCAGCTGCGCGCTTTCTGGGTCGTCTTGGTTGTCCTGGCCGAACATGCCTCCCCCTCGGGGCGGTGTAGGCGGTGCATCGGGATTCTGGACCCTGGCAACCGGAACGCCACCAGGAGCCTGCTCAGCTGTTTCTGCGCCTTCTGCCGGCAGCAACGGCGGCTCTGGTAGAGCCTGCTCAATCATGCCGTTCATACGGCCACCAACAATGTCAGCGGCCATTTTCGAGCTGTTACCAGTTGTGCCTGTGGGCAAGGCTTCTTCCTGTTGATTTGCCTCCTGACCGCGCTTTACAGCAGTCATCACTATGAGGGCCACAAAGAGCAGCAAGATGGTGATGCCAATGCCCAGCGGGACGTTGTTCACACGCTTTACGCCGCTTTTCTTTCCGGCCGGAGACGCATCAGGAGACAATTGATCGGTTTCGGTGGCCATGGCTCTTACTCCTTACGCGACCAGGAGCCTGCCGCTACGACAGTCCCGTTCTTTTGCTGGATGTAGGCACGGCTGATCGGCTGACCCGCGACAACGACGGTCACCCGGTACAGGTCAGCAGCTGGTGATAGCGAGTCAACCAGGTAGTGCAGCGGAATGCCCGTGCTGGCCGGGTGCGCTGCCGGTGTCTGAGACTGACCTTTGCCCGGTGGCGTGTACTCGCTTACCGAGTAGCCACGGCCACGCAGAAGCTCCACCAGAGCTTTACCGTATGGATCTTCTGCCGGCTGCATGATGTTCCAGCGCGTATGAGCTGGCGGGTACATGCTCACCAGGTGGCCAACGGTATCGGTGGCCATTGCACGGTCATAAGCTGCCGGTGCGGCAGAGTAGTTCCCGTATGGCGAGTTTGAGGCGCAGCCGGCCAGGCACAGGACGATAGCGCTAATGAGTAGAGATTTGCGCATCACTTGGCACCCCGCTCAATAGTGATCTTGTCTTGCTGGTCACCAACGCCGGCAACCAGGATCGCTTTGTCAAAGATGGTGTCCACGATGTAGCGGTTGCCCTGGACGCGATAGTTGACCATCTGAGTTTCCGCATCGCGGAACCAGCCGCCGTCGCGACGGACCACCAGCAACGTAGGCGACTCGGTTTGGCGCATGGTGTCGGGCATTTCGATGATGGTTTTAGTGCCATCGTTGTATACGCGGACAGGCTTCCAGCGGGATTCGCCTTCCACCTTGTATTTGAAATCAAGATTGCCCAAGTACTCTCGGGTCTGAGGCAGCGTGTTGTCGTGGCGCTCTTTCGCTTCGGCTGTGCGGATTGCAGCCCATTTGGCTGCGGCTTCCTCGGGGTAAATGAACCGTGCGAAAGGCATGCTCTGGTTGCGCGTGGAGCGCATGCGGAAGTGGTAGACACGGCGGTCAGTCATCACGGCCATTGTTGTGTCTAGGCCAACGTCCAGCGGCTTCAAGATGAGGTGAATAGTCTGCGAGGAACCCGACCCGCTTATGCCCGGCTCTACAGTGAAACGCGGATCGCCGCCATTCAGTGTGTTGATTTGCTCACCTGGTTGCAGCGCAATGTCGCAGACTTGGAGAACCGCACATACGACCTGCGTTTGGCCCCCGAATACGAAGGTCAATGCACCATCGCCGCCAGTGGTCGCGCTGCCAGAGGTTTGACCGTCCTGCCACTTCCTACCGATACCGAGGGCCTTTTTGTCCTGGTCGGTCAGCTTGACTGTATCCGGTGCAAAGTATTTATCCGCCATATCAGCTTGGGTTTCGGCTGCAAGTACAAAACCTGGCATAAGGAGGCTTGCAAGTACGGTAGAAAGAATTGTCTTTTTCATAGGAGTGTCCGCCCCAGTTTTAGAGTTGCTTCGACCAGCTGAAGTCGCGCATGAAAATGAAGTGGCCGTTAACAAATGTGTTCTGGTCAACTTCGGTGTCTTTATTCTGGTAAACCGTAATCAGAGCGCGCATGTTATACGGCTGCTCTTTCAGTTGGCCGTCACGGGTGCGGACGGTTTCAACCCAATCTATCTGCCAAGTTTCTTTGGTGAGTGGCATGGCGGATTTGACTTCAATCGCGACAGTTTCCTTCTTGGCGCGCTCGAAAGGGTTTCGCTCTGGCGAGCCATTCAGGTAGTCGTTCGCCTTGATAGTGGCCGGGTTTTCAGGCGCCAGGTATGCGTATGCTGCCAGTACAGCTTTGCGTTGCAATGCTACATCCGGCGTCACCATCCGCATGTTCGTAATGAAGTTTACGGCTGCATTCTGGAAGTCCGTGATAACTGCATCAGGTACGCGATCAAGCAGAGTCACCGAGACTGTGTTGGCAGACGCATCCTGTTGGAACACCATAGGAATGATCTTGGATTGCGCGCCGATGTGCGCAATACCGCCAACAGCGCCCATCGTGGTCAAAAGGCAGATAATGCCTACGGCTTGCCATACTTGCAGGCTAGACATTAGGCCCATTACATGGCCATTCCAGGCGCGGCGAGCATTCAGGTACGGGTTCTGAACCTTGGTATTTTTAGCCGCTAAAACTTCATCGGTATTGCTTTTAACTTTGTCTGATTTGCTTCCGAACAATTTCATGCTGCACTCCTATAATTCTCAAGGCTCAGACCCCTTTCGCGCAGCCAAACGTGAACCCAGTCAGGCCCGTGCTTGCTTTCAAGGTTCTGGATGGTTGCAATATCTTCTGCCCCTGTTGCCCCGACGAACGAAAGGGCGAGAGGTCCAAGTGCGAGGCTGTATAGGCGACGGCCTTTCTCCGATACCAGGTAGTAATCGCGCTTTGGCACGGCAGTTGCGATTATTTGAATCTGGCGTTGATTCAAACCCATACGGGTATACAGCTCGAAAGTGTCCTCATTGTTCGCGTACACGTTCGGCAAAAAGATTTTGGTGGCTGTGGACTCGACAATTACATCCAGAATCCCGGACTTCGCTGCGTCCGTAAGGTTCTGAGTTGCCATGAGTACCCGCGCATTTTTCTTGGCAAGGGTTTTGAGCCATTCACGAATTTTCTCGCGGAACACTTTGTGACCCAGCATCAACCAGGCTTCATCCAGGATGATTAAAGTTGGGCGTCCGTCTAGCGCTTCTTGAATGCGCATAAACAGATAAAGCAGAACTGGTAGGGCGTAGCGATCCCCCAGGTCCATCAGGTGCTCAATCTCAAAAGTAGAGAAGTCCGCCATCGTGAGGGTGTCTTGCTCAGCATCGAGCAAGTGCCCCATCATCCCATCCACGGTGTAGTCCTTGAGGGCTGCGCGAATCTGATGGTCCTGGATCATGGCGGTGAACTCAGACAGCGTGCCAGGCCGGCCAGTCTCTTCCTCAACCTTACCCATTTCCAAGATCGTCTCAGCGATCTTGTTGCGTTGATCTGGCGACGTTTCGATGTTGTTAAGGGCCAGCAGGTCGTCAATCCAACCCATTGCCCAAGCGCGGCGCTGGCGGGTTACCAGGCCGGCCAGTGGGGCAAAGGCCAGTGCATCGCCTGCGCCGGCAATGACATAGTGCGATCCACCTGACCCCTTGCAGCTGGGGTACATCGACATACCTTTATCGAACGTGAAAAGGCGTGCATTGCTGTAGCGGCGCCATTGCAAAGCGAGCAGCGCGAGGTGCGTGGACTTACCAGCTCGGGTTGGACCAAACATGATTGCGTGGCCCAGGTCGCGTACATCCAGGTTGAAGCGGAACGGCGAGTTGCCAGAGGTCAGCCCGTGCATCAGCGGCGGCGAGTTAGGCGGCATCAAGGGGTTGGGAGCGTGATTTTCGCCAGTCCAGATCGTGCTGGTTGGGATCAGGTCGGCCAGGTTCATCGTGTTGATGAGCGGACGACGCACGTTCTCGACCCCGTGGCCTGGCAGTGATCCCAGGAAAGCATCCATGGTGTTTACAGTTTCGATCCGCGCTTCAAAGGCCATGGCATTGATAGCTTTCTGAATCTTTTCGGCCGATTTCTCAACCTCAGCACGGTTTTCACCCATCAGTACAACAACACTTGTGTAGTAGCCTTGGGCAACCATGCCGCTGTTTGTTTCGGCAATGGCTTGGGCAGCGTCCGCAACCATGGATACAGCATCTTCATCCACTACGCCGCCATTAGTGTTGAATACCTGGTCGAAGAAACCGCGCACTTTTTGTTTCCACTTCTTCCGAAACTTTTCCAAGTGCGACACTGCTTCATGGTGATCCATGAATATGAATCGGTTCGACCAGCGATATTCAATTGGAAGCTCGGCCAGTTGCGACAAGATTCCAGGGTAGGACTCCAGTGGAAAACCTTCGATGGCAACAACCTGAATGAAGTTGTTACCAATTTTTGGCGTGACACCTGTGTACAGCTCTTGGCCACCCACCAGGTTGTCAATGTAGATAGGATTAGTTGGCAGCATCACAGGGTGATTCCGCCCTGTAACGCAGAATTGAATCCATTGCAGTAGATCATCATGAGTAACAGTCGAACCGTCCTCATTCATGATTTTCTGACCACGCAGACGCTCCAGCTTAACAGCCGAAGACATACGCGATTCGATGTTTTTGATTTCCCGCTTGAAGTGGTCAATCAAGTTGCGCGTGCGGGCTTTCTCGGTTGGTTTGTCGCCTTCGTCGTGGAACATCAGTTCGACAAACTTGCGCTCCGCAAGCATGGGCGGATACCAGGTAACGGTCAGGATAAAGAACCCTTCATACAGGTTCCCCAGTCCTTCAAAGGTACGGCGGCGTTCCTCATCGACAGCTGCCGAAACCGGATCAGGGAATGCCGATAGTGCTGGATCGGTGTAGTTCGGCGCTGGGCGTCGTACTGCATCCACATGAACCATCCAGCCGCTGCCCATACGAGCAAGCGCCTGATTGATTCGGAAAGACACCATTTCACGCTCGGCATCGGTTGCGCTGGCATTGTCAGCGCCCTTGTAGATCCAAGCTGCAATGAAAGAACCGTTCTTGCCTACAATCACACCGTCATCTACCACCGAAGCGTAATTGAGCAAATCAACAGTGCCGGCAGCTTTTGACTGATGCTGTTTAAGGCGAAGGTCTTCATTCACCTTGCGAACTTGCAGGAGCAGAAACAGCACCAAAAGGATGCCGACTGCCGCAATAGCGATAAGCATTGATTGAATCATTTGTATTGCTTCCCTTGTGAGGTGCTGTTTTCGCGGAAGGGAGTGGCACGCGGCGGGTAAAACGGCTTGTATCGACGGCTGCGCAGGTATACGAAACGCATCATGGGATCTGACTTAGCCATTTTCCGTAGCATCCAGAGCGCCGAGAACCACATGCCGACGCCGACAAAGAACGCTAACCAGTCTTGGGCTACAAATACCAAGATCGCTGCGAGCAAACCGGTGAACATAACCATTTCACGATCCCCACCCATGAAAAGGTTGTGGCGGTTGCCGGCCCGACGAATAGGGATCTTGCGTAGTGCCATGATGTTTATTCCCCTTTGGCTACGCGGGATACAGCATCTTGCAGGGCGCTCACCTGAGTAGTGATCCAGTCAGCGGAGCGGGTTGCCATATCGTGAGCAGCGGTGATTTCTGCGCCCTGGCCGGTAACAGCCGACAGGGTGTTTTGTGCTGCAACGACGAAGGCCAGTACCAGGACGATGAAGATGAGCGTACGCAGGAAGCCGTTCATATCGCCGCCAAAGATCAGCGTGGCACCGGCACCGACCAGGCCGATGATTGCGACCCCGTAAGCGTATGGGCCAGTTACCGACGAGCGAATTTTGGTCATCCACGAATCGAACGGCAGGCCCCCACCAGCAGTTTGAGCAGCGAATGCGGGGTGTGCGGCGAGCATCAACAGAAGCGCGACGGCTACGACAACCAGAGCTTTGTTGCCAACGCGGGAAATGTTGAATTGCAGAGGTTGCATGGTTTGCATGGTGTTACTCCTAGTGGTTTCGTGTGGTGTAGTTGCCGTTCTCATATCCGAGGATTTCTAGAATCCCTTCTACTCGGCGGCCTTCTGGGGTTCTGCTGATGTGGACTACAACATCAACCGCCTCAGCAATGAGCGGCTCAATGTCCGTTGGTGCGTGCTTGTTGCGGGTAATCAGTGATTTCAGCCGTTGCAGCGCTGAATCTGTGCTGTTTGCGTGAAGGGTGCCGGCGCCGCCGCTGTGGCCCGTGTTCCAGGCATCGAGCAGATCAAGGGCCTCAGCGCCACGAACCTCACCGACGATGATTCGGTCAGGCAGCATTCGCAGAGTGGTTTTGAGCAAGTCAGTCATGCTGACTTCAAGAGTGGTGTGGTACTGGACGCAGTTGATCGCAGCGCACTGGATTTCGCCCGTGTCCTCAATAATGAAAACTCGTTCGTCCGGGTCGCTATCGACCATTGCTTGGATGATTGCGTTAATGAGTGTGGTCTTGCCGGAACCGGTGCCACCCACAACCAAGATGTTCTTATGCTCGCGCACAGCCTTCTTAATGGCGTCACATTGCGCTTGAGTCATGATCCCCAGTTCGACATAGCTGTCTAGCGGGAACACCGCGACAGCCGGTTTTCGAATTGCGAAGCAAGGGGACGAAACCACCGGGGGCAGCTGGCCAGCGAAACGCTCGTTTCCAAATGGCAGCTCACCGTCAAGGATTGGCTCCTTAGCGCCAATGGTTTTACCGAGCAATCCGGCCAGAGTTTTCATGGCGGAGGTTGCGCGCCACGACTCCATTTCTCCGATAACCCGTGATGGCTCCCCCAGGCGCTTCAACCAGAGTTTGCCGTCTGCGTTCAGGAGCAGATCGGTGGTCTTGGGATCATTGAGCGCGCCTTCAACAATCGGCCCAAAGTCACGGCGCAGCCGCTCCGTTACGCGCTTTCTGACCGTCTCCGATCCTTCGTCATGCTCGTTCATCGCTTGCTCCTAATCCGTCCGTTACGCGATTGGGGCAAACGATATACCGAAACTGAGTTGGGGGCAACAACTCAGCATCGTTTTTATCAGTGGTATTTTTCGCACCGCTTGCCATCCATGACAATGTGCCAGCATCAGTGCCAGCATTTCCTTACCGATAAAAAAAGCCCCGATCAAGGGGGCCTTAGATTTTTAGCGGCTAAAATTTTCCTGCTTTGTGAACCGTTACGACTTTTGCCTTATCTTGGCCATGTTGTACTCATGCCACTTACGCACCTGGAATGCCTGGTGATGCGTGAGCGTCCCGCAAGCGCGACAGTAGCCGGGGGGTAATCCAGTGGGGATATGTGCGCCTGATGCGTCCTCAAGCTCCCGCGTATCAATGTCTGTGGACTCCAGAAGGAGGGCTAGCGGGGTCTGGAGTGCTTCGGCAATAGCTGACAAGGTTTTCAGTGTCGGGTTCCCCTTGCCGTTGGTTATCTCCGAGAGCACTGATATGGATACGCCTGTGAGCTTGGCAAGCTCATGCTTTGTCATCCCCCGCTCGTTCAGCAGTCGCAAGACATTGGTGAAAAATATTGCGTTATGCACAGTCGGTCGTCGCCTCGATCCGGGGCTAGATTTTAGCCGCTAAAATTCTTGACCGTCGGGAGTAGTTTAGCTAAAGTGCCAGTTTGAAAATGTATCGTCTCCCTTCAATCAGGCCATCTTACAATTCGTGTGCAGTTTCGGTAAACGCTATTTTGCGTTGAACGTGAACTGTTCTGCCTGCGCAGGTAAGATTCGCTATGCGGGGGCATGCCGGGATTATTCGGCTGTTAATACCAAGGAGTGACCATGGCCGACCTACAGAACGCCGCTCAAGCACTAATTAAAGAGCTGGTGCAACAAGGGCTTACGCCGGCAGAAGCAGCTGAGCAGGTTGCCAAGTCAGCCTATGCGTCAGCCACGGCATTGCCTGGCATGCAGTCGGTCCAAGCCATAGCGGCGGCGGTCGCTGCGGTTGACACTGACGTCATTGATTTCGACTCCCCTACCCCACAGGCGGCAGAGCAAAGCGTGAAGGCGCCTGCATCTAAGGCAGCAAAAACCAAAAAGCGCACCGTTGCTGACCATCTAGACCAAGCGCTTGTTGAGCAGAAACAACCCGAGCTGGCCGGGTTGCCAACAAAAGGAGGCAAGAAGCCGGCCCGGACTGTGGTTGACGACATTGCTGATGCCGTCCAGGACCGCAAAGACAGTGCAAAGATGGTGGCGACAGTCGCTGAAATGCAGCAGTTGGAAATGTCGCTATTCCAGGTTGCCCCGTGGGACGATGATTTGCGCGCAATCCCCAACGACTGGGGGCGCTCGGCCGTTTTCACCACTCGTAATAAGCGCACAAAGCGTGACGCCTGTGAAGACAAGCTCATTTATCACTACAACCGCGAAATTGAAATCACTTACACCGGTATTGAGCTGCGGGCTGATGATGATGAGCTGGTATGGCAGCAGATCCTGGAGTACGCGAAGCATTCTCCGATCGGCAATAACGTAGAGTTCACCCTGTACCAGCTGTGTACAGACCTCGGCTGGCATATCAACGAGTTCTATTACAAGCGCGCACTCAGCTGCTTGAAGCGACTCAAAGCCACTTGCTTCACGATCAAATCGCCACGGCACAGCACATTGAAGAACCTATCCCTGCTAGGTGACTTCGACATAGTAAAGGTGGGCAAGAAGCGCGCTGTTTGCAACGCCCAGCTTGACCCCTACATTGTCGTATTGTTTGCGAACGATCACTACTCCAAGGTTATGTGGTCCAAATACCGGACGCTTTCCCCTACCGCTCGGCGCATGTTCGACTACTTTGTGACCCATGCCGCCCCCTACCCCCTCAAGCTGGAGACGTTCAGGCTCATTTGTGGTTCTGAGTCCACGCGCCCCAAAAAATGGGCTGAGCAGTCCCGGGATGCCTGTAAAGAGCTGGAGGTGGTCGGCCTGGTGCAGAAAACATGGGTTGAACGGGGGTTCATCCACTGCCTGCGATAGTGCCCCTACTTCTTAACACTTGAGGGGCCATTTTTTGGCGAGATACAACACTTGGGGGGCGTAGCCCCCTTTTTTTTGACCTGGAGAACGGTAATCCGCCCTTTCTGACTGCTTGCAGGTCCAACAGAAGGCGCTTTCGAGCCAAACCAGCCACTTTCCAGGCCCTTACTGCGTGAAATGGCGTGGAAACCCCTGATTTATACTAACACTTGAGGGGCTATCTACTGACAAATGGCGGGCGCCGGCATTGACAATACAGGGGCAACAGTACCTACATTTGAGGGGCATCAGAACTGACACTTGGGGGGCTTCTATTTTGGCGTAAAACCCTTGAAATCCGGGGCCTAGCGGCGCTTTTCCGGCGAACCTAACCCCTCTTTTTAAACCCCTTTTTTAAACCCCCTTTTTTTAACCCCCGCGTAACCCACGGCGCCGAAGGGGGGAAACCCCCCTTCTCAAACCCTCCCGAGCCGCTACGCGGCTCTCCCATCCCCCCAGGGGCAAGCCCCTCGGGCGCAAGCGCCCTCACCCCGGAGGCAGTCAACTCCGCTTCGCGTCGCTTTGATCGCTTCGCTACGCAAAGGGGATACAGCCCCCCTTTGCCGCAGCGCTTACACGCTCAGCGCATGACTAGATGGTCTCTAGGGCCTGGTATTACCTCGATGGGTACACCAGAAGGGAGATCGCCCCTAGATCGCCTGTTTTCCTGAGCTATGTGAGGGTATCTCAGACCAGGTGCGCGATATTTGCTGTGGGTGCTACGGCAGGATGAGCAGTTTTGCCCCCCAATTGTTGTTTAGGTTGCTGGCTAACCTGGTGCTGGGAGCTTCGGCCGGCGCAGGCATTGCACTGGTTATGGATTGCTCCTGACCTGGTGAATCGGCAAGATCCCTTCGGCGTTTACCAGCTCAAGGAAGAAGACGAATGCAAGGTGCGATCAAAGCAGGTTTGGCAGGTTTGGTAGTGATGGCTGCGGCCCATGCTGATGTGGGCCGGGAGGAAGCATTGGATGCAGCTGTGCGCCAGTTCGCGGCGAAGCTGGAGGCTGAATGGCAGCAGTGCTTGAAGGAAACCAGAGACAAAAACCACGAACGACTCCGGGTTATGCGCTTCTACCATGCGTGAGGCAGCTAAAGACGCGGTGACTGAGAAGTATCAGAAGGCCCTGGCCAGCGCACAGGAGAACGCCGACAGGGGCTGGCTGCCGAAAGATGCCCCGCTCGCGTTGCCCCAGGCGCAGGCGGCGTGGCTGGAATACGTCAAAGCTGATTGTGCTGCTGTAGGTGCGCTGGTGACTGGGACCGGCAGTTCTACCTATCAGACGTTGTGTGAGTACAAACATCAGATCCAGCGGCTGCATGCCTTAGACGAATGGTGACAGCTTCGGCCCTGGACATTTAAGGCCCCCCAATTGTCGATTGTTAATGGGTGCTGCTAGACCTGGTGATCGAGCAGAAAAGCCCCCCAATTGTCATTGGTGGCGTAGTGATGGCTCTGCCGGGTTTGCCGCAGTGGCCATATAGTGGCCCCCCAATTGTCTGTTACCGTGGCCACCGCTCCCACCACACGGGCCAGATAATCAAAAGCCCCTCAAATGTCAGTATTGGACAGCCCCCCAACTGTCAATTAATCGCTTGCCATTTAGGGCTTTAAGCCCTATCTTGTGATTCCACACCACCTGGGCTGATCGGAGGACGTATGACAATTGAGGGTGCGCGAGTACAGGGGCGCGTGTTGCTGGGTGATGAAGCAGACGCCTATGCCTTTTGGAAGGACAAGGAATTTAAGACCTTTGCGGTGGACCTGGTTACTGGGCAGGGTCGTAAGCGGAAAGTGGTTCACACCATGTATGTGCGCGCCAGGGATGCGGTCGGAGCCGTAGCCTGTGCACGGGCTAATGACCTCATCTGTCGCAAGCCACGCCCTTACTACTCTGCGCGGCTGGCCGGCCCCCGAGAGCTTGGCTGCACGCTGGCAAAACCGGGAGCGGATGGACACCAGAAGGGAGCGGCCCCCCAATTGTCAGTCAAATCTTGATGTATAGGGCTTTAAGCCCTATACTATGCAAAGAGGCCGGGCATTCAGCCCAGGTCAATACCGGAGCATTCCGATGAACACTGTCAAAGTTGCAGTCCTGCGCAATGAAACCGACCGCCTTTTCGCCCTGGCCAACAACCACTACCACGCATGCGTTGGTACGAGTGAAGTTGAATCGTGGGTAGAGTCCGCCAGGCGGGCTTTGAAGGACTGCGAACAACTCGCTTGTAAGCGGGCCTCGGCCTACGACCTGGAGCAGTTTGCGGACGCTAAGCAGGCGCTTTCGCATCGTATCGCTGAGTCAGCTTCGCGGCTGCAACAGCCGGAACCCCAACCGCGCCGACCCCGGCTGAGCATTTTAAGCCCGTCCGAGGACTATGGACGTAGCGACAGAATCCACTGAATTTGATTGACATTATAGGGCTTAAAGCCCTATAATTTTTTCCGAAGGCCGGGCATGTTGCCCAGGTCAACACCGGAAGAAATCCGATGACTGCACTGAATCAAGAAGCCACCACCATCACCGCTACTGTCGTTGCGGAAGCTGCCCGTCTTGAGTTCTACCCTTCCTTCCTTGGCAAATACTTCATGGCGGGCGAAAACCTGCTGTACGTCCACGCTGATCGCTTCGTTGAGGGTTACACCGGGGGCTATTGGAATTTTTACACGCTCAGCAATGGCGGATTTTTCGCGGCGCTGGACAGCGACGAGAAGCAGCACCTGGTCATCCCGGATAACTATTGTTCGGAGGTGATGGGCGCCGAGGCCGCAGGTGTCACGCTTACTCTCATGATGTTGGGGCGTTTGCTGTGTGCGCGCATTCCAGAGTCTGAGTCCGAACGACTCACTGACCTCTATTACAAGCTGCGTGCTTACGCTGTAGGGCACCCCGAGGGGCAAGCCATCCTCACCGCCATTGACTGATCGAACAAGGCCCGGTTTAAGACCGGGCCTTTCTAATGGGTAGCCAATGACTTTTGACGAAGAAGCCCAAAAGGTCCGAAACGAGGCCGATCACGGAGCAATTGCCCAGCTGCTGGAGCAGTACCCGTGGGGCCGCGATGTAGGCCCTCGACCGGCAGGTACAGTGCCCGATACAAGCGCAGATTTAGACCGCTTGCCCAAAGACCCAAAGAAGCGAAAGGCCAAGCTAGAGCGGCAGGTGCAAAGCTACGAAAGCATGCTGGAGCGCTCTATTGCAAAGCATGACAGCCTAAAGCGTCGGGGATTAGAAGACGTAGGCGACTACGATTTGATGGTGTGCTATTCAGCGAACCCAATCAGTGCGTGCAAGTTCACGATGGAGCTGCATGAAGCGCATATTTCCTATGCCCTCAGCATTCTTGAGATACTAGAGCGGGAGCTGTCCAAGCTCGATGAAAGCATCCCGGCAGGGTTCGTCCTGGTCGATGCCATATTACCGGCTTATCAGGCTTACCAGGTCCGTATATGGGCAGAACAATCCCGGCCTCGACTTCAACAGGCCAGGACCAAAGCTCGATTGGACACCAGAATAGAACAGAGAGACAGCGAATGACCGACGCAGTGAGAATCCAAATTCGGCCAGAGTGCCTTCGGCCTGCTGCTGATTGGCAGCAACCTACAGCGGATGAAGTCCGGGAAATCCTGCTGCGCATTGACCCGCCCAAGGGCTTATCCGGTGCTGCTGCTGCAAGGGTATTAGGGATTCATGGGGGGCGACAGATACGTCGCTGGACAGGTGGAGACGCCCCTGTTCCGTATGCAGCTTGGGCTATCTTGGCTGACCTGGCGGGATACCCCCGCATATGGCTTGAACACCAGGACTGATATTTTAGCGGCTAAAATGAAACTTTAGCTAAAATTCGCTGGCGATATAGGTCTATAAGACCTATAATTGACTTGAGGCCGGGCACTTTGCTCAGGTCAATACCGGAGAATGGAACCGATGAAGCAACAACCAGTGGAGCGTGTCAAAATGATGCCTTGGATTGACGTACTGCCCAATGTGGCAAAAACCGATTTGCAAGCACGCCGCGACACTATCCAGGAGCTGGCCCGCCAGGCCGCCGAGGCAACCCACAAGGCGCTGGTTTTAACACGGCAGGCAGAGCAGTTGAGAGCGCGGGCATATCTGGCAGCATGCGCACTGGAAGGCGAGGCAAAAGGCAAGTTTTCAGCTGATGGCGTAGAGCAAGCAAAAATCCTGGCATTCGCTCGGTAGCAGTAGAAGCGCCCCGGATCGCTCCGGGGCACTTGACCCGATGCGGACACATCAAGCCCAAGCCAGGTGCTTGCAACTAGCATGTTCATGCAATCGCATGAGGGGGTCAAGTGATGGCTAACAACGTATACAAGTTTCCTGGAGTCGAGCCGGCGCGCGAAACTTCAAAGCAGTACACCGAGCCGACCAGTCAGCCTAAGAGCAACAGGCCGCACCTTCTTAAAAGAGTCATGCAGGGAGGCTGGAAAGCTCTGTGGTTCACTCTGGTGCTGTTCTGGCCCGTGCTTCGCTGGGTGGTCGCCCTGGACGTTGTGTATCAAGCGGGAGTGATGGCGTGGCATTGGAACGATCCTGGAACATTCGCCGGGTGGACGTTCCTGCTGCATTTTGTTGTCCTGGTTGCGCTGACATATTTCGTGTCGGTCTATAAACCCCAGGGAGTGAAGTAGGCCCCGCTCTATGCGGGGCTTTGTCAATGGAACGGACGATGACTGCCAAGTGGAAATACATTGGTGCTGCAAAGTGGTATGACTGCAAACTTGGCAAATACTACGATCAAGAGCTAGCCCGCCTTGCCGGCACCACACCCGGTCGAATCAAACGGCGCCGGGAGCTATTCGGAATCCCTCCCTACTCCATCAATCAAGCAATCGAACCCTACGCCCATTTGGTCGGCCTATTGTCGGATCGTGCCCTTTCCGAGAAATGCGGCGCATCTGTTACCAGTATCAGAATGTACCGGGAAGAACGCGGAATAGAGCCCCGTGCCAAGGTGCCTCACCGACAGCAACGCCTACCACTAGGGCACCCAGTGCGGCCATTCAAAGATGCCCTGCGCTTAGTCCCTGCTGAAGACGTGGCAATTGCAGCTAACGTGCCCCTTCAAGATGTATTGGACGTTTGCGCGATTTTCGGCATTAAACCGCCCAAAGCCGACATACAGCCCCCTGAGAGCGCCCCGCTTGAGGATGTTGCCGGCCCATTGATTGGCTATGAATCACTGTTCGGGAAAATTTCGTCAGCAAAGATAAGCCGAGCTGTAGGCGTTCCGCTGGGCGTGATCGAGCAGCGCCGCATGAGCCTCGGGCTGCCTGGCCATGAGCGAGTTTCTAAAGCCGACCGCTACAAGCATCTATTTGGCCTGCTGCCTAACGCTGTCATTGCCAAATTGGCAGGCGTATCCACGGCCAGGATTGCGGATATGCGTAAAGCAAAGAGCTAGATTATTTAGCTAAAGTTTGTATTTTAGCGGCTAAAATCCTTGACCTAACCCGCACAGTTTAGCTAAACTTGCTGGCATACAGCGGCGGACACCGCTTTGTTCAACTGCCAGGTGCGGAGCTAATTATGGGTAAGATCCATGACCAAAAAAACCATGACCGAGGCGCAGTTTGCGGACGCGACGAAGGACTTGGGCGTCTCACCTCAAACGCTGGAGATAGCACACGGGGTACTGGTGCTGGGGAATCCGCAGTCTCAGTATGCGCGGGAGCTGGGGTTGACTCCGGGAGCAATATCGCAAGCGGTTCGTCGCGTATGGTCGGCCTTCCAGGAGCAAGCGGCAGTGCCGAGCGGCTACGAGCGGGTAACAGCAATTCTGCCCGCACACCAAGCGTTCATAGTGAAGAAATGGCAGCAGCAACAGGCCCTCAAAAAAACGGAAACCTGAATATGACTTTCAAGATGAAGACGCTCGCAAACGCAATTCAGAAAGGCGGTCAAGGCAAAACCTTCACAACTTGTAATCTGGCGTTCGACGGCGAAGTGCGCGGCCTGCGTGTTGTCGTTCTTGATCTTGATCCCCAAGGGAATGCGAGCTTTACGCTTGCGGCGCATGCTTCGGGCCTTTTCGCTAGCCAGCTGTTTACAGCCGATGATTCGCTGATCCCCTCGACGTTCGCTGATCGTGATAACTCCGGTATCACCCTTATCCAGAAGGACGAAGGGCTGGCGAATATCTCGAAGATGGAAGTTGAAGACGCTGTATCGACCCTGCGCAGCAAGGTTCAACAGCTCAGCCAGTATTTTGACCTGTGCCTGATCGACACCCCGCCGTTCATCAGTAACCTGATGGTCGCCGCGCTGTTTGCAAGTGACTACGTTATGTCGCCCGTAGAGCCTGAGCCTTACAGCATCCAGGGCATGCACCAGATGGTCGGCGTGATCCAGCAGGTGCGCAGCCGCGGCAATCCTGGACTCACCTTCTTGGGCATGCTCCCGAACCGTGTTGACAGCCGCAATGGCGATCAGCTGGCCAACCTGGCAGCGATGCGCACTCAATTTAAAGACCTGGTAATGCCCTTTGAATGCCGCTCACGCAAGAGCTTTGCTAAGGCGCTGGGCGATCAAATCCCAGTGTGGAAAATCCCGAAAAGCGCTGCTCGGGTTGCCGCTAAGGAAGTTCGCGTAATGACTCAGTATGTATTTGAGAAAATGGAGGTTGTGCAATGAGCGCGACTAAGACCGACAACAAGGCACAGGGGGCCGCTCAGGCCTCTCAGAAGGCCGGCGGCATGAATCTGACAGGTATGGACCTGTCCGGCCTGATGAGCGCTCCTGTAGCCCCACAGAAAAGCGCTGGCCCGCTCCGCGTGCCACTGGATCGCGTCCGGGAAGATCCGGCGCAGCCGCGCACAGAAAGCAACCCAGGTTTCTCGCCTGAGAAAATTGCGGAAATCGGCGGCACCATCAAGTCCCGTGGGGTTAAGACCCCTATTTCCGTTCACGACGACCTGGAGCTGGGGGAAGGGCACTACATCATCAACGATGGCGCCCGTCGTTACCGTGGCAGCAAGTGGGCCGGTGTGCCGGATATCCCGGTTTTCGTTGACAACGATTACGTTGGAGACGACCAGATTGTTGCCAACATTCAAAAAGAAGACCATACGCCCCGCGAGCTGTCCTATCAGATCAAGAAGCGCTTAGACGCTGGCATGAAGAAGAGCGACATTGCCAAGGCTTGGGGCAAGTCGAATGCCTTCATTACCCAGTATGCAGCCCTGCTCACCCTACCTGATGTGATCGCAGTCGCCTTCGATGCTGATCGTGTCAATGACATTACTGTCGTGAACGAGCTGGTGACCGCTTACAAGAAGAACCCGGAAGAAGTCGCGGCCTGGCTCAGCGATGAAACGCAGGAGATTACCCGTGGCAGCGTGAAGCTACTGCGCGAGTTCCTGGAGGATAGCGGCGGTCGCGATCCCCACACGGTCGATGCCTTCAACGGTCACACAGATGCAGAGGGCGGCGACGAGGAACAAGGCGGCGGCGACGAAACCCCGACCACTCCGAAGAAGCCACCGAAAGAAGAAGATCCGACCAAGATCAAAAAGGCCATTGTCCAGGTGGAAATCAATGGCGATCTTTGCCGCCTGATCCAGACCAAGCGCCCCACGGAAGTTGGCCTGGCTTGGTTCAAGAACGAGGTTAACGGTGACGAGTTTGAGCATGATATGACCAAGGCCAAAATGGTTGCGTTGGTCGAAGCCTAAAACGAATGTTATGGCCCTGCCCTCACCGGCAGGGCGAATGACCATGGAGTGGATTATGGATATTCAAAAGGCAAGTTTGAAACAAACCCTGCTGTTTGTTGTAGGTGTTATTGCGCTGATCTGGTTCGTGTTGGTCCCTATTGCGAGGGGGATGGTTGAATCAGATGAACCCGCAACGGCTGTCGAGTTAAAGGATGCTATCGGCAACTCGCCGTGCATGAAGCGCGTTCTACAGGAGAAGATCGAGCAAGGCAGGATCATCAAAAGGGATGATCTTGCCGTTTTGCAAAAGGGCTGCGCGATTAATGATGAACAGCGCAGCGCGCTGGCGAATTGACCTAGGAGCCTGGCCGTGGCCCGACAGAGAGTTCACCTTACCCCTGCCGAGGCAGCAGCAAATGGATGGCTGTGCCAGAAAGACTTGAAGGCCCATCATCGCCTGATGATAGGGCACCAAACCCAGCCTGCGGGCACCGTGTGGCAAGGCCAAGGCGCCTATAATGTGTACAAACCGGCTGACTGTGTGCCCTACCGCTGGCAACCAGGTCCGGCGCAAGTGCGGCGGCAGCTGGTGGCTGCACACGCCCAGGAGCTGATCGGAGGCAATTGTCTGGTGCTGGACACCGAGACTACCGGCGTGGGTCGCAATGATGAGGTATGTGAGATAACCATTATTGATGCCTCCGGCGCTGTCCTCCTGGACACATTGGTGCGTCCGACTCAACCGATCCCGGCCGAGGCCAGGGCGATCCATCGCATCACTGATGCCATGGTGGCCAATGCGCCGAGCTGGCCAGAGCTGGCTGAACAATATGCTGCTATTACCGCTGACCGAACGGTCGTAATGTACAACGCTGCTTTCGACAAGCGCCTGCTGTCGCAGACGCACGCACTTCACGGCCTCACCGCGCCGGCGCTGACCACCAGCTGCGCCATGCTGC
>NZ_CP170112.1:4800000-6520438 GCF_050058005.1 Pseudomonas sp. WOUb67 | reverse complement strand
TTGTGGCTAGAAAATCCCCAGTCCTGCCCGAACCCCTGTAGGAGCAGCCTTGTGCTGCGAAGAGGCCGGTAAGGCTAAAGATTATCTTTGGCTGCAATGGCCTCTTCGCAGCACAAGGCTGCTCCTACAGGAATCGCTTACCCCTTCTGGTAAGTCGCCTCCCACAATTCGAGCCAGAACACTAGAATAGGCCCACGCACCTATCCAGAAGCGCCATATGCCCAATCCTGTCGAACCCGAAGCACTGGCCCAATTGCCGTTGGACGAGCTTGTCGCCTGCCACGAATGCGACCTGCTGCTGCGCAAACCCGTGTTGCAGCACGGTGAAAAAGCCCTGTGCCCCCGCTGCGGCTACGAGCTCTATGCCCACCGGCACAATGTAGTCAACCGCAGCCTGGCCCTGGTGCTGACCGCGCTGTTGCTGTTCGTACCTGCCAATTTTCTACCGATCATGCAGCTGCACCTGCTTGGCCAGACCTCGGACGATACTGTCTGGAGCGGCGTACTGGGCCTGTACAATTCGCAGATGCGCGGTGTAGCGGTAGTCGTGTTCCTGTGCAGCATGGCCATCCCCCTGGCAAAACTGCTCTGCCAGCTGGCGGTATTGCTGAGTATCCGCTTGAACGTGGGGCGCAACTTCGGCCTGCTGTTCTACCGCATCTATCACCACTTGCGTGACTGGGGCATGCTCGAGGTCTATTTCATGGGTGTGCTGGTGGCTATCGTCAAACTGGTGGACCTGGCCGAACTGACCGTGGGCCTGGGGCTGTTCTGCTTCATCAGCCTGTTGTTGGTCCAGGTATGGCTTGAAGTGGTGATGTCACCGCACCAGATCTGGAGTGCGCTATCGGGGGAGGACCTGCATGCGGGCGATTGATGCAGGCATTGTTGTCTGCAATGAATGTCATGAACTGAACAGGCAAGTGCCAGATAGCACTTCGCAGACCTGCACGCGCTGCGGCGCCATTGTGCATGCTCGCCGCCCTAACAGTATCGTACGTACCTGGGCGCTGCTGATTGCCGCGTCGATCCTGTACATCCCGGCCAACCTGCTGCCGATCATGACCGTGAGTACACTCGGCCAGGGCAGCCCCGACACGATCATGTCCGGCGTCATCACCCTGCTCAAGCACGGTATGGTGCCCATTGCCGCCGTGGTGTTCATTGCCAGCATCCTGGTGCCCACGTTCAAGCTGGTGGGCATCGGCTTGCTGTTGTACTCCGTTCAGCGTCACCAGCCGCTTTCAGCGCGGCAACGGATATGGATGTACCGCTTCATCGAATTCATTGGGCGCTGGTCCATGCTCGATATCTTCGTCATCGCCATCCTGGTGGCAGTGGTGAATTTCGGCCGAATAGCCAGTGTCGAAGCCAATCTGGGCGCTGTCGCCTTCGCAACTGTGGTGATCCTGACAATGCTTGCCGCTTTAACTTTCGATCCCCGACTGATTTGGGATAACACGGAGTCGGATGACGACCATGAGTGACCTGCCAACGGCTAAAACCCGCCCAGCCTCGAACTGGTCGGCCATCTGGATCCTGCCTTTGATCGCCCTGATGATCGGTGGCTGGCTCGCGTGGCAGGCTTACAGCAAGGCCGGTGTGGAAATTGAAGTCCGCTTCGAGTCGGGTGAAGGTATCGTCGCCAACAAGACCGAAGTCATCTACAAGGGCATGCCGGTCGGCAAAGTGAAGAGCTTGTTGCTCGACGCCAAAGGCGACAACCAAGGGGTGATCGCCACCATCGAGATGAACAAGGACGCCGAAGCCCACCTGACCAAGGGCACGCGCTTCTGGCTGGTGAAACCGAGTGTGAGCCTGGCGGGTATTACCGGCCTTGAAACACTGGTGTCGGGTAACTACATCGCGGTCAGCCCGGGGGAAGGGGAGCCCACCAAGCGCTTTACCGCGCTGAAGGTAGCGCCACCGCTCTCGGACTCGGAGCCTGGCCTGCATCTTACCCTCAAAGCCGACAGGCTGGGTTCGCTCAACCGTGACAGCCCGATCTTCTACAAGCAGATCCAGGTGGGTCGGGTGAAAAGCTATCGCCTGTCCGAGGACCAGAGCACCGTCGAAATCAAGGTGTTCATCGAGCCTGCCTACGCCAGCCTGGTGCGCAAGCACACGCGCTTCTGGAACGCCAGCGGCGTCAGCATCGATGCTTCGCTGTCGGGTGTGAAGGTGCGCAGCGAGTCGCTGTCGAGCATCGTGGCCGGTGGTATCGCCTTTGCAACGCCGGAATACCGCAAGGACAGCCCGCCCACCGACCCGAGCCTGCCATTCCGCCTGTATGAAGACTTCGACGCCGCCCAGGCGGGTATCCGGGTCAAGGTGAAGCTGAGCGATTACGAGGGCTTGCAGGCAGGCCGCACGCCGGTCATGTACAAGGGCATCCAGGTGGGTTCGCTGAAAGCCCTGAAAATGGAAGACAACCTGTCCAGCGCATCGGCCGAGCTGACGCTGGACCCGCTGACCGAGGACTACCTGGTCGAGGGTACGCAGTTCTGGGTGGTCAAGCCGTCGATTTCCCTGGCAGGTATCACCGGCCTGGAGGCGCTGGTCAAAGGTAACTACATCGCCATTCGCCCGGGTGAGAAGGGTGAGCGGCCCGAGCGTGAGTTCGAGGCCCGCGCCAAGGCGCCGCCGCTCGACCTCAAGGCGCCAGGCCTGCACATGGTGTTGTTCGCCGATACCCTGGGTTCGCTGGAAATCGGCAGCCCGGTGATGTACCGCCAGGTCAAGGTGGGTAGCGTACAGAGCTACCAGTTTGCGCGTAACAGCAACCGCATCCTGATCGGTGTGCACATCGAGAAGGAATACGAAAAGCTGGTCAATGGCTCGTCGCGCTTCTGGAACGTCAGTGGCATTACCCTGACCGGCGGCCTGTCGGGCATCAAGATCAAGAGTGAGTCGCTGCAAACGTTGATGGCCGGCGGTATTGCGTTCGACACGCCACGGCCCGACGTGAAGCTGAAACGCCACATTCCCCGCTTCCGTCTGCATGACAGCCAGGAAGCGGTAAACCGCGCGGGTACCTTGATCACCGTGCGTGTAGACCGTGCAGATGGCCTGAAGCCGGGTACGCCGATCCGCTTCCGTGGCCTGGATGTGGGCAGTATCGAAAGCGTCGACCTGACCGATGACTTGCAGGCAGTGCTGTTGCGGGCACGTATCACCGAGGCGGCGGGCCGTATTGCCCGTGCCGGTACGCAGTTCTGGGTGGTCAAGCCAGCCTTGGGCCTGGTGCGCACCGAGAACCTCGACACGCTGATTGGCGGGCAGTACCTGGAGGTGCAGCCGGCAGCCAAGGACCGTGGCCCGCAGCGCGATTTCATCGCCTTGGCCGATGCCCCGCAAGTGGCTGGGCCGGAGGTGGGCTTGCCATTGACGCTGAGTGCGCCACGCCGTGGTTCGATCAAGCCGGGTGTGCCAGTGACTTACCGTGAGGTTGCGGTCGGCAAAGTGACGGGCTTCGAGCTGGGCCAGAGCGCTGACCGCGTGCTGATCCATATCCTCATCGAGCCGCGCTATGCAGCCCTGGTACGCAGTGGCAGCCGCTTCTGGAACAGCAGTGGCTTCGGTTTCGACTGGGGGCTGTTCAAGGGGGCTACCGTGCGTACCGAGTCGCTGGAGACCCTGATCGATGGCGGTATCGCCTTTGCTACGCCGGATGGTGAGCAGATGGGCAACCCGGCACGGCCGCAGCAGACCTTCGCCTTGTTCGACAAGGCCGAGGATGACTGGCTGCAGTGGGCGCCGAAGATTCAGATCGCCAAGTAACCCGAAGGCCAACGCCGCCCTGCTTTATGTAGGAGCGGCCTTGTGTCGCGATCGGGCTGCACAGCAGCCCCAGCAATATCAGCGTCGACGCTAATACCGAGGGGCTGCTGTGCAGCCCGATCGCGACACAAGGCCGCTCCTACACAAAGCGGGTTGGTGCTGGTGACTAAATCGCAGGCAACAAAAAACCGACCCTAGGGTCGGTTTTTCGAATAGCGCGTCGCTTAGGCAGCTGCAGCTTCTTTCAGCGCCTTGATGTGGCCATTCAGACGGCCTTTGTGACGAGCAGCTTTGTTCTTGTGGATGATACCTTTGTCGGCCATACGGTCGATTACAGGTACAGCCAGAACGTAAGCGGCTTGCGCTTTTTCGGCGTCTTTTGCGTCAATGGCTTTAACTACATTCTTGATGTAGGTGCGGACCATGGAACGCAGGCTGGCGTTGTGGCTGCGACGCTTCTCAGCCTGTTTTGCACGTTTCTTGGCGGAAGGTGTGTTGGCCACCGTCGAGCTCCTCGAAAGACTTTAGGTAAATAGCAAACAAAATAGGCCGCGAATCATGCCGATCAAGAGATCGATTGTCAAGGCCACCTGCAAGGTTCCGCCGAGCGGTGCGCCAACAAGAGGGAAAGATTCCTTTCTGCTGCGCGACCTGTACACTCGGGAATTTTTGGCTCCCCTGCGAAGGCGCGGGAGTATCGCACATTCGGACGCTGTCTGGCAGCGTCCTCTGCCATTGGCGTGAATCTTTTCGATGAACCTGCTCAAATCCCTGGCTGCAGTAAGCTCGATCACCATGATTTCACGGGTGCTGGGCTTCGTTCGCGACACCATACTGGCTCGCATCTTTGGTGCCGGCGTTGCCACCGACGCCTTCTTCATCGCGTTCAAACTGCCCAACCTGCTGCGGCGCATTTTTGCCGAGGGTGCGTTTTCCCAGGCCTTTGTTCCGATCCTGGCCGAATACAAGACCCAGCAGGGCGAGGAGGCGACACGTACCTTCATTGCTTATGTCAGCGGCCTGCTGACCCTGGTCCTCGCCCTGGTGACTGCCATCGGCATCCTCGCGGCGCCATGGGTGGTGTGGGCAACAGCTCCGGGCTTTGTCGACAACGCGGAAAAATACGAGCTGACCACCTCCCTGTTGCGGGTGACCTTTCCTTATATATTGCTGATCTCGCTGTCTTCCCTGGCCGGTGCGATCCTCAATACCTGGAACCGCTTCTCGGTACCGGCCTTCACCCCGACCCTGTTGAACGTGGCGATGATCGCCTTCGCCGTGCTGCTGACGCCGTACTTCAACCCGCCCATCATGGCCCTGGCCTGGGGCGTGCTGGCCGGTGGCCTGGCGCAGTTGCTGTACCAGCTGCCAGCGTTGAAGAAGATCGGCATGCTCGTGCTGCCGCGCCTGAACCTCAAGGACGCGGGTGTGTGGCGGGTACTGAAGCAGATGTTGCCGGCGATTCTCGGGGTGTCGGTGAGCCAGATCTCGCTGATCATCAACACCATCTTCGCCTCGTTCCTGGTGGCCGGCTCGGTGTCGTGGATGTATTACGCCGACCGCCTCATGGAGCTGCCGTCAGGCGTGCTGGGCGTGGCCCTGGGCACCATCCTGCTGCCGACCCTGGCCAAGACTTACGCCAACAAGGACCGCGAGGAGTACTCGCGGATCCTCGACTGGGGCCTGCGCCTGTGCTTCCTGCTGGTGCTGCCGTGCACCCTGGCCCTGGCCATCCTTGCCGAGCCACTGACCGTTGCGCTCTTTCAATATGGCAAGTTCAGTGCGTTTGATGCGGCCATGACCCAGCGGGCGCTGGTGGCCTATTCGGTAGGCTTGCTGGCGATCATTCTGGTCAAGGTGCTGGCACCCGGCTTCTATGCGCAGCAGAATATCCGCACGCCGGTGAAGATCGCGATTTTCACCCTGGTCTGTACCCAGCTGTTCAACCTCGCCCTGGTCGGCCCGCTTGCACATGCCGGCCTGGCTTTGGCGATCAGCCTGGGTGCCTGCCTGAATGCCGGCTTGCTGTTCTGGAAGCTGCGCAGCCAGCAGTTGTTCGAGCCACAGCCAGGCTGGGCAATGTTCCTGCTCAAGCTTGTCCTGGCAGTGGTGCTGATGTCGGCCGTACTGTTGGCGGGCATGCACTATATGCCGGCCTGGGAGCAGGGCATCATGTTTGAGCGTTTCATGCGGCTTGGGGCGTTGATCCTGGCAGGTGTCGTGACGTATTTCGGCTGCCTGTACCTGTGCGGCTTCCGGCCCCGGCATTTCGCCCGCAAGGCCCTGCACTGAGGCTTCAGGCGGGTCAGGCGTCGGTTTTTCATATTCCACGCCGCCCTTGGGCGCTGCTGCCTGTCACCGGCGCCCGGGTGTGGTTATAATCGGCCACTTTATGAGCAAGAAGCGCGTTATGCAGCTGGTTCGAGGTCTTCACAACCTGCGCCCCGAGCACCGGGGCTGTGTCGCCACCATTGGCAACTTCGACGGGGTTCACCGCGGCCACCAGGCAATCCTGGCGCGCCTGCGCGAGCGCGGTCAGGCCTTGGGCCTGCCGACCTGCGTGGTGATCTTCGAACCGCAACCACGCGAGTACTTCGCCCCCGATACCGCACCGGCGCGCCTGGCCCGCCTGCGCGACAAGGTCGAACTGCTGGCCGCCGAGGGCATCGACCGGGTGCTGTGCCTGGCGTTCAACCAGCGCCTGAGCAAGCTCAGCGCCGATGCCTTCGTCAAGGCCATCCTGGTCGACGGCCTGGGCGTGCGCCACCTCGAAGTGGGTGATGACTTCCGCTTTGGCTGCGACCGCGCCGGCGACTTCGCCTTCCTGATCGAGGCCGGCAAGCAGTACGGTTTCACCGTCGAGGCCGCCAACACGGTCATCCAGGACGGCCTGCGGGTCAGCAGCACCGAAGTGCGCAAGGCCCTCTCCGAAGGTAACTTCGAGCTGGCCGAGCACCTGCTGGGCCGCCCGTACAGCATCACCGGCCGCGTGCTGCATGGCCAGAAGCTGGCCCGCCAGCTCGGCACACCTACCGCCAACATCCAGCTCAAGCGCCGCCGCGTGCCGCTGTCCGGGGTCTACCTGGCCAGCATCGAAATCGACGGCAAGGCCTGGCCGGGTGTCGGCAATATTGGCGTGCGTCCCACCGTTGCCGGTGATGGGCGCCCGCACCTGGAGATTCATCTTCTCGATTTTGCCGGCGACCTGTATGGCCGGCGTCTGACGGTGGAGTTCCACCACAAGCTGCGTGAAGAGCAGCGATTCGCCTCCCTGGAGGCGCTGAAGTCGGCGATCGATGCGGATATCGCCGCCGCACGTGCACATTGGCACGCTCAACCGCTAACGAAGAGCCTGAAATGACCGACTACAAAGCCACGCTTAACCTTCCGGACACCGCCTTCCCCATGAAGGCCGGCCTGCCTCAGCGCGAACCGCAGATCCTGCAGCGCTGGGACAGCATTGGCCTGTACCAGAAGCTGCGCGAAATTGGCAAGGATCGTCCCAAGTTCGTCCTGCACGACGGCCCGCCCTATGCCAACGGCAAGATTCACATCGGTCATGCGCTGAACAAGATTCTCAAGGACATGATCGTCCGCTCCAAGACCCTGTCCGGCTTCGATGCGCCGTATGTACCGGGCTGGGACTGCCATGGCCTGCCGATCGAGCACAAGGTCGAGGTTACCCACGGCAAGCACCTGTCTGCCGACCGCACCCGCGAGCTGTGCCGCGAGTACGCCGCCGAGCAGATCGAAGGGCAGAAGACCGAGTTCATTCGCCTGGGTGTGCTGGGTGACTGGGACAACCCGTACAAGACCATGAACTTCGCCAACGAGGCCGGTGAAATCCGCGCCTTGGCCGAAATGGTCAAGCAAGGCTTCGTGTTCAAGGGCCTCAAGCCAGTGAACTGGTGCTTCGATTGCGGTTCGGCCCTGGCTGAAGCGGAAGTCGAGTACGCCGACAAGAAATCCCAGACCATCGACGTGGCCTTCCCGGTTGCCGACGAGGCCAAGCTGGCTGCCGCCTTCGGGCTGGACGCGCTGGCCAAGCCAGCCGCCATCGTGATCTGGACCACCACCGCGTGGACCATCCCCGCCAACCAGGCGCTGAACATCCACCCGGAGTTCAAATACGCCCTGGTCGATACCGGCGAGCGTCTGCTGGTGCTGGCCGAAGAGCTGGTCGAGTCGTGCCTCAAGCGCTACAACCTGGAAGGCTCGGTCATCGCCACTGCCCAGGGTTCGGCCCTGGAGCTGATCAACTTCCGCCACCCGTTCTACGACCGCCTGTCGCCTGTCTACCTGGCCGACTACGTCGAACTGGGCGCCGGTACCGGTGTGGTTCACTCCGCGCCGGCCTACGGTGAAGACGACTTCGTCACCTGCAAGCGCTACGGCATGGTCAACGATGACATCCTCACCCCCGTGCAGAGCAACGGCGTGTACGTCGAGTCGCTGGAGTTCTTCGGCGGCCAGTTCATCTGGAAGGCCAACCCGGCCATCGTCGAAAAGCTGAGCGAAGCCGGTGCGCTGATGCACACCGAAACCATCAGCCACAGCTACATGCACTGCTGGCGCCACAAGACTCCGCTGATCTACCGCGCCACCGCGCAGTGGTTCGTCGGTATGGACAAGCAGCCAAGCACGGGTGAGCCGCTGCGTGAGCGTGCGCTGAAGGCCATCGAAGAAACCAAGTTCGTGCCGGCCTGGGGCCAGGCGCGCCTGCATTCGATGATCGCCAACCGCCCGGACTGGTGCATCTCGCGTCAGCGCAACTGGGGTGTGCCGATCCCGTTCTTCCTGCACAAGCAGACCGGCGAGCTGCACCCACGCACCGTCGAGCTGATGGAAGCGGTGGCCAAGCGCGTCGAACAAGAAGGCATCGAGGCCTGGTTCAAGCTGGATGCCGTCGAACTGCTGGGTGAAGAAGCGGGCCAGTACGACAAGATCACCGATACCCTGGACGTGTGGTTCGACTCCGGTACCACCCACTGGCACGTGCTGCGTGGCTCGCACGACATCGGCCACGCCACCGGCCCGGTCGCCGACCTGTACCTGGAAGGCTCCGACCAGCATCGTGGCTGGTTCCACTCGTCGTTGCTCACCGGTTGCGCCATCGACAACCACGCGCCGTACCGCGAGCTGCTGACCCACGGCTTCACCGTGGACGAGAACGGCCGCAAGATGTCCAAGTCGCTGGGTAACACCATCGAGCCGGAGAAGGTCAACAACACCCTGGGTGCCGACATCCTGCGCCTGTGGGTTTCGGCCACCGACTATTCCGGTGAAATGGCGGTTTCCGAGCAGATCCTGCAGCGCAGCGCCGACGCCTACCGGCGTATCCGCAATACCGCGCGCTTCCTGCTGTCCAACCTGTCCGGTTTCGACCCGGCCCGCGACCTGCTGGCCCCGGAAGACATGCTGGCACTGGACCGCTGGGCCGTGGACCGTACCCTGCTGCTGCAACGCGAGCTGGAAGAGCACTACAGCGAGTACCGTTTCTGGAACGTCTACTCCAAGGTGCACAACTTCTGCGTGCAGGAGCTGGGCGGCTTCTACCTCGACATCATCAAGGACCGCCAGTACACCACCGGCGCCAACAGTGTCGCCCGCCGTTCCTGCCAGACCGCGCTGTACCACATCAGCGAAGCGCTGGTGCGCTGGATCGCGCCGATCCTGGCGTTCACCGCTGACGAAATCTGGCAGTACCTGCCGGGCGAGCGCAACGAGTCGGTGATGCTCAACGGCTGGTACCAGGGCCTGAGCGAGCTGCCGGAAGGCACCGAGCTGGACCGCGCTTACTGGGATCGCGTAATGGCGGTGAAGGCCTCGGTCAACAAGGAGCTGGAAAACCAGCGTACCGCCAAGGTCATCGGCGGCAACCTGCAGGCCGAAGTCACCCTGTATGCCGATGAAGGCCTGAGCGCCGACCTGGGCAAGCTGGGCGACGAACTGCGCTTCGTGCTGATCACCTCGGCCGCCAGCGTGGTGCCGTTCGTGCAGGCGCCGGCAGACGCCGTGGCCACCGAAGTCGAAGGCCTCAAGCTGAAAGTGGTCAAGTCCGGCCACGCCAAGTGCGGCCGTTGCTGGCACTTCCGCGCCGACGTTGGCAGCCACCCGGAGCACCCGGAAATCTGCAGCCGTTGCGTCGACAACCTGACCGGTTCGGGCGAGGTGCGTCACTATGCCTAACCCGGCAGTGGGGCGCTTCGGGCGCCTTGCATGGCTTTGGCTGAGCGTGCTGGTCCTGGTCCTCGACCAGGCCACCAAGCTGTATTTCAACAACGCCCTGACCATGTACCAGCAGATTGTGGTCATTCCTGACTACTTCAGCTGGACCCTGGCCTATAACACCGGCGCCGCTTTCAGCTTCCTCGCTGATGGCGCTGGCTGGCAGCGCTGGCTGTTTGCCCTGATCGCCGTGGTGGTCAGTGCCGTGCTGGTGGTGTGGCTCAAGCGCCTGGGGCGCAACGAGACCTGGCTGGCCGTGGCGCTGGCGCTGGTGCTGGGTGGCGCCATTGGCAACCTGTACGACCGCGTCGTGCTGGGCCATGTGGTCGACTTCATCCTGGTGCACTGGCAAAACCGCCATTACTTCCCGGCCTTCAACGTGGCCGACAGCGCCATCACCGTTGGTGCGGTGATGCTGGCGCTGGATATGTTCAAGAGCAAGAAGTCCGAGGATCCGGTCCATGACTGACACCCGTATCGGCCAGAACACCGAAGTCACCCTGCACTTCGCGCTGCACCTGGAAAACGGCGACACCGTCGACAGCACGTTCGACAAAGCCCCGGCCACCTTCAAGGTTGGCGATGGCAACCTGTTGCCGGGCTTCGAAAGCGCGCTGTTCGGCTTCAAGGCCGGTGACAAGCGCACTGTGGTAGTGGCCCCGGAGAACGCCTTCGGCCAGCCCAACCCGCAAAACGTGCAAGTCATGCCGCGGTCCAACTTCGAGGGCATGGAGCTGTCCGAGGGGCTGCTGATCATCTTCAACGATGCCGCCAACGCCGAGCTGCCGGGTGTGGTCAAAGCGTTTGATGACGACCAGGTGACCATCGACTTCAATCACCCACTGGCTGGCAAGACCCTGACCTTCGAGGTGGAGATCCTCGAGGTGAAGGCCCTGTAAGCCTGGAGCCGAGCATGCAAATCAAACTCGCCAACCCTCGCGGCTTCTGCGCGGGGGTCGACCGGGCGATCGAGATCGTCAACCGCGCGCTGGAAGTCTTCGGCCCGCCGATCTATGTGCGTCACGAAGTGGTGCACAACAAGTTCGTGGTGGAAGACCTGCGCAACCGCGGTGCCATCTTCGTCGAAGAGCTGGACCAGGTGCCGGACGATGTCATCGTCATCTTCAGTGCCCACGGTGTTTCCCAGGCCGTGCGCCAGGAAGCCGCTGGCCGTGGCCTGAAAGTGTTCGATGCCACCTGCCCGCTGGTGACCAAGGTGCACATCGAGGTGGCCAAGTACAGCCGCGACGGCCGTGAGTGCATTCTCATCGGCCACGAAGGGCACCCGGAAGTCGAAGGCACCATGGGCCAGTACGACGCCAGCAACGGCGGTTCCATCTACCTCGTCGAAGACGAAGATGATGTTGCCAAGTTGCAGGTGCGCGACCCTGACCACCTGGCCTTCGTGACCCAGACCACCTTGTCGATGGACGACACCAGCCGCGTCATTGACGCCCTGCGTGCACGCTTCCCGAACATCGGCGGCCCGCGCAAGGACGACATCTGCTACGCCACCCAGAACCGCCAGGACGCCGTCAAGCAACTGGCGGGCGAGTGCGACGTGGTGCTGGTAGTCGGCAGCCCGAACAGCTCCAACTCCAACCGCCTGCGTGAGCTGGCCGAGCGCATGGGCACCCCGGCCTACCTGATCGACGGTGCCGAGGACCTGCAACAGGGCTGGTTCGAGCAAGCGGCGCGTATTGGCATCACTGCCGGTGCTTCGGCCCCCGAAGTGCTGGTGCGTGGCGTGATCGAGCAGCTCAAGGCCTGGGGCGCTACCGGTGCTGAAGAGCTGGACGGACGGGAAGAGAACATTACGTTCTCGATGCCTAAAGAGCTGCGGGTTCGTTCGCTGATCTGATCAGGAACCTGCGCACAGAGGATCATTGGGATTGTCTGTGCGCAGGTCTATTCTGCCGGTGCTTGCCATAACCACACGATAGGGGCTGGTGGTTTTATCGCAGACTACAAGCCTGCCGCTCATCTGGGCGTTGTTTGGCTGCATCGGAACACCCAAAGCACTAAATTTCACTTCTCCGCCAGTATTCGCTGTGATTTTCATTGGTCGAGAAAGCCGCTGCTCGCGCAGCATTTGCTGGTTATGCTCCAGCACCACCCGCCACCCATTCCCCCAATTACCGTCCAACGCCTGCACCAGCACCGGCTGGCTTTGCAGCATGGCGTGGCTGCGTGCACTGCGCAGTGCCTGCGCCAAATCACGGGCAACTGCTGCCCGGTGTAGGTCGTCGCTCATCCTGGCGTAGGCCGGCACGCCGAGCTGTGTCAGCAAGACGGCCACGGCCAAGGCCGACAACATTTGAATCAGTGTTACGCCGCGTTGCTTCACCGTGCATTCCTCCCTGGAAGTGCTTGGCTATAGCTTCACGTTCACCGGCCAGGCGGTCTAGTCGGCCGGGTTCAAGGCTATTGCGGGAAAAGTCGCGGGAGGTGCAGGGATGCACGCAAGGCAACGGGGCATGACGCTCCTGGAAGTGTTGTTGGCAGTCGTGGTTGTGGCCGTGGGCATGTTCGCAACGGCAGCAATGCAGTTGCAGGCATTACAGGCTGTGGACAGCGCGCGTCGCGATGGGCAGGCGGCATTGGCCACGCACAGCGAGCATGAGCGGAGGCGGCGATGAGGCGCTGCCAGGGTGGGTTCGGCGTGCTTGAGATGGTGATGGCGCTGGCCATCGGGTTGATGCTGCTTGCAGCGGCCGGTCAGCTCTTCGCTTCGGCACACCAGACCTGGCGCCTGCAAAGTACGGCAGTGCGCATGCAGGATGAGGCGCGGCTTGCATTGCTGCGCATGGCGCAGGATATCCGCATGGCGGGGATGTTTGGTTGCCTGCAGATTAAACCTGGCGATTTCGAGGACCCGGCCGCGCGGCAGGCTTTCGCCCGCCCCCTGGAGGTTGAAGCCACTACCCTCAGCCTGGTTGTGGCGGAGTTGCCCGGACAGGCTGGTAAGGGTGACTGGGTTTTGCAGACGGACTGCATCGAAAAAGTGCGCGTGGATGAAAAGCCAGTAGAGGGCTACCCACTGACGTTTCCCATCAGCCAGTACGTCTACCAGTTCCATGACAACAGGCTGAGGTTCAAGCGAAAAGGCAACTTCCAACCGCTGGTCGAGAATGTGCGAGAGGCGCGCTTCGACCGCGTGCAAACGCCGCAAGGAGAGAGGGTAGATATCACGCTGACGTTATACGAACCCACGCTCAAACTCGAACAGCGCCATGCGCTTAGTGTGGCGCTGCGCAACCCCGTGCCGCGGCCATGAAGCGTCAACGCGGGGTTGTGCTGCTGTTGGCGTTGGTACTGAGCCTGCTGCTCGGTTTACTGGCGACCTCAGCCCTGAGCAATGCCTTGATGGAAACACGAATGACCGGCCACATGCGCGATGGTCTGCTGGCGCTCGAAGAAGCTGAGGCTGCGTTGCAAGCAGGGGAGGGCGAGCTCAAGCGTGCACCTCCTGACCGGTGTACCGCGTGTATGCCACCCGCTCGACCGCACGATCTGGCTGGGCAGTGGCAGGGCGCGCAACATGGCTATTTCCACCTGCAGAATCTTGGCCCGAGCAAGCGCGCCCAGGCCACCCTGTTCCGGATAACCGCCGTCAGCAGGCAAACCCGGTCCCGGCACGTACTGGAAGCCGTCTACGCCGTGGCCGGCGACACAACCCGGCGCATCGCCTGGCGGCAAAGACTGAGAGGAGACTGACATGCAGCAAGGCTTGGGCCTGATCGAGTTGTTGATTGTGCTGGCCGTGACCGGCATTCTGACAGCCATTGCCTACCCCAGTTACAGCGACCAGCTTCGGCGAGCCGCGCGCAGCGAAGTGGTTGGCCTGCTGCATGATGCCGCCCTGCGCCTGGAGCGCCACCGTGTGCGCACCGGCCACTATGCCGAGGGCGACCCGGCCTTGCCCGACGGTACCCGCTATTACAGCCTGCAGGCCCAGCGCGACAGCGACACCTTCACGCTGCGCGCCCGGCGGCTTTCCCATGGGCTGATGGCGCAGGATGGCTGTGGCGACTTCCAGCTCGACCAGGCCGGCGTGCAGCGCAATCCGGGTGCGGTTGGGGGCAGCGAGCACTGCTGGGGAAGCTGAAGGTTGAATGATGCCCGGTGCATCGCGGTTTTACTTCAGGTGTTGGATCGACAGATGAGCAAGCAAGTAGTGGTGGTCGGCGGCGGGGTGATCGGCCTGCTGACGGCATTCAACCTGGCGGCGAAGGTCGGGCAGGTGGTGGTGTGTGATCAGGGCGAAGTCGGCCGTGAGTCGTCGTGGGCCGGTGGTGGCATTGTTTCGCCGCTGTACCCGTGGCGCTACAGCGCGGCAGTCACCGCCCTGGCGCACTGGTCGCAGGACTTTTATCCACAGCTGGGCGAGCGCTTGTTCGCCAGCACCGGCGTCGACCCCGAAGTGCACACCACGGGCCTGTACTGGCTCGACCTGGATGACGAAGCCGAAGCGCTGGCCTGGGCCGAGCGTGAGCAGCGGCCGTTAAGCGCCGTGGATATCTCGGCGGCCTACGACGCGGTGCCGGTGCTGGGCCCGGGCTTCAAGCGCGCCATCTACATGGCCGGTGTGGCCAACGTGCGCAACCCGCGCCTGGTGAAATCGCTGAAGGCCGCGCTGCTGGCGCTGCCCAACGTCACCCTGCGCGAGAACTGCCAGATCACCGGCTTTGTTCAGCAAGGCGGTCGTGTGACTGGCGTGCAGACCGCCGAAGGCGTGCTGGCGGCAGATGAGGTGGTGCTCAGTGCTGGCGCCTGGAGTGGCGACCTGCTGCGTACCCTGGGCCTTCAACTGCCGGTAGAGCCGGTGAAGGGCCAGATGATCCTGTTCAAATGCGCTGAAGACTTTTTGCCGAGCATGGTACTGGCCAAAGGGCGCTATGCGATCCCGCGGCGGGATGGGCACATCCTGGTGGGCAGTACGCTCGAGCATGCCGGGTACGACAAGACCCCGACCGAAGATGCGTTGGAAAGCCTGAAGGCATCGGCGGTGGAGTTGTTGCCAGGGCTCGAAGGGGCCGCGGTAGTGGGGCACTGGGCCGGGCTGCGGCCGGGCTCGCCGGAGGGCATTCCCTACATTGGGCCGGTGCCAGGGCACGAGGGGTTGTGGCTGAACTGCGGGCATTACCGCAACGGGCTGGTGCTGGCGCCGGCCTCCTGCCAGCTGTTTACCGACTTGCTGACCGGGGCCGAGCCAATCATCGACCCGGCGCCGTATGCGCCAGCAACGCGGTTGAGCTAAGGGCCTCTTCGCGGGTAAACCCGCTCCCACAGGGGGCGCACGGTTTCTAAACCAGTGCTGTACCTGTGGGAGCGGGTTTACCCGCGAAAGGGCCGTTGAGGCCAATAGAGATTTCAGCGGCTAATGGGAACCTGCAAGTGCCGGCTTGGGTAGTGCTGCTCATACACCTTGCACACCCGCAGCACCTGCTCATCGGCAAAGCGCCCGGCCACCACCTGCAGCCCCACCGGCAAGCCTTCGCGGGTAAACCCGCAGGGCACCGAAGCCGCCGGCTGCTGGGTCAGGTTGAAGGGGTAGCTGAAGGGGGTCCATTCCATCCATTGCGCCATCCCCGACCCAGGCGGCACGTTGTGCCCGGCCTCGAACGCAACCAGCGGCAGCATCGGCGATACCAGCACGTCATAGCGCTGGTGGAAGGCATTCATCTTCGCAATCAACTCTGCCCGTGCTTCCAGCGCCTGGGTGTAGTCGCTCAGGCTGATCTGCGACCCTTGTTCGGCAATCCAGCGCAGCCCTGGGTCAAGCAGCGCCCGCTGTTCATCGCTTAACGCACTGGCCAACCGCGCCGCGCCGGCAAACCAAAGGGTATTGAAGGTTTCCAGCGGGTCGTTGAAGCCCGGGTCGATTTCTTCCACCTGCGCGCCCAGCCGTGCCAGGCGCTGCACCGCTTGGGCCACCAGCGCCTGGATCTGTGGGTCGACCTGCACGTAACCAAAGTTGGCGCTGTAGGCAATGCGCAGGCCGCTCAGGTCTTGCTGCTGGCCCAGCCACGGTGCCTGCCGCGGCGCACCGGCCAGCCCGTCACGTGCATCGGGGCGAGCGACACAATCGAGCATCAGTACTGAGTCGTCTACAGTGCGCGTCATCGGCCCCAGATGCGACAGCACGGTCATGGCGCTGGCCGGCCATTGCGGTACATAGCCGAAGGTCGGCTTTATGCCGAAGGTGCCGGTAAAGGCGCAGGGGATGCGAATCGAGCCACCGGCATCGCTACCTTGGTGCAGCACCCCCAGGTTCAGCGCAGCGGCTGCCGCAGCACCACCCGACGAGCCGCCAGCGGTCAGCCGGGTATCCCAAGGGTTGCGGGTGATGCCGTACAGCGGGTTGTCGGTCACGCCTTTCCAGCCGAACTCCGGCGTTGTGGTCTTACCCACCAGCACGGCACCGGCTTTACGCATGAACGCGCTGAAGGGCGCATCGATGTCCCATGGCCCGGCGCTCGACGTGGTGCGTGAGCCCTTGCGCGTGGGCATACCACAGGTCAGGGTCAGGTCCTTGATCGAGGCGGGTACGCCATCCAGGCGGCCACACGGCTCGCCACGTTGCCAGCGTTGTTCGCTGGCGTGGGCGGCGGCGCGTGCACCTTCGCCGTCGACATGGCAGTAGGCGTTGACCGCCGGGTTGTGCAGGTCGATGCGCGCGAGCACATCGTCGACCACCTCGACAGGTGACAGTTGGCGGCACTGGTACAGCTCGAGCAGTTCGACGGCGGTGAACTCGCTAATCGCGGTTTTCTGGGGCATCTCAACGGGCTCCCGGGTTGGCGGCCTGGAACATGGCGCGCAACAGTACGTCGCAGCCGTCGGCCAGGTCTTGCGGCGCGGCATTTTCGATTTCGTTGTGGCTGATGCCACCTTCGCACGGTACGAAGATCATCCCTGCCGGGCCCAGCTCGGCGAGGAAGATTGCGTCGTGGCCGGCGCCGCTGACGATATCCATATGGCTCAGGCCCAGTTCGCGCGCACCCTGGCGCACGGCGTCCACACACTGCTCGGCGAAATACAGCGGCGGGAAGTCGGCGGTCGGCGTCAGCGCGTAGCTCAGCCCGTGCTTCGCGGTGCTGGTTTCGATGGCTGCACGCACCTCATTGACCATGGCGGCGAGGTGCTCGGGGTCGAGGTGGCGCAGGTCGATGGTCATCTGTACCTGGCCGGGGATGACGTTGCGCGAGCCCGGGTGCAGGGTCAGGCAGCCGACCGTGCCGCAGGCGTGCGGCTGGTGGGCATGAGCCGTGCGGTTGACCGCAGCTACCACCTCGGCGGCGCCGACCAGGGCGTCCTTGCGCAGGTGCATGGGCGTGGGGCCGGCATGTGCCTCGACGCCAGTCAGCACCAGGTCGAACCATTTCTGGCCCAGGCAGCCCTGCACCACGCCGATGGTGGTGCGCTGGTCTTCCAGCACCGGGCCCTGTTCGATGTGCGCTTCAAAGTAGGCACCTACGGCATGCCCGGTGGGCACGCGTGGGCCGGCATAACCGATGCGCTGCAGCTCGGCACCGACCGACATGCCCTGGTCGTCGAGCTTGTCCAGGGTTTCCTGCAGGCCGAACTTACCGGCGAACACGCCCGAGCCCATCATGCAAGGCGGGAAGCGCGAGCCTTCTTCGTTGGTCCACACCACCACTTCCAGCGGGGCTTCGGTGGTCAGGTTCAAGTCGTTGAGCGTGCGCACGACCTCGAGGCCGGCCATCACCCCGTAGCAGCCGTCGAACTTGCCGCCGGTGGGCTGGGTGTCGATATGGCTGCCGGTCATTACCGGTGGCAACGACGGGTTACGCCCTGGGCGGCGGGCGAAGATGTTGCCAATGGCGTCGATGCTGACTGTGCAGCCGGCCTCTTCGCACCAGCGCACGAACAGGTCGCGGGCCTGGCGGTCGAGGTCGGTGAGGGCTAGCCGGCACACGCCACCCTTGGCGGTGGCGCCGAGCCTGGCCAGGTCCATCAGCGATTGCCAAAGGCGCTCGCCGCTGACCAGTGCGCCTTGGCCGAGCAGGTGCTGCGAGGGATCGATTCGGGTGTTCATGGGCGTTCTCCTTTCAGGCGCTCAGGGCCAGGTAACGGTTCTTGATGCTCGGGTCCTCGCGGAATTGCGTCGCGCTGCCCTGATAGGCGACGCGGCCCTGTTCCAGCACGTAATGGCGGTCGGCGAGGGCATCGCAGACCATCAGGTTCTGTTCCACCAGCAGGATCGACAGGCCTTCTTCCTTGATGCGCCGCAGGATCTTCACCAGTTCGTCGACGATCACCGGGGCCAGGCCTTCGGTAGGTTCATCGAGGATCAGCAGCTTGGGGCCGTTGAGCAGGGCGCGGGCGATGGCCAGCATCTGCTGCTCACCGCCAGACAGCGCAAAGCCACCGTTGCGCCGCCGTTCCTTGAGGCGCGGGAACATGGCGTACACATCCTCAAGCTGCCAGCGGCTACCCTTGCGTGCGGCGATCTTGAGGTTTTCTTCCACGCTGAGCTGGCGGAAGATGCCGCGGTGCTCCGGCACCAGGGCAATGCCGAGCCGGGCAATATCGAAGATTTCGCGCCCCACCAGCTGCTGGCCGTTGAAGCTGATCTGCCCTTGGCGTGGGCGGACAATGCCCAGGATGCTGCGCAGGGTGGTGGTCTTGCCGGCACCGTTGCGCCCGAGCAAGGTCACCAGCTCGCCGGCTTCGACCTTGAGCGAGACACCTTCGAGCACATGGCTCTTGTCGTAGTAGGAGTGGATCGAATCGACGTTGAGCATCAGGCGGCCTCTCCAAGGTAGGCGGTGCGTACGCGTTCGTCGTTGCGCACCTGTTCAGGGGTACCCTCGACCAGGATCTGGCCGTGGCTCATCACCGTAATGCGCTGGCTGATCGACATGACGATGCTCATGTTGTGCTCGATCAGCAGCACGGTGTGGTCGCGGCCAAGGTCGCTGATGAGGTCGGTCATCACCGGGATGTCGTCGATACCCATGCCCGAAGTGGGTTCGTCGAGCATCAGCAGGGTGGGCTTGGCGCAGATCGACATGCCCACTTCCAATACGCGTTGCTGGCCGTGCGAGAGCTCGCCGGCCAGCGTATCGGCGCGGGTGCTCAGCTTCAGGCGCTCCAGCACCTGGTCTGCGGTGTCCCAGTGGCTGCGCTTGTGCTCGACACTGCGCCAGAAGTTCAGCGCACCCAGGCCATCACGGCCTTGGGCTGCCAGGCGCAGGTTCTCGCGTACCGAGAGGTTCTGGAACAGGCTGGTGAGCTGGAACGAACGCGCCATGCCCAGCGCCACGCGCCCGTGGGAGGGCTTGCGGATGATGTCCTGGCCGTTGAACAGGATCTTGCCCGCAGTGGCCTGGCGTTCACCGGTCAGGCAATGGAACAGGCTGGTCTTGCCGGCGCCGTTGGGGCCGATAACGGTGTGGATGGTGCCGGCGCGGACCTTCAGGTCGACGCCCGCGACCGCCTTGAACGGCCCGTAGGCCAACTCCAGCTGGCGGGTTTCCAGAAGGTAGTCGCTCATCACAGGGTCTCCTTGGTCTTGGCCTGGGGCTTGTCATTGGCGTTGCGGGTGGCCAGCAGGCGCTTGCCCAAATCGGCCAGTCCGCCCCACAGGCCGCCACGCATGAACACCACCACCAGAATCAGGATTACCCCCAGCAGCATCAGCCAGCGTGGCCACAGCTCCGACAGCACGTCGCCCAGCAGCACGATGGCACCTGCGCCCAGCAACGAGCCGAACAGCGAGCCGGTGCCACCGACGATGGTCATGATCAGGATGTTTTCGCTCATCATCAGGTCGATGTTCGACAGCGGCGCAAAGTGCAGCAGCATGGCGTACAGCGCCCCGGCGATTCCGGTGATGGCACCCGACAGCATGAACACCACGATCTTGAAATGGCGGGTGTCGTAGCCAATGGCCGCGGCGCGGGTTTCGTTTTCGCGGATGGCCAGCAGGGTGCTGCCGAACGGCGAGCGGATTACCCGCAGGGCACCGGCGAAGATCAGCAGGAACAGCACCGCGACGAACGCGTAGAAGTGCCGCGGGTCGGCCAGGTCCACCAGTACATGGCCGGCAATTTCGATGTTCGGGCGTGGCACTTCGAGCAGGCCGTTGTCGCCGCCGGTCCAGCCGCTGAGTGTGTAGGCCAGGAAGTAGGCCATCTGGCTGAACGCCAGGGTCAGCATGACGAAGTAGATGCCCGTGCGGCGGATCGCCAGAGCGCCCACCAGCAGCGCCAGGAAGGCGCCGAACACGGCCGCGCCAAGCAGCGCGGCGAACATGCCCCACTGCAGGTGGATCATCAGCAGCGCCGCGCCGTAGGCGCCCACGCCGAAGAAGATCCCCTGGCCGAACGACAGCAGGCCGGTGTAGCCGAGCAGCAGGTTGCAGGCCAGCGCAGCCAGCGCAAAAATCAGGATCTCGGTGGCCAGGGTGGCCGACGGCAGCAGCAGTGGCAGCGCCACCAGGCTGGCGACGACCAATAACAGCAGGGCCGGTGCGCGGCCTTTGGCGATGGGTAACGGGTTTTTCTCGCTCATGTCAGGCTCTCCCGAACAGGCCATAGGGACGGACCAGGATGACCGCAGCCATGGCGCCGTAGATCATCAGGCTGGCGCCTTGCGGCCAGAGGCTGGCCATCATGCTTTGCACCACACCCACCAGCAGGCCGCCGACCAGAGCACCGCCGAATGAGCCCATGCCGCCAATCACCACCACCACGAAGGCGATGCCGAGGATTTCCGGGCCGACGAAGGGTTGGGCGCCACGCAGCGGTGCGAACAACACACCCGCCACACCGGCCAGGCCTACGCCCAGGGCGAATGTCAGCGAGAACAGGCGGAAGATATTGGTGCCCAGCAGCGATACGGTTTCGGTGCTTTCGCTGCCGGCCCGCACCAGTGCACCAAAGCGGGTGCGCTCCAGCAGTAGCCACAAGCCCAAGCCGATCAGTGCGGCGAAGCCGATCAGGAACAGGCGGTAGTAGGGGTAGATGAAGTCACCCAGGATCAGCACTCCGCGCAGCTCCGGTGGCACGGCGATGCTTTTGCCCACCGGGCCCCAGATCAGCACCGAAGCTTCCTGGATGATCAGTGCGATGCCGAGCGTGACGAGGATCTGGAAGGTGTGCGGCAGGTGGTAGATACGCTTGATCAACAGGCGCTCTACCGCCCAGGCCAGCGCGGCCACCACCAGTGGCGCGATCAGCAGCGCCAGCCAGAAGTTGCCGGTAATGGCTACGGCGGTGTAGCACAGGTAGGCGCCAAGCAAGAAGAACGCGCCGTGGGCGAAGTTGACGAAGTTGAGCAAGCCGAAAATGATCGTCAGGCCTACGGCGATGAGGAAGTAGATCATCCCCAGGCCCAGGCCGTTGAGCAGTTGGAACAGGTACAAATCGAGCATGAGCGTGCCCTCGACAGCGCGCGGTGCGGCTGCCTGTACGAGTGTTTGTGACTAACGCCGCGGCTTCAGGCCAAGGCGCAACCGGTGTGGTCGACCTCGACGAACGAGCGGCCCGAGCTGATGACTTCAGCCAGGTCGTCCTCGTCGCGCATCTGCCCCTGGGGCTTGCCGCGCAACAGGTAGTAATCCTTGAGAACCTGATGGTCGCCCGGGCGGATCAGCTCGTCGCCGGTCGGGCCCTGGAAGCGCATGCCCTGCAACGCCGCAGACACGGCGGCGCCGTCCAGGCTGCCGGCCTTGATGATGGCCTCAAGCATGACCTTGGTGCCGATGTAGTCCGCGGCCAGGGGGTAGTTGGGGTTGATGCCATAGGCCTTGCGGGTGGCGGCGACCAGTTGCTTGTTCAGCGGTGTATCGACCTGGTGCCAGTACTGCGCACCCAGGTACACACCTTCGAGTACGTCGCTGCCCAGCTCCTGGAACTGGTCGAGGCCGGCAGACCACACCATCAGTACTTTCATCCGGTCCTTGATGCCAAAGTTCACGGCCTGGCGCAGGGCGTTGGAAGCCTGGCTGCCGAAGTTGAGCAGAACCAGCACGTCAGGCTTGGCGGCGATGGCGTTGGTCAGGTAGCCGGAAAACTCCTGCTCCTGAAGCGAGTGGTAGCTGTTGCCGATGTGTTCCACGCCGAGCTCGGCGAACACCTTGCGGGCGTTGTCCAGCAGGGCATCGCCGAACACGTATTGCGGGGTAATGGTGTACCAGCGTTTTGCCTGGGGCAGTTGGCTGATCATCGGCACCAGCGTTTCGCGGATAGCGCCATACGTGGGCACCGACCAGCGGAATGTCGAGGCGTTGCAGTCTTTGCCGGTGATTTCGTCGGCGCCCACAGGCGTCATGAACACGCCGCCTGCCTTGTGGATTTCCTTCGACACCGCCAGTGCCGAGGACGACAGGGTGCAACCCTGGAAAAAGCGTGCGCCATCCTGGCCGATGGCTTCCTGCACCTTGCGCACTGCCTTGCCGGCGTTGCCCTCGGTATCGATGACCTTGTACTTGAGCGGGTGGCCGAGTAGCTGCGGGTACTCGGCGATGGCCAGGCGCGAGCCCATGTCGGCGTACTTGCCGTAGCTGGCGAAGGCGCCAGACATGGATTTGAGCCCATAGAAGGTCAACGGTTGGTCGGCGAATGCCCGGTGCGCTCCCAGCGGGAGGCTACCTAGGGCACCCAGGGCAAGGCCTGCCTTGAGCAGGGTACGTCTTTGCATGAGTAACTCCTTGGTTGTGGTTATTTGGCAGGAGTGGCAATGACAAAGCGGGTACGGCCGGGCCTGTGTGCAGGCCTCTTTCCAGGCGCATCAGTGGTGGTGGTTGAACTCCAGCAGGAAGTTGCGGGCAACCTCGCCTTCCAGCGCGGTCATGTGGTGTTCGGCGTCGCACATGTGTTCATGCATCAGCCGGCGTACAGCGGGCTCGTCGCTGGCGCGCAGGGCGCTCAGCAATCGCTTGTGGTAGTCGATGTTGGCTGCGGCGAACTGCTGGCGCTTGGGCAGGTAGGCCTTTTTCAGTACCACCAGGTCGCGCAGCAGGTCGTTGAGGAACACGGCCATGAACCGCAGCAATGGGTTGGGGCAGCGGTCGGCCAGCAGGGTGTGGAACTCAAGCTCGGCCAGGCGCTGCTCCCGCTGGCCTTCTTCGCTGTCTTCCGGCGCGCTGCAAAAGTCGATATTGGCCTGCAGCGCGGCGTAGTCGGCTTCGCTCAGCTTGCCCATCACCGACACCGCCAGTTCGACCTCGATGACTTTGCGCAGCTGATAAACCTGCTCGCCGTCCAGGTGCTGGAAGTGCAGATAGTTGCGTAACGCACGGCTGGCCGGCTCGGTGCCTACTTCGTTCAGGTAGGCGCCGCCTGTCGGGCCGGTGCGGGTGCTGACCAGGCCCTCGACCTCCAGCGCCTTGAGTGCTTCGCGTGCGGTGCCTTTGGAACATTCGAAGTGCTCCATCAACTCTCGCTCGGTGGGCAGACGATCGCCGGGGTGCAGTGCCTCGGTGACGATCGAGCGCTTGACCGATTCGACGATCACATCGGACAGCTTCTGGCGCTTGCGTTTGGGTTTGAGCATTTCGCTATTTTTCATATTTATGCGGATAAATAGGATTTAGCGAGTTTTGCCAGGGCGGGTCAATGCTGGTGGCGCAGGAGGGGTCGTAAATGGTGTGAAAGGGTCGGGGAGGGATACGTGTCGACGCGCCTATCGAGTGTAGGAGCGCCCCTGCAAGGCCGCTCCTACAAAGGCTTTGTGTTCAGCCCTGGCGGCCTGGGCCTTGCTGCAGGTGCGCCTGGCTGCAATACCACTCTTTGCCCTGCTGCAGCGCCCGGTCGTTGGGCAGGTGCACGCCGCAATGGGCGCAGCGCACCATTTGCAGTGGCGCATCCAGTTTCGCCTCGGGGTGCGACTGTTGGCTGACTTTGAACTTGCGCCACAGCCAGAACGCGGCGGCGATCAGGGCGATCCAGAAAAGTAGGCGAACCATGGTGACCAGCTTGTCGATTGAAGAAGCTGACAGTCTAGGACGCGGCCAATAAAAAAGGGAGGCCCAAGGCCTCCCTTTCATTTACCGCCGTGTGTCAGTCGAACAGACCAAAGGTCATGTAGCTGAACAAGGAACGGTCTTTTTCGGCTTCTTTCGGGCCTTCCGGCACGATCGGGTCACCGTTTTCGTCTTTCGGCAGCAGCTCTTGCGGCATCTCGTCACGCGCGTCCTGGAACTGCTTGACCACGTCCTGGTTGGCGCGGGTTTCGCCTGGCGGCAGCGGGGTGTCGGTTTCGATCAGGCCCAGGGTGGCCTTGGACAGCCAGCCGCGCCCGTCAGACTCGGTCTGCTTGGGCTGGAACTCGCCGTCAACCAGGCTCGGGTGGTCCGGGTAGTTGAGCTTGAGGGTTTCCAGGCTGCTGGCGGCCAGCTCGTCCAGGTGCATCTTCTGGTACGACTCGACCATCACCGCCAGGCCGTCGCCGACCGATGGGGTTTCCTGGAAGTTCTCTACCACGTAGCGGCCACGGTTGGCGGCGGCCACATAAGCCTGGCGGCCCAGGTAGTAGTCGGCCACGTGGATTTCGTACGAGGCCAGCAGGTTGCGCAGGTAGATCATGCGCTGCTTGGCGTCGGGCGAGTAGCGGCTGGTAGGGAAGCGGCTGGTCAGCTGGGCGAACTCGTTGTACGAGTCGCGGGCGGCACCCGGGTCACGCTTGGTCATGTCCAGCGGCAGGAAGCGCGCCAGCAGGCCACGGTCCTGGTCGAACGAGGTCAGGCCTTTCAGGTAGTAGGCGTAGTCGACGTTCGGGTGCTGCGGGTGCAGGCGGATGAAGCGCTCGGCAGCCGACTTGGCAGCCTCGGGCTCGGAGTTCTTGTAGTTGGCGTAGATCAGCTCGAGCTGCGCCTGGTCGGCATAGCGGCCGAACGGGTAGCGCGATTCCAGGGCCTTGAGCTTGTTCACGGCGCTGGTGTAGCTGGAGTTGTCCAGGTCAGCTTGCGCCTGCTGGTACAGCTCGGCTTCGCTGAGGTTCTCGTCAATGACCTCTTTATTAGAGGAACAGGCCGCGGTAAGCCCGAGGATGGCGATCAGCAGCAGGTGTTTCACTTGCATGGCGGCTTGCGTCCCTTTGACGGCCGCTGTCTTGGGCGGTGCCGTCCTGTTATGATGAGCGCCCCGGCCAACCCCGGGACAAAAGAAGCCGTATTTAACCACAAGCTCGCAGCCGAAACCAAAGGCTGTGCGCCCGCCGAATCGAGCATGTCCGAGATCATTCAACTTAGCGCAGAGGTACCGTCCGAACTGGGCGGCCAACGCCTCGACCAGGTCGCCGCCCAATTGTTCGCTGAGTACTCGCGTTCGCGGCTTACTTCGTGGATCAAAGAGGGCCGCCTGACGGTCGATGGCGCCGTTGTGCGCCCTCGAGACACCGTCTATGGTGGCTCGCTGCTAGCACTGCAGGCCGAGCAAGAGGCCCAGGGCGAGTGGATCGCAGAAGATATCGAACTGGATATCGTCTACGAAGACGACCACATCATGGTGATCAACAAGCCTGCCGGGCTGGTTGTGCACCCAGCCGCCGGTCATGCCAGCGGTACGCTGCTCAATGCGCTGCTGCACCACGTGCCAGACATCGTCAACGTACCGCGCGCCGGTATCGTTCACCGGCTGGATAAAGACACCACCGGCCTGATGGTGGTGGCCAAGACCTTGCAAGCGCAGACCCGACTGGTCGAGCAGATGCAAAGCCGCAAAGTCAGCCGCATCTACGAGTGCATCGTGATTGGTGTGGTCACTTCCGGTGGCAAGATCGATGCCCCGATCGGCCGCCACGGCGGTATGCGCCAGCGCATGGCAGTCACTGACGGCGGCAAGCCGGCGGTCAGCCACTACCGTGTGCTCAAGCGCTTCCGCTCGCACACCCACGTGCGGGTGAAGCTGGAAACCGGCCGTACCCACCAGATTCGTGTGCACATGGCCCACGTTGGCTTCCCGCTGGTCGGCGACCAGACGTACGGTGGGCGCTTCCGCATTCCACCGGCAGCCAGCCCAACCATGGTCGAGGCGGTGAAAACCTTCCCGCGCCAGGCGCTGCATGCGCGCTTCCTGGCGTTGGCTCACCCGATCACCGGTGAAATCATGAAGTGGGAATCGCCACTGCCTGATGACTTCCTCTGGTTGCTGTCGCTGCTGAACGAAGACCGCGAGAGCTTTATCGGATGAGTGGCCTGACGCAGTCGCTGCTGTTTCCCGACTGGCCGGCCCCGGCCTCGGTTCGCGCCTGTGTCACCACCCGTCAGGGCGGCGTCAGCCTGCCGCCTTACGAAACCTTCAACCTTGGCGACCACGTAGGGGATGACCCTGCTGCGGTTGCCGAGAACCGCCGTCGCCTCAGCGACACGTTCGCCATCCAGCCGGCCTGGCTCAAGCAGGTGCATGGGCTGGTGGTGGCGGATGCCGACCCGGCCGTGGTGGCCGAGGCCGATGCCAGCTGGACCGACCAGCCTGGTATTGCCTGTACCGTGATGACCGCCGATTGCCTGCCTGCGCTGTTCTGCGACCGGGCCGGTAATCGCGTGGCGGCGGCGCATGCAGGCTGGCGCGGGTTGGCTGGTGGCGTGCTGGAAGCCACCTTGGACCGCCTGGCGGTGCCGCCTGAAGAGGTGCTGGTGTGGTTGGGGCCGGCCATCGGGCCACAGGCTTTCGAAGTGGGGCTGGAAGTGCGTGATGCCTTTACCGCCCTGCACCCGCAAGCCGCCCGGGCATTTGTCGACGGCGAACGGCCAGGCAAGCTGATGGCGGATATCTACGAGCTGGCGCGCATTCGCCTGGCTGCCTGTGGGGTAACTGCCGTGTATGGCGGCGGCTTGTGCACGGTCAGTGATGCGCGGTTCTTCTCCTATCGCCGTACCCCGCAGGGTGGGCGGTTTGCCTCGTTGGTCTGGCTGGATCCTCGCTAGCCTGTACCGGCCTCTTCGCGGGTGAACCCGCTCCCACAGGTACTGCACCGTTCTCAAAACCGTTGAAATCCCTGTGGGAGCGGGTTTACCCGCGAATGCCCCAGCACCAATCCAACAGGTTGACCCCGGTCAACCCCGCTACGCTTGAATCTTCCAGAATCAGCCTTATCTATAAGGTCATCTCAGGCAGGTTTCTTCATAAACAGGCGCTGTCCATCGCTCCGACCTGCCCTTTAAAGGAAGGTACACCATGCGAATAGACCGTTTGACCAGCAAGCTGCAATTAGCAATATCCGATGCTCAATCCCTGGCCGTTGGCATGGACCACCCAGCCATCGAGCCCGTGCACCTGATGCAGGCACTGCTTGAACAGCAGGGCGGTTCGATCAAGCCGCTGCTGATGCAGGTTGGCTTCGACATCAACACCCTGCGCCAGGCACTGGTGAAAGAGCTCGACCAGCTCCCGAAAATCCAGAACCCCACCGGCGACGTGAACATGTCGCAGGACCTGGCGCGGCTGCTTAACCAGGCCGACCGCCTGGCCCAGCAGAAGGGCGACCAGTTCATTTCCAGCGAACTGGTGTTGCTGGCTGCCATGGACGAGAACAGCAAGCTCGGCAAGCTGCTGTTGAGCCAGGGCGTGAGCAAGAAGGCCCTGGAAAACGCCATCACCAACCTGCGTGGCGGTGAGGCAGTGAATGACCCCAACGCCGAAGAGTCGCGCCAGGCGCTGGACAAGTACACCATCGACCTCACCAAGCGTGCCGAAGAAGGCAAGCTGGACCCGGTGATTGGCCGTGACGACGAAATCCGCCGTACCGTGCAGGTGCTGCAACGCCGTACCAAGAACAACCCGGTGCTGATCGGTGAGCCTGGCGTGGGTAAAACCGCCATCGCCGAAGGCCTGGCCCAGCGCATCATCAATGGTGAAGTGCCTGACGGCCTCAAGGGCAAGCGCCTGCTGGCGCTGGACATGGGCGCGCTGATTGCCGGTGCCAAGTACCGCGGCGAGTTCGAAGAGCGCCTCAAATCGCTGCTGAACGAGCTGTCCAAGCAGGAAGGCCAGATCATCCTGTTCATCGATGAGCTGCACACCATGGTCGGCGCCGGTAAAGGCGAAGGCGCCATGGACGCCGGCAACATGCTCAAGCCAGCCTTGGCACGCGGCGAGCTGCACTGCGTTGGCGCCACCACGCTGAACGAGTACCGCCAGTACATCGAGAAGGACGCCGCCCTGGAGCGCCGCTTCCAGAAGGTGCTGGTAGAGGAGCCGAGCGAGGAAGACACCATCGCGATCCTGCGTGGCCTGAAAGAGCGCTACGAAGTGCACCACAAGGTGGCCATCACCGACGGTGCCATTATCGCAGCGGCCAAGCTCAGCCACCGCTACATTACCGACCGCCAGCTGCCGGATAAGGCGATTGACCTGATCGACGAAGCGGCCAGCCGCATCCGCATGGAGATCGACTCCAAGCCGGAAGTGCTCGACCGCCTTGATCGCCGCCTGATCCAGCTGAAGGTGGAATCGCAGGCGCTGAAGAAGGAAGAAGACGAAGCGGCGAAAAAACGCCTCGAGAAGCTGACTGAAGAAATCGAGCGGCTGGAGCGTGAATATTCCGACCTGGAAGAAATCTGGGCATCGGAAAAGGCCGAAGTGCAGGGCTCTGCGCAGATCCAGCAAAAGATCGAGCAGGCCCGCCAGGAACTGGAAGCCGCCCGTCGCAAAGGCGACCTGAGCCGCATGGCCGAGCTGCAGTACGGGGTAATTCCCGACCTGGAGCGCAGCCTGCAGATGGTCGACCAGCACGGCAAGACCGAAAACCAGTTGCTGCGCAACAAGGTGACTGAGGAAGAAATTGCCGAGGTTGTGTCGAAGTGGACCGGTATTCCGGTGTCCAAGATGCTGGAAGGCGAGCGCGAGAAGCTGCTGAAAATGGAAGCGCTGCTGCACCAGCGCGTGATCGGCCAGAACGAGGCGGTAACCGCTGTGGCCAATGCCGTGCGCCGCTCGCGTGCCGGGCTGTCCGACCCGAGCCGGCCAAGCGGTTCGTTCCTGTTCCTCGGCCCTACCGGTGTGGGCAAGACCGAACTGTGCAAGGCGCTGGCCGAGTTCCTGTTCGACACCGAAGAGGCGATGGTGCGCATCGACATGTCCGAGTTCATGGAGAAACACTCCGTGGCTCGCCTGATCGGTGCACCACCAGGGTATGTAGGGTATGAAGAGGGCGGTTACCTGACCGAGGCCGTACGGCGCAAGCCCTACTCGGTGGTGCTGCTGGACGAGGTGGAGAAAGCCCACCCGGATGTGTTCAACGTGCTGCTGCAGGTGCTGGAAGACGGCCGCCTGACCGACAGCCACGGGCGCACCGTGGACTTCCGCAACACCGTGATCGTGATGACCTCCAACCTGGGCTCGGCGCAGATCCAGGAACTGGTAGGCGACCGCGAGGCACAACGTGCGGCGGTGATGGATGCAGTGGGCGCGCACTTCCGTCCGGAATTCATCAACCGTATCGACGAAGTGGTGGTGTTCGAGCCACTGGGCCGCGAGCAGATCGCCGGCATTACCGAGATCCAGCTGGGCCGCCTGCGCAGCCGTCTGCTGGAGCGCGAACTGTCGCTGAGCCTGAGCCCGGAGGCGTTGGACAAGCTGATTGCCGTGGGTTACGACCCGGTGTACGGCGCACGGCCGCTGAAGCGGGCTATCCAGCGCTGGATCGAAAACCCGCTGGCGCAGCTGATTCTGGCTGGCCAGTTTGTACCGGGCACGTCGATTACCGCCACGGTGGAAGGCGACGAAATCGTCTTCGGGTAATGTGCTTCACCATGAGCCCCGCTTTTGCGGGGCTTTTTTTTGCGTTCTCACAGGCGCTTTGGGGCCCCTGTGGGAGCGGGTTTACCCGCGAAGAGGCCAGCACAGCCCAGTAAAACCGGGGCTTTCGGGGAATTCAGGATAACTTGCTGAAATTTTTGAAATTTTTGCTTGCATCAAAATTCGAGTGACCCTAATATACGCCGCGTTGTCAGGCACTAAGCGAATCACCAGCAACACCGGTGACCGCAAAACAACTTACAAATCAGTAAGTTGAATGAAAAAAAGTGGTTGACAAGCAAAACGAAGAATGTAGAATAGCCGGCCTCAGCAGCGACAAAGCGAAAGCAGCGAAGCTAAAGAGTCCGAAGCGAACACAGCCTTCGGAGTAGCACATCGGTAAGTTGTACCGAAGTTCAGTTCCGCGATAGCTCAGTCGGTAGAGCAAATGACTGTTAATCATTGGGTCCCTGGTTCGAGTCCAGGTCGCGGAGCCATCTCGGGGTGTAGCGCAGTCCGGTAGCGCGCCTGCTTTGGGAGCAGGATGTCAGGAGTTCGAATCCCCTCACCCCGACCATTTTCCGGGTCGTTAGCTCAGTTGGTAGAGCAGTTGGCTTTTAACCAATTGGTCGTAGGTTCGAATCCTACACGACCCACCATGTAAAGAAGGGCATCTCCAAGAGATGCCCTTTTTTTTGAAAGACCCGGGGTGTAGCGCAGTCCGGTAGCGCGCCTGCTTTGGGAGCAGGATGTCAGGAGTTCGAATCCCCTCACCCCGACCATTTTTAGGGTCGTTAGCTCAGTTGGTAGAGCAGTTGGCTTTTAACCAATTGGTCGTAGGTTCGAATCCTACACGACCCACCATGAATAAAGGGCATCTCGAAAGAGATGCCCTTTTTCTTTTGCCTCAAATTTAACCCGCCTCTTACTGCAACACAGGCCCTTGTAGGAGCAGCCTTGTGCTGCGAAAGGGCCGGTACGGCAAAAGATTTTCTCTGCTGGTAATGGCCTCTTCGCAGCACAAGGCTGCTCCTACAGGTCAGTGCATTGCCTGCAGGAGCGGGTACCTGTCAGTGCAGCTTCAGGCGTGGCTCGGTACCCCGGCCTATCTTGCTCCCCAGCATCATCAACGCCGTACGGAAGAACCCATACAACGCCATCTGGTGCATGCGGTACAGCGACACATAAAACATCCGCGCCAACCAGCCTTCCAGCTTCACGCTGCCCATCAGGTTACCCATCAGGTTGCCCACCGCCGAGAAGCGCGACAGCGACACCAGCGAGCCATAGTCCTTGTACTCGTAGGTCGGCAGCGTCTTGTTCTCCAACCGCGCCTTCAGGCTCTGCGCTAGCATCGAAGCCTGCTGGTGCGCCGCCTGGGCACGTGGCGGCACATTGCGGTCGCTACCCGGTTGCGGGCAGGCGGCGCAGTCACCGAAGGCGAAGATGTTGTCGTCGCGGGTGGTTTGCAGGGTAGGGCGCACCACCAGCTGGTTGATGCGGTTGGTTTCCAGCCCATCGATATCCTTCAGGAAGCCCGGCGCACGGATACCCGCCGCCCACACTTTCAGGCTGGCCTGGATCACTTCGCCGTCCTTGGTTTTCAGGCCGTCCTCGGTCACTTCACTGACCGCCGCGTTGGTCATCACCTTCACCCCGAGCTTTTCCAGGGTCTTGTGCACCGGCACGCTGATGCGTTCCGGCAGCGCCGGCAACACCCGCGGGCCTGCCTCGATGATGGTGATGTGCATGTCCTTGGGCTGGATGCGGTCCAGGCCATAGGCCGCCAGTTCGTGGGCCGCGTGGTGCAGCTCGGCCGCCAGTTCAACACCGGTGGCACCGGCGCCGACGATGGCTACGCTGATCTGCTCGCTGGCCACGTCGCCGGCGTGGGCGCGCAGGTAGTGGTTGAGCAACTGCTGGTGGAAACGCTCGGCCTGCTTGCGCGTGTCGAGGAACAGGCAATGCTGCGCCGCGCCCAAGGTGCCGAAGTCGTTGGTGTTGGAACCCACGGCAATGACCAGCGTGTCGTAGCCCAGGGTGCGCGCAGGCAGCAGCTCGCGGCCCTCATCATCGAGGGTGGCGGCCAGTTGAATCTGCTTGCCTTCACGGTCCAGGCCGCTCATGCGCCCCAGCTGGAAGTTGAAGTGGTTCCACTTGGCCTGGGCCACGTAGTTCAGTTCGTCTTCCGAGGAGTTCAGCGAGCCGGCGGCCACTTCGTGCAGCAGTGGCTTCCAGATGTGCGTGAGGTTGGCGTCGACCAGGGTGATTTCGGCCTGCTTGCGCTTGCCCAGGCTTTTACCCAGGCGGGTCGCCAGTTCCAGGCCGCCGGCGCCGCCGCCGACAATCACGATGCGATGAGTCATGGGGATATCTCATAAGGTTTACGGAATTCGTGGCCCTGGGGGGCGGCCGCAAACTGCACGAGGGGAGGGCGAGCGCGAAGCAGCTCATAGCACCAGTCCACTCAGCAGGCGGCTGATGAGACCCAACCCGATGGTCACGGCCAGCACCAGCGCAAGGAGCAGCCACGGCCGGAAGGGCCTGCGCTCGACTTGGTGCTGGGGGGCTCGCAGATACTCATCGACACGACGCTGATCTTCTGGATTCAGGCGGCTGGTCATGGTGGGCCTCGTCAGGTAGACGTATGTGACTGCGCAAACGCTACAGCGTTCGTGCAGGCGCTTTGAACAAATGATAATGCTTTCTATCTCTGGCGCCGAGTGTACGCCATCGCAAACACTCGCTGCACTGGATCAAAGACTGATGCCCACATCAAAAACAATGCTGCGCCCCAGGTTGCCACGCAGGAAGTCCGGCGCGTCGGGGTGGGCGAACAACACCCGGGCGAACGTCGGCCCCACCAGCGACAACGAGCGCCAGCCCTGGCGCAGGTATTCGGTGGGCGGCGGGAAGTGGGTGTTGAGGTCCAGCACTTCGCGCTTGAGGCTGGAGAAGGCGATGATGTCCAGCTCGTTCAGCTCCAGCCCGCGTTCCCGGTAGTTGTGCGCCTTCTTGCGCAAGGTCGGCGCCAGGCGCGCCAGCAGCTCGGTGGCACTGATGCGCCGCGGCCGCGCTTCACGGCGCACCAGTTGTGCCAGGGAAAACGCACTGCGCCGGCGCTGCAGCTCTTCGCGCCACTCATCATTCAGCCGGCGGCCCTCATCGAGCACAAAAAACACCTCGAAGGCCGCATCGCGGAACAGCACATCTGGCGGCTCTTGCCCGGCCGGGGTGAAGTCCTCGCTGCGATAGGGGATGTTCAACCCCTGCAACAGTCGCTGGCACACCCAACGCTCCCGCTCCCACTTGCGGGCGTTGGAGAGAAAGGCATTGGCTTGTTCGGCCTGGATGGTAAGCAGGCGCAGGTAGTCTGAGTCATCCATGCAGACAAGCTTAGCCGGTAAACCATGACGATAAGGTGCTGAATTTGAATGGTGTAAACTTGTTTTATCCACAGCAATGACAGGGGTATACCTCAGGTGATCAGCGCGCAGGTGTTGTCCGGCACCACCCTTACCCTGGGCTGGCTGGGTTTTGTGCCGTTGCTGATCTGGGCGGTAAGCCGGGTGCGCTGGGTTGAACTGTTCACCGACCGGCGCCGCCAGCATTTGCTGTTTGGCACGGTGTTCTGCCTGTTTGCGCTGTGGTTGGTGAGGCGTGATTTCGATACCGGGGTGTCGTACCACTTCATTGGCATGACCGCGGTCACCCTGTTGCTGGACTGGCCGCTGGCGGTGCTGGGCGGCTTCATGGCCCAACTTGGCTTGCTGGCGCTGGGGCGCCAGGACTTGGCAGCGCTGGGGGTGAATGGCTTGTTGCTGATTGGCTTGCCGGTGCTGATTACCGAGGTATGCGCGATAGTGGTCGAGCGCGCCCAGCCGCGAAACCTGTTTGTTTATATCTTCTGTTCGGGGTTCTTCCCGGCAGCGCTGACCGTACTGGTTTGCGTGCCTGCGGCGCTGGGGTTGTTGTGGCTGGATGGGCGTTTTGCCCTGCCGGAGTGGCTCAGCGACTTTGTCGGCTACCTGTGGCTGATGATGTTCCCCGAGGCGTTCATCAACGGCATGGTGATCAGTGCGCTGGTGGTGTTTTGCCCGGAGTGGCTGGAAACCTTCAACCGCACACGGTACCTGCAGGCGCCCTGGAAGGAAGATGAGCGATGAGCATGCGGCGGCTCTGCCATCACATCTAAAACCTGACACGGTCTTTGTAGGAGCAGCCTTGTGCTGCGAAGAGGCCATTGCAGCCGACGACAATCTTTAGCCTTACCGGCCTCTTCGCAGCACAAGGCTGCTCCTACACGGGATGCGCCAGCCTGAGTGATGGTGCACGACAGTTGCTTCCACATGACCCGGCGTAGCCTTGAAGACGGCGGATTTAACTCAGTGCCGCGGCTCCAGATCCCCCGAATACAGCTCATCTTCGGACTCTTCCGACCCCGCAATCTTGTGCTCCTCGGCCGCCCAGGCCCCCAGGTCGATCAGCTTGCAGCGGTCCGAACAAAACGGCCGGAACGCGCTTTTCTCAGCCCATTCCACTGGTGCGCCACAAGTAGGGCAATCGACGGTCAACGGCTGGCTCATGGCTGGCCTCCTTTCAAAGTCAGGTAAAAGTGGTGCAGGCGGTCAATCTGCTCATGCAGCGCGGCCAGGTCGCCGTCGTTGACCACCACATCATCGGCATGGCGCAGGCGTTCCTCGCGGGCCAGCTGGGCCTGCAAAATAGCCTGCACCTGTTCGGCACTGGTGTTGTCCCGCGCCAGGGTACGGGCTATTTGCAGCTCCTGCGGCGCGTCGATCACCAGCACGCGCTGGGTTTTTTGATCCTGGCCCGACTCGATCAGCAGCGGCGACACATACACCGCATACGGTGACTGCGCCTTGGCCAGGTAGCTGAAAATCTCCTGCCCGATCAGCGGGTGCAGCAGTTGCTCCAGCCATTTGCGCTGCGCCGGGTCGGCGAAGATCAGCTGGCGCAGGGCGGCGCGATCAAGCTGGCCGTCGGCCTGCAGCACACCCGGGCCGAAGCGCTCGACGATGCTGGCCAAGGCCGGGCGGCCAGGTTCGACAACCCAGCGCGCCGCCTGGTCGGCGTCGACCAGGTGCACGCCAAGCTCGACGAAGCGCTCGGCAGCAGCGCTCTTGCCGCTACCAATGCCGCCGGTCAGGCCGAGAATCCAGGGGGTAAAGGCTGCAGTGGCCATCAGTATCCAAGCAGTTGCATGTAAGAGGCGTATATTTCATCACCCCAGAGCACAGCAATCCACCCCGCAATCGCCAGATAAGGGCCAAACGGTATCGCCGTACCCATCGCATGCCGGCGCAAACGCAGCAGGCACAGGCCCACCACCGCCCCCACCACCGACGACAGCAGCAGCGTCAACGGCAGCACCTGCCAACCGCCCCAGGCGCCGATCAGCGCCATCAGCTTGAAGTCGCCATAGCCCATGCCTTCCTTGCCGGTGACCAGCTTGAATACCCAGTACACCGTCCACAGGCTGAGGTACCCGGCCACCGCGCCCCACAGCGCCTCGGCCAGTGGCACATACAGGCCAAAGTCGTTCACGATCAGCCCAAGCCACAGCATCGGCAGCACCAGCGCATCCGGCAGCAACTGGTGGTCCGCATCGATCAGGCTCAGGGCCAGCAGGCACCAGGTCAGCGGCAGTGCCAGCAAGGCCTCGGCCGACGCGCCAAAGCGCCAGGCCACCACCAGCGACAGCAGCGCGCTGGCCACCTCCACCAGCGGGTAGCGTGGGCTGATACGGGCCTTGCAGGATGAACAACGCCCGCGCAACGCCAGGTAGCTGAGCACCGGAATGTTCTCCCACGCGCGAATCTGATGCGCGCAATGCGGGCAGCGGGAGGCCGGCAGGCACAGGTCGAAGCGTTCGTGCTGCGCAACCGGCAGCCCCAATACCTCTTGCGCTTCACGCTGCCATTGCCGCTCCAGCATGATCGGCAGGCGATACACCAGCACGTTGAGAAAGCTACCCACCAGCAGGCCGAGCACCGTGGCCAGGGTGAGGAAGTACGCGGGCTGCTCAGCCAGCAAAGTCCATAAAGTCATGTTCAGATCAAGCTACCCAACTGGAAGATCGGCAGGTACATCGCCACCACCAGGCCACCCACCAGCAGGCCCAGGATCAGCACGATGGCCGGCTCCAGCAGGCTGGTCAACTGGTCCAGCGCCTGGCTGACCTGTTCCTCGTAATGGCTGGCGGCTTTATCCAGCATCCGGTCCAGCGTGCCGCTGGACTCCCCGATGGCCGTCAGCTGCACCAGCAGCGGTGGAAACAGCGGCTCGCCCGCCATCGCCTGGTTCAGCCCCTGCCCATTGGCCATGCCCTGGCGCAGCCGCAACACCGCCTGCTCATGCAGCTCGCCCCCGGTTACCCGGGCCACCGTGCCCAGCGCATCCAGCAACGGCACCCCGGCGCCGTACGACGTTGCCAGGCTACGCGCAAACCGCGCCAGCGCCGCCTCCCGCAGCAGCTTGCCGAACACCGGCAAGCCCAGCACCCGCCGAGATATCCACAGGCGCGCTGGCGCATGCTGCCGGTACAGCTGGCGCACGGCCAAACCCAGCACCACCCCTATCACCAGCAACAGCGGCGCAAACCGGCTCAGCCCTGTGGACAAGTCGATCACCCACTGGGTAAATGCCGGCAACGCCGCGCCCATGCCCGCGAACATGCTTTCGAACTTCGGGATCACCTCCAGCAACAAGATCGCCGATACCCCCAACCCCGTCAGCAACAGCAGCAGTGGATAGACCATCGCCTTGCGCACCTTCTTGTGCAGCACCCGATGCTGTTCCAGCATGCCCGCCAGTTGCTCCAGCTGCCGGTCCAGCGTGCCGGACTGCTCGCCCACCCGTACCAGGTTGCAGTACAACGCATCAAACCATGCCGGGTGACGTTGCAACGCATCCGCCAGCCCCAGGCCCGACGCCACATCCTGTTTCAATCTACCCAGCAACGCCGCCTGCGCCGCATCGCAACCACTGCGCCCCATTACCTCGAACGCCTGCAACAGCGGCACCCCGGCCTTGAGCAGCGTCGCCAACTGCCGGCTGAACCCCGCCGGGTCCGCCGTCGCCCGCCGCTTCGGCAAACTGAACGCCAGCCCGCTGGCCGGCCGCAAACTGGCCACCGTGATGCCCTGGCGAATCAGCCCGGCGCGTACATAAGCCGGGCTGCGCCCAGGCGTTTGGCCGCTGACCGGCGTGCCATTGGCATCGGTGCCGTGCCAGCGGTAAAGCAGTGAAGTCGAAGCCATGCAAAGGTCCTTTTATTGCCCCGGCGACAAGCCTGGAAACAGCTTGCCGCGTCCATGCAAGGGCGCGCGTCCGTGATGCTCACTAGAGTAGTTCAGCGAAGATGACGCCCAAGCGGGCAGGGGTGACAAAAGGTGTCTGTTCAGGCCTACTGCGCCGCTGCCGGTTGGGGCGCAACTGACCTCAATGTGTAAGCGAATCAAAAAGGAACTACGTTCATGAAAGGGCAACGCGGTATCACCCTGATCGAACTGATGATCGTTGTCGCGATCATCGGCATTCTGGCGACCATCGCCTTACCGATGTACACCAACCACCAGGCCCGCTCCAAGGCTGCGGCCGGGTTGCTGGAAATCAGCGCGCTGAAAACGCCGATGGATTTGCGGTTGAATGACGGGAAGGACGTAGCGGGCGTGGCCGAACTGGGTGGCCAGCCGGCGACGGCGCATTGTGCGATCACGGCCGAGGGCAAGGCGGCGGATGGCAGCGGGAAGATTGCCTGCACGCTGGTGGATGCACCGGCCAATGTGGTGGGCAAGGCACTGACCCTGACGCGCTCGGCCAGCGGCTGGGCGTGCACCACCGACATCGAGGAAGACCTGGCGCCCAAGGGGTGCAAGGGGGCTTGAGGGCAGGGCAATAAACTAGCGGAAACAGGGGTTTGCGTTGCGGGTGTGAGCAGTGGTACGTTGCGCTACACGCCGGTGTAGCTCAGTCGGTAGAGCAGCGCACTCGTAACGCGAAGGTCGCAGGTTCGATTCCTGTCTCCGGCACCAGTTCAGGTTCCAGCGAAGGCTACCAAAATCTCTGGAACCCCCGTAAAACCCGCCTTCTGGCGGGTTTTTTCGTTATGGCGTTCCGTCGGATTCCGACAGCTGCCAGCCGATTTAGGGGTAACGTTTGGGATAATGTCGATTCGATAAAGGGGTTTACCCTTATGGCTCGTACTACTGTTCCCCTGACTGACACCGCCTGCCGCTCGGCCAAGCCTACTGACCGCCCATACAAGCTTTTTGACGGTGACGGTCTTTACCTCCTCGTTTACCCCAATGGACGCAAAGGCTGGCGCTTCCGGTATGTGAAACCGGATGGGCGAGAGGGGCTGACCTCGTTTGGCAACTACCCCGTCATCGGTCTCGCAGATGCTCGACAGAAGCGTCTGGAGACTAAGCGGATGCTGGCTGAGGGCATTGATCCGATTGCGTCCAAGCAGCAGGCCAAGGCCGAGGCGGTTGTCAGAGGCCACACATTCGAACGCGTTGCCTTGGACTGGCATAAGGAAATGTCGGTGAAGTGGGCGCCTGGCCATTCGAGGACCGTGCTGAGTCGTTTGAAGACTCACGTATTCCCGCTGCTCGGCGCACGGGCCATCGTTGATCTGGATACCTTCGACCTCATGCAGCCGCTTGAGGCGATCAAGACGCGCGGCACGATTGATGTGGCTTTGAGGGTACAAAACTACCTGCAGAGCATCATGCGTGAGGCGAAGCGGCTACGGCTGATCAAGGTGAACCCTGCATATGACCTTGAGGGCTTCATCAGCGCGCCACGGGTTACGCATCGGCCTGCACTCCCGCTCTCTCGTTTGCCTGAGTTGATGGACCGCATCGAGAACTACAAGGGACGTGCGCTCACTCGGCTGACCGTCATGCTGTCGCTGCATGTGTTCGTGCGCTCTAGCGAATTGCGCTTCGCACGTTGGAGCGAGTTCGACCTGAAGCGCGGTATCTGGGAAATACCTGACACGCGGCCCGCTTTGGATGGCGTCCCGTATTCGACCAGAGGCACGAAGATGGCGGGCGACATCTGGTCCCGCTTTCGCCGCAAGCGGTGGCGTTGCTCGAACAGATTCATGGGATCACGGGGTACTTCGATCTGGTGTTCACCAGTGACGCTCGCTCGTGGAAGCCAATGTCCGAGAACACGGTCAATAGCGCTTTGCGGAACATGGGCTACGACACCAAGACCGAAATTTGCGGGCATGGCTTTCGCTCCATGCCCTGCAGTGCCTTGGTCGAATCCGGGCTGTGGTCAGAGACGGCTATCGAACGGCAGATGAGCCACAGGGAACGCAACAATGTTCGGGCGGCGTATATCCACAAGGCCGAGTTCCTGGAGGAACGGCGAATGATCATGAGTTGGTGGAGTCGTTATCTCGAAGCCAACAGGCGAGAGCATATCTCGCCGCATGAGTTCGCGAATCAGACTGGGGCAAACGTTTCTAGCCTAAGAGCAAGGCGTGGCGCAGTCGAGTGAGTGCACGGCTTTGAAGTTTCGATGATCCGGTTTCCATGCGGGTCCATCCAAACAGGGCTGCAAAGCCGCCCTGTTTGGATGGACCTCACCTAAAAAATTAAAAGCACCCAATCGGCCACTGGAAACCACGGGATTCCGTACACGCCCCATGCCATTTTCAACTGCAAAATCCGGCGGGCGAGTCGCTTGACCCTCCCGGATTGCGGGCGTAGAAAAGACAGTGCAAAGGCTGTCGTTGACAGCACCTCAGGTGACCAGAGCCTTCAAGGTCACGCCGCTCTCGCGGTGGTTCTCCCCAAGGGCGATTCGCATCCGGCAGCTCGCCCGCTCACTACCCATGTGATGGATGCTCTTACACATATAGCGCTCATGCGCCAGATACACCGTACCTCGCTGCCCTGCAGCAACCTATCCGCTTGGCCGAATCTTGCGCCAACTGGTGCCCGTCTCTTTTCCTGAAAAGAGACGGGCACTTCTACAGCTGCTGCAGCCCTGATCGCACAAGGCTTTGCGGCATTCCCCCTCGTGACAATTGGCGTGACAAACGCCGATATCACCAGCAACAGCCATGTAGATGATGGTGCCGCAGACCAAGGAATGGACTGCACCTGACTGACAGTCAGGCATGCCCCGGTCATCGCATTGCTGCGTTCACCCGGCTCAGGATCTTCAGACGTTGGTCTAGTCAGCCAGTGCTGCCTCCACCCGCCCACCGGCAACGGTGTTCAGGAGGCCAGATCATGAGATGCCCTTGCTCCCGGACGTAAGGAGCCGCCAGTCCCGCGCTAGAGGACATCCCCACAGGTCGCAGGGGCCTTGATCCCTGATAACACTCAGCATTCTTGGCGGGATGACGTGGGGCGAGGACTGGAGAGCAGAAGATGAGGTGACCAATATGGCATTGGTGGGTAGACGCGATGGCCGCAATTTCGGCTATGGCAGACAATTGAGCTATGCAGGGCCGCAGGCGCTGAAAGATATGTTCGGCGGCAGCCACTACGGCACGGTGAGCTCCCTCTGATGAGGGGGAAGCTCCTTGGTGGCAAGAATACGTAACCGGACTCTCACTCCGCTGTGGGTCGAAAGCGGCACCTGCTCCTCAGGCTAGGCAGAGCTCGGCCCTACGACGCTCGTGACTAAGGTTAGTGTTGGATCAATAGACGGGCAGAAGTCTGTGGTGGCATGCTCCAGTTTAGATGTATCACTGTGATGGCCTCACCAGAAGGGACGCCAGCACCTAACTCAAGCGCTGCGCGAGCGCGTACTTTAAGTCTTCGCGAAATACGGTGCACAATCAAATCAAACAGGGAGTTAAGATCTGAATGACAAAAAATAATGATCCACAATCATTGTTGGTAACTGTACATGAGCCTTTATCGCTTGATTGGAATGAAGACAAGCTAGTTATCGAAAAAGCCGCTGGGCAGCCTACGCCGGCTGATGAGTACTATAATCTTGCGAGGGCAATTCACGCATTGTTCGATAATCTCACCTACGGCACTGCAGCGCAGCCAAAGCACCCCCAGAGGAAAGGTCTGCTGCGGAAGGTCCACGATGAGCTTTATCCCATCGCTCATTTCGCGAACCTCTATTTCAAAATTCCGAAAAATGTTGTCATCCAATGGGTCGACGGTAATCAGCAGCATGATGCCATAGTTAAATATATGGGAGAGGGATCAAATCAATCCGATATTCGATTTCTCGAGGTCACTACGCTTCAGGGGAAAGAAGATTTCGACGAACTAAAAGAACTATCGGAAAACCCCAATTTAACGATGATGGTCAACGGATCAGCCCAAGAAAAACATAGTAAAAAGATTGAGCAGTTGACTAGGGTTCTAAAGAAAAAATCAAAAATTCATTATCCGGAAAACACCGCTCTTTTGGTCTATACGGACGAAGAAAGATTTCGGCAGTTTTATTTTGGGGTCTCACCGCCAACGATCGATAAAAAATCAGATTACCAAGCAGCCTTTCACGCCTTGGCACCATCGCTTAAAAACTTTTCTCACGTCTTTATTTTTAGTAAAAGTGAAATCTATTCTGCATGGACATCGGGCTCGTAATTTTAGGAACGCACCGACGGATAAATGTAACCGATGCTTAACTAGTCAGGGTCGAGTTGGAATCCACTAAAGACGTGTAAGGGAATGGCTTTTTCTAGTGGGGAGAGGTTTCGTTCTGCTTCTAATAGTGCGCGTCGAGTGATTATTTGCGACAATATTCTCACCTGTGTATCTCTGTTTGGAGTAAGTATGCGAGTGTTATCTAAGTATCAAGTGCCATCGAATTTTAGTGAAAAGCAAATTGAAGCAGATTTAGCTACTTTTTTTGGATTATGTAGTCTTGGTGAAGAGGAGCCGCCATTTAGGCTGTTGGATGTAGACGAGCAAATTTTCGGAGCGGATAAAAAATTTGATGGTGTTATCCCTATCTTCATGCAGTTCAAAAAATCTACTGGATTGCTATCCCCACTAGAGTACCCAGTCTCCCAAAAAAAAGGGCGAAGCCGCTTAGAAGATATACGAGAGTGGCGTCATGCCCAAGGGTTTGACGAGTGCCGGTCTCTCTATTTCAAACTACATGAGAAGGCCAAAACAGCAACTGAATATCAGCACAATGTTTTACTTTCGTATGAGCGCCCACCCAAGACTAGGGCAATTTACGTGGCGCCGCTGTCACTTGATAGTGATACATATTTCACTCAATTAACTGAGTCCGCACGAGGCATGATGTGGCCATATTACCATCGTTTTGCCTATGAGGTTAGACAAGGGAAGGAGCTAGTATATTTTTTTGAAGTTCCATTTCTGAGAGCACATATTTCTATACCTCCTCATGAACGAGTAGAAGATGCAAATCACTTTTATTCATTTTCTGAAACAGCAACCAATGTGTCTTGGCACTCTCCGCTTCTAATAAGTGATGGACCATCTAGGTTGTCTGATTATCTAGGGCGTATGATCAGAGAAATATTGTTAGGCCCTGAGAACGACACATCACTTGAAAGCGCTGCAAAACACGTTGCGGATGTTGCTGAGAGCTATGGTTTTGGTGAATCATCCGGAAGATTCGAAAGCCCTCTGGAAATGTTGAAGCAGCATGGGAGATGGATTAACAAAACATTTGGCATAAAACAGTTTTTGTTTTGTTATAAGAAGGATCATCGGCACCTACAGGGCCGCATCAACTAGATATTTCTGGCGCTAAGTATGCATTCCCTTCCATGGCTGCTTCCGCGAAGTGACTTGGGAACCGATTAAGCCGAAAGATGCACGGAGGGGGCTTGCTAGAGTTGGTTGGATTGCTCCTGGCTCGCTTGGGTCCTCAACTCGAAGCATCGCCCCCTTTTAGGTTTGTGCGCAATACGATTTCACTCTATGGCCCGGCAGTTTCATTTTGGGGAGATGGGCAATCAAACTTACGGACAGCCGTTTGCGAACTACCTGACAGGTGATTCACATCGACTTTAGTCCAAGCGAAGGCTGCCCATTTCCGAATGCAAGTCCCTTGACGACGCAATTGGTAATCGGTATGAATCGACCCAGATCGGTCACCGATTAAATAAAAATCCTGCTTCTATCGGCCTATTTAAAAATTTATTTATGCCTGTAAATCACTTGTTCTCCTGTTTTCGGGGCGGTAGATTAGCGAATTGTTCGCGCAAGCCTCTAGCTGTATATCGCAAAACTTCCAATATTTCTAAATTCCGATATTTTTATTTCGGTATTATGAATTGTTTCACATACTGGGTTGAATGACTCTCCAAAAGACATTACACGCTCCAGTATAGATGCGTTTGACTCTTTGAGAACGCTATAAGTTTCTCTAACTGCCTCGGCAGCACTCAAGCCCTGTAAGAATTTAAGTAGAAGCGCTCCTGAAATATAAGCGTAAAGTGGCCGGACTGGCCAAAGATGAGAAATAATAATTTGGTTTCCGTGAGCCAAGGCTGCTGATATTCCACTGTTATATGGATTGAAGCTTAGTTCTGCGGTTGCGCCATCACAGATATTAAGATATATGGTTCTTCTATGGTTGGCTGTGTTGGTTGCTGATTTTAGATCTGCCAAATATATTTTTCGAGTTTCTGAAAAGTGGATGTGTGCTGTTTCAGGGTTCCAGTGATCATAATTACCATGGGCTGATATGTAAAAATGAGTATTTGTTCGGTCTTTAAAAAGCGCTAGAAATTCTTTCGTTTTTGGATCGATGACGATATTGGCATTATCGCCAAATTGACTTTCTATAAAGGTTTTTTCACGCTCAAAGGTGAATGTTGACGATGAAAGCATGAATACAAATTTCTTATTTTCAGGCTCATCTAAAAGGTTTTCCATGCTGACGGAAATTATTGGTGGTGTGATGTTTAGAGAGCATAAGGCACTTTGGATAGGATGATTATGCGAAGGTATGAGTGTCATCAGGTTAAATTCTTCGTAGATGCCGTTATCCAACGCGTAGTGATCAATCACAGAGTTGCGAAGTTCATCCAAGCTATCCCCGATTATGGGGCACCCAAATCGATCTAACTCGATGTTGGTAGTAAGGTTGTCCTCCCCTAGTAAAGATATAGATATTGCGTTTAAGCGATTTGTAGCGTTGATTAGCTCCTTATAGCTTTGTGCGTTATCAGCTTTAGGTAATGTGATTTTGTCAGAATTTGATAGCGCCACAACAGCACTAGGCGTATTAGGGAAAAGAAATGCATGGCTGCACCAAAAATTTCCAAAGTCAAAATTTGACTTGAGGATTCTTATAAGAGCCAGTAGGTCGGTATAGTTGTTTTCATTAATCAGCTTTAAGATAACGGGTTGAAGAAGACCCATTTTGGTTTTGCGATACTTTGATAGCTCGTTCCAATTTAGTATGGAGAGTATGTTGTTTAGGGTTTTGCGCGATGAGTTTACTTCGGCGTAGTAGTTGATGTGTGTTTGAAGTTTTAGGAAGGGATGGAATATATCGCTATTGTAGTAAGCGTATTCTACATTGTATATGAGGTCGGAGTTGCCTTTATTTATGGCGCCAGACAAAAATAGTGCTCGCACTACTCGATCATATTTTTTATGCAGGTGCATATTTTTTATATGGTTTAGTGACAGCTCTTTGAATTCTGGGTCGTAGAAATTTGCCCAGCTAGCCATTTGTATTTTTGCATTTAGGCTCCGTTCATTTAAGGGGTCGCAAAGATTTAAAATATGCCAACATGGCAACCATATCTGAGCTGCAAGATGCGGGCATGCCGCCATTTCGCGAAAATAGAAAAAAATTATCTCAATCCAATAGAGCAGTATGGCTGGCTCCCGACTTATCTGACGGTGTAACCTTGAATCAAGAAGCATGTGGATGTGGTCTGGATTGAGTTCGGCGGATTTAGCAGCTACTTCGTTCCCTGAAAAGAATGAAAATATGGGGTCGCTCAGTGCTGATATTTTTGAGTCGCCCCAAAGTTTGATTGTTTTTTTTATTTGTTTTACGTAAAAATCCGGTGGTGAATATGAGGTTTCTAAAATATCTTTTTCCTGCTCCTGCATCATGCTCGTCACTTCTATTTTAATGGTTGAGTTTTTTGTCTGGCTGCATAGTGAAATCCAGTTTGGGCCAGAGTTATGAAAAATCAGGATATCGCTGGTGGTGTTTTGCGCCCGCTGGTCAGTGAAAAAACAAAAACAAAAGTAAATGGCCCTTCATATTTTATTGTTTATCTTTTCATGGGTGGATTTTACACTTTTGGGAATGCACTATTCAATGGAGAGTCCTGCTTTCGGGTTTTATCGAACGCCAACTTCTGGCCGGTAGCCGCCTTTCGAAGGGCAGCAACATGGTGGCAGCTACCACCCTCAAGAAGAGCCAGAGGCTAGGCTCTGTATGTAAAGTATTGAGACGAAGGTCAGACAAGGCGAAAACAGCCGAGGCATGCTCGGAGTCGCGCTCGACTCTACGGTTGTAAATGATCATTCCGAGGCTGTTCGTAGTGGTCAACTCATTCCGGACACAGTTTTGAGTTTTTCTTCAGCTTTCGCCGGAGCCAGTCCATCGTTGAATTGATGGGGGCGAATCCAGTTGTAGTGGCTCATCAGGTACTGGCTAATGTCTCGTTGGGCTTGCTGCCCGGTCAGGTAGCCCGTGGTCGGTATCCACTCTGACTTCAAGCTGCGAAAGACTCGCTCCATCGGCGCGTTATCCCAGCAGTTTCCTCGGCGGCTCATGCTCTGGCGCATGCGATAGCGCCACAATCTCTGGCGGAATTGACGGCTGCCATATTGCGACCCCTGGTCGGAATGGAACAGTAGCCCTTGAGGCTTACCGCGTTGTTCGTAAGCCACGTCCAGCGCTTTGACCACGAGGTCTGCGTTCGGTTTTTCTGACAGGGCCCAGCCCACGACTCTGCGTGCATAGAGATCCAAGACAACTGCCAGGTAGTGCCATTTGCCCTGCGCCCACACGTAAGTGATGTCGCCACACCAGACCTGATTTGGCGCTTCGACATCAAACGCCCGGTTCAAAATATTCGGAATGTCTGGCCACTCCACTGTGGCCTTTTTGTACGTATGCGACCCTGGCTGCTTGCTGACCAACGCCAGCTCACGCATCAGACTGCGCACCTTGAATCTCCCGATCTCCTCACCCTCATCTCGCATCATCATCTTGATACTGCGACTGCCGGGCGCACTTCGTCCCTGCGTGAACAGTTCATTCACTCGACTGCGCAACCTCAGTCGCTCAACGTCTGGTGTTCGCCTTCTATGGCGATGTGCGTAGTAACTTGAGCGAGTGACTCCGAACACTTCGCACAACCAATCAACGGGCTCATGGGCGCTGAACTGACGGATCAGCGAATACGCTCGAGATCTTCCGACATCAAGAGCGCGGTAGCCTTTTTTAGTATCGATTTCTCGCGTTCGAAGCGCGTTATCCGAGCTTCGAGCTCTTGGATTTTTTGCTGCTTTGGCGTCAACGCTTTGCTGGCCGGCGTGATGCCGCCACGCTCCTGCTGAAGCTGGTTAACCCAACGGCGTAGGGCAGACTCGACCAAGCCAAGCGAACGGGCAGCTTCGGCATGACTGTAACCTGATCGAGCACCAGGCAGGCAGCTTCGCGCTTGAATTCAGGGGTAAAGGTACGGCGTTGCTTGGGCATCAGACACCTCTCTGTGGCGAGCATTCTCGCCTAAATGGGTGTCCGGTTTCATTAGACCACTACAAAGCTATATGCAGTTAAGCGCTATCTGGGTCGAGAAGGAATGGCTTTTCATCGCTTTCATGTGCGTGGTCAAGTAGATCGTCACAGCCAATGGGATGAAATGAAGCTAGCTGCGATGAGCTACAATTGTTCCCCTGCTCAAATTGTAGATGTCGAGATTTAAAATTTTTTGCAGAGCAGCGAAGCGAAGTAAATAAATTAAGAAATTCAAGTTGGCTGCAGTGCGTAACTTTCCGCACGATAAACTGAGATTTAAGCTCTGAGGCGAAGGGGTTGGTGTTCACTTGGTGAAAGTGGACACCGTTCATCCTAGCTATCCAGGCTTTTAATCGCCTAAATATCCTGCTAGTAAAAAAATCTAAATTTGCAGGGTGCGTAGGCTGCAGGTTTAATGATTAAGTTAATTAAGTGGTGGCTTATTTCACAGTTCACGAATCACTTGCTCTGGAGCGATGTCATTACCACTTGCGTCGCAAAGGGGGAAAATCTTCTTACAAGGCTTACAGTAGTAGCCCCTTCCTGATTGATAATCGCCATAACCGGAGATAGGTATCCTGCAGCTCGGGCAATGCGGGTTTTTGCTGTCATCCCAATAGATTCCGTATTTCAGTACGAGATCCGGCTTACGATTAAAAGCCCAAAAAATGATAACCAAAATTATGTTTAATGCGAGTGATGCCAGCAGTAGGGAGACTAAGGTGGATTGTGGTACGCTCGTTTCTAAAGCTGGAATGACCACTGGAGCTAGCTGGATTCCAGCCCAAATAATTATCGCGCTAGCTGACAGCGCGAGTCCTTCAGCGGTTTTGGATACAATGGATTCTTTAATTTTCTCGGCAATTTTCATGTGTTGGTCTTGTAAATGGTAGACTTGATTAGTTCTGAACTTCAATGCGGGGTCGTCTTACTCAAATGCCACTGCCCATCGTTCGAAGTTTGGTTTGAAGTCACCATTTTTCAACATTTTCATCTCGGCCTTTAAAAGTTGTTGATCAAGAAGGTTAAGGTTCAGATTCAGCCAGTTACAGGCTTGGTGGAAGTCATTGATTTCCTTTTCTCCGATATTTATCTCTAGCCCCGTGTTGGTGTATATTGGGTAGTTCTTTGATTTTATAGATAGTAATACGTCTTCGATGTGACTAAGTAAGGTTGTGCCTGAGAATGGAGATAGGCCAAGCAAGTCATGGCGAAGTTCATAATCTCGCCTCGTGCGCTTGGGGTGGGACCAATATCTCGCGTGTAGTAGTTTTAACCTTGCTTCGTAATGTTTTATTACTTCCGTGTTTACAAAGTCTTTAGTGGATTCTTTGAGCTCTTCAAAATTTGCTAGCGTGATGTTGGTGTTTTTCACGCTGTTAATGGCACCTTTCTGGAATCCCTTATTTGAAATTATGAAGCCCCTATCAGCGCCTAAATCTTGCACGATGCTTAGCAAGGCCATTACTTTTTCTTTTGGAACATTAGTAGACCAGTCCTTTGCTTCTACAATCCAAATCATATCTTTTCCAAGAAACTTTGGATTTACTAACACGTCAATATCATGGCTTGCACGTGCTCCTTGGATTTTTATGTTTGTGCGGGCATTTGCCCCTAGAGATTCGAAGTGTTCCTTGATTTGTTCTTGAAATTTATGCCACTTGGCGTCCTCTCTTGCTTTTCTCATGTGTAATTTGATCCTATTATATCTATCATGAATTATCTGGGCGTGCTTCAGTAAGTAATAAGTCCGACTGCGTTAGAGAACAGTCTGGCTAAAATTTTTAGTTAGGGTCATAATTGAACAAGCAAGCTGCGAGTAGTTCGGTCGGTGTATAGACGCCGTACCTTCCTTTCTGTCGTCCTGACTCCGAAATCAAGTGAAGATTTTTACGCGCACGGGAGCTCAATACATAGAGGAGCTTGCTTGCAGCGACATGTCCGTTCACTTCATTGAAGTGCGGTACCATGCCCTCCAATAAGCCAAAGGCGATGACGACGTCGAACTCGGCGCCCTTGACACCATGGATGGTGGATACCGTGATGCCGGTTCGCTCACGAAAAACTTTTTTGAAGAATGATACTTGATTGATGTACGTTGCCCCTTCCTTCTGTAGCCTATCTATTCGCGCTGCTGAGCTGCTGAAAAATGCCTCTCGGTGGGCCAATAGCGTAGGATGGATCTCCAGTGAGATATCGAGCCTCTCGAGCAGCTCGTTGAAGGCCTGGTCCAAGTAGCGAAGTCCGTCCGTTTCATCGACTGTGAGTGCGTTACTCTCCCGCAGCAAACTGCGGGGAGTCAGTGTTTTGGTGTCGATGCCGAAACTATCGAGGTCTTTGATGATGTCGTTTGCCCAGCGCATGCGCTTAACGAGGAGCGTGGGGGAGGAGTCCGTCAGTAAAATCTTGGAGACTTTGAACCAGAAATTATCGAAGTTGTTACTGAAAGGGACGAGGCCTGGGCCATCAAATTGTTGGTCAGGCAACATCGTCACTAGTTTTCGGGTCGTGGAGGCAAGTAAAACCCACTGTGGAGCGAGAACGCATATGTTTTCGGGGGAGTGACCGTTGGCGAGACTCGCCCGAATCAACCTGACAATCTCGTCATGCACATCGCTGCGTGTCACGTTTTGATTGTATGTAACCTGGCTGGGAAACTTGGCATATTTGCCAGCGCCGTTGATTTTTGTTGCGTGTACGCTGTAGTTCGAGAAGTAGCTGATAATTCGATCACTGGAGCGGTAGTTTAGGCTGAGTGCCAACTCTTTAATAGGAATCCCGGCGCGAGTACGAAATTCTTGCGCCTGCATAGCGTAGCCACCCAGTGAGCCATAGATAGCTTGATTCGGATCCCCAACGATGAGTGTTTTGGTCTGTCCGCGTCCAGCGCGGAGTATGGAAGTCACAAGAGTGTACTGGATCTGTTTGGTGTCCTGATACTCATCTACAAGGATGTAGGAAAACACTCGCGAGAGCAGTACTGCAATGTGGGCTCTGTCCTGCATCAAATTGTGGGCATGCCAAAGGATTAGTTCGAAATCGATCTGTCGGTTCGTTGAAAGCTCATCGAAATACGCTTTCAGAATTTTATGAATGATATGGTGTTTTCCCGGGTCTACACAGCCAAGCTGATACCCCGTCTCAGTAACGTAGTAATCGCAATCCCAATGAGTGATACCTTTATACGGAGCACACAGCCTCTCCAGTAGACGTTCACGATCATGTGGGTCGATCACGCGGTAACCGTGCGCAAGTTCAGGAGAATAGATGCCGTATGGCTTGAGGATCCACTCTAGACAGAACGCATGGATCGTACCGATCCATAAACCCGAAGTGTCGACTCCTAAGTCCTCGATACGCTCTTGAATCTCATCGGCAGCGCGGTGGGTGTAGGTAATAGCTACGACAATCCGCTTGTCAGTCCGACGAGATAGTTCGTAGGCAATTTTGTAGGTCAGGGTGCGGGTTTTACCACTGCCAGGGCAAGCGATCAAAAATATGCTCGACGGCTCGATCACTGCCGCCGCCTGCTCAGGATTGAGGTCTCTTGGGTCCCAGGCGAACATCACGGCATCTCCGCTAAGAATGCATCAATGGCGTCTCCCGGTAGCATGAGTGCGATTGCTATTCTGAGTTCTGCCAAGCCTATATCCCTTTGCGCAAAACGCTCAACTTCAATAAGAAATGCCTGCTTCGCTGGCGAATTTAATATATCCGAACCGAATCGATATTCGGCACGATGTTGAAGAATTCTGGCGAGAAGGGGGAGAGGAAATGTGCCATGAGCAAAATGAATGGCCTGCATGATGTAGGCTGGAATCTGGACTTGGGGGGTGAGGTACTCAGCGAGCAAGAGGGCGAACCACCCCTTGCCCTCTTGCTTGGCCATGGTCAGCGTGCGACGGCCCATTTGTTCAAGGTCTTCGGATTGGAGTTGCTGCTTCGCCTCCTCCTTAGTTCCCTCGTCCTTGTAGATTTTTGGAATAGTTTCAACAACGGCCTCATGGTTACCGGCTGCGACAAAGTCGACCTCGAAGGTGTGTTTGGCGTAGAAGGTTGCAAGCCATGGGTTTTCTGTAGTGAACTTGGTCAGATCGGCCTGGCGTTCTAAACCGGCTTTCTGTGACCCAGCGGCTTTGGCCTTTATCTTTGCTATACCTTCCGTATCAGTTGTCTGTACGGTGATGTCAAAGAAAGCCTGGTCCAAATCAGTGACGATGGCACATCGTTTTTTAATGCGGAGATTATGGAAGAGGACCGCAACATTTTTGAAGCCTGTGCTGCGAATGTTGATGACACTGATGCCCAACTCGTCAACGCTTACTCCCAGTACCTGCTTAAGGAGGATTGGTATCAGAATTTCCTCTACATCACCCTCGACAAGTATCACACTTTTGGCGAAAAGCAGATTGCTGCGCACCGCATCCAGGTAACGCTGGATACTGTTGATTTGGGTGGGCTCAAGCCCCCTGGCAGGCTGATAGGCCTCGCAGAACGAACCATGACGGCCCAAGATATTGACATTGCTTACATTGCTGACTTCGGAAATGTGAGTGGAGTGAGTGGTGTAGATGATCTGCGCATCACTGTATGCGATGCGGTCGAACAGGGTTTTTTGAATGTGTGTATGGATGTGCGCTTCCGGCTCCTCGATCAGGAGGAAATTGGCCATGGCCAGCTTTTCGCGCTGGTACTTGAACTCCAGAAGTTTGAGCGTCAGATAGATGAGGTTAGCTCCGCCAAGGCTCAGCTCATGAATTGCACCTTCGTACCCTTCTTCTGACTCACCCACGAAAAGTCGAAGAGACTGAAAAAGCTTATCGGCTTCTTCTGGCAGATCGGATTTGATCGAGAGTGACGCTGGCGAGTAGGTTTCACCCGCGGCGTCTTTGATGGTCTCGCGAATGTGGTTGCGAACTGACTGAACGTCCTCTAGGCCTTCGATCGAGGTATTGAGTTCGCGGACCATCTCGGTGATTGGTTCCATCGTCGAGGGATTGATTTCTCCACTCTTGCTCTTGAGCAGGGTGAGTAATGGGTTAGTGCGGTTGTTGTGGAACTCAGAAACTACATCGCGCAAGGCTTGGATGAAGGTCAGCGATACCTCTTTCGTGACGGAAAGGAAGCCGGGCACCTTCGCCCCGATTTCTGGAAACTCCGTCTCTGATGAGAAATCGCACATATCGAAATCGCCGACGATACCTTTGTATACCGCAGGATTGCCAAAGTCGGCCCAGCTCCGCCCTGTGAAAATCGTTTCGTAATCATCTATCGTGATTGCGTCACGGATCTCCGAGAGTTTCCCATATTCAAACGTTCCCAAGGCTGCGAGCTTCAACCTGATTTCTTTCTTAGGCCGGAAAATCAGGTTATAGGTGGCCTTATGAATCGGCCCATCATCCACAGGAGCGGTTCCATGGAGGAAGAGTGCTTGGACGGATTCATCGGTGGTGATCTCCTCGAACTCCATGCTGATGATGATCCAGTGGCCCTGCCATTGGTCGAGTGAACGGCTAAAATCAGACTCATCTAGGCGATAGGCAGCACGCACCATGGTGTCGTCGAGCAGAAGGCGGATAGCTCGCAGAATGTTAGATTTACCGGAGCCGTTTTCCCCGATAATGGTGTTCACTCCCTTGTGAAACCGAAGAGACGTATTCTTGAAGTTTCTGTAGTTGACCAGGGTCAGTTTGGAAATATGCATATTTCTCCGGCCTGCCGCTCCTTGAGCAGCCTTAGGTTTTTGCCCTCGATCGTAGCGCAGCTGCTGCATAACTGCGACTGGCGAATGGCCATCTATTACAGAAAGACGGCCTGGCACGATCGTCCGCCATGGTGGACAGCTGTCGGTCGCGCTGACCGCCTAAGGCCCACTGTTGCCCCTCGTATGAGCCGTCCGAATCCACTAATTAGCGGCTTGGCTATACCTTTTACCGTATTGGATGAGGACGGCACTCACGACGGAGCAGCAACACCGTTACACTCCCCGCTCAATCGCTACATGTACTGAGCTGCACATTGTGCTCATAAAAAGTGCATATAAATCAATGCATTATGTCTAGTGAAACACTTGATACACTTGTAACCCTCCCAAAGCTCCAGCAGTAATCTAACCCCTCGCCCGGTCAATGGCAGAACCTCCAGCGTGGATCGGTTCTGAAGACTGGTTGTGGGATTGGCTCGTGCTATGCCGGGGGGACCCTGTGTTAACCCCTGCGATACGGGGCAGGAAACCCGCAGCTCTTTGCTAGCGGCAGGTCCTTCAGCTTAGTGAACTGGTGAACTAGGTGAACTCGACCGATGACAGGATCCCCTGTGGCTTTCAGGTTCTTACCACAGGAAGGCGAGATCGCAAAGGTCGTGGTCTAACGATCATCGGGGGGGTTGGATCCGTGCGATTACCATGGTAAAGGGTGTGACCGCAAAGGTTGTTGCGACAGAATCCCCACACCTCTGGACCCACAAAAAATATGGACATAATGCTTCGCGACGTGCTGTATCGGATCGACCACCCAGCGCTTTCTGGCGTCACGTTGTTGGGTGGCTTAATTGACCGTGGTGCTGGGTTTATTGGGATCAAGGGTAGTGGTCCGAAGCTACAAGGGACTCTCTACTTCAGCCCATGGCCTCGCGACCTTCCTCAGCAGTATCGAGATCAGATAACGGTCAAAGGTATGATGGTTCAGTTTCCAGATGGTACTGAATACCCAATCTACAAGGCTGATGCTGAAAGGCCTTCGAAGAAAGCCGAACGCGATCAAATGGCCCGGCACTACCGTCATCAGTTCAGCGCTAAGGCCGAGGAGATCTCTGGAGTTATTACGGCTGCCCTTGGTGACAGGTCCAGCCCGACAGCTGAAAAGATTTTGGCCGGCTACCTAAGCAATCTCCAGCGCAACCCGGAGCGTGATATGAGAATGCCTGAGGTGATGGGATACCTGCGCGGCTTGGAGGCTGCGTCGATCCTGAGTGATCAGCAGCGAACCGAACTCAGTGCTGCGTTTAAGGAGCTTGCGGCTTTTGGCGCTTCTTGGAACAGCTTCAGTGACTCGCGCTGACGGCAATCATGGCACTATCACGAATGATCCATAGCAGAGATCAGCTGGGTGCATTTGTGGCTCGATCCGCACTCCAGATTGATGATGCTTTATTGTTTTTTTCAAAGTTCTGCTTAATTGGAGAGAAGTGAATGGCTTGGACAATTGAAGATGCCCTTAACGATGAGAACCTTGACGATGTTGAAAGAACTCAGAGAGGTTATTCATTCAGACTGAAGGGGATATCGACAACGATTCATGTGGTTCTTTATGTGAATGCCCAGAAGGGTGGCTTTAATTTTCACCTAAGCCATCTCATCAAAGCACCTGGGCAAGCTACGGTGTATACACCCAATGGGCTTCGAGGGGAGTACGAAGCCTACACCTTGCACTCGGCAATAAGCGCACTAACTGCTTTCTACAGTGTTGCAGTGAAGGAGGGGCATGAACCTTCTGAGAGCTGGTTGGTTGAAAACGACAAGGGGATATGACGGACGTCTGCCTGGTGAAAGAGGGGTGTAGGGCTGCTCAGCGGTGGATTTTTATTTAGGGATACGTTTAGGGATACGGATGGGTTTTTGAAACCAAAAGGTCCCTATTTTTATGGTATTTATGCCCTATATTCGATTCCTGTCTCCGCAACACATTTCTGCAGAAGTCATCCTTCAAATTGATCGTGACATCAGCCCGCGCACCCCGACTTTTCCTACGATATCCAGCGGCTATTCGCATAGCCTTGAACCTTGCATTGCAACCCCCGGAGCGATACCGTACCCCTGTCGCGGCCAATTCCGCGACCGGGTTTGGCGACCCGAACGAAAAGGCGCATCGGCGCCCCCGACCACGATTGCAGGCGCTTTTTTTGCGTCCGCAGTTTCGTGTAATGGCGGCTGTGCGTGGGAGACCTTCGGGTCTGCCGAGTTCCTTTTCCTCGGTTCGCCAACCTGCGTACAGCTGCCACCCTAATCGTTTGGCGACGGTTAGCGTGGTGCTTCAATCGAAAAGGACCGCATGCATGCTCATCTCAAGTCCGTTCAGGATCCTCGCATTCGTTCTCCACCGTTGTTCCTCGACGGTCCTCAGCTATTTCACCGTCAGCCAATCCCGCTGGGTCTCCGTCCAATCGGAGGTGCGTCATGACTGACCAAGAACGCCTGTCCAACATCCAAAGCTACGCCTGGACCCTCGAACTGCTAGGCGAGGCCTTGGTCCAGCACGATGAAATGCTGGAGTGCGAACACAACCCGCAACTGAGCTTTCGCAACACGGCCGGGATCCATCAGGCTATTCGGATCATCAGCCGGTTGGCCAGTGAGCAGTGTGGGAAGGTGATGGAGCGAAACGGCCATGAGCTGGAGGGTTAGGCGAGGTTGTTAATGAGGGGTGGGCCAGATATCTGGGATGCAGATGGCCCCCTCTGTTGAAGGCCGCTGGTAGGTTATGCCTGCCAGGTCGGGGTATGGGGCTGCTGGGCAGCCCATCGCAGGCAAGCCAGCTCCTACACGGACCGCATAAGTCCTAGAATGCGTGCGTTATCTGTGGCGAGCCATTTCCTACGAAACGCGCAGTCCTTTCGTACCCTCGAAAACTTGCGAAAACAGCCACCCGGGAATAAAGTCCTCCCGTCGCCGAAGCATCGGTGACGCGACCTTGGCCGGTCGGAATCGAAAGGCGCATCAGCGCCCAGTCTTCATCGCAGGCGCTTTTTTTGTGCCCGCGATGTCGTGTTATGGCGGTGGTGCGCGGGACACCTTCGGGTGTGCCGGGCTCCTTTCGTCCCGGTCGGCCAACCCGCGTACTGCTGCCACCTTAACTTGCTTGGCCGCGAGCGGTGGCAGTTCCATCACGAAAGGAACTCATGCATGACCACCGTAAATCCGTTACAGACCCTCGCATTCGTTCTCCTCCGTCGTTCATCGACGACCCTCAGATATTTCACCGTCAGCCAATCCTGCTTCGTCTCCGCACAATCGGAGGTGTGCCATGACTGACCAAGAGCGCCTGTCCACCATCCAAAGCTACGCCTGGACCCTCGAACTGCTAGGCGAGGCCCTGGTCCAGCACGACGAAATGCTGGAGTGCGAACACAACCCGCAACTGAGCTTTCGCAACACGGCCGGGATCCATCAGGCGATTCGGATTATCAGCCGGTTGGCCAGTGAGCAGTGTGGGAAGGTGATGGAGCAGAATGATGAGGATCCAGCCGGTTAGCCGGAGCCGCGGGAGGGGAGCCGAGCAGTATCGCGAATAGGTGCGTTACGGCTGAAATCGTGGGGCCGCGTTGCGGCCCTTTCGCGACACAAGGCCACTCCCACAAGTACTGCATAAGCCTGAAGCCTGGGTGGTCCCTGTGGGAGCGGGCATGCCTGCGAAGAACCCAGCGCGGTGGATGGCACCGGCTTCGCCGGTGTTCGCGGCTAAAGCCACTCCCACATGTACTGCATAAGCCTGAAACCTGGGCAGTCCCTGTGGGAGCGGGTTCACCCGCGAAGAACCCAGCGTGGTGGATGGCACCGGCGAAGCCGGTGTTCGCGGCGGTTCGGCGCTCCGACACGCCCGCTCCCACAGTGATCGCGCAAACTCTTAGATTTTGAACAAGTGCCCGTGTCTGGGCCTGGAAAAACTGCAGGGTCGTAGGCCGCGATTTTTCCAGGCCGGCGCTAGCCTCAGAAGTCCCAGCGGGTAGTGAACATGACGTTGCGTGGTTCACCGTAGATAGCCGAGTTATAGAACCCGACGTTGGTGTAGTAATACTTGTCGAAGATGTTGTTGAGGTTGACCGTCGCCGACAGGTTCGGGGTGATCTGGTAGCCGGTCATCAAGTCCACCACCCAGTAGGATTCCTGGACAACGTCCTCGTTTCTTCCCTTGGGGCTGTTCCAGATTTGCTGCCAGGCTTTGTTCTGCCAACGCGCACCGCCGCCGATGGTGACTTTGTCCAGGTCGCCGGTGAGCTTGTAGGTGGTGTAGAAGCTCAGTTGGTCTTCAGGCTCGAAGGTGGACAGCTTCACGTCGTTGCTGTCGCGCACCACCTTGTGGGTATAGCCGCCCTGCACCTGCCAGCCGGGGGCCAGTTCGCCGGACACTTCCAGCTCGTAGCCCTTGGTGGTGGCCTTGCTGCCCTTGAACGCGTAGTTGGGTGGGGTAGGGGACTGGTTGTTGAAGGCGTCGTCGGGCACCGAGCGGTTGGTTTCCTTGACCTCGAAGTAGGCCAGGCTGGCGTTCAGGCCGCCGTCGAAAAACTCGCCCTTGATGCCGATTTCGTAGTTTTCGCCTTCATCCGGCTCGATCAGTTTGTTGTCGCGGTCGCGGTTGTAGTTTTCCTGGGGCATGAACACGTCGGTGTAGCTGGCGTAGACCGAGAAGTTTTCGTTCAGGTCGTAGATGGCGCCGGCGTAGGGAATGAAGCGCCCGGACTCGGTGTAGGTCGGGGTCAGGCCGGTCAGGCTGTAGTTGACCACGCGGCCGCCCAGCAGCACTTTCAGGTCGTCGGTGACGTTCAGGCGGGTGGTGAGGTACACGCCGGTCTGGCGGATGACGTCGTCGGTGTACTGCGACACTGGCCCCCAGTCGGGCTTGGGCAGGTTGCCGTGCCAGTTGTTGTAGTCCACGCGGTTCGGTACCGAGAAGGTTTCGTCCCAGTAACCCTTGCCCTTCCAGTGGGCCTTGCTGATCGAGCCGCCCAGCACCAGGTCGTGCTCGCGGCCCAGCATGCTGAACGGGCCGCTCACGTACAGGTCGGCGGAGTCGCTGGTGGTGTCGCCCTTGTAGCGCTGCGCGTTGATTTCGGCGCTGCCGTCAGTCTGCGGCTGGTCGAACTGGATGGCGCCCATCTGCGCATCGTAGCCATTGTACTTGTGGTCCAGTTGCAGCTTGGTCACCCAGCCGTCGCCCAGGTCGTGTTCCAGGGTGGCGAACACGGTGCGGGTGTACTGCTGCCAGCTGCTCCAGTCGGTCGAGTTGCTGAACGAGCGCTTGGCGTCGTTGCGCTCGCCCCTGGAGTTGAGCAGCGGAAAGCTGCCGGACCAGGTGGAGCCCTTGGGGTCGTTGTCCTGGTAGTCGGCGCCCACGGTCAGCAGGGTGTCGGGGGACAGGTCGAACTCGAGGATGCCGTAAAACACCGAGCTCTGGCTGGAGTAGCGGTCGATGAACGAGTGCCTGTCCTGGTAGGCAGCCACGGCCCGGCCGCGCACGTTGCCGGTTTCGGTCAGCGGGCCGCTCACGTCCAGTTCGCTGCGGTAGTTGTCCCAGGAGCCCGCGCCCAGGGTGACGTGGCCGTGGAAGTCGGCTGTCGGCTTCTTGCGCACCAGGTTGATGGTGCCGCCCAGTGAGCCTGCGCCGCTGAGCAGGCCGGATGCGCCCTTGAGCACTTCGATGCGGTCGTAGATCGCCATGTCGCTCAGGGTGTTGCCCGCCGAGTAGGCGACGTTGCGCACGGCGGAGGGGATGCCGTCGTACTGGAAGTTGTTGATCGAGAAACCGCGCGAATAGTAGTTGGTGCGGTCGGTGTCGTAGGCCGACACGGTGATGCCCGGGGTGTGGCGCATCACGGCGTCGACACTGTTCAGGGCAAAGTCATCCATGTGCTGGCGGGTGACCACGCTGATCGACTGCGGGGTTTCCTTAGGCTTGAGTACCAGGCGGGTGGCCGTGGCGATGGTGCCAGGCGTGTAAGAGCCTGTGCCCTCGGTGACGGTGCCCAGTTGGTTGCTGACGATATTGGTCGCGCTCAACTCCATGGCACCACCGATATCGGCGTCGGTTTCCAGCGTGTAGTTGCCACCGCTGTTGAGGGCCCGAAGGCCAGTGCCGGACAGCAGCAGGGCTAGGCCATCTTCAACGGAATAGCTGCCGTTCAGCCCGGCGCTGCGCTTGCCGGCGGTGAGCTGGGCATCGGCCGAAAGCAGGATGCCGGCCTCGCTCGCGAAGCGGTTCAGCGCCTGGTCCAGGCCACCGGCAGGGATGGCGTAGGTGTGTGATTGCTCGCTGGCGCCAGCCGGCGTTGCGGCCAGGGCAAGCAGCAGGGGCCCGCCGCAGAGCAAGCCGGCAAACAGGGCGTGACGAACCGCATGGCTCAATCGAGAACGGGAAGGTGTGGGCAGATACGGCATTCTGAATGTTCCTCTTGAGAATGCTTCTTGGTTGAATTCAAGAGGTATCCCGAACGAGTTGGCAAAACCGACAATGGGCAGCAGTAATTTTTTTCATTCAGACCGGCCGGTGCCTGCGACGCCTGTTACGCGGGGCTGATCGTGGTCCAGAAGCGTGTCAGCCTGTGCACTTTTACCGGCAGCGACTGCTCAAGTGCCGTCAGTACGCGGTCGGTGTCCGCCAGGGGGAAAACGCCCGTCAGTGGCAGGGCGGCGACGGCGGGGTCGCAGCGCAGCCTGCCGGGGCGATGGCGGGACAGTTCTGCGATGAACTGCCCCAGTGGCATGCGCTCGGCGATCAGCCGGCCATCGTGCCAGGCGATGGCGTTGAGGTTGGCTGGCGCGATGTCGCCGAACCGGGTTGCGGAAAACCAGCAGCCTTGTCCGGCTTGCAGCCGTTTGGCACGTGCCTGACGCGGGCGCAGTTCCAGTTCGCCCTCGAACAGGTCGACCTGAATGTCATTGTCACGTTGGTACACGCAAAAGCGCGTGCCCAGCGCCTGAATTTCCCCGGCAGCGGTGTCCACGATCAAGGGGCGTTGCGCCGGGTCATGGCCGCTGTCGAGCAGTAACTCCCCGGTGAGCAGGCGAATGCGCCGCTCGCTGGCGCTGAACAGGACATCCACCGCGCTACCGCTGTTCAGGCTAAGCCGGCTGCCATCGGCCAGCGTGCGCTGCAGGCGTTCGCCAGTGCCGCTGCGCAGGTCGGCCATGGCCTCGCGCCAGGGGAGCTGTGATTGCATCAGATAGCTGCCCCCGCCCGCCAACAGCAGCGCGCCCAGCAGCTTCAGCGTCTGACGGCGGCGTGCATCGGGCTGCTCGCGCAGCACGGCAAGCGCGGTCTCCGCTGGCACACCGCTCAGGGTGCTTTGCAGATGCTCCAGGCGTTGCCACGCCCGATCATGTTCCGGGTTTTCAGCGCGCCATTGCGCGAAGCGACGCTGTTGATCTTGGTCCAGTTCACCACTCCAGCGCAGCATCAGCCAATGGCTGGCCTGCTCGACAATGGCTGCGGCGATGGGCGCTTCGCTGGCGTTTTTCATTCGGCGTACAGCACCTGATAGCAGGCGGTGATGGCCCGCAGCATGTACTTTTGCACCGAGCTGACACTGACTTCGAGGCGTTCAGCGATCTGGGGGTAGGTCAGCCCTTCGAACTGCGACAGCAAAAACGCCTTGCGCACCTTCGCTGGCATGCTGTCGAGCATGGCGTCGATCTGCATCAGGGTTTCGATCACGATGGCGCGGGTTTCCAGCGACGGGCTTTCCGGCTCGGGCAGGGCGGCGAGGCTTTCCAGGTAAGCCTGTTTGATCCGTTGTCGGCGCCATTGGTCGATGACCAGGTTGCGGGCGATCTGGGCCAGGAACCGGCGCCCATCGTTCTGCTCCGGCAGGCGCCGTGTTACCAGCAGGCGCAGGAACGTGTCCTGGGCAATGTCCGCCGCCCGTTCACGATCACCCAGGCGCAGACGCAGCCAGCCTTGCAGCCAGCCGTGGTGGTCGCGATAAAGGCTATCGAGGGGTTGCAAAGGCGCGTCGGTGGGCACTTTCCTCTTCCCATGAATTAGGTGCAGATAGGAATCAGTTGCAATTGTAGAGTGGACAAGGTGCTTTTGGAAGCAGCCGAGGAGGAATGGGCTAAACGTCGCCGTCGCCGCCAGGCGGGGCGTTCCTTGCCAGGCATCACCTTCGGGTGGCCTTTTCGCCTCACCGGGCAATACTTCTCTGTATATGCAGGCGTGTTCCTGGTGGCGCGCGCCGCTGGGAGGTGTCAGGTGAACAAACTTTCAATCGTGGGCGCCGGCTTGGTCGGCGAGGCGGCGGCGCAGATCATCGCCCGGGACGAGTTGTGCCGTGAGCTGGTGCTGATGGATGTGCAGGGTGAGCTGGCGCAGGGCAAGGCGCTGGACGTGTGGCAGGCCGCCGTGGAATCAGGCTCCGATACCCGGGTGTACGGCGGGGCCAAAGCCGACATGCTGGAGGGCTCCGAGCTGGTGGTGATTACCGCAGGCGTGCCGCGCAAGCCCGGCCAGTCGCGCCAGGATGTACTGAGCATCAACCTGCCCATTCTCGACAGCATCATGGCCGACATCAAACAGCATGCGCCGGCAGCGACGGTGCTGGTGGTGTCCAACCCGGTCGACGTGCTCACCTACCGCGCCTGGAGCGTCAGCGGCCTTGGCCGCGACAAGGTGTTCGGGCAGGCGGGGGTGCTGGATACCGCGCGCATGAAGTGTTTCATCGCCGAACAAACCGGGTTTTCTGCCCGGGATATCACCGCGCTGGTGCTGGGCGGGCATGGCGACAGCATGGTGCCGCTGATGCGCTATTGCCAGATCGGCTCGGTGCCGCTGTCGCACTTCCTGTCCAGTGAACAGATCGAGCAGATCGTCGAGCGCACGCGCAAGGGTGGCGGCGAGATTCTGGGCTTGAAGAAGCTGGGCAGCGCCTGCGATGCGCCGGGCGTGGCCATCGCGCAGATGGTGGATGCCATCGCCAATGGGCGAAACCGCATCTTGCCGGCGGTGGCGATTCTGGAGGGTGAATACGGGCGCACGGACATTGCCATGGGCGTGCCCTGTGTACTGGCAGAGGCAGGCCTTACGCGGGTGATCGAGTTGCCGCTGGATGCGCAGGAGCAGACGATGTTCGACCATTCTGCAGATCAGGTGACGCGGGATATTGCCGAGATGAAGGCGTTGTAAGTGAGGGGCGCGGTTTCAGCGCGTTCGCCACAACGTTTTTAGCGCCTGTGCGATCGAGCGCCGCCCGCGCGGCGCATCGCGAGCTACGCTCGCTCCTACGTTTGTTTCGGGCCAGTAACGCCCGTGGCAGGCGCGCGCGACCGCCTTGTTCGTACGACACGATATCCCGCCATGCGCCAAGGCGTACGCGCGCAAATCCCCCAGGAAAAATTGGCCAGAAACAAACGTAGGAGCGAGCGTAGCTCGCGATGCGCCGCGCGGGCGGCGCTCGATTCATGCCCCCCTGAAAAACTCAAGGGAAACCCCAGAACAGTTGGCCTCGCCCCCAATTGCTCATATCCATTCATCCAAGCTACCATTGCTAATAATTCCTATTAGCATAATGGCGTCTCCCATGAATGCCCCGTCCAGCCCCCCAGCCCCTGGTTTCGAACTGGAGCAACTCTACCGTTCCCACCACGGCTGGATCCGCCAGTGGCTGCAGCGCAAGCTGGGCAATGCCCACGATGCGGCGGAGTTGGCGCAGGATGTGTTCGTGCGGCTGCTGACCAAACCACGTGCCTTCAATGACCACGAGCACGCCCGTGCGTACCTGGGGCGCATGTCGCGCAATGCGTGTGTGGACTTCTGGCGGCGGCGGCGGGTGGAGCAGGCTTATCTGGAAGTGCTGGCAGCCCAGCCCGAGCAACTGGCGCCTTCGCTGGAGCACCAGGCAGTCATCCTTGAAACCCTTGGGCAACTGCAGGCCATGTTCGAGCGCATGCCCAAGCGGGTGGCCGAGGCGTTTTCCATGGCGCAGTTGCAGGGCATGAAGCAGCGCGAAATCGCCGAGCAGTTGGGCGTGAGCGAGCGCACCGTGAACAGTTACCTGGCGCAGGCCATGTACCAATGCCTGCTGCTGGAAGCCGAACTGGATGACTCGCTGGCATGAGCCGGGTGCCACTCGACCATGCCGTGCTGCAGGCGGCTGCGGGATGGTTCGCGCGGTTGCACGCGGCGCAGCATGACGCCGCAACCCAAGAGCAATGGCATGCCTGGCTAAGCGAGGATGCGCGCCATCGCCTGGCCTGGTCCTACGTAGAAAACATCAACCAGCGCTTCGGCAACCTCGACGGCCAGGCAGAGCAGGCGCGGCAGGTATTCGACAGCGTTCGCCGTGGCCAGCAGTCGCGCCGGGCCGTGCTTGGCAGCCTGTGTGTGGCAGGTACTGCGGGGCTGTTGGGGTGGGGCGGCTGGCAGCGCGGTTGGGTGGACTCACCGCGTGCCTGGTTCGCCACTTACCGCACCGGCCTGGGTGAGGTGCGGCCGCTCACGCTGGCCGATGGCAGCCAGCTGTGGCTGAACAGTGGGACGGCGCTGGATGTGCAGTTCGATGAAGGCGTACGGCAATTGCGCCTCTACCGCGGCGAAATCCTGATTGAAACCGGCAGCGACCCTCGGCCCTTTGCCGTCGTCACGCAGGCAGGGCGCATGCAGCCGCTTGGCACACGGTTCAGCGTTCGGGATCAGGGGCTGGCAACTACCTTGAACGTGTTTGAAGGCGCGGTGCAGGTAACCTGTTCCGGCAGTGGTGTGCAAACCACCCTGGGCGCCGGGCAAAGGGTGGTGTTCGACGCACAGCAGGCTGGCGCGTCGACGGTTGCACAAGCCCTGCGCCAGGACTGGAGCCGCGGTGTGCTGGTGGCCGAAGACATGCCATTGGGCCAGGTAATCGACGTTCTGCGCGACTACCGCCATGGCCATCTGGGCATGGACCCTGCGCTGGGCAACTTGCGTGCAGTGGGTACCTTCCCGTTGCTGGAAACGGACCGCACCTTGGCCATGCTCGAGCGTGCGTTGCCCATTCAGGTGGTGCGCACCTTGCCTTGGTGGGTTTCCATCGAGGCCCGCTGAAAAATTTTCAAAATTCTTTTTCTGGTTTTGCGACGCTCATGCGCTTGGTGGGATGACGCTACTTCATCCTGCTGACGGAAGGACCCCTTTCATGCTGCTTCGCGACACTGCTTTCTCACGCCATCATCCCCTGGCGCTGGCCATTCTCCTTGCCCTTGGCAGTCATGTAGCTTGCGCCCAGGCCGACAGCAGTGCGGCGGCCCAGGGCGTGGTGTTCGACATCCCGGCCGGGCCGCTGGCACGGCAACTGAACCTGCTGGCCAGCCAGGCCGGGCTGCTGATCGGCGGTGATGCCACGCTCACCGCCAACAAGCAGAGCCAGGGGGTGCACGCCACCAGTGTGGAGCAGGCGCTGGCGCAGATGCTGGCTGGCAGCGGTGTGGAGGCGGTGCGCACGGGCGAGCGGGAATTTCAGCTGGTGCGTCAGGCCGAGGGCGCAGCCGGGGCCGTGACCCTGGGCAGCACCACCATCTCCGGTCAGGGCCTGGGCGACTTGACGGAGGGCACTGGGGCCTACGCTACCGGGCGTTCGTCCACCGCCACCAAGCTGGCGATGAGCCTGCGCGAAACGCCGCAGTCGGTCACTGTGGTCACCCGCCAGCGGATGGATGACCAGAACATGAAAAACCTCGACGACGTCATGCGTAACGCCACCGGCATCACCATCATCAAGAACGGCAGCGAGCGCTCGTTGTACCAGGCCCGTGGGCAGACGGTCGAAAACCTGCAGATTGACGGTGTGCCGACCAACATCGGCAACCCCTACTCGATGGACACCATTTCCAAGCCCAACACCGACATCTACGACCGCGTCGAAGTGGTGCGGGGCGCCACCGGCCTGATGGAAGGCGCGGGTAACCCGTCGGCTTCCATCAACCTCGTCCGCAAGCGGCCCACGGCCGAACGCCAGGCGTTGATCGAAACCTCGGTCGGCTCATGGGACGACTACAAGACCATGGTCGACCTGTCTGCACCGCTGAACGAAGCCGGCACCCTGCGAGGCCGCTCGGTCATCACGTACAACAACGCCAACAGCTACCTGGACACTGCCCAGAAAGAAAACCAGCTGTTCTACGGCATCATCGAGGCCGACCTGGATGAGTCGACCCTGGCCACCTTCGGGTTTAGCTACCAGAAAGACCGCAACTCCGGCTATGACTGGTCGGGCCTGCCCAGCCAGGAGAGCGGCGCGTTCTACCCGGTTTCGCGCTCTACCTCGCTGACCGGCGACTGGAACCATCTGGACAAGCGCAATACCACCGTGTTCGCCGATATCCAGCACACCTTTGCCAACGGCTGGAAGGGCGTGGTGGCCGTGAACCAGATGTGGGCCAAGTCGGACTTTCTGGGTAACTACACCTACCCGGGGGGTGGCACCGACCTGTTCACCCTCAACCCGCGCCACTTTCACTTCGATGATACGCAGACCAGCATCGACGGCTATTTCACCGGCCCGTTCCAGCTGCTGGGCCGCCAGCATGAGCTGATCGTGGGTGGCAACTGGAACAAGGACGACTTCGACTATCACGGCGGGCGCGATGCCACCTACCGCTACATCATCGACATGAACAACCTGGCAGCGTACGACCCACCCAGCCCGACCGCCCTCAACGTCAACCAGTGGCAATACAACCGCACCCAGGAACAGAAGGGCGTGTATGTGGCCAGCCGGTTCAGCCTCACCGACAGCACCACGTTCATCCTTGGCAGCCGCCTGAGCTGGTACAGCCACGATTCGCTGGACGATACCAATGGCGTGCGTGAACCCTCAGACCACAAGCACTTCTCCAAAAGCGGCGAAGTCACCCCTTATGCGGGCCTGGTGCAGGACCTTAACGAGAACTGGTCGGCCTACGCCAGCTACACCGAAATCTTCAAGCCGCAGAGCGCGCAGGACCCGGATGGCACCACGCTCCTGCCGATGACGGGCAGCAACTACGAGATCGGCTTGAAGGGTGAGTTCCTGGACAAACGCCTGCAAACCGCCATCGCGCTGTTCCAGGCCGACCAGACCGGCCGTGCCGAGCGGGTGACCTGTGCGCAGACCTGGGCTTGCTACCGCGCATCCGACAAGGTGCGCAACAGAGGTATCGAGCTGGAATTGACCGGTGAGGTGCTGCCGAACTGGAATGTTTCGGCGGGGTACACCTATACCCAGTCCAAGTACATCGCTGGCGAGCAGAAAGGCGACGACTTCAACGGCGCCACGCCACGTCACCTGTTCAAGGTTGCGACCGACTATCGCCTGCCAGGTGCGCTCAACCAGTTGCGTGTAGGTGGCAGCTTCTATGCGCAAAGCACGATGACCCAGACCGAGGTTGGCAAGGACTACAAGATCCAGCAGGACGCCTACCACCTCACCAACCTGCATGCGATCTACGAGATCAACAAGCACCTGGAAGTGCAGTACAACCTGGATAACGTGTTCGACAAGAAGTACTACCAGACCCTGGGCAACCCCAACTACTGGAACTTCTATGGCGAGCCGCGCAATTTCAACCTGGCGTTGCGGGCCAGGTTCTAAGTGGCAGGGTAAAGTGCAGGGGCGGCCTTGCAGCCCCTGCACGACAGAGGCTGCCCCTACCGCTGATAAGCCTTGCCGAAATGCCGCTCCAGCCGCGCCTGCACCAGCTCCAGCATGATCGACAGCACCCAGTAGATCACCGCCGCTGTGGTCAGCATCTCCAGGTAGCGATAGCTCGAACGCCCGTAGGATTGCGCCAGGAACATGACCTCCCAGACGCCCATCACGGAAATCAGCGAGGAGTCCTTGAGCATCGAGATGAACTGGTTGGCCGTTGGCGGAATGATTACCCGCATGGCCTGGGGCAGGATGATGTGGCAGAAGGTCTGCCGCGTGCGCATGCCCAGGGCCAGGGCTGCTTCACGTTGCCCGCGAGCGACCCCCAGGATACCGGCACGGAAGATCTCGCTCAGGTAGGCGCCATAGTTCAGCGACAACGCGATGATGCCGGCACTGATGGCGCCGGGTACCAGGCCCAGTTGCGGGAGACCCAGGTAAATCAGCAAGATCTGGATCAGCAGCGGTGTGCCGCGGAAGAACGAGGTGTAGAAGCTGGCAATACCCACCAGCACGGCGCTGTTCGACAACCGCGCCAGCGCGGCGGCAAAGCCCAGCAGCACCGAGACAACCATCGAGCACAGGCACAGGAACAGGGTCAGCGCCGCACCTTGCAGAAAACCGTTGGGCCCCAGCTTTAAGCCGGCGAGGTTCGGAAACTTTTCCAGAATGATCGAGAACTTCAGGTCGAAGCTCAGGAAAAACGCGATGAACAGGCCGAACAGCGCCAGCCAGGTCAGCAGTAACCGGGTACGAAAGCTGAACAGGCCTGCGCCCGTGGGCTTGACCACGGGCTTGGGGGAGGGAGGGAAGCTGCTCATTTGCTGATATCGGCGCCAATCCATTTTTGCGACAGCTTGGCCAGGGTGCCATCAGCCTTAAGCTCGGCAAACACCTGGCGCACCTTGGCGTCCCACTCGGGGTCGCCTTTTTCGATGGCCACCGAGTTCGGTTCCTCATACAGCGGGGCGCCGGCCAGCTTGAAGCGCTGGTCCTGGTTCAGGCGCGGTTGCGCGGTCACCAGGTTGGTGAGGATGGCATCCAGGCGCACGCCAGCACCCAGGCCCAGGTCCTGGAAGGCGACATTGTCGGTGTCGTAGGGCGCAGCCTGTACGAAGTCGAAGGGGTATTCGATCTTCTTGTCCTCGGCGCCTTCGATGACCAGGTTCTTGTTCAGGTAGCTCTCGTAGCTCGATGCGCTGGTCAGGCCCACCTTGCGGCCCTCCAGGTCCTTGGCGCCATGGATGCGCTCATCCTTGGCATTGACTACGATCACCGCCGGTGAGGCGTAGTACTCCACCGGGAAGTCGAACACTTCGGCGCGGGCCTTGCTCGGGGTCATCGAGCAGATGCAGATGTCGTAGCGGCCGCTCCAGCGGCCAGCGGCAATCACGTCCCAGGACGGGGTTTCCAGACGCAGCTTGACGCCGAGCTTGTCTGCCACGGCCTTGGCCACGTCCACGTCAAAACCGTCCAGCTGGTTCTGGTCGTTGAGGAAGGAAAACGGCGGGTAGCTTTCCATCAGCACGTTGACCAGTTCCTTGCGCGATTCAACCCGCTCCAGCGTGGTGCCAGCAAAGGCCTGGGAAGCAGTGGCGAGCAGCACGAGGCCCGCACCGAGCACGGTAGAAAATCGCATGTACATACCTGATATGTTGGGCAAAGGAGTGATAGGGTATTAAATAGTTATAAATACCAATGAACTAATGAATTTTAGTCATAAGAACCTTCAGAGAAGTTATATGAAAGAACGAGCGATGGTCATTCTCGACGGCGGCATGGGCCGTGAACTGCAGCGCAGCGGGGCGCCGTTCCGGCAGCCGGAGTGGTCGGCGCTGGCGCTGAGCGAAGCGCCGGAGGCGGTGGTTGGCGTGCACGCAGCCTTCATCGCCGCCGGTGCACAAGTCATCACCAGCAACAGTTATGCGGTGGTGCCGTTCCACATCGGCGAGGAGCGCTTTGCCAAGGAAGGGCAGCAACTGGCCAACATCGCCGGCCAACTGGCGCGGCATGCGGCCGATAACGCTGCGCACCCGGTGAAGGTGGCAGGCTCCTTGCCACCGCTTTTCGGCTCTTACCGCCCGGACCTGTTCCAGCCTGAGCGCGTGGCCGAGGTATTGCTGCCACTGCTGCAAGGCCTGGCCCCTCATGTGGACTTGTGGCTGGCAGAAACCCAAAGCTCGATTGCCGAAGTGCGGGCCATCCATCAGCACCTGCCTGAAGACGGCCGGCCGTTCTGGGTGTCGTTCACCTTGCAGGATGAAGAGGTGGACGCTGTGCCCCGGCTGCGCTCCGGCGAGCCGGTAGCCGATGCCATCGAGGCCGTGGTCGGCCTGGGTGCTGCGGCGGTGCTGTTCAACTGCAGCCAGCCAGAAGTGATTGGCGCTGCAATCGATGTCGCCCGCGAGGTCACCCGGCAGCACAACGCCGACATCGCAATCGGTGCCTATGCCAATGCCTTCCCGCCGCAGCCGAAGGAAGCCACCGCCAACGATGGCCTGGATGAGCTTCGCGAAGACCTTGACCCGCCGGGTTACCTGGCCTGGGCCACCGACTGGCGCGAGCGCGGCGCCAGTCTGGTAGGTGGCTGCTGTGGCATCGGCCCGGAGCACATTGCCGAGCTCAAACGTAACCTGGGCTGATCTTCCAGCGCGGGTCTGGCGGGAAAGCGCAGCGGTTATTTTTGGGAAATGCCTGAACTGACGGTAAGGTTTGGGCATCTCTCATTCACCACGCGGCGAGGGTGGTCGAGTCTTGACCACTCCTTCGTGATGCGCAGCGCTGAACACCAGGAGTAATACTGCCTATGAATGCAGAGCAACAACGCAGGAGCACCATCAACCCGCCCGTTTTCTTTACCAGTGCCATTCTGGTGCTGCTGTTGGTGCTGTACGCCACTGTCTTCCAGGAGCACGCCCAGCGTGTGTTCGAAGACGTGCAGCAATGGATCATCACCAACGCCAGCTGGTTCTACATCCTTACCGTGGCGTTGGTCCTGATCAGCGTGGTGTTCCTGGCGGTCAGCCGTTACGGCGATATAAAGCTGGGCCCGGACCACAGCGAGCCGGACTACCCCAACAAGAGCTGGTTCGCCATGCTGTTCTCCGCAGGCATGGGTATCGGCCTGATGTTCTTCGGCGTCGCCGAGCCTGTGATGCATTTCATCAGCCCCCCGGTCGGTGAGCCAAATACCATCGCGGCAGCACGTGAAGCCATGAACATCACGTTCTTCCACTGGGGCCTGCATGCCTGGGCCATCTACGCCATCGTCGCGCTGATCCTGGCTTACTTCAGTTTCCGCAACGGGCTGCCGTTGACGCTGCGGTCGGCGCTGTATCCCTTGATTGGCGAGCGCATCTACGGCCCGATCGGGCATGCTGTGGATATCTTTGCCATTCTGGGTACGGTGTTTGGCGTGGCCACTTCGCTTGGCTACGGCGTGCTGCAGATCAACAGCGGCCTGCACCAGCTGTTCGGTTTACCCGTCAGCACCACTGTGCAAGTTGTTCTCATCGCCGTCACCTGCGCCCTTGCCACGCTGTCGGTGGCCAGCGGGCTGGATAAAGGCATTCGCATTCTCTCCGAGCTCAACCTTGGCCTGGCAGTGATCTTGATGCTGTTCGTGCTGGTCGTTGGCCCGACTGTGTTCCTGCTGCAGGCCTATGTTCAGAACACTGGCGCTTACCTGTCCGATATCGTCAACAAGACATTCAACCTGTTCGCCTACGAACCCACCGACTGGATCGGAGGCTGGACCCTGCTGTACTGGGGCTGGTGGCTGTCCTGGTCGCCTTTCGTAGGGCTGTTTATCGCGCGTATTTCCCGTGGCCGCACCATTCGCGAATTCGTCTGCGGCGTGTTGTTCGTACCGGCAGGTTTTACCCTGCTGTGGATGACTGTGTTCGGCGACACCGCCATTCACATGATCCTGCACGGGGGTGTGAAGGAGCTGGCGGCGGTGGTCGATCAGGACAGTTCGCTTGCGCTATTCGCGTTTCTCGAACACTTCCCGTGGTCGACAACGGTATCGGGGCTGGCGGTGCTGATGGTGGTGGTGTTCTTCGTCACCTCCGCGGACTCCGGGGCGCTGGTGGTAGACATGCTTGCCTCGTCGGGCAAAGGCCACTCGCCGCTGTGGCAGCGGGTGTTCTGGTCGGTGACCATGGGCGCAGTTGCCATTGCCTTGCTGCTGGCCAACGGCCTGAAAGCGCTGCAGGCAGCCACCATCGCCAGTGCCTTGCCATTCGCGGTGATCCTGCTGGTGGCGATCTGGGGCCTGTTCAAGGCCCTGGGCCTGGATGCCACCCGTCGCGGCCTGCGCACCCAGTCGCTGCCTGGCCAGCGCCAGCACCGACAGAATCACGGTGGCTGGCAACGGCGCCTGCGCAACATTGCCATGATGCCGCGCAGGGCCCACGTTACCCGCTTTATCAATGATGTGGTCAAGCCTGCCTGCGACGAAGTGGCCCAGGAGCTGCGCAAGCAAGGCTACGAGGTTACGGTAGATGAACGCGACGATGGCCGGGTCACGCTCGAGCTTTCCCACGCGGGCGAGGGCCGCTTCAAATATGAAGTGCGACCGCGTGCGTACAATACCCCGAGCTTCGTCATTCGCGAATCTGACGATAACAGCGATGCACGCAAGTATTTCCGCGCCGAGGTGTATCTGCGTGAGGGGGGGCAGGACTACGACGTGATGGGCTGGAGCCGCGAAGATGTGATTGGCGACATCCTGGACCAGTACGAGCGACACCTGCACTACCTGCACGTGGTCAGTTGAGCCCCTTACGTGCGGGCCAGGCGAGGTATGGCCCGCACGTAAACCAGCTCGCACACCAGCTCCACCAGCGTCTGGGTGATCACCGCAGCTGCCGCCAGGGTGCGCAGATGCTCTGGCAACGCCAGCGCCAGCGGCAGCACCACCAGTGAATTGCGGGTCGATGCGCTGAACATCACCGAACGTGCTTCGGTGGCCGGCAGGCGCAGCAGCCGCGCCGAAATGAACCCGAGCGCTGGCGCCAGCAGCGCGAAGCCGAGATACACCGGAATCACCGGCAACAAGCGGTCGATATCACGCAGCACCACGGCAATCTGCGAAGCGATCACAACCACCAGTACCAAGGCCATCGCCGGCACGGGCAACCACGCCAAGGCGTCATTCCAGGCCGCGACTGTGCGCGAGCGGCGGGCACCCAGGCTCGTGAGCACGGCCAGCAGCATGGGCAGCACGATCAGCAGCACGAAGGCTTCCACGAACGGGGTGATGGAGATGGCCACGTTGTGGCTGTCCCCCAGCATCAGGGCCAGGTAGATCGGCAGCAGTGCCAATTGCACCAGCAATAGCACGGGGGTGGCGGCCAGGGTCAGGCGTGAGTCGCCTTTGCCGATGTGGGTGAACACCACCACGTAATCGATGCAGGGCGTAAGCAGCACCAGCAAGGCACCGACGAGAATCGCCGGGTGCTCGACCAATCCGCGTGTGATGGCCCAGACCAACAGCGGCACAAGAATGAAGTTGGCGAGCAGCAGGGCGCCCATGAAGCGGCGATTGCCCAGGCCTTGGCGCAGGTCGAGGAAAGGGATTTGCAGAAACATCGCGTACATCAGTACGGCGATGGCCGGGGTGACCACGGCTTCCAGATACCGCGCGCTGTCAGTGGCCACCAAGCCGAAGGCGACGGCTGCGAGCACGGCAGCGAAGTAGATCGGGATCTGGTGGGTCTCGAGTTGTTCTCTGGTCAAGGTGTGGCCTGTGGTTGGTAATGGGGAATCAGCTTGGACTGAGCCCAAGTACTGAAGGCAAGCATATTACCCGCGAACACCGGCGTAGCCGGTGCCATTCACCTCGTTGCCTTCTTCGCGGGTAAACCCGCTCCCACAGGGACCGCGACAGGTCAGCGAACCGGGTTCATGAAAAACCAAAAAGCCCGGCACTGGGCCGGGCTTTTTCACTTCAGGCTGGCGCCAATCAGTTGCCGTAAACCGGCAGCTGCTTGCAGATGGCCTTGACCTTCTCACGTACGGCGTCGATCACCGCTTCGTTGTTCAGGTCAGCCAGGATGTCGCAGATCCAGCCAGCCAGCTCTTTGCACTCGGCTTCCTTGAAACCACGGGTGGTAACGGCTGGGGTGCCGAAACGCAGGCCCGAGGTGACGAACGGCGAACGTGGGTCGTTCGGTACCGAGTTCTTGTTGACGGTGATGAAGGCTTTGCCCAGGGCGGCGTCAGCGTCCTTACCGGAGATTTCCTGCTTGATCAGCGACAGCAGGAACAGGTGGTTCTGGGTGCCACCGGACACCACATCGAAGCCACGCTCGATGAATACGCTGGCCATGGCCTGGGCGTTTTTCACGACCTGCTGCTGGTAAGTCTTGAACTCAGGCTGCAGGGCTTCCTTGAAGCAGATGGCCTTGGCGGCGATCACGTGCTCCAGCGGGCCGCCTTGGGCGCCCGGGAACACAGCCGAGTTCAGCTTCTTCTCGATGTCGGCGTTGGCACGGGCCAGGATCAGGCCGCCACGTGGACCGCGCAGGGTCTTGTGGGTGGTGGTGGTGACCACGTCGGCGAACGGAACAGGGTTCGGGTACACGCCAGCGGCAACCAGGCCGGCAACGTGGGCCATGTCGACGAACAGGTAGGCACCGACCTTGTCGGCGATGGCGCGGAAGCGGGCGAAGTCCAGAACCTGCGAGTAGGCCGAGAAGCCGGCAACGATCATCTTCGGCTTGTGCTCGACAGCCAGGCGCTCGACTTCGTCGTAGTCGATCAGGCCGTTGCCGTCGATGCCGTACTGGATGGCGTTGTACAGCTTGCCCGAGGAGCTGACGGAAGCACCGTGGGTCAGGTGGCCACCGTGGGCCAGGCTCATGCCCAGGATGGTGTCACCGGCCGACAGCAGGGCCAGGTAGACAGCGGCGTTGGCCTGGGAACCAGCGTGCGGCTGGACGTTGGCGTAATCGGCGCCGAACAGTTCCTTGGCACGGTCGATGGCCAGTTGCTCGACGATGTCGACGTACTCGCAACCACCGTAGTAACGCTTGCCCGGGTAGCCTTCGGCGTACTTGTTGGTCAGGACCGAGCCCTGAGCTTCCATGACTGCCGGGCTGGTGTAGTTTTCCGAAGCGATCAGCTCGATATGCTCTTCCTGGCGCAGGGCTTCTTGCTGCATGGCTTCGAAGAGCTCGGCGTCGTACTTGGCAATGGTCAAATCACGGCTGAACATGGCGGTCCTCAAGGATCGGGGTAGTTTGGGTGGGCATTCTAACCGATTGATTCGCGGCTGGCATATGAAGTGGCATCAAGTCGCGGACCAATGGGGCTCATGTTGCATCCCGCGCCGTGTCTGGTCTGGGCGGGTGCCGGAGTTGACCCAGAAGTCCGTTTTCACGGCGCTGATCTGAAGTCGTTCGCAAGACCTGTAGGAGCAGCCTTGTGCTGCGAAGAGGCCATAACGGGTGCAGCTTTTCTTTTGCCATGCCGGCCTCTTCGCAGCACAAGGCTGCTCCTACAGGTAATCGCGTCACGGCAGTGACATGTGCAGCGGGTCAATGGAACATGAACAGCGTCTCGTTGGCGAACTGTGCCTCGAACTGATGCGCCGGCATCGGCCGCCCGAACAGGTAGCCCTGCACCTCGTCGCAGCCATGCTCGCGCAGAAACTCCAGCTGCTCGTGGGTTTCCACGCCCTCGGCGATTACCGCCAGGTTGAGGCTGTGGGCCATGGCGATGATCGCCCGGGCAATCTGGGCGTCCTGCTCGCCTTCGGGCAGGCCGTCGACGAAGGTGCGGTCGATCTTCAGCACGTCGATGGGGAACTGCTTGAGGTAGTTGAGCGATGAGTAGCCGGTGCCGAAGTCGTCCACCGCAATGCTCAGGCCGAGGTTTTTCAGGCTGGCCAGAATCTGCAGCGCCTCGCTCACCTCGCGCATCAGGATACTTTCGGTCAGTTCCAGCTCCAGGCAGGCCGGCGGCAGGCCGCTTTCTTCAAGTATGTTGGCAATCCGCGTGCCCAGCTGGCCGTCGGAGAACTGCCGGGCCGAAATGTTCACCGACACCTTCGGCACCCGCACCTTGGCTTTGTGCCAGGCCTTGAGCTGGCGGCTGGCCTCGCGCAATACCCAGTCGCCCACGTCCACCACCAGACCCAGTTCTTCTATCACCGGGATAAAGTCGCCCGGCGGCACCAGGCCACGGGTCGGGTGCCGCCAGCGCAGCAGCGCTTCGGCGCCGGTCAGGCGCTTGCCGTCGCCGCTGAACTGCGGCTGGTAGTAGAGGATGAATTCGTTCTGCTCCATGGCGTGGCGCAGGTCGCTTTCCAGCTCCAGGCGCTCCAGGGCGCTGGCGTTCATCTCGGCCTGGTAGAACTGGAAGTTGTTCTTGCCGCGTTCCTTGGCGTGGTACATGGCGGTGTCGGCGTTCTTCATCAGCTGGCTCAGCTCGCTGCCATCCTGCGGGCTGAGGGCGATGCCGATACTGGCGGTGACGAAGAACTCGCGGTTTTCCAGCACGAACGGCCGCACCAGGCTGCCGAGGATGTTCTCGGCCACGTGGATGGCGCGGTTGAGCGCCAGTTCACGGCTGGGGCGCGGTTGCAGCAACAGGGTGAACTCGTCGCCGCCCATGCGTGCCACGGTGTCGTCGTCATCCACGCAGGCCAGCAGGCGCAGGGCCATGTCCTTGAGCATGCGGTCGCCAGCGGCATGGCCGAGGGAGTCGTTGATTGGCTTGAAGCGGTCGAGGTCGAGGAACATCAGCACCACCCATGCCTTCTGCCGCTCGGCCTGCTGCAGGGCGTTGTACAGGCGGTCCTGGAACAGCGTGCGGTTGGGCAGGTGGGTGAGGGCGTCGTAGTAGGCCAGGCGGTGGATGCGCTGTTCGCTGGCCTTGCGCTCGCTGATGTCGGTGAAGAAGCACACGTAGCTGGCCAGGTCGCCTTCGTCGTCCAGTACCGCGGTAATGCCGACCCAGGCCGGGTAGTGGTCGCCGTCACGGCGCTTGAGCCACACCTCGCCCTCCCAGCTGCCGCGCTGGTGCAGTTGCTTGACCACATAGCGCAGGTGGCCTTCCTGCTGTTCGTCGACGGTGAGCATGCCCGGCAACTGGTCGAGCACCTCACTGACGGCATAACCACTGACGCGGCTGAACGCCTCGTTGGCCTGCACGATATAGCCGGCCGGGTCGGTGATGAGAATGGCCGAAGTGGAATGCTCGAATACCGTCGCGGCCATGCGCAGGTCTTTTTCCGCACGGCGTTGCTGGCTGATGTCACGGCCTACCCCAAGCACGCCTTCAAAGCGCTGGTCATCGTCCCACACCAGCACCAGGCGCAGTTCGATGGGGATCTTGCGGCCATCGCCGCGCAGGCAGTCGAACACGAACAGCTGGGTCGGCAGCTGGCTGCGCAGCTGGGCCAGTTGAACCGGGTCGCCCATGGCCTTGCTGACGCGCTCCATCAGGCTGTAGATGCCGGTGAGCTGGGCCGGGTTGGCGATGATCGACTGCCAACCGTTGGCGAAGATCCAGTCGGCCTGGTAGCCCAGCACGCTCTGCACCGAAGGGCTGACATAGTTGAGCTTGAGCAGGCTGTCGGTGGAGAAGATCACGTCGCTGATGCTTTCGGCGAGCATGCGGTAGCGCTGTTCGCTGTCACGCAGCGACTGGCTGGCCTCGATCTGCACCGTCACGTCCTTGCCCACGCCGATGATGCGTGTAACCAGGCCTTCGGCGTCACGGGTCAGCACCTGCTCGCGGATGTCATAGCAGCGCCAGCCGCCATCACGGTGGCGGAAGCGCAACTGGCAGTGCAGCGGTTGGTCATGGCCGCTGTCGCGCTGTTGCTGGCGCAGGGCCTGATAGTGCGCGGCGTCTTCGGGGTGCAACAGTAACTCCCAGAAGCGGTCGCCCATCTGCGCCAGCTCGGTGCGGTCGTAACCCAGGGTCTGGCCCAGGTGGCGATTGCTGAAGATCATCCGTTGGCTGAGCACGTCCTGCACGTACAGCTGGTCAGGGACGGTGCGCACCACGTCCGACCAGAAGCTTTCGCGCTCCAGCAACGACAGCTCCACCTGCTTGCGGCTGGTGATGTCGCTGATGCTGAGGATCACCGCCTGGTAGTCGCGGCGCTGCTGCGGCATGCGGGCCATCAGCCACAGGTGCAACTCGCCGCCCAGTGGCGCCGGCAGGCGTACTTCCAGCTCCAGCAGCGGGCGTTGTTCGATCAGCGCGTCGATCAGTTGCATACCGACGCTGTCGCGGCCATCGCCAGTGCCGTCAATCAGCCGCTGCCAGGCACCTTCGTGGCACTCGATGTTCAGCAACTGGCGCGCCACCTGGTTGACCTCGGTGATTTTCAGCTCCAGCAGCAGCGAGCGGCGCAGGTTAGGGTCCAGGGCCAGGCTGTGTTTGAGCGCGGCGCGGTTGCGCAGGTGGTAGCGGTCGAGCTGGCCGGGCAGGCTGGACAGGTCGAGCACACACAGGGCCACGCCGGTGCCTTCGAAAATTTCCTGGTAGCGCCGGCGGTCTTCTTGCAGCGCGCGCTGGCGGCGGCGCATGTTGATCAGGGCCAGTACCGGCAGCAGGGCGCAGAACAGCACCAGCAGGCACTTGCCGATCAGCGCGGGCAGCAGTTTCTGTTGGGTCAACTGGGCGTCGAACAGGCCGCGCAGTTGCCAGGTGCTGTTGTCGATAAAGGCCAGCATCACGCTCTGTAGCGGCTCGCTGCCGGTGTCGGTCGGCGCGTGGCGCTGCAGTACCTCGCCGCTGCGGCTGTTTTCCAGCAGCCACAGGGGGTGGCCGGCGCCATCGAGGTGGACGGTGAGGGTGCTGTAGTAGTCCGCCGACAGGCGCAGCAGCCAGTAGCCACGGTCCTGCTCTGGGGACTGGCGCAGCAGCAGGTAGAGGGTGCGGTTGTCGGCTGAATTGGTGAAGAAGTACGGGCGGCCCTGGTTCAGCGTCAGCAACTCGTCAAGCAACTGGCGGTCGGGGCTGCCGGCCAGGCTGTCGGCGCGCAGTTGTCCGGCGCTGTCCAGCCAGGCCACGCTCTGCAAGGCGGGCAGGCGTTCGCGCAAGGTATCCACCAGGCTCGGCAGGGCGGCTGGCGTCGGCGTATTGACGTAAGGCTGCAACACATTTACCGCCTGCTGCGCCTTGAACGCCATGTTCAGGCCCAGGTGGTCGGCCAGTTCCGCAGTGGCGTCCAGGCTTTGTTTGCGCAGGTCGGCCTGGGTGTGGTTGAACTGGGCAAAAAGCTGCCACAGCAGCAGGCCCAGCAGGATCAGGGCCAGCATCGCCAGCGCACCCTTGACCGACCCGCGCAGGGTAGCGGCGGGCGCCTGGGGCGCGGTACGCAATGTCGACGGATGATTAAGGTTGGTCAAGCGTTGATCCTGCGATTGGGCTGGCGATGGCAGGGAAGGATCATGCACGGTGTGTGCCGGTGTCTGGTTGGCGCACAACGGTGGCGCACTATAAGGCCGGACACCTGAAACCGGCTAGCATGCCTAGGATTATGGCAAAGTGCCAGCCATGTTGACCGATGGAGGTCGCCCGGTGGTTCGGCAAGCCCCTGCGACCTGTGCGAGAATAGCGCCCGCTATACATGACAACGCATCGGAGATGTTCGGTTTTGGTTACTCACTTTTCCTCCAATGGCCTCGATTCCGCCTGTGGGCGCAGCAGTCAGACCCTTGTCAGCACTGCCGTGACCGAGGACGTATCCTGCAAGTCTTGCCAGCGCTCGCTGGTCAAACCTGACGCTGCCACCAGCGCCAAGAGCAAAGCACCATCGCTGGCTGAACTGCGCAAGACCGCCAAGGCGGCAGCAGCACCAACGCCGGCAGTGGCGGCGGCCAAGCCTGCTGCCAAGGTGGTCGGCACTGTGCCTGCGGCTGCCAAACCGGCCAATGTGGCCAACGTGGCCGAGCCGCAACCTGCCCGCAGCGGTGGCTTCAGCGTGAAGGCCGCCTGGGCCGCGCGCCTGGCCGAGCAGGGCGACCGTTGCCGGTTGCCGCGGGGCAAGGGCAAGCAGCGTAAGGTCTGAGCCTTCCGGGCTTGCTGTACTGGCCCTTTCGCGGCTAAAGCCGCTCCCACAGGTACTGCATTGCCCTTGAAGGCAGTGATACCCCTGTGGGAGCGGCTTTAGCCGCGAAAGGGCCGGCACAGGCAGCAGATTCCTCCCACGGACAACACCGATCCCACCCCACCCTCGGCCCCTCCTATGCAACGCCGCGCGTTGGCGTAGAATGGTCGTCTTTGTCCAATGACACCCGAACACACATCCCCTGGCCCCGTGCCGGGGCGATCGTCGATGTCTTTACCTATCTGAATTAGAGGGCTTGGTTTTGGCTCAATACGTCTACACCATGCATCGGCTGAGCAAGGTCGTGCCGCCGAAGCGGGAAATTCTCAAGAACATCTCCCTGTCGTTCTTCCCGGGCGCCAAGATTGGCGTGCTCGGCCTGAACGGCGCCGGTAAATCGACCCTGCTGCGGATCATGGCGGGCGTCGACAAGGAATTCGACGGCGAAGCCCGTCCGATGCCCGACATCAACGTCGGTTACCTGCCACAGGAACCGCAACTGGACCCGACCAAGACCGTGCGTGAAGTGGTCGAGGAAGCGGTCAGCGTGATCAAGGACGCCCAGGCGCGCCTGGACGAGGTCTACGCCGCCTACGCCGACCCGGATGCCGACTTCGACAAGCTGGCCGCCGAGCAGGCCAAGCTGGAAGCCATCCTGCAGGCCGCCGATGGCCACAACCTGGAGCGCCAGCTGGACGTCGCCGCCGACGCCCTGCGCCTGCCGGCCTGGGACGCAAAAATCGAGCATCTGTCCGGTGGTGAGAAGCGCCGTGTGGCCCTGTGCCGCCTGCTGCTGTCGGCCCCCGACATGCTGCTGCTCGACGAACCGACCAACCACCTGGACGCCGACTCGGTGGCGTGGCTTGAGCGCTTCCTGCACGACTTCCCGGGCACCGTGGTAGCCATTACCCACGACCGTTACTTCCTCGACAACGTCGCAGGCTGGATCCTGGAACTGGACCGCGGCGCCGGCATCCCGTACGAAGGCAACTACTCGGGCTGGCTGGAAGCCAAGTCGGACCGTCTGGCGCAGGAATCCAAGCAGCAGAGCGCCCACGAGAAGGCCATGAAAGAGGAACTGGAGTGGGTGCGCAAAGGCGCCAAGGCTCGCCAGTCCAAATCCAAGGCCCGTCTGCAGCGTTTCGAAGAAATGCAGTCGCAGGAATTCCAGAAGCGCAGCGAAACCAACGAGATCTACATCCCGGCTGGCCCGCGCCTGGGCGACAAGGTCATCGAGTTCAAGAACGTCTCCAAAGGCTACGGCGACCGCGTGCTGATCGACAACCTGTCGTTCGCCATGCCAAAAGGCGCCATCGTCGGCGTGATCGGTGGTAACGGTGCCGGTAAGTCGACCCTGTTCCGCATGCTGATGGGCAAGGAACAGCCGGACTCGGGCAGCATCGAGATCGGTGAAACCGTGCAACTGGCCTGCGTGGACCAGAGCCGCGAAGACCTGGACGGCGCCAAGACCGTGTTCCAGCAGATTTCCGACGGTTCCGACCAGATCCGCATCGGCAACTACGAGATCCCGTCGCGTACCTACGTTGGCCGCTTCAACTTCAAGGGTGGCGACCAGCAGAAGTTCGTCAAGGACCTGTCCGGTGGTGAGCGTGGCCGCCTGCACCTGGCCCTGACCCTGAAGGAGGGCGGTAACGTCCTGCTGCTCGACGAACCGTCCAACGACCTCGACGTCGAAACCCTGCGTTCGCTGGAAGAAGCCCTGCTGGACTTCCCGGGCGCCGCGATCGTGATTTCCCACGACCGTTGGTTCCTGGACCGTGTGGCTACCCACATCCTGGCGTATGAAGACGACTCGAACGTGATGTTCTTCGAGGGCAACTACACCGAGTACGAAGCCGACCGCAAGAAGCGCCTGGGCGATGCTGCTGCCCAGCCGCACCGTGTACGGCACAAGAAACTGGCTCAGTAAGCCGGTTTTCTGATGCACAGGAATGGGGCCCTTGGTGGCCCCATTTTTGTGCCTGGCTCCCAGGTAAAAACGGCTGATCAGGTGCATGCTTTGTATACACTTATATAAAACGCACCAAATAATTTCAAAAAAACGACATTTCGCCCTATTCCAGTGCGATTGCTTCTTGGTACATTCCTGAAAAAACCAATAAGTCCAAAACTTCGGTGAGATGTCTACCATGATCGAATCTGTCGACAATTTCCTTGCACGCCTCCAACAGCGTGACCCTGGCCAAGCGGAATTCCACCAGGCGGTGGAAGAAGTGCTGCGCACCCTGTGGCCATTCCTCGAAGCCAACCCACACTACCTGCAATCGGGCATTCTCGAGCGTATGGTCGAGCCTGAGCGCGCGGTGCTGTTCCGCGTGTCCTGGGTCGATGACCAGGGCAAGGTGCAGGTCAACCGCGGCTACCGTATCCAGATGAACAGCGCCATCGGCCCGTACAAGGGCGGCCTGCGCTTCCACCCGTCGGTGAACCTCAGCGTGCTGAAGTTCCTGGCCTTCGAGCAGGTGTTCAAGAACTCCCTGACTTCGCTGCCCATGGGCGGCGGCAAGGGCGGCTCGGACTTCGACCCGAAAGGCAAGAGCGACGCCGAAGTGATGCGCTTCTGCCAGGCCTTCATGAGCGAGCTGTACCGCCACATTGGCGCTGACTGCGACGTACCGGCCGGTGACATCGGCGTGGGTGCCCGCGAAATCGGCTTCATGTTTGGCCAGTACAAGCGCCTGGCCAACCAGTTCACCTCGGTGCTGACCGGTAAAGGCATGACCTACGGCGGCAGCCTGATTCGCCCGGAAGCTACCGGCTTCGGCTGTGTGTACTTCGCCGAAGAAATGCTCAAGCGCCAGGACAAGCGTATCGACGGCCGCCGCGTGGCGGTTTCCGGGTCGGGCAACGTGGCCCAGTATGCGGCGCGCAAAGTGATGGACCTGGGCGGCAAGGTGATCTCGCTGTCCGACTCCGAAGGCACCCTGTACGCCGAAGCCGGCCTGACCGATGCCCAGTGGGACGCGTTGATGGAGCTGAAGAACGTCAAGCGTGGCCGCCTGAGCGAGCTGGCCGGCCAGTACGGCCTTGAGTTCCGCAAGGGCCAGACCCCGTGGAGCCTGCCGTGCGACATCGCCCTGCCGTGCGCCACGCAGAACGAGCTGGGCGCCGAAGACGCCCGCACCCTGCTGCGCAATGGCTGCATCTGCGTGGCCGAAGGCGCCAACATGCCGACCACGCTCGAAGCTGTGGATATCTTCCTGGACGCCGGCATCCTGTATGCCCCGGGCAAAGCCTCCAACGCCGGCGGCGTAGCCGTGTCGGGCCTGGAAATGTCGCAGAACGCCATGCGCCTGCTGTGGACTGCCGGTGAAGTGGACAGCAAGCTGCACAACATCATGCAGTCGATTCACCATGCTTGCGTGCATTACGGTGAAGAGGCGGATGGGCGTATCAACTACGTCAAAGGTGCGAACATCGCAGGCTTTGTGAAAGTGGCTGATGCCATGTTGGCTCAGGGCGTCGTCTGATTCGAGATCGCTGGGGCCGCTTTGCGGCCCTTTCGCGGCACAAGGCCGCTCCTACAGGGGACCGCGACAACCTGAGTGATGGAGCAATCCTGTAGGAGCGGCCTTGTGCCGCGAATGGGCTGCAAAGCAGCCCCCAGGGCCCTCAATCTTCTCCCTCGATCTCGACCACTTCGATCACCTGATCCCCCACCGGCCGCCGCCAAACCACTTCATCCCCAGCCCCCGCGCCCAACAACGCTCGCCCAAGCGGCGACCCCCAGTTGATCAACCCCCGCCCGGCATCCGCTTCATCCTCGCCCACCAGCTGCACCACCTGCTCCTGGTCCTGCACATCGACAAACCGCACCCGGCTACCAATCTGCACCTTGCTGCGTGAAGTCGCTGCCGGCACCACCTGTGCACTCTGCACCCGCGCATTGAAGTAACGCAGGTCCCGTTCGGCATCGGCCAGCCGTTGCTTGTCGCCACGCTCGCCCTGCGCCTGCAGCTCGCTGCGCAAGGCATTCAGCTCGGCCGCGCGGGCCTGCAGCTGGCGCAGGCCGTTGGCGGTGACGTAGTTGGGTTGTTCGCTGACGCGTCGCTCGACCGGCTGGTCGGCCTGGGCGGCAGCCTGGTCTTCGTTGACGAATGCTCGGCTCATGCAGGGCCTCCTTGTGCAGGAGACCATCATGGCAGGCCGCCGGTTTCAAGGGATGTCCGATTGCGACTCAGTTGTGACGATAAGCCTTGGCGGCGCCACGGTCCTTTTCCTGCTCCCACTCGCGGTCGCGCTGGTCCCAGAAGCGCTCGTGGTACTCGCGCTGTTCTTCACTGTTCTGCATGGAGTGGCACTGGCGGAAGCCATCGTCCCAGCCGGTTTCGTACTGGCGCTCGTGCAGGTAGCGCGGCACGTTCTTGCTGAACCCGCCCACCATCAGCCCGGCCGCCTGGCGGCCGCTGCTGCAGCCGTCCTGAAAGCCATCGGCATAGGCAGGGGGATAACCATGGTTGAGCATCTGCTCGTGGGTGGTTTCGCAACCTGACAGCAACAACGCAATGCACACGCCGAACCAGTACCGCGACATAACCACCAGACCCTCCCGTTGATAGGGGGAAGTCTAGGTGGCGATTTGTCGGGGAGGTGTCAAAACAGTGTCAAAGAGTTGGTTAGGATCACCCACTCGCCTGTACCGGCCCTATCGCCGGCAAGCCAGCTCCCACAGGTACTGCACAGGCCTTGAAGTCTGCAGATACTCTGTGGGAGCTGGCTTGCCGGCGATGGGGCCGGTACAGGCAGCCGACAGAGCTCAGTAGTGATACCACTTCAGCTCCAGCATCACCTCGTTCTGCGCCGTAGCCAGGTGGCTGAACTCGCGCGAGGCACTCAGCCGCAGCCCCAGGTTCTGGCTGATCTCCCACTGCTGGTTCAGGCTCACACTGCGCCGCACTTCGCCATTGGTGAAGTAGTCACCTTTGGCCTCCAGCGTCAGGTTGCCCAAGCCGTTGCGCCACAGCAGCCCGCCATTGAACCCCGCCGCCGGGGCAATGAACTGTGCGAAGTCGTTGTGATGCTCGACCCGCACCGTACCCAGGGCAAACCCCAGCAACCCGTCGGCCAGTTGCCAGGTGCCACCGGCGCCGCCGTTCACGTGGCTTACCAGCACTTCGTCATCATGCTTGCCCGGCACCCGCTCCAGGCCGCCGGCCACTTGCCACGACCAGGGTTTGAGCAGTTCGTTACGGGGTGTCAGCGAGCGAATGGTGGCCAGGTCCAGGCGCTGAACCTGCCAGTCATTACCCTCGTACTGGCGCACCTTCAGCTGCAGGATCTCGATTTGTGCCCCCAGCGGGAAGCCGTAGGCATTGTCGTTCAGGTCGTGGTAGGCCATGCGCAGGCCGTACTCGGCGTAGGCGCGGTCTTCGCGTGTGCCCACGCCCAGCTGCCAGGTGCGCGAGTCGTGGCCGTCTTCGGGCAGGCCGGGGCGCTCGATCTGCAAGGGCGGCGGCGGGTTGCTGTTGATCGCCCGCAGCAGCTCGAAGCTGCGTGTCGCCTGCCCGGGGTCGCGTTCCTGGCCATTGGCCCGGTAGCGCTCCAGGCGATAGGCGGCGTCTTGTATCAACGCCTGGCGTTCGCGGGGCAGGGCCTTGAAATCAGGGCTCTGCAACTGTGCGGTGTCGGCGCTCACGGCCAGCACCTGACGCTTTTCGTCGTGGTCCAGTGGCTCTGCCCGGGCCAGCAGTTCACGTTCGCGTGAGGGGCGGTAGGTTTCGCTGGCGACCAGGCCGGACTGCTTCACGGCCTTCACCGTATCGGTCGGGATGGCGGTCAGCGGGAACTGCGAGGTCAGGTCCAGGCTCGGCCGGGCCACTTGCAGCAGCTCCAGCAGGCGATACGAGCAGTTTTCGTCGAAGAAGAAGTAGTCGAACTGGATCTGCTTCAACTCCCACACATGCTCGACCATGCGCCCGGTTTCTTCGGGGGTGAGGTCCAGCTGGTATTCCCACAGGTCGCGGTTTTCCAGGCTGCGGTATTCGGACAGTTTTTCCTGGTAGGGCATCAGCGCGAACAGCCCTGGGTAGCCGCCCATCAGGCCCTTCCAGGCGTACAGGATGCTGTTGTCACTGCCTTCGATGTAGGCGCCGAAGTTGATCGCATAGCTCAGCAGGGTGGTGTCGTCGTTGCGCGTGCTGGACTGGTCGATGCGCAGCAGGGTGTGGCCGAACATCGACGACGGGCTGTTCAGGTAGGCCGCCGGAAAGATCAACGCGGCGCTGTGCGGGTCGATCGACTTGTACCAGGTCTTGAACTCCTGGCAGTCCGGTTGCGGCAAGCCTTGCAGGTCAAGCTGTTCGCGCAGCCAGCGGGTGCGGGCGGGGAATACACATTGGGCGTGCTTGTCGCCGAGGCTGGCCGGGGCATACAGCGCTTCGACCGTGGCTTGCAGCTCTTGGTCGGGGTGGTGCGCACCGTCCTTGGCAAGGAAGAACGCATCGTCGTCCACATAGCTGCGCCAGCCACCGAGCTTGGCGGTTTCGTAGTGACCAATGGCGAGCCAGTAAGGGGTGTTGGCCAGTTGCTGGAGACGGCCTTGGTCCAGCACGGGCGCGGCATGAACAGGGGCGCAGGCACACAGCGCCAGGGAAACGAGGCGTTTGAGCATATCGGGCAACTACTTCTTGACGATGCCGAAAAAGGCGAAACCCGCCCCGGGGGAGGGGCGGGAGCAGCTGCGCTTAGGCCTCGGTAGCGTACTTGGCCAGGCGTGGGTCGCTCTTCAGAACGGCCAGGGTGTTGCTGTGGACAGTTTCAGCCGTGACGTCGGCGCTGGTGAAGATCTGGTTGAAGTGCTGGTGGGCGACCGACTCGAAGTAGCCACGGTCTTCCGGGGCCACACCGAGGACCACGGCATAGGTGGTCAGTGCTTCACCCTGGCCCATGGCCATGTCTTCGGAAAGCTCGTTCATCATGCCGTTCATGGCAAACCAGGACTTGCCGCCGTAGGTCAGCGAAGCCTTGGTGGAGCAGCCGTTGGTGCCGGAGGTCATGCCGAAGGTGGCGTTGCCGGAAGTGCCGTTGGTGGTAGAAGCCAGGAAGTGTGCCGGAGTGCCGCGCTGGCCTTCGAACAGCATGTTGCCCCAGCCGCAGTTCGGGCCGCCAGGCGCTTCGGCCATGGCGTTGAGCGAGACCACGGTGAACAGAGTACCCAGAAGAATCCGTTTCATAGCATTTGTTCTCTTTGTCTTAACCAAGGGTCAGGGTTTCTGGCAACTCGGTTGCCAGGTCGGGAAAGCATTTCACCCACCCGCGCAGCTTGGAGTTTAGGCACGATCTAAAGGTTGCGTTGTTGATTGCGAAAAATTTGCTGTTGCATGACCTGCACTGGCTGCGACCTGCCGCGATATAAAGTCCGGTAGAGCCTTGCAAGGCGCGTTGGGGCAGCGCCAGAATGCTGTTCATCTGCCCGCCGAAGTAAGGAAACCCAATGCCCGATCCTGTCGCTGCGCGCCTGCGTCTCGCGCCTGAAGCCCTGACCCGGCGTTTCTCCCCCGAGCAGTTTGCCTTTACCCATACCGACGATCTGGAGCCGTTTCGCGGAGTCCTGGGCCAGGAACGTGCTGTCGAGGCCCTGCAGTTCGGTGTGGCCATGCCCCGCCCCGGTTACAACGTATACGTGATGGGCGAGCCCGGCACCGGGCGCTTCTCGTTCGTCAAGCGCTACCTCAAGGCCGAGGGCAAGCGCCAGAAAACCCCGGCCGACTGGGTCTACGTCAACCACTTCGATGACACCCGCGAACCCCGCGCCCTGGAATTGCCGTCGGGCAGCGCCGGTGCGTTCATTGCCGACATGGGCGGGTTGATCGACAACCTGTTGGCCACCTTCCCGGCCGTGTTCGAGCATCCGTCGTACCAACAGAAGAAAGGCGCCATCGACCGCGCCTTCAACCAGCGCTACGACCGCGCCCTGGATGTGATCGAGCGGGCCTCGCTGGAAAAGGACGTGGCGTTGTACCGCGATGCCAGTAACGTCGCCTTCACGCCGATGGCGGAGGGCAAGGCGCTGGACGAAGCCGAGTTCGCCCAGTTGCCGGAAGCAGTGCGCGAGCAGTTCCACGAAGACATCGCCTTGCTTGAGGAACAGCTGAACGAAGAGCTGGCGAGCCTGCCGCAGTGGAAGCGCGAGTCGAACAACCAGCTGCGCCAGCTCAACGAAGAAACCATCACCCTGGCCTTGCAGCCCTTGCTGGCGCCGCTGTCGGAAAAGTACGCCGAGAACGCAGCGGTGTGCGCCTACCTGCAGTCGGTGCAGCTGAACCTGCTGCGCACCGTGGTCGAGCAACTGGTCGACGACAGCAAGACCGACGCCGCCGCGCGCAAGCTGCTGGAAGAGCAGTACGCCCCAAGCCTGGTGGTCGGCCACCATGCCGCCGGTGGCGCGCCAGTGGTGTTCGAGCCGCACCCGACTTACGACAACCTGTTCGGCCGCATCGAGTACAGCACCGACCAGGGCGCGCTGTACACCTCGTATCGCCAGCTGCGCCCAGGCGCGTTGCACCGTGCCAACGGCGGTTTCCTGATCCTTGAAGCCGAGAAAATGCTCGGCGAGCCGTTCGTGTGGGATGCGCTCAAGCGTGCGCTGCAGTCGCGCAAGCTGAAGATGGAGTCACCGATCGGTGAGCTGGGCCGTGTGGCCAGCGTCAGCCTTCAGCCGCAGATGATTCCGCTGAACGTGAAACTGGTGATCATCGGCTCGCGCCAGCTGTACTACGCACTGCAGGACCACGACTCGGACTTCCAGGAGATGTTCCGGGTGCTGGTGGACTTCGACGAAGACATGCCCATGGTCGATGAGAACCTGGAGCAGTTCGCCCAGTTGTTGCGTACCCGTACCAACGAAGAGGGCATGGCGCCGTTGACCAGTGACGCGGTAGCGCGCCTGGCCACCTACAGCGCCCGCCTGGCAGAAAACCAGTCACGCCTGTCTGCGCGTATCGGCGACCTGTTCCAGCTGGTCAGCGAAGCCGATTTCATCCGTCAGCTGGCCAGTGACGAAATGACCGACGCCGGGCACATCGAACGTGCGCTCAAGGCCAAGGCCACCCGTACCGGGCGCGTTTCGCAGCGGGTGCTGGACGACATGCTGGCCGGCATCATCCTGATCGACACCGAAGGGGCGGCCATCGGCAAGTGCAACGGCCTGACCGTGCTGGAAGTGGGCGACTCGGCGTTCGGTATGCCGGCGCGTATCTCTGCCACCGTGTACCCGGGTGGCAGCGGCATCGTCGACATCGAGCGCGAGGTCAACCTTGGCCAGCCGATTCACTCCAAGGGTGTGATGATCCTCACCGGGTACCTGGGCAGCCGCTATGCCCAGGAATTCCCGCTGGCGATCTCCGCGAGCATCGCGCTGGAGCAGTCCTACGGTTATGTGGACGGTGACAGCGCCTCGCTGGGCGAAGCCTGCACGCTGATCTCGGCCTTGTCGCGCACGCCGCTCAAGCAGTGCTTCGCCATTACCGGTTCCATCAACCAGTTTGGTGAAGTGCAGGCGGTGGGTGGGGTGAACGAGAAGATCGAGGGCTTCTTCCGCCTGTGCGAGGCGCGTGGCCTGACCGGCGAGCAGGGGGTGATCATCCCGCGTGCCAACGTGGCCACCCTGATGCTCGACGAGCGTGTGCTGCAGGCCGTGGAGAACGGCATCTTCCACGTCTACGCAGTCAGCCAGGCCGATGAGGCGCTGAGCCTGCTGGTGGGCGAGGAGGCCGGTGTGCTCGATGACCAGGGGGTGTTCACCGAGGGCAGCGTCAATGCCCGGGTGGTGGAGCGCCTGCGTGAAATCGCCGAGATGATCAGCGAGGAAGACATCGAGAAGGCAGAAAAAGAACGCCTGGAAGAAGTGATTGCCCAGGCCAAACCGGCCTGAGTCAATAAACCGGCGCTGGCGGCGATGTGCTACCGTTCAGCGCCGGTTTTCCATCTTTCTGGGCTGTTATTCTATGCTGGAACTTAAGGACAGTATCAGCGTTCAGGATGGAAACAGCCTGGTGCTCAGGCTGAACAAGGCTTATTGGAGGGGACGCGGCCATGCGCAACCTCAGCCTCACACGCCAGTGCCTGGGCCTGGTGACCCGCATCGAATGCAGCATTCGCCCACTGGCCGGGGATAACGGCATGTGGACGCTGCTGTTCGCCGCCGGCATGGCCGGTGAGCAACCTTCCGCAATCAAGGCCCAAGGCCCGTTTCATGGGCCGATGGTGGCCGAATCGGTGCTCAATGCCATTGTCGACAGCCTGACCTTGCATGGTTACCAGGTGTCCGAAGACCCGCAGATCTGGTGTTTGCATTTGCAGGCGCAGTTGCGGCGGATCAACGGCGAGCGGTGCCGGAACCTGGGGGATTACCAGTTTCATCCTGAGACCTGATTGATGCAGGGGGCCGCCTTGCGGCCCATTCGCAGCACAAGGCTGCTCCGACAGGAGATCGCGGTCCCTTGTAGGAGCAGCCTTGTGCTGCGAATGGGCTGCAAAGCAGCCCCCATTCACCGGGCTTTTGCTGTAACAGGTGGCTGGCTATACTCGCTGTCGTTTTTTTAGTCACCTGACGAGTCCCAAACCCTCCATGGAACGTATTCTCGAAAACGCGATGTATGCCTCGCGCTGGCTGCTCGCACCGATCTACTTCGGCCTGTCCCTCGGCCTGCTGGCCCTGGCGCTGAAATTCTTCCAGGAAGTGGTCCACGTCCTGCCCAACGTCTTTGCCCTGAGCGAAGCTGACCTGATCCTGGTGATCCTCTCGCTGATCGACATGTCGCTGGTGGGTGGCCTGCTGGTGATGGTGATGATCTCCGGCTACGAGAACTTCGTCTCGCAACTGGACATCGACGACAGCAAGGAAAAGCTCAACTGGCTGGGCAAGATGGACTCCTCGTCGCTGAAGATGAAGGTGGCTGCGTCGATCGTGGCGATCTCGTCGATTCACCTGCTGCGGGTGTTCATGGATGCGCAGAACATCTCCACCGACTACCTGATGTGGTACGTGATCATCCACATGACCTTTGTGGTTTCGGCGTTCTGCATGGGTTACCTGGACAAGCTGACCAAGCACTGAGCCCGGTTGCGGCCTGCACCGCCCGTCTGTTGCAAAACGGACGGGCGGTGTCGTTTCTGGCTTGTGCTTTAGGCTCGCCTGTACAAAAAATGAGCACTCATGCGTGGTTCTCATCGCGAGGTGCTTACATGAACCTGCATCAGCTCAATCTCGAGGCCAGGGCTGGCCATGTCGACGAAGTGAACCTGATCGCCATCGAAGGCGGCGACTACCTCATTGAAGCCCGGCTCAAAGGGCGCGCACACCCGCTGTCTGACACCCGTGGCGAGCGCTTGCGCGTACACTCGGTGGAGGATGCCCGCAAGTTGCTGCAAACCATCCCCATGGTCTCGATGAACCTGGTGCACTGGTCGGTGCAGGATGAGATGTGCGGCATGGGCTCGCACCCCGAAGAAGACCTCAAGGTGCCGATTTCCCAGCGTTCGGCCTGGTAGCTGCTCGCAGCTTCCCAGTGTGCTAGGCTGCTCGCCCTTTTCATCAAGGGCGCGGCTGCACTGCGCCCTGCAGTGGAGCACGACAATGTCCGAACTCAATCTGTCTACCGACGAAACGCGCGTCAGCTACGGTATCGGCCGTCAGCTGGGCGGTCAGCTGCGCGACAACCCGCCACCAGGTGTTAGCCTGGAAGCCATCCTGGCCGGCCTGACCGACGCCTTCAACGGCGCCGACAGCCGCGTCAGCGAAGCCGACCTGTCGGCCAGCTTCAAAGTGATCCGCGACATCATGCAAGCCGAAGCGGCTGCCAAGGCTGAAGCCGCTGCTGGCGCTGGCAAGGAATTCCTGGCCGAAAACGCCAAGCGTGATGGCATCACCACCCTGGCTTCGGGCCTGCAGTTCGAAGTACTGACCGCAGGTGAAGGCGCCAAGCCGACCCGCGAAGACAACGTGCGTACGCACTACCACGGCACCCTGATAGACGGCACCGTGTTCGACAGCTCCTACGAGCGTGGCCAGCCGGCTGAATTCCCGGTTGGCGGCGTGATTGCTGGCTGGACCGAAGCCCTGCAGCTGATGAATGCCGGCAGCAAATGGCGCCTGTACGTGCCGAGCGAGCTGGCCTACGGCGCTCAAGGCGTTGGCAGCATCCCGCCGCACAGCGTGCTGGTGTTCGACGTCGAGCTGCTCGACGTTCTGTAATACCGCCGGGGCCGCTTTGCGGCCCATTCGCGGCACAAGGCCGCTCCTACAGGGGTACGCATATCCATGGGTAAATGCGTACCCCTGTAGGAGCGGCCTTGTGCCGCGAACGAGGGCGAAGCCCTCGCCAGATCTGTCAGTTCCAATCCGTTCCCATCGGGCGCAATGCCCGCGCATAGCAGAACAGAAACAAATTCCGCACCAACTCCTTCAGCACCCCCGGTTCACTCGAATTCAGCCCGCTCATGTCCAGGTCGCCCTGGTCACGCAGCTCATCGAGCGCTTCTTCTTCAAGCACCGCGCACACTTCGCCGGTTTCGCGATGAAGGATGCGCAGGTAGGGATGGGGGCGGTCAAGCCAGGCGTCAATCAGATAAGTCATGGCTATTCTCCTTGGAAACCAGTTCCAATGAGAATAATTCTTATTATCAGAATAGCAAGCGCCAATTGGCAGATTTTTGTGTAATCAGACTTTGCGAACGAACTCGGACTTCAGCTTCATGGCGCCGATGCCGTCGATTTTGCAGTCGATATCGTGGTCGCCGTCGCACAGGCGGATGTTCTTGACCTTGGTGCCGACCTTGACCACCAGGGACGAACCCTTGACCTTGAGGTCCTTGATCACGGTGACGGTGTCGCCGTCCTGCAGGATGTTGCCGACCGAATCTTTCTTCACCGCCTCGTCGCTGGCCGCTTCGGCGTCACCACTGGCCGACCACTCGTGGGCGCATTCGGGGCAGATCAGCTGAGTGCCATCCTCATAGGTGTATTCGGAGTTGCATTTTGGGCAGGCTGGCAGAGTGCTCACTTCGGTTCCTCAAACAAACAGACGGGCGGTTAAAAACCCACATTGTAAAAGGTATTTTCCCAGAAGTGATTATGTCCGGACAAAAGCATTCGCGGGTAAACCCGCTCCCACAGAATGTGCGCTACCTTTGAGGCTTGCGCGGTCCCTGTGGGAGCGGGTTTACCCGCGAAGAATTTGACTCGGTCTATCAGTGAGTACGAGCTACAGCAAACTCGCTCAGCTCGACCAGGGCATCCCGGTATTCGCTGGCCGGCAGCACTTCGAGGCAGGCAATGGCCCGCTTCACATAGTCGCGCGCCAGCTCTGCGGTGTACTTCAGCGCGCCCGACGCTTCGACCGCCACGCGGATCTGCTCCAGGTCCTCAAGGCCACCTTTCTGGATCGCCTGGCGTACCAGCGCAGCCTGCTCGGCAGTGCCTTCGCGCATGGTGTAGATCAGCGGCAGGGTAGGCTTGCCCTCGGCCAGGTCGTCACCGACGTTCTTGCCCAGGGTTTGCGAGTCGCCCTTGTAGTCCAGCAGGTCGTCGACCAGCTGGAAGGCCACGCCCAGGTGGTCACCGAAGGTGCGCAGGGCTTCGCGCTGCTCGTCGGTGGCTTCGGCCAGCGCGGCGGCGCTGTGGGTCGAGGCTTCGAACAGCATCGCGGTCTTGCCGCGGATGACCTCCATGTAGATTTCCTCGGTGGTGCTGGCATCGCGTACACGCGACAACTGCAGCACTTCACCTTCGGCAATCACGCGGGTGGCCTTGGACAGGATCTGCATGACCGGCATCGAACCCAGTTCGACCATCATTTCGAACGAGCGCGAATAAAGGAAGTCGCCCACCAGCACGCTCGGCGCGTTGCCCCACAGGGCGTTGGCGGTGGAGCGGCCACGGCGCATGCCGGACATGTCGACCACGTCGTCGTGCAGCAGGGTGGCGGTGTGCAGGAATTCGATGGTGGCAGCCAGCAGGCGCAGGTCGTCGCCTTCGCGGCCCAGGGCCTTGCCACACAGCAGTACCAGCAGGGGGCGCAGGCGCTTGCCACCGGCCGACGTGATATAGTCGCCGATCTTCGATACCAGCGGCACGCGCGAGGTCAGCTGCTTCTTGATGATCTCGTCGACGGCGCTGAAATCATCAGCCACCGCGCGGTAGAAGGTTTGGGGTTGCATCGGCTGCTCCAGTGAGGTTGCGCGGCATGCTAGGTCGCGGGTACCGGTGTGTCAAGGCGCGGTGCCAGCGGGCCGGGGGCGGCACTTGCAAGCAAAACCAGGGTTGCGTACAATCGCGCACCCTAACTTCCTGGGCAGCACCTGCCTTACGCAATTGCGCCGGGCCGTTCCAGCCTTGTGCAGCCATGCCAGCCAATACTCATCATATAAAGCGCTGGGTGAGCAGGATTATCGGAGAAATACCATGTCTTACGCAGTAATCGTTACCGGCGGCAAGCAGTACAAAGTCGCTGAAGGTGAATTCCTCAAGATCGAAAAACTGGAAGTCGCCACTGGCGAATCCGTGACTTTCGATCGCGTTCTGCTGGTCGCCAACGGTGAAGAAGTCACCATCGGTGCTCCAGTTGTTGCTGGCGCTAAAGTAGTGGCCGAAGTCGTTTCGCAAGGCCGCCACGACAAGGTTCGCATCATCAAGTTCCGTCGTCGTAAGCACCACATGAAGCGTATGGGCCACCGCCAGTGGTTCACCGAGATCAAAATCACCGGCATCCAGGCTTAATCCCCTAGATCCCCTGAATTTATTTGGAGAATTGAACCATGGCTCACAAGAAGGCTGGTGGTAGTACTCGTAACGGTCGCGACTCAGAATCTAAACGCCTTGGCGTGAAGATGTATGGCGGCCAGGTTATCAAGCCAGGCAACATCATCGTCCGTCAGCGCGGCACTGAATTCCACGCTGGCTACGGCGTTGGCATGGGCAAGGACCACACCTTGTTCGCCAAGATCGAAGGCGTGATCAAGTTCGAGAAGAAAGGCGAGTTCATGCGCCGTTACGTGAGCATCGTCGCCGCTTAATCGCGACGTCGCTCCAGAAGCCCCGTCATGCGACGGGGCTTTTTCGTTTGTGGTGAGCCTCTTGCAAAGCTGTTTGTCTGGGTTGCCGGCGTTGGTTTCTACGGTCGTACGGGGCCGCCGCGCTCATTTTTGCAAGAGCCTCATGTTTTTGATTCATTCAACTCGTCTACCGACGAGAGGCGGTTTTAATGAAGTTTGTTGACGAAGTATCGATTCGGGTCAAGGCCGGTGACGGCGGCAACGGTTGCATGAGCTTCCGTCGCGAGAAGTTCATCGAGAACGGTGGCCCCAACGGCGGTGACGGTGGTGACGGCGGCTCGGTGTACATGGTTGCCGATGAAAACCTGAACACCCTGGTCGACTACCGCTACACCCGTCACCACGAAGCCCAGCGCGGCTCCAATGGCGGCAGCACCGACTGCACCGGCAAGAAGGGTGAAGACCTGTTCCTGCGCGTGCCGGTCGGTACTACCGTGATTGACGCTTCCACCCAGGAAGTGATCGGTGACCTGGTCACCCCTGGCCAGAAGCTGATGGTCGCCCAAGGCGGCTGGCACGGCCTGGGCAACACCCGTTTCAAGTCCAGCACCAACCGTGCACCGCGCCAGACCACACCAGGCAAGCCGGGTGACCAGCGCGACCTGAAGATGGAAATGAAGGTGCTGGCTGACGTTGGCCTGCTGGGCCTGCCGAACGCCGGCAAGAGTACCTTCATCCGCTCGGTCTCGGCCGCCAAGCCGAAAGTGGCCGACTACCCGTTCACCACCCTGGTGCCAAACCTGGGCGTGGTCAGCGTCGACCGCTGGAAGAGCTTTGTCATCGCCGACATCCCCGGCCTGATCGAAGGCGCTTCCGACGGTGCCGGCCTGGGTATCCGCTTCCTCAAGCACCTGGCGCGTACCCGCGTGCTGCTGCACCTGGTGGACATCGCGCCGCTGGACGAAAGCAGCCCGGCCGATGCTGCCGAAGTGATCGTCAACGAGCTGACCCGCTTCAGCCCGTCGCTGGCCGAGCGTGAGCGTTGGCTGGTGCTGAACAAGTCGGACATGGTCATGGACGACGAGCGCGATGAGCGTGTTCAGGAAGTGATCGATCGCCTGGAGTGGGAAGGCCCGGTCTACGTGATCTCGGCTATTTCCAAGCAGGGTACCGACAAGCTCAGCCACGACCTGATGCGCTACCTCGAAGACCGCGCCGACCGCCTGGCCAACGACCCGGCCTACGCCGCTGAGCTGGCCGACCTCGACCAGCGCATCGAAGACGAAGCCCGTGCCCAGCTGCAGGCCCTGGACGACGCGCGTACCCTGCGCCGTACTGGCGTCAAGAGCGTGCACGACATCGGCGACGATGACGGTTGGGACGATGATTTCGAGGACGACGAAGACGGCCCGGAAATCATTTACGTGCGCGACTGACCGGTTGCAGTACACTAAACGCCGCTCTCTGGAGCGGCGTTTTTGTATCCACGGTATCTACAGATTCGACATAGGTTGGAAGAAGATGCGAAGCAAGGTGACGGGCGCCAAGCGCTGGGTCGTGAAGATTGGCAGTGCTCTGCTGACCGCCGATGGCAAGGGCCTCGACCGCGGCGCCATGGCCGTTTGGGTCGAGCAGATGGTCGCGCTGCGTGAGGCAGGCGTGGAGTTGGTACTGGTCTCCTCCGGGGCCGTGGCTGCCGGCATGAGCCAGCTGGGCTGGACGTCGCGACCGAGCGCGATGAACGAGCTGCAGGCCGCTGCCGCGCTCGGCCAGATGCGCCTGGTGCAGGCCTGGGAGTCGAGCTTCGGCGAGCACGGCAAGCACACCGCGCAAATCCTGCTGACCCATGACGACCTGTCCGACCGCAAGCGTTACCTGAACGCCCGCAGCACCCTGCGCACCTTGGTCGACCTGGGCGTGGTACCGGTGATCAACGAAAACGACACCGTGGTCACCGACGAAATCCGCTTCGGCGACAACGACACCCTGGCGGCGCTGGTGGCCAACCTGGTCGAGGCTGACCTGCTGGTAATCCTCACCGACCGCGACGGCATGTTCGACGCCGACCCGCGCAACAACCCCGAAGCCCAGCTGATCTACGAAGCCCGCGCCGACGACCCGACGCTGGATGCCGTGGCCGGTGGTACCGGTGGTGCCCTGGGCCGTGGCGGCATGCAGACCAAACTGCGTGCCGCACGCCTGGCCGCCCGTTCCGGTGCCCACACCATCATCATCGGTGGCCGCATCGAGCGCGTGCTGGACCGCCTGAAGGCGGGCGAGCGCCTGGGTACCTTGCTGTCGCCCGAGCGCGGCATGCTCGCAGCGCGCAAGCAGTGGCTGGCCGGCCACCTGCAGACCCGTGGCACCCTGGTGCTGGATGCCGGCGCCGTGCAGGCGCTGCGCCAGGCCAACAAGAGCCTGTTGCCGGTTGGTGTGAAGACCGTGCAGGGCAGCTTCCGCCGTGGCGAGATGGTGGTGTGCGTCGGCCCGGACGGTATTGAGGTGGCCCGCGGGCTGGCCAACTACAGCGCCCTGGAGGCGCAGAAGATCATCGGTCAGTCGTCTGATAGCATCGAGTCGGTCCTTGGCTATAGCGCCGAGCCCGAGCTGGTGCACCGCGACAATCTGGTGCTGGTATGAGCCTGTTCAAGCGGGTGATTGCCGTGGTGGCGCTGGCGCTGCCGATGCTGGCTGGGGCCGAGGAAGTTGGCCAGGTGTCCACTGTGTTCAAGTTCCTGGGGCCGAACGACCGCATCGTGGTCGAAGCGTTTGACGATCCCAAGGTCGAGGGCGTGACCTGCTACCTGTCGCGGGCCAAGACTGGCGGCATGAAGGGTGGCTTGGGGCTGGCGGAGGACCGTGCGGAGGCGTCGATTGCCTGCCGTCAGGTCGGGCCGATCAACTTCAAGGGCGAGCTGAAGGATGGCGAGGAAGTGTTCAAGGAACGCACCTCGCTGGTGTTCAAGACCATGCAGGTGGTGCGCTTTTTGGACAAGAAGCGCAATACGTTGGTGTACCTGGTGTACAGCGACCGCATGATCGAAGGCAGCCCGCAGAATGCGGTGACCGCGATTCCGATCCTGCCTTGGGCGCATTGATGTAATTGGGAGGCTTTGGCCTCCATTCGCAGCACAAGGCTGCTCCTACAGGGAAACGAATACCCCTGTAGGAGCAGCCTTGTGCTGCGAATGGGCCGCAAAGCGGCCCCAGATTCCTCAGGCCAACTCTTCGGCCTGATCCTCACGCACAACCTTCCTCACCTCATCCAGCCGGCTGATGAACTTCCAGTCCGCCTCGTCGATGTAGATGCCGTTCGGCCCGCTGCCACCTTCCAGGTCGATCGCCACGTGCGCCGATACCTGTGGCTTCACACTCGCCAGAATCGGTACGAAGCCCAGCTGCAAACTGGTCTCAAGCAGCGCCGCCTGGTTGCGTTCGTCGATGTCCGCTGCTTCGTCCAGGTAGTACGGCAGGCGGATGCGCCCGGCCAGGTCGCGGTCCATCAGGTGCAGCAACAAGTACATGTTGGTCAGCGCCTTGATGGTCATGGTGGTGCCGTTGGACGCAGCGCCGTCGATGTCGGCGTGGATGATCGGCTGGCCGTTGACCTTGGTGATCTCGAACGCCAGCTCGAACAGGTCTTTCAGGCCCAGCTGGTTGTGGTTGGCTGCCACAAGGCGTGCCAGGTATTCCTTGGCCTCTTCGTTCTTGTTGTCCTGCTCGGCGCTTTGGGTCAGGTCGAACACCGACAGGGTTTCGCCTTCTTCGTACTGGCCGGCGCTGTGGATGATCTGGTCGATGTGCTTGAGCGCTTCCTTGTTCGGCGCCAGCACCACGCGGAAGCTCTCCAGGTTGGAAACCTGGCGCTTGTTGATCTCGCGGTTGAACAGGGCCAGCTGGTGCTCGAGGCTGTCGTAGTCGCTGCGGATGTTGCGCAGGGTACGGGCGATGTCGGTGACCGCGGCGCGGCGTGCCTTGGCCAGGGTCAGGGCTTCTTCGGTACGGTGCGCATAGGCGTTCACCAGCAGCTGCAGGCGGCGCTCCATATCGTCTTCGCTGTCGAACTTGGCCACGCCTTTCAGGCGCACCTGGGCGTACAGCGCCTCGATCTGGTTGTCTACCCGTTGCAGGCCCTGCCAGCTGTCCTGGTAGTCGTTGAGCAGAGGGAGCAGGTTGTCCATCGAGTCGTCGATGGCTTCCATGAACGGGGTGCCGTAAGGCAGGTCGGCCGGTAGCAGCTGGCGACGGCGCAGGGCGTCTTCCAGGGTGCGCTGCTTGGACTCGAGGTCACCGATCTGGCGGCCGACCAGCTGCAGCTTGGCCGACAGCTGCTGGACGCGCTCGGTGAAGGCATCACTGGAGCGCTTGAGTTCGTCCTGGGCGGCTTCCAGTTGTGACAGCTGTTCCAGCTTCTCGGGCTCTTCGGCGGCCAGGGTTTCGCTGCGGCGGAAGTCTTCCAGCGCCTTCTGCGCGTCCAGCACCTGCTGGTACAGGGTTTCGGTCTGCGCCTTCGAGGCGGTGCGGTCGGCGGTTACCGCCTGCTGGGTCTTGAGCTGTTTCAGCTCTTTTTCCAGGCGCTCTTTCTGGTCGCGCAGGGCGGCGCGGTCGGCCAGGGCTTGCAGCGCCGGTGGGTCGATGTGGGTGAGGTCGATGGACAGGCCCGGGGCTTCGAAGCGCTCGCCCTTGAAACCGTCCAGCACCGCTTCCAGCGATTTTACCCACAGGGCGCTGTCGTCCAGCTCGATGCCACGGTCGCCCAGCGGTAGGCTGAACAGTGCACCGTTGAACAGGCGCATCAGGCGGTCGACGTCCTGCTGCGAGAACTCTTCGCGCAGGCGGGCGTAGCTGTTGTTGTCAGCGTGGTCCAGCTGCTGCTTGACCTGCTTCAGGCGTTTTTCCAGGTCGCGTACGCGCTCATCCAGGTCTTCGGCACTGAACTGGCGCGACTGCGCCAGGGCGCCGGCCAGTTCGTCGTGGGCATCCTTGGCCGCCAGCAGTTGCTGCTCCAGTACCTTGACGTCGTCGACCAGGGCAAAGCGGTGCTTGAGCACCGACAGCTCGCCCAGCCAGCGCTGGATACCGGTGATTTCACGCTCCAGGCGCATCAGCTCCTGGGTGCCGCCGCGCTGGTCGTTCTGCAGGCGGTCCTGCTCGCCACGGTAGTGCTCGGACTGGATGACCAGCTCTTCCTTGCGCGCCATGGCGTATTCCTGCCAGGTGCCCAGCAGGGTATCGAGCACCGGCGAAATGCGGTGCAGCTTGCCGCGCAGGATGTCGCGCTGGGCGACACCACCGGCCAGGGCCTCGACCAGCGGGCCGGCAGCGACCAGGGCGTTGTAGTCCTGTTCCATGCGGCGGACGTCGCGGAAGGCTTCCTCGCACGCGGCGATGTAGTCGACGCTGCCCGAACGCAGGCTGTGCTCGAAGGCATCAAGGAACAGCTGCTTGAGCTTGGCCGCGGTGATTTCGCGCATGTGCAGCAGGTTGATGAACAGCGCGCGGAAGGTTTTCAGGCTTTGCTCGCTGGTGGAGCGCAGCGGGATCATGGTCAGGTCCAGCGGCACCGAAGTGTGGCCGCCAACCAGCAGGCGGCGCAGTTCGTCCGGCTTCAGCTCGTAGGCCTTGATGCCCAGCCGCTCCAGGTTGGTGAACAGCTCTTTCTGGCGCAGGCAGGTGTCGTTCTTCTGGTAGTGGGCCAGGTCCAGTTCGCCTTTGTAGGCGAAGAACTGGTGGCCGAAACCGCCGCCCGGGCCGCGGCCGACCACGCCGATCACGTGCGGGCCGTGGGGCAGGCTCAGTTCGCAGAGAATGTACGAGGTGTCGCTGGCGAAGTAGAAGCGGCGCGACTGCTCGAGGCTGTACTTGCCGAAGCTCATGTCCGACATGCGTGCCAGGATCGGGAACTGAAGGGCGTTGATCGACGCCGATTTACCCAGGTTGTTGGCGCCGTAGACCGACAGCGGGTGCTCCAGCGGGAACAGGCCAAGGCTGTAGCCGGCGGTGTTGAGCAATGCAAAGCGGCGAATGCCGTAGCGTTCCTGGCTCATGCGTCAATCTCCTGTTGCTCTTCGCGGATGGCCCGGGCCAGGGCGTCCTCTTCGCTTTCGTCGCCTTCAAAGGGCGTGAGGTCGAGCGGATCGTCGGTGCGGTTGAGTTCTTCGGCGCTTTCTTCCTCGACCAGCACCGGGGTCGGCAGCGGCAGGACGCTGTGCAGGGTGGCGGCCAGGTCGCGGTCCTGCTGCACCGAAAGGCACACATCGAGGAAGCGGTGCATCGGCGGTAGGAAGCGGTAGATGCCGCCTTCTTCATGGGCGAAGCCGAGCTGGGTCATGCGGCGCAGGATTTTTTCTTCCAGCTCTTCCACGGTCTGCACTTCGGCCTGCAGGAACAGGTCGCGGTACTTGTCCAGCAGCGAGGGCAGTTCGTCGCGGCCGATGCTGCCGCCATCCAGCACGGCCATCGGGTCACGGCCCTGGTCGGCCAGGTGCTCGACCAGGATGAAGGTGAACAGCGACAGGCGCTGCGCGGTCTTGTTGACCTGCGCGGCGGTCATGTCCGGCACGAAGTAATAGAAGCCGCGGGTATCGCACACCAGCTCGAAGCCCAGGGCCTTGAACAGCGTGCGGTACTGGTCCTGGAAGTTCGACAGCTGCGCGTACAACTCGGGGTCGCGGCGGCTGACGTGGAAGCCTTTGAACAGCTCGCGGAAGATCGGCGCGAGCTGGGACAGTTCGGAAAGATCAAGATGCATGGGCTGGGCTCGCGTTGGGTTCGGTCGGCGCGCGGGTGGCGTCTTCGCGGCTGGAGGTCAGGGCGAACGAGCGCAGGCTGACCAGGTGTTCCTGGGTGGTGTATTCGCGGCGGTCGAGGCGTTCGCGCTTGAAGCGCTTTTCCCGCGACAGGCGCGAGAACCAGTACAGCAGTTCGTCGGTGGCGCCTTCCGGTTCCTGCTCCAGCAACCAGACCATCAGGTCGGGCAGCGGCAGGGCCCGTTCGCAGCGTTCGGCCATTTCCTTGACCGTGCGCGGTGCACGGGGCAGGTCGCCGGACTGGGTCTTGTGGGCCTTGGGGAAGCGCGCCGGCTTGGGCTCGAAGCGCGCCAGGGCGTACACATAGGCTTCGACCTGGCTGGCACTGCCGAGGAAGGTGCTTTGCGGGCGGGTGAACATCGGCATGGCCGCCTGCGGCACGGCGTCGATGCCCTTGCGCCGGATCACCGACAGGGCCAGCGCGGCGCCACGGGTCACGGCGTTGTGCCGGCGGGCTTCTTCACGCAGCGGCAGCAGCAGTTCACGGGCGTGGCGCAGGGTCAGCTGGGCGCTGGTCTGCATTTCCAGGATGCGTGCGTGGGTGCGCAGCAGCATGTCGTCGTCGACCAGGTGGCCCAGGCGGGCCTGTTCGCCCAGCAGCTTCAGCAGCACGGTCTCGACCTTGCGCACGCCCTGTTCGAAGGCGCCGTCGGCGTTCACCAGCTGGATCATCGGCTCGACGTATTCGTCCCAGGTGGCCAGTACTTCGGCGTAACGCTGGCGCAGCGGGATCTGGCGGTTGCTGGTCTTGGCCCGCTCGGCCACGGCGACCAGTGCCTGTTCGTCGTTATCGAGCTTTTTCAGCACATCGCGCACGCGCATGTCGAGCAAGCGCAGCTGGCGCGCCAGGTCGTCGCTGTCGCGGTTGTCGAAGGCGTCCTGGATATGGCCGGCCAGGCGTTCGAGGTGGCGCAGGTAGGCTTCGATCTCCAGGCACAGGCCCAGCCGGTGTTCGCGGCGCAGGTAGGCGAGGAAGTCGTGGATCTGCGCGTTGAGCTCGAAGCGGTTCGGGCTCTTGGCCACCGGGACCAGGATGTCCAGGCGGATCCACACGTCGAGTAGCTGGGTGATGTCCTGCGGGGTGCTTTCGAGCTGCTGGCGGGCCACATGCTGGCGCAACTCGACCAGGCTCAGGGTGCCCTGGTCGAAACGCTCGCACAGCGGCTCGATCAGGGCCCAGTGTTCGGCTAGGGCGCGCAGGACGCGCTTGGGTTCGATCATTGGCTTCGACTCGTTGCCAAGAAAAAGGGGGCGATTGTACTGCATCCGGGGGGGAGGTTTTCACCCCTTGGTCTGTAATGAGACATAACCTTTTTGTTTGTGTGTGTATGGCGTTGGTCTTGTGGTGGTTATGAGATCGAGCGCCGCCCGCGCGGCGCTCGGTCTGATAGGCGCTGCAAAAACCACGGCGTACACGTTAGAATGCCCAACTGTCTTGACGCCCTCCGGATACCCGCCCCTTGCTGACCGAACCCCGTCGCCGCGCCTACCTTTCCGCCATGCAAGTGGTGCACTGGCTGCCGCGCGCCGAACTGCCGTTCGCCGCACCGTCGCGTCCCGAGCTGCTGCTGCCGGTGGCGCCGGTCGAGGACATCGATTTCGAGGTCAGGCCGGCACCGGCTGCAAACGAAACGCCCGTCAGCCCCCAGGCCCGCTCCGGTGAGCGGCCGAAAATCGAGATCCCGCGCCCGGGCAGTGCGCCCAAGCCTGCCGCCAAGCCCGTCGAGGCCGAGGAGCAGCCCGCACCGCCACGCCCGGCCCCGGTACCGCCACCGCCACCGCGCTTCTCGCTGCAGTTGCTGCGCGCTGGCAGCTGCCTCCTGCTGGTCGAGCTGACCACCGGCCAGCCGTTCCAGAGTCGCGACCCGTCCTACCTGCTGCTCAAGGACATGCTGCGCGCGGCAGGCCTGCCAGACGCCCCGCAGATCATTGGCGAACCGGTGCGCTGGCCGTTGCTGGTACGCGGCAACATGGACCAGGGCCCGGAAGCTGCGCGCGATTTCGTCCAGGGCTTTGTCCAGGCGCGCCTGGAAGACGCCCCGAGTACCTGCCTGTGGCTGATCGGCTTGCCGGCACTGCGCTTTGCCGCCAATGCCGATGCCGAGGCCTATTACCAAACCCTGAAGCTGGATGGCCTGGGCGATGCCTGGGCGTTGCCGGGCCTTGAATTGTTGATGGACGAGCCGCAGCGCAAGGCGGACGTCTGGAAAGCCATGCGCCAGCTGATGGCGCGCTGGAAGAGCGTTGAATGAGTGAATCGATCAGTTTCCGCCCGATGACCGAGGCGGATCTGGAAGCCGTACTGAAGATCGAATATGCCGCCTTCAGCCACCCCTGGACCCGCGGGATCTTTCAGGATGCGCTCAAGTCGTACGAAGTCTGGCTGATGTTCGATGGCCAGCAGCAAGTCGGCCATGGTGTGATCAACGTGATCATCGACGAGGCGCACCTGCTCAACATCACCGTCAAACCGGAAAACCAGGGCCGCGGCCTGGGCCTTCGCCTGCTGGAGCACTTGATGGCCCGGGCCTACCAGCTCAATGGCCGTGAGTGCTTCCTGGAAGTGCGCGCCAGCAACCAGTCGGCCTATCGTTTGTACGAGCGCTACGGTTTCAACGAAATCGGCCGCCGCCGCGACTATTATCCGATTGCCGGTGGCCGTGAAGACGCCCTGGTGATGGCCTGTACCCTGCTTGAGGACTGACCTCGCATAGTCGGCGCCATCCACCGCGTAGCTTGCTTTGTTCTCTATGCAGGGATGGATAAGGAATGAAAAAACTGCTTCTGGCGGCAGGCCTGCTGATGGCGGGCACTGCCCACGCCGACGAACGCGACCTGTGGATGTTCGCCCAGTGGGCCGGCGACCATCAAACCCGTCCCTTCCGTGAAATGCTGGTGGATGCTCGCCTTTACGGTGTAGTGCCTATCCACCAACTGCTGCGTTCGGCCTCGGACTGGAAGCTGTGCCACGCGTCGCCCTTCGCTGTGCCGCCTGCCAGCAACTGGCCGGCTGTGCGCTCGACCCTCTCGCTGATCAAGGTGCTCGACGGCCAAGACATCCTGCGCCAGTTCGAGGTGGTTTCGGCCTATCGCGACCCGCGTCTGAACACGTGCGCAGGCGGTGCTGCCAACAGTGCCCATACCCGCGCCTTTGCCGTCGATATCCTGCTGCCGGCCTGGGCCGACCCCAACCCGCTGTGCCGTTTCTGGCAGCAGCATGGCCAGGCGTGGAGCATGGGCCTGGGGCGCTATCCGTCGGGGCGCATCCATCTGGATACCGCGGGCTATCGCACCTGGGGCGGCGATGGCAGCGCGGGGTCGTCGTTCTGCATCAAGCCCAAGTGAACCAGGCAGCGCTGGCACTCGCTCATTACCCACTCTGCGAAGCGCTGGCGCTTGCCGTTGTCGTCCAGGGGCTGTGGGCTAAGCAGGTGATAGGCCGAGCCATCGCGCACAAAACCGAACGGCGCCTGCAACTGCCCGCTGTCGAGTTCGTCGCGCACCATCAGGGCTGAGGCCATGGCCAGGCCCAGGCCGGCGCTGGCGGCCTGGATCGTCAGGTAGAAGTGCTCGTAGTCGCTGCGTTCGTTGTGGCGCGCCTGCTGGCCGCTGAGGCGCAGCCAGGTGGGCCAGGCAGCGGGGCGGGTGGTGCTGTGCAGCAGGCGTTGGCCGTCGAGCTGGGTGGGGGAGGTGGGGTGGCACACCGGGCCGATCCATTCGTCGCAGATTTTTTGATTGAACAGCTGGTTGTCCCAGTGGAAGTCGTCGCGGCGGATGGCCAGGTCGACACCGCTGCGGGCGAAGTCCAGCGGCCCGCCGGCGGCCACCAGGTGCAACTGCAGGTCGGGGTGGTCGGCATGGAAGCGGGGCAGCCGCGGGATCAGCCAGCGCATGGCGATGGTCGGCTCGCAGGACAGCACCAGCACATTGTCGCGGGCCTGTTGTTGCAAGCGCTGCACGGCGCCTTCCAGCTGTTCGAAAATCGCCTGGGTGGTGCCTTGCAGGGCACGGCCGGCGGAGGTGAGGAAGATGGCCCGGTTACGGCGTTCGAACAGCGCCACGCCAAGGCTTTCTTCAAGCAAGCGTATTTGGCGGCTGACCGCGCCGTGGGTGACGTGCAGGTGCTCGGCGGCGCGCACGAAGCTCTCGGTCTGGGCGGCGATGTCGAAATAGCGGAAGGCGTTGAGCGGTGGCAGTTTCATGGTATCCCTCTCGGCCTGTGCCGGCCTCTTCGCGGGTGAACCCGCTCCCACAGGTAAAGCGCATTCCTTGAGTCTGGTGGGGCCCTGTGGGAGCGGGTTCACCCGCGAAGAGGCCGGCACAGGCTCTACATATCTGTGAGTAAAGCTATCAGATAAGCCTCACTATAAATCGATTTTTCATTGTTCATAAGCGCTCGATAATCACCCGGTCTGTGCATTTTCATCGCCTATCGAGAGCCCTCAGCATGACCGAACTCATCGCCGTCGCCCTGTTCACTTTGCTCGCCGTCATCAGCCCTGGCGCCGACTTTGCCATGGTCACCCGCAGCAGTTATGCACAGGGCCGCAAGGCCGGGCTGGCGGCTGCCGTGGGCATCGCCCTGGGGGTGCAGGTGCACGTGCTGTACACCGTGTTGGGCATCGCCGTGATCATCAGCCAGAGCCCGGCCCTGTTCCTTGCCATGAAGGTGCTGGGGGCGGGTTACCTGATCTACCTGGGCTACAAGTCGCTTACCAACACTCAGCGCATCTCCCTCGAGGGTGGCAGCCAATCGGCCGCCAGCGCGTTGCAAGCCCTGCGCACGGGCTTTCTCACCAATGCCCTCAACCCCAAGACCATGTTGTTCGTCATCAGCGCTTTCACCCAGGTGGTACAACCGGGCAGCTCGCTGAAGCTGGCTTTTACCTACGGCGCGTTCATGTCTTTTGCCCATTGGCTGTGGTTCAGCCTGGTGGCGGTGTTTTTCTCCAGTACTGCCTTGCGCAAGGCGATGATCGACCGGCAAGTGCTGGTGGACCGCGTCATTGGGCTGGCACTGATCGGCCTTGGTCTGGCAGTGGCGGTGACCGGAATACGTTGAAGGGGCGATTGCATGTTGGGGTGATGGCCATTTAGAATAGAATCATTCCCATTTGCGAAGTCTCGCGATGAAACCTACCCCACCCGTCGCCGCAGAGGTTTGCCTGTGAGCCCGGAAATACTTCACGAAGCCGCCGAATGGCTGGTGCGTCTTGACGACCAGCCCAGTGGCCGCGACCGTGAAGCGTTCCGTGTCTGGTTAGCGCAGGACAGCGAGCATCTCGAAGCCTTCCAGCGCATGCAGGAAACCTTGGCCCCCTTGCAGGTGCTAAAGCAGCAGCGCCTTGCGAGCCCGGTCCTGAGGGTAGTCGCCGTGGTCGTGGTCGTGGTTACGGCATTGGCGTTGGCGTTGGCGTTGGCGTTGTAGCGCCAGCAAGCGTCAGCCTTTCTGTATTCGAGAGTCTTGCCAGACGACCACTTTTTCGCAGGCAAAGAAAAAGGGCTTACCTTGCGGTAAGCCCTTCGTCTTGTTTGGTGGCTACACAGGGACTTGAACCCCGGACCCCAGCATTATGAATGCTATGCTCTAACCAACTGAGCTATGTAGCCGATGGCGCGCATTATTCTCTTGAACGGACCCTCTGTCAACACTCATTTCAAAAAAAATTTGCACGCTTTCAAAAACTTAGCCGTCGGCCGTGGTTTCAGTGCACCACAAGCCAGTGCCCGAGCACGCCCTGAAGCTGAAGATGCTGGGCGCCCGCCAGCGATTGCAGGCTTTCGCCAGGGCGGTCGAGGTTGAAATTACCGCTCACGCGCCGGTGGGCCACTTGTTCATCCATTATCCACACCCGCTGCCCCTGGTAAGCGGCAAGGCGCTGCAGTACCTGCCCCAATGGCATGTCGGTGGCTTTCAGGCGGCCGTTGCGCCAACTGTCGACGGTTTTCAGGTCAGCCTTCTGTACCGGGCCGATGCGTGTGTCATCGAAGGTGACTCGCTCACCTGCCGAAACCATGCGTTGTTCTCCGCCTTGGGTGACCATGGCCTTGCCACTGAGGACGACGAGTTCATCATGACCAGCATGGCGGGCTACCTGCAGGCGGGTGCCATACACCTGGATGCGCGCATTGCCCACGTCCACTTCCATCGCCCGCCCGTCGAGCACGACTTCGAGATACACCTGGCCCTGCACCAGATGCAACTGGCGGGTGCGGCCGCGCAGGTCGACGTTCATTGCGCTGGCGCTGTCCAGGTTCAGGGTGGTGCCATCCGCCAGGCGGGTGCTGCGCCGCTCGCCCACGTCGGTGTGCAGCTCGCTGGCCAGGCGCTGCATCAGGGGCCAGTACAGATAGGCAACGGCGCCCAAGCCGAGCAGGAATACGAGCGCCAACCATTTGCCCAGGTGGCTGCGGCGTACCGCAACGTGACGTGGGCGAGGGCGGGCGGGTGGTGGTTGCAGCTGTTGCCAGAACGTTTCCAGCTCGGCGTAGGCGTGGGCGTTTTCGGGTACCTGGCACCAGGTGGAAAATGCCTGGCGCTGGGCTTCGTCGCAACCGGGCTGGCGCAATAGCGAAAACCACTCCAGCGCTTCCTGCTGTGGGTCGGGCTGCTGCAGCTGCATGGCGGGCATCGGGCTCATGGTGTCGGTCTGCTCACGATAGGGGCCGTTTCGCCCAACGATGACAGGGGTATGGGTCAAGGATGCTAATTATATTGAGAACCATTTTCAAGTACGTTGCGACGGAGGGATAAAAAAGGTAGCTATGTATCTATTTGTTTCCTGATAATCGGATCCCAAACTGCGGACGGAGATTCAGGCACATGGCCACCAGTAGCGCCTCCACGGCGTCCACCAGCGCAGCGGCGAGCCAAGCGACGCCGCTGGTAATGCGCATCATCGGTTTCTGCGCCCTGGCGCACCTGATCAACGACCTGATCCAGTCAGTGCTGCCGGCGATCTATCCGATGCTCAAGGCCAATTACGACCTGAGCTTCGCCCAGATCGGCCTGATTACCCTGACGTTCCAGATCACAGCTTCGCTGCTGCAACCTTGGGTCGGCTTCTTTACGGACCGCCGGCCTGCGCCGAACCTGTTGCCGCTGGGCACCCTGTGCACGCTGGTGGGCATCGTGATGCTGGCCTTCGTCGGCAGCTTCCCGATGATTCTGCTGGCTTCGGCGCTGGTGGGCATCGGCTCGTCGACATTCCACCCGGAAACCTCGCGTATTGCGCGCCTGGCCTCTGGCGGGCGCTTCGGCCTGGCCCAATCGACCTTCCAGGTGGGCGGCAACACCGGTTCTGCACTGGGCCCGCTGCTGGCGGCGGCCATCGTCATTCCGTTCGGCCAGACCCACGTGGCCTGGTTCGGCCTGGCCGCGTTGTTCTTCCTCGGTGTCACCCTGATGCTGCGCGGCTGGTACAAGGAACACCTCAACCAGGCCAAGGCGCGCAAGGCGGTGCAGGCCACCCATGGCATTTCACGCAATCGGGTGATCGCGGCGCTGATCGTGCTCGGCCTGCTGGTGTTCTCCAAGTACTTCTACATGGCCAGCTTCACCAGCTACTTCACCTTCTACCTGATCGAGAAGTTCGACGTGTCGGTGGCCAGCTCGCAGTTGCACCTGTTCCTGTTCCTGGGTGCGGTGGCGGCGGGTACGTTCTTTGGCGGCCCGATCGGTGACCGCATCGGGCGCAAGGCCGTGATCTGGTTCTCGATCCTGGGTGTGACGCCATTCACCTTGGCGCTGCCGTATGCCGACCTGTTCTGGACCACGGTACTGAGCGTGGTGATCGGCTTTATCCTGGCTTCGGCGTTTTCCGCGATCGTGGTGTATGCGCAGGAGCTGGTGCCGGGTAGCGTTGGCATGATCGCCGGGATCTTCTTCGGGCTGATGTTTGGCTTTGGCGGTATTGGCGCGGCGCTGCTGGGGTATGTGGCGGACCTGCGCGGTATCGAATATGTGTATGGGCTGTGCTCGTTCCTGCCGTTGTTCGGTTTGTTGGCGGTGTTCTTGCCGTCTACAGGTAAACGCTGAGATCGCTGGGGGCTGCTTTGCAGCCCATTCGCAGCACAAGGCTGCTCCTACACGGAGCGCGTGCTGCGAATGGGCCTTGTACAGGCCTTCGGGCGATTGACGAGCCCCCCTGAGGTGGCTAGAGTGCCGCCTCTTTTTACCCACCACCTGCGTAGTAGCCAAAGCAATGCGCCGTAACCCGTCCCTCCCACATGCCCGCCAGCCTGCCCTCCAGGCCCTGCGTCGTGCCTGGCCGAGCGACACGGTGCTCAAGCGTCGCCGCAGCGTGCTGTTTGCCTTCACCTTCTCGCCACACCCCGCCTGAACTGATCTGCGCTTTTGCGTCGCTCGCCACCCCGGCGTGCGCGCCTGTGTCTGCACATCTTTTCGGTTTGCAAGGAGTGGTACATGAACATGCGTTTGCTGGCGGGCCTGTTGTTCGCCGTTTCAGTCGTGGGCTTCAGCCTGGGGGCCAGCCTGCCGCTGGTGTCGTTGCGCCTGCATGAGGCCGGGGCCAGTACCCTGGAAATCGGCATCATCTCGGCCATCCCCGCTGCGGGCATGATGCTCTCGGCGTTTCTGGTCGACGCCTGCTGCCGCCACCTCACCCGGCGCACCATCTACCTGCTGAGTTTCAGCCTGTGCACCATCAGCATTGCCCTGCTCGAATCGGCCTTCGGCTCGATGTGGTTGCTGGCGCTGCTGCGCCTGGGCCTGGGGCTGGGCATGGGCATCGCCATCATCCTCGGCGAGTCGTGGGTCAACGAGCTGTGCCCTGAGCACAATCGCGGCAAGATCATGGCCCTTTACGCCACCAGCTTTACCGGCTTCCAGGTGCTGGGCCCGGCCATGCTCGCGGTGCTGGGCGCCAACAGCCCGTGGATCACCGGTGTGGTCACCGCCTGCTATGGCCTGGCGTTGCTGTGCATCGTGCTGACCGTACCCAATGACCATGTCGAACATGAGGAAGACGACAAGAGCTTTGGCCTGGCCGGCTTCTTCCGCGTGGCACCGGCGTTGTGCGTGGCGGTGCTGTTCTTCTCGTTCTTCGATGCCGTGGTGCTGTCGCTGTTGCCGGTGTACGCCACCAGCCATGGCTTTGCCGTGGGCGTGGCGGCGCTGATGGTGACGGTGGTGTTTGCCGGCGACATGCTGTTCCAGCTGCCGTTGGGCTGGCTGGCCGACCGGGTGGAACGCACCGGGCTGCACCTGGTATGCGGGCTGGTGGCGATGTCGATTGGCATCGGCCTGCCGTGGCTGCTGAACATGACGTGGCTGCTGTGGCCGCTGCTGGTGGTGCTGGGCGCGGTTGCGGGGGGCATCTATACCCTGGCGCTGGTACTGATCGGGCAACGTTTCAAAGGCCAGGACCTGGTCACTGCCAATGCCAGCGTGGGTTTGCTGTGGGGCGTGGGTAGCCTGATCGGCCCGCTGGTGAGTGGCGCGGCGATGGATGTAGCCCCACATGGCCTGCCCATGGCGCTGGCGCTGATGGCCGGGTTGTTCGTGTGTTTTGCCCGGCAATCGTACCGGCGCGCGGGCCGGATGCGCGCCGTGGCAGACTGACATCCTGCGGGCGTACGCGATACCTGTAGGAGCAGCCTTGTGCTGCGAAGAGGCCGGTAAGGCTAAAGATTATCTTCGGCTGCAATGGCCTCTTCGCAGCACAAGGCTGCTCCTACAAGGACAGCGCAGCCCTCGAATTATTCAGGCCGCGCCGATGCTTACCCAATAGCGCGTTTTGTAGTCGACGCGCACCGGCAGGCTGTGGGTGAGCAAGTGCAGAATCTGACCGGTATCGGCCAACTGATAGGTGCCTGACACCTTCAGGTTCGCCACTTCAGGGGCGCAGCGCATCAGGCCAGGGCGGTAGCGGGCGAGCTCTGCGACAAACTCGGCCAGTGGCATCTGCTGCACGCTGAGCACGCCGTCGATCCAGCCCCAAGGGTCACTGTGCACCGTCACCGCCTGGACACTGCCATTGGCCCCGACCTGCAAGGTTTCGCCCGGCTGCACCTGCCGCGGCGAGGCCGAAGTGGGGAACAGCGTAACCTCACCACGACGTACCGCCAGCAGCAGGCCCTGGTTGTTTTCGCGCAGCAGCAGTTGGCCGTTGAGGGTGGTCAGCGGGCCGATGCGGGTGTCGATATGGAACGGGCGTATATCGTTGGGGTTGCTGTCCAGGCTGACCTCGCCACGTACCAGTTCCAACTGGCGTTGATCGGCGCTGTAATGCAGGTCGATGGCGCTGGCAGTGTTCAGCTGTATGTGGCTGCCATCGCTGACTTGCCACTGGCGCCGTTCACCTGTGGCGGTGCTGCTGTCGGCCAGCAGCTGCGGCAGGCCCAGAGGTTCGCGCGCGGCCCAGCCCAGGCTGCCGCCCACGGCCAGCAGCCCAAGCAGCTTGAGGTGGTCGCGGCGGCTGCTGCGCTGGCGCTGGCTGCCGTCCAGGGTGCGCCGGCTCAGGTCCTTGGGCAGCCCGGCCAGTTCGTCGCCGAGGTGGCTGACCCGTTGCCAGGCCAGCGGGTTGTGCGGGTGGCTGGCCAGCCAGTGCTGGAATTGCTGCTCGGTACGCGGGCTGGGGCGGTCGAAGCGCAGCTTCACCAGCCAGTCGATGGCCTGGTCGACCTGCGCCTGCGCCGGCGCGGTGTCATGCATCGGCATAACGCAACCGGTAGCAGGCGCCCAGGGCTTTGGCCAGGTCGCGCTCGACGGTGGCTCGGGACACTTCCAACTGCTGGGCGATCTGCACGATGCTCAACCCGTCCAGTTGAGCCAGCAGAAACGCCTGGCGAACACGCGGTTTCAGCTGGTGCAGGGCACGGTCGAGGCGGTCCAGGGCATCGAGAATCACCAGCCGGTGCTCTTCGCTGGGTACCTCGGCTTCGGGCAGGTGGGCCAGGCTTTGCTGGTAGGCGTGTTCCAGTGCACGGCGGCGGAACTGGTCGATCATCAGGCCACGGGCGATGCTGCTGAGGTAGGCGCGGGGCTCTTTCAGCGGCGAAACCTGACGGGCCCGCAACAGGCGCACGAAGGTATCCTGGGCCAGATCGGCGGCATGCTCGCTGCAACCTACCCGGTTGCGCAACCAGCCGCGAAGCCAGCTATGGTGGGCCTGGTAGAGCAGAGCGACCTCGGTCGGCTTGAGCGTGTCGTTGATCTGCATCGTAGCGAAGGCCCGGTCCTGTGAATTGCGCGACTGTGAATAGTTCTCAATTCTATGCGGCGATAACGGCACAGGGCAATGGTATGCCAGGAATTCGCCGCGCAAGAACCGGCGTTTACCCGATGAACGGCTGGGCTAAGCTGGACCTGCATTTACCCTGTTGGAGGCGCCATGATTCTGGCCGACCTTACGCCCGAGGCCTACTGCGAGGCCACTGAATACCTGGCAGCGCTCGACCCGGACTGGTCGCGGCACATTGCTGCAACCGGGCCCTGCCTGCACCAGGCCACGCCGGGGCGTGAGCCCTATGAGGCGCTGGTGCGGGCGATTGCCTACCAGCAGTTGCATGCCCGGGCTGCCGAAGCGATCCTTGGCCGGTTGCTGGCGTTGTTCCCGGAGGTTGCGTTCCCGACGCCGCAGCAGTTGCTGACGGTCAGCCCGGAAACCCTGCGCGCCTGTGGTTTTTCGGCGAGCAAGCTGGCGACGATCCAGGGCATTGCTCAGGGCCGGCTAGAGGGCCTGGTGCCGACGCGGGAAGAGGCATTGGCCATGGCTGACGAAGCACTGATCGAACGCCTGGTGGCCTTGCGCGGGGTAGGGCGATGGACGGTGGAGATGCTGCTGATCTATAGCCTGGAGCGTTCGGACATTCTGCCAGTGGACGATTTTGGCGTGCGTGAAGGGTATCGGCGGTTGAAGGGGTTGGAGAAGGCGCCGACACCGGCGCAGATGCGCTCCCTGGGCGGCGGGTGGCGGCCGTTTCGCACCGTGGCGGCCTGGTACCTGTGGCGTGCCTGAGGCTCTGGCATTGCCTGTACCGGCCCTTTCGCGGGTAAACCCGCTCCTACATGGATTGCGTAACGTTGTAGGAGCGGGTTTACCCGCGAAGAGGCCGGTACAGGCGACAACTTATCTGGATGCTGACCCATGAATCTCTACACCACCCCTGACCAGCGCTGGCAAGCCGTCGAGTCCCGCGACTCCAGCGCCACCGGCCACTTCGTCTACGCCGTGCGCACCACGGGCGTCTACTGCCACCCCGGCTGCAAATCACGCATGGCCAAGCGCACCAACGTCGAATTCTACGACACCTCCGCTGCCGCCGAAGCCGCAGGCTACCGGGCCTGCAAGCGTTGTATCAGCAAGGCCAGCACCACCCGGCACAGCCAACTGGTCACCCGCGCCTGCCGCCTGATCGAAACCAGCGACCCCGCGCCCAGCCTCGACCAGCTCAGCGCGCAACTGGCCGTCAGCCCCTTCCACTTGCACCGGCTGTTCAAGGCCGAAACCGGCGTTACCCCCAAGGCCTACGCCACCGCCTTCCGTGCCCGGCGCCTGCGTGCGCACCTGGAAGACGGCCAGCGTTCAGTCACCGACGCCATCTACGATGCCGGCTACAACTCCAACAGCCGCTTCTACGAAAGCGCCGACCAGCGCCTGGGCATGCGCCCCCGGCAGTATCGCGCCGGCGGCGCAGGGGCAACCATCCACTTCGCCCTCGGCCAGTGTTCGCTGGGCGCAATCCTGGTGGCCCAGAGCGAGAAGGGCATTTGCGCGATTTTGCTGGGCGACGACCCCGAGGGCCTGCTGCACGACCTGCAGGATCAGTTTCCCAAGGCCCACCTGATCGGTGGCGACAGCGCCTACGAGCAGTTGGTCGCCGAAGTGGTGGGCTTTGTCGAGGCCCCGGCGCTGGGCCTGGCGCTGCCGCTGGATGTGCAAGGTACGGCGTTTCAGGAGCGCGTGTGGCAGGCGCTGCGCGAGGTGCCGGCCGGCAGCCGGGTCAGCTACACCGACATTGCCGAGCGTATCGGGGCGCCCAAAGCGGTGCGCGCGGTGGCCATGGCCTGCGCGGCCAACCACATCGCGGTGGCCATCCCCTGCCATCGGGTGGTGCGCCGGGACGGCGATATCAGTGGCTACCGTTGGGGTGTCGAGCGCAAACAGCAATTGCTCAAGCGAGAGACGGCACTCTCCTGATTGCCTGAAGCCGCGTAGAATCCCCCGCCAAATCGAGTTGTAAAGAGGAAACTTCGATGAGGCGTGTCAGCCTTGCCCGTTATTGCCCAGGCCTGATGGCCCTGCTGGCCCTGATGCTGGTTATTGCCAGCCCGGCCTGGTCGGCCCCGGCCACGCCACTGTCCAACCTGGCCGCTGCCGAAGCGCCAGCGCTGGATGAAAACGCCAGCATCGAACAGCTGAGCGACCGGCTGGACCTGATCCGCCAGGGTGTCACCAGCGAGGCCAACGACGACTTGCTGTCGCAGTTGCGCCTGGCAGCGATGCAGGTTCAACGCCAGGCGGATGCATTGAGTGCGCAGCGCACCGCCGACGTAGGCAAGCTCGACGACAAGCTGAAGGTCATCGGCCCGGTCCAGCCGGACGAGGCCGTCACCCTGACCCAGCAGCGCAAAGCGCTGGAGGCGGAAAAAAAGGCACTGGTCGCCCAGCAGGATCAGGCCACCAAGCTGACCCAGTCGGCCCGCGACCTGTCCACGCAAATCGTCAACCTGCGCCGCAGCCAGTTCAACTCGCAGATCACCAGCCGCGCGGCCTCGCCACTGAGCCCGGCGTTCTGGCAGAGCATCATCCGCCCTACCCAGGACGACGTGGCGCGCTTGCGTGACCTGCGCGGCGAGGCGGCCGATGCCATCGGCAGTGCCTTCAGCGCCGAAAACCGCTGGCTGTTCATTACCAGCCTGGTGGCGGCGATTCTGGTCTGGACCTTGGTGCGGCGCGTGCTCGAGCGTTTGCTGGCCAGTGCCATGGTTGGCTGGTTGCCCGAGGGCCGCCTGCGCCGCAGCGCCTTGGCCCTGGGCGTCAGCCTGGCAACCCTGGGTACCATTGCCGGTTCTGTATCGCTGCTGCGCTGGGGACTGGAGAGCAGTGCCGAGCTGGGTTCGGATATCGCCAGCCTCACCAACCACATTCTCACCCTGGTGGTGTTCAGCGCCTTCATCACCGGCCTGGGCCGTGCCATGCTGATGCTGCAACGGCCGTCGTGGCGCCTGCCGGCGATCCATGACGAAGTCGCCAGCGCGCTGGGCTGGTTCCCGAAGGTGCTGGCATTGGCACTGATGGTCATGATGACCATGGAGCGCATGAACAGCGTGATCGGCGCCAGCCTGGCGCTGACCGTGGCCGTCAACGGCCTGACCGCGCTGGTGGTGGCGTTGATCTTTGCCGGCGCACTGGTGTGTTACCGCCGCACGCTGCGCAAGCATGATCTGGAGCGCCCCACGGGCCTGGCCGGGTTGATCCCGTTCGTGATGGTCATCTGGTTGGCCTTGATCCTGCTGGCGCTGCTGACCGGTTACCTGACACTCGCCTATTTCCTTACTGCCAAGCTACTGTGGGTCAGCCTGGTGGTCACCTGTGCCTACTTGCTGACGACCTTCTTCGGCGACCTGTGCGAAACCCTGCTGTCGCCACGTCAGCCGGGCGGCCTGGCGCTGGCCTCGACCCTGGGCCTGGCCCCTCGCCACCAGGCGCAGGCCAGCACCGTACTGGCCGGCATCGGCCGCACCATTGTGCTGTTCCTGGCGCTGCTGCTGGTGTTGATGCCGTCGGGCACCAGCCCCAGCGAACTGCTGCTGAGCCTGGGCGACTGGGACGGCACCGGTGGCAAGCTGCTCGGCAACCTGAACATCGTGCCGCAGGACATCCTGCTGGCGCTGGGGATCTTCTTCGGCGGCCTGTTCGCCATTCGCGTGGTCAAGCGCTGGCTGAGCGATCGCCTGCTGCCGGAAACCGACATGGACGCCGGCATGCGGGCTTCGCTGGTGACCCTGGTGGGTTACCTGGGCTTCCTGTTCCTGGCCATGCTGGTGATGTCGACCCTGCGCATCAACCTTACCAGCCTGACCTGGGTGGTCAGTGCCCTGTCGGTGGGTATCGGTTTCGGCTTGCAGCAGATCGTGCAGAACTTCATCTCCGGCCTGATCCTGCTCACCGAGCGCCCGGTCAAGGTGGGCGACTGGGTCAGCCTGGCGGGTGTCGAGGGTGACATTCGCCGCATCAATGTGCGTGCCACCGAGATCCAGATGTCCGACCGCTCGACGGTGATCGTGCCCAATTCGCAGTTCATTTCGCAGAACGTGCGCAACGTGACCATGGGCAATGCGCTGGGCGTGGTCGGCATTACCCTGACCCTGCCACTGGAGACCGATGCCAACCAGGTACGCGAGCTGTTGCTGGCGGCGTACCACGAGCATGAGGCCATTCTGGATGCGCCAGCCACTTCGGTGTCGTTCAAGGACCTGACGGCCAGTGGCATGGTGATTGGCGTCAGTGGTTACGTGGCGGGGCCGCGGCAGGTGTCGGGCACCCGCAGCGACCTGCTGTTCACCATCCTTGGGCGACTGCGTGATGAGGGTATTCCCCTGTCTTCGCCGCAGAGCATGGTGCTGGTGCAGGAAGGTGCGCGCCCGGCTGACGAGTCGGTGTAAAGAGCGGGGGCTGCTGCGCAGCCCTTTCGCGGCACAAGGCCGCTCCTACAAGGGATCGCGTGCCCTGATAGTTCGCATCCCCCGTAGGAGCGGCCTTGTGTCGCGAAAGGGGCGCACAGCGCCCCCGAATTCAATGCTGCTTGGCCTGCTTGATCCGCAGCAGAATCACCAACAACACCAGCAGTACTGGCGGCGCCATGGCCAGCAACCCATCCCGCGCCGTCAGCCCCAACCCCAGCACATTCAGCCCGCCATACAGCAGCTTGAACAAGTTCAGCAGGTAGTAGGTGATGGCAATGATCGACAGGCCTTCCACCGCCCGCTGGATCTTCACCTGGGCATCGGCCCGGGCATTGAGGCTGCGCAGGATCTCGGCGTTCTGTTCTTCCATTTCTACCTGCACCCGCGCCTGCAACAGGTCGCCCAGGTTCGCCACGTTCTTCGCCAATTGCTCCAGCCGCTGCTCGGTCGCCGCGCAATAGCGCACAGTCGGCTTGAACCGACGCTCGATGAACACCCCCAGGCGTTGGCAGTCGCCCACATGGCTTTCCCGCAGCTCGCCGAGGCGCTCGAACACCAGTTGCGCATAGGCCTGGGTGGCGCCGAAGCGGTGGCGGGTTTTCACCGTGTGGCTGACCACCTGGCGTGACAGGTGGGCAATGGCGTCCAGCAGCCCTTTGGAGTCATGGCCGTCGCCCCCGGCACTGCGCTCCGAGAGGGTGACCAAGGTCTTGTCGAAGGTGTCCAGTTCGAGGCTCAGGGCCTTGGCTGTGGCCAGGGTCAGCGAGGCCATCATGCGGTACGTCTCGATTTCCAGCAGACGACGGATCATGCGGCCCTGGCGGTAGGCATTGAGGCGGCGGTTGATGAACAGGAAACGGTTGGTGCCATCTTCGGTCAGGCGGAAATCGCTCCACACCACCGCATCGCCCCCGCCAACGCACGAGCCGCAGGGGTCCTTGAAGCCGTAGTGGGCCAGGTTCAGGTCCTGTTCGTCACGCACCAGCACCTGCACGGCGTTGATGACCTGCGCTGCCTGCGGGGCAATCGCCTCGGCCAGCACCGGCGGCAGGGGCTGCCATTCGGTGTCGGCGGCAGCGCAGGGCACCACCAGGGTCAGGGTGAAGAACTCGGTGTGCCGTTCCCACTTGAACGGGTGGCCATCCAGGTGGGTGATGCCTTGGGCCGCCGCACTGTCCAGGGCAGCCGGGCAGCAGCGTTGCAGCAGGGCTGCGCACGCGGCATCACCGCCGAGCAGGGCCAAGTGGAAGACATGCGCCGGGCCGTCGAAATACAGCGACGGGCGGGCGTGCAGTTCGTTGTGCAAGGCGGTGCGTTGAGGGTGCATGGGTGGTCCGGCCTGGTGTTGTGATTATGGGGGTACCAGGAGGTGGGACTTTGCGGGGGGAGTGGAAAGTCACGCGGGGGAGGATTTTCTGTCGCCTGTAGCGGCCTCTTCGTCCCACAGGTACTGCACAAGCCTGAAGCCTGCGCGATCCCTGTGGGAGCGGGCATGCCCGCGAAGAACCCAGCGCGGTGGATGGCACCGGCTTCGCCGGTGTTCGCGGGTAAACCCGCTCCCACAGGTACTGCGTTAAGCCCGAAGCCTGCGTGGTCCCTGTGGGAGCGGCGGTGCGGCGGTCCGATTTACCCGCGAATGGGCCGCAAGGCGGCCCCTTGCGGTATCAGCCGAGGCAGCGGGTCACATGCTTGACCGATTGGTAGGCCGACAACCCCCAAGGCCCCAGCTCGCGGCCGATACCGCTACCCTTGGTGCCGCCCCATGAGGTTTCGACGAACACTGCCTGCACCGAGTTGATCCACACATGGCCAACCTCCAGCGCGTCGGCCACGCGCTCGGCGCGTTCAAGGTCGGCAGAGCACACTGTTGCCACCAGCCCGAAGCGGCTGTCGTTGGCCTCGGCAATCGCCTGTTCTTCACGGGCAAACCGGCGTGCGCACAGCACCGGACCAAAGATTTCCTCGGTCCACAGGCGGCTGTGTTTCGGCACATCGGTATACAGCGTAGGGCTGACGAACCAGCCGTCGCGGTCCAACGCCTTGCCACCGGCCAGGCACTGCAAGCCTTCTTCCCGCGCCGTGGCGAAGTAGCTGGCCACCTTCAGCCACTGGGCCTGGCTGGTCAGCGGGCCCATGTCGACCTCTTCGGTCAACGGATTGCCAACCCGCAGGTTTTCCAGTGCCGCCTGCAAGCGTGGCAGCAGCGCATCGGCAATACCGTCCTGCACCAGCAGCCGCGAAGTGGCCGAACACATCTGCCCGGCGTTCCAGCTGATGCCGGCGACAATCCACTCCACCGCCTGGTCGACATCGCAATCGTCGAACACCACGATGGCAGACTTGCCGCCCAGCTCCAGCGTCACCGGCCGGCACTGTGCCGACGCGCTGCGCATTACCTGGCTGCCGACGCTGTTGCTGCCGGTGAACGACAGTTTGTCCAGGCCGTTGTGGTTGCTCAGCGCAGCACCGGTCTCGGCCTTGCCGTTGACGATGTTCAGCACCCCGGCCGGCAGGCCCAGGGCGTCGGCGATCTGGCCGTAGGCCTGCTCGATCAGCGGGGTGACCTCCGACGGCTTGAGCACCACGGTGCAGCCGGCAGCCAGTGCCGGGGCAAGCTTCCAGGCGCTGGTCACCAGCGGGAAGTTCCACGGCACGATCAGTCCGACAACGCCCACCGGCTCAAGACGAGTGCGGGCAGTGAAGCCTGGGGCGGCCAGCGGTACGTCGCGATTTTTCGCAGGCAGTTGCTCGGCCAGCTCGGCGTAGTAGCCGAAGGTGGCGATGGCGTCGTCCAGGTCGATCTCGGCTTCGTGGCGCGGCTTGCCGTTGTTGCGCATCTGCAAGGTGATCAACGCTTCGCGGCGTTGCCCGAGCTGTTCGGCAAAGCCGCGCAGGTAGGCAGCGCGTTCGCTGGCGCTGGTGGTTTTCCAGGCGGGCAGGGCGCTGCGCGCGGCCACTACGGCCTGGTCGACCTGGGCCACGCTGGCGGCCATGAATTCGGCGAACGGTTGCCCCAGTGCAGGGTCATTGACGCTGATGCAGTCGCTGCCTTGGCCTTCGACCCAGCGGCCGGCGATGTAGTGGGAATTGGTCATGGTCGGTTTCCAGTCAGGCCATTTCGGCAGTGGTCACAGGCGTGTGCGCGGTGCTTTTGCAGCGCACCCAACGCGGGCCCCGGGGGCCATACACGCCAGAAGGTTCAGGGAACAGGTTGAGCAGCAGCAGGTACAGCACACCGGCCAGGCCCAGGGTGACCGGCAGGCTCAGGTCGATGCCGCCAGCCAGGTCGCCCAGCGGGCCGACGAACTGCCCTGGCAGGTTGACGAAGCACAGGCCGACCGCCGCGCTGGGGAGCCAGGCGCCCATGCCGCGCCAGTTCCAGCCGTGCAGGAACCAGTAATGGCCGCCACGCTGGCCGCGGGTGAAGACCTGCAGGTCATCGGCGTGGTAGAAGCCGCGGCGGGTGATCAGGCCGAGGATCATGATCACCATCCACGGGCTGGTGCAGGTGATGATGAGTACCGCAAAGGTCGACACGCTCTGCACCAGGTTGAAGGTGAAACGGCCGACGAAGATGAAGCCGATCGCCAGCACACCGATCAGCAGCGTGGCGCCGGCGCGGCTGAGCAGTCGCGGGAACACGCTGGACATGTCCAGGCCCGTGCCATACAGCGCAGTGGTGCCGGTGGACATGCCGCCGATCACTGCAATCAGGCACACCGGCAGGAAGAACCAGCTTGGCGCCACCGCCAGCAGGCCACCCACATAGTTGTTGGCGGCGATGTAGTCCGGTGCCTGGGTCGCGACCAAGGTGGCGGTGCACAGGCCGAACAGGAACGGAATCAGCGTTGCGCCCTGGGCGGCAATCACCGCCAGCATGATGCGCGCCTTGGGTGTTGCACGCGGGATGTAACGCGACCAGTCGCCCAGGAAGGCGCCGAACGACACCGGGTTGCTCATGGCCAGGATCGCAGCGCCGACGAACGCTGCCCAGAAGCCCGCCTGGCCGTGGTTGACGCTACCTGCGTAGCCGGCGTCGAACGGCCCGGCAAAGGCGACGATGCCCAGCAGGAACAGCAGGCTCGAAGCCCACACGGCAATCTTGTTGACCCACAGCATGAAGCGGAAGCCGAAGATGCACACCACCAGTACCAGCACCGCGAACAGGCCGTAGGCCAGGCCCAGGGTGAGGTCGGTTTCCGGCAGGCCGGCCAGGCGCTTGGCGCCGCCGACCAGGGCATCGCCCGAGCTCCACACCGACAGCGAGAAGAACGCCACCGCCGTGAGCAGCGACAGGAACGAGCCGACGATACGCCCGTGCACGCCAAAGTGCGCACCTGACGACACGGCGTTGTTGGTGCCGTTAAGCGCACCGAACAACCCCATCGGCGCAAGAATCAGCGCGCCCACGGCAACGCCGAGCAGAATTGCCCACACGCCCGCCTGGAACGACAGCCCGAACAGCACGGGGAAGCTGCCCAGCACGGCGGTGGCGAAGGTATTGGCACCGCCGAAGATCAGGCGAAACAGGTCCAGCGGGGAGGCGTCGCGTTGATCGTCGGGGATCTGTTCGACGCCGTTGGTCTCGATACCGGTCGAGTGGCTCATGGTGATGCTCCAGCGCGGTTGTTGTGGGCCTGCGCGTGCGCGGGCCTTCTTGTGGGTGCGATGGCAGGGCGGCAGGGCCGCGTAAAAAGGTGATCAGGCCGGGGAGACGACCGACAGGTGCTCGTGGCAGGCCAGCCACTGGTCACCCTGGCGGCGGAAGACGATGGTCTCGCGTTCGCTCAACTGGTGTTCTTCGCCGGCGATGCGGATATGCGTGGCCACATCGTGCATGAAGATCGCCAGATCACCTTGCAGGCTCACGTGGGCATTGCCCGACTGGCAGGCAAGCACGGCAAAACCTTCGGCCTGCCACTGGGCCCAGAGCTCTTCGTAGGCACGGCGCGACAGCAGCGGTTGCGGCAAGGTGTGGAAAAGGAACGTGGCGTCTTCGCTGAAGCAGGCGAAATAGCGGGCGGTGTCGTTACTGGCAAACGCGGCAACGAGGTCGGCGGCGGCTTGGCGCACCTGAAGTGTCTGGTCCACGGGAGTGGCCTCACGGTTTTTGTGATTATGGTGAAGCGATTCTGGTGGTGGTTGGCGAGGGGACAAATCGCTGAAGGCAAATAATCAGTTCAGGAATTTGTGAAGTGATGGCGGCGAACCGGTAACCGTGGTTAGCAGCAAGCTCCCGGGTTGGTACAGCTTCTGTAGGAGCGGCCTTGTGTCGCGATCGGGCCGCAGGGCGGCCCCAGCAATTTCTGCAGTGAAGCTGAAATCCCGGGGCCGCTGTGCGGCCCGATCGCGACACAAGGCCGCTCCTACAGGAATCGCGTCAGCCGTCATGGCGAAGGCTGCTGTCATCTGGCTGCAACGTTTTTTCAGCAACATTTCTGCCATCTCCCCGTGCCTCATTGCGAGTTCGAATGGGCCATCCCGCGCTGCACCTGCCACAGGACCACGACCTGTTCGGCCTGCTCTACGCCTTCGCCTTTCGCCCCGGCCAGCCAGGGCGTGAAATCGATTCTGCGCAGTTGCTGCTCAAGCTCGGCCAGCCGCTGGAGCCTGGCGAGTTTCTCTGGGTGCACCTGAACCTGGCCCACGCGGCCTGCGAGCGCTGGTTGCGTACCCACCTGCAGTTGCCCGAGGCCTATTTTGAAACCCTGCGCGAAGGCTCGCGCTCGACCCGTATCGAGCACGCCGACTCGGCGCTGCTGGCAGTGGTCAACGACGTGGTGTTCAACTTCGGCCTGGTGTCGTCGGACATTTCCACGCTGTGGGCCTGTGCCAGCAGCCAGTTGCTGGTAAGTGCACGTTTGCAGCCGTTGCATTCGGTGGACAAGCTGCGCTCGTCGGTCAAGCATGGCGAGCGCTTCCATTCGTCCATCGAGTTGCTGGTGCACCTGCTGCGCGACCAGGGCGATGTGCTGACCCAGATCGTGCGCGAAACCACCACCAGCGTCGACCGTATCGAAGACCAGTTGTTGTCCCAGCGCCTGAGCGACAACCGTGCCGAACTGGGCAGCATGCGCCGGGTGCTGGTGCGTTTGCAGCGCCTGCTGGCATTGGAGCCGGGGGCATTGCTGCGGCTGCTCAACCGCCCGCCCGAGTGGTTGCAGGAACAGGACATACGCCAGCTGCGCGCGGCCACCGAAGAGTTCACCCTGGTCATCAGCGACCTCACCGCCCTGGGCGAACGGATCAAGCTGCTGCAGGAAGAAATCGCCGCCAAGGTCAACGAGCAGACTAACCGCACCCTGTTTACCCTGACCGTGGTAACGGTGCTGGCGCTGCCCATCAACATCATCGCCGGCTTCTTCGGCATGAACGTCGGCGGCGTGCCCCTGGCGGAAAACCCCCATGGGTTCTGGGTACTGGTGGCGTTGGTGGCGACCTTCACCGTGCTGGTGGGGCGCTGGGCGTTTCGTAAACGCCGTGAGTACTGACTCTTGAGCGCGGACCTGATTTTTTGTGGGAGCGGGCATGCCCGCGAAGCAGGCGACGCGGTGGATGGCACGGGCTTCGCCCGTGTTCGCGGGCAAGCCCGCTCCCACAGTGATCGCGCAAACTTGCAGATTTTGACCAAGACAGTTGCCCCCGCAAAGGACCGCGCACGCTCAGACGCTGTGCGAAACCTGACCCGACCGACGGCCCTCCCGCCCCACTATCCTTGCCTACGCTGATACTCCCAACCCGCTGAAGCAAGGAGATCCACCGTGACCTTCCAATACAAGCGTCTGGACAAGAACAACGTCGCCGTGCTGCTGGTTGACCACCAGACCGGCCTGCTCTCGCTGGTAAGGGACATCGACCCCGACCGCTTCAAGAACAACGTGCTGGCCCTGTCCGACCTGGCCAAGTACTTCAAGCTGCCGACCATCCTCACCACCAGCTTCGAGACCGGCCCCAACGGCCCGCTGGTGCCGGAACTGAAAGAGCAGTTCCCTGACGCCCCCTACATTGCACGCCCCGGCAACATCAATGCCTGGGACAACGAAGACTTCGTCAAAGCGGTAAAAGCCACTGGCAAGAAGCAGCTGCTGATCGCTGGTGTGGTCACCGAGGTGTGCGTGGCCTTCCCGGCGCTGTCGGCGCTGGAGGAGGGCTTCGAAGTATTTGTCGTCACCGACGCCTCCGGCACCTTCAACGAACTGACCCGTGATTCAGCCTGGCGGCGCATGGAGGCGGCCGGGGCGCAGCTGATGACCTGGTTCGGCGTGGCCTGCGAGCTGCACCGTGACTGGCGCAATGACATTGAAGGGCTGGGGACCCTGTTCTCCAACCATATCCCGGACTATCGCAACCTGATGACCAGTTACAACAAGCTGGCCAAATAGCGCCTCGTGGGGGCTGCAAGGCAGCCCCTCACCAATCTGCAAGCGAAGCGGCAAACCGTCATGAATCGGCCATACTGACTCTTCATTCGCCTTCAGGAGAGTGTCATGTCGAAGCCGTCCAGGAAGAAACCCACCCAGGAACAGCCAGAAAAACTGGGCGGCAAGGCCTACGAAAAAGCGCTCAAGCACCTGCATGTGGAGCTGGTGAAGTTGCAGGAATGGGTGGTGGCCAAGGGCCTGAAGGTATGCATCGTCTTCGAAGGCCGCGATGGCGCAGGCAAGGGCGGCACCATCAAGGCCATTACCGAGCGCGTCAGCCCGCGGGTGTTTCGCGTGGTGGCGCTGCCGGCACCGACCGAGCGGGAAAAAACCCAGATGTACCTGCAGCGCTACCTGGGGCATTTGCCCGCCGCGGGCGAGGTAGTGATCTTTGATCGCAGCTGGTACAACCGTGCGGGCGTCGAGCGGGTAATGGGCTTTTGCTCCGACGAACTCGTCGACAAGTTCCTCGCCGGTGTGCCCGTGTTCGAAAAGGTCATGGTCGAGTCGGGCATCATCCTCATCAAGTACTGGCTCGAGGTCAGCGCCGAAGAGCAGACCCTCCGCCTGCAGGACCGCATCAACGATGGCCGCAAGCTGTGGAAGCTTTCGCCCATGGACCTCAAGTCGTATACCCGCTGGGATGACTACACCCAGGCGCGTGACGACATGTTCGCCGCGTCGGATACCGCCTGGGCGCCGTGGTTCATGGCCCATTCCAACGATAAACGCCGCGCCCGCCTGAACATCATCAGCCATCTGCTCAGCCGGATTCCGTACAAGGACATCACCCGTGACCAGGTGGTGAAGCTGCCCAAGCGCGGCAAGATCGGCAAGTACAAGGCTGTGGCCTACCCGTTCAAGGTCGTCGAAGAACGCTTCTGAACCCCTCCCTGCGGGGAGCTGCGAGGGTACGAGCCCATGCCACATGACGGCAGCCTGTTGCAGGCGACTGTGGTGTTCCTGCTGGCCGTGGTGCTTCTGGTACCACTGGCGCAGCGTCTGCGGATGGGCGCTGTGCCTGGGTATCTGCTGGCCGGCATGCTCATCGGCCCCTCGGTGCTTGGCCTGCTGAACAACCCCGACAACGTGGCGCGTCTGTCAGAGATGGGCGTGGTGATGCTGCTGTTCGTCATCGGCCTGGAGCTCTCGCCCCGGCGCTTGTGGACCATGCGTAGGGCGCTGTTCGGTGTGGGTACGCTGCAAGTGGGGCTGAGCGCCGTGGTGCTTGGGCTGCTGGCCTATTGGCTGTTCGACCAGTCGCGGCCGGCCGCCATCGTGCTGGGCGTGGGCCTGGCGCTGTCTTCCACCGCGTTTGGCCTGCAGGTACTGGCCGAGCGCAAGGACCTGGGCAAGCCGCACGGCCGCCTGGCTGTGGCCATCCTGTTGTTCCAGGACATTGCCGCGATCCCGCTGATTGCCGTGGTGCCGTTGCTGGGCGGCGATGTCAGTACGGCCGATGAAGGGGCCTGGCCATTGCTGGCCGTGGCAGCTGGCATTGGGGTGCTGATCATCTTCGGCCGCTACCTGCTGACGCCGGTGTTCAAGTGGACGGTGGGTTCGGGCCTGCCCGAGCTGTCCACCGCCACTGCCTTGCTGGTGGTAATGGGCACCGCCTGGGTGATGGAGCATGTGGGTGTGTCGATGGCACTGGGCGCATTCCTGGCCGGCGTGCTGATGGCCGAGTCGCCGTTTCGCCACGAGCTGGAAACCCAGATCGAACCGATCAAAGGCTTGCTGCTGGGGCTGTTCTTCGTGGGCGTGGGGATGAGCGCCGACTTGCACCTGCTGTTGGGCATGCCGCTGGCGGTGTTGGGGCTGACGCTGCTGCTGGTGGGTATCAAGCTGCCGCTGCTGTATGGCCTGGGGCGCATGGCCGGTGGCCTGAATACGTCCCAGGCGCTGTGCCTGGGTGTGGTGCTGGCCTCTGGGGGCGAGTTTGCCTTCGTGGTGTTCAAGCTGGCGCGGGACCATCAGGTGTTGTCGCCACAGGTGCATGACCTGCTGGTACTGGCCATCACCCTGTCGATGGCCGTGGTGCCGTTGGTGATGATGGCCCTGGCGCGGCGGCTGGCTGATCCCCCTTCGACGCAGGCAACCCCGGAAACGGACCACTGAATCGAGACACACGACGAACAGAGCGTTCGGAGGTGCAGCATGCAACCGGGTATCAAGCTGGACAGTGCGCTGTCGCGGGGCCTGCTCGATGTGTTGATCAAGGCGGGTCTGGTGGCCGGCCTGGTGATATTTGCCTTCCAGGTGTTCCAGCCGTTCCTTGAGCTGATGCTGTGGGCGGTGATCCTGGCGGTTACCTTGTACCCGCTGCATTGCCGGCTTCAGCGCCGTACCGGGCTCAAGCATGGCTATGCGGCGACGCTGGTGGTGTTGCTGGTACTGCTCGTGCTGCTGGTGCCGATCTACCTGGTGGTGATGTCGATCGGCGAATCGGTGGACAGCCTGGTGACGTTGCTCAGGAGCGGGGCCTGGAGCGTGCCGGCGCCACCTGAGTCTGTGCAGGGGTGGCCGCTGATCGGGCCGAAGGTGTATGCGCTGTGGCTGGCAGCGTCCGAGAACCTGGCCAGTGTGCTGAACCAGTGGATGCCCCAGCTCAGGGGTGCCGGGCTTACAGTGCTGGGCGCAGCAGCCAGCGCGGGTGCGGCGTTCTTCCTGTTCATTGGCGCGATCATCATCTCCGGGGTCATCATGGCTTTCGGTGACCGTGGCGAAATAGCCGCGCAGCGTATCGCCATGCGCGTATCGGGTGAGGAGCGTGGCAAACCGTTGGCCAAGCTGTGCACCGCAACCATTCGCGCAGTGGCGCAGGGGGTGATCGGCATTGCCTTTATCCAGATGCTGCTGATCGGTGTCGGCTTCGTGGTCAAAGGGGTACCAGGTGCCGGCATGCTGGCCATCGTCATCCTCATGCTGGGGATTGCCCAGGCACCCGCCACCCTGGTGACGGTGCCGGTGATCATCTACGTGTTCAACGTCGAAGGCTTCACTGTGGCGACCATCATCTTCGCCATCTACACCTTTGTCGCCGGGCTGGCGGACAACGTGCTCAAGCCGCTGCTGCTGGGGCGAGGGGTGGACGTGCCGATGCCGGTGGTGCTGATCGGGGCACTGGGCGGCATGGCGGTCAAAGGCATCATCGGCTTGTTCATCGGCCCGGTGATCCTTGGCGTGACCTACGTGTTGTTCTGGCAATGGGTTGCGCTGCAGGTGCCGGAGCAACCGGCACCCCCTGCTGCCTGAGCCATGCCCAACCGCTGCTGTGGCCTTGGCCTGCTGATGGTGCTGGCCGGTTGCACCCAGGTTGGCCCGGATTTCGAAAAGCCCCGGGACCCGTGGCTGGACGGCTGGAGCACGCCATTGCTGGAGCAGGCAAGGCGTAGCGCCGCAACACCTGACCTGCGCCAGTGGTGGGCGGTGTTTGCCGACCCGATGCTGGATGCGCTGATTGCCGAGGCCGACGCCAACAACACCAACCTGCGCGTGGCTGGCCTGCGCATTGCTGAAGCCCGCGCCCAGTTGGCCATCGTGCAGACCGGGCGTTATCCACAGCTGCAGCAGCTGAGTGCGCAGAGCCTGTACCTGAAGCAGAACCAGTCCGGCACGGCCACTGCGCGCGACTCGGTGTTCTGGCAATCCAGTGTCGGGTTCGACATCGGCTGGGAAATCGACTTCTGGGGCCGCTTCAGTCGCGCCATCGAAAGCGCCGATGCCGTGTACTTCGCCTCTCAGGCCAACTACGCCGATGCCATGCTGCTGCTGCGTGCACAAGTGGCCGACACCTACTTTGCCCTGCGCACTGCCGAGGCGCGGCTGGCTATCGCGCAAGAGAACGGCAAGCGCCAGGCGCGCAGCCTGGAGATCACCGAGCGGTTGTTCCGCCATGGCGAAAATGACGAGCTCGACTGGCAGCAAGCGCGCACTCAATACCTGGCGACCCTGGCCACCATCCCCGAATTCGAGAACCAGCTCAACGCCTTGCGCAATGTGTTGTGTTCATTGCTGGGCCGCGCGCCCGGGCCGCTGCCGCAGCTGGAGGCCGGCCATGGCCAGCTGCCGTTGCCAGACCGCGCAGTGCTGCAGGGCGTACCTGCCAGCCTGCTGCAGCGCCGCCCGGATATCCGCGCGGCCGAGCAGGCGGTGGCGGCGCAGTCGGCGTTGGTCGGCGTGGCCGAGGCTGATCTTTATCCACAGCTGAGCCTGCTGGGCAGCATCGGCTGGACCTTTTTATCGGCCAGCCACCTGCCCAATACCTTCGACATCGCCGCCGGGCCCAGCCTGATCTGGAACCCGTTCGACTATGGCCGGCGCAAGAACGCCGTGCGGGTAGAGGATGCCCGCTTGCAGCAACTGATCGAGCTGTACCACCAGGGCGTGCGCGAAGCCGCCCGCGAGGCCGACGATGCGGCCAGTGGGCTGGTGCGTTCGCTGCAGAGTGCAGCCATTCGCGACCAGGCCTCCCAGGCTGCGCAACGCTCGCTGAACCTGGCCAGCTCGCAGTACCGCGAAGGCTTTGCCGACTTCCAGCGCGTGCTCGACGCCCAGCAATTGTTGTTGCAACAGCAGGACGGCTACCTGGTCAGCCGCGGCAATGCCGTCAGCAGCCTGGTGACCTTGTACAAGGCCCTGGGCGGTGGCTGGGACGCCAACCGCGCACCGATCGACCCGGCCACCCGCCAGCAGATGCAACAACGTACCGACTGGGGCGACATGCTCGACCCGCCAGCCCCCACCGCACATGCAAAAGGTAAAAGCCAATGAGCGACGCCACGCCCCCGCCAGCCCCTGATCGCGGCATGCGCTGGGTACTGCTGTTGATCGCCGTGAGCCTGCTCTGGTACCTGCTGGCCGACCGCTTCACGCCCTACACCCAGCAGGCGCGCCTGCAGGCCTACGTGGTACCGGTCAGCGCCGAGGTGGCCGGGCAGGTGAGGCGCGTGGCGGTGGGCAACAACCAGGAAGTGCGCCAGGGCGATGTGCTGTTCGAGCTGGACCAGGAGCAGTACCGTATTGCCCTGGCCCGTGCCGAAGCCGACCTGGACACGGTACGCCGGCAAATCGGCGCCCACACCGCCGGTATCGATTCGGCCCAGGCGGCGCTGGTGGCGGCCCAGGCCAACGAGCGCAAGGCGCGGCAGGATGCCGAGCGGCTCAAGCGTTTGATCGATGAGGACCCAGGCACGGTATCGGTGCGCCGCCTGGAAGGCGCCCAGGCTACCCGCGACCAGGCCATCAGCCAGGTGGCGGCGGCCCGTGCCGAAGTGGAGCGTGCCCGTGAGCAGCAGGGCGGGGCGCAAGATGACAACGCCCAGTTGCGCAGTGCCGCAGCCAACGTGGAAAAGGCTCGCCTGGACCTTGCCCGTACCGTGGTGCGCGCCGATGCGAACGGGCTGATCACCGACCTGCGTACCGACGTTGGCCACTATGTCGGGGCGGGCAGCCCGATGATGACCCTGATCACTATCCATGACGTGTGGATAAGTGCCGACATGACCGAGAACAACCTCGGCCGCCTGCGCCCGGATACTCCGGTGCTGGTGGTGCTGGATGCGCTGCCCGGCACCGTGTTGAAGGGGCGTATTCGCAGCATCGGTTACGGCGTTAGCGTGGGCCAGAGCACCCCGCCGGGCACACTGCCCACTGTGCAGAACAGCCGCGAGTGGCTGCGTTCGGCCCAGCGCTTTCCAGTGATTGTCGAGCTGGAGCGTGATCAGCTGCCGGACAAGCGTGGGCTGCGGGTAGGCGGGCAGGCCGAGGTCATGGCGCTGCCCAGCGAAGGCAACCCGCTGAACCTGCTGGGCCGGCTGTTCATGTGGTTGATGAGCTGGTTGTCCTATGCCTATTGAGTTGCGCCGCCTGCGCGCCCTGCGCCTGGCCTGGGGTGTGGCGCTGTGCCTGGCGGTGAGTTTTGCCATCGGCTTGCCGGTGCCGATCCTGGCACCGGTGTTCGCCGTGCTGTTGCTGGCCATGCGCAGCCAGCCACTGCCCCTGCGAGCGGCGCCGGCCTTGGCGGTGCTGGTACTGCTCGCCTGTGGCAGCGGGCTGTTGCTGATACCGCTGTTGCGCCACGCCCCGGTGAGCGGGGTGTTGCTGGTGGGCGTAGGCGTTTTCCTCACTTTGCGCTACGCCCTCAAGGGCGGCAACGGCCTGCTGGCCAACTTGCTGGTGGTCGGCCTGACCATGATCGCCGCCGCCGGCACCAGCGACTTCACCTTGGCGCTGTCGGTGGTCGAAGCGCTGGCCAAAGGCATGCTGCTGGCCGTGCTGGGCACGGCGCTGGCGCATGTGCTGTTTCCCGAACCTGCTGGAGCACCGGCGCAACCGGTACCACCGCTACTGGGCAGCGAGCATGTCAGCTGGGTGGCATTGCGCGCCACGCTGATCGTGATGCCGGCGTTTCTGCTGGCGTTGATTGCGCCGGACCAGTACATGCCGCTGATCATGAAGGCGGTAAGCCTGGGGCAGCAGGCCGGGGAAACCCGCGCGCGGCATGCCAGCCGAGAGCTGATCGGCTCGACCTTGCTCGCCGGCTTGTTGGCGATACTGATGTGGGGCGCGTTGGGCCTGTTCGTGCACCTGTGGATGTTCTTCCTGTGGGTGCTGCTGTTCGTCCTGTGGCTGGCGCGGCGGCTCTATCAGGCCGTGCCGAATCGGCACAGCCCGGCGTACTGGGTCAGTTGCCTGACGACCCTGCTGATCTTGCTGGGGCAGTCGGTGCAGGACAGTGCCGGTGGGCAGGATGTGTACAAGGCCTTTGCAGTGCGCATGGCCTTGTTTCTGGCGGTCTCGGTGTATGCCAGTGCCATGTTGATCTGGATTGATGGGCGCCGGATTCGGTCTGCCTAGATTCCTGTACTGGCCTCTTCGCGGGCAAGCCCGCGCCTACAGGACTGTGCGGGCACAGGAAATTCAGGGCTGCCAATCAACCCCACTCTCTTCCAGATAGGCATCCACAGCGGCACCCACTGTGGGGTGAAAGGCTTTCTCCCCCATATGCTCAAACAACCCGAACCGCCGCATCTTGTCCTTCACCGGGTCCTTCATCTCGGCAAACTGCAATTCAACCCCGCGTGCCTCCAGTGCCCGGTCCAGTTCGGCCAGCATGTCTGCCGAAGTGATGTCGATACTGGTCACCGGTTCCGCCGCTATCAGCAGCCGCTGCACGGGCGTCGGCGACTCGTTTACAGCCGCCATCACCGTGCTCTGGAACTGCTCGGCATTGGCAAAGAACAGCGGCGCGTCCCAACGCAGCAGCACCAGCCCCGGAATGCGTCGGGCCTGTGGATAACGCTGCACATCGTGGTACCCCCGGGTGCCATCCACCCGGCCCAGCACTGCATGGTGCGGCCGCCAGCCGTCCCACAGAAACTCGATCACGGCTATTGCCACCGCAATGCAGATACCGGGGATGGCGCCAAACACCGCCACGCCGACGAAGCAGGTGAACGACAGCCAGAACTCCCACTGCTGCATGCGGAATATACGTTTGAGGTCGGCGAACTCGAACAGCCCCAGTGCCGCGGCAATCACCACAGCCGCCAGGGCGCTGTTGGGCAGGTGCTGCAGCAGGTTGGGCGCCACCAGCAGCAGCAGGGTTACCGCCAGCGCACCGATAATGCCGGTGAGCTGGGTTTGTGAGCCGGCGGCTTCGGCCACCGGCGTGCGCGACGAGCTGCTGCTGATGGGGATGCCCTGGAACAGCCCCGAGGCGAGGTTGGCCATGCCCAGGCCAAACATTTCCTGGTTCGGGTTGACCGGCATTTTCAGGCGTGCGGCATAGGAGCGTGACAGCACACTGGTATCGGCGAACGACACCAGCGCGACCGCGATACCGCCAAGCAGCACCTCCACCAGGTCGATATCGCTGACCCAGGGCAAAGCGAAGTTGGGCAGCCCTTGCGGCAACTTGCCGAGCACTTTCACGCCTTGCTGGTCGAGCCCGAGCAGGCTCACCGCCAGCGTGGCCAGCACCACCGCAATGAGGATGCCTGGCACGCGCTTGAATGGCTTGAGCAGCAGGATCAGCGCCAGGCTGGCGCCACCGACCATGAAGCTTGGCCAATGACCTTGGCCGGTGAGCAAGGCCTGGATCAGGTTCCAGACATCTCGCAGCGGGCCTTGGCTGTCCACGGACAGGCCGAACAGTTTGGGCAGCTGGCTGATCAACACCGTGAGGGCAATGCCGTTCATGTAGCCATAGCGGATCGGCTTGGACAGCAACTCGGTGATGAAGCCCAGGCGCAGCAGCCCGGCAATTACACAGAACGCCCCGGCGACCAGCGCCATCATGCTGGCGATGGCGATTGCCCGCTGTGGGTCGCTGGCGGCGTACTGCACCACCACCGCCAGGATCGGCGCGGCCAATGCCGAGTCCGGGCCCAGCACAAGGATGCGGCTGGGGCCGAACAGTGCGTAGGCCAGCAACGGGATGATGGTGGCATACAGGCCGTAGATACCGGGCACGCCGGACGCTTCGGCGTAGGCAATGCCCACGGGTACCAGCATGGTTGTCAGCACCAGGCCGGCGGCAATGTCCTTGGCTAGCCAAGCGCGTTGGTAGTGGAGCAGGGTGACCAGGCCGGGCAGCCAACGTTGCCAATCGAAGCGGGGCGGTTCGGGCATGGTGCGGGCTCTGGGGGAGGAGGGGGCTCCATCACAGCTTAGATGCTGACACCGGGGGCCGCTTTGCGGCCCATCGCGACACAAGGCCGCTCCCACAGGTACTGCATAAGCCTGAAGCCTGGGCGGTCCCTGTGGGAGCGGGCATGCCCGCGAAGAACCCCGCGCGGTGGATGGCACCGGCTTCGCCGGTGTTCGCGGCTAAAGCCGCTCCCACAGGTACTGCATAAGCCTGAAGCCAGCGCTGTCCCTGTGGGAGCGGGCATGCCCGCTCCCGCAGGTACTGCATCAAGCCTGAAGCCTGCGCAGTCCTTGTGGGAGCGGGTTCACCCGCGAAGAATTCAGCGCGGTGGATGGCACCGGCTTCGCCGGTGTTCGCGGCTAAAGCCGCTCCCACAGGTACTGCATAAGCCTGAAGCCAGCGCTGTCCCTGTGGGAGCGGGCATGCCCGCGAAGAGTCCAGCGCGGTGGATGGCACCGGCTTCGCCGGTGTTCGCGGCTAAAGCCGCTCCCACAGGTACTGCATAAGCCTGAAGCCTGCGCGGTCCCTGTGGGAGCGGGTTCACCCGCGAAGAATTCAGCGCGGTGGATGGCACCGGCTTCGCCGGTGTTCGCGGCTAAAGCCGCTCCCACAGGTACTGCATTAGCTTGCAGCCTGCGCGGTCCCTGTGGGAGCGGGCATGCCCGCGAAGAATCCTGCGCGGTGGATGGGACCGGCTTCGCCGGTGTTCGCGGGCACGCCTGCTACCACAATGATCGCGCAAATTCTTGGATTGTGAACAAGAAAGGTGCTCCCACCTGACCAGCGTCAGTGATGTGACAGAAACGAAAAAGCCGCGCTATTGCGCGGCTTTTTCGTGTTGAGTCGGCTAAATCAGACGTTGAAGCGGAAGTGCATCACGTCGCCGTCTTTGACGATGTAGTCCTTGCCTTCCAGGCGCCATTTACCGGCTTCCTTGGCACCGCTTTCACCCTTGAACTGGATGAAGTCGTCATAGGCCACCACTTCAGCGCGGATGAAGCCTTTTTCGAAGTCGGTGTGGATAACCCCGGCCGCTTGCGGTGCGGTGGCACCGATGCGAACGGTCCAGGCACGCACTTCCTGCACGCCGGCAGTGAAGTAGGTCTGCAGGTTCAGCAGCTCGTAACCGGCGCGGATCACGCGGTTCAGGCCAGGCTCTTCCAGGCCCAGGGCCTCGAGGAACATGTCCTTCTCTTCGCCGTCGTCCAGCTCGGCGATTTCTGCTTCGATCTTGTTGCACACCGGCACAACCACCGCGCCTTCTTCCTCGGCAATGGCCTTGACCACGTCCAGGTGCGGGTTGTTGTCGAAGCCGTCTTCGGCGACGTTGGCGATGTACATCACCGGCTTGCTGGTCAGCAGGTGGAAGCCACGGATGACGGCTTTTTCGTCGTCACCCATGTTCTTCATCAGGCTGCGCGCAGGCTTGCCTTCGGTGAAGTGCGGGATCAGCTTTTCCAGAATGGCCTTTTGCGCCAGGGCTTCCTTGTCGCCGCCCTTGGCGTTGCGGGTAACCTTCTGCAGTTGCTTCTCGCAGCTGTCGAGGTCGGCGAAGATCAGTTCGAGGTCGATGATCTCGATGTCACGCTTGGGGTCGACGCTGTTGGAAACGTGAATCACGTTCTCGTCTTCGAAGCAGCGCACCACGTGGGCAATGGCGTCGGTCTCGCGGATGTTGGCGAGGAACTTGTTGCCCAGGCCTTCGCCTTTCGATGCACCGGCCACCAGGCCGGCGATGTCGACGAATTCCATGGTGGTCGGCAGGATGCGGTTTGGCTTGACGATTTCAGCCAGCGCAGCCAGACGAGCGTCGGGCATCGGCACGATGCCGCTGTTGGGCTCGATGGTGCAGAAAGGGAAGTTCTCCGCCGCGATGCCAGACTTGGTCAGTGCGTTGAACAGGGTGGACTTGCCGACGTTGGGCAGGCCGACGATGCCGCAATTGAAACCCATGGGTATTCCCCTCTCTAAAGGAAATCAGGCCTTTTGGCTGTGCAGCTCGCGCATCGCCTTGGCAAAGTCGCCGGCAAGCACGTCCGGCAGCACGCCGAGGGCAAAATCGATGCTGGCGTCGAGCTTCTCCTGCTCGGCGCGCGGCGCGCGGCCCAGGACGAAGTTGGAGACCAGTTTGGCGTCGCCCGGGTGGCCAATGCCAAGCCGCAGGCGGTGGAAGTCGTTCTGGTTGCCGAGCTGCGCGATGATGTCGCGCAGGCCGTTGTGCCCACCATGGCCGCCGCCGCGCTTGAGCTTGGCAACGCCCGGAGGCAGGTCGAGTTCGTCGTGTGCCACCAGGATTGCTTCCGGCTTGATGCGGAAGAAATTGGCCAAGGCCGCTACGGACTGGCCGCTGCGGTTCATGTAGGTGGTAGGGATCAACAAACGAACGTCGTTGCCCTGATGGCTGAATTTAGCCGTCAGGCCGAAATATTTTTTGTCAGCGGCGAGCGAAATACGCTGGGCGCTGGCAATGCGTTCAACGAAAAGAGCCCCTGCGTTATGCCGGGTCTGTTCGTATTCGGGGCCGGGGTTACCCAGGCCAACGATCAACTGGATGGCGGTCACGTCAGGGGCTCTTCCTTGGAGTTGGTGGGTCACAGTGCGCGCGGCACTGTAACCCGATCAACGCCGGCGTGCGAGTGGATTACTCGGCAGCGCCTTCTGCTTCTGGAGCAACGCGTGGAGCGTGAACGTTGGCAACAGCTTTGTCATCACCGTGGGCCAGAGCTACGAACTCTACGCCTTTCGGAGCTTTCAGGTCCGACAGGTGGATGATGGTGCCGACTTCGGCGTTGGCCAGGTCAACTTCGATGAACTCAGGCAGGTCTTTGGCTTCGCAGGAAACTTCGATCTCGGCAACAACGTGGGAGATCTCGCCGCCTTTCTTGACCGGTGCTTCTTCGTTGATGAAGTGCACTGGAACAACAGCGGTCAGTTTCTGGCCAGCAACAACGCGAACGAAGTCGGCGTGCATGATGAACTGCTTGGCTGGGTGGCGCTGCATGGCCTTGATGATGACGTTCTGCTTAACACCGTCAACATTCAGCTCGATAACGTGGCTGAAAGCAGCTTCGTTTTCGAACAGCTTGGTGATTTCCTTGGCCAGGATGGTCAGGGATTGAGCTTCTTTATCGCCACCGTAGACAACGGCCGGGATGTTCAGCGCATGACGCAGGCGGCGGCTCGCACCTTTCCCCAGGTCAGTACGCGCTTGGGCGTTCAGAATAAAATCAGTCATTTTGTTTCTCCAAAATAGCCCCCCGAAGGCGTTTGCGACCAGCGCCAACGGGGATGGCAAAAAAGCCCCGCCCCAACACATGCTGGGGCGGGGCGCTTCACATCAACACGCGTTCCGCTTAGCGGAACATCGCGCTGATCGATTCTTCGTTGCTGATGCGGCGGACCGCTTCAGCGACAACCGGTGCGATATCCAGCTGGCGGATACGGTCACAGGCTTGAGCAGCGGCGGACAGCGGAACGGTGTTGGTCACCACCAGCTCGTCCAGTACCGACTTCTCGATGTTCTCGATCGCGCGGCCCGACAGGACAGGGTGCGTGCAATAGGCGTAAACCTTGGCAGCGCCGTGTTCTTTCAGGGCTTTGGCCGCGTGGCACAGGGTGCCGGCGGTGTCGACCATGTCGTCTACCAGGATGCAGGTGCGCCCTTCGACGTCGCCGATGATGTGCATAACCTCGGAGTGGTTAGCCTTTTCGCGGCGTTTGTCGATGATACCCAGGTCGACGCCCAGGGACTTGGCAACGGCACGTGCGCGCACGACACCACCAATGTCCGGGGAGACGATCATCAGGTTCTCGAAACGCTGGTCTTCGATGTCGTCGACAAGTACGGGCGAGCCGTAGATGTTGTCGACGGGGATATCGAAGAAGCCTTGGATCTGGTCAGCGTGCAGGTCGACGGTGAGTACACGGTCGATACCTACGACAGTGAGCATGTCAGCGACAACTTTGGCGCTGATGGCTACACGTGCCGAACGCGGACGGCGGTCCTGGCGGGCATATCCGAAGTAAGGAATCACGGCGGTGATTCGGGATGCTGAGGAGCGGCGGAAGGCGTCGGCCATCACTACCAGTTCCATCAGGTTATCGTTGGTCGGGGCACAAGTCGGCTGAATAATGAAAACGTCTTTACCGCGAACATTTTCATTGATCTCAGTGCTGATCTCGCCGTCGGAGAATTTACCGACAGAGACGTCACCGAGAGGGATATGCAGCTGACGTACGACACGCCGAGCCAGATCGGGGTTAGCGTTCCCCGTAAAGACCATCATCTTGGACACGCGCAGTACCTGAAGGCTGAGGGTATACCTGGATGAGTATAGGAAAATGGCAGGGGCGGCTGGATTCGAACCAACGCATGGCAGGATCAAAACCTGCTGCCTTACCGCTTGGCGACGCCCCTGTATCTGTTGCTGCGAACGCTTATGCGCTCGACTTCTTGACCAGACTTTGCAGCTTGCGATGCAACATCGAAATATTGCTTCCTTTCGCCACAAACCCTGTTTGGGTCGCTGAAAGAAGGGCCAGAACTTTATCAGCTTCGGCTTTGCTTGGGAAGGCCCCAAACACACAACTTCCAGTGCCGGTTAGTCGAGCCTCAGTGAATTTACCCAGTGAATTCAACGCATTGCGAACTTCTGGGTAACTCTGCTCTACCACCGGTTGGCAGTCATTTCGACTGTTTCCCTCGGGAACGGGGCGCATATTAAGGGGGAGGGAATCACGTGTCAACTGTGGATGTGAAAAAATTTCTACTGTGCTGACAGACACTTGCGGCACCAGCACGACATACCAGGGCTCATCCGGGTCGACCGGGGTCAGTTGCTCGCCCACGCCCTGGGCAAACGCCGCATGGCCGCGCACGAACACCGGTACGTCGGCGCCCAGGCTCAGGCCCAGTGCGGCCAGGCGGTCTTCGTCCCAGTCCAGTTGCCACAGGTGGGCGAGGGCCAGCAGGGTGGTAGCGGCGTCCGAACTGCCGCCGCCGATGCCGCCACCCATGGGCAGCACCTTGGTCAGCCAGATGTCGGCGCCCAACGGGCTGCCGGACTGTTCCTGCAATTTGCGTGCGGCACGCACGATCAGGTTGCTGTCGTGCGGTACGGCCTCGATCTCGGTGTGCAGGCGGATTACGCCATCGTCACGAACGGCGAAACTCAGCTCGTCGCCATGGTCGAGAAACTGGAACACGGTTTCCAGCTCGTGATAACCATCCGCGCGGCGGCCGATGATATGCAGCCACAGGTTGAGCTTGGCCGGGGCGGGCAGGGTGATTTTGTGCATGTGATCAGTGCCCCAGCTGGCGTGGCTGCCAGTCCTTGACCACCAGGGTCACGTCCAGGTCCTTGCCGTGCAGTTTCAGGCGTTCGGGCAACCAGTAGCCATTCTGCTCGGTGTAGCTCAGGTACTGCACCTGCCAGCCATCCTGCTCGAGGCTGGCCAGGCGGCTGTCGCCGTCCAGGGTCAGCTTGCTCTTGCTGTCGGGGGCGGGCAGGCCGCGGACCCACCAGACCAGGTGCGACACGGGCAACTTCCAGCCTAGCTGCTCTTCCAGCAGGGCTTCCGGGCTGGTGGCCTCGAAGCGGCCCTGGTTGGCCACTTCCAGCACCACGCCGCCGGGGCGGCCGGTCAGGCGTGCGGCACCACGGCCGAGCGGGCCGGCCAGGCGAATGTCGTAATAGTCCTGGCGCTGCAGCCAGAACAGCGTGCCGCTGCCGGAGTCGCGTGGGGCGCGGATCCCGACCTTGCCGTTGATCTGCCAGCCATCAAGGCTGCTCAGTTGCTCTTTATGGGCCCGCCACTGTTGTGGGTCGCCGTGGCCTTGCAGGGCCTCGCGGCTACCGAAGCCGGCACAGCCGGCCAGCAGGGCGATCAGGGTGAAGGTGATGCAATGGCGCAAAAACATGGCGTTAAAGGGTCTCGGATCCGGTCAGGCGCAGGATGGTCTTGCGCAGGATGGGGCTGTCGGCCTGGGCTTCGTAGCCCTTGGCCCATACCTGGCGGGCTTCGCGGCGCTTGCCGTTGGCCCACAGCACTTCGCCCAGGTGGGCAGCCACTTCGTGGTCGGGGAAGTTGGCAAAGGCTTGGCGCAGGTAGGTTTCAGCCGCGTCGAGGTTGCCCAGGCGGTAGTTGACCCAGCCCAGGCTGTCGAGTACCGCCGGGTCGTCCGGGGTCAGCTGGTGGGCCTTGTCGATCAGCGCCTTGGCTTCGGCGTAGCGGGTGGTGCGGTCGGCCAGGGTGTAGCCCAGGGCGTTCAGCGCCATGGCGTTTTCCGGTTCGCGGGCGATGATGGCGCGCAGGTCTTTTTCCAGCTGCACCATGTCGTCGCGTTTTTCGGCCAGCATGGCGCGGGTGTACAGCAGGTTGAGGTCGTCCGGGTAGCGCTGGATGGCTTGCTGCAGCACCTGGCTGGCCTGGGCGTCCTTGTTGTTGTTGCTGTAGCTTTCCGATTCGATCAGGAACAGCTGGATGGCGTAGTCCGGCTGGGCTTCGCGGGCCTCGGCGAGCAGGCGCGAGGCCTCGGTGCCGCGGCCGTTGGCAATCAGGATGTCGGCCTGGCGCAGCTGCGCCGGCAGGTAGTCGGGGCCAGGGCCGACCAGGGCGTATTCACGCAGGGCGCCAGCGGGGTCGTGGCGCTCTTCGCGGATGCGGCCCAGGTTCAGGTGCGCGGCGTCGACGTTGCTGTCACGCTCGACCAGTTCCTGCAGGTAGCCTTCGGCTTCATCCCAGTCTTTGTTCTCCAGGCACACCAGGGCCAGGGAGTAACGCAGTTCGTCATCGTCCGGGTATTGCTGGACCAGGCTGAGGAACTCGCCCTTGGCATCGGCGATGCGGTCCTGTTCGACCAGGGTGCGGGCGTAGGTCAGGCGCAGGCGCTTGTCATCCGGGTTGTCGCGGATTGCGCCGCGCAGCAGGGGCAGTGCCTCGGGGCCGCGGTCCAGGGCCTGCAGCAGGCGGGCGCGCAGCAGGATCGGGGCAATTTCGCCGTTGTGCGCCGGGTGCGATTCGAGCAGCTCCAGTGCTTCTTCGGCCTTGCCGTCCTGGTTCAGCAACAGGGCCTTGCCGAATACGAGCTGGCTGTTGTCCGGGTACTTCACCAGCAGGCGCTCGAAGCTTTGCAGCAGGCCGTCGCGGGTGCTCTGGTCGGTTTCGGCGGCGGACAGGGCGAGGAAGTCGAAGTGGGTGTCGCCCTGGCCCTGCAGCACCTTTTCCATGTAGGCCATGGAGTCGTCATAGCGGCCGGCGCGGGCCAGCTGGATGGCGGCGGCGCGCTGGGCGTCGAGGTTCTGCGGGTCGTTGCGGGCCCAGACCAGGGCATTGTCCAGGGAAGGCTCGTCGGCGCCGAGGTATTCGGCAATGCGGTAGGCGCGCTCGGAAACCGCGGGGTCCTGGGTTTTTGCCGCCTGGTCGGTGTAGTTGGCCAGGGCAATGTCGAAGCGGTTGCGCTGGCCGGCCAGCTCCGCGACCAGCAGGCTATACAGCGTGTCCTGCTTGAACGAGCCATACACCACGGGCTTATCCGCCTCGCCCTTGCCGGCTTCGGCGACGGGAGGCTCGGCCTTTTGCGGGGCCAGGCTCTGGCAGCCCTGGAGCAGGGCGAAGGCAAGCAGCAATGCGTATGGTTTGTTCATAGAAAGGCTTATAGGAGGACTCACCGGCGGTCGGAGCATGATGACACAAGCGCGGGGGCAAAACCCACCTGCGAAGGTATGAAGCATAGGCTTCGCACATGCAGACCGCGACATGCGCGGGTGGTTCGCTCCAGAGCCTGCCGCGATGCTGGTACCCGATGCTTGTGATCTTGCTTTGGCTTTTGCTTCTAAGCGCGCGGTAGTCCAGGCAACACAGATTGCGACTTCAGGAGGCCGAGCGCAGGGCTTGCGAAGGGAGGTGACGGGCATGGATGCCCGTCAAGCGCTGGGCCCCAGGATGGGGCCTGCAGCGCGGTCCTCCCGGGAGCAAGCCCGGAGCGAGGGGACCCCGGAGCGCAGCGTAGGGGCCGGATGATGGGAGCGGACGGCTTTGGTTACTTTGGCCAAGACCAAAGTAACCCGCCGGAAGGGCGGAAAGGTGACTCAGCGCCACCCGCGCGAACGAATGTCTACACTGTGTTGAGGCCCACCCCCAAGATCAAGGGCTTCTGCGGCGGTATTGAAACGGAGAACAGTCCGTTTGCGATGGCGACGCTTACTCACCTTTTCGCCCTTACGGCGAGTCACTTTTTGCCAAACGCGGCAAAAAGTAACCAAAAAACGCTGCGCTCCGATCATCCGGCCCCTGCGCTGCGCTGCGGGGTTCCCTCACTCCGGCCTTGCTCCCGGGAGGACCGCGCTGCAGGCCCCATCCTGGGGCCCAGCGCTTGACGGGCATCCATGCCCGTCACCTCCCTCCGCAAGGCCTGCGTTCGGCCTCCTGAAGTCGCGAAGATCAAGATCAAGATCAAAAGCCAGATCAAAAGCCAGATCAAAAGCAGATCAAAAGGCGGGCGAAAGCAGGGGTGGAACCTGAAAACCCTGCCGGTGCTCGCCTGCACGCGGCGATAGCCGCAGCGCTATCAGCGCAATAGCGAACGGTGGTTGTTCTAAAACCTGCGAAAGAGGACAATTATCGGCTTCCCGTCACAACCAGCGACCTTGCATGGCCTTTCTTGCACTTGGTATCAACCATAAGACTGCCTCGGTAGACGTACGCGAGCGCGTGGCGTTTACCCCAGAGCAGCTGGTAGACGCCCTGCAGCAGCTCTGCCGACTGACTTCCAGCCGCGAAGCGGCGATCCTGTCGACCTGCAACCGCAGCGAGCTCTATATAGAGCAGGACCACCTGTCCGCCGATGCCGTGCTGCAATGGCTGGCCGACTACCACCGCCTCAGCCTGGACGAGTTGCGCGCCAGTGCCTACGTGCATGAAGAGCACGATGCCGTGAAGCACATGATGCGCGTGGCTTCGGGCCTGGACTCGCTGGTGCTCGGCGAGCCGCAGATCCTCGGCCAGATGAAGTCCGCCTACGCCGTGGCGCGCGAGGCCGGCACCGTCGGCCCGCTGCTCGGGCGCCTGTTCCAGGCCACCTTCAGCGCTGCCAAGCAGGTGCGCACCGACACCGCCATCGGTGAAAACCCGGTATCGGTGGCGTTTGCCGCGGTCAGCCTGGCCAAACAGATCTTCAGCGACCTGGGCCGTAGCCAGGCCTTGTTGATCGGTGCCGGCGAAACCATCACCCTGGTCGCCCGCCACCTGCATGAGCAAGGCGTGCGGCGTATCGTCGTGGCCAACCGGACGCTGGAGCGGGCCAGTATCCTGGCCGAGCAGTTCGGCGCGCATGCCGTATTGCTGGCCGACATCCCCCAGGAACTGGCCAACAGCGACATCGTCATCAGCTCCACCGCCAGCCAACTGCCAATCCTGGGCAAGGGTGCGGTCGAGAGTGCGCTGAAACAGCGCCGGCACAAGCCGATCTTCATGGTCGACATCGCCGTACCGCGCGACATCGAACCTGAAGTCGGCGAGCTGGACGACGTCTACCTGTACACTGTCGATGACCTGCACGACGTGGTGGCGGAAAACCTCAAGAGCCGCCAGGGCGCTGCCCAGGCTGCCGAAGAGCTGGTATCGGTGGGCGCCGAAGATTTCATGGTGCGCTTGCGCGAACTGGCGGCGGTGGACGTGCTCAAGGCCTATCGCCAGCAAAGCGAGCGCCTGCGCGACGAAGAACTGCAAAAGGCCCAGCGCCTGCTGGCCAACGGCGGCAACCCCGAGGACGTACTGGCCCAGCTGGCCCGGGGGCTGACCAACAAACTCCTGCATGCGCCCAGCGTGCAGTTGAAAAAGCTCTCGGCCGAGGGCCGCCTTGATGCGCTGGCCATGGCCCAGGAACTCTTTGCCCTCCACGAGGGCTCCACGGACAAATCCCCGCAATGAAAGCGTCGCTGCTGAACAAACTGGATATCCTCCAGGACCGCTTCGAAGAGCTCACCGCACTGCTCGGTGATGCCGAGGTCATTTCCGACCAGACGCGCTTTCGCGCGTATTCCCGTGAATACGCCGAGGTCGAGCCGGTCTACGCTGCTTACAAAGAGTGGTGCAAAGTCCAGGGCGACCTTGAAGGTGCCCAGGCGCTGCTCAAGGACAGCGACCCGGACCTGCGCGAAATGGCCGTGGAAGAAGTGCGTGAAGCCAAGGAGCAGCTGCTGACGCTGGAGGCGAAGCTGCAACGCATGCTGCTGCCCAAAGACCCCAACGACGGCCGCAACGTGTTCCTCGAAATCCGCGCCGGCACCGGTGGCGACGAGGCGGCGATCTTTTCCGGCGACCTGTTCCGCATGTATTCGCGCTACGCCGAAAAACGCGGCTGGCGCCTGGAGATCCTGTCCGAGAACGAAGGCGAGCACGGCGGCTACAAGGAAATCATCGCCCGTGTCGAGGGTGAGAACGTCTACGGCAAGCTCAAGTTCGAGTCTGGTGCACACCGCGTCCAGCGTGTGCCCGAAACCGAATCCCAAGGCCGCGTGCACACCTCCGCGTGCACGGTGGCGGTGCTGCCCGAGCCGGACGAACAAGCGGCCATCGAAATCAACCCGGCCGACCTGCGCGTGGACACCTACCGCGCATCTGGCGCCGGTGGCCAGCACGTGAACAAGACCGACTCGGCGATCCGTATCACCCACTTGCCTACCGGTATCGTGGTCGAGTGCCAGGAAGAGCGTTCGCAGCACAAGAACCGCGCCCGCGCCATGTCCTGGCTGTCGGCCAAGCTCAACGACATGCAGACCAGCGCAGCCCAGAACGCCATCGCCAGCGAGCGCAAGCTGCTGGTGGGCTCCGGTGACCGTTCCGAGCGCATCCGCACGTACAATTATCCACAGGGCCGGGTGACCGATCACCGTATCAACCTGACGCTGTACTCGCTGGACGACATCCTCAGCGGTGGCGTGGACGCAGTGATCGAACCGCTTCTGGCCGAATACCAGGCCGACCAATTGGCTGCCCTGGGGGACTGATGACCATCATCGCCAGCTTGCTGCGCAACGCGCAGTTGCCCGAATCGCCCACCGAGCGGCTGGATGCCGAATTGCTGCTGGCGGCTGCCATCGGCAAGTCGCGCAGCTACCTGCACACTTGGCCCGAGCGTATCGTCAGCAGCGAAGATGCCGAGACCTACGCCGGTTACCTGCAGCGCCGCCGTGGCGGTGAGCCGGTCGCCTACATCCTCGGGCAGCAGGGTTTCTGGAAGATCGACCTGGAAGTGGCGCCGCATACCCTGATTCCGCGGCCGGATACCGAATTGTTGGTCGAGACTGCCCTCGAGCTGCAACCCGCCTCGCCAGCCAAGGTCCTCGACCTGGGCACCGGTACCGGTGCGATTGCCCTGGCCCTGGCCAGCGATCGCCCGGCCTGGCAGGTAACTGCGGTTGACCGCGTGGAAGAGGCCGCGGCCCTGGCCGAGCGTAACCGCCTGCGCCTGGGCCTTGCCAATGCCCAGGTGCGGGTAAGCCACTGGTTCGACAGCCTGGCCGGCGAGCGTTTCGACCTGATTGTCAGCAACCCGCCCTACATCGCCTCCGCAGACCCGCACCTGGTGGCCGGTGACGTGCGCTTCGAGCCCAGCAGTGCGCTGGTGGCCGGCGCCGATGGCCTGGACGACCTGCGCGTGATCGCGGCCCAGGCCCCCGCACACCTGTTGCCAGGTGGCTGGCTGCTGCTGGAGCATGGTTACGACCAGGCAGCAGCGGTACGCACCTTGCTGGCTGAGCACGGTTTTATCGAGGTCGCCAGCCGCACGGACCTGGGCGGCCATGAACGCATTACCCTGGGGCGCCTGCCATGCTGAGTGATCAGGAACTGCTGCGTTACAGCCGGCAGGTACTGCTGGCCCAGATTGACATCGACGGCCAGCTGCGGCTCAAGCAGAGCAGGGCACTGATTGTCGGCCTCGGCGGCCTGGGCTCTCCGGTTGCACTGTACCTGGCGGCCGCCGGGGTGGGCGAGTTGCACTTGGCCGACTTCGACACTGTCGACCTGACCAACCTGCAACGCCAAGTGATTCACGACAGTGCCAGCGTCGGCATGAGCAAGGTGGATTCGGCCTTGCAGCGCTTGCAGGCGATCAACCCGGAGATCGGCCTGGTCGCCCATCGCCAGGCCCTGGACGAAGATTCGCTGGCCGCTGCCGTGGCGGCGGTCGACCTGGTGCTGGATTGCTCCGACAATTTTGCTACCCGTGAAGCGGTCAACGCTGCCTGTGTAGCTGCCTGCAAACCGCTGGTAAGCGGCGCGGCGATCCGCCTGGAAGGGCAGTTGTCGGTGTTCGACCCTCGGCGCGACTACAGCCCCTGCTACCACTGTTTGTATGGGCATGGCAGTGAGGATGAACTGACCTGCAGCGAAGCGGGTGTTATCGGGCCTCTGGTGGGCCTGGTGGGCAGCCTGCAAGCGCTGGAGGCGATGAAGCTGCTGGCCGGGTTCGGCGAGCCGCTGGTTGGCCGCCTGCTGTTGATCGATGCCCTCGGCACCCGCATCCGCGAGCTGCGGGTCAAGCGTGACCCGGCCTGCACTGTTTGCGGCAAACGCGATGGCTGAGCGCTCGGCGCCGGTCGGCGTGATGGACTCGGGGGTCGGCGGTTTGTCGGTGCTCGCCGAGATCCAGCGCCTGCTGCCGAACGAGACGCTGCTGTACGTGGCTGACTGTGGCCATGTGCCCTATGGCGAGAAGTCGCCGGACTACATCCGTGAACGCTGCCGGCGTATTGCCGCGTTCTTCCATGCGCAAGGCGCCAAGGCCATGGTACTGGCGTGCAACACAGCCACGGTCGCGGCGGTAGCTGACTTGCGCGAGTTGTACCCGACCTGGCCGCTGGTGGGCATGGAGCCCGCCGTGAAGCCCGCAGCGGCGGCTACCCGCTCGGGCGTGGTCGGTGTGCTGGCCACTACCGGTACCCTGCAGAGCGCCAAATTCGCCGCTTTGCTCGACCGCTTTGCCAACGACGTGCAGGTCATCACCCAGCCTTGCCCGGGGCTGGTCGAGCTGATCGAAACCGGCGACCTGACCAGCCTGGCGCTGCGCCAGATGCTGCGTGGCTATGTGCAGCCGTTGCTGGCCGCCGGCTGCGATACGCTGATCCTCGGCTGCACCCATTACCCCTTCCTGCGCCCGTTACTGGCCGACCTGGTACCAGCGGACGTGGCTATCATCGACACCGGCGCCGCAGTGGCCCGTCAACTGCAACGGCTGCTGGGCGCAAGTGACCTGCTGGCCGACGGCCCTGCGCGGGACACCCGTTTCTGGACCAGCGCCGATCCGCAATCCCTCAGAAAAATCCTGCCTGTGCTGTGGCAGAAGTCCGACGATGTGCAAAGCTTTTCATTGTGAAAAAAACGTGAAAAACAGCTGAACTATCGTTCCACTTCTGCTTTCTACCGCTTTGCCTGAGATGAGGCGGACACTAATAACAGCATCAGGAAGAAGGATGTTTCTTATGAGGAAACTGCTCGGCTTGGCGGCGGCTGCTGCCTTTACCTTGGGGCAAGCGATGTCGGCACAGGCTGCCGACGTTTCGTTTTCGGTGGGGCAGACCGGTGACTCGACCATGGTCTATCGGTTAGGCCTGCAATCGAACTGGGACGCGAGTTGGTGGCAGACCAGCGTCGGTCGGCTGACCGGCTATTGGGATGGGGCCTACACCTATTGGGACGGTGACAAGACGGCAAGCAACCACAGCCTGTCGTTCGCGCCCGTGTTCGTCTATGAATTTGCCGGGGAGTCGGTCAAGCCCTACATCGAAGCAGGCATCGGTGTGGCGGCGTTCTCCAGCACAGAGCTGGAAAGCAACGAGCTCGGCTCGGCATTCCAGTTCGAGGACCGCATCGGCTTTGGTTTGCGCTTTGCCGGCGGGCATGAGATCGGGGTGCGGGCGATTCACTACTCCAACGCCGGTATCAAAGAGCCCAACGATGGGGTGGAGAGCTATAGCCTGCATTACCGCATGGCGCTCTGACTTTCCTGCACCGGCCCTATCGCCGGCAAGCCAGCTCCCACAGGATGGCACCGCCTTAAAGCCCTGCGCCATACCTGTGGGAGCGGGCGCGCCCGCGAAGAAGGTCACGCTGTGTTCAGGGATTAGCGCGTCAACGGCCACAGGCTGCTGATGTCCAGGGCCTCCAGGACCAGTTCCGGTTCGGCCTGCGGCAAACGACGTAACAACTCCTCAGCGACCCTCTGTGGCGTCCATTCCTCCGGTATCGCCTGCGCCGACGTCACCGGAACCTTGAGCGACTGTGGCCCCACTATGGTCAGCTCGACCCCTTGAGCCTTCAGGGCCTTGCGCTGCTCACGCATCCACTGCGGCAGGGTGTTCCAGCCTGCAGTCACCTGCGTCGGCGCGTACATCTGCAACGCCGAATAGCGGTTGAACACCGCCATCACCTGCGGTGAGTCCCCCTTGGCCAGCAGCGGCAAGGCGTTGCCAAGGCATTGCTCGGCTGCCAGCTGATTGGTGGTGACGATGGCCTCGAACAGCTCGCTATCGGCTACATCATCCGGCAGGTAATCGCTGGTACCAGCATTGATGATCAGGCCATCCAGCGAGCGCCAGGCATGGCATATCTGCTGGCAGGCATCCGTTGCGTGTTGCTCGGCATGCAGCTGCCAGGGCAGGCGCAAAAAACGCCGACCATGTTGTGCTGCCAACTCGTTCAGTTCATCGCTTTCCTTCGCACTGGCGGCAACGCGATGGCCCTGTTCGAGCAAGCGTTCCACCAAAGCCAGACCTAGTCCATTGCTGGCGCCCGTAACCCAAAAACTACGTGAGTTGGACAAGACGTTTTCCTCTAATCCTGCCGACGTGGTAGGCCCTTGAAGGCTTCCAGTGCACGCAGGCGACTGCTGCTGAGATCGACTATAGGACTGTGATACAAACTATTACCAAAAAGATCCCTGGATTTCATCGGTTCATGGATATTTCTCTCATCTATGTCACGTAGTTCCGGCAGCCAGTGCCGAATGAAACGCCCCTGTGGGTCGAAACGTTGAGACTGTGAAACCGGGTTGAAGATACGGAAATAGGGCACTGCATCGGTGCCGGTGGACGCGCTCCACTGCCAGCCGCCGTTGTTGGCAGCCAGGTCACCGTCTATCAGGTGGCGCATGAAGTGCCGCTCGCCCTTGCGCCAGTCGATCAGCAGGTTCTTGGTCAGGAACATGGCCACGACCATGCGCAGCCGGTTATGCATCCACCCGGTGTGCAGCAACTGGCGCATGGCGGCGTCGATTATCGGGAAACCCGTGCGGCCCTGTTCCCAGGCTTCGAGGTCGGCCGGTGCATCGCGCCAGGGCAGGGCCTCGGTCTGCGCGCGAAAGGCGCGGTGTCGCGAGACCTGTGGATAACCGTTCAGGATGTGCTTGTAGAATTCGCGCCAGAGCAGCTCGTTGACCCAGGTCTGCACGCCCGTACTGCCACTGTCGAACTCGCCCCGGTTGCTGGCCAGTGCACCGTGCAGGCACTGGCGCGGCGAGATCACGCCAGCGGCGAGGTAAGTCGAAAGCTGGCTGGTGCCGGGCTTGGCAGGCAGGTCACGCTGTAACTGGTAGTCGTCGATGGCTTCGTCAAGAAAGCGGGACAGCCGCCCCTGCGCCTCGGCTTCACCCGCTGGCCAATGTTCACGCAAAGCGCGTGCGGGTGTTTCAAAACCGTCCACGTGTTGCGGAATCGGGTCGCTCTGGATTTGCAGCGGTGCCTGAGGCTTAACCCGGTGGGCCAGGGCAGGCAGGCTGCGGTGCAGGTGCTCCAGGCAGGTTTTCTTGAACTGGCTGAAGACCTGAAAGTAATCGCCACTGCGGGTGAGGATGGTGCCCGGGCGGAAGAACAGCTGGTCGAGGTGGCTGTGTGCCTGAATGCCAGACTTTTCCAGCAGGGCACGGGTGGCATCGTCGCGGCGCTGCTCGTTGATGCCGTACTCTTCGTTCCAGTGCACGCTTTGCACCTGGTGTTGGCGGCATACGTCGAGCACTGCCTGGGGGGCCTGGTCCCAGGTGTCGATCTTGCGGATCAGCAGAGGGATATGCAGGCCTTCCAGCGACTGGCGCAGGTCGCGCAGGTTGCGCAGCCAGAAATCGACTTTGCAGGCGGCGTCATCATGGGCCTGCCATTGCCCGGGGCTGACCAGCCACAGGGCGATGGTCGGGCCGCGCTCGGTGGCGGCGCTGAGTGCGGTGTTGTCATCGATGCGCAGGTCGCTGCGCAGCCAGGTCAGGTGCATGGGGCATTCATCTCTACAGGCTGGCGGTCATGGGCTTGAAGCAAGCGCAGTGCCACCTGCGGGGTGTCGAACAGGGCGAGGTTGGGCAACTCGAGGGCACGCAGCTGCGCTTCATGCAGCAACAGCGTCGGGCCGCCGGCCAGGATTGTCATGGGCAGGTTGTGCAGGGTGCGTTGCAGTGCCTTGCCATCGATGCGCGGCCCCAGGTGCAGGAGCACGGCGCGGGGGCTGAGTGTGCTGACGGCGCGTTGCAGGTGCGGGCCTGCAACGGGGTTTTCCAGTACCTCGACCGGGAACCCGTTGCTGGTGAACAGCCAGGCGCATAGCCATAAACCGGGGCTGAAGGCACGTTCACTGTCTTCCACCAGCAACACCGCAGGGCCTTGCAGCAACTGGTTGTCATGGTAGACGCGGGCACCAAGCTTGCTGCGAAGCCAGCCGTGGAAAAATACCTGCTCCAGCTGCGCATTGAAGTAACTGCGCCAGCGCAGGTCGAGGAGGTCGAGCAGCGGTAGCAGCAGTTGTTCGCACAGGGTAACGGCCGGGTACAGGGCCATCGCCTGGTTAAGCTGTTGGTCAAGGGCGCGCTGTGACAGGTTGGCAATGGCCTCGATCAGCTGGAACTGCCGGGCCTGCCAGTCACCCTTGGGCGGCGTGCTGGACGGTTTGTCGAGCAGCTCGCGCACTTGGCCGACCGATGCCCCACGCTGCAACCAGCTAAGGATTGCCTCGACCCGATCAATCTGATCCAGCGGGTACAGGCGATGCCCTTTGGCGGTGCGCTGGGGCTTGAGCAGGCCATACCGGCGTTCCCAGGCGCGCAGGGTGACCGGGTTGACGCCGGTGCGGCGGGCCAGTTCGCCGATGGGCAGCAAGTCATCAGACCGCATTGCGCAAGCCCAGGCTCTCGGGGTGCGGCTGCAGGTACGCTTGCTGCTGCAGATAGGGGTCGGGGTGCTTGCGCAAATGGTGCTTGAGCAGTGTCAGCGGCACCACCAACGGCACCACACCTTGCTGGTACTGGCTGATGATTGTCTGCAACTCGTCTTTGTCCTGTTGCGTCAGGCTGTCCTTGAAGTAGCCGCTGAGGTGCTGCAGCACATTGCAGTGTGTGCCGCGGCTGGCACAGCGGCTCAGGGCCTGCATCAGCTGGCTGAAGTAGCGGGGGCCGATGCTGTGAGGGTCGTCATCCTTGCTCATGCTGCCGAGCAGGCGGCCCAGGGTGCGGTAGGCCTGGGGGTTGTTGGCCATCACCAGGTATTTGTAACGCGAATGAAAGCGCACCAGGGCGCCGCGGCTAAGGCCCTCGGCCAGCAGGCGCTGCCAGTCGGCGTAGGCGTACACGCGGCTGATGAAGTTCTCGCGCAGCACGGGGTCATGCAGGCGGCCTTCTTCTTCGACGGGCAGGTCCGGGCGTTGCTCGCAGAAGGCCTGGGCATAGACGCCGCGCCCACCGTGAAAGGCCGGGTGGCCGTTGTCCTGATACACCTTGACCCGCTCCAGGCCACAGGAGGGCGACTTCTGCATGAAGATATAGCCGCAGATATCGTCGAGCTCGGCGGCCATCTGCTCACCATATCGGCTCAGCGGGCCGGTCAGGTCCATGCCCGGGTTGCGGGTGCCGACCACTTCCGGTCGTTCGGGGTTGCCGACCAGGCGGATCGGGTCACGGGGTACGCCCAGGCCGATGGCGACTTCCGGGCACACCGGCAGCCATTCGAAATGAGCATCCAGTTGCGTACGGCACAGGTCTGAGGCCTTGTGGCCGCCGTTGTAACGCACGCTGTGCCCGGTCAGGCAGGCGCTGATGGCGATACGCGGCTTGCTGTGGGCTGAGGGGTCGTGCATGGCTGCCTCCGGTAAACCTGTACGAAACTAAAATCTTGTACAAGTTTATTCCAGCACAGCCCGGACGTTATGCAAACTAGAATTTGTGTATGGCGCCCCATCACTCCAAGTGTTCGAGCAGTCGTCGCGCGGCTTCCTGGCCGCTTAGCCAGGCGCCTTCTACCCGCCCGGACAGGCACCAGTCGCCGCAGGCGTACAAGCCTTGGTCAGCATCGGCCAGTGCGCCCCACTCATGATTGCTGCTGGGGCGCGCATAGAGCCAGCGGTGGGCCAGGGCGAAAGTGGGCGCCGGCACCACGCAGCCGACCAGCTCGGCGAATTCGCCCCACAGCTGTTCGATCACTTCTTCCTTGGGCAGGTCGATGTGCTGCCGGCTCCAGTCTGACGTGGCGTGCAGTACCCAGGTATCGAGTTGTTCGTCGCGGCCGGGCTTGCTGCGGTTGCGGGCCAGCCAGTCAAGCGGGTTGTCCTGCACGAAGCAGCCTTGCATCGGGGTGTCGAGAGGTGTCTGGAAGGCCAGGGCGACCGCCCAGACAGGTTCCATTTGCACACCCGCAGCCACGGCCGCCAGTTTCGGGGTGGAGGCCAGCAGTGGTGTGGCCTGCGGTGCTGGCACGGCGATCACCACGCGGCTGTAGGGGCCATGGCTGCAGCCCTCTGTGTCTTGCAGGTGCCAGTACTGCTTGCCGCGGAACACCTCGGCGATGCGGCAGCCGAAGTTCACCGTCACATCCTTGAGCAGGCCACGGGTGATGGCGCTCATGCGTGGCACGCCGACCCAGCGCGTCTGTTCGTCAGGGGAGGGGGTGAGCTCGCCATCACGGTAGTTGTACAGTTGTGGCTTCCATTGCTCGGCCCAGCCGGCGGCAACCCAGTGTTGCACCTGCTCCACGAAGCGCCGGTCACGGGCAGTGAAGTATTGGGCGCCGAGGTCCAGCGCGCCGGCCTCGCTGCGCTTGCTGGCCATGCGCCCGCCACTGCCGTGGCCTTTGTCGAAAAGATGCACGGATTGCCCGGCCTTTTGCAAGGCCTGGGCCGCTGACAAGCCGGCGATACCGGCCCCGATGATGGCAATAGGTACTGTCATGATGGCCTCTTCAAACCTTGCTGTGAGCAGACTACGCTGTCAGGCAAACCTGTACAATCCAGAAATTCTGTATAAGGTTATTCCGCTTTGGCGGGCAGGTTGGCCTATGTTTATCCGAGAGCGTCGGGTCAAAAAAGTGCCTTGATGTTAAAAATAGACCACCGCTGCATTCTGCGAGGACACAGCCATGCATATATTGCTGACAGGTGGCACCGGATTGATTGGCAAGCATCTGTGCCAGTACTGGCTTGGCCAGGGGCACCGGCTTACGGTATGGAGCCGGCGACCCGAGCAGGTGGCGAAAATATGTGGCACTGGCGTACGTGGCATCGCCCGCCTGGAGCAACTGGAGGCGGACGATCAGCTTGATGCGGTGGTCAACCTGGCTGGTGCGCCGATTGCCGATCGGCCCTGGACGGCGGCCCGACGCAACCTGCTGTGGGCCAGTCGGGTCACCCTGACCGAGCAATTGCTGACCTGGTTGGGCACCCGTGAGCAACGCCCGCAGGTGCTGATTTCCGGCTCTGCGGTGGGCTGGTACGGTGACGGTGGCGAACGCGAACTGACCGAGGCCTCGCCACCGGTGCGCGAAGATTTCGCCAGCCAGTTATGCATTGCCTGGGAAGAGACCGCCCAGCGCTCCCAGGCACAGGGCATCCGCGTGGTGCTGGTGCGCACCGGGCTGGTGCTGGCCAGCGATGGCGGCTTTTTGTCGCGCCTGCGCGTGCCCTTCAAACTGGGGCTGGGCGGGCCATTGGGCGACGGGCGGCAGTGGATGCCGTGGGTCCATATAGACGACCAGGTCGCCCTGATTGATTTTCTCTTGCAGCACAAGGATGCCAGCGGTCCTTATAATGCCTGCGCCCCGGAGCCGGTGCGTAACCGTGAGTTCGCCAGGCGCCTGGGCCGGGCCCTGCATCGGCCGGCACTGCTGCCGGTGCCGGCATTGCTGCTGCGGGCTGGCCTGGGCGAGATGTCGACCTTGCTGCTGGGCGGCCAGCGAGCGCGCCCGGTACGCTTGCTGGCGGCTGGCTTCAACTTCCGCTTCAACGATCTGCAATCGGCCCTGGACAACCTGTCCAGCCGCCTCTGACATAGGACGCTGCATGACCGATCACGCCCTGCTGCTGGTCAACCTGGGTTCCCCGGCCTCCACCTCGGTGGCCGATGTGCGCCGCTACCTCAACCAGTTCCTCATGGACCCGTACGTGATCGACCTTCCCTGGCCGGTGCGGCGCCTGCTGGTGTCGCTGATCCTGATCAAGCGCCCGGAGCAGTCGGCACATGCCTATGGCTCGATCTGGTGGGAGGAGGGCTCGCCGCTGGTGGTGCTGACCCGTCGTCTGCAGGCAGCAATGGTCGAGCACTGGCCCCATGGCCCGGTAGAGATTGCCATGCGCTATGGTCAGCCGGCCTTGCCCGACGTGCTGGAACGCCTGGCAGCCCAGGGCGTACGCAAGGTGACCTTGGCGCCGCTTTATCCACAGTTCGCCGACAGCACGGTGACCACGGTGATCGAGCTGGCCAAACAGACGGTCAGCGAGCGCCAGTTGCCGCTGCAGATGCGCGTGTTGCAGCCGTTCTACGAACACCCTGACTACATCGAGGCGCTGGCTGCCAGCGCCCGCCCATACCTGGAGCAGGATTACGATCACCTGCTGCTGAGCTTCCATGGCCTGCCGGAACGGCACTTGAAAAAGCTGGACCCGACCGGCAAGCACGACTTCCAGGCCGCCGACTGCTGCAAGGATGCCAGCGCCGAGATGCGCGCGGTGTGCTACCGCGGGCAGTGCCTGGCCACGGCCAGGGCCTTTGCGCAGAAAATGGGCATACCGGATGGCAAATGGTCGGTGTCGTTCCAGTCGCGGCTGGGGCGGGCCAAGTGGATCGAGCCCTATACCGAGGCGCGGTTGGACGAACTGGGCAAGGCAGGGGTGAAGAAGCTGCTGGTGATGTGCCCGGCGTTTGTGGCCGATTGCATCGAGACGCTGGAAGAGATCGGTATGCGCGGTAGCGAACAGTTTGTTGAGGCTGGCGGGCGGGAGCTGGTGCTGGTGCCGTGCCTGAATGATCACCCGGAGTGGGTGAGGGTGCTGGCTGATATGTGTGAAAAGGCCTGATTTTTCAGGTTGCCTGTACCGGCCTCTTCGCGGGTAAACCCGCTCCCACAATACCTGTGGGAGCGGGTTTACCCGCGAAGAGGCCAGGTCAGGCTAAAGCCGGATCAAGGCAACTGGTCATCCAGTTTCTTGTGTTTCCAGCCATCATTGCCCGGCAGGATCAGGTTCAGGGCAATTGCCACGATGGCGCACAGGGCGATGCCCTTCAGGCCCCAGTCATCCGGGCCGTCACCGCTGCCGATCAGCACGCCGCCGATACCAAACACCAAGGTTACCGACACGATCACCAGGTTGCGCGCTTCGGCCAGGTCGATCTTGTGGCGGATCATGGTGTTCATGCCCACCGCCGCGATCGAACCGAACAGCAGGCACAGAATGCCGCCCATCACCGGTACCGGGATGCTTTGCAGCAGCGCGCCGAACTTGCCGATGAACGCCAGGGTGATGGCGAACACCGCCGCCCAGGTCATGATTTTCGGGTTGTAGTTCTTGGTCAGCATCACCGCGCCAGTCACTTCGGCGTAGGTGGTGTTGGGCGGGCCGCCGAACAGGCCGGCGGCAGTGGTGGCCAGGCCGTCACCCAGCAAGGTGCGGTGCAGGCCAGGCTTTTTAAGGTAGTCACGGCCGGTCACGCTACCGACCGCAATCACCCCGCCGATGTGCTCGATCGCCGGTGCCAGGGCAACCGGGACGATGAACAGGATGGCCTGCCAGTTGAATGCTGGTGCGGTGAAGTTAGGAATTTCCAACCACGGTGCGGCGGCGATCTTGGCCGTGTCGACCACGCCAAAGGCGAAGGCCAGGGCAAAGCCCACCAGTACGCCGGAGATGATCGGTACCAGGCGGAAAATGCCCTTGCCGAACACGGCGACGATCAAGGTGGTCAGCAGGGCTGGCATGGAGATCAGCATGGCGGTCTTGTACGGCATCAGTGCTGCGCCGTCCCCACCTTTGCCCATCGCCATGTTGGCGGCGATCGGCGCCATGGCCAGGCCAATGGAGATGATCACCGGGCCGATCACCACAGGTGGCAGCATACGGTCGATGAAACCGGTGCCTTTGATTTTTACCATCAGGCCCATGAAGGTGTACACGAAACCTGCAGCCATCACGCCGCCCATGGTCTCGGCCAGGCCGAACTGGCCCTTGGCGAGGATGATCGGGGTGATAAAGGCGAAGCTGGAGGCCAGGAACACAGGTACCTGGCGGCCGGTGACCAGCTGGAACAGCAGGGTGCCGATGCCGGCGGTGAACAGCGCGACGTTCGGGTCGAGGCCGGTGATCAGTGGCATCAGCACCAACGCGCCGAATGCCACGAAGAGCATCTGCGCGCCCGAAACGACCTGGCGCCAGAGCGGGTCGTTGAAGCCGTCCTGCATGGTCAGGCGTCCTTTTGCTTGGTGCCGAAGATCTTGTCACCGGCATCGCCCAGGCCCGGCACGATGTAGCCGTGTTCGTTCAGGCGCTGGTCAATCGAAGCGGTGTAGATCTTCACGTCCGGGTGGGCTTTTTCCACCACTTCGATGCCTTCTGGCGCGGCGACCAGTACCATCGCGCGGATTTCCTTGCAGCCGGCCTTTTTCAGCAGGTCGATGGTCGCGACCATCGAGGCGCCGGTAGCCAGCATCGGGTCGATGATCAGGGCCAGGCGCTGGTTGATGTCCGGCGCGAGCTTTTCCAGGTAGGTGTGGGCTTCGAGGGTTTCCTCGTTGCGGGCGACACCCACGGCACTGACCTTGGCACCCGGGATCAGGCTGAGCACGCCGTCAAGCATGCCAATACCCGCGCGCAGGATCGGTACCACGGTGATCTTCTTGCCGGCAATTTTTTCAACTTGCACCTTGCCACACCAGCCATCGATCTCGTAGGTTTCGAGTGGCAGGTCCTGGGTGGCTTCGTAGGTCAGTAGCGCGCCGACTTCCTGGGCGAGTTCGCGAAAATTCTTGGTGCTGATGTCAGCACGGCGCATCAGGCCGAGCTTGTGGCGGATCAGCGGGTGGCGGATCTCACGAGTGGGCATAGGGGGCTCCGAAAGGCGGGCAAAAAAACCGCGCTAGATTAATCTATTCAACCTGTGCTGTCGTCTGGTCATTTTGGACGTTAGTCCATAAATGCTTGATCTGGGACGAGCGGATGCGTACCTTTGCCCGCTTTTCCAAAATGCACCCCCGGAGAGCGCCATGTCCGCCGATCTCGAGCACATCCGTCAAGTCATGCGTGAAGCTGACTGCCTGTACACCGAAGCCGAAGTCGAAGCGGCCATCGCCAACGTCGGCGAGCAGATCTGCAAGGACCTGCACGACAAGAACCCCGTGGTGTTCTGCGTCATGAACGGTGGCCTGATCTTCTCCGGCAAACTGCTGACCCACCTGCAGTTCCCGCTGGAAGCCTCGTACCTGCACGCCACCCGCTACCGCAACCAGACCAGCGGCGGCGAGCTGTTCTGGAAGGCCAAACCGGAAGTGTCGTTCATCGACCGTGACGTGCTGATCGTCGACGACATCCTCGACGAAGGCCACACCCTCAGCGCCATCATCGAGTTCTGCAAACATGCCGGCGCGCGCTCGGTGCACACCGCAGTCCTGATCGACAAGGACCACGACCGCAAGGCCAGCCCGGACCTCAAGGCCAACTACGTGGGCCTGCCGTGTGTCGACCGCTACATCTTCGGTTACGGCATGGACTACAAAGGCTACTGGCGCAACGCCAACGGCATTTTCGCCGTCAAGGGGCTGTAATCAAGCGCCGCCCTGCATGCTAGAGTGCTCCTTCATTCAAGGAGCCTCACATGCGTGCGATTCTTCCCCTCCTGTTGGCGGTCAGCCTGCCACTGGCCGCCGCACCGCTGCACAGCCAGTTCCTGCCGCCTGACGACCAGGCCCTGCGCCAGGAAGCGCCGACCGCCCAGCAATTGCTGCAAGTGACCGACTACGCGGTGGTGGTGGGGGCCCAGCGCCAGTCCGACCAGCAGCCGATCCCGATCACTTCGTCGTTGCAGGTGCGTTTGAAGGGCAAGCCGTTGAGCAAGGGCGCGACCATCGGCCAAGTGCTGCTGACCTTCGACGGTGAAGCGGCCAAGAGCCTGAAGAAGCCCGTGTATGACGAAAAAAGCCGCACCTTGAGCCTGAATTACCCGGTCAGTGACTACCGGGTAATCATGGACCTGCTGCGCAACGAGACCTTGTACGTGCAGTTTCTCACCTATGGCAACGGCCACATCTGGGCCGACCTGCACACCGGTACCGTACGTACGCGTTGAGGCACGCGGCCTGCGAGGGGTAAACTGCCGGCCTTCGAAATCCCGTGATGGTCCAGTTGGAGTCGGCAATGCGTAAAGACAAGAAACAGGTAATCGGCGACGAAATCAGCGACGACTACATCAAGTCGTACCTTCAGTTTGAACCGGCCGATGGTGTGACCTCGCCGTCGCTGCACAAGCTGGTCAAGGCCTACCGCGGGCTGCGCGTCGACGATTTCGAGCGCTTTGTCGGCTTCTTCGTCGAAGCTGGCCTGGACCTGGATGGCAAGGACGAGCACGGCAAGACCTTCGTCGAGCAAATTGCCGACCAGCGCAACGCGCCTGAGTACATCGAGATCATCGACAACGCCCGCGCCTGATTTGTAAGCCTGTACCGGCCCTTTCGCGGGCGCGCCCGCTCCCACAGGGATAGCGCAGAGCCTGAGGGCAGCGCCGAACCTGTGGGAGCGGGCAAGCCCGCGAGGAGGCCGGCACAGGCTGATAGAGATCCAGGCACAAAAAAACGCCCCGAGGGGCGTTTTTTCGTTAGCGGGGGGTCAGGCGTAGTGCTTGGCCGCCGGGCTGCTTTCCACCAGGTCCAGCGCCACGTCGTTCTCGGCACTGATCTTCTGGTACAGGGCAGCATCGGTTGCCAGGGTCTTCTCGCGCGCCGGGAAGATTTCCTTGAGCTTGGCAGCCCAGGCACCTTTGGCCTGCTCGGGGAAGCAGCGTTCGATCAGTTCCAGCATGATCGACACAGTCACCGAAGCGCCTGGGGAAGCGCCGAGCAGTGCGGCCAGGCTGCCGTCCTGGGCCGAGACCAGCTCGGTACCGAACTGAAGCACGCCGCCTTTTTTCGGGTCTTTCTTGATGATCTGCACGCGCTGACCAGCCACTTCCAGGCGCCAGTCTTCGGCTTTGGCCTGTGGATAGAAGCGACGCAGGGCTTCCAGGCGCTGCTCCATCGACTGCATCACTTCGCTGACCAGGTACTTGGTCAGGTCCATGTTGTCACGGGCCACCGCCAGCATCGGGCCGATGTTGCCCATGCGCACCGACAGCGGCAGGTCCATCAGCGAACCGTGCTTGAGGAACTTGGTGGTGAAGCCGGCGTACGGGCCGAACAGCAGCGACGTCTTGCCGTCCACCACGCGGGTATCCAGATGCGGTACCGACATCGGCGGGGCGCCCACGGCGGCCTGGCTGTAGACCTTGGCCTGGTGCTGCTTGACGATTTCCGGGTTGTCGCAACGCAGCCACTGGCCGCTGACCGGGAAGCCGCCAAAGCCTTTGCTTTCCGGAATGCCGGATACCTGCAGCAGCGGCAGTGCCGCGCCGCCGGCGCCGAGGAAGACAAAGCGGGCGTCGACTTCGCGGCTGCCGCCGCTGTTGACGTCCTTGATGCTCACGGTCCAGCCGCTGCCGTTACGGCGCAGGCCGACGACCTTCTTGCTGTACTTCACCTGCGCGTCCGGCGAGTCGCCCAGCAGCTTGAGCAGCTTGTTGGTCAGGGCGCCGAAGTTGACGTCGGTGCCTTTGGCTACTCGGGTAGCTGCAATGTGCTGGTCGGCCGGGCGGCCTGGCATCATCAGCGGCATCCAGTCGTTCATCACCGCCTTGTCTTCGGTGTATTCCATGTCAGCGAAGGCATGGTGCTGCTTGAGCAGCTCGAAGCGCTTCTTGAGGAAGGAAACACCCTTGTCACCCTCGACGTAGCTCAGGTGCGGGACAGGGTTGATGAACGCACGCGCCGAGCCGAAGTTGCCCTTCTTGCTCAGGTAGGCCCAGAACTGGCGCGACACCTCGAACTGGGCGTTGATGTGCACGGCCTTCTTGATGTCGATGCTGCCATCGGCGGCCTGAGGCGTGTAGTTAAGCTCGCACAGACCAGCGTGGCCGGTGCCTGCGTTGTTCCAGGGGTTGGAGCTTTCCGCGGCTCCGGAGTCCATCGCCTCGACGACCTCAAGCTTCAGGGTCGGGTCAAGCTCCTTCAGCAGTACGGCCAGGGTGGCACTCATGATGCCCGCGCCTACCAGTACTACATCAACCGATTCGTTCTGCGCCATTTAACGCGTCTCCACAATCTACAGCTACCTAATTGACAGCATAGGACCTGGGTTAGCCAGGGTCGCCATGTCCGACTTTTCGCAGTTCTTGCAACTTCCGCGGACACCGCCAATCAGTCTTCGGGTTCAGCTATTGAACGCCGTTTGCCACGGGTGCGGCAATTCGACTTATGGTCAAGGTGTCGTGCGTGCGTTATGGAACGGTTCAGACACTCATACGGGATGAGCGCATTTGCCGCCTGTTCAGGGCTGTTCGGGACACATCTGCCGCTTTTGCACATGCCAGACTGTTCATTTGCTCGCCACACTCTTGTGAAGTTGTGAAAACCGTTTTTTCACGCTCTTTTGGAGACGTGAACCTCAAAAGGGGACTGCGCGATGGCAACCCGCAGGTTCATGCAGTGTGAAGGGCCGGAAAAGCAGGCACGACAGCCGATGCAAGACCTGAGTGGAAGGCTCTCTGTGGGCGAAGCGGGTGAAGTTGCCGGGGTCAATCGGCGAGTGCGGGGCCCGATCAGGAGACGTCCTTATAATCGGGGGGAGATTATAGCGATGTCGCGGGCAGAAATGTCGCCATTCGTGGTTTTTATTGCAGCGTTTGTCAGGCCGCGAGGATGCGCTGGTGCCAGCGGCGGCTTGCGCGGGCGCAAACCCGGGCGTCGGCGGGCAGCTCGCGGCCCAGCCAGGCCAGCTGCACGTCACCGACCTGGACCCAGCCGCTGCCGCTTGGCGCCTGGCTGCATTGCTTGAAGGCCAGGCATTTGCCTTGGCCATCGAGGCGGGCGTAGGTGTTGTGGCGCGGGCGTTGGAAGAGCAGAGTCCAGAGCGAGGCCATGGCGGCGAGTCCTTTGTGTGAGGGCTTGGCGCAAGGATAAGGGCGTGGCCATGAAACGATTGTGACAAGCGGTGCGAGCCGATGACTGGTCTGTGCCTGGCTAGGTATACTGTGGGCCTTTGCCGCATTTTCTGGAGAAACGCGCATGTTGCAACGTCTGTTGTTCGGTTTGATCGCCGTGGCCAGCCTCAGCCTGGTCGGTTGTGCCCACAGCCCGCAACAACTCAACCCGCAACCCACGCTCAAGGCCCAGCTTGCCCCGGTAGGCCACGGCCAGCCGGTGGTGGTCCGGGTGGTTGACGGCCGGCCTTCGCAGTCCCTGGGCACCCGTGGTGGCATGTACCCCGAGACCAGCACCATCAGCGTCAGCGGTAACGACGTAGTACCAAAGCTGCAGGCCCAGGCCGAAGCTGCTGTGCGCCTGCTCGGCTTCACCCCGACGCCGAACGCCGGTAATGCGCCACAGCTGACCGTGACCCTTGCCGAGCTGAAGTATCAGTCGCCCAAAGACAACCTGTACGTGACCGAGGCCACCATCGGTGCCACCTTCCGTGCCGACGTGCGCAACGGCGGCCGCAGCTACAGCGGCCGTTACGGCGCTTCGCTGGACCAGCGCTTCGGCATGGCGCCGAACCAGGACACCAACACGCAACTGGTGGGTGATGTGCTGAGCGATGCGCTGACCCGCCTGTTCAAGGACCCGACCATCGGGCAGGTGCTGGGCCAATAAGCCTCATGCTGTAAACGAAAACCCGCTGCCTGAGTGCCAGGCAGCGGTTTTTTTGTTGTCTGTGCGGGCCTCTTCGCGGCTAAAGCCGCTCCCACAGGTGCGGCGCAGACCTTGATTTTGGCGCGGTCCCTGTGGGAGCGGGTTCACCCGCGAAAGGGCCGGCACAGGCTCAAGCGGCTTCTATGTGGAAATCCAGCAAGCTGAAGCCCGTCCCGGCATCCACCTCCGGCAAGTCTTCATGCACATGCCCGCCCAGCGCACAGTAGACCAGCCACTGGCGGTCCTGCACATTGATGGCAAAACCATCGATCAGCGCCTGTTGTTCATCGCTCTGGGCGACGAGGTAGAGGCGGTCCTGGTTTTCGGCGTGCAGCATGAACAAGCTCCGGGTCATGAAAGGCCGACAGGGTGGCCTGTTCAGATGACGAGCGAATGACAGATGAAATTTAATGACACTTTGTCGCCCATGCCGGGCGCCGAACAGCGACTTGGGTAGAATGCGGGCCTTTGCCGCTGCTCACACCGAGGTTGCGTGATGTCCTTGCAAGTGCTCTGGGGGTTCCTGGCCGCCCACCCCACCAAATTGATCAACCTGCTGGCGCTGCTGCTGACCTGCCCGGGCGGATTGCTACTGCACAGCGCACGGCGGCGCGAGGCCGAGACCCGCGAATACATGGCGGTGGAGGAGGGGGTGGTGGACGCGTTCGACCTGCGGGTGCCCAAGTACTTCTACATTCTAGGGTTCGCTTGCCTGGCGATGGCGCTGCTGCTGTCCTGGTTCAGTACCTGGGTCTGAGAAATTGGGGCCGCTTTGCGGCCCATCGCGACACAAGGCCGCTCCTACAAGAGATCGCGTTCCCCTGTAGGAGCGGCCTTGTGTCGCGATGGGCTGCAAAGCAGCCCCGGCAATCTTTCAGGCTACAGGTGCCTGCTGCCTGACCTGGTACTGGTTACGCACCGGCGTCGCATACTGCAACACCAGGTAAGGCCGCTGCTCTTCAGGGCACGCATCCAGCCGGCGCTGCCATTCTTCCCTGGCCTTGGCCAACTCGTCCGCCGGGAACACCTCCTCGGCACTCGGCACCTGCAGCGCCTCGTCTTTGCTGTCCCACATCGCATACGCCAGGTAATGCACCGGGAACAGGCGGTAGCTGCCAAGGATCTGCCGGTCGATTTCGGCTGCCAGCTGCTTGGTGTCCTCGTGGTACGCGGTCACCGGCGGGGTGAACGTGATGTGCACCCGGCCCTTGTAGCCGGTAATGCCCTTGGCGATGCTGTTGTCATCCTCGCCGGGCGCCTTCTTGTAGGTACCGGTGGTGGCGCGGATGTACAGCTCGCGGGCCTTGGCCTGGTCGCACGGGTCGTATTCGTAGCTGATCGACACCGGCGTCAGGTTCAGGCTCTGGATCACCGCACCGAACGGCTCGTCCTTGCGGCTCATGTGGAACATCTTGAGGATCGCCGAATCGGTGCGGTCGTCACCGTCCTTGGCGCGGCCTTCGGCCTGGGCGATCCAGATCGACGTGGCGTCGTTGCGGATCGAGTGGCTGATGTAGGCCGAGAGCAACTGATAGGCCGCCAGCTTCTCGCGGCGCCCGCTGATCGAACGGTGCACGATGAAGCTTTTGTTCAGGCGCATCATGTCGCTGACAAAGGGCTTTTGCAGCAGGTTGTCACCAATGGCAATGCGCGGGGTGGGCAAGCCTGCGTGGTACACCGCGTAATTGACGAAGGCCGGGTCCATGACGATGTCACGGTGGTTGGCCAGGAACAGGTAGGCGGTGCCGGCCTTGAGCTGTTCCACGCCCGAATAGGTAACGCCGTCGGTGGCGCGGTCGATGGTCTGGTCGACGTAGTACTCGACTTTGTCCTGCAGGGTGGAAACGCAGGTGACGCCGGCGAATTCCTTGCGCAGGCGACGGGCAATCAGCGGCTTGAGCAACCAGCCGAGGGCCCCGGCCGCACGCGGGAAGCGGAAGTGGGTGAGGATATCGAGGAATGCCGGGTCGCTGAGCAGGCGTGCCAGAACGGCAGGGACCTCAGCGTCGTCGTACGGTCGGATGGCATCGAATTCGCCCATCATGCTCTCTTGTTGGAAACGGCTAGGGTAATAAGGTAGGGGCGGGTTCCGAAAAACGGCTCGGACACACACAGGCCCTGTAAACAGACCGGCAATTATACGCACAAGTCACCCCGGAGGCCGCGATGCTGGAAACTGCGAACTACGATTGCCCTTATTGTGGCGAGGAAGTCGAAACCACGGTGGACCTGTCCGGTGGCGATCAGGAGTACATCGAGGACTGTCAGGTGTGCTGCAAGCCTATCCGCTTCGTGCTGCAGGTTCATGGCGAGGAATGGATGCTGGACGTCTTCGGTGAGAACGACTGATGCGGCGTATCTACGAACCTGAAAACCTGCTCGAAGCCGAAATGCTGGTCGGTATGCTGGCCAGTGAAGGCATCAACGTGCAGCTGGTGGGCCGTGACTTGATGGGGGGTGTGGGCGAACTGCCCCTGCAAGGCCTGCTCGGGCTGGCGGTGGCGGATGAGCAGGCCGAGTACGCACGGCAGCTGATCGATGCGTACAATGATGCCCAGCCACTGGTTGGCGACGAACCGGAGAGCTTCCCCGGTACCTTGATCTGCTAGGTTCTGAATTCGCCCATGTGTGGACGTTATGCCCTGTTTCGCTGGCCCCAGGCGCTTGCCAGCCTGCCTGGCTTCCCCGAAGGCCAGCCGGCCCAATGGAACATTTCGCCCGGGGCTTCGGTGTTGATCCAGCGCCAGCTCGACGGCCAGCAGCAACTGGCCAAGGCGCGCTGGGGGCTTACCCCGGCCTGGCTCACCGACCTGTCCCGCACCCCCGCGCATGCCCGCGCCGAAACCCTGGTCGAGCAGCCCATGTTTCGCGATGCATTTCGCCAGCGTCGCTGCCTGATGCCGGCCAACGGCTTTTACGAGTGGCGTGGCAATGTGCGTAAACGCCCGTACTGGTTGACCCCGGGGGAAGGCTCGTCGCTGTTTTTTGCAGCAGTGTGGGAGGCCTACCCGGTGCAGGACCAGGTGTGGCTGAGCTGCGCGGTGGTGACCCAAGCGGCCATGAACCAGCGTCGGCCGCTGATACTGGACGAGGCGGGGCAGGCGGCGTGGCTTGACCCGGATACGCCGATTACCCGCTTGCACGAGTTGCTGGCCAGCCCGCCGGCAACCTTGCGGGAGCGTGCCTTGGCCAATTTCGTCAATGACCCGAAGCTGGATGCGCCGGAGTGCCTGACCCCGGCTTGATGTATTGCCGGTACAGGCGAAGAAATCTTCCCTACGGCTATAGCGGGCACTGGCGACTCGGCCTAGGATACGGCGCATGTAAAAAGGGAGTGTTTTCATGCGTAAGTCTTTTGTCGTCAGCCTGTTGAGTGCTGGCATCCTGCTGGCTGGCTGCCAGGCGGTGAACACCACCAGCGGCGGCGCAGTCGGCGTGCAGCGCCAGCAGTACATGTTCAGCATGCTCTCGACCGATGAGGTCAACCAGATGTACGCCCAGTCGTACCAGCAGACCCTGGGTGAGGCATCGAGCAAAGGTGTGCTCGACAAGTCCAGTGCCGATGCCAAGCGCGTACAGGTCATCGCCAACCGCCTGATCGCCCAGGCGCCCAAGTTCCGCCCGGATGCCGCGCAATGGAACTGGGAAGTCAACGTGATCAAGAGCGATGAACTGAACGCCAACTGCGGCCCGGGCGGCAAGATCATCGTCTACACCGGGCTGATCGATCAGCTCAAGCTCACCGATGCGGAAATCGCCGCGGTGGTGGGGCACGAGATTGCCCACGCCCTGCGTGAGCACAGCCGTGAAGCCATGTCCAAGGCGTACGGCGTGGAAATGGCCCGTCAGGGTGCCGGTGCCATCTTCGGTCTCGGCCAGGGCAGCATGGCCATGGCCGACACCGTGGTGAACTACGCCATGACCCTGCCCAACAGCCGGGCCAACGAGAACGAGGCCGACCTGATTGGCCTGGAGCTGTCGGCGCGTGCCGGTTATGACCCGAATGCCGCGATCACCCTGTGGAACAAGATGAGCAAGGCTTCCGAAGGTGCACCGCCTGAGTTCATGAGCACTCACCCGGCGTCCGAAAGCCGCATTGCCTCGCTGCAGTCGGCGATTCCGAAGGTGATGCCGCTGTATCAGGCTGCGGCCAAGCCGTAAGGCTCTGTTTCCGGTGCACGCGGTCCCCTTGTAGGAGCAGCCTTGTGCTGCGAAAGGGCCGGTAGGGCCAACCCATTTCGGGATGCCTGGACCGGCCTCTTCGCAGCGCAAGGCTGCTCCTACAGGCTTTGCGTCAAGCTGTTACTTTCGGTTAACCCACCCAGCCACTGGCCTTCATCGCCGAGTACACGGCCACGATCGCCAGCACGAAGAACGCCGTGGCCGCCAGGCGACGGATCAGGGTCAATGGCAGTTTGTCTGCCGCGAAGTTACCCGCCAATACCACCGGCACGTTGGCAATCAGCATGCCCAGCGTGGTGCCGATAATGACCATGATCAGGTGTGGGTACTGCGCTGCCAGCATCACGGTGGCGACCTGGGTCTTGTCACCGATTTCGGCCAGGAAGAACGCGATCAGCGTGGTCAGGAACGGCCCGAAGCGGCGCGCCGGGTTTTCGTCCTCATCCATCTTGTCCGGGACCAGGGTCCACAGGGCCGTGGCGATGAAGCTCGCGGCGAGGATCCAGTGCAGCGTCGAGTCGCTGAAGAAGCTGCCGAACCAGGCACCCACAGCACCGGCCGCAGCATGGTTGGCCAAGGTGGCGGCGACGATACCGGCAATGATCGGCCAGGGCTTGCGGAAGCGGGCAGCGAGAATGAGCGCGAGCAGTTGCGTCTTGTCGCCGATTTCGGCGAGGGCAACGATGGCGGTGGGGACCAGCAGAGATTCCAGCATCAGGTTTCCTACGGGGGCGGGTCGACACGGCTATGACACGTACAGCCTCCCCGCCCCGGGTAAGGTGTGCGTGTCATAGGTCTTGTCAAACCCTGGATCCGTCTCTGCGGATCTCTCCATGCAGGCTGGCATGGTGGGTCGCACGCGCCATGGTCTGTTGACCAAGTATGTTGACGCGTACCGGGCGAGCTGGGTGCTCGCGGGAGACTACTCCCCTAGGACGGTGCGGATTCTGCCTAGGCAAAACGCTTTCGGCAAGCGCTGTTTTTATCGGCGTGTTGCCTGATAGATCCGGAAACCGTCAGCGTCGTCGCGCACCTGGCAGTTGCCGAGCGCCCCTTCGATCAGCGGCTGGTAGCGCAGGAAACTGTTGGCAACAAGGCGCATTTCGCCGCCTTTTCGCAGATGAACGGCCGATTTTTTCAGCAGGTTTTCCGAAGCCTGGTAGTTGGTGTGTACCCCGGTGTGGAACGGCGGGTTACTCAGGATCAGGCTGAGGTCGGTCGGTGCCGCGTCGATACCATCCCCGCTGATCACCTCGCCTTCCAGGCCGTTGGCCGCCAGCGTCAGGCGGCTGGCCGCCACGGCGAAGGCATCCACGTCCAGCAGGGTTACCCGGCTTTGTGGATAGCGGCGCTTGACCGTTGCGCCCAATACCCCGGCGCCACAGCCGAAGTCCAGCACATGCCCGCTCGGCAGGCCGTCGAGGTGCTTGAGCAGCAGGGCGGTACCGCGGTCGAGGCGCCCGTGGCTGAATACGCCAGGCAGGCTGACCACTTGCAACGGGCCGTCCTCCAGGGCCAGCTCGAAGCGTTCGGCCAGGCTTTCCAGCGGCTTGGCCTCGGGCGCCTGCTCGATGGTGACTTGCCACAGCTGGCAGTGCCGGGCGCTGTCGAGCTTGCGCGGTTTGCCAAAGGCCTGCAGCTGTTTGGCCGCGCCTTCGATGCCGCCGCGCTTTTCGCCGACCAGATACAGCTCACGGCCGGCCAGGCGCGACGCCAGGGCATTGAGCAAGTAAGCAGCCAGTTCGCGGGACTTGGGCAGGAACAGCACAGCGCTGTGGAAGGGCACTTCAGGCGGTTCGACACCATGGTGGCTGCGGCCGGCAAAGCGGCTGTCTAGCAGGGCCTGATCGCCTGCGTGCCAGGTCCAGGCCTGGGCCTGCGGCAATTGGCCGAGCAGGCCATCGGCGGGGGCGCCGGCGATCAGCAGCGGCCCCTGGAACAGCTCTGCCTGGCGGAGCAACACTTCACTGCGCGGGTCCATGGACGACGCCTCCTGAAAAAGTGGCGCAGTGTAGCAGAGCCGGGCGCCCCGCTCAGCTGACCACGCGGCGTGGCTGGCCGTTGAAGAAGGCCTGTGCGTTCTCGCTGAGCTGGCCGACGATGCGTTGGCGCGATTCCACCGCCCCCCAGGCGCTGTGCGGGGTGATGATCAGGCGCGGGATGCCGGGTTCGAGCAACGGGTTGCCGTTGACCGGCGGCTCCACGCTGAGCACGTCGGTGGCCGCGCCGCCCAGGTGGCCATTGCGCAGGGCATCGGCCAGCGCCTGCTCGTCGATCAGGCCGCCACGGGCGGTGTTGACCACCAGCGCACCGGGCTTTAGCAGGGCCAGTTCGCGGGCACCGAGCATGTGCCGGGTGTGCTCGTTCAGCGGGCAGTGCAGGGTCAGGGCGTCGACGTGTGGTAGCAGTTCGTCCAGCGGCACGCGGTCGGCGCGGTCCGGGCGGCCGGGAATCTGCCCGCTCAGTACGCGCATGCCGAAGGCTTCGGCCAGCCGCGCCACTGCTCCGCCCAGTTCGCCGTGGCCGAGCAGGCCGAGGGTTTTGCCTTCCAGTTCGACGATGGGGAAGTCCAGCAGGCAGAACTGGCTGGCCTTGGCCCACTGGCCGTCGGCCACCGCCTGGTTGTAGTCGCACAGGCGAGTGGCCAGGGCCAGCAGCAGGGCGAGGGTGTGCTGCGCGACGGACGGCGTGCCGTAGCCCTGGCAGTTGCACACCGTGATGCCCTGGGCGCGCGCCGCTGCCAGGTCGACATTGTTGGTGCCGGTGGCGGCCACCAGAATCAGCTTGAGCTGGGGGTTGGCGGCCAGGGTCGCGGCGTCAAGCATGACCTTGTTGCTGACCACTGCCACGGCGCCCTGCAGGCGCTCTGCGACTTGCTCCGGGCGTGTGGCGGCGAACAGCTCGAACTCATCGAACTGGCTTCGTAGCGGGGAAAGGTCGAGGTCACCGAGGTCCAGGGACTGGTGATCGAGAAACACGGCGCGACGCGGGCTGGGCATCAGTAAGGCTCCGTTGGCAGGGCAGGGATGATCCATCACCGGACAATGCCACTCATACCCCGCACAGCCAAATCATTCCTTCGGCTGATTTAGCCGTCACATTCGCGAACTACAGTAGTTACCAGATTTGTCCGGCACGCTTTTCAGAAAAGGGATACCCATGCTGCAGACCCGCATCATCAAGCCCGCCGAGGGCGCCTATGACTACCCGCTGCTGATCAAACGCCTTCTGATGTCCGGCAGCCGCTATGAAAAGACCCGCGAAATCGTCTACCGCGACCAGTTGCGCCTGACCTACCCACAGCTCAACGAGCGCATCGCGCGCCTGGCCAATGTGCTGACCGAGGCCGGGGTAAAGGCCGGTGACACGGTGGCGGTCATGGACTGGGACAGCCACCGCTACCTGGAGTGCATGTTCGCCATCCCGATGATCGGCGCCGTTGTGCACACCATCAACGTGCGCCTGTCGCCCGAGCAGATCCTCTACACCATGAACCACGCCGAAGACCGCGTGGTACTGGTCAACAGCGATTTCGTCGGCCTTTACCAGGCCATTGCCGGGCAACTGACCACCGTCGACAAGACCCTGTTGCTGACCGATGGCCCGGACAAGACCGCCGAGCTGCCCGGACTGGTGGGCGAGTACGAGCAGCTGCTGGCAGCCGCCAGCCCGCGCTACGACTTCCCGGACTTCGACGAAAACTCGGTGGCCACCACCTTCTACACCACCGGCACCACCGGCAACCCCAAGGGCGTGTACTTCACCCACCGGCAACTGGTACTGCACACCTTGGCCGAAGCGTCGGTCACCGGCAGCATCGACAGCGTGCGCCTGCTGGGGAGCAACGACGTGTACATGCCCATCACCCCGATGTTCCATGTGCATGCCTGGGGCATTCCGTACGCCGCCACCATGCTTGGCATGAAACAGGTCTACCCGGGGCGCTACGAGCCGGACATGCTGGTCAAGCTGTGGCGCGAAGAAAAGGTCACGTTCTCCCATTGCGTCCCTACCATCCTGCAGATGCTGCTCAACTGCCCGAACGCGCAAGGGCAGGACTTCGGCGGCTGGAAGATCATCATCGGCGGCAGCTCGCTCAACCGTTCGCTGTACCAGGCTGCCCTGGCGCGTGGCATCCAGCTGACCGCCGCGTATGGCATGTCCGAAACCTGCCCGCTGATCTCCGCTGCGCACCTGAACGACGAGCTGCAGGCCGGCAGCGAGGATGAGCGCGTCACCTACCGCATCAAGGCCGGTGTACCGGTGCCGCTGGTCGAGGCGGCCATTGTCGATGGCGACGGCAACTTCCTGCCGGCAGATGGCGAAACACAGGGCGAGCTGGTACTGCGCGCGCCGTGGCTGACCATGGGCTACTTCAAGGAGCCGGAAAAGAGCGAGGAGCTGTGGCAGGGGGGCTGGCTGCACACCGGCGATGTTGCCACCCTCGACGGCATGGGCTACATCGACATCCGTGACCGCATCAAGGATGTGATCAAGACCGGTGGCGAGTGGGTTTCCTCCCTCGATCTGGAAGACCTGATCAGCCGTCACCCGGCCGTGCGCGAAGTGGCGGTGGTGGGGGTAGCCGACCCGCAATGGGGCGAGCGCCCGTTTGCCCTGCTGGTGGTGCGCGACGGCCAGGCCATCGATGCCAAGGTGCTCAAGGAGCATCTCAAGCCATTTGTCGAGCAAGGGCACATCAACAAGTGGGCGATTCCTAGCCAGATTGCCGTTGTTACTGAAATTCCCAAGACCAGTGTCGGCAAGCTCGACAAGAAACGCATCCGCCAGGACATCGTCCAGTGGCAGGCCAGCAACAGCGCGTTCCTTTCCACGCTGTAACCACCGTGCGGGTCGCGAACGTCAGAACGTGACCCGCACGCTAGAGGCCCCGGCGCCTTGCCAAATGGCAGAAATGCGCCATCCTTGAGCTCTGCCAGCCCGCAACCGGGACAACACTGCAGCGAGTTGGCGGCATGGAGCGCAAATCACACTTTAGAGGGATCAAGCGCCTGTGCCTTGCTGGCTATAGTCGGGGCCAGGGGATTTTCAGGAATGGGGGAGGGCGATACGCGCAAGCCGTGTCGCCGCAGGTGCAAACCTGCAAACCGGTCGCTCGGGCCGTTCTTGAAAGGACTCACTGCCATAACAATAAAGTACATGGAGTAGCGTCGATGAAATCTGCAAACCTGTTCTGGCGCCGGGCCAAGTTGCCCCTGGCCGTCAGCCTTGCTTCCACGCTCGCAAGTCCTGCTTTCGCTGTCAGTTTCAACATTGGTGAAATCGAAGGCCAGTTCGACTCGTCGCTCTCCATTGGCGCCAGCTGGTCGACGGCCAACCCCAACAAGAACCTGATCGGGGTGAACAACGGCGGCAAGGGCCTGTCGCAGACCTCCGACGATGGCCACCTGAACTTCAAGAAGGGCGAAACGTTCTCCAAGATCTTCAAGGGCATCCATGACCTTGAGCTCAAGTACGGCGATACCGGCGTATTCGTGCGCGGCAAGTACTGGTACGACTTCGAGCTGAAGGACGAAAGCCGCGAGTTCAAGGACATCAGCGACTCCGGCCGCAAGGAGGGCGCCAAGTCGTCCGGCGCCCAGCTGCTCGACGCCTTTGTCTACCACAACTATTCCATCGGCGATCAGCCGGGCTCGGTGCGCCTGGGCAAGCAGGTGGTGAGCTGGGGGGAAAGTACCTTCATCGGCGGCGGCATCAACTCGATCAACCCCATCGACGTGTCGGCCTTCCGCCGCCCGGGTGCCGAGATCAAGGAAGGGCTGATCCCGGTCAACATGTTCTACATCTCCCAGAGCCTGACCGACAACCTGTCGGCCGAGGCCTTCTACCAGATCGAGTGGGACCAGACCGTCGTCGACAACTGCGGCACGTTCTTCTCTCAGCCTGACATCATTGCCGACGGCTGCACCGACAACCTGCGCGTGCTCAACAGCAGCCGCACAGTGCCGGCAGCGGCCCAGCAGTTCCTCGCCACCCGTGGCGTGAACATCAATGAAGAAGGTGTGATGGTGGCCCGCGGCGCCGACCGCGACGCCCGTGACAGCGGGCAGTTCGGTGTGGCCATGCGCTACATGTTCGAGCCGCTCGACACCGAATTCGGCGCCTATTTCATGAACTACCACAGCCGTGCGCCGATCTTCAGCGCCACCGGTGCTGCGCCTTCGGTATTTGCCGGGTTGAGCGCGCTGCCAGCGCAGCTGCGTGCGCTGGCGCCGTTGATTGTCGCGGGTAACTCGAAGTACTTCGTCGAATACCCCGAAGATATCCGCCTGTATGGCCTGAGCTTCTCCACCACCCTGCCTACTGGCACCGCCTGGAGCGGCGAGCTCAGCTACCGCCCCAATGCGCCAGTGCAGCTCAATACCACCGACATCCTGTTCGCCGGGGTCCGTCCAATTGGCGGCGCCTTGAGCAATGCTTCGTTGCTGACCGGTACACCGGGGCAAGACCTGCACGGGTATCGCCGTAAGGAGATCACCCAGTTCCAGACCACCCTGACGCACTTCTTCGATCAGGTAATGGGTGCCAGCCGGATGACCGTGGTGGGCGAAGTAGGGGTCACCCATGTTGGTGGCCTGGAAAACGCACGTGAGACCCGCTATGGCCGTGACCCGGTGTTCGGGCCTGGTCCGCTGCCTGCCACCGGCGGTGCAGACACCTGCCAGGCACTCAACACCAGCACCATCGCCGGCGCAGGTGCCGGGGCATCCACCACCAACCTGAACCGCAAATGCGAGAACGACGGCTACACCACCAGCACTTCCTGGGGCTATCGCGCCCGTGTCATCTGGGACTACAACGACGTGTTCGCCGGGGTAAACCTGAAACCGAGCGTGGCCTGGTCGCATGACGTTTCCGGCTACTCGCCGGGCCCTGGTGCCAACTTCGAGGAAGGCCGCAAGGCAGTCAGCCTGGGCCTGGACGCCGAGTACCAGAACACCTACACGGCGAGCCTGTCGTACACCAACTTCTTCGACGGCAAGTACAGCACCGTGGATGACCGTGACTTTGTCGCGCTCAGCTTCGGCGTGAACTTCTAAGCATTCAGATCCAGGACGACACGACATGAACAAGACCAGAAGTCTGCTGCAAGCCGGTGTACTGGGCCTGTCCCTGCTGGCGACCAGCGTCATGGCTGCGGTATCCGCCGACGAGGCGGCCAAGCTGGGCAGTACCCTGACCCCGATGGGCGCCGAGAAGGCCGGCAACGCCGATGGCTCGATCGGCCCGTGGGAGCCGCTGTCGAAGAGTGCGGGCAGCGTCGACGGCAAGGGCTTTTTGGCCGACCCGTATGGCAGTGAAAAGCCGCTGTTCACCATCACTGCGCAGAACGCCGATCAGTACAAGGACAAGCTCTCGCCGGGCCAGCTGGCCATGTTCAAGCGCTACCCGGACACCTTCAGGATCCCGGTATTCAAAACCCATCGCGGCTCCACGGTACCTGCCGACGTGTTCGCCGCCATCAAGAAAAACGCCACCCAGACCACGCTGGTGGAAGGTGGCAACGGCCTGAACAACTTCGACACGGCGGTGCCGTTCCCGATTCCGAAAAGTGGCCTGGAGGTGATCTGGAACCACATCACCCGTTACCGGGGCGGCAGTGTCAGCCGCCTGGTGACCCAGGCGACGCCACAGCAGAACGGCTCTTTCAACCCGGTGTACTTCTCCGACCAGTTCGTATTCCGCGACAGGATGAAGGATTACGACCCGAACAACCCGGGCAACATCCTGTTCTACTTCAAGCAGGAAGTGACCGCGCCAGCACGCCTGGCCGGTACCGTACTGCTGGTACACGAAACCCTCGACCAGGTGAAGGAACCGCGCAAGGCGTGGATCTACAACGCCGGCCAGCGTCGCGTACGCCAGGCACCGCAAGTGTCGTACGACGGCCCGGGTACCGCTGCCGACGGCCTGCGTACCTCGGACAACCTGGACATGTTCAACGGTGCGCCAGACCGCTACGACTGGAAGCTGGAAGGCAAGAAGGAACTGTACATCGCCTCCAACGCCTTCAAGCTGGATGACCCCAAGCTGAAGTACAGCGACATCATCAAGGCCGGGCACATCAACCAGGACCTGTCCCGTTACGAGCTGCGCCGCGTCTGGCACGTGGTCGCAACCCTCAAGCCGGGCCAGCGGCACATCTACGCCAAGCGTGACTTCTACATCGATGAAGACACCTGGCAGGCCGCAGTGATCGACCAGTACGACGGCCGTGGCCAGCTGTGGCGCGTGTCCGAAGCCCATTCCCAGCCGTACTACAACAAAGAGGTGCCTTGGTATACCCTGGAAACCATCTACGACCTGCAATCGGGTCGTTACCTGGCCCTGGGCATGAAAAACGAAGAGAAGCGCGCCTACGACTTCGGCTTCAGTGCCAGCAAGGCCGACTTCCAGCCTGCGGCCTTGCGCCAGTCGGGTATTCGTTGATCTGAAAACCCTTTACTCCGCGTGATCCCCAGAACGCCCCGGCCTGCCCGGGGCGTTTCTGTTTGCTGCCCCGGCGATAATTTCCAGTCAAACACAGGCCCTGTAGGAGCAGCCTTGTGCTGCGAAGAGGCCATTGCAGCCAAAGATATTCTTCAGCCTTACCGGCCTCTTCGCAGCACAAGGCTGCTCCTACAGGTACTGCACTGGCCTTGAAAGCTGTGCAATCCCCTGTAGGAGCGGGTTTACCCGCGAAGAGGCCAGTACAGGCAATAAATCTGCTGAATACCCACCCAAACCCCCGCCTCAGCCTTTGTCCATCAGCCATGTTGCTTTTTGTCGCAGTCTTTTCCGGTGCAATTGCGCCCATCATCTTCAAATACGCTGCGTTACCGGCTAGTCTCGCAAGCATCCATAACGCCGTAGTCCTCCACCCAGAACGAGCCGGCCATGACAGATTTGTCCCGTACGCATGGATTCGCCAGTCAGGCCCTGGGCCTGCTGGACGGGCGTTTCTTCCGGCCGCCGCTGCCGGACGGCCATGTGCCGCGCTTGCGCCTGTGTCAGCGTCTGCAGGCCGGGCTTGGTGGCCGGCTGTTGTTGGTCAATGCCCCGGCAGGTTTCGGCAAAAGCTCCCTGGCCATCGAATTCTGCCAAGCGCTGCCCGAGCACTGGCGCAGCCTGTGGCTTGGCCTGAGCCAGCGGGATGCCGACCCTGGCCGCTTCCTTGAACGCCTGCTCGAAGGCCTGCAGCAGTACTGCCCGGCACTGGGCGGGCAGGCCATGGGCTTGCTGAAAATGCGCCAGCGCCACCAGCCGTTCGCCTTCGAGGAGTGGATCGACGGCCTGCTCGACGAGCTGGCGCTGTACCTGCAAGCCGATACCCCTTTGCTGCTGGTACTCGACGACTATCACCTGGCCCAGGGGCCGGTACTCGACCGTTGCCTGCAGTTCTTCCTCAATCACCTGCCCGCCGGCCTGGTGTTGCTGGTGACCAGCCGCCAGCGCCCGGACTGGCACCTGGCGCGTTTGCGGCTGTCGCGCCAGCTTGTCGAACTGAACGAACAGGATTTGCGCCTCACCGAGGAGGAGTCGCTGGCGGTGATCGGCCGGCAGCCAACGGCCCTGCGCGGCCAGGCACTGGACAACCTGATCCAGCGCAGCGACGGTTGGGTGGCCGGTTTGCGCTTTTGGCAACTGGCAGCCAGCGAGTCGGCGGACGAGCAAGCCTTGCCCCAGGCCTTGCATGGCGGCGAAGGCCTGATCCGCGACTACCTGCTTGAAGAAGTCATCGACATGCTGCCCGACGACGTACAGGCGTTCCTGTACGACACGGCCTGCCAGGAGCGCTTCTGCGCCCCGTTGTGCGACGCCTTGCGTGGCCGCCAGGACAGCGCCGCAGTGCTGCGCTTCCTGCAGGCGCACCAGGTGTTCCTGGTGCCGCTGGACGAGCATGGCTACTGGTTCCGCTACCATCACCTGTTCTCCGATCTGCTGCGCAGCCGGCAGGCCAGCGAGCCACTGGCCGGTTTGCAACTGCGTGCCTGCCGCTGGTTCGAAAAGCAGGGCCTGCTGGACGAGGCGGTGGAGCAGGCCCTGCGTGCCGGCCACCTCGATGTCGCTGCCGACCTGGTGCAGAGCCTGTCCGAGGAGCAACTGCTGGCTGAACAGAACATCGGCATGTTGCTGCGCTGGAAGATGGACCTGCCCGACAGCCTGCTGATCAGCACGCCCCGGTTGATCGTGCTGTACAGCTGGGCGTTGGGCCTGGCGTGCCAGCTGGACGCCGCCGAGGAACTGGCCGGCTACCTCAGCCGCTTTCTGCCCGCGCCTTCGGCGACCGCGCAAAAGTCGATGCTGGCCCAGTGGCTGGCGCTGAGTGGGGTCATTGCCCGTGGCCGTGGCGACCGCGAACGCACCCTGGCCTATTGCGGCGAAGCGCTGGAGAGCCTGCCGAGCAAGCGTTATGGCCAACGCCTGGTGTGTTTGTCCACGCTGTCCAACCTGGCCGTTGCCGATGGCGACTTCTGGCGGGCCCGGGGCTGGAACCGCGAAGCCCTGGAGCTGGCCCAGCGGGTCGGCAACCCGTTGTTCGAGGCGCTGGCCCACTACGACCGGGCGCGGGTGCTGCACGCCCGTGGCGAGGTGGTGCGCGCACTGGACGAAGTGCGCCAAGGGCTACAGCGGCTGCAGGGGCTTTCGGCGCAGCGGCTGTATGCCGTGCGTGCGCGCCTGACGCTTTACGAAGGTTACCTGCTGGTCTCGCGCCTGCAGCCGGCCCAGGGCCGTGCGCGTTTGCGCGCGGGGCTGGGCGAGGCGCGGGCCTGCCGGGATATCAGTGTGCTTATCGGCCATTGCGTGATTGCTACGCTCGATGGCCGGGAAGGGCACTTTGCCGAGGCCTTTGCCGAATTGGCCGAGGCCGAGCGCCTGATGCATATCTGGGACGTGCCCCCGGTCTACTACCTGGCCATGATTACCCTGGTCAAATGCGAACTGTGGCTGGCCCAAGGGCGTACCGACCTGGCCGAGTCCTGGCTGCTGCGCCTGGGCCAGACCTACGGCGGCGAGCAGCCGGCAGTAGCGCCGGAGTTCCACCCGCTGCTGCCATTGCACATTGCGTTGCAGCAGGCGCTGCTCGAGCGCATCCAGTTACGCGGCGACGACGCCGTACAGCGCCTGGCAAGCCTGGTCGAGCGCGGCCAGGCCAGTGGCGGCATGCTGCTCACCGTCAGCGCCCTGTGCCAATGGCTCTCGCTGCTGCTGGACGAAGGCCGGGAGGGGCAGGCCGCGCAGTTGCTGCCAAGCCTGCTGGCCTGCGCTCATGGCGGCTTGCTGCAACCGTTCCAGCCGCTGCTGAAAAAGCACCCGCAATGGCTTTATGAACAATTGCAGGCAGGTTCGTCCTGCCCGGTTCAGTCCGAACTGCTCAAGCGCCTGCCACAGCAGCCAAGCGCCACCACCGGCACCGGCGAAGCCCTGAGCGGCCGCGAACTGGCTGTGCTCGAACTGATTGCCCAGGGTTGCTCCAACCAGCAAATCAGCGAGCGGCTGTTCATTTCCCTGCACACCGTGAAAACCCACGCCAGCCACATCAACAGCAAACTGGGGGTCGAGCGACGCACCCAGGCGGTGGCCAAGGCCAAATCCCTGGGCGTGCTGGCGTGATACTGGCCCTGCAGGTCTTTGCCCGCTAAAGTGATGGCCTGAGGCCATGGATTGTGGCCGGCAATGCTCTACCCTCATCTTTCCCGACCAGCTGCCGATACAGCGATCGGTGGCATCGCTTCGCGCGATTTTTCAATCATTCCAAGGCAGGTCGTGTTGATGCTGCAGTACGGGCAAAAAAGCTTTCTGATCGTCGACGACTTTACCGACTTTCGCACGTCGACCCGTTCAATGCTGCGCGAGTTGGGCGTGCGCGACGTGGACACCGCCGACAGCGGCGAGCAGGCGCTGCGCATGTGCGCGCAGAAGCGCTATGACTTCATCCTGCAGGACTTCCACCTGGGCGACGGCAAGAAGAACGGCCAGCAGGTGCTCGAAGACCTGATCATCGACAAGCACATCAGCCATGAGTGCGTGTTCATCATGGTCACGGCCGAGAGCAGCCAGGCCATTGTCCTCAGCGCCATCGAGCATGAGCCCGATGCCTACCTGACCAAACCGTTCAACCGCGTTGGCCTGGCCCAGCGGGTCGAGAAACTGTTCCAGCGCAAGACGCTGCTCAAGCCGATTTTGCAGGCGCTGGACCGCAATCGCCCGGCCGAAGTGCTGGCTGCCTGTGCCGAGCTGTGCAAGAAAGACCCGCGCCTGGCACCCCTGTGCCTGCGTTATCGGGCCGATGCCCTGCGCAACCTCAACCGCTTCGAGGAACTGGAAAAGTTCCTCAAGGCCATCCTGGCCAGCCGCCCGCAGCCCTGGGTGTACGCCGCGCTGGGCGCCCTGATGCACAAGCGTGGCCAGAATGCCCAGGCTCAGGGTGTGTACGAGCAGGCGCTCAAGGCGTTCCCGATCATGCCCGGCCTGTACGACGGCATGGCCGAGGTGCTGGTGGCCCAGGGTGATACCCGGCGCGCGCAAAACCTGCTTGAAGAAGCCGTGCGGCTGTCGCCACTGTCGGTACGTCGGCAGTCGACGCTGGGCAAGCTGGCGCTGGAGAACGAAGACTTCGAGAGCGCGTCGAAGGCGTTTCGCCATGCAGTGAACCAGGGGCAGAGCTCGCGCTACAAGGATGCTGAAAACAACCTTGGCCTGGTGCAGGCGCTGATGAGCAAGAACGCAGGCTTTGGCCTGGACGCCCGTACCCGGGTCGAAATCAACACCACGCTCAGCGAAGTAGCCAAGGAAAACCCCGAGGACCAGGGCTTGCAGGTGCGTGCGCGGATGATGAAGGCCGCCAGCCTGCAACAGGCGGGTGACCCGGAAACGGCCGGCAAGCTGACCGAACAGGCGATCCAGCGCCTGGACAAGATGAACCAGTTCTTCTCGGTCGATTCGGCCCTGACCGTTGCCGCACAGTTGCAGGCAATGGGGCAGGAAACCGCCGCCCTCGGCGTGCTGAAGAACTGTGTGGAAAGTTATGGCGATGACCCCAAGGTCATGGAGAAAGTGGGCAAGCTGACGGACGACCCCAGCGTGCTCAACGCCATTACCGAAGCGGTCACCCTCAATCGCCAGGGTGTGCGCAGTTACCAGGGAGGGCAGCTTGGCGAGGCGTTGCAGATGTTCCGCAAGGCGCTGGGTATGCAGCCGAAGAACATCAGTATCGCCCTTAACACCGCCCAGGCGCTGCTGCGCATCGGCGGTGAAAACCCTCAGCCCGCGATCATGCAGGAATGCCAGGACGCCTTGACCAGCGTGGCCGGTATCCCTGCCAGCGACAATCGCTATGACCGTTACCGCAAACTGCACATCCGAGTGTTCGGCGCATGAATCAAGACAATCAGGGGCTGGATTTTTCCACGGTGATCGCCTCCACCGTGCACGACCTCAAAAGCTCTTTGTCAGCGCTGATCCAGTCCCACAACCAGTGGATGGAACGCTTGCCCGAAGAGCTGCGTGGTGGTGCCGAGCAGGGAATCATGGAGCACGAGTTTCGCCACCTCAACGGCATGCTGGTGCAGCTGCTGGGCCTGTACAAACTGGGTATCAACCAGTTGCCGGTGTGCCCGGACTACCACGAACTGGACGACTTCATCGAAGCCCAATTGGCGGCACACCAGGAAGTGCTCAAGCACAACGACATCCTCGCCACCTGGCGCATCGACACCGACAACCCGCTGGGCTTTTTCGACCGTGAACTGGTGGCCTCGGTAATCGCCAACGTCATCACCAACGCCACCCGCTTTGCCGGGCACGCCTTGCTGATCACCATCGAAGAGGCCGACAACCAGCTGGCCATCTGCGTAAACGATGACGGCCCGGGTTATCCGAAGCACATGCTCGAGCGCCAGGAGGAGTATATCCAGGGCATCGACTCGACCAGCGGCAGCACCGGCCTTGGCCTGTACTTTGCTGCGCGGATCGCGGCACTGCATGAAAGCGGCGGGGTGCGCGGGCGGATCGAGATCTCCAATGGCGGGGCGCTTGGGGGCGGGTTGTTCAGGTTGTTCCTGCCTTGAGATAGACGGGCCGCTTACGGCTTGGATTGATACATCGCGCAATGCTTAAGGCGAGATCAGGGGCGACGCTTCGTCGGATGCTGTAGGAGCAATCTGATCTCTACCAAACGAGCCTCGGAGCTCTTTGTGAATGGCGCTGATGCTGGTAGTTATTCGGTTTCGATGACTACCAGAGGAGCGGCTATGAAAAAACATACCCCGAAGTCGAAATACTGCTCACCAACCGAAAACATGAAGGTGAATAAGCACCAGGCGAACGCAGGCTCCGGTGTACCCCCCTATGATCTTGCTTCACTGCTCGGGCAGTGCGACTTCGACGTCCCGCATCCAAAGGATATGCAGATGTGGAACGACATGCGACCAGCAGGCCGCGAGTTCTGAATGGTGGTGGCTCCATTTCGGACGCGGTGCTTGCATGAGAAGGCGGATCAGTAAACTTCGGTATCAGATATATAGATCACAAGCTCGAACGCTCACTCATGAACTGCTGAATCGGCGGCCAGGCCTGTTGAGTGGAGATGTTGATGTCGGCCAAGTCCGGATGGAGCCGATAACGCACGAGGCTCTCACTGCTAGCCTGGAGTGGTCAGAAAGTCGGTGTCTGTTCCCTTGGGAGGAGATTGTCGACTGGAAAGATAGCGATCCCAAAGGGTTCGATCTTGCGATCTGGTTCGGTAGCGAGCTCTGCGGTCTTTGCTACGCAAGTCCTAGAAAGAGCCGCTTGTGCATCAAGGTCATACTGCTCCAAGGTAGTCCCTGCCCGTCGCATCCACTTAGGGGAGAGATCGCAGGTTTGGCGCTTACATCGATAGATTTCTATGCTCGTATGTTGGGCTGCCAGGAGATTGAGATACAAGACCCTCTGGAGGGCGCCCGGTCAGTGTATGAAGCGCTTGGCTTCACTTGGAGCGCTGAAGGTCGGCTTGTGATCGTGGTTGATCCCTAATAACATCGATAGCGTGTCGATCAAGCTTTTGGAGGTAACAATGCGGTCCAAAACGAGACAGGTAGAGTTGCTTGCGATTGCGAGATTTGAGGCTGAAGCAAGGCGTCTTGCTGGTCGAATCTCCAGCAACCAGCTGCGCTTCCTGCAGGTCGCAAAGGCGAAGGGGGCTGACTTTGAGCCCGCAGGCCCTCTGGCAGGCACTCCATCCTGAGCGAAAGCTCGTCAGGCTCTGGTGCAAGCCTCTACCGCGTATTCATATTGGTTGAGAACCGGCCTATTGGCCGGTTTTTTGTTTGGCTCCGGGAACGAGTTTGTAGCTTTTGTGACATGACTGCGCTTGATTGAATAAACAGACTTGAAGCTTTCAGTGTTCCCCGCTTTCCTCATGAGTAATGCAATGACCCAAGCCCCACCTGCACTCATCCGCGAAACCTTCCCCGTAGGCCCCTTGCAGTGCAACTGCACGCTGATCGGCGACCCGCTGACCAAGAAGGCCATCGTCGTCGACCCGGGCGGTGACCCGGAGAAGATCCTCGCGCGCCTGCAGGCCCATGGCCTGACGCTGGTCAGCATCATCCACACCCACGCGCATTTCGACCACTTCCTCGCCTCGGGCAAGCTCAAGGCGCTGACCGGCGCCAGCCTGCACCTGCACAAAGACGATCAGGTACTGTGGGACAACCTGGAAATGCAGTGCCAGATGTTCGGCGTCCCCTACACCCCGGTACCCGCACCCGATCGCTGGCTGGGCGATGACGAAGAGCTGGCCTGTGGCTGTGGCGTGGCCCTGCATACGCCTGGCCATACCCCGGGTTCGATGAGCTTCTGGTTCGCCGATGCCAAACTGCTGATCGCCGGCGACACCCTGTTCCGCCGTGGCATTGGCCGCACCGATTTGTGGGGGGGTGACCAGCGGGCCATCGTGCGTTCCATCAAGGAGCGGCTGTACCGGCTGGACGAAGAGGCCATCGTGGTGACCGGCCACGGGCCCGATACCCGCTTGGGTGATGAGATGCGTGAAAACCCCTTCGTGCGTGCCTGAGAGCACATGAAGGCACTTTCATTGAATTTTTCATTGCCGATGCAATCCAAGGCTGGCATAGATCCAGTTGTGATCTGCCGCATTTATGAATTTCAGTAGGAGCTTGTCCATGTTCACCATGCGTCGTCTGATTATCGTCGCAACTGCCGCTGCCCTGATGACTGGCTGTGCCAGCCAGAACCCTTATGACAACCAGGGTCAGGCGCAGGGCTCCACGGGGATGAGCAAGACCGCCAAGTACGGCGGCCTGGGCGCGCTGGCTGGCGCCATCGCCGGTGCTGCCATCGATCACAACAACCGTGGCAAGGGTGCACTGATCGGCGCCGCTGCGGTGGGCGCTGCTGCCGCGGGTTATGGCTACTACGCCGACAAGCAAGAGGCCGAGCTGCGCGCCCAGATGGCCAACACCGGCGTGGAAGTACAACGCCAGGGCGACCAGATCAAACTGATCATGCCGGGCAACATCACCTTTGCCACCGACTCGGCCAACATCGCCCCAAGCTTCTACTCGCCGCTGAACAACCTGGCAGGCTCGTTCAAGCAGTTCAACCAGAACACCATCGAAGTGGTCGGTTTCACCGACAGCACCGGCAGCCGCCAGCACAACATGGACCTGTCCCAGCGCCGTGCGCAGGCGGTCAGCACCTACCTGACCTCGCAGGGTGTGGATGCTTCGCGTATCTCGGTGCGTGGCATGGGCCCGGACCAGCCGATCGCCAGCAACGCCGACGCCAATGGCCGGGCGCAGAACCGCCGCGTGGAAGTTAACCTGAAGCCGATTCCAGGCCAGCAGTATGATCAGCAGCAAGGCCAGGTTCAGCAGTATCCCTGATTGATCCCCGGGGCCGCTCTCACAGGCACTACGCGATCCCTGTAGGAGCGGCCTTGTGCCGCGAACGGGCTGCAAAAGCAGCCCCAGCTATTAGCCCACCACGCTGGCCTGAATCGCCGTCAGGGCAATGGTATGCACAATATCGTCAACCTGAGCCCCGCGCGGCAAGTCGTTCACCGGCTTGCGCAACCCCTGCAGCATCGGCCCAAGGCTGACCCCGTCGGTACTGCGTTGCACCGCTTTGTGCGTGGTGTTGCCCGTGTTCAAGTCAGGGAACACGAACACCGTGGCACGCCCGGCCACCGGGCTATCCGGCGCCAGTTCCCGTGCAATCGCCGGGTTGGCCGCCGCGTCATACTGCAGCGGCCCATCGATCAGCAGCGCCTGCGCTGCACCTTGTGCCAGGCGTGTCGCTTCGCGCACTTTCCCCACTTCTTCATCGCTGGCCGAATCGCTTGAATAACTGATCATCGCCACCCGCGGGGCGATGCCGAAGGCCTGCGCCGATTCAGCACTCTGCCTGGCGATCTCGGCCAGTTCGGTAGCGCTCGGGTGGGGGTTCATCACGCAGTCGCCGTACACCAGCACCTGCTCGGGGAACAGCATGAAGAACACGGACGACACCAGGCTGGAGCCCGGCGCGGTCTTGATCAACTGCAGGGCAGGGCGGATGGTGTTGGCGGTGGAGTGCACCAGGCCCGATACCAGGCCGTCCACTTCGTCCAGGGCCAGCATCATGGTGCCGATCACCACCGGGTCTTCCAGTTGCTGCTCGGCCATCGGTGCGTTGAGGTTCTTGCTCTTGCGCAGCGCCACCATCGGCTCTACGTAGCGCCCGCGAATCAGCTCGGGGTCGAGGATTTCCAGGCCAGGCGGCAGGGTAATGCCTTGGGCGCGGGCCACGGCCTCGACATCCTCGGGCTTGGCCAGCAGCACGCAGCGGGCAATGCCGCGCGCCTGGCAGATGGCTGCGGCCTGCACCAGCAGCGGCTCGGCACCTTCTGGCAGGACGATGCGCTTGTTGGCCTGCTGCGCCCGCTGGATCAGCTGGTAGCGGAATACCGCGGGCGACAGGCGCATCTCGCGGGGGGTACCGCAGCGTTGGTGCAGCCAGGCCGCGTCGAGGTGGCTGGCGACAAAGTCGGTGATGAACTCGGCGCGCTCGCGGTCGTCGACCGGGATCTCGCGGTTCAGCGAATTGAGCTGGTTGGCAGTGTCGTACGAGCCGGTGCTGACCGACAGGATCGGCAGGCCGGCCTGCAGCGCGCCGCGGCACAGGCCGAGGATGCGCGCGTCGGGCTTGCTGTCGCTGGTCAGCAGCAGCCCGGCCAACGGTACGCCATTGATGGCCGCCAGGCTGACGGCAAGGATGATGTCGTCGCGATCGCCCGGGGTGACCACCAGGGTGCCCGAGGTCAGCAGCGGTACCGTGTTGGCCACGGTACGTGCGCAGATGATGATCTTGCTCATGCGCCGCTGTTCGTAGTCGCCGGCGTTGAGCACCTGGGCACCGAGCAGGTCGGCCACGTCGCGGGTGCGCGGGGCGTTCAGCTCAGGCTGGTAGGGGATGCAGCCGAGCAGGCGGAAGTCGTTGCCGCGCAGCAGGGGCGAGTGCTCGCGCAGGCGGGTGGCGAAGTCCGCCATGCTTTCGTCGGTGCGCACCTTGTTGAGGATGACCCCGAGCACCTTCGGGTCGCGTGGGCCGCCGAACAGCTGGGCCTGCAGTTCGACCCGGCCAGACAATTCGCTGAGCACTTCGTTTTCCGGGGCCGACACCAGGATCACCTCGGCATCCAGGCTCTTGGCCAGGTGCAGGTTGACCCGTGCCGCATAGCTGGCGTGGCGCGTGGGCACCATGCCTTCGACCACCACCACGTCATTGCCGACGCAGGCTTGCTGGTAGAGGCGGATGATTTCTTCGAGCAACTCGTCCAGCTGGCCGTCGCCAAGCATGCGCTCGACCTGGGCCAGGCTCAGTGGTACCGGGGGGTTGATGCCGTGGGTGCGGGCCACCAGTTCGGTAGAGCGCTCGGGGCCGGTGTCACCCGGGTGGGGCTGGGCGATCGGCTTGAAGAAACCGACCTTCAGGCCGGCGCGCTCGAGGGTGCGCACCAGGCCCAGGCTGATGGAGGTCAGGCCAACACCGAAGTCGGTCGGCGCAATGAAAAATGTCTGCATGCGTGCTTCTCGAAATAAGCGGTGCAAGAAATTAGCGGCCAAGGGTAGCGCCATCGGCCCCTTGTGCGCACCAGCCGCAAGCAAAAGCCTGGCCGATGCGCTGCGCGCGTTGTGCCGGGTCCAGCACCCAGGGGCGTGATTGCCACGGCGGTTGGTGGCGCAGGTGCTGGGTATGGCCGCAGGACAGTTCGGCCACCCAGTGGCCTTCTTCGTCCTGGTGAAAGCCGGTGATCCGACTGATGGGCCGTTGCTTGTCCGCAGTGCGTTCGCAATCGGACGATGGCTTGGTTACACTTGTCCGCTCTACATACTTTTGCAAAAGGTCTTGCCCCATGCTGATCGCCGCCAACAAGGCTGTCTCCATCGACTATACCCTGACCAACGACGCCGGGGAGACCATCGACAGCTCCGCCGGTGGCGCGCCGCTGGTCTACCTGCACGGTGCCGGCAACATCATCCCGGGCCTGGAAAAAGCCCTGGAAGGCAAACAGGCTGGTGACGAGCTGAACGTTTCCATCGAGCCGGAAGACGCCTACGGCGAATACCTGGCCGAGCTGGTCAGCACCCTGAACCGCAGCCTGTTCGAAGGCGTCGACGAGCTGGAAGTGGGCATGCAGTTCCACGCTTCGGCACCGGACGGCCAGATGCAGATCGTCACCATCCGTGACCTCGACGGCGACGACGTCACCGTTGACGGCAACCACCCGCTGGCCGGCCAGCGCCTGACCTTCCAGGTCAAGGTTGTCGACGTGCGTGACGCCAGCGAAGAAGAAATCGCTCACCGTCACATCCACGGTGAAGGTGGCCATCACCACTGATTTTCTGCGCTAAGCTCAGAAAGTCGCCAGGCGCTCGGGCAAGCCGATTTGCCTTCCTACGGGAGGTGAACGGTTTGGACGGGCGCCTTTTTAGTGGGCGGAATTCGCCTGCGCGGCAACCGGGAACCTGAGAGGGGATATCATCATGAGTGCATTTCACGACCTGAAACTGGACGCGCTGAACGGCGGGGAACTGCCACTCGCACCGTTCAAGGGCCAAGTGGTGCTGGTGGTCAACGTTGCCTCCAAATGTGGTCTCACGCCGCAATACAAGGCCCTGGAAAACCTCTATCAGGTTTACAAGGGCAAGGGCTTCAACGTGCTTGGCCTGCCGTGCAACCAGTTTGCCGGCCAGGAACCGGGCAGCGAAAAGGAAATCCAGGACTTCTGCAGCCTCAACTACGGGGTGAGCTTCCCGCTGGGCGGCAAGCTGGAAGTCAACGGGCCGCAACGCCATTCGTTGTACCGCCTGCTGGCGGGCGAGGGGGCCGAGTTCCCCGGCGACATCACCTGGAATTTCGAGAAATTCCTGGTGGGCAAGGATGGGCGGGTGCTGGCCCGTTTCTCGCCGCGCACGGCGCCGGATGACCCTACGGTGGTGCAGGCAATCGAGAAAGCACTGGTCTGAAGAGTGCCTGCCGCGGAATTTTTGCCGCCTGGTAGACCGCGCGCCGCCCGCGCGGCGCATCGCGAGCTGCGCTCGCTCCTACGTTTGTTTCTGGCCAATTTTTCCTGTTGGATTTGCGCGCGAATGCCTTGACGCATGGCTCGATACCGCGTCGTACAAACCAGGCGGTCGCGCGCGCCTATAACAGGCGTTACTGGCCAGAAATAAACGTAGGAGCGAGCGCAGCTCGCGATGCGCCGCGCGGGCGGCGCTCGATCTCACAGGCGCTGCACATATTGAGCAGAACGCCCAGTCGCAGCACCGGTTTGCTGGCAAGCACCATATAGATACCCCTCAAACTGCTCGACAATCGCCGCCCAGCCCTGACGGCTGGCATGCTGCCGCGCATTCAGGCGCACACGGCGCAATGTTTCCTCCTCCTCCAGCAGCCAGCAAGCCGCATCGACAAACGCCGCCTGGTCCCCCGGCATGGCCAGCGCACCGCTGTGGCCATGGCGAATATGCTGCGCAGCCGCCGCCTCGTCATAAGCAACCACCGCCAACCCCGAAGCCATGGCTTCGAGCACCACATTGCCAAAGGTTTCGGTCAGGCTCGGGAACAGGAACAGGTCACCGCTGGCGTAATGCTCGGCCAGCACCTCGCCGCGCTGGGCACCGCAGAAAATCGCGTCCGGTATCTGCTGTTGGAGGGCGGCGCGCTGCGGGCCGTCACCCACCATGATCAGGCGCAGGCGCTTCTGTGGATAAGCCTTCTGCAATGCATCAAGGCAAGGCCGCAGCAAGCCAAGGTTCTTTTCCACCGCCAGCCGCCCGACATGCAGCACGGCGAGATCGTCCGGGCCTAGCCCCCAGCTTTCGCGCAACGCCTGGCTGCGTCGGGCCGGGTTGAACAGGCAGGCATCGACACCACGGGCCAGCAGCTCCAGGCGCTCGAAACCACGGCGTTCAAGCTCCAGGCGCTGGCTGACACTGGGTACCAGGGTGATCGCCGTGCGCCGATGGAACCAGCGCAGGTAGTGGGTGAGCAGGCGTGCCAGCAAACCCAGGCCGTACTGGCCGGAGTACTGCGGGAAGTTGGTGTGAAAGCCGCTGACGACCGCGATCCCCAGGCGCCTGGCCGCGCGCAGTGCGCTGAGCCCCAGCGGCCCCTCGGTGGCGATATACAGCACGTCCGGGCGCTGCCGCCGCCAGCGGCGCAACAACTTGTGCATCGACACCTCGCCCCACTGCAAACCGGGGTAGCCAGGCAGCGCCCAGCCACGGCACAGCATCAGGTGTGGGTCGTTGTGCACGGGTGCTTCGCCAGCTTGGCGCGGGCGCACCACCTCGACCACATGGCCGCGCTGACGCAACCCTTCGCCAAGGCGGCCAAGGGTGTTGGCCACGCCGTTGATTTCGGGTGGGAAGGTTTCGCTGACCAGGGTAATGCGTAGGGCGGGTGTATTCATGACAAAAAGTTTCCGCCTGCCGGGTTGCGCCAATGTGACTGCAATGTGACAGGCAAATGACGCCTGACCGCTGACGCTTTTGCCTTTATGAATATTTCGTTGCGCGGTGCTCAAGAAGGTGCAACCGGCAGCCGATGAAGATGCATTCGACTAGGTGATGCGCTCCAGGAGTGCGGTGATGTTCAACAGCAAGCTCAAGCAAGAAATCCGGCAGCTGCGCGAAGACCTGATGTCCGTGGAACAGGTCAAGAGTAGCCTCGACAGCGAGATGCTGGTACTTCAGCTCGACCCACAGGGACGGATCGAGATGGTCAACGGTAATTTCGAGAGCGAAATGCTCTACCGTTCCGATCAATTGCTTGGACGCAACATCGAGGACATCGTCCCTGCCCATGTGAAATCGCTGGATTTCTACCAACGCATGAAGAGCGCGATCAGCCGTGGCGAGCACCTGAACGGCGCCTTCCGCCTGCTGCGTGGCAATGGCCAGGAAGCCTGGCTGCGGTCGATCCTGCAGCCGGTGAAGAACAGCGAGGGGCGCATCAAGTACTTCACGCTGCACTCCAGCGACCTGACCCGCACCATCGAGACGTCCCGCGAGCACGAAAGCCTGATCAAGGCGCTGATGCGCTCTACCGCGGTCATCGAGTTTGCCCTCGACGGCACCATCCTCACGGCCAATGATCGCTTCCTGGCCAGCGTTGGGTACCGGCTGGAGCAGATCCGCGGCAAGCATCACCGCATGTTCTGCGCGCCGGAAGAGGCCAACTCGGTCGGTTACCAGGCCTTCTGGGACAAATTGCGCCGTGGCGAGTACGTTGCCGAGCGCTTCAAACGCATCGATGCCCATGGCCGGGTGATCTGGCTGGAAGCCTCGTACAACCCGCTGTTCGACGCCCACGACGTACTCTACAAAGTGGTCAAGTTCGCCACCGTGATTACCGACCAGGTCAATCAGGAGCAGGCGGTGGCCGAGGCAGCAGATGTGGCCTACAACACCTCGCTGGGTACTGATGTCAGCGCCCAGAAGGCCACCGATGTGGTTACCCAGACCGTCAGCGTGATGCGCGGCCTGGAAGCCTCGATGCAGGAGGCGGCCGAGGGCATCCAGGCGCTGGATACACAGTCACGGGTGATTGGCTCGATCATCAAGACCATCAGCGACATTGCCGGGCAAACCAACCTGCTGGCGCTCAACGCCGCCATCGAAGCGGCCCGCGCGGGCGAGCAGGGGCGGGGTTTTGCCGTGGTTGCCGACGAAGTGCGCCAATTGGCCTCGCGCACCAGCACCGCTACCGAGGAAATCGCCCGGGTAGTGAAGCAGAACGAGCAACTGGCGCAGGCGGCGGTGGAGATCATCGACACCAGCAAGCGCCAGGCAGAGCAGGGGCTGGCGCTGGCTGACGAGACGGGCAGCGTGATTGTCGAGATCCAGGACGGGGCGAAGCGGGTAGTAGATGTAGTGGGGCAGTTTTCCAGCCGGTTGGGGCAGTGAGGTGTTGCTATAGGGCCGCATCGCGGCCCCTGTAGGATCCATCGACTTGTGCAATAACCGGAAGTTGGCGCGAACCCTGTGGGAGCGGGTTTACCCGCGAACACCGGCGAAGCCGGTGCCATACACCGGGTTGGATTCTTCGCGGGTAAACCCGCTCCCACAGGGGCTGTGTCAGCATGTAGAAACTAGTTGCGCTCCCGCACCCAGAACAACGTAGCCCCCGCCACCGCCGCCGGCATCATCAGCACGTTCACCCCCGGAATCATCAGTGCCAGGTAGGTGATGCCGCCAAAACCCAGCGACTGCCAACGCTTGCTGCGCAGCCAGGCGAGCATGTCCTGCCAGCTCATCTTGTTGTTGTCCGCCGGGTAGTCGATGTACTGGATGGCCATCATCCATACCCCGAACATCAGCCACAGTGGCGCGGCGATGACGTTGACCACCGGGATCAGCGACAGGATGAACAGGCCGATGGCCCGTGGCAGGAAGTAGCCCAGCTTGCGCATTTCGCGGCTGAAGGTGCGTGGCACCATGGCCACCAGCTCACCCCAGCTGAACGCCGGGAAGGTGTCTTCGCCACGCACCACCACTTCGACCTTTTCCGCCAGGAAACCGTTGAACGGCGCGGCAATGATGTTGGCCACCAGGGTGAAGGTGAAGAACACCATCAATACCAGCAAGGCAACGAACAGCGGCCAGAGTATGTAGCTGAGAAAGCTCAGCCAGTCTGGCAGCGTTGGCATCAGGGCATCGAGCCACAGGCTGAACTGGTGGCCGGCGAAGTAGACCATGCCACCGAACAGCAGCACGTTGACCGCCAGCGGCAGCAGCACGAACAACCGCAGGTTGGGGCTCAGCACCAGTTTCAGGCCTTCGCGCAGGTATTGGGGGCCGGAGAGGACAGGGGCTTGCATCGGGAGACTCCGCAGAGAAGGAAAACGCGCTGACCTTACCGAGTTTGCCGCGCCGACGAAAGGCGGCTGGCAAACGGGAAACGGGCTGTAACAAAAGCACCGGGGGCTGGGCGATCGATGAAATCAATGAATAGACGGTGGCTATGAGGTGGATTGTCTAAGGATATTTCCTTAATCTTTGCGACCTCGCTACAGTGCGCTCAACTTTTCCGCTTTTCGGGCCTGCGCGTTGTAGCCTTCCCCAAGTGCTGCGTGGGTCCGTTTTAATTTTCCAGCTGGCGCAGCCGGTACACCGATGCCGGCCCGTGCCGCCGGCTCGACAGGAGTTCGACATGTCTGAAGTACGTCATTCGCGCGTCATCATTCTCGGTTCCGGCCCTGCCGGTTACAGCGCTGCAGTCTACGCTGCCCGCGCCAACCTCAAGCCGCTGCTGATCACCGGCATGCAGGCTGGCGGCCAGCTGACCACCACCACCGAAGTCGACAACTGGCCGGGCGACCCCCACGGCCTGACTGGCCCGGCCCTGATGCAGCGCATGCAGGAACACGCCGAGCGTTTCGAAACCGAAATCGTCTTCGACCACATCAATGCCGTCGACCTGGCCAACAAGCCGTTCACCCTGCAGGGCGACAGCGGCAAGTACACCTGCGACGCACTGATCATCGCCACCGGTGCCAGCGCCCGCTACCTGGGCCTGCCGTCGGAAGAAACCTTCATGGGCAAGGGCGTTTCGGCCTGCGCCACCTGCGACGGTTTCTTCTACCGCAACAAGCCGGTCGCCGTGGTTGGCGGCGGCAACACTGCCGTGGAAGAGGCGCTGTACCTGGCCAACATCGCCAGCAAGGTTACCCTGGTGCACCGTCGCGAGACCTTCCGCGCCGAGAAGATCCTGGTCGACAAGCTCAACGCCCGTGTGGCCGAAGGCAAGATCGAGCTCAAGCTCAACGCCACCCTGGACGAAGTGTTGGGTGACAACATGGGCGTAACCGGTGCGCGCCTGAAGAACAACGACGGCAGCAGCGACGAAATCAAGGTCGACGGCGTATTCATCGCCATTGGCCACACCCCGAACACTTCGCTGTTCGAAGGCCAGCTGACCCTCAAGGACGGCTACCTGGTGGTCAACGGCGGCCGTGAAGGCAACGCTACCGCCACCAACGTTGAAGGTGTGTTCGCTGCAGGTGACGTGGCTGACCACGTTTACCGTCAGGCCATTACCTCGGCCGGCGCTGGCTGCATGGCGGCCCTGGACGTGGAGCGTTACCTGGACGGCCTGGCCAACGCCTCGTTCTGATCCAGCAACGCCGGGGCCGCTTTGCGGCCCTATCGCCGGCAAGCCAGCTCCCACAGGTACTGCACAGCCCTCAGGCCTTTCACGGTACCTGTGGGAGCTGGCTTGCCGGCGATAGGGCCCTCAGCGACGGCAACAAAAAACCGGCTCGATGGCCGGTTTTTTTATGCCTGCGGTCAGCTCACAGGCTCAACCGCATGGACAGGTCCACTGCTTTCACATCCTTGGTCATGGCACCAATCGAGATGTAGTCCACGCCGGTCTCGGCAATTACCCGCAGGGTCGTTTCGTTGACCCCGCCACTGGCCTCCAGCTTGGCTTTGCCCGCGTTGATGCGTACCGCTTCGCGCATTTCGTCCAGGTTCAGCTCGTCGAGCATGATGATGTCCGCGCCCGCTGCCAGCGCGTCGCGCAGTTCTTCCAGGCTTTCCACTTCGATCTCTACCGGCTTGCCCGGCGCAATACGGTGCGCCGCGGTTACGGCCTCGGCCACACCACCGCTGGCGGCGATGTGGTTTTCCTTGATCAGGAAGGCGTCGTACAGGCCGATGCGGTGGTTGTCGCAGCCGCCGCACGTCACCGCGTACTTCTGTGCCAGGCGCAGGCCAGGCAGGGTCTTGCGGGTGTCCAGCAGACGCACCTGGGTACCTTCCACCAGGTCGGCCAGGGAGCGCGCACGGGTAGCGACCCCCGACAGCATCTGCAGGAAATTCAGCGCGCTGCGCTCACCGCTGAGCAGCGAGCGGGCCGGGCCTTCCAGGTGGAACAGCGGCTGGTTGGCCGTGGCGCGGTCACCGTCGGCCACCTGCCAGTGCACCGCCACGCGCGGGTCGAGCTGGCGAAACACGGCATCGACCCAGGCAGTGCCGGCAATCACGCAGTCTTCGCGGGTGATGATGGTCGCCTTGGCCAGGCGCTCGGCCGGGATCAGCTGCGCGGTGATGTCGCCACTGCCGATGTCCTCCAACAGTGCGCGGCGCACGTTGGCTTCGATTTCAGCGGTCAGGTCGGCAAGGCGTAGGTTCGGCATGGTCGGCTCCACAAGCTAGATGCCGGCGATTATAGGGCAGGGGGCCGATGTGTACAGCCGCCCCGGCCATGACCTTTGGTCGGTCTTCGTGAGCAATGCCTGCAAACGAGGGTCATTAACCCGTCCATGAATCGGCGCTGGCAGCTGTGCGATTTTTTACTGATAATGGTGACCAGTATTTGGCGTCATAGCTTTGACGATTTTCGGCCCCTTCGGGCATGACACCCTGCAAGGAGTCCAGGATGCAAAAAGAAGGCAAGGTGGTGCCCCTGGCGGCAGCCATCGACCGAGGGGCGCGTCCGCCTCTGCCTTGCCTTCCGGTATTGCTCCTGCAAGTGCGCGACAAGGCTGCGCTGCAATTGCGCCAGGGCCTTCAGGCGCTGTTCGACAATGCCGACGACACCCTGTTCGAGATGGCCGACAAGGCCGTTGATCGCTGCGACCAGAACCTCTACTTCGAGGCCATGCGCGACCTGCGCCTGAAGCGCAAAAGTATCGAACGCGGCTTCCTTGATACCTTCTATGACACCTACGCGCGCATCGGCCAGGTCGACCTGCTGGCGGATCTGGCTGAACCAGGCAACCTGCGCAGCAAGGTGCAACTGGAGCGGGCGGCGGCCATCGACGGCATGGTTGCGCGGGTGCTGTCACGCGATGGCATTGCCCTGCAGCAACTGGGCCTGCGCTTGCAGGCCTTGCTCGACCGCCCCGTGCATGAGCAGCGCAACCCGCTGGGCCCTGCTGCATTGTGCGGGTACTTCCTCGAAGCTGGCCGTAACCTGGGGGTGGGCCTGCGGGTCAAACTGGTCCTGCTCAAGCTGTTCGAGCGTTATGTCTTGCGCGATGCCGACGTCATCTATGCCGAAGCCAACCAGTTGCTGGCCGTCGCCGGTGTGCTGCCCGAGTTGCAACCGGCCCCGCGCCGTCGCGCCGAAGACCGGCGCATGAGGGCAGGGCGAGGGCCGGCAAGCCAAGGCCAGGAAGTGGGGGCGGATGCAGCAGGTCAGGCCTTCTTTGCTTCGTTGCAAACCTTGCTGGCCCCGGCGCGCGGGCAGTTCGCACCGCGATTGCAGGCGGTGGCTGCCGCCCAGTCGATCAGCACTGCCGACCTGGTCCGCCTGCTTTCGCATTTGCAGCACTACGTGCCGGCTACCGGCGAGCCTGATGATTTCGAGCTCGGCCAACAGCTCGAACAACTGCTGCTGCGGGTCAGCGTGCGCAGTGGCACGCGCCGGCGCATCGCCGTGGCAGACGAGGACATGATCAACCTGGTCGGCCTGCTGTTCGCCTGTATTCAAGGCGACGACAACCTGCCGGCCAGCCTGCGTGCGCTGATCGCGCGCCTGCATATCCCGCTGCTCAAGGTGGCCCTGCTGGACAAGGGGTTGTTCAGCCGCGCCAGTCACCCGGCCCGCCGGTTGCTCAACGAAATCGCAGGCGCGGCCATTGGCTGGGAGTGCGGCGGCGAAGGCCTGCGCGACAGCCTGCACTTGCGGGTAGAGCGCATAGTCCAGCGCTTGATCAATGATTTTGCCGAAGATGTCGGCCTTTTTGCCGAACTGCTCGATGAGTTCCTTGCGTTCAACCACGAGGAACGGCGGCGCAACGAGTTGCTTGAGCAACGCACGCGCGACGCCGAAGAAGGGCGTGCCCGTGCCCTGCAGGCCCGGCAGCAGGTGCAGCGGGTGCTCAACCAGCGCCTGCGTGGCCGGTTTTTGCCCCTGGTGGTGGTGCAAATGCTGGTACAGGCCTGGAGCCAGGTACTGCTGCTGGCCTGGCTAAAGCAGGGTGAGGCCTCCCAGGCCTGGCGGGATGCGCTGCACACGCTAGACACGCTATTGGCCAGCATCAGCCCCGGACATGAGCCGCAAACCCTGTTGCAGCAGGTGCCGGGCCTGCTCAAGGCGCTGCGTGATGGCTTGGCCAGCGTGGCCCTGAATTCGGCGGCCACCCGTGAGTTCTTCCTGCAACTGGAGCAATTGCACCTGCGTGCCTGCGCAGGCGCTGAGCTAGCAGTTGGCCATGACCAACCCTTGGCCGAAGTGCTGGTGGACGAAGAGATCGTGCTGGCGATTGCCGAAGAGCCGTCCTGCGCGCCCTTGCACGTTGCCGATAGCCAGGCAGCGGCGTTGCGGCAGGTGCAGCGCTTGCGCATTGGTACCTGGGTTGAAGTACTTGATGAAGACGAACCGCTGCGCTGCAAGCTGGTGGCACACATCGACAGCAGCGACAGGCTGGTGTTTGCCAACCGCACCGGCATGAAGGTGCGCGAGTGGAACGGTGCGGGCCTGGCGCAGGCGCTACATCGGGGGGAGGTGCGGGTGCTGGATGACGGGTTGTTGTTCGAGCGGGCGCTGGAGGCGGTGCTCGACGGGCTGCGGCAACCGCAGGTGCGGTAGCCGGCAACATTACAATCATTCACATGCAAACGGCGTTGGCGGCAGGGCATACTGTGGTTCTGTTCAAGGCGCTTTCAGGATTTGCCCCATGCAATTGGACCGTGCCACTGGCTGGTTCCACGGAATCGGAATCACCCACTGCCCCTCGCCGAACTTCAATGCTCGCCCCGAAGGCGAATCGGTTTCCCTGCTGGTGATCCACAACATCAGCCTGCCGCCGGCCTGCTTTGGTACCGGCAAGGTGCAGCAGTTCTTCCAGAACCGCCTGGACCCCGACGAACACCCTTACTTCGCCAGCATCAGCCAACTGACCGTGTCGGCGCACCTGTTCGTCGAACGTGACGGGGCGGTGACGCAGTTCGTGTCGTTGCTGGAGCGCGCCTGGCATGCGGGTGTGTCGCGCTTTGACGGGCGCGAAGGCTGCAACGATTTTTCCATCGGCATCGAGCTGGAAGGCACCGACGACCTGCCCTATACCGATGCCCAGTACGGCGTGCTGGAGCAGCTTACCCGGCACATTCGCAGCGCCTGGCCGGCCATCGACCTGGGCCGCATTCAGGGCCACAGCGACATTGCCCCGCAACGCAAGACCGACCCCGGCCCGTCGTTCGATTGGCCGCGCTACCGTGAAGCGTTGCTGCACAACGAGGACAAGGCATGAGTTTTCTGGTGTTGTTGCTGGCGCTGTGGGTCGAGAAGTTTTCAGCCCTGCGCCATCAAGTGCAACGTGATGGGTTTTTTCTTGGCGAGCTGGTACGCCTGGAGCGTAGCGGCAAGGTGCACCCTTGGTGGACGCTGGCCATCCTGGTGTTGGCACCGGTAGCGCTGCTGGTGTTGCTGCTGCATGTGCTGGAGCCGGTGGCCTATGGGCTGTTGGCCTTGCCGGTGCATCTGCTGGTGCTGGTCTACAGCCTGGGCCGTGGCGATGCCAAGGCATCGCTGGGCCCGTTCCGTGATGCCTGGCGGCGCGGTGATGATCAAGCGGCGCTGCATGTTGCAGAGCGCGACCTGGGCGTGGTGGCGGATGAGCCGCATAGCCTGTTGGTGCGTGTGCAGGGCAACCTGCTGTGGCAGGTGTACCAAGGCTTTTTCGCGGTGATCTTCTGGTATTTCGTGCTGGGCCCTGGTGCCGCGCTGGCCTATCGCCTGCTGGCGCTGGGCGGCGAGCACAGCCAGCAGCCTGCGCTGAAGGCGCGGGCCGAACAACTGCGGCACATCATGGACTGGCTGCCGGTTCGCTTGATGGCGTTGAGCTTTGCCCTGGTGGGCAACTTCCTTGCAGTGACCCGGGTGATGTTGCACGAGGTGCTCAACTGGCACATCAGCGCTGCCCACCTGGTGGCGCGGGTGGGGCGTATTGCCGATGACATTCCCGATGAAGAAGACAGCCAGCGTGGGTTGGGGCGGCTGGACAGCCTGTGGGAGTTGCTGCTGCGCTGTGCGGTGCTGTGGTATGCCGGTTTCGCGCTGTGGACCGTGCTCGTCTGACATGGGGTCGCCTTGCTATTTACGTCGCCTGGCAGATCGAGCGCCGCCCGCGCGGCGCATCGCGAGCTGTGCTCGCTCCTACGTTTGTTTCGGGCCAATTATTCCTGTGGGATTTGCGCGCGAACGCTTCGGCGCAAGGCGCGATATCACGTCGTACGAACAAGGCGGTCGCGCGCCTGTCACAGGCGTGACTGGCCCGAAACAAACGTAGGAGCGAGCGCAGCTCGCGATGCGCCGCGCGGGCGGCGCTCGATTAGGCAGGCGCAGCAACTACAAAGGCGAGCACCAGCCAAACAACTCGCAAGCATTGCGGCTGCTAGCCTCAGCCAGCTTCCCGACATCAACACCCATCACCTCGGCCAGCGCCTCGGCAATCTCCGGCAGATGCTCCGGGCTATTGCGCACGCCCGGGTACATCACCGGCGCCATATCCGGCGCATCGGTCTCCAGCACCACACTCTCCAACGGCAGCCGTGCCAGGGTCTTGCGCAGCCGCAGTGCCTGCGGCCAGGTGCCGGCACCGCCAAGCCCAAGCCTAAAGCCTAGCTTGATGTATTCGCGCGCCTCTTCGTAACTGCCGGCAAACGCATGAATCACGCCCGCCCGCGCCGGCTTGTAGCGCTTGAGCGTGGCGATTACCTGGGCATGGCTGCGGCGCACGTGCAACAGCGCGGGCAGGTCGAAGTCGCAGGCCATTTGCAGTTGCGCTTCGAACAGGGCCTGTTGGCGGGTTTTGTCCAGGTCTTCGAGGTAGTAGTCCAGGCCAAACTCGCCCACGGCGCACAGCCGTGGGTCGCCGTGCAGGCGCTCTAGCCATTCGCGCAGTTGCACCAGGTGCTCCGGACGATGCTGGTCGAGGTACACCGGGTGCAGGCCGAGTGCCGCAAACAGGCGCTGATCGGTGCAGGCGAGGTCCCACACCCGCTGGAAATTCGCCTGGTACACCCCCAGCACCACCATCCGTTCCACCCCGCGTGCCGCCGCGTTGGCCAGCAGGCGCGGGCGGTCGGCGTCGAAATCCGGGAAGTCCAGGTGGGTGTGGGTGTCGATCAGGCGCATGTTCAGGCCGCCGTGATGCGCTGCTTGAAGGTGCGGCCCACGGCATGCACGCCCGGTTCGTAGCGTTTTTCCTCGATTGCGGCCAGCGCCAGTTCCAGCGCGGTGGCAGCAATCAGGCCATGCTGCTGGGCCATGGCATTGACCGGCAGTGGCAGGAAGTCGAGCAACTGGTTGTCGCCAAAGGTGCCCAGCTGCAACTGGCGCGAGTCGGCAGGGCGCGCCTGCAGGGTGTCGAACACCCCTTGCAGCAACACGTACGAGGTGGTCACCAGGGCATCCGGCAGGCCGCCCAGGTCATGGATAAGCTGTTGCATGAGGCGCTGGCCGCACTCACGGCTGAACGCTTCGCCCTGGTAGCGACGGACATCACCGGCGTAGCCTTGCAGGGCTTCGTCGAACCCACCGGCACGCGCCTGGCTGACCGACAGCTCGGGGCGTGCGCCAATCAGGGCAATGCTGCGTGGGGCTGCGCTGAGCAGGCTGGTGGCCAGTTGGCGGCTGGCATCGCGATCATCGCTGATTACCGAGCAGAAGTGTGCAGGGTCCAGGCGGCGGTCGATGGCGATCACCGGCAGGCCTTTGTCCTGCAAGTCGCGGTAGCTGTCGTCTTCCGGTGGCAGGCAACTGGCGACGAACAGGGCATCGCAACGGCGCGCGCGGAAAAGCTGCTGCAACTGGCGCTCGCTGTCGGGCTGGTCGTCGCTGCTGGCGATCAGCAACTGGTAGCCACGGGCGCGGGCGCCTTGCTCCAGCTGCTTGGCGATGCGGGCGTAGCTGGGGTTCTCCAGATCCGGGAGAATGAAGCCCAGGGTGCGGGTGTGTCGGCTGCGCAGGCCTGCGGCCTGTGGGTTGGGTGTGAAGCCGTGGGCTTCGACCACCGCGCGCACCCGTTCGACAGTACTGCTGCTGATGCGCTGCTGTTCAGCCTTGCCGTTGATGACGTAGCTGGCCGTGGTCACGGACACACCGGCCAGACGGGCGATATCGCTGAGTTTCACCGAATTTTCCTTGTTATTTCCGGGGCTGGCTCTGAGGCCGGACCGGGTATTTTGACCCGGCGCTGGCGCCATGCGCAGACGACCATTGTCGCAATTGTCCGACAGGATGGGGCTTTTTACCGGGCAGATTATCGAGTAACGTGGCCGCCTGGTCAGATTAAACGTTTCAGCTGCCGAATTTTCTGCCTCGGCTGCCATCTGTGCAAGGCTGTTGAACTGGCCCTTCATGTGAATTTCACAACAATACTCCAGTACCCGACCGGGAACTGCAAAAGGAGAAGGTCATGCTCGAACTCGCCAAGGAGCAGATAGCCATGGGCCAGACGGCCGCCGACAAGGCCGGGGCGTTGCGCCTGCTGGCGGACCGGCTGGTTGCCGATGGCCTTGTCGCGCAGGGGTACCTGCAGGGGCTGCAGGACCGCGAGGCGCAAGGCTCCACCTTCCTTGGCCAGGGCATCGCCATCCCCCATGGCACCCCGCAAACCCGTGACCTGGTGTATGCCACCGGCGTGCGTCTGTTGCAGTTTCCCGAAGGCGTGGACTGGGGTGATGGGCAAATGGTCTATCTGGCCATCGGTATCGCCGCCCGTTCCGACGAACACCTGCGCTTGCTGCAACTGCTGACCCGCGCGCTGGGCGAGACCGACCTGGCCGAGGCGCTGCGCCGGGCCAGTTCCGCCGAAGCACTGCTCAAGCTGCTGCAAGGCGCGCCACAAGCGCTGGCGCTGGATGCGCAACTGGTCGGCCTGAACCTGCCGGCCGAAGACTTCGACGAACTGGCCTGGCGCGGTGCCCGCCTGTTGCAGCGCGCCGACTGCGTCGACAGCGGTTTTGCCGCTGTGCTGCAGCAGGCCGAGCCGCTGCCACTGGGCGAGGGCCTGTGGTGGCTGCACAGCGAGCGCCAGGTGCGTCAGCCGGGCCTGGCTTTTATTACCCCGCAGCAGCCACTGCGTTACCGTGACCAGCCGCTCAATGGCCTGTTCTGCCTGGCCAGCCTTGGCGCTGCTCACCAGGCCCTGCTTGAGCGCCTGTGCGAAGTGCTGATCGAAGGCCGCGGGCAAATGCTCTATCAGGCCACCAGCAGCCGTGCAGTGCTTGAAGTGCTGGGCGGCGAGGCGCCAGCAGACTGGCCCAGCGCGCGCATCGTGCTGGCCAACCCGCATGGCTTGCATGCCCGCCCGGCCAAGGTGCTGGCGCAACTGGCGAAAGGTTTCGAGGGGGAAATCCGTATACGCTTGGTCGACAGCGCGCAGCCGGCGGTGTCGGTGAAGAGCCTGAGCAAGCTGCTCAGCCTCGGCGCCCGTCGTGGCCAGGCCCTGGAACTAGTGGCCGAGCCGGGTATCGCCGCCGATGCCTTGCCGGTGTTGCTGGCCGCCATCGAACAAGGCCTGGGTGAAGAGGTGGAGCCGCTGCCGCCAAGTGCGGAGCCCGTTGCCAGTGTTGCTGCCCAGGTGCTGCAAGCCCCTGCGGCCGGTAGCCGCGTTCAGGGCGTGGGCGCTGCCCCCGGCATTGCCAGTGGCCCTGCCCATGTGTGTGTCGAGCGTGAGTTCGACTACCCCCTGCGCGGCGAGTCCTGTGCCCAGGAACGGCAAAAGCTGCGCCAGGCCCTGGCCACGGTGCACAGTGAGCTGCAGGCCTTGGTCCAGCGCAGCGACAAGGCCATTGGCGAGATTTTCGTCACTCACCAGGAAATGCTCGCCGACCCGGCCTTGACCGATGATGTCGAGCAGCGCCTTGCCCAGGGGGAAAGCGCTGCGGCGGCGTGGATGGCGGTGATCGAGGCCGCGGCGCGCCAGCAAGAGGCGTTGCACGATGCCCTGCTGGCGGAGCGCGCCGCCGACTTGCGCGATATCGGCCGCCGCGTGCTGGCGCAGTTGTGCGGTGTGCATGCCCAGGCTGAACCCGAGCAACCGTACGTGCTGGTGATGACCGAAGTCGGCCCGTCCGACGTCGCCCGGCTGGACCCAAACCGGGTCGCCGGTATCGTCACGGCTCAGGGCGGCGCCACTGCCCACAGCGCCATTGTCGCCCGTGCCCTGGGCATCCCGGCGGTGGTCGGTGTGGGGGCGGCGATCCTGCTGCTGGAGCCTGGCACCCCGTTGCTGCTGGATGGCCAACGCGGCGTAGTCAGCGTGGCGCCGCCGGAGGATGAATTGCAACGCGCGCTGGCCGAGCGTGATGCGCGCGAACAGCGTTTGCAGGCCGCCTGGGCCAACCGGTTTGAACCCGCTGTCACCCGCGATGGCCACGCCGTGGAAGTATTCGCCAACATCGGTGAGAGCAGCGGCATCGCCAAGGTAGTGGAGCAGGGCGCCGAAGGTGTGGGCTTGCTGCGCACCGAACTGATTTTCATGGCCCACCCGCAGGCCCCGGACGTGGCCACCCAGGAGGCCGAGTACCGCCGCGTGCTCGATGGCCTGGGCGGGCGGCCGCTGGTGGTGCGCACCCTCGATGTCGGCGGCGACAAGCCGCTGCCGTACTGGCCGATCACCGCCGAGGAAAACCCCTTCCTCGGCGTGCGCGGCATACGCCTGACCCTGCAGCGCCCGCAGGTGATGGAAGACCAGTTGCGCGCCTTGCTGCGGGCCGCCGACCAGCGCCCGCTGCGCATCATGTTCCCGATGGTGGGCCAGGTGCACGAGTGGCGCGAGGCGCGGGCCATGGTCGAGCGCCTGCGTGCAGAAATCCCGGTGGCCGACTTGCAACTGGGCATCATGGTCGAGGTGCCTTCGGCGGCCCTGCTGGCCGCGCAACTGGCGCGCGAAGTGGACTTCTTCAGTATCGGCACCAACGACCTGACCCAATACACGCTGGCCATCGACCGCGGCCACCCCAGCCTTTCGGCCCAGGCCGACGGCCTGCACCCGGCGGTATTGAGCCTGATCGACATGACCGTGCGCGCCGCCCATGCCCACGGCAAGTGGGTGGGCGTGTGCGGCGAGCTGGCGGCCGACCCGCAGGCGGTGCCGGTGCTGCTGGGGCTGGACGTGGACGAACTCAGCGTGTCCGCGCGCAGCATCGCCGAAGTCAAGGCCCTGGTTCGCCAGGCCGATCATCAGACGGCCCGCGCCCTGGCGCGCGAGGCCCTGCAACAAGACAGCGCCGCAGCGGTTCGCGCGCTGGTGGAGCGTTACTGAATGGCCAAGATCCTCACCCTCACCCTGAACCCGGCGCTGGATATCACCATCGGCCTCGATACCCTGCGCCCGGGGCAGGTCAACCGCAGCCAGGCGCAACAGAGCCACGCGGCGGGCAAAGGGCTGAACGTTGCCCAGGTACTGGCCGACCTGGGGCACAGCGTGACCGTTGGCGGTTTCCTCGGGTGCGATAACCTGCAGCCGTTCGAGGCGCTGATCGACTGGCGCGGCTTTACCGACTGCTTTGTTCGGGTACCGGGCGAAACCCGCAGCAACATCAAGCTGGTGGAGGCCGATGGCCGCGTCACGGACATCAATGGGCAAGGTCCGGAGATCGACGAGGCGGCATGCAGTGCCTTGCTGCACCGCCTGGAGCAGGTCGCCCCGGGGCACGATGCCGTGGTGGTGGCGGGCAGCCTGCCGCGAGGGATCAGCGCCGATTGGTTCCGCCAGCTGCTTGACCGGTTGAAGGCCCTTGGCCTGAAGGTGGCGCTGGACAGCAGCGGCGAAGCCTTGCGCGCCGGCCTGCAAAGCGCGCCCTGGTTGGTCAAACCCAATACCGAAGAGCTTGGCGAAGTGCTTGGCCTGGCTGTGGATAACCCGGCGCAGCAACGTGCCGCTGCCGAGCAGCTACTGGCCAGCGGCGTCGAACATGTGGTGGTGTCTGCGGGCGAGCAGGGCGTCAGCTGGTTCGCCCGCGACCTGGCCCTGCATGCCTGCCCGCCCGAGGTAAGGGTTGCCAGCACGGTGGGGGCGGGGGATTCGCTGGTCGCCGGCATGGTCCATGGCCTGCTGCAGGGCGAGGCCCCTGCACAGACGTTGACCCGCGCCACCGCGATTGCCGCCCAGGCCGTCACCCAGGTTGGCTTCGGCATCCGTGACCGTGAGCAGCTGGCGCGCCTGGAAGCCGCGGTGCAACTGACAGAACAACAAGAGGGTTGCCGATGAACATTGCCATTGTCACTGCCTGCCCCAACGGCCAGGTGTCGAGTGTGCTGAGCGCGCGCTTGCTGTCTGCCGCTGCCCAGCGGCGCGGCTGGAGCACCAGTGTGGAAGTGCAGGATGCCGAGCACCCCGAGCGGCAACTGAGCGCCGCGCAGATCGCCGAGGCCGACTGGGTGCTGGTGATCAGCACCGGCCCGGTGGACCTGGCCCGCTTCGTGGGCAAGCGCGTGTACCAGAGCACGCCGTCCCAGGCCCTGGCCGACCGCGAGGGCTTTCTTGATGAAGCGGCGGCCAACGCCCAACCGCTGATGGCTGCAGCAGGCGTGCCGGCCGAAGTCGCCAGCGCTGGCACACGCATCGTCGCAGTCACCGCCTGCCCGACGGGTGTCGCGCATACGTTCATGGCGGCGGAGGCATTGCAGCAAGCCGCGCAACAGATGGGCTATCAGCTCACCGTCGAAACCCAGGGTTCGGTCGGTGCGCGCAATCCCTTGTCTGTCGAGGCCATCGCTGAAGCGGATGTGGTGCTGCTGGCTGCTGATATTGAAGTGCCGACCGCGCGGTTTGCCGGCAAGCGTATCTACCGATGCGGCACAGGCATTGCGCTCAAGCAGGCACGCGCCACCCTGGACAAGGCCCTGGCCGAAGCCAAGGTGGAAAGCAGCGCCGATACCGCAGCGGCTGCCACGACGGCGAAGGGGGAGAAGACGGGTGTGTACAAGCACCTGCTTACCGGCGTGTCGTTCATGCTGCCGATGGTGGTGGCGGGTGGCCTGCTGATTGCCCTGTCGTTCGTGTTCGGCATCGAGGCCTACAAACAGCCGGGTACCTTGCCGGCCGCGTTGATGCAGATTGGCGGGGAGGCCGCGTTCAAACTGATGGTGCCGCTGCTGGCGGGCTATATCGCCTGGTCCATCGCCGACCGCCCGGGGCTTGCGCCGGGCATGATCGGTGGCCTGCTGGCCAGCACCTTGGGTGCCGGCTTCATCGGTGGCATCGTCGCCGGTTTCATTGCCGGTTACAGCGCCAAGGCCATTGCCCGCTGGGCGCGCTTGCCCAGCAGCCTGGAAGCGCTGAAGCCGATCCTGATCATTCCCCTGCTGGCCAGCCTGGTCACAGGCCTGGTGATGATCTACGTGGTCGGCCAGCCAGTGGCGGCCATGCTCGAAGGCCTTACGCATTTCCTCGACAGCATGGGCACCACCAATGCCATTTTGCTGGGGCTGCTGCTGGGCGGCATGATGTGTGTCGACCTGGGTGGGCCGATCAACAAGGCCGCCTATGCCTTCTCGGTGGGTTTGCTGGCGTCGTCGAGCTACGCACCGATGGCGGCGACCATGGCTGCCGGCATGGTGCCACCGATCGGCCTGGGCATCGCCACCTTCCTGGCCCGGCGCAAGTTCGCCCAGAGCGAGCGGGAGGCGGGCAAGGCCGCGTTGGCACTGGGGCTGTGCTTCATTTCCGAAGGGGCGATCCCGTTTGCTGCCAAAGACCCGCTGCGGGTGATCCCGGCGAGTATCGCCGGAGGGGCGCTGACGGGGGCACTGTCGATGTACTTCGGCTGCAAGCTGATGGCGCCGCATGGCGGCTTGTTCGTACTGCTGATCCCCAATGCGATCAACCATGCATTGCTGTATTTGCTGGCGATCGTGGCGGGCAGCCTGCTGACGGCGGTGGTGTATGCGGTGATCAAGAAGAGCGAGCAGGTTGAGCTGGCGGTGGCGCCGGTTAAAAGTGCCTGAGCTGACCCCGTACTGTAGGAGCAGCCTTGTGCTGCGAAGAGGCCGGTAAGGCTAAAAGCTGTCTTCGGCTGTAATGGCCTCTTCGCAGCACAAGGCTGCTCCTACAGGGCTTTGTGTTTACCTTGAAATCGACACAAGGCCGCTCCCACAGAGCCCGCCTCAGCGCTCTCAGCGCCCATGCTTCTTGCGCAACGGCACCAGCAGATCACCCAGCCCGTTGTGGTCGATTTCATGCATCAATGCCAACAACCCACCTAATTCCCCCGCAGGGAAGCCCTTACGCGCAAACCACGCCAGGTAATCCCCCGGCAGGTCCGCAATGGCTCTGCCCTGGTACTTGCCAAACGGCATGGTCCGGGTCACCAGCAGTTCGAGGGTTTCCGGCTTCATCATCGATGCACCTGGCTGTGGAAAAGCGCCGACCATACTGCAATCTGCACGAAGGCCCAAGCGGCAATCATGCAGAACGCCCTCATCAGGCTGTATGCGTAAGTCTCTAACTATCTGATTTATATGGATTTATTTCTAACGCAAAGACTGGCACGAACTCTGCTCCCTTACAGATGACTATCACCTGCCAAGGAGTTCGACCATGAGCAACCCCAACAAAGACGTGATTGACGTGCTCAACGACCTGATCGAGTACAGCAAGGATGGCGAGAAGGGTTTCAAAACCTCGGCCGAAGACGTGAAAAATCCCGAGCTGAAAGCGTTCTTCGTCCAGCGTGCCGGTGAATGCGCCAACGCCGCTGGCGAGCTGCAAAGCGAAGTGCGCCGCCTGGGTGGCGACCCGGAAACTTCTACCAGCATCAGCGGCGACTTGCATCGCGGGTGGGTCAACCTGAAGTCGATGGTCACCGGCAAGGACGAAGAAGCGGTGCTCAACGAAGTCGAGCGCGGCGAGGACCACGCCCTCAAGGCCTACAAGGAAGCCCGCGAGAAGCTGGTGAAACTGGGCCGCAGTGCCAGCGACATGACCTATGGCCTGGTGGAAAAACAGCTGCAAGGCGTGCAGCGCAACCATGACCAGGTCAAGGCCCTGCGCAACGCCGCCCGCGCCCGCTCCTAAGCGTCAGGCCCCTCTACCCGGTTGCGGCCCTTGGCCTTGGCCCGGTAGAGCGCTTCGTCCGCAGCCCCCAGCACCCTGCTCAGGTCGTGCTGGGTGCCGGACAGGCCGATGCCGATGCTCACTGTCACCGAGTGGGCGTCATCGGCAAAAGGTGCCAGCGCTTCGACGCTGGTGCGTATGCGCTCGGCCAGCAGCCGTGCGCCGGCTAGATCAGTTTCTGGCAGCACCACCTGAAACTCCTCCCCCCCATAACGAGCGGCCAGATCTGCCGGGCGGCGGATGCTCGCCTCGATGGTTTTGGCCACCTCACGCAACGCGTGGTCGCCCCCGGCATGGCCGTGGCGCTGGTTGAACGCCTTGAAGTGGTCCACATCCACCATCAGCACCGCCAACGGCTTGCGATTGCGCTGCGCGCGCGCCCACTCCTGGCGCAGCACCTGGTCCAGACGGCGACGGTTGGCCAGGCCGGTCAGGCTGTCGGTTGCGGCCAATGTCGCCAGGCCCTGTTCGGCCTCCTGGCGGCGGCGCAGTTCGCGGCCCAGCAGCAGGGTCAGCCAGAGAATGCCCACGCACAACACGCCCGTGGCGACGCTCACCAGAATCGCGGTGCGGCGCCAGGACTGGAACACTTCGTCGGCCGAGTGCACCACCAGCACGATCAGCGGCAACTGCGCGACCCTGGCGAAGGTGTAGATGCGCGGGTTGCCGTCGCTGCCGGAGCGGGCCGTGAAGTTACCGCTCTGTTCGCTGAGAATGCGCTTGAAGTTGGGCCGCTCGGCATAGTTGCTACCGATTGGCGGGTCTTGCGGACGTGAGGGCTGACGGGCGAGCAGCTGCCCGTCGGCATTGAACAGGTTGATGCTGCTGTCGTCGCCGATGTCCAGGCGCTTGAACAGCTCACTGAAGTACGACAGGCGCAGTGCGCCTGCGGCCAGCCCGGCAAACTCGCCATCGGGGCCGGAGATGCGCCGGCTGAAGCTGATGCACCAGTCCAGGCCGCCAAGCCTGGCCTTGAACGGCGGGCCCACCAGCAGGCCCAAGTTGGCATCGCGCTGGTGCGCCTTGAAGACCCCGGTGTCGCCGAAGTTGGCCTGGCGCGGCACATTGCTGGTGGAGTCGCCCACTACATTGCCTTGCTTGTCCAGCCACAGCACGTCACCGCGCTTGCGGTCGACGAAGGCTTCATTGAACAGCAGGCGTTGGCGCAACGGGCCGGGTATTTCCGGTAGTTCCTTGCGCCCGACGGCCCAGATCAGGCCTTGCAGTGACTGATCGTAGAGTTCGGCGTTGCGCAGGATGTCGCTTTCGATCAGCTGGACGATGTTGTTGGACGAGCGAATGGCCGACAGCTCGACGCTGTCCCGTTCGCGCGCCAGCAGGAAGCTGACGATGGCCACGATGGCGAGCACGGCAAGGCAACTGCCCAGGTTGAGGGTCAGCTCGGGGTGCGACCTGAGAAATGCGAAGCGCGGTAATCGGGTGGGCATGCTCGCTACTGCGTGGGCAGGGCCATTCGCGGCGGCGATATTCTAGGGAAGCGGAGATTGTCGGACAAGATTTGTCCGACGGAATCACGTATGGGGCTGCTATGCAGCCCATCGCCGGCAAGCCAGCTCCCACAGGTACTGCGAAGCTCTTGAGCCTGTGCATTACCTGTGGGAGCTGGCTTGCCGGCGAAACGAGGGCAAAGCCCTCGCATACGGTGTTAGATCAGAACACGTTCAGCGGGTAGTCGACGATCACGCGCACTTCGTCGTTGTCGCTGTTGCTGTCGATCGACGCATAACCCTGGCTGCCACGGTGGGTGGCGTAGCGCACCAGTACCGACAGGTCCTTGAGGTCACCCTCCTGGAACACGTACTTCACGTCCAGGTCGCGTTCCCAGTGCATGGCGTTCTTGCCATCTTCACGGTAGTAGTCGTAGTGGCTGGTGTCCTGGGTGGCTTGGGTCAGGTCGGCTTCACCGCGCGAGTACGACAGCGAGGTGGTCAGGCCAGGCACGCCGACACCGGCGAAGTCATAGTCGTACTGCAGCTTCCACGAGCGCTCGTTCGGCGCGTTGAAGTCCGAGTACATGCGCGAGTTGTCCAGGTACACGCTGTCGCCCAGGTTGATGTAGTCGAACGGCGTGTTGCCGTTCACTCGCTGGTAGGCAGCGGTGACGCTGTGGTACCCGGCGTTGACGGTGAAGTGCACGCTGTAGGTGTTGTTGTCGATCTTGCCCAGCAGGGCCTGGCCGGTGTCCTGGGTGTGGTAGAAGTGCACGCCCGGGTTCAGGCTGACCAGGTCGTTGACCACGTAGGTGTAGTCGAAGTCAGCGTAGTACTGGTTCCAGATGTCCTTCAGCTCGGCGGCGTAAAGGTTGGTGGTGATGTTCTCGGTACCGCTCCACGACGCGCCTGCCCAGTTCAGGTGCTTGCTCTTGTCGTGTTCGTCCAGCGAGCCGTAGTAGGTGTCGATACGGCGGTGGCCGCTCTGGTTGTACGGGTGGGTGAAGCTCACCTGGCCGCCTTCGAGCAGCAGGCCGTCGATGCTGGTGTTGGTCAGGCTCACTCCACGGAAGGTCTGCGGCAGCATGCGGGTTTCGCCGCCAGCGATCACCGGGTTGGTGAGGAACAGGTCACCGGCTTTCAGTTCGGTGTCGAACGCCTTCAGCTTGATCGCCGCACCGGCAGTGGAGAACGAATGCGGGGCAGCGCCCAGCTCGCCGTCGTCTTTGATGTGCTCGGGCAGGATGCTGGTGCCGGCATGGCCGCCACCACCGTCGAGTTTCAGGCCCAGCATGGCATGGGCATCCAGGCCAAAGCCGATCACGCCTGGGGTGTAGCCCGACTCGAAGCGCGCAACCGCGCCCTGGCCCCACTCGCGGGTGTCACGCACGCCAGCGTTGTGGTTGTCGCGGTTGAAGTAGGCATTACGGAAATGCAGGTTGAAGGACGAGCCTTCGATGAAGCCATCAGCCTTGTCTTCATCTGCCTGGGCGGCGAAAGGGATCGTTGCAGTCAACGCAATGAACAGCGGGGTAAAACGGAACGCGGAAGGCACCGGTACTAGCTCCTTTGGTCTGACGGTGGGGCAGTTTTTATTTTTGAATGTGCGTCTTTTTTATAGGTAGACGTTACAGCGTGGCTGAGAGTTAAAGCACATAAAAAAAGCCGCTGATCGGCAGCGGCTTTAAAAGGCTAACATATCGGCACCGGTGGTGCCCATTGCATAGCCAAGGGAAATCGGGAGCAGTGACAGCGCGTGATCAGCTGTCGGCGTTGGCATCGACAGAAACTTTGGAAGCTGTCTGTTTTGCGTCTTTGGCGGCGTCAGCCTTGTTTGCAGCTACTGCGTCGCGGGCGTCTTGATGGACGGCGGCGAGCTCTGCATTACGGGTGACGAAAGCGCTGGATTCTTCGGCCATGGCCAGGGGCGACAACAACAGGGAAGACAGAACGAAGACGCTGGCAATACCCATACTGTTGGACATTTGAAACTACCTTCTTGCGGGGCAAGTGCTAATGAGGACAGGAGTAAAGTTAGTCCTTTCAGTGCACTTGAAACAGAGCGAAGTGCGATAAGCACTGTTGCGCAAAAGGTAACGATCCAAAGAAAAGCAATAGTACTTTCGCCGCAAACCCCCGCGCTAGACGCGGTCCCTGTAGGAGCGGCCTTGTGTCGCGATGGGCTGCGCAGCAGCCCCGGCATTAGTTGCCATGGCGCAGAATCTGGGGCCGCTTCGCAGCCCATCGCGACACAAGGCCGCTCCTACAGAGACCGTGCAGGCTTCAGGATCGGTAACTGGATACCGAAGGTATTGAGCCCGGCCCCACTGCGCACAAACACCTCCCCCCCATGCATCAGTGCAATCGCCTTGACGATGGCCAACCCCAACCCATGGTTGCCCCCACCGCTGTTGCTGCGCGCGGCATCCACCCGGTAGAAGCGTTCGAACAGCAATGGCAGGTGCTCATCGTCAATCGCCGGCCCCGGGTTGCTCACGGCGATGCTGACCTGCTCGGGCCCGGCATCGATCTGCACCTGGATCACCTGATGCGGCGCGGTGTGTTGCACGGCGTTGTTCAGCAGGTTGATCAGCGCCCGGCGCAACTGGGCCTTTTCGATGGGGGCCTGGGCGTCGCCGGTCACGCTCACGCTGACCTGGGCGTCTTCGAGGATGTAGTCCAGGTAATCGAGGGTGGTCGCCACTTCTTCGGCCAGCGAGGCCTGGGTCAGGGCGGTGGCCTTGCTGCCCTGGTCGGCGCTGGCCAGGAACAGCATGTCGTTGATGATGCTGCGCAGGCGCTCCAGCTCTTCCAGGTTCGATTGCAGCACTTCGAAATAGTGCTCGGCGCTGCGGCCGCGGGTCAGCGCCACCTGGGTCTGGCCGATCAGGTTGGTCAGTGGCGAGCGCAGTTCGTGGGCGACGTCGGCGTTGAAGGCTTCCAGCCGTGAGTAGGCCTGGCTGACCCGGTCGAGCGCGGCGTTGAAGGCGCCCGCGAACTGTGCCAGCTCCGGGGCCAGGGCGTGGGTTTGCAAACGCCCGTCCAGGCGTGGCGGGGCCAGGGCCTGGGCCTCGTTGGACAACGCCAGCAGCGGGCGCAGGCCAATGCGCGCCACCCAGTAGCCCAGTATTGAAGCCAGCAGCACGCCAAGCACCGCCAGCCCGACAATCGCCACCAGCAGGCTGTGCTGGGCCTGCCAGAAGGTTTCGGTGTCGATGCCGATCAGAAAGCGCATCGCCGGCCGCTCGCCCAGCGCCGGCAGCTCACTGACCAGCACCTTGTACGGGTAGGGCCGGTCGGGCAGGCGCAGGTCGCGCATACCCTGCGGGCCTTCGGCGAAGGCACGTACCAGCTCGCTGGGGTGGCCGTATTCGTAGGCCGGGTTGCTGCTGACCACCCAGAAGCGGATGCGCTTGTCTTCTTCGCTGAGCAGGTTGAGCTTGTTGTTGATCTTGGCCCAGTGCTCCTGCGTGCCGAAGCGGTTGAGGGTGGATTCAAGCACGCTGAAGCGTGCATCCAGCTCCGCTTGCGGCAGCAGGTCCAGGCTGCGGTCCACCTGGCGGTACAGCGCCGAGCCGATCAGCAGGAACACGCCCAGCGCCACCAGGATGAACAGCGCCGACAGGCGCAGGGCGATGGAATTACCCCGCACGGTTTTCCAGGACATAGCCCATGCCTCGGATGGTGTGCAGCAGTTTGTTGTCGAAAGGCCCGTCGAGCTTGGCGCGCAGGCGTTTGATCGCCACTTCCACGACGTTGGCGTCGCTGTCGAAGTTGATGTCCCAGACCAGCTCGGCAATCGCCGTCTTCGACAGGATTTCGCCCTGCCGGCGGGCCAGCACGCTGAGCAGCGAGAATTCCTTGGCGGTCAGGTCCAGGCGTTGGCCGGCGCGGGTGGCCTTGCGCGCCATCAGGTCGATCCACAGGTCTGCCACTTGTACCTGCAACGGTTCATGGCTGCTGCTGCGCCGGGTCAGGGCCTGCAGGCGGGCGACCAGCTCCAGAAACGAAAACGGCTTGCCCAGGTAGTCGTCGGCGCCTTCACGCAGGCCATGGATGCGGTCTTCGACCCGCTCGCGGGCGGTCAGCATGATCACCGGCGTCTGCTTGCGCGCGCGCAAGGCGCGCAGCACGCCATAGCCGTCCAGGCCAGGCAGCATCACATCCAGCACGATCACCGCGTAGTCACCCTCCAGGGCCAGGTGCAGGCCATCGATGCCGTCCCGCGCAAGGTCCACGGTAAAGCCCTGTTCGCTCAGGCCGCGATGCAGGTAGTCGGCGGTTTTTTCTTCGTCTTCGATGATCAGCACACGCATGGTCTTGTCCTAGCTGGCACTTGGCGCTGCCGCACGGGCAGCCTGGCGGCGGTGGAACAGGCGCTCCAGGGCCAAGTATATGACCGGGGTGGTGAACAGCGTCAGGGCCTGGCTCACCAGCAGGCCGCCAACCACGGCAATGCCCAGTGGCTGGCGCAGCTCGGCGCCGGTGCCAAAGCCGAACATCAGCGGCACCGCGCCCAGCAAGGCCGCCAAGGTGGTCATGATGATCGGCCGGAAGCGCGTCAGGCACGCCTGGTGAATCGCCTGCTCCGGTGTCATGCCGTGATGGCGCTGGGCTTCAAGGGCGAAGTCGATCAGCAGGATGCCGTTTTTCTTGACGATACCGATCAGCAGCACCACGCCGATCAGCCCCATGATGCTGAAGTCCTGGCCCATGGCCCACAGCAGTATCAACGCGCCCAGGCCGGCCGAGGGCAGGGTGGAGATGATTGTCAGCGGGTGGACGAAGCTTTCGTACAGCACGCCCAGGATGATGTACACCGCCACCAGCGCCGCCAGGATCAGCCACGGCTGGCTCGACAGCGAACTCTGGAAGGCCTGGGCCGCGCCCTGGAAGTTGCCGCTGATGGAGTCGGGCATGCCCAGTTCGCGCTGGGTGCGGTCGAGGATGCTCACCGCATCACCCAGGGCCACGCCGGGGGCCAGGTTGAACGACAGGTTGGCCGCCGGGAACAGGCCGTCATGGCTGATCGACAGCGGCCCGGTGCTGGGTGGTGCCACGTGAGCCACGGCCGACAGCGGCACCATTTCGTTGGTCAGCGGCGAGCGCAGGTAGAAGTAGTTGAGGCTTTCGGCCTTGCCGCGCTGGCGGGCATCCAGTTCGAGGATCACCTTGTACTGGTTGGTATCGGTCTGGAATTCGCTGATCTGCCGCTGGCCGAAGGCGTCGTACAGGGCCTGGTCGACGTCGGTGGTGGTCAGGCCAAAGCGCGCTGCGGCCTGGCGGTCGATGTCGATGCGGGTGACGCTGGCACCCAGTTGCAGGTCGTTGGACAGGTCGCGGAACGCCGGGTTTTCCCGCAGGCGGTCGGTCAGGCGCTGGGTCCACAGGTTCAACGCCTCGCCGTCGTTGCTCTTGAGCACGTACTGGTACTGCGTGCGCGAAGGCCCGGAGCTGAGGTTGATGTCCTGGCCGGCGCGCATGTACAGGACGATACCCGGTACCTGGGCCAGCTTGGGCCGCAGCCGGTCGATCAGCTCGCTGGCCGATACATCGCGCTCGCCACGCGGCTTGAGGGCGATCCAGAAGCGGCCGTTGGCGATGGTCTGGTTGCTGCCGGTAACGCCCACCGAATGGGAGAATGCACGCACTGCAGGGTCTGCCTCGATGATCTTGGCCAGCGCCTGGTGCTTCTCGATCATCGACGGGTACGAAACATCCGCCGCAGCTTCGCTGGTGCCGAGAATGAAGCCGGTGTCCTGCAGCGGGAAAAAGCCCTTGGGGATGGCTACGTAACCGGCCACCGCCAGCGCCAGTGTCACACCAAACACGCCGAGGGTCAGGCGCTGGTGGGCGAGGGCCCGGTTCAGGCCCTTTTCGTACCACTTGACCAGGCGCTCGCCAAAGCCGCCCTTGTGCTCACCGGGTGGTCGGCGCATGAACAGCGCGCACAGGGTCGGCGCCAGGGTCAGCGAGACCACCACCGAAATCAGGATGGTGGCGGTAGCGGTCAGGGCGAACTCCTTGAACAGCCGGCCGACCACACCACCCATGAACAGCAGCGGGATGAATGCAGCAATCAGCGAGAAACTGATCGACACCACGGTAAAGCCAATTTCCCCGGCGCCCTTGAGCGCCGCGGTGCGGCTGTCGTCGCCGGCTTCCAGGTGGCGGTGGATGTTTTCGACCACCACGATGGCATCGTCAACCACGAAGCCCACCGAGATGACGATGGCCACCAGGGTGAGGTTGTTCAGGCTGAAACCCAGCACGTACATCAGCGCGCAACTGGCGATCAGCGACACGCCGAGCACGCTGGACACCACCAGGGTTGCCGACCACTGGCGCAGGAACAGCGCCATCACCCCGATTACCAGGGCCACGGCGATCATCAGGGTCAGTTCCACTTCGTGCAGCGAGGCGCGGATGGTCTGGGTGCGGTCCTGCAGCACCGACACTTCGACCGAGGCCGGCAGCATCTCTTGCAGCCTGGGCAGGGCGGCCAGCACGCGGTCCACGGTATCGACGATGTTGGCACCAGGCTGGCGGAAGATCACCAGGTTCAGCCCCGGCTGGTCGCCGGACCAGGCCTTCACGTAGGCGTTTTCAGCCCCGTTGATGACCTTGGCCACGTCCTTGAGGTGCACGGGTGCGCCGTCGCGGTACGAGACGATCAGTTGCGCGTAATCCTCGGGGTGGAACAGCTGGTCGTTGGCGGCAATGGTCGACACGCTGTGCTCGCCGTACAGCGCGCCCTTGGCCAGGTTCAGGCTGGTCTGCTGGATGGCCAGGCGCAGGTCGGCCAGGGTAAGGCCGATGGCGGCAAGCTTCTCGGGTTGCGCCTGCACGCGGATTGCCGGGCGCAGTTGCCCGGTGATGTTGATCAGGCCTACCCCGTCGATCTGGCTTAGCTGGCGGGCCAGCAAGGTTTCGGTGTAGTCGCTGAGGTCGTTGCCGGGCATCTGGTTGGAGCTGACCGTCAGCACCAGCACCGGGCTGTCGGCCGGGTTGACCTTGCGCCAGGTCGGCGGGTTGGGCAGGTCTTGCGGCAAGCGCGCGGTGGCCGTGTTGATCGCCGCCTGCACTTCCTGGGCGGCGGTGTCGATGTTCTTGTCGAGGGTGAACTGCAGGATCAGCGTGGTCGAGCCCAGGGCGCTGCTGCTGGTCATCTGGGTCATGCCGGGGATGGCGCTGAACTGCACCTCCAGCGGCGTGGCCACGGACGACGCCATGGTTTCCGGGCTGGCGCCGGGCAATTGGGCGGTGACCTGGATGGTCGGGAAGTCCGCCTCCGGCAGTGGCGCCACCGGCAGGCGCGGGAAGGCGATGGCGCCCAGCAGCACCAGGGCGAATGTCAGCAGCAGGGTGGCGATGGGGTGGTCGATGCACCAGGCGGAAACGCCGTTGCGGGTGTTCATGGCTGGCTCCGGCGGTCAGCCATTTCCGACGCTGCGGGGGCGTCGGCGGTGATTTCTACCCGCGCGCCCGGCTTGAGCCGCGACTGGCCGTCGAGCACCAGCCGGTCGCCCGGCTTGACCCCGGCGATGATGTTCAGCCCGCTGTCCTGGTACAGCACCTTGACCGGCACGCTGGTGACCTTGTCGCCGTCCAGGCGGTAAACGAAGTGCCCGTCGACGCCGCGTTGCACCACGGGCGGCGGTACCACCAGGGCGTTTTCTTCCACGGCGGTGCGCAGGCGAATGGTGACCAGCTGGCCCGGCCACAGATGGCCGTCCTTGTTGTCGAATTCGGCTTTTACCCGCACGGTGCCGGTGGTGGCGGAAACCTGGTTGTCGATCAGCGCCAGGTGGCCTTCGCCCAGCAGGCTACGCTCACCGTCGGCATCCATGTAGGCCTGCACCAGCGCCGGGGTGGTCGCCTTGAGCAGGCTTTGCAGGGTTGGCAGCATTTGCTGCGGCAGGGAGAACTCCACGGCAATCGGGTCGATCTGGGTGACGCTGAACAGGCCCTGGGTGTCGCTGGTGCGTACCAGGTTGCCAGGGTCGACGTTGCGGATGCCGGCGCGCCCGGTGACCGGTGAGCGGATCTGCGTATAGGAAAGCTGCACTTCGGCATTGGCGATGGCGGCCTGGTTGCCCTTGACCGTGGCCTGCAACTGGTTGACCAGCGCCTGTTGCTGGTCGAGGGTCTGCTTCGATACGCCGTCATCGCTGCTGAGCAGGCGGTAGCGCTTGAGGTCGACCCCGGCCACCTGGATCTGTGCCTGGCTCTGGCCGAGCTGGGCGCGGGCCTGGTCGAGGCTGGCGCGGATGCTGCGGTCGTCGAGGGTGGCGAGCAGGTCGCCTTCCTTGACCCATTGGCCTTCCTTGACCAGCACTTGGGTGAGTATCCCCTCGACTTGTGGCCGCACCTCGACGCTGTGCAGCGACAACACCGAGCCGATGGCGCTGGCATAGCGCGGCACGTCCTGCTGGGCGACGCTGACCACACGCACCGGCACGGCGGTTTGCGCGCGGGCGGCCGGTGCGGGTTGGCGCTGGCTGAACCAGATGCCTGCTACGACCAGGGCCAGGAGCGCCAGGGCGGCGAGGAGGACAGAGCGGGACGGACGTCGCATTGGTGCGGGCACCTTGGCCAGAAGTGAGGGAAACGATGGTCTGTACTCAATCTTATAGCCCCCGAACCGGGTCGGCAGCGTGACCGCTGGCTGACAGCGCTGTCAGTTTCGCGCCCTTTGGTCATGCGCGGACTTCTCTCGTCAAAGCTTGCGCGATACTTGTGGGAGCGGGCGCGCCCGCGAACACCGGCAGAGCCGGTGCCATCCACCGCGGTGGGTTCTTCGCGGGGATGCCCGCTCCCACAGATTACCGTGCATGCCTTTCTGCAGCCGGTCAGGCTAGAAACCGATAAAGGCGTAGTACACCGGGGGCTCGCTGGTAGTGCGCAAACCAAGCCCCTGCAAGCTGGCGACCAGCGCTTCATCCTGCACATGCAAGGTCCACTGCCCCCCGTCATCCCCCTGCACCTGCGCCAGCGCTGTGGCAAACGCGCCCATGTCCGGCAGGTAGGCGGTAAAGCCATTGCCCTTGAGCGCACTGGTGGTCATGCCCAGCGCCTGACACACCGCCACCTTGGCGGCAATGTCGTCGCGGTCGGCCTGCCGCGAGGCTTGCACCAGCGCTTCCAGTTCCGTATCGACCAGTTGCGTGCCGTGAATCAGTTCCGGCCCTTGTTGCCAGGCTTCCGGCGGGCAGTCCTTGTTGTCCGGGCGCAGCGGAATGTGCGGGTTGATCTCGACGGGGTAGATGCGACAGACCAGCGGGCGCTCATCGTAGATGGTGCACAGGTCGTTGTCGTCGAGGTTGCGGCAGCGCCCGGGGTTGAAGGCGGCAAAGGTGACCGACACGCGTGCTTCGCCGTCGCCGCAGTGCACGGCATGGGAACGGCGCAGCACGTGCTCGCGCTGCTCTGCCGGCATGCCAGGGCCATCGGTGACGAACGCCTCGATCAGCACCACCACCTGGCCGGCGGCATCCGCCCAGCGGCGTGCTTCATTCAGGGTCAACGGCACATGGTGCCCGGTGCAGCACTTGCCGCAGCCGGTACAGCCGAATCGCAAGCTCTCGGTCACTTGGCTTCCGGGCTCCACTCGCTGACGAAGGCACGCTGGTGCTGGCGGTCGTACAGGCACAGCTCGGTGCCGGTGCGCTGCTGCATGTGCTTCTGGGGGTAGACGCCTTCAACCAGCAGGGCGCTCATGCCGACCTGGTCATCGAACTCGGCGGGCTTGCCGCGGGCGTGGGCATCCTTGAACTGGCTGGCGGCCAGGCAGGCCTTGAGCATCTGTTGGCGCTGCTCGTTCCAGGCCTGGCTGCTGGAGGCGTGGGCGACACCGCTGAAGAGGGCGCAGGTGATCAGGATAGAGCTGAAAAACTTCATACGCGATTCCGGCAATTTGCTTGCGAGGGGCGCGAATTATGCCCGACTCACCCCCGGCGGCAAGCCGGGGAGTTTGTCGCTTAATATATCAGTGCTCTGCAAACACCACGGTACGCGCGGCCACCACCAGACAATCGGTCAGCTCTGGCGAGGAGAACTTGGTGAGGATGGCATTGGCCCCGGCCTGTGTTGCCTTCTCGCTGCTCATGGCGCTGTCCAGCGAGGTGTGCAGCAGCACGTACAGGTGCTGGAAGTCGGGTGTTTCTCGCAAGGTGCGGGTGAAGGCGTAGCCGTCCATTTCGCTCATTTCGATGTCGGAGACGATGATGTTGATCTCCTGCGCGGTGCCTTGCAGTTCCAGCAGCACGTTGATGGCGTCTTTGGCGCTGCGCGCGGTGTGGCATTCGATGCCCAGGTTGCGCAGGGTGTGCACCGACTGCTGCAGGGCCACCTGGCTGTCGTCCACCACCAGGATATTGGCGGCGGCCAGCAGGCTGGCGTCTTCTTCGGCCAAGGTGCCGTGGGGCGCCTCGGCCACCGGTGGGGCGATGGAGTGGATGACTTTTTCGATGTCCAGCACCTGCACCAGGGCGTTGTCGACCCGGGTCACGCCGGTGATGAACGAGCGGTTGCCCGAAGCGAAGGGTGGCGGTTTGATGTCGGTGCTCAGGCAATGCACGATGCGGCTCACCGCCTGCACATGCAGGCCTTGGCGCGAGCGGCTGATCTCGGTGACGATCAGGCAGCCGCCAGACGGGTCGGCCAGTGGCTGTTCGCCAATGGCGCGTGACAGGTCGATGACCGACAGCGAATGGCCACGCAGGGTCGCCACACCTTTCACGTTGGGGTGCGATTCCGGCAGCTTGGTCAGCGGCGGGCAGGGGATGATTTCGCTGACCTTGAGCAGGTTGATTGCCATCAACTTGCCGCTGCGCAGGGTGAACAGCAGCAGGGACAACGAGTCCGCGCGGGCATTTTGCGTGGCCATGGTGACCTTCGGTGGGGAACAGGGGATAACCGGTTATCGGCCTGATCAGGCTGGGCTTTAGTTCTTGAAGTGTCGTGGATCGACCAGGCGGCACTGCCCCCTGTGGGAGCGGGTTCACCCGCGAAGAGGCCGGCCCAGACAATGCAGATCGCAGGCCAGGCCCTTTCGCGGGTAAACCCGCTCCCACAGGGATAGCACCATGGCTACTGTCAGCGTTCGCGCAGGGCTTCCCTGGCCCGGTTCAGCGGCTTGATCAGGTAATCCAGGATGGTCTTCTCCCCGGTGCGGATATCCACCGTGGCAATCATCCCCGGCACGATCGCAAAGTGTTTGCCGGCCTTGTTCTGCAAGCTGTCCTGCTCGGTACGGATGAACACCCGGTAGTAATAGATTTCCGGTTTCACTTCATCCTGCAGGGTGTCCGGCGAAATACCCACCACCTTGCCTTCCAGCCCGCCATACACCGAGTAGTCATAGGCACTGATCTTGACCTTGGCCGCCTGGTCCGGGTGGATGAAGGCGATGTCCCGTGGCGCGATGCGGGTTTCGACCAGCAGGCGTTCGTCCATCGGCACGATCTTCATCACCTGGCCACCGGGCTGCACCACGCCGCCCAGGGTGTTGACCTCGATGTCCTTGACGATGCCGCGCACCGGCGAGCGCAGGGTCAGGCGAGTCAGCGAGTCACTGCGCCCGCGCACTACCTCGGACAGGCTGTCGGCCTCGGCACTGGCCCTGGCCAGTTCTTCCCGGGCACGCACCAGGTAGTCGGAGCGCGCCTCGTTGGCCTTGAGTTCCAGCTCCGAACGCTGGCGGTTCAGGCGGATCACTTCGACCCGGCTGGAGGCGCCCATCTTTGCCAGGTTCTCGGTGATCTTCAGCTCGCTGCGCACCAGTTGCAGTGAGTCCTGGATACCCGCCAGGGTCTGCTCCAGGCCGCGCCGGCGGGTCTGGTACAACGCGGTTTCGGCGTCGATCAGGTCGGGTGAGTCGCGCAGGCTTTCCGGGAAGGTCAGCGGCTTGCCGGTCACCTCTGCCTGCAAGCGGGCCTGGCTGGCCTTGGCCGCGCGGTACTTGGCTTCGCTCTCGCCGACGCTGGAGGCGGTCTTGGTCGGGTCGAGCTGGGCCAGCACCTGGCCGCGCTCGACCAGGTCGCCTTCGGCCACGCTCATCTGCGCGACGATGCCGCCCTCGAACGACTGGATCACCTGCTCGCGCGAACTGGGGATCACCTTGCCGGTGCCGGTGGACACTTCGGTCACCTCGAACCAGGCGGCCCAGGCCAGGAACGCAGCCAGCATCAAGGCGCAAAGGGTGATGATGCGGCCGGCGCGGAACACCGCCTGGTCGTCCTGCCCATCCAGGTAGGAGGCCGGGAGTTCATGGTTGCTCATGCCTGGGCTCCTTGCAGTTTGGCCAGCGCGGCATCGCGGGTGTCATCGATGACGATGCGCCCGCCGTCCAGCACCAGGATGCGGTCGACACGTTGCAACACGCTCAGGCGGTGGGTGGCGATCACCAGGGTACGGCCCTGGCAGAAGCGTTCGAGGTTATCCAGCAGCTTGCGCTCGGTCATGTCGTCCAGCGACGCGGTCGGTTCGTCCAGCAGCAGTACTTGCGGCTGGCGTACCAGCAGGCGCGACAGCACCAGGGCCTGGCGCTGGCCGCCAGACAAGCCCAGGCCGCCTTCCAGGATCAGGTGGTCCATGCCCTTGGGCAGGCGGCGGACGAAGTCCAGCGCGCCCGTGGCAGCCAGTGCGGCCACCAGTTCCTGGTCGCTGGCCTGGCCGGCGCCGAGGGTGAGGTTTTCCCGCAGGGTGCCGTGGAACAAGCGCGCGTATTGCGCCAGCACGCCCACGTCACGGCGCAGGTCGGCAGGGTCGAGGTGGCCCATGGCGATGCCGTCCAGGCTGACCTCGCCTTGCACCAGGTCCATGGCCCCTCCCAGGGCTTGCAGCAGGGTCGACTTGCCGGCGCCGTTGCGCCCGAGCACGGCAATGCGCTCGCCCGGCTGGATATCCAGCTGGCCGATGTTCAATACTGGCGGGGACTCCTCGCTGTAGCGGAAGTTGGCCTGGCGCAGGCGGTACTCGCCACGAATGGCCGGCAGGTGCACCCGGGCTTCGCCTTCGGGGTGGTCGACCGGTGACTGCATCAGTTTGTCCAGCCCTTGCAGGGCCACCTTGGCCTGCTGCCAGCGGGTCAGTACATGGGTCAGCTGCGCCAGTGGCGCCATCATCCGTGACGACAGCATCGACGCCGCTACCAGGCTACCGGTGGTGAGGTCGCCAGCGATGACCATCGGTGCGCCGACCACGATGACCACGGCAAACACCGCGCCCTGCACGTTCTGGGTCCAGGTCACCAGGCCATTGGTGAGGGTGCGCAGGCGCAGGTTGGTGTGGGCGCAGGCGGCGTTGTACTGGTTCCACTGCCGCTCGAAGCGAGCCTCGGCCTGCAGTGCCTTGATCTCGTCCAGGCCCTGGATGCTTTCCACCAGCATGGCGTTGCGCAGCGCCGATTCACGCATCGAGGCGTTGGCATACCTGGCCAGGCGCCGTTGTGCCAGCAGCCCGGGCAACACCATGGCCAGCAGTGCGACCAGCGGGATGATCACCAGCACGCCGCCGATCAGCCAGAACACGAACAGGAACAGCAGGAAGAACGGCAGATCGGCCAGGGCCGTGGCGGTACTGGAGGTGATCAGGTCGCGGATCGATTCCAGCTCGCGCAGCTGGGAGATGAACGACCCGGTGGACTTGGGCCGTACCGAGTTGCGCAGGCGCAGGGCATGCCCGTAGACCAAGTCGCTTACCCGCAGGTCGGCGCGTTTGCCGAGCAGGTCGGTCACCTTCAGCCGCAGCAGGCGCATGCTGAAGTCGAACACCAGCGCCAGCACCACGCCGCCGAACAGCACGTACAGGGTTGGCAGCGATTCGGCCGGGATCACCCGGTCGTACACCTGCATCGAAAACAGAACCCCCGCGAGGGCCAATACGTTGGCCACCAGCGAGGCGACCATCACCTGCCCATAGGGGCGCAGGTCGCGCAGCACGATGCGGGTAAACCAGTGGCGGTCGTAGGGCGCGGTGTAGTCATCGGTGCGCACATCGCGCAGCGGCCGTGCCGGGCGCAGCAGGGCGACGCGGTTGATGCGGCCCTTGAGGGTGTCGCGGGGCAGGCGAGAGGTCAGGCCCTGGTCACCGGCAAACACCACCGCCAGGTCGTCCTCTTCGGTGACCGACTCGACCACCGCCAGTTGGCCATCGTCCAGTTCCAGCACCAGCGGTGTACGCCACTGTCGCAAACCCTTGGCATCGAAGCGCACGAAGCGCAGGGCCAGGCCGGCCTGGCGCGCCATGTGGCGAAGGATCTCGTCCAGCGGGCGGGCATCCTCTACCGCGGCCAGGCGAATACGCTGGGGCGACACGTCCAGGCGGTAGTGGTGCGCCACCTGCAGCATCACTTCCAGCCACGGCCCAAGGTCCGGTCGATGAGGCGCTTCGGCCGCAGGGGCGGTGGGTTGTTCAGGCAGGGTCACATTGATCGAATCGGTCATGGCTGGATCTCCACCCCTTGCAGGTTGCGCCCCTCAAGGCCAAAGGCCGTGCGCAGGGCGCCGGTGTTGTACAGGCAGTCGACATCCAGGCGCAGCAGGTCGGAGCGGGTGCCGGCGAGTTCGAAGCGTGACTGGTAGATCTCCTGCTCGGCGTTGAGCAGGTCGAGCAGGGGCCGCGTGCCCAGGTCCAGGTACTGGCGGCCGTACAGCATGCGTGCTTCCTGGATGCTGACCTGGCGCGCCTCCAGCGACGTCAGACGACGGCCCAGCCCGGAGGTTTGTGCCATGGCCTCGGCCAGGCCACGACGGGCTTGCAGGCGGGCCGCGTCCTCGGCGGAGTCGGCGGCGGTCAGGGCATGACCGGCCGCGCGGCTGCGGGCACTGATGGCACCCCCTTGATAGATGGGCACCTCGACGTTCAGGTAGATGCCCGCCTGGGTGCGGTCCATGCGTGAGTTGTCGCGGTTGTAGTCGTTGTCCAGGTAGTGGTTGACCTGCGGTTGCAGCGACAGGGTCGGGTAGGCCTCGGCCTTGGCCTGGGCCAGCTCGGCCTGGCCCTGGGCGCGCTGGGCCAGGGCCATCAGCACGGCAGGCAGGCGGTCATCGCCTTGCGAGGGCCGCTTGCAGGCCTGGTTCAGCGCGGCTGGCGAATCCTCGGCCAGCGCCGGCGGGGTGATGCGCCCCATCAGCGCCGCCAGGGTCGAGCGCCAGCGCTCGTACTGCGACTGGTACTCCTCCAGCGTGGCGCGGGCGCTTTCCACCCGGGACTCGGCCTGCACCACATCGGAGCGCGTGCTGGCGCCCATGTCGCTGCGCTGGCGGGCCATGCCGGCAATGTCGCCCACCCCGCGAATCTGGTCGCGGGCAATGGTCATCAGTTGTTCATAGCGGCGGGTTTCGATCCAGGCGTAGGCCGTGTCGCGGGCCAGCTCGTCGACCACCAGCAGGATGTTGGCCTGGGCGCGGGCGGCGGCAGCCTGGGCCGCGTTGACGGCGCTGTCGACCTTGCCGAAGTCGTAGAGCATCTGCTTCAGCGACAGGTTCAGGGCCTGGCTGTTGCGGTCGCCGCCATAACCGGTGTCGTAACCGGTGCGGATACCGCCGGAAATCTGCGGGTAATACCCGGCGCGGGCGACGTTGATGCCTTCGCCCTGCTTGTACAGGTTGCCGATGGCCTCGGCGATACTCGGGTGCCATTGCGCGGCCTGCAGCACCGCATCGGTCAGCCCCAGCCGCTCGCCACTGGCGACCGGGGCCATGCCGGTGGGGGGGCGTGCGGGCACCGCTTCGGGCGCATCGCGTAGCAGTGATGGCCCGATCTGGCGCAGTTGGGGGTCTATGTCATCGGCTGCCTGGGCAACCGGGTGGAAGTTGAGGGCCAGGAGCCCGAAGGCTCCCAGCAACAGCGGTGACAGCGGACTGCTTCGCTTCACATAGTTCCCTTACTGCTGGTCGTCCTTGCCGCCGGGCATATGCCCGGCGGGTTTGCAGCGGCCTCAGACCACATGGATACCGTTCTGTACCCACAGGTGATGGCTTGGATCCTCCTGGGCCGTGTATTGGTTATAGTCGATACCGTCGGCAGTTTGGTTCCCGACCAGCGTCCAGTTGTCCGTCATGTGAACCGAGTCTTTGTCGTCCCCCTTGATGATCAGCGTGTCGGTGCCGGTTTCGGTGATTGCCACCACGTCCGCCAGGTTGAGCGTCAGCGCCACCGAACTGGTGTCGTTGAGGTCGATGACTTCGATGTCATGCACGCGCCCGGCCAGGTTGCCCAAGTCGATGCTGGCATCGCCGCCGCCCCACAGCAGGGTGTCGGTACCTGTGCCGCCCTCGACACTGGCGAAGTTCTGGTCAACCACCACCAGGGTGTCGTTGCCCGCACCACCCTGCAGGGTGATGTGGCCACCCTGGCTGCCATCGAGGTGGTCGTTGCCGTCGGTGCCCGCGATCACATCGGTGGCGGCTGCCAGGCTGGCCAGCGCTACGGCCTCGTCACCGGTATCGGCCTGCAGCGAAGTGAAGGTGGTGAGGCCGGCAGCATTGTCCAGGTTGATGGTGAGCGTGGCGGTGTCGGTGGTGCCGTTCGGGTGGGTCAGCTCGTAGGTGAAGGTGTCGTGCTGGCCGACCACTGCCGAGGTGAGCCCTGTGTTGAGGGTGTAGGTGTAGCTGCCGTCGGCATGCACCAGCAAGGTGCCATAGGTGCCGGCCACGCTCACCCCGTTGTAGCCCGGGATGGTGTAGGTGTTGGCCGCTGTCAGCACGCTCAGCACGGTCAGTGCCGAACCTACGTTGTCGTCGCTCAGCAGGTTGCCGGTAGCCGCGGTCGCGCTGCCCACCACGAACTGGTCCAGGTGCGTGGCCGTGGCATTGACCGTGGTGGTGATCGAGCTGAGCAGCCCGATGCCGCCTGCCGAGACTTTCACGTGGTAGGTGCCAGGCCCCTGGTCCTGGAAGGTATAGCCGGCACCTCCGCCCAGCAAGCTGACCAGTGAGCCCCCGTTCACCACCTGCACCGACACGTACAGGCCGGTCGCCGGGTTGAGCTTGAGCAGCTCGATGGTGGTGCCGTTTAGCAGGCTCAGGAGGTTGGTGGAGTTAACCACTACCTGCAGGTCGGTCACGGTGTTGGCAGCGACCGTGGTGGTGTACGTGGCCGAGCGCGAACCGATTACCGGCAGGCTGAGGGGCGTGAACGTGGTGGACGAGGTGGTTTCCGGGTTGACCAGGGTGATGTGGCTGCTGCCCACGTCGTTGACCGCATCCACCACCGTGGCTGGTGCGGCGTAGTTGCTGTCGCTCCAGATCTCCGTGGCTTGCGGGCTGTCGATGCGTACATACAGGTTGGCCGCATCGGACAGGCCGTTCGGGTGCACCAGCTGGTAGCTGAACACATCCACCTTGCCGACACTGCCTGGGCTGCCGTTCGGCGTGTAGGTGTAGCTGCCGTCACCATGGATCACCAGGGTGCCGTACAGGCCCTGCACCGTGGTGGCCGTACCCGCGGCAACGTAGCTGCCGTTTTTCAGCACTTGCAGCACGGCGCCGCTGTCCGGGCCACGGGCGTCCACGGTGCCATCGGTGCCCACGTCGGTGATGACGTTGCCCGAGGTGGGGGTGCCGGTACCGGTGAACTGGGTCAGGCTGGTGGAGGTGATATCCAGCGTGGTGCTCACGTTGGTGACCAGGCCAATGCCGCCACTGCCGACGGTCAGGCGGTAGTCACCGGCTTGCAGCACCCCGATGTCCACCTGCAGGCCGATTGGCAGCACGATCAGGTCGAGCAGCCCCTGGGTGTTGCCGGTGGCGAGGGTCACCCAGGCGCCGGTGGCGTCTTTCACCTGCAGGGTGAAGCTGGCGTTGTTGAGCAGTGCCAGCACGCTGTTGGTGGTCAGTGTCAGGGTCGGGTCGGCCGTAGTGCCGGCGGCTACCGTCCAGGTGAACGTCTTGGTGAAGCCTGACAGCACCGTAGTGAAACTGTCGGTGTAGGTCTTGCTGGCGCTTACCGGTACCAGGTTGACCGTTGCCGTCGCCAGGTTGTCGCTGGCGATGACCGGTGCGTTGGCGTCCACATCCGGCGCGGTGACGTTGACGTTGCCCGACACGTTGCCGCGCGGGTCGCTGACAGTAACCGAGAGGATCTGGCCGTTGTCCTGAGGCGGGTTCAGGGTCACGGTGAAGACGCCGTTCGGCTGCACCGTGGCGGTTTGCAGCACGGTACCGCTGGCGCTGCGCACGGTCACGGTGGCACCCACTTCGCCGGTACCGGTGAGGGTACCGCCGTCGGCACTGAACAGCAGGTTGCCGGCAGCCGCAGGCGGGGTCAGGTCCGGTGCGGTCAGCGCGGTGCCGGTGGACACGTTGCCGGCGCTGTCGGTGAGGGTGACGCTAAGCGCCTGGTTGTCGATCTGCGCGGCGGTCAGGCTGACCACGAACAGGCCGTTGCTGCCCACCGTCGCGGTACCCAGCACCGTCCCGGCACTGTTGCGCACGGTAACCGTGCTGCCGATCTGGCCAGAGCCGCTGACTGCGGTACCGTTGGCGTTGATGGTGGCCAGCGGGGCGGCAGGCGGTGTGGTGTCCGGTGCGGTCACGCTGGTGCTACCGGACAGGTTGCCCGCAGCATCGGCCTGGCGCACCACCAGCAGTTGCCCGTCGTTCTGAGGCGAGGTCAGGGTGATGGTGAAGGTGCCGTTGGCTTGCACCACGCCGGTACCGACCTGGCCGCTCGGGCCTTGCACGGTGACGGTTGCGCCAACCTCGCCGTTACCGGTAAGGACCGTGCCCGTGCCATTGATGGTCACGTTGGTCGGCACCGCTGGCGGCTGCACATCATTGGCTGTGAAGCTGGTGCTGCCCGACACGTTGCCCGCGGTGTCCGCCTGGCTCACGCCCAGCACCTGGCCATTGAGCTGCGCGGCGTTCAGGTTGACGGTGAACACACCGCCGCCATTCACCACCGCCGTGCCGAGCACGTTGTTGCTGGCGTCGCGCACGGTCACCGTGGCGCCGGCTTCACCCGTACCCGTCAGCACCAGGCCATTGACAGACAGGCTGGTCACCAGCGGGTTGGTGGGTGGCGTGATGTCAGCCGCCTGCAGGAAGGTCGGCTGCGATTCGCCGCCGATCAGTGCCACGGCTGTCACCGAAATGTGCTGGCCGTTGAGCTGGGCTGCGTTCAGCGTGAGCGTGAAGGTGCCGTTCAGGGTCGCGCCGCCCGTACCGATCAGGTTGCCTGCGGCATCGTACACGCGAATGCCCACGCCGCTTGGCGCATTGCCTGTCAGGGTGAGGCCGTCGCTGCCCAAGGTCACGTTGGTCGGCGGCACTGGCGGTGCGATCAGTGGGGTGACGTAGGTCGCGACTGCAGAGGTATTGATGCCGTCGGACTGTGTGATCGCCAAGGTTGCGAGCGAGCCCGCGGCCGGCACCAGGGTTATCTGGAAGTTGCCAGCGGCATCCACAACGCCGGTTCCGATCACGTTCCCAGCGAGGCTGACGGTGACCGAGGCATTGGCTTCGCCCTTGCCAGTCAGCACGTTGAAGGTGTTGTTGATCGCCAGGTTGGTTACCAGGTCGGGTGGCGAGGTGTCGTTGGTCTGGTAGGGGACCGTCACCGAAACGTTGCCGGCATCGTCCGTGGACACCACCGTCAGCAGTTGGCCGTTGTTTTGCGCCGGGCTGATAGGCACCGTGAACTGGCCGTTCTCACCTACCTCCACCGAGCCCACGATGTTGTTGTTCGGGCCGCGCACCGTGATGATGGTGCCGGCTTCGGCCGTACCGGTCATGGACGTGCCTGCCGGGTTGAGCAACAGGTTGCTCGGTTGCACCGGCGGCGTGAGGTCTGGCGCGGTCATCTGCAGGGGCGCCGACGGGTTGCCGGTGGTGTCCTGGGCAATGACGGTAAGGACCTCGCCGTTGATCTGCGGGTTGTTCAGGTTGAGGACAAAGGTGCCGTCCGGGTCGACCGTCACCTGGCCCAGCAGGTCGCCGTTATTGTTGATAACGGTGACCCGGGTGCCAGCTTCGGCGGTACCGATCACCTGCGTACCGCTGTCATTGATGATGGCAATCACGGTGGCCGGTGGGGTGATGTCCGGTGCCGTGAGCGTGCTGACCGTGGACACGTTGCCGCTACCGTCAGTCAGCGTTACCTGCAGCACCTGGCCATTCAATTGCGGTGCGTTCAGGCCGACCGTGAAGGTGCCATCGGCGGCCACCAACACGTCGGTGCCGATTTGCGTGGTACCGAGGTATACGCGCACCGTCGCACCGGCTTCGCCGACACCGCTCAGTGTGTCGCCTGCCACATTGAGCCGCAACTCGGTAGCGGCCGCAGGCGGCGTATGGTCCGGGGCCAGCACGGTGACCGGCAGGCTGATGTTGCCGGGTGGGTCGGCCTGGAGTACCGACAGTGTTTCGTGGTTGATCTGTGCTGGCGACAGTTCGACACGGAAGCTGCCATCTGCCAGCACTGTGCCGGTGCCCAGCACGGTACCGGCGGTATTGCTCACGATGACCGTTGCACCGGCTTCGCCCAGGCCGCTGACCACACTGCCGTCGGCGTTGATCACCACGGCGGTGAGCGGGGCCGGCGGCGTGAAGTCCGGCGTCTGCAGCGTTGCCACTGGCGACACGTTACCCGCCCCATCGGCCTGGGTGACGCTGAGCAGTTCGGCATTGCCCAATGCCGGGCTCAGCGTGAGGGTGAAGTGGCCGCTGGCATCGACGATGGTGCTGCCGATTGCCTGGCCGGCCGGGTTGGTAACGGTCACCAGCGCGCCGACTTCGCCGCGCCCGGTGATGGTGACGCCATCACTGGAAATGGCCAGTTCGGTGGGTGCTGCAGGGAGTGTGGTATCCGCTGCGGTGATGGCGCTGGCGGCGGACTGGTTGCCCGCCGCATCGGTCAGCACCACGTGCACCTGCTGGCCGTTGGCCTGAGGCGATGCGAAGCTGACCTGGAAGGTGCCGTCGGCGCGCACCGTTGCGCTGCCCAGCACAGTGCCATCGGCGGCGAGTACGCGGACAGTTGCACCCGCCTCGCCGGTACCGTTGAGCAGGCTGCCACCGCCGGCGAAGGCCAGGTTGGCGGCGGCATCCGGCGCCACCCGGTCAGGGGCGGTCAGGCTGACGCTGTTGGACTCGTTGCCGGCTACGTCGGACTGGCTGGCGCTGAGTTGTTCGCCGTTGATCTGTGCGGCGCCCAAGGTGACGCTGAAGTTGCCGCTGGCATCGACCACGGCGGTGCCCAGGTCGATACCGCCTTCGCCAATCACGGTGACGGTAGCGCCCGGTTCACCGCGGCCACTGAGTACCAGGCCGTCGTTGGACAGCACCAGGTTGGTCAGCGCTTGCGGCGCGGTGGTGTCCGGTGCCAGCAGGGTGGCCGGCAGCGAGACTGCGCCGTCGCTGCCGGTGGCGCTGACCTGTAGCACTTCACCGTTGGCCTGGGCACTGCCCAGGTTGACGGTGAAGGTACCGTCGTTGGCTACCGGGCTGCTGCCCAGCAATACGCCGTTGGGGCCATACACCTTGACCGTGCTGCCCACCGCTGCGGTACCGGTCACAGACAGGCCGTCAGCGGCCAGCACCAGGTTGTCTGGCGTTGCCGGTGCCAGAAGGCCCGGCGCCGTGACGTTTTGCGCAGGGGAGACGTTCTGTGCGGCATCAGCCTGGACCACGCTGAGGCTTTCACCGGTGATCGCGGCCGGCGACAGGGTCACGCTGAAGTGACCGTCGGCGCCGACCGTGGCAGTGCCCAGCACGGTATTGTCGGGTGCCCGCACGGTGACCGTTGCCCCTGCTTCGCCACTGCCTGTCAGGGTGGCCCCACTGGCGGAGACCGCCAGGTTGGTCACGGCCGCCGGCGGTGTGGTGTCGGCTGCGGTGTAAGGCGCAGTCGGCGACACGTTACCGGCCGCGTCGGTGGCGGTTACCTGCAGGCTCTGGCCATTGGTCTGGGCACTGTTCAGGGTGACCTGGAAGGTGCCGTTGCTGCCGGCGACCGCCGTGCCCAGCACATTGCCACTGGCATCGCGCACGGTCACGGTACTGCCGGCTTCGGCGTTACCGGTCAGTTGCAGACCCGTACCGGACAGCGCCAGGGCTGTCGGTGCCGCAGGTGGGGTGAAGTCCGGCGCGGTGACCGCCACGGCGGTGGAGGTGTTGTTGCCCGCGTCGGTCTGCGTCACGCTCAGGTGCTGGGCGTTTAGCTGAGCGCTGTCCAGGGTCAAGGTGAAGCTGCCGTTGGCGGCCACCAGGCCGGTGCCGATGATGGTGCCATCCGGGCCGCGTACGGTGACCGTGGCGCCGGCTTCGCCCAGGCCGGTCAGGGTCAGGCCGTTGTTGTTCAACGCGACGTTGGTCAGCGGCGCGGGTGGGGTCAGGTCCGGGGTCGTCACGTTGACTGCTGGCGACGTATTGCCGGCGGCATCCACTTGCGTGACGCCGATGGCCTGGCCGTTGGCTTGCGGGGTGTCGAAGGTCACCGTGAAGCGGCCGTCGGCGCCCACCGTGGCGGTGCCCAGCACGCTGCCGGCGGCGTTGCGTACCTGCACGGTAGCGCCCACTTCACCGCTGCCGGACAGCTGCCGGCCGTCCTGGCTCAAGGCCGGGTTGGTGATGGCAGCGGGTGGCGTGCGGTCTGGCGTGGCCAGGCTGGCCGGGCCGGAGACGTTGCCGGCCGCATCGCTGAGGGTGACCTGCAGCGGGCTGCCGGTGGTTTGGGCGTTGGGCAGGGTGACCTGGAACTGGCCGTTCTGGTTGACGGTACCGGTGGCCAGGATGGCGCCACTGGCATCGCGAATGGTCACGGTAGCGCCCGCTTCGCCCTGGCCGCTGAGCACGGTAGCCGCGTTGTTCAGGCTGAGGTTGCTGGCCGCCAGCGGTGCCTGCAGGTCGGGTGCCTGCACGCTGGCTGCCAACGATACGTTACCGGCGGCGTCGGCCTGGGTGACGATCAGGTTCTGGCCGTTGGCCGCAGCCGGAGCGAGGTTGACGCTGTACAAGCCATTGCTGCCAACCACGGCGCTGCCGAGCAGGGTGCCCTGGGCGTCGGTGACCCGAACGGTGGCGCCCACTTCGCCCTGGCCGGTCAGCGTGCTGCCGGTGCGGTCGATGTTTGCGGTAGGTGCGTTTGGCGCGGTGGTGTCGTTGGCGATGACGGTAGCCGGAACCGATGGCTGGCCATCGGCGCCGATACGTGCGCTGACCTGCAAGGTTTGCGCATTGAGTTGGGCGTTGCCGAAGAACACCCGGAAGGAGCCATCGCTGCCCACCGTCGCGGTGCCCAGGGTGGTGCCGCCGGACGTCACGGTAATCAGCGAGCCGACCGTGCCGGTACCCGTCAGCACGAAGCCATCGGCACTGATGGCCAAGCCTGCAGGCGTTGCCGCCTCGGTGCCGGTCGGGCCGCTCAGGGTAACGCCATCGGACTCATTGCCGGCAGGGTCGATGACCACCACGCTGACTTGATCGCCCGAGGTCAACGGCGGGTTGACCGGTATCACGAAGGTGCCATCCGGGCCCGCAGTTGTCGTGCCGAGGTCGTCGCCGGTGACCGGGTCGCGGATGACCACGGTGCTACCCGGCTCAGCAGTACCGCCAATGGTGCTGCCATCCGGGCTCACGGTCACGCCGGTGGCGGGTTCCGGGTCGGTGGTGTCGGGTGCGGTGACGGTAACCGGCGCCGAGCTGTTGCCAGCCGGGTCGGTGACGATCACGGTCACGGTTTCGCCGTTGTTCTGGGGGGTCGGCAACGTCACGCTGAAGCTGCCGTCGGCATTCACCGGAACCGTGGTTTCCACGCCAGCGCCGTCACGCACGGTCACGGTTTCTGCACCCGGCGCGTTGCCGCTGACGGTAGTGCCATCCTCGCTGACCTCAACCCCGGTCGGCAGGGCCGGTGGGGTGATGTCCGGTGCATTGATCGGTGTGTTGTCGGAAACGTTGCCCGCGGCATCGGTCAGGGTTACCTGCAGGGTCTGGCCATCCAGCTGTGCGGGTGCCAGCGGCACGGTGAAGCTGCCGCCTGCCGGTACCACCACGCTGCCCAGCAGATCGCCGGCGGCATTGCGGACCTCGACGGTGCTGCCTGCTTCACCCGTGCCCTGGATGGCGTTGCCGCCCGCGGTGATGGTGAGGCCGGCCGGAGCGGTCGGTGCCGTGTTGTCGTCGGCGGTGAAGGTGGCCGATGGCGAGGCATTGCCGCCGCCATCGATCAGCACCACCGACAGCACTTCGCCGTTGGTCTGGGCGGGGTTCAGTGTCACTTCGAACGTACCGCCTGCACCCACCGGGATGGTGCCCAGCAGGTCACCTGCAGCGTTGCGAACCTCGACGGTGCTACCAGGCTCGCCCTGGCCGCTGAGCAGCGTGCCGGTAGGGTCAAGGCCCAGGCCTTGCGCCGGCAACGGTGCCTCGAGGTCGGGTGCGGTGACGGTGCCGGCGGGTGAGTCGTTACCGGCGTTGTCCGCCTGGCTGACGGACAGGGTCTGGCCATTGAGCTGTGGCGGGTCAATGCTCACCTGGAAGCTGCCATTGGGCTGAACGGTGGCGGTGCCCAGCACGGTGCCTTGGGCGTTGGTGACACTTACCTGTGCACCTGGCTCGCCGCTGCCGGTAATGGTCCGGCCATCGCCGGACAGGGTCAGGCCGGTCGGGGTAGCCGGCAACTCGGTGTCCGGTGCCGGCAGGTCGACTGCCGCCGACAGGTTGCCGGTCGGGTCACGCTGCTCCACGGTCAATGCCTGGCCGTTGGTCTGCGGTGGGGTGAGGGTGATTTCGAAACCACCGTTTGCGCCGACCAGGGCACTGCCCAGCACGCTGCCGTCCGGCCCGCGCACGGTGACGGTGGCACCGGGTTCGCCGTTGCCGGTGACCGTGGTGCCGGTGCCATCGATGGCCGGGGTGGTGACTACCTGCGGCGGCGTGGAGTCGGGTGCGGTGAAGCTCACCGGCCCGGCGCTGTTGCCCTGGTTGTCGGTGGCCTCGACGGTCAGGCTTTCACCATTTCGCTGTGGCGCGTTGAGGGTGACGTCGAAGCGGCCGTCCCCACCGACTGTGGCGGTGCCCAGCACGGTGCCGTTGGCGTCGCGCACGGTGACGATGGAGCCACTTTGGCCCACGCCGGTCAGGTGAATACCTGCCGTATCGATGGCCATGCCCGAAGGTTGCAGCGGGCCATCGATGTCGGGCGCCATGAGGGTGGCGGTCGAGGTGTTGCCGGCTGCGTCGCGAAGTACCACGTCCAGTTCCTGGCCGTCGGTCTGCGGCGGGATCAGGACCACGCTGATCACACCGTCAGCACCCACCTGGGCGTTGCCCAGCACGGTACCGTCGGCGCTGATGACCTGCACGGTGGTGCCCGGCTCTCCGCGGCCGGTCAGCAGGCTGCCATCGGCGCTTACTTGCAGCTGGGTGGCTTCATTGGGCGGGGTGATATCGGGGGCGAGGATCTGGGTAGGCAGCGAGCTGTTGCCAGCGCCATCGACAGCCACCACATCCAGGGTTTCGCCGTTGGCCTGTGCCGGGGTGAGTGTGATGAGGAAGCTGCCGTCCGGGCCAGCCTGGGTGCTGCCCAGCACATTGCCCTGTGCGTCGCGCACTTCTACCTGCGTACCTGCCGGGGCGGTACCGGCGAGGGTAGAGCCGTCAGGGGCCACTACAATGCCGCTCGGGCTCTCGGGCAGCGGTGTATCGGCAACCGTCACGCTGAGCCCCACCGAGGTGTTGCCAGCAGCATCGGTCTGTACCACCACGAGGGTTTCGCCCGCCACCAGCGGTGCTTCAAGGTCGACCACGAAGGTGCCATTCGCTGCCACGGTGCCGGTACCGATGACCGCGCCCAGTGCGTCGCGTACTTCCACGGTGGCGCCGGGTTCGCCCCGGCCAGACACGGCCAGGCTGCCATCGGCTGCCACCACGTCGGTGACGAGTGTCGGGGGGGTGATGTCCGGGGTCACGTAGCTCAGCGGTGCCGAGATGTTGCCTGCCTCATCGATCACGGTGATGGACACGGTTTCGCCATTGGCCTGTGGCGGGTCGAGGGTCAGGCTGAAGCTGCCATCAGGTTGGGCAATGGCGGTACCGATCAGGTTGCCCGAGGCATCCCTTACCTCTACCCGGGCGCCCCCTTCGGCAGTGCCGGTCAGGCTCACGCCATCGGTCAGCACCAGGGCGGTCGGTTGCACCGGTGGCACCAGGTCCGGGGCCGCCAGTGGGCTAGGTGTGGACACGTTGCCGGCGGCATCGGTCAGGGTCACTTGCAGGGATGATCCATCCACCACCGGGGTTGGTAGTTGCACGTTGAAGCTGCCATCCGGTTGTACGGTACCGCTCACCAGCACCTGGCCCTGATCGTTGAGCACTTTCACGGTGGCGCCCACTTCACCACGGCCGGAGACCGTGCGGCCATCGGCGCTGATGACCAGTTGGGTAGCTGGCGCTGGCGGGGTGGTGTCGCCGCCGTTATCAATGATCGGCGCGGTGACGGTACCGGCCGTGGAGGCGTTGCCTGCGGTATCGGTGGCGGTCACCCGCAACTGCTCGCCGGCCACTTGTGGCGGGGTGAGGCCGATGCTGAATGCACCGTTGGCCCCCACCACCACACTGCCCAGCACGGTAGTCCCGTCGGCTGCCAGCACACGCACGGTGCTGCCGGCTTCGGCACGCCCGGTCACCACGCTGCCATTGGCGCTGACGGCGAGTTCGCTTGGTGCGGTAGGGGCGGTGATGTCCGGCGCGGACACTTGTATCGGCAGTGACGAAGCCCCGTTGTTGTCGATGGCGACCACGTCCAGCAGCTGGCCGTTGGCCTGTGCCGGGTTGAGCACGACAGTGAAGGTGCCCTCGGCACCCACCACGATGCTGCCGACCACGGCGCCGTTGGCATCATGCACTTCCACGCGGCTGCCGACCGGCGCGGAACCGCTGATGCTGGTGCCATCCGCAGCGATTACCAGGTCACTCGGGCTGGCCGGTGTGGGCACCAGCGGTACGTCGAAGGTCAAGGCCGTGGACGCATTGCCGCTGGCGTCCGTCTGCACCAGGCTCAGGCGCTCGCCCGGCAGCGCGGCCGGGGCCAGGTCGAGCAGGAAGGTGCCGTTGGCGGTCACCGTGCCCGTGCCGATCACGGTGCCATTGACGTCGCGTACTTCGACGGTGGCCCCGGCTTCGCCGCGACCGCTCAGGGTCAGGCCGCCTGTGCCGACCACGATGTTGCCGACTGCGGCAGGGGGGGTGATATCCGGTGCATCGAACGGCAATGGGGTCGAGACATTACCGGCGGCGTCTACCAGGCGGATGTCGAGGACCTCGCCATTGGCCTGGGCAGGGGAGAGGGTAACGCTGAAGCTGCCGTTCGGGTTGACCACGCCAGTGCCGATCACGTTGCCCGAGACGTCGCGCACCTGAACGGTAGCGCCAGGCTCACCGCTACCGGTCAAGGTAACGCCGCCGGCCAGTTCCAGACCGGTGGGCTGGGCCGGGGCTTGCAGGTCTGGGGTGGCCACTGTGCCAGGGGTGGAGGCATTGCCGGCGGCATCGGTCAGCACCACTTGCAGGGTACTGCCATCGTGGACCGGCGGGGCCAGGGTGACCTGGAAGGTGCCGTCCGGGTTGACCGTGCCGTTGGCCAGCACGTTGCCCTGGGCATCGCGCACCTGCACGCTGGCGCCCGCTTCGCCACGGCCGCTCAGTTGGCCACCGGCCAGGCCGACGACCAGGTTGGTTGGCGCCAGGGGTGGGGTGGTATCGCCACCGTCGATGTCTGGGGCAGTGACGCTACCGGCGCTGGAGGCATTGCCGGCGGCGTCGGTCGCGGTAACTTGCAGCACCTCACCGTCCACCTGTGCCGGGTTGAGGGTGATGCTGAAGCTGCCGGTAGCGCCCACTACCGCCGTACCCAGCACGGTAGTGCCATCGGCGGCCAGCACACGCACGGTGCTGCCCGCTTCGGCACGGCCGGTGACGACGGTGCCGTTGGCATTGATTGCGAGTTCGCTCGGTGCGGCCGGGGCGGTGATGTCCGGTGCAAAAACCTGCACCGGCAGGGACGAAGCACCCGTGCCGTCGATGGCGACCACGTCCAGCAGCTCGCCGTTGGCCTGGGCCGGGTTGAGGATGACGGTGAAGGTGCCTTCGGCGCCCACCACCACGCTGCCGACCAGGTTGCCGTTGGCATCGCGTACTTCCACGCGGCTACCGGCCGGGGCAGCACCTGTGATGCTGGTGCCATTCGCGGCGACTACCAGGTCGCTGGGGCTGGCAGGGGCAGTGGTCAGCGGTACTTCATACTGCAAGGCTGCGGACGCGTTGCCGCTCGGGTCGGTTTGAATCAGGCTCAGTGCGGCGCCCGGTTGGGCTGCCGGGTCGAGATTGACCACGAAGGTGCCGTTGGCGCCGATCGTGGCGGTGCCGATGACGGTACCGATGGCATCACGCACTTCAACCGTGGCACCGGCTTCGCCGCGGCCGCTGAGCACCAGGCCACCGGCACCGACCACGATATTGCTGACCGCCGCAGGCGGGGTGATGTCCGGTGCAGCGAACTGCAGCGGCGCAGAGCTGTTGCCGGCGGCATCCACCAAGCGCACGTCCAGCGCCTCGCCATTGGCCTGCGCCGGGGACAGGGTGACGCTGAAGGTGCCGTCTGAGTTGACCAGGCCGGTGCCAATCACGTTGCCGGCGCTATTGCGCACCTGCACCGTGGCGCCGGGTTCGCCGCGGCCGGTGAAGGTGACGCCATCGGCCAGGGCCAGTTCGGTCGGCTGCGTCGGGGCTTGCAGGTCTGGCGAGGTGGCCGAGCCTGGTTGCGAGATGTTGCCAGCGGCATCGGTGAGGGTGACTTGCAACGTGCTGCCGTCATTCACGGCAGGGGACAAGGTTACAGCGAAGGTGCCATCCGGGCCGACGGTACCGGTTGCCAGGACAGTGCCTGCGGCATCGCGTACCTGCACGGTGGCGCCGGCCTCGCCACGCCCGCTCAACTGGCCGCCCGCCAGGCCAAACACCAGGTTGGTCGGTGCGTCGGGTGGTGTGGTATCGCCACCGTCGATATCGGGTGCGGTGACCGAGCCCGCGGTCGAGGTGTTGCCGGTGGCATCGGTGGCGGTGACTTGCAGCACTTCGCCGTCGACCTGTGCGGGGTTGAGGGTGATGCTGAAGCTGCCGGTGGCGCCAACCACGACGCTGCCCAGCACGGTGACGCCATCGGCGGCCAGCACACGCACGGTGCTTCCCGGTTCGGCACGACCGGTGACGATAGTGCCGTCAGCGTTGACGGCCAGCTCGCCCGGGGCGGCAGGTGCGGTGATGTCCGGTGCGGTGACCTGCGCTGGCAGGGACGATACGCCAGCATCGTCGATGGCTACCACGTCCAGCAGTTCGCCATTGGCCTGCGCCGGGTCGAGGACCACGGTGAAGCTGCCATCGGGGCCGGCCACGACACTGCCAATCAGCGTGCCGTTGGCATCATGCACTTCCACGCGGGTGCCTGCAGGTGCAGTACCGCTGATGCTGCTGCCATCTTCGGCGAACACCAGGTCGCTGGGGCTGGCCGGGGCGGTGGTTACCGGCACCTCGTACTGCAGTGCTGCGGAGGCGTTGCCGCTCGGGTCGGTCTGCACCAGGCTCAGTTGCTCACCCGGCTGCACCGCTGGGTCGAGGTTGATCAGGAAGGTGCCGTTGGCGGCGACCACACCGGTGCCGATCACGGCGCCGTTGGCATCACGCACTTCGACGGTGGCGCCGGCTTCGCCGCGGCCGCTCAGGGCCGCGCCCTCAGCGCCGACCGCGATATTGCTCACGGCAGAGGGCGGGGTGATGTCCGGTGCATCGAATTGCAGTGGGGCCGAGGTGTTGCCGGCAGCATCTACCAGGCGTACGTCCAGCGCTTCGCCATTGGCCTGGGCTGGTGCAAGGGTGATGCTGAACAGGCCATCGACAGCGACGATGCCGGTGCCGATAAGGGTGCCGGCGGCATTACGGACTTGCACGGTTGCGCCCGGCTCGCCACGACCTGTGAAGGTCACGCCGTCAGCCAGGGCCAGGTCAGTCGGTTGGGCAGGCGGCAGCAGGTCAGCCGAGGTAACCGAGCCCGGCTGGGAAACGTTGCCGGCCGCATCGGTCAGGGTGACTTGCAGGGTACTGCCGTCGATCACGGCAGGGGCCAGGGTGATGGTGAAAGTGCCGTCAGCACCGACGGTGCCAGTCGCGAGGATGTTGCCAGCAGCGTCTCTCGCCTGCACGGTAGCGCCGGCTTCGCCGCGGCCACTGAGTTGGCTGCCTGCGAGACCGATTATCAGGTTGGTCGGCGCCTCTGGTGGGGTGGTGTCACCGCCGTCAATGTCTGGCGCTGTGACCGAGCTTGCAACGGAAGTGTTGCCTGCGGCATCGGTCGCCGTGGCCTGAAGTACTTCGCCGTCGACTTGTGGCGGCGCGAGGTTGATGCTGAATACACCGGTCGGGCCGACCACGGCCGTGCCCAGTTCGGTGCCGTCGACCGCAACAATGCGCACGGTGCTGCCCGGTTCGGCACGGCCCGTCAGGACGGTGCCGTTCGCGCTGACGGCCAGTTCGGTCGGGGCGGCAGGCGCGGTGATATCCGGTGCGCTGATCTGCGCAGGTAGCGAGGAAACGCCGCTGTCATCGATTGCGACCACATCCAGCAGTTCGCCATTGGCTTGGGCAGGGTTCAGTTCGATGCTGAAGGTGCCGTCGGCATTGGCGATGGCGCTGCCGATCAGGGTGCCATTGGCGTCGTGTACCTCTACGCGAGTACCTGCCGGGGCGGAGCCGGTGAGGGTTGTACCGTCTGCATCGATGGCCAGGTTGCTCGGGCTGACCGGTGCAGTGGTCAGTGGCACATCGTATTCGAGGGCAACAGAGGCGTTGCCGCTTGGGTCGGTCTGCACCAGGCTCAGTTGCTCACCCGGCTGCACCGCTGGGTCGAGGTTGATCAGGAAGGTGCCGTTGGCGGCGACCACACCGGTACCGATCACGGTGCCGTTGGCATCGCGCACTTCGACGGTGGCACCCGGTTCGCCACGACCGCTCAGCACCGCGCCCTCGGCGCCGACCGCGATATTGCTCACGGCAGCGGGCGGGGTGATGTCCGGTGCATCGAATTGCAGGGGTGCCGAGGTGTTGCCGGCGGCGTCCACCAGACGTACGTCCAGCGCTTCACCGTTAGCCTGGGCGGGCGCAAGGGTAATGCTGAACAGGCCATCGACAGCGACGATGCCGGTGCCGATAAGGGTGCCGGCGGCATTACGGACTTGCACGGTTGCGCCCGGCTCGCCACGACCGGTGAAGGTCACGCCGTCAGCCAGGGCCAGGTCAGTCGGTTGGGCAGGCGGCAGCAGGTCTGCCGAGGTAACCGAGCCAGGTTGCGATACGTTGCCGGCCGCATCGGTCAGGGTGACTTGCAGGGTACTGCCGTCGATCACGGCAGGGGCCAGGGCGACGGTGAAGGTGCCGTCAACACCGACGGTGCCAGTCGCGAGGATGTTGCCTGCGGCATCACGTACCTGCACGGTGGTGCCGGCTTCGCCACGGCCGCTCAGCTGGCTGCCCGCGAGACCGATCACCAGGTTGGTCGGGGCTTCAGGCGGCGTGATATCGCCACCGTCGATATCTGGTGCAGTGACCGAACTGGCCACCGAGGTATTGCCGGCGGCATCGGTCGCCGTAGCTTGCAGCACTTCGCCGTCGACTTGCGGCGGCGCGAGGTTGATGCTGAACACGCCGGTCGGGCCGACCACGGCCGTGCCCAGTTCGGTGCCATCGGCTGCCAGGATACGCACGGTGCTGCCCGGTTCGGCACGGCCTGTCAGCACGGTGCCGTTCGCGCTGACGGCCAGCTCGGTCGGGGCGGCAGGCGCAGTGATATCCGGTGCACTTATCTGCGCAGGCAGCGAAGAAACGCCGCTGTCATCGATCGCGACCACATCCAGCAGTTCGCCGTTGGCTTGGGCTGGGTTGAGCTCGATGCTGAAGGTGCCGTCGGCATTGGCGATGGCGCTGCCGATCAGGGTGCCGTTAGCGTCATGCACTTCTACGCGAGTACCCGCTGGGGCGGAACCAGTCAGGGTCGTGCCATCGGCATCGATGGCCAGGTTGCTCGGGCTGACCGGTGCAGTGGTTAGCGGTACATCATATTCAAGGGCTACGGAAGCGTTGCCGCTTGGGTCGGTCTGCACCAGGCTCAGGTGTTCACCCGGCTGCGCAGCGGGGTTCAGTTCGATCAGGAAGGTGCCGTTGGCGCCGACCACACCGGTACCGATGACGGTGCCGTTGGCGTCGCGGACTTCGACGGTAGCCCCCGGTTCGCCGCGACCGCTCAGCACCGCGCCCTCGGCGCCGACCGCGATATTGCTCACGGCAGCGGGCGGGGTGATGTCCGGTGCATCGAATTGCAGTGGGGCCGAGGTGTTACCGGCAGCATCTACCAGGCGCACATCCAGGGCTTCGCCATTGGCCTGCGCGGGCGCAAGGGTGATGCTGAACAGGCCATCGGCACCGACGACGCCAGTGCCGATAAGGGTGCCGGCGGCATTACGGACTTGCACGGTTGCGCCCGGTTCGCCGCGACCGGTGAAGGTCACGCCGTCAGCCAGGGCAAGTTCAGTTGGTTGGGCTGGCGGCAGCAGGTCGGCGGAGGTGACCGAGCCCGGTTGCGACACGTTGCCGGCGGCGTCGGTCAGGGTGACTTGCAAGGTACTGCCGTCGATCACGGCAGGGGCCAGGGCGAGGGTGAAGGTGCCGTCAGCACCGACGGTGCCAGTCGCGAGGATGTTGCCTGCGGCATCACGTACCTGCACGGTGGTGCCGGCTTCGCCACGGCCGCTCAGCTGGCTGCCCGCGAGACCGATCACCAGGTTGGTCGGCGCCTCTGGTGGGGTGGTGTCACCGCCGTCAATGTCTGGCGCTGTGACCGAGCTGGCAACGGAAGTGTTGCCTGCGGCATCTGTCGCAGTGGCTTGCAGTACTTCACCGTCGACTTGCGGTGGGTTGAGATTGATGCTGAACACGCCGGTTGGGCCGACCACGGCTGTGCCCAGTTCGGTGCCATCGGCTGCCAGGATACGCACGGTGCTGCCTGGTTCGGCACGGCCTGTCAGCACGGTGCCGTTCGCGCTGACGGCCAGCTCGGTCGGGGCGGCAGGCGCAGTGATATCCGGTGCACTTATCTGCGCAGGCAGCGAAGAAACGCCGCTGTCATCGATGGCAACCACATCCAGCAGTTCGCCATTGGCTTGGGCAGGGTTCAGTTCGATGCTGAAGGTGCCGTTGGCATTGGCGATGGCGCTGCCGATGAGGGTGCCGTTAGCGTCATGCACTTCTATGCGAGTACCCGCTGGGGCGGAACCAGTCAGGGTCGTGCCATCGGCATCGATGGCCAGGTTGCTCGGGCTGACCGGTGCAGTGGTTAGCGGTACATCGTATTCGAGGGCAACGGAAGCGTTGCCGCTTGGGTCGGTCTGCACCAGGCTCAGGTGCTCACCCGGCAGCGCAACTGGGCTGAGGTCAATCAGGAAGGTGCCGTTGGCGCCAACCACACCGGTACCGATCACAGTACCGTTGGCATCGCGCACTTCGACGGTAGCCCCCGGTTCGCCGCGACCGCTCAGCACCGCGCCCTCGGCGCCGACCGCGATGTTGCTCACGGCAGCGGGCGGGGTGATGTCCGGTGCATCGAATTGCAGTGGTGCCGAGGTGTTGCCGGCGGCGTCCACCAGGCGTACGTCCAGTGCTTCGCCATTGGCCTGGGCAGGGTTCAGGGTCAAGCTGAACAAACCATCGGCACCGACGACGCCAGTGCCGATGAGGGTGCCGGCGGCGTTACGGACTTGCACGGTTGCGCCCGGCTCGCCACGACCGGTGAAGGTCACGCCGTCAGCCAGGGCCAAGTCAGTCGGTTGGGCAGGCGGCAGCAGGTCGGCCGAGGTAACCGAGCCCGGCTGGGAAACGTTGCCGGCGGCATCGGTCAGGGTGACTTGCAGGGTACTGCCGTCGACCACGGCAGGGCTCAAGGACACCACAAAGTTGCCATCCGGACCGACAGTGCCAGTCGCCAGCAGGTTACCTGCTGCGTCACGCACCTGCACGGTAGCGCCGGCTTCGCCACGGCCGCTCAGCTGGCTACCCGCCACGCCGATTACCAGGTTGGTCGGGGCTTCAGGCGGCGTGATATCGCCACCGTCGATATCCGGTGCAGTGACCGAACTGGCCACCGAGGTATTGCCGGCGGCATCGGTCGCCGTAGCTTGCAGCACTTCGCCGTCGACTTGCGGCGGCGCGAGGTTGATGCTGAACACGCCGGTCGGGCCGACCACAGCCGTGCCCAGTTCGGTGCCATCGGCTGCCAGGATACGCACGGTGCTGCCCGGTTCGGCACGGCCTGTCAGCACGGTGCCGTTCGCGCTGACGGCCAGTTCGGTCGGTGCGGCAGGCGGCGTGATGTCCGGTGCTGTGAATGCCAGCGGGATCGAACTGTTGCCAGCGGCGTCCACCTGGCGAATGTCCAGGGCTTCGCCGTTGGCCTGGGCTGGCGAGAGGGTGAGGCTGAAGGTACCGTCGGCGTTCACCAGGCCGCTGCCGATGAGGTTGCCGGCAGCATCGCGCACCTGCACGGTGGCGCCAGGTTCGCCGCGACCGGTGAGGGCTACACCGTTGGCCAGGGCCAGGTCGGTCGGCTGGTCTGGGGCGGTGGTGTCAGGGTTGTCGACGTCCGGTGCCGTGATGCTGGCAGCTGGCGAAGTATTGCCGGCAGCGTCCACGGCGCTGACTTCCAGGGCCTGGCCGTCGGTTTGTGGCGGTTGCAGGGTGATGCTGAACTGGCCATCCGCACCCGCTACCGCAGTGCCCAGCACTACGCCGTCAGCGCCGCGTACGGAAACCGTCGAGCCAGGTTCGGCACGCCCGGTAAGGGTGGTGCCCTGTTCGTTGATGGCGAGGTCGGTTGGAGCCAGTGGTGCGGTTGCATCCGGGGCCGTCACCGCGCCTGGCGCCGAGACGTTACCGGCGCCATCGGTCAGGGTGACTTCAAGGTTTTCGCTGTTGATCTGTGGTGGGTTCAACGTCACGTTGAAGCTGCCGTCGGCACCGACGGTGCCGCTGCCGATCAGGTTGCCGGCAGCATCGCGGATGTTCACCGTGGCGCCCGCTTCGCCACGGCCGCTCAGGCGCAGGCCATCTGGCGAGACCAGCAGGTCGATGGGCGTGGCCGGCGCTGTGGTGTCAGGGTTCGAGCCACCGCTGCTGCCACCACCGCCATTATTGGTCGCAGCCGCCACACCCCCGACACCGAGCAGGCTGAGCCCGGCAATCGCGAAGGTCGACATGGCGCTACCGGCGGTGCCGATACCTGCGACTAGTTCATCCAGCGAGGCCACATCCTCGAAGGTAAAACCGGTAAACGCAGCGGCGTCATACTGCGCATGCCACAGGGTGCCGTCCTCGCCGACGAAGACGATGTCGCTGCCGACCCCGGCCTGGTCCACCGCGAAGAAGTTGCCAACGGTGACTTTTTCACCCGACTTCAGGGTGATGATCAGGTCCTGCCCGCGTTGGGTAACGGTGGCTACTTTGTCGGGAGATACCGGCATCTGCACGACGCCTGGTGCTTTGAGATTGATATTGCCCCAGGCGCTCTGAGTGGCGACTTCGGATTGCTTGTCGGCGATGACGATGTTGTCCATGGATGCTCCCTGCTGGTAACCGGATCCCCCGGCCCGACAGTTCGGGCCACAACCGCCATAACAGAGCCCTTGCAGGGGTGTTACGTGCAGCCTCGACCAGGCAGTCGAGATTTGGGTGGTTAGGGAGATATAGCAGTCAGGCAGGAAGCAACCAGAGGCTTTCTGGGTTAATCCTTTTGTAGGTGAACCTCAGCGAAGCCCCAGCCGGCGGGCCAATCGGCTCAGGTTTGCGCGGTCCAGGCCCAGCTCGCGCGCGGCTGCCGCCCAGTTGTCCTGGTGGCGTTGCAGGCAAGCTTCGATCACCTGGCGCTGGTAGAGGTCAACCGCTTCGCGCAGGCCGCCTTCAGGCAATGCTGCTACCTGGAGCGGGGTTGTAGGGGAGGGCAGGGGGGCCGGTGTTGCCGAAGGCTCGCGCAGGTCCAGGTCGATGGCTTCGAGTGTGAGGATGCGGGGCCGATCGGGGTGTTGGCCGAGTGCCTTGAGGGCTGAGCGGCCGATCAGGTGTTCCAGCTCGCGCACGTTGCCTGGCCAGTCGTAGGCCAGCAGCGCGGCCTGGGCTTCGTGGCTCAGTCGCAGGCTGTTCAGGCCCAGGCGCGAACGGTTCTGTTCGAGGAAGTAGCCAGCCAACAGCAGTACATCTCGACCACGTTCGCGCAAGGGCGGCACGTGCAGCGGGTACACGCTGAGGCGGTGATAGAAGTCGGCGCGGAAGTTGCCGTTGCGCACTTCTGCTGCCAGGTCACGGTTGGTGGCGGCAATCAGGCGCACGTCCACGCAGTGCTCGCGGTCCGAGCCCAGGCGTTGCAGCTGGCCGCTTTGCAGTACACGCAACAGCTTGGCCTGGACGGTGAGTGGCAGTTCGCCTACTTCGTCGAGGAACAGCGTGCCGCCATTGGCCAGCTCGAACTTGCCGCGGCGCTCGCCGTGCGCACCGGTGAAGGCACCGCGTACATGGCCGAACAGTTCGCTTTCTACCAGGGTGTCGGGCAGGGCGGCACAGTTGAGGCTGACCAACGGCTTGTCGGCGCGGCTGCTGGCCTGGTGCAGGGCAAGGGCCACCAGTTCCTTGCCGACACCGGTTTCGCCGGTGATCAGCACGGTCAGGTCGCTGCCGCCGACCAGGCGGATTTCCTCTACCAGGCGTTTGTGCGCCGGGCTCTGGCCAATCAGTTCTTTATCCTGGCCACTGGCCTGGCGGTAGATCTCGGCGCGGTGGTGTTCGTCCTCGGCGCGCAGGGCCAGGTGCTCGATGCGCTCGGCCACGGTAACGGTGGCAGCGGCCAGGCTGGCGAAGGCCTGCAGGGCATCCAGTTCCAGGCTCTGGAACTGCCCGGGGGTGAGGGCATCGAGGGTGACCAGGCCCCAGGGGCGTTCATCGACCATCAACGGGCAGCCCATGCAGTCGTGCACTTCAAGGTCGGCATCCGGGGCATTGACCAGGCCATCGTAGGGGTCGGGCAGTTCGGAGTCGCTGGCAAAACGGGTGGGTTCCGGGCGGCTGAGCAGGATCTGGAACCGTGGGTGCTCACTGACCCGGAAGCGCCGGCCCAGGGTGTCGGGGCTCAGGCCGTCCACCGCCAGTGGCACCAGCCATTCACCATCCAGGCGCAGCAGCGCGGCGGCATCGCACGGCAGCAGGCCGCGCATGGCCTGCAACAGGCGGCGGTAGCGTTCCTGGTCGGGCAAGTCGCGGGACAGGTCGCTGACCAGGGGCAGCAAGGCGGTGAGCAATGGCTTTGTGGTCATAAAGACTCCTGTGAGTCGATATGACTATACGCCGGGGTGGGTCGTTTTGACATGACCTGCGTCAAGCCCCTGATTTTGTTGGCTATAAAAGTTGGCACGATTGCTGAAATGGCCAGGGCAGTCATTTGAAGCCACAGGCTCAGGAGTTGTCGCAATGCTCAATGCCGAACAACGTGCAATCATCAAAGCCACTGTACCCCTGCTGGAAAGCGGCGGCGAAGCGCTGACCACCCACTTCTACAAGATGATGCTCAACGAGTATCCAGAGGTCCGCCCACTGTTCAACCAGGCCCACCAGGCCAGTGGTGACCAGCCACGGGCCCTGGCCAACGGCGTGCTGATGTATGCCCGCCACATTGATCAGCTGGAGCAACTGGGCGGCCTGGTCGGGCAGATCATCAACAAGCATGTTGCCCTGCAGATTCTGCCGGAGCACTACCCGATCGTCGGCAGCTGCCTGCTGCGCGCCATCGAGGAAGTGCTGGGCAAGGACATCGCCACCCCTGCGGTGATCGACGCCTGGGCGGGTGCCTATGGCCAGTTGGCCGACATCCTGATGGGTGCCGAAGAAAACCTCTATAAAGAGAAGGAAGAGGCCGAGGGCGGCTGGCGCGGTACCCGCGAATTCCGCCTGGTACGTCGCGAGCAGGAAAGCAGCGAGATCGTCTCGTTCTACTTTGCCCCGGTAGACGGCAAGCCGGTGCTCAAGGCCGAGCCAGGCCAGTACATCGGCCTGAAGCTGGACATCGACGGTGTCGAGCAGCGCCGCAACTATTCCCTGTCGGCGCTGTGCGATGGCAAGGAGTACCGCATCAGCGTCAAGCGCGAGGCGGGCGGCAAGGTTTCCAATTACCTGCACGATGAGCTGGTGGTGGGCGAAACCCTGCAACTGTTCCCCCCTGCGGGTGATTTCACCCTGGCTGCCAGCGACAAGCCGCTGGTGCTGATCAGCGGGGGCGTGGGCATCACGCCGACCCTGGCGATGTTGCAGGCGGCGCTGCAAACCCGGCGTGAGGTGCATTTCATTCACTGCGCGCGTAACGGCTCGGTGCATGCCTTCCGTGACTGGGTCGATGGCCTGGCGGCGCGTCATCCGCAGCTCAAACGCTTCTACTGCTATGCCGAGACGGAAGGTGGCGCCGCCGCCGATGCCGTGGGCCTGCTGAGTGAAGACCTGCTGGCCGAGTGGTTGCCGCAGGAGCGTGATGTGGATGCCTACTTCCTTGGGCCCAAGGCCTTCATGGCGGCGGTGAAGCGCCAGTTGAAGGGCCTGGGTGTGCCAGAGCAGCAGAGCCGCTACGAGTTCTTCGGGCCGGCGGCTGCCCTGGAGTGATGTAACACCTGTGCCGGCCTCTTCGCGGGCTTGCCCGCTCCCACAGGTACCCCACAGCATTTGAAGCCGGTGGAGTCCTGTGGGAGCGGGCAAGCCCGCGAAGAGGCCGGCACAGGCTTACATGATTACTTCCTGCCTATATATAAAGGAAAGATGAAACCGGGCGCTGCGCTTTCATCTTTAATCCTCCTTTAATCACGGTATCCTTCACTCCCGGGTGTCGAGGGGCTTGCCCCTGCGCGGCACCCGGGCAGCCGTTTTTTTGCCGCCCGGCGTTGAACCGACGTCGTTGCGGCCGGTCTCAGCCACACCGGATAGCCCTGCGCAGTGCTGTCACGCCGCTTCCTCGGCACGCTCAAAGGCCCTGCCCAGCGTGTAGACTTGCGCTCAGGCAGGCGGACCACGCTGCCACTATCCATCGAAGGAACCGGCAATGAACGAACAAACATCGCGCCTGAATCGGGAACGGCGCTTTCTGGTGCTGTTGGGCCTGATCTGCCTGTCGCTGATCGGCGGCGCCCTCTATATGCAAGTGGTGCTGGGCGAGGCACCTTGCCCGCTGTGCATCCTGCAGCGTTACGCGCTGCTGTTCATTGCCGTATTCGCTTTCATCGCCGCTGCGATGCCCGGGCGCCGCAGCCTGACCTTCTTCGAGGCACTGGTGGTGCTAAGCGCAATTGGCGGAATCATTGCGGCCGGCAACCATGTGTATATACTCGCCAACCCCATGGTCAGCTGTGGCATCGATACCCTCCAGCCGATCGTTGACGACCTGCCGCTGGCCAAACTCTGGCCGCTGGCGTTCCAGGTCGACGGCTTCTGCAGCACGCCGTACCCGCCGCTTCTCGGCTTGTCGCTGGCGCAATGGGCGCTTGTGGCGTTCGTGCTGACCGCCATCCTGGTTCCGCTCGGGATCTACCGCAACCGACGCCAGGCTTAGACAAAGGTCCTGAATTGCATGTGGTCTTTTACACCGCATGAGAAGAGGGAAATGTCGCTCACCGCTTGATCCAGATCAACCACGAAGCCTTGCAGAATGCGGCTTTGAGGCCTAGCAAGCGGGGTGCGACAAACTGTCGCGAAGTTGAATAATTGAGCAGCATTGTTGCGTATTCTGTAAAAGACTGTTGCTCAATAAGTCATAGTCAAGGGTTGGCGACCTCACTACAATCGCCCCCAATTTCCGTTCGGCACTGCTTGCGAGTCGCAGGATTGAAGGAAGCCCCAGCGCTCCTTTTTGCTGACTTCGTCAAGTTTCGCCCAACGGCGATACCGGGCGGACCCCCCTCCGCGTTTTCCCGCACCAAATGGACTTGGTCTGAAGTACAGGCCTGTTGCCTACGAAACCATAAGCACCGCTAACACGCTTGAAGCCAAGGTCCTGCAGTCGGACCCCAGGCAGGAGCGAGTACGGGCGCAAAATGCCTCACTTGGCAGGACGAAGTGTTGGCTACCAAAACACAAATTGCATTGAAGCAAGCTGATCTAGAGGTCGTGAGATGAGTAAAAAGCGTTACCCCAGACTGTTTGGCATATTGCCCTTTTTAGGCATGCTTTTACTCAGTGGGTGCAACTGGACCCTGCTCGACCCGAAGGGCCAGGTCGGCATTGAGCAAAAGAACCTGATCCTGATCGCTACCGGCCTCATGCTGCTGGTGGTCATTCCTGTGATCATCATGACCCTGGCGTTCGCCTGGAAGTACCGTGCTTCCAACAAGGCTGCCACCTACACCCCTGACTGGTCGCACTCGACCAAGATCGAGGCCGCGGTGTGGATCATCCCGATCCTGATCATCATCGCCCTGGGTTACGTCACCTACCACTCCACCCACAAGCTGGACCCGTACCGTCCGCTGGATTCGGACGTGAAGCCGATCCAGATCGACGTGGTCGCACTGGACTGGAAGTGGCTGTTCATCTACCCGGAACAGGGCATTGCCACCGTCAACAAGATCAACTTCCCGGCTAACACCCCGGTGAACTTCCGTGTCACCTCCGACGCCGTGATGAACTCGTTCTTCATCCCGGGCCTGGGTGGCCAGATCTACGCGATGGCCGGCATGACCACCAAGCTGCACCTGATCGCCAACGAGAACGGTGTGTTTGACGGTATCAGCGCCAACTACAGCGGTGCTGGTTTCACCGGCATGAAATTCAAGGCTACTGCCACCTCTCAGGAAGACTTCGACAAGTGGGTCGCCGAGGTCAAGCAGTCGCCGTTGAAACTGGGCAAAGCCGAGTACGAAGCTCTGGCCAAACCTAGCGAATACAACCCAGTCGCGCTGTACAGCGAGGCGCCAGCAGAGCTGTTCCAGTCCATCGTCGACAAGTACGAAGGCATGAACCGCGGCAAGCCGGTCCACGAAGAAGCAGGCAGCAAAGATCTGGCCACAACCAAGGGTGTGGAATCGAGTATGCAACCAGCTGCCGGTGCAGAGGAGTAAGAGATGTTCGGTAAACTAAGCCTGGAGGCGATACCCTATCACGAGCCGATAGTCATGGTGACGCTTGCCATGATCGCGCTCGGCGGTATCGCTGTCGTCGGTCTTATCACCTATTTCCGCAAGTGGACCTACTTGTGGAGCGAGTGGCTGACTACTGTCGACCACAAAAAGATCGGCGTGATGTACATCATCGTCGCGATGGTCATGCTGCTGCGCGGCTTTGCCGACGCCATCATGATGCGTACCCAGCTGGCTGCCGCTACCGGTGGCTCCGAAGGCTACCTGCCGCCTGAACACTATGACCAGATCTTCACCGCTCACGGTGTGATCATGATCATCTTCATGGCGATGCCGTTCTTCACCGGCCTGATGAACCTTGCGGTTCCTCTGCAGATCGGTGCACGTGACGTTGCCTTCCCGTTCCTGAACTCCCTGAGCTTCTACCTGCTGCTGGCAGGCGTGCTGCTGGTCAACATCTCGCTGGGCGTTGGTGAATTCGCCAAGACCGGCTGGGTTGCCTATCCGCCGCTCGCAGGCATTCAGTACAGCCCTGGGGTGGGTGTCGACTACTACATCTGGGCGCTACAGCTATCCGGACTGGGTACGACGCTTACCGGCGTGAACTTCCTCGTCACCGTGATGAAGATGCGCGCACCTGGCATGAAGCTGATGGACATGCCGATCTTCACCTGGACCTGCACCTGGGCCAACGTGCTGATCGTTGCTTCGTTCCCGATCCTGACTGCTGCACTCGCACTGCTGACTGTTGACCGTTATCTGGACTTCCACATTTTCACCAACGAGCTTGGTGGGAACCCGATGATGTACGTCAACCTGTTCTGGGCGTGGGGTCACCCTGAGGTTTACATCCTGATCCTGCCGGCCTTCGGCGTGTTCTCGGAAGTTACCTCGACGTTCTCTGGCAAACGCCTGTTCGGCCACCACTCGATGATCTACGCATCGGGCGCGATCGCCATCCTCGGCTTTGCAGTATGGCTGCACCACTTCTTCACCATGGGTGCCGGCGCCAGCGTCAACACCTTCTTCGGCCTGGCGACGATGCTGATCTCCATCCCGACCGGTGTGAAGCTGTTCAACTGGCTGTTCACCATGTACCAAGGCCGTGTGCGCTTCACCGCACCGATGCTCTGGACCCTGGGCTTCATGGTCACCTTCTCCATCGGTGGCATGACCGGCGTACTGCTGGCCGTTCCAGGTGCTGACTTCGTTCTGCACAACAGCCTGTTCGTAATTGCGCACTTCCACAACGTGATCATCGGTGGCGCGGTATTCGGCTACATCGCCGGTTTCGCCTTCTGGTTCCCGAAAGCCTTCGGCTTCACCCTGAACGAGAAGTGGGGCAAAGCTGCCTTCTGGTTCTGGCTGTCGGGCTTCTACGTTGCGTTCATGCCGCTGTACGCCCTGGGCTTCATGGGCATGACCCGTCGTCTGAACCACTCCGACAACCCACTGTGGGAACCCTACCTGTACGTAGCCGTTGTCGGCGCCGTGCTGATCCTGTTCGGTATCGCTTGCCAGCTGATCCAGATCTTTGTTTCGGTCCGCGACCGCAACCAGAACCTGGACGTGACCGGCGACCCATGGGGCGGCCGTACCCTGGAATGGTCGACTTCTTCGCCACCTCCGTTCTACAACTTCGCTCACATGCCTGAGAAAGTTGGCCTGGACTGCTGGCACGAAGCCAAAGAAGCCGGTGTTGCCTACAAGGTGCCGGGCAAGTACGAAGCGATCCACATGCCGAGCAACACCTCCACCGGTTTGTTCATGGGCCTGCTGCTGACCGTATTCGGCTTTGCCTTCATCTGGCACATCTGGTGGCTGGTAGGCGCGAGCCTGGTAGCAACCATCGCAGTCTTCGTTCGCCACGCTGCACGTGACGACCAGGGCTACATGGTTCCGGCCGAAGAAGTGGCGCGCATCGAAGGCGAGCGTCTGAAAGCGCTGGCCAAAGCAGGTGCTCTGCCTGCCGGCGCACGTGTCGAATCGTTTGAGCGGGTGTAATCAATGTCCAGTCAAGTAATGCACGGCGCTGCTCATGGTCACGACCATGGGCATGACGACCACCACCACGACTCGGGCCAGATGACCGTACTGGGTTTCTGGCTGTACCTGATGACCGACTGCATCCTGTTTGCGTCGCTCTTCGCCACCTACGCGGTGCTGTCCGGCAGTTTTGCCGGCGGCCCGTCGGGTCATGACATCTTCCAGCTCGATTTCGTAGCTGTTGAAACGCTGTTCCTGCTGCTGTCCTCGATCACCTTCGGCTTCGCCATGCTGAAGATGTTCGATGGCAAGAAAGCCGGTGTACTGGGCTGGTTGGCTGTGACCTTCCTGTTCGGTGCAGGCTTCATCGCGATGGAAATCTATGAATTCCATCACCTGATCAGCGAGGGCTTCGGCCCGCAGCGCAGTGGCTTCCTGTCGGCGTTCTTCGCCCTGGTAGGTACCCACGGTCTGCACGTGACTGCCGGCCTGATCTGGATGGCAATCATGATGTACCAGATCAACAAGCACGGCATCACGCCGACCGCCAAGACCCGCATGAGCTGCCTGAGCCTGTTCTGGCACTTCCTGGACGTGGTCTGGATCTGCGTGTTCACCGTCGTCTACCTGCTGGGAGTTCTGTAATGGCTAGCGCACACGACACTCATCACGAAGGCAACCACGGCAGCGTCAAGTCGTACATGATCGGCTTTGTACTGTCGATCATCCTGACCGCGATCCCGTTCGCGCTGGCGATGACTGCCAGCCTGCCGAAGAACCTGACCGTTCTGATCATTGTTGCCATGGCTGTGATCCAGGTGGTTGTACACCTGGTGTACTTCCTGCACATGGACCGCTCGAAAGAGCAACGCAACAACGTGTCGACGTTCCTGTTCACCGTACTGGTAATTGCACTGCTGGTCGGCCTGTCGCTGTGGATCATGTTCAACATCCACGTCGAAATGATGGCCAAGTGAGGTAAGACTGCATGTCCGTTAAGCACTTTATCCAAATCACCAAACCGGGGATCATTTTCGGTAACGTGCTTTCCGTGGCAGGCGGTTTCTTCCTTGCCTCGAAGGGCCATGTGGACTTCGCCTTGTTCCTGGCGGTGGTGATCGGTACTTCGCTGGTGGTTGCGTCCGGATGCGTGTTCAACAACTGCATCGACCGTGACATCGACCACAAGATGGAGCGCACCAAGAACCGCGTCATGGTGCAGGGCGGCATGTCGCTGCCCCTCGCGCTGATCTACGCCACCCTGCTCGGGGTGGCGGGTTTCAGCCTGCTGTATGTCCAGGCCAACCCACTGTCGGCGTTCTGTGCGCTGATCGGCTTCATCGTCTACGTCGGTTTCTACAGCCTGTGGCTGAAGCGTAAATCGGTGCACGGCACCTTGGTCGGCAGCCTGTCGGGTGCCATGCCTCCGGTGATCGGCTACTGCGCCGTCAGCAACAGCTTCGACCTGGCTGCGGTAACCCTGCTGGTGATGTTCAGCCTGTGGCAGATGCCGCACAGCTTTGCCATCGCAATCTTCCGCTTCAAGGATTACAGCGCTGCCAACATCCCGGTCCTGCCGGTGGCACGTGGCATCCTCGCGGCGAAGAAGCAGATCGTGCTGTACGTGCTGGCCTTCGTGCTCGCCACCTTGATGCTCACCCTCGGCGGTTACGCCGGCCTCGGCTACCTGGCCGTGGCAGCTGCCATGGGCCTGTACTGGCTGTACATGGCATGGGGTGGCTACAAGGCCGAGGACGACAGCAAGTGGGCCCGCAAGGTGTTCGGCTTCTCCATCCTCACCGTCACTGCCCTGAGCGTGATGATGGGTGTGGACAGCCAGACCGCTGCGGACGTGCTGATGACCTACGCACGCTGATACTGCTGCCTGCTTCACGAAAACCCCGGCCATGTGCCGGGGTTTTTTTATGCCTGTTTTCCTGTGCCGGCCTCTTCGCGGGCTTGCCCGCTCCCACAGGGTATTGCACGGGCTTCGAATCCTGTGTGGTCCCTGTGGGAGCGGGTTTACCCGCGAAAGGGCCGGTACAGGAGACATAAAATTCAGATTTTCAAAAAATACATCTGAAAAAATATAATAAAACAGGAAATTGTCCTTTACAGATATCCTGTTTCGGCACTATCTTCTGATTCAGGCCGCCACATCGGCCAGCGTCGCTCGGACGGTTCCGGGCGCTTACGTACTCAGAGGAAGCCATGGCCAACCCAGGTTCGCCGCGCCGCTTTGCGCGCATCGATCGTCTCCCCCCTTACGTCTTCAACATCACTGCCGAGCTCAAGATGGCTGCCCGCCGTCGTGGCGAGGACATCATCGACCTGAGCATGGGCAACCCCGATGGCGCCACGCCGCCGCACATCGTCGAGAAGCTGGTGCAGGTCGCCCAGCGTGAAGACACCCACGGCTATTCCACCTCTCGCGGCATCCCACGCCTGCGCCGGGCCATTTCCAACTGGTACAAGGAACGCTACGAGGTCGACATCGACCCGGAAAGCGAAGCCATCGTCACCATCGGCTCGAAAGAAGGCCTGGCCCACCTGATGCTGGCCACGCTCGACCAGGGCGACACGGTGCTGGTGCCAAACCCCAGCTACCCGATTCACATCTACGGGGCGGTCATCGCCGGTGCCCAGGTGCGTTCGGTGCCACTGGTGCCGGGAGTGGACTTCTTCAACGAACTCGAGCGGGCCATCCGCGAGTCGATCCCCAAGCCGAAGATGATGATCCTCGGCTTCCCGTCCAACCCCACCGCCCAGTGCGTGGAGCTGGACTTCTTCGAGCGTGTGGTGGCCCTGGCCAAGCAGTACGACGTGCTGGTGGTGCATGACCTGGCCTACGCCGACATCGTCTACGACGGCTGGAAAGCCCCGTCGATCATGCAGGTGCCTGGCGCCAAGGACATTGCGGTGGAGTTCTTCACCCTGTCCAAGAGCTACAACATGGCGGGCTGGCGGATCGGCTTCATGGTCGGCAACCCCGAGCTGGTCAACGCCCTGGCGCGGATCAAGAGCTACCACGACTACGGCACCTTCACCCCGCTGCAGGTGGCAGCCATTGCCGCGCTGGAAGGTGACCAGCAATGCGTGCGTGACATTGCCGAGCAATACCGCCAGCGCCGCAACCTGCTGGTGAAGGGGCTGCACGAGCTGGGCTGGATGGTCGAGAACCCCAAGGCATCGATGTACGTGTGGGCGAAGATCCCTGAGCAGTATGCGCACATGGGCTCGCTGGAGTTTTCCAAGAAGCTGCTGGCCGAGGCCAAGGTGTGCGTGTCGCCGGGCATCGGCTTTGGTGAATATGGCGATGACCATGTGCGCTTTGCCCTGATCGAGAACCAGGACCGCATTCGCCAGGCCATCCGCGGCATCCGGCAGATGTTCCGGGCTGACGGGTTGGCCCGCAAGTAAGCAACCGGGGCCGCTTTGCGGCCCATCGCGACATACAGGTACAGCGCCGTTTTCAAGCGATGCGCGGTCCCTGTAGGAGCGGCCTTGTGTCGCGATGGGCTGCAAAGCAGCCCCTCGATTTTGCAGCAGGGCGAGCTTTCCGCCTGCATTTCACCGATCACCCTACCTATCTTCAGCACTCATTTCTCATCACAGAGACCCACCCATGAGTGTCTTCACTGCCTACTTCTGCGGCACCGGCTCGCACCGCTTCGACGATGCCAACCCAAATTTCTGGAACGGCGAGCTGGTTTCGACCCTGGCCAGCAACGACCAGGGCCGCGAGTTCGCCCACTGGATCGCCGTTGACGGCCCCGGCAGCGGCAACCTTCAGGATGACAAGCTATTCGTCGAGCCCGGCGGCTACTTCAACTGGACCGGCCAGTTGTTCGGCCGCGGCTGGGAAGAAAACGTCAATCACGTGCTGCAGGTGATCAAAGGTGAAAGCAGCTGGCAGCGCACCAAGCTGAGCGAGGACGAATACACGCGGCTGAAGGACGCTGGCGTACCTGTCCCGGACGTATCCTCCGCGGCCTCGTGGTTCTGGCGCACCTACGACTACGGTGACCGCCACCCGACCCCGCAAGAGTTGCAAGAGCGCATCATCAGCATGTTCCGCAAGCCGCGCATTCCCACCCAGGTCAACCTGGTGGGCTGGAGCCGGGGCGGCATCAGCTGCCACATGCTGGCCAACGCCATGGCGAAAGACCCGATACTGCGCAACGTACCGGTGAATATTTTTGCGATTGACCCGGTGCCTGGTGTCGGCAATGTGCAAGCCGAACGCACCACGCTGGCGGCAAACGTGCGCGAATATGTTGGCTTCTACTCGCGGGATGAGCGTTCCAAAGGGTTTGCCTGTGTGATTCCTTCAGTCGCCAGTGGCACGCAGATCTGCATTTATCCGATGCCGGGGCGTCATGCCACGCTGGTCGGCAATGCATCGGCCGATGGTGCTAGCGATGGCAAAGTGCTCAGGGAGCCCGGGCTGATCGTTCGCCATCTCGCCGAAGTCTGCCTGACCCGCTGGGGTGTTCAGCTGGACAAACGACTGGCCTTGAATGACAGCCAGTTGATGAAGCATCACCAGGCCATGGCGGCAGCCGAAGCGCAGTACCAAGCCATGCGCAGGAACTCCTACACGGTGCTGACCGAGGGTGATAAGCACGACCGGTTGGTGCACTGCGGCGAAGCCCGCACGCACTTCAGCAAGGTGTGTGGTGATGACTATGACCCCACCGAAGGCCTGGCGCTGCAGCGTTGGGATGCCACCACCTACAAGGCATTGCGCTGAATGAAGCGGGCGGCCGGATCAGTGGCAAATTTATTTGCATGCGCCCTCTATCCAGCCGCCCCGGGTTCGATTAAAAATGGCGCCGCGGGCCAGCCCCGATAACAACAACCTTCCCTCCGTGGCATCATGTCTGAATATAACCCTTGCCTTGACTGCGGCGCCTGCTGCGGGTACTTCCGTGTGTCCTTCTTCTGGGGCGAATGCCAGTCTGCCGGGGGCGTTGTGCCGGATGACCTGGTGGTACAGATCAACCCCACCCGCGTTGCCATGATCGGCACCGATGCCAAGCCATGCCGCTGTGTCAGCCTTGAGGGCGAGATCGGTAAGGAAGTGGCTTGTACCATTTATGCCAACCGTTCCAGCCCTTGCCGCGAGTTCGAGGCATCGTGGGAGGGTGGGGTGCATAACCCCAGCTGCGACGATGCGCGTGCCGCGTATGGGCTGCCACCACTGACCCCGCCAGGGGCCAACGAGCCGCATTGGCCGGATGATGGGGCAGAGGTGGCCTAAGTCATTTTCGCTAGCCTGTACTGGCCCTATCGCCGGCAAGCCAGCTCCCACAGGTATTGCACAGGGCTCAGATCCTGTGGGGACCTTGTGGGAGCTGGCTTGCCGGCGATAGGGCCATCAGCTGTAAGAATATTCTGAACCTGAAACCAAATGCTTCAGGTTGCCAGGGATTGGGAATTATCCTACGACCTCTGTCGGATGCCGTCTGACATACGGGGAAATACTCCAGCGGTAACTTCATGGCTCGCTCAAAAGGCGAGCGGCCGTGAGAAGCTGCAGTATTACCCAGTCATGCCTACCTGTTATGGCAGCCGTGCGCGTGCAGACTTCGGTCTGGCCGCGAATGAGTCTGGGATGCGGTCTTCTCACCTCGCGTACGGTTGCCACCCAATCTGTGAGAAGGACGAGGTGGTCGATTTTCAGATAAATATCCCAGAGATTTCATCATGAAGAAGGTCGTCCCCGATCCACCCAGCGTGTTCCCAATCCCATACTCAACAATCATCGCCGACCTTCCCTACGAGGAGGCGAAGTCCCATGCCACCATTGTCATGGACAGCCTCTCCAATACGGTCAAGCAATTCATCGCAGCAGAAGACCCCGCTCAGCGTTCCACCCACCTGGAAACCCTGTCAATATCCGCCGTACTGCTTCACGCCCTGCTAGCCCACATGAAAACGCTGGAGGCACAGGCATGAGCGAACCCCTCAAATCCCGCACCACCGCAGGCGTGGAAAAATTCCTTGATCTGTACCGTGTAGAACCGGGCGTACCGCTCGACCTGGCATTCGATGAATTGTCGGTGCTGATCGGCTGCATCAAGCACCTGAACGAAGAAGCCGAGATGGAGGGCGACAAGATCGCCGGAAGCGCAGCGCGCATCTTGAGTGCCATGGCCAAGGCCCTGATCAATGACATGGAAATGGGGTTGAGTCGCGGCAATTGAGAGATTTTGGGCCGCAGTTGCGGCCCAATCTCGTCTGAGCAGACGAAACAATGGAGGTTATGAGCCAGCATCTCTATGAGTAGTGGGCTGACAGGCTCCATTCTATGTCAACCGAGTTGTCGAACTATAATGCCTCGGTTTTGTGTGGCAAATGCATTGTTTGTTTGAGTCGGCTGAATTTGAAGACTTCGGGTTGTTAAAGGAGGAAAGTTTTCTTTGTGGTTAATCTGTAAACGGCGATTTTCAGTATTTGCCTGATGCATGCCGTCTAACTCTACACTCTCACGATATAGATGCTGCTCCGATACATCCAATAATTCTATAGCCTGTTGCGTATGTTGTTTCACTGCTTGCATGTGCTCAGATTGCGATTGACGACTTGTTGACGTCATGGCTAATTGGCGAGACCGGCCGGCTGCCTGGTCGTGCCGCTGGGATGCCTGAGATGCATCAAAAGCAAGTGCCCTAGCATCCTGAGCTCTGAGGTAATGAGTTTCGGCACGTCGCAATAGATCTGCAGACAGAGCTGGCCTAGGATTACCTGAATAGCTGCGTGGCCGATTCGAGTTGATTCTTTTCAATGGGACGCGGATCTGACCGCTGGCATCTGAAAAGTTGACTGGGTCGCCCGAACAATAGCAATAGCAATTCAGCCCGCCCAACAAGAAAGGGCTTTGCCTATCAGGGGAGCAGAATCGCATTGCTGTTGGGCTGAAGGCGCGATGGCCATTGCCAAGATAATATCGCTCGGTTGACTTGTCCAGATTTTCCCCGTTGAAGGCTAGTGTTGTTGACTAGTGTTGTTGCAGCTAAATAAATATGCGGAGTAAAGCCGTAGGGGGTGTAATTCATTGAGGTGTTCCCATCTTGATTTACGTAGGTGAACAACTTGAGTAACGGTGGCAGTTAACGATTGATCTTCTTCAAAGAAAGTGCAACTGACACTTTTATCAGGTGACTGTGGAGATATTTTTGAAATTTGACGAAACGCGGCTCCGGCAAGGAGCAGGGGCCTGAGCCTTGAAACTGGCGGGTGCTTGATTGCGACGCTTGACGTTAAACTGTCATCTCCCCAGCAATGGACAGGAGATCCGGCGTGACCCCACCCCGCAGTTTCCCCAGTGACCTCTGCCTCGACAGCCCGCGGTTGCACTTGCGCCCCATGCGCCATGCCGACGCCGCGCAATGGCTGGCGATCATGGCCGACCCCGAGGTCATGCGTTATTGGCACCATGCCCCCTGGCAGAATTTGGCCGAGGCCGAAAGCGCCCTGGCCGCCGACCGCGAAGCCTATGCCAATGGTGACCAGCTCAAGCTTGGCATGTACCGCCGTGACAACGGCGAGCTCATTGGCATGGTGCAGTTGTTCAACATCGACGATGTCTCCCGCCGTGGCGAGATCGGCTATTGCCTGGCCAGCGCCGTACAGGGCAGGGGCTACATGGACGAAGCGCTCACCTGCTTTATCGACTACCTCGCCCATACCCTGCACATGCGCCGCCTTGAAGGCGAAATCGACCCGCGTAACCAGGGCTCGGCACGTACCCTCGAACGCCAGGGTTTCGTGCTTGAGGGCACGCTGCGGGCGCGTTGGTGCGTGGCCGGCGAGCTGTCCGACTCGGGTATCTACGGCTTGTTGCTGGAACCCGCTGTTGCATAGTCTTACGGCGAATAGCTACTATTCGGGAACAATTCTCACTTGTGTCCCGGTGCCCCATGCCCGTAGCCGACTCAACCAGCCCGTACCCGCTTGAACAGCTGTACAGCGAGCACCACGGCTGGCTGTTCAGCTGGCTACGCCGCAAGCTGCGCTGCTCTCACAGCGCAGCGGACCTTACCCAGGACACCTTCGTGCGCATCCTGGCCTCGCGTGATGCCTTGCTGGGCATGCGCGAGCCACGCGCCTACCTCAGTACCACGGCGCGCCGCCTGCTGATCGATCGGGTACGCCGGCAGCAGATCGAAGAGGCTTACCTCAGTGAGCTGGCCCAGGCTGCCGAGGCGCTGGAAGGGCACCAGTCCCCCGAGAGCATCCTCATCACCCTTGAGGCGCTGGAGCAGATCGCCTTCCTGCTTGAAGGCCTGCACGTGAATGCACGCGAAGCGTTCGTGGGTTACTACCTGGACGACCTGACCCAGGCGCAGATTGCCGAGCGCCTGCAGATTTCCCCGCGCATGGTGCGCAAGTACCTGGCCCAGGCCCTGATTCATTGCCACCGCACGCTGGATATCGCCGAGCCGTGAGCCCGACCCGGATCGAACAGGAAGCTGCCGAGTGGGCCCTGTGCCTGGGTGAAGGCGAACTGGATGCTGACGATGCGCGTGAGTTCGAGGCCTGGCTGCAGGCCGACCCACGCCACGGCGCTACATTGCGCCGTATGCAAGGCGTGATCAGTCAGGTGCAGGCGCTACGCCAGCAACGCGGGCCGGTGGGTGCCGGGCTGCGCGCCGGTATACCGCCCTCAGCGCCACGCTCTGGGGCCCGGCGTACCTTGCTCGGCCTGGCGTTGGCGGCTTCGTTGCTGGGCGCCATGCCATTTGCCGGCTTATCGCCACGGGACTGGCTGGCCGACCTGCACACCGCCCCGGCCGAGTGGCACAGCGAAATTCTGGCAGATGGCTCGTACCTGACCTTGGCGGGTAATTCTGCCGTGGACGTGCAGTTCAGTGCTGGCGAGCGGCGTATCCGCCTGCTGCATGGCCAGGTGCTGGTGGATGTCAGCCATGACCCTGCGCGGCCGTTCGTGGTTCAAACCGACGAGGGCAGCTTCAAGGCCCTGGGTACTCGCTTCGTGGTTAGCCAAGGTCGCGACCGCAGCGAGCTGACCATGCTCGAATCCCGGGTTGAAGCGCGCAGCGCCGTGTCTGGCGACAAGTTGGTCGCCGGGCGTGGTGAACGCGCCTGGGTAGCCCGCGACGGCCTTGGCCCGCTGCCGGCCATCGACCCGGCCCGCGTGGACCAAGCCTGGCAACATCATCAATTGGTGGCCGAAGGCGTGCCGCTCGATCAGGTACTTGACGCGTTGTCGCAGCAACGGCGCGGCGTGCTGCGCTTCGACCGACAGGCGATGCAGGCCATCAAGGTGTCGGCGGTACTGCCGCTGGATGACAGCGAGCGCGCCCTGCGCCTGCTGGCCGAGGCGCTGCCGATTCGTATCGGCGGTTTTGGCCGCTGGTGGACCACGGTCGAGCCCGCCCCGCGAGAAAATTGAGCAAGGTGGTTCCGCTTCTGCGCAGTGGCCCGTCAAACAAGAGGCCAACCGATCAAGAACAAGGAGCCGATCCACCATGCGCCGATTCCCTGGCCACCCCGTCCTCAGCCCGCTAGCCCTGGCCTTGCGCCTGTCCTGCGCCGGGCTGGCCCTCTCCCTTGCGGCCTTGCCGGCCGTGGCTGAGGAGGCCGCCCGCCGTAGCTTCGATGTGCCCGCCGGCAACCTGGCCGAGGCCCTTGGCAGCTATGCCCAGCAGGCCGCCGTGTCGCTGGCCTTCACCCCGCAAGCGCTGGCCGGGCTGCAAAGCAACGGCTTGCACGGCCTGTATTCGGTGGACAGCGGTTTTGCCGTGCTGCTGGCGGGCAGTGGCTATCGGGTGGAGCGCAGCGACAACGGCTACCGGCTGGTGGCCGAGCCGCAGGCGGCAGCAAGCGGTGACGCGATGGAACTGGGCGTGACCACCGTGGCCGGGCAGGGCATGGGCGAGAGCACCGAGAACACCGGCTCCTATGCGCCGGGCTTGATCAGCGTGGGCTCCAAGAGCCCGACCAGCCTGCGCCAGACGCCGCAATCGGTGTCGACGGTGACCCGCCAGCTGATCGAAGACCAGCAGCTCACCGACATCAATCAGGCGATGAAGGTGACGCCGGGCATCGTCACCCAGAGCACCACCTTCCGCACCCAGGACTTCCTCTCGCGCGGTTTCAGCATCCAGAACCTGCAAATCGACGGCGCTGCGCCGCAGGCGTTGGGTACCGCAATGGGCTCGTTCTATTCGTCGAACATCTTCGAGCTGGCCGAGTTCGACCACATCGAGGTGCTGCGCGGTACCGCTGCGCTGTATGGCGGCTCGGGCGACCCGGGCGGCATCATCAACATGGTGCGCAAGCGGCCGACTGCCTACAACCAGCTCAAGCTGACCCTGTCGGCCGGCAGCTGGGACAACTATCGCCAGGAATTCGACCTGTCCGGCCCGCTGGGCTGGGATGGCCGCCTGCGCGGACGCCTGGTGATGTCCAACACCGATCGCCAGTATTTCACCGACAACCGTTCCACCGAGCGGCCGCTTGTCTATGGCGTGCTGGAAGCAGACGTTACCGACGACACCATGCTCACCTTCGGTGCGCGCTACAACAAGTCCCACGAGAACGGCACCAACAGCGCGGTGCCCCGCTACAGCAATGGTGCTGACCTGAACCTGCCACGGCATACCGGCCTGACCAAGAACTGGGCCTACCTGGATGCCACCGCGCGCGAGTACTTCGCCAAGGTTGACCACCGCTTCAACGACGACTGGAAGCTCAACCTCAGCTACACCAATACCTGGGACCTCGGGCTATTCAAAACAGCTACCACCCTTAACGCGGTAGACCCGGTGACCAATACCGGGGCGACCTGGTACGGCACGTCGACCCGCCAGGAGAACGAGCAGCACTTGTACGACGGTAACGTCTCCGGCCACTTCCAGGCCTTTGGCCTGGACCATGAAGTGGTGATCGGTGCCGATTACCAGAAGATCGACAGCCGCTGGCTGGGCACCGCGCCGTACGCTGCATCGGGCTCGCCGGCCAATGTGTTCGACCCCGACAGTTCGGCCTTCGACGACCCTGGCAACGGGCGTGACTACAAGCGCGACTACAGCCCCAACTCGCAGCGCCAGTATGGTTTGTATGGCAGCCTGCGCTTGCAGCTGGCCGAACCGCTGCACCTGATCGTCGGTGCGCGTGCACAGCGCTTCCACTTCTGGCAGACCTACACCAACAACCTTGTGACGCCGGCCAGCATTTCCAGCCCCGAGCAGCGCATCGGCACCAAGGTCACGCCGTTTGGCGGCCTGGTCTATGACCTGGACGATCAATGGTCGGCCTATGCCAGCTACTCGGAAATCTACAAACCGCAGTCCAGCAGGATCAGCGGCCCGGCAGAAACCGGCTCTGCGCTGGAGCCGATGACCGGCAAGACCTACGAAACCGGCCTCAAGGGTGAACTGTTCAACGGCGCGCTCAATGCCAGCGTGGCGCTGTACTACACCACTCGCGAAAACGAAGCGGTGCAAGACCCGAACTTCCCGTCGACCAGCGCCGGCTTCTCGGGCAGTTGCTGCTATGTGTCCAACGGCAAGGTGGTGAGCAAGGGCATCGACATGGAGCTGTCTGGCGAGCTGTTGCCGGACTGGATGCTGGTGGGGGGCTACACCTTCAACCTCAATCGCAACCGCAGCGCCGACACCCCGCTGAGCACGGTGATGCCCAAGCACCTGTTCAAGCTTTACACCACCTACCGCCTGCCGGGCATGTTCAGCGACTTCAAGGTCGGCGGCGGCGTGCAAGTGCAAAGTGCCACCTACACCTCCGGGACGGTGAACCGCTATGACAGCAATGGCGCACTGGCGGAGCGCAATGTGCCCTTCGATTTCGACCAGAGCGGCTATGCCATCTGGAACGCCCTGGTCGACTACCGTGTGGATGACAACTGGAACGTCACGCTCAACGGCAACAACCTGTTCGACAAGAAGTACTACGCCACCGTGGGTACCTCGACCTATGGCAACTTCTACGGTGAACCACGCAACTTCATGGTCACCCTGCGCGGCACCTATTGAGGGTCTGGAAGCGGGGCAGGGCCTGGGTTAAGGTCGTAGGCTGTCCCGTTTCCTCCAGGTGTGTCCCTTGCCCGTTTTCTACCTGAGCATCAGCCTGCTGCTGTATGTGCTCGCCCTGTTTTTCGATGGCGCGCTGATGAGCGGCGCGCGCCACATGCCGGCCCTGCAGATGTTGCTGTACGGGCCATGGGGCATGCCCTTCGGTTTGTACCAATGGTTTGCCAACCCGCTGCTGGCTCTGGCCATCCTTGCCCATCGGCGGTTCCGCCGCCTGGCATTGCTGGCCGGGTTGGCGGCGGCGTACCTGGCGGCCAGCAGTTTCGGCATCACCCGCCTGCCAGACAACCAGAGCTACGAGTTTCACGACCTGACCGGTTTCGGTGCTGGCTTCTATCTGTGGCTGGCGGCCATTGTGGTGTTCTGCCTGGGCCAGGCCTGGCATTGCTGGAAGGCACGCAGCGCCGACGACATGCCGGGCTGGAACTGGCTTGATGTGGCGTTGATTGCGGCGTTGGGCGTGGCGCTGTATTCGGCAACGCAGATGCCATCGTTGCGCTTCTACCCAGGCAAGGTCCTGATGCCGCCAGAACAGCCGCAGTCGTTTTGATACCCCAAGGAGGTTTGCATGATCAAGCATTACCTGACAGGCCTGGCACTGGCCTGTGTTTTGCCGCTGGCCGCGGCGGACGATTACACGCCGGCTTACGGAACGTGCATGGACAAGGCTTCCAGTACCGTGGCCATGAGCGAATGCATCAAGGCCGAGACACAAGTGCAGGACCAGCGCCTTAACCGGGTGTACAAGCAGTTGATGGCCAAGCTGGATGCCGGGCAGCAGAAGAGCTTGCGGGATGTGCAGCGCAAATGGCTTGCCTACCGCGATGGCAATTGCCAGTTTCATGTGCAGGCCAGTGGCGGGACCATGGCGCAGCTGGAGGGTGGGACCTGCCTGATGGACATGACCCGCGACCGGGCGGCGGAGCTGGAGCGGGTGCTCAGCCCGGGGCAGTGAGGTTGCCTGTACCGGCCTCTTCGCGGGTAAACCCGCTCCCACAGGTACTCCACAGGTCTCACGTCCTGTGCAGGTCCTGTGGGAGCGGGTTTACCCGCGAAGAAGGCGACTCGGTTTGGCGCACCGGCTGTGCCGGTGCTAATGATGAGGTTTGCGCAGTGCCCGGGCCTTGAGGTATTCGCGCACTTCCACGGCATCCCCGGCAAACTCGATGCGCTCTGCCTTCGCCGCACGCTGGTAGGCATACATCGGGTCGTAATACTCGTTCAGCAACCCTTCGATCCAGCCCCGGTGCAGGTCCACCGCGCCGCTGCGTTGTTGCTCTTCAAGGGCCTGGCCCAGCATCGCCGACAGTCGCTGATAGCGCTCGCCACCCAAGCGCTTGTGAATATTGGCCATGCTCTGCTGCATGCGCTCGGCAAACAACCGGCGGCCGTCTTCCTCACCATGCACGCTGACGAATTCGGCACTGAGGTTGACCACGTAGTCGCGCAAGATGCGCTCCACGCGATGGGTGAAGCTGTCTTCCAGCCACACCAGCGGGTACTGCTGCATGCCCTGGTACAGCTCCAGCGGCACCGTGCAACTGCCGACGATGCGGCCTTCATCCTCCAGCACGAACTGCCCGATTCCGCCGGCGCGCTTTTTCAGCACGTCGATGGCCAATTGGTTTTCGAAATCGATCTGCGCCGGCTGCGCGGTGGCGCGTTTGCCGAAGCTGGAGCCGCGATGGTTGGCGTGGCCTTCCAGGTCCAGCACGTTGTCCAGCTGGTGCAGCACATCAGTCTTGCCAGTACCGGTCAGGCCGCCCAGCAGCACGAAATCGCATTGCGCCACCGCCTGCTGGGTGGTCTCCAGCAGGAAGGTGCGCATGGCCTTGTAGCCGCCTTTGACACGCGGGTACTGAATGCCCGCTTCATCGCGCAGCCAGCCCTGCACGATCTGCGAACGCAGGCCGCCCCGAAAACAATACAGGTAGCCTTGCGGGTGGGCCTGGGTGAAGGCCACCCAGGCGTCCATCCGCGCCTGCTTGCTGGCGCCGCTGACCAGCTGGTGGCCAAGGGCGATGGCAGCCGCCTGGCCCTGCTGTTTGAAGCAGGTGCCGACCTTCTGCCGCTCCTGATCGTTCATCAATGGCAGGTTGACCACACCTGGGAAGGCGCCTTTGGCGAATTCGACAGGGGCGCGCATGTCCATCATCGGCACGTCGTCGAGGAACAGCTGGCGCAAGTCGGTGCAGTCGGGGCGCATCAGATCACCTCGACCGCGTGGCGCTGTCGCTCGACCAGCTTGCCGATCGGCGACAGCTGCAGGCCCAGTTCGGCCGCCAAGGTGAGGAACTCGGTTTCCCCTTCCGGCGCAACCGCCACCAGCAGGCCGCCGCTGGTCTGGGGGTCGCACAGCAGGTGTTTCTGGTCGTCGCTGAGGGCGCCAATCTTGTGCCCGTAGCTTTCGTAGTTGCGCAGCGTGCCGCCGGGGATGCAGCCCTCGGCCAGGTAGTGGTCGACACTGGGCAGGCGGGGCACGGCGGCGTAGTCCAGGTGCGCAGTGAGGCCGCTGCCTTCAGCCAGCTCGACCAGGTGCCCGAGCAGGCCGAAGCCGGTGACGTCGGTCATGGCCTTGACCCCGTCGAGCTTGCCGAAGCGGCTGCCGGGGGTGTTGAGGGTGCACATCCAGTCGCGGGCCAGGCCCTGGTCCTGCGCGCGCAGCTTGGCCTTTTTCTCGGCGGTGGTGAGGATGCCGATGCCCAGCGGCTTGGTCAGGTACAGCCGGCAGCCGGCAGTGGCGGTGTCGTTGCGCTTGAGGTGACGCTTGCTGACCACACCGGTCACGGCCAGGCCGAAGATGGGTTCGGGGGCGTCGATGGAGTGGCCGCCGGCCAGCGGGATGCCGGCTTCGGCGCACACGGCGCGGCCGCCGCGGATCACTTCACGGGCGACTTCCGGGGGCAGCACGTTGACTGGCCAGCCAAGGATGGCGATGGCCATCAGCGGGTCGCCGCCCATGGCGTAGATGTCGCTGATGGCGTTGGTGGCGGCGATGCGGCCGAAGTCGTACGGGTCATCGACGATGGGCATGAAAAAGTCGGTGGTCGAGACCACGCCGCGCTCATCGTCCAGCGCATACACGGCGGCGTCGTCGCGCGAGGCGTTGCCCACCCACAGTTTCGGGTCCAGGGCCTGGGCGCCGCTTTCGGCAAGGATCACATCCAGCACCTTGGGTGAAATCTTGCAGCCACAGCCGGCACCATGGCTGTACTGGGTCAGGCGAATCGGCTCGCTCATACGTACCTCGGCAGGTCAGATTGTTGCGCGAGTTTAGCAAAGCTGGCCATCGGGCCTTTGCCTCTTATACTTGCCGGTGCTGGCATCCATGTTGGCCATTCCCCGCTATTGAACCGGAGAACACTCATGTTCAAACGCCCCCTGGCGCTCGCCGCCGGTCTTGTACTGTCCTGCTGTGCCGTTGCCGTTCAGGCTGCTGAAACCCTGCGGGTCAGCGCCATCCCCGACGAAGCGCCTACCGAACTGCAGCGCAAGTTCAAGCCATTGGGCGAGTACCTGGCCAAGCAGTTGGGCATGGAGGTCAAGTTCGTACCGGTGGCCGATTACCCGGCGGTGGTCGAGTCGCTGGCCGCCGACCGCCTGGACCTGGCCTGGCTGGGCGGTTTTACCTTTGTCCAGGTACACCTGAAAGACCCGACTGCCACGCCGCTGGTGCAGCGTGAGCAGGATGCGCAATTTACCTCCAAGTTCATCACTGCCAACCCCGACGTGAAGAGCCTGGCCGACCTCAAGGGCAAGTCGTTTGCCTTTGGGTCCATCTCGTCCACGTCGGGCAGCCTGATGCCGCGTTACTTCATGCTCAAGGAAGACCAAATCACCCCTGAAAAGTATTTCAGCCGCGTGGCCTACTCTGGCGCCCATGACGCCACCGTGGCCTGGGTACAGGCTGGCAAGGTTGATGGTGGCGTGCTCAACGCCAGTGTGTGGCAAAAGCTGGTGGATGCCGGCAAGGTCGATACCAGCAAGGTGAAGGTGTTCGCCACCACCCCGACCTACTTCGATTACAACTGGACCGTTCGCGGCAACATGGACCCGGCGTTGAAAGACAAGATCAAGAAAGCCTTCCTTGACCTCGACCCGGCCAAGCCGGAGCACAAGGCGATCCTCGACCTGCAGGCCGCCAGCCGCTTCATCGAAACCAGGCCGGAGAACTACAAGGGTACCGAGCAAGCCGCACGCGAGGCCGGCCTGCTCAAGTGACTGCTTCGAATAATGTAGCCATCCATCTGCACGGTGCCAGCCTGCGTCATGGCCCGGTACGCGCGCTTGATGCGGTCAGCCTGCGCATCGAACAGGGCGAGCGCGTTGCTATCATCGGGCCCTCGGGGGCTGGCAAGTCCAGCTTGCTGCACCTGATGGCCACGGCCATCCAGCCCAGCAGCGGGTACCTGGAGCTGCTGGGCGAGCAGCCTTGGGCGTTGCCTGCCGGGGCACGCCAACGTTTGCGGGCGCGGGTGGGCCTGGTGCATCAGGCACCGCCCTTGCCACCGCGCCAGCGGGTGGTGACCGCCGTGCTGGCGGGCCGCCTGGGGCAGTGGGGTGTACTGCGCGGTTTGCTCAACCTGCTGTACCCCGGCGATGTGCCGGGGGCGCGCCAGGTTTTGGCCGAGCTGGGCCTGGCCGACAAGCTGTTCGTGCAGTGCGGGCAATTGTCCGGTGGCCAGTTGCAGCGGGTGGGCATTGCCCGGGCGCTGTACCAGCGGCCGCAGGTGCTGCTGACCGACGAGCCGGTGTCGGCCATGGACCCGGTGCTGGCCGACCACAGCCTGGCCTTGCTCAACCGCCATGCCCAGGCCAACGGTGTGACGCTGGTGGCGAGCCTGCATGCCGTGGAGCTGGCGCTGGCGCATTTCCCACGGGTGATTGGTATTCGCGAAGGGCAGGTGGTGTTTGACTGCCCGGCTGATGCGGTCACCGAGCCCATGCTGGATGCGCTCTACGCCAACGAACAACTGGCCTCGCCGCCAACCCAGGGGCCGACCCTGACCGTGCAGATTCCGCGATGCTGAAGGCCGACACCCGCGACCCGGCCCTGCTGCCGCGGTTGCTGCTGGCCTTGCTTGCAGTTGTCGTGCTTTGGCCTGGCATTCAGTTGAGCGAGCTGAACCCGTGGGTATTGCTGCAGGCTGAGAACCGACACCAGATTGCCAGTTTCACCAGCGCCTTCTGGCCACCGGCACACGATGCCGACTTTCTCGCGTTGCTGTACGAGGCCACACTGCAAACCCTGGCCGTGGCCACTGCGGGCATGGCGTTGGCATTGCTGCTGGCCGTTCCGGCCGGGCTGATGGCCAGCCGCGCCTTGTCGTTGCGTGCCGCCCACCGTGGCGGGCGTGCCGGGTTGTGGTCGCGCTTGCTGCGCCTGCCGGTGCGCGGGTTGCTGATTTTTCTGCGCAGCGTGCCGGAAATTGTCTGGGCGCTGCTGTTTGTGCGGGCCGTGGGGCTGGGGCCAACGGCCGGCGTGCTGGCGATCGCCATTACCTACAGCGGCATGCTCGGCAAGGTTTACGCCGAGATTTTCGAGTCGGTCGACCAGCGCCCGGCCCATGCCTTGTTGCAGGCGGGCAGCGGCCGGCTGACGGCGTTTCTGTACGGCATCCTGCCCAATGCTGCGTCGGAAGTGGTGTCGTACACCGTGTACCGTTGGGAGTGCGCAGTGCGGGCATCGGTGGTGATGGGGTTTGTCGGTGCTGGCGGGCTGGGGCAGCAGATTGACCTGTCGATGCGCATGTTCGCCGGTGCGCAGGTGGCGAGCATGCTGCTGACGTTCCTGGTGCTGGTGATGCTGGCCGACCTGCTCAGTCGCCTGTTGCGCTGGAGACTGGCATGAACCGGGTGATCAACCTGATGCTGCTTGGCGCCATCGCGGTGGCGGTAGTGGCTTCGTTTGCTTACCTGGAGCTGGACTTGCGCGCACTGGTCGGCAACGGCGGGTTGGGGCAGATGGGCGAGTATGCCGGGCGTTTCCTGCACCCGGACTTGTCTGCCGAGCACCTGAAGGCAGTGTGGCGTGGCGCACTGGAGACGCTGGCCATGTCCGGCCTGGGCACCTTGTTGGCGATGGTGCTGGGGCTGTTGCTGGCGCTGCCGGCGGCGGGGCGTTTCGGTTGGCCGTTGCAGGCTGTGTCGCGGTTGTTGCTGAATGCACTGCGGGCCATCCCTGAGCTTGTATGGGCGGCATTGACGGTGCTGGCGGCAGGCCTTGGCCCCAATGCCGGCACCCTGGCCTTGGCGCTGCATACCGCTGGCGTGCTGGGGCGGTTGTTTGCCGAGGCGCTGGAGAACGCACCCCCAGAGCCGGCAGCGGCTATCCGCCTGCAGGGCGGCAGCCAGGTGGCGGCGTTCTGTTTTGGTACTTTGCCCAACCTGTGGCCGCAGTTGCTGGCCTACAGCTTGTACCGCTGGGAGAACAACATCCGCATGGCCAGCGTGCTGGGGTTTGTCGGGGCGGGTGGCTTGGGGCAGATGCTGTACACCACCTTGAGCCTGTTCCAGGAGGCCCAGGCCAGCACGGTGATCATCGGGATGCTGGTGCTGGTGTTGCTGGTGGATGTGTTGAGCGATGCATTGCGCCAGCGCTATGTGCGCGCCTGAGTGCTTTTGGCGCCGCTTTACACCCCATGACATTTGCGCAGTCCCTGTAGGAGCGGCCTTGTGTCGCGATGGGCTGCAAAGCAGCCCCAAAATACCTCAGCCCCCCACAACTTCAGCACACTGCGCCTCCCGCTGCATCGACTCCAGGTTGCGCTCGATCGTCTCGCAAATGGTATCCATCTGGATCTGGTGCTCACTGAACCTGAACGGGCTCTGCAGATCAGTCCCGATCCGTTCGATGGCCAGCAGCATGAACCCCACCACCGTCGATGCCAGCGGCGTAAACCAACCCAGCGATTCCACCAGCCCCACCGGCACAATCAAACAGAACAGGGTGATGAATAGCCGAGGAAAATACACATAAGGGTAAGGCAGCGGCGTATTGGCAATCCGCTCCATGCCACCCTGGGCGTTGGACAGGTCCACCAGCGTCGACTCCAGCCGGGCCAGGCGGATGCTGTCCAGCCGCCCGGCCTGGTATTCCCGGGCCAGCAAGGCCGCCGAACCGCCGAGAATGTCATTGGCAAAGTTGTTCGAACGGTTGCGCCGCTCGAATTCTGCCGGTGGAATGAACGCCATCAACTCGTCCGGGCACGGTTCACCCTTCAGGTGCGCCGCCAGGCAGTTCACATAGGCGATATGCCGGCGCAGCAATGTGGCCTTGACCGGGTTCAGGCCATCGTCCGTGTCATCGATCAGGGTCAGCGTCTGCCGTGCGAAGCTGCGCGACCCGTTCACCAGCGCCCCCCACAACGTGCGTGCCTCCCACCAGCGGTTGTAGGCGCTGCTGTTGCGAAAACTCACCAGCACCACCAGCGCCGAGCCCAGCAAGGTCAATGGGATCAGCGGCAGGGTGAACTTGCTGTTGAAGAACAGCATGAAGTCGATGGTGACCAGCACATCCCAGATCAGCAGCCAGAACAGCGACCAGCCGATGTAGCCGATGGTCTTCACGGCCAGGCGGTACTTGCGGATGATGATGTCTTTCACGCGGGGTACCTCGAAACGCGGGGGATGCAGGATCGGACGTCGAGGCTCGTCGAAGGTTCGAGGGTGGAATGTTGCAAGGGATTTTGTAGCTGTAACGAAGGGAAAAATCCGACCAGCTTATGAGATGTGCCTGAATTCCTGATTCAGCTGAAAAACGACAGAGTGGGTCGCTTCAATACTTGAACGGGTGTATCCATAAGGATACGATTGGGTGACCACTTGATGTTTCTCGTTGAACAGACGGAAAGCTTTGCCGCTTGGCTATCGAGCTTGAGAGATTTGAGGGCCAGGCTGGCGATAGGTCGTAGGCTGGAGCGAGCGGCGGCGGGGAATCTTGGTGACTTCAAATGGCTTGGAGGCGGCATTGGTGAGCTTCGCATCGACGTAGCTGCCGGTTATCGCGTCTATTTCACGCAAAAGGGGCAAAGGTTGGTTTTACTGCTGGTCGGCGGCGACAAGTCGACCCAGGCCGCCGACATCCTCAAAGCCAGAAAGCTGCTGAAGGAGATGAAATGAGCGAAAAATTGATCCCGTTTGATATGGCAGCCTTGTTGAGCAGCGATGAGGCAATCAGTGAATACCTTAGCCAGGTGCTATCAGATGGCGATACCGAGGAAATCATTCGAGCACTTGGCCATATCGCTCGTGCACGGGGCATGACACATATTGCTACGGAGAGTGGGCTGGGTAGAGAAAGCCTGTATAAGGCGCTGAGCCCTGGCGCGAAGCCTCGTTTTGACACTGTATTGAGGGTCATTCGTGCCCTGGGAGTGGACCTTCTCGTTCAGCCACATGCAGTGACCCGCTGATCCAGCTCGGTTAAGTCAGTGTTTGCTTCATCTGCACCAACGCTACCCGCGTGCCATCCCATGCCTGCCGCTCCTCGATGCCGAACGGTGTAAAGCCCAGTTGTGGATAAAGCAGCAAGCCTGCGGTGTTGTGATTGAAGCAAGACACCCAGACCTCCCGGGCGCTGTACTGCTGGCGGGCCAGTTCGTTCATGGCGGTTACCAGATAACGCGCTACACCAAGGCCGCGGGCGCTGGGGGCCACCACTACGTTGCCCAGGGCACATACGCCGCCGTTTTCTGCTTTGTAGAAGTTGGCGAAGGCCAGGACAGCGCCGTTACCTTCCACCACCGTGGAGCCGCTGCGTTGGGCGATGGCGTCGCTCAACTGGTCGGGGGTGAGGGGGTAGGTGGCTTTGGGGAACATGTAGAACAGTTCGTCCGGGTTCTGCGGAAAGTTGCAGATGACGGGGATGTCGGCAGGCTGGATGGGGCGGTGGGTCAGGTGCATGGCAGGTCCTTCTTGCACTGGCTGGCAGGGCCTCTTCGCGGGTAAACCCGCTCCCACAGGTACTGCACAAGACTCAAATCCTGTGCAGGTCCTGTGGGAGCGGGTTCACCCGCGAATAGGCCATCAGCCGCACATCATAAGCCGCTTTCCATCCTCAATCGCGACCCGCCTCACGGCTTGGTGGCAACCGCCACGTAGCCTTTGATCGAAGCCGGTGCCTGAGGCTTGCCTTTGTGTGCCGTCAGGTACTGAAAACGCCGCCATTCCTTGTCGATCTCGCTGAACGACATGAACACGCTGATGCGGTCCTTGCCAGCCAGGTCCGGGCGCTTGCCGGCGTCGATCTCGCTGGTAGGAATGATGGCCACGTTGATACCCACCACCGTGCCATCATCGGCAAACACCGGCCCACCTGACATGCCCTTGGTGATCGGGCCGTCATGCACCGAGTAGAAGACGCTGCCAGGCGTACCCTCAAGCCGTACCAGCGACGGCAGGGCATGGCCCTTGCCCTGCATCGGCATCATGAAACTGTTGAAACCCACCGCCGTCACGGCTTCCCCCGGCACGTACTGGCGCCAGTGCGGCACGGCGCTGGCCTTGTGCTTGAAGAACACCACGTCACCGAGGCCCTCGTGGACTACGTTGCGCAGGAAGGGGGTGTGTTTGGCGGTTACTGCGTAATCCTCGTTCCACTGGATGGCGCTGGCCATCAGCAACATCGGCAGCGGGGCACCCGAAGTGACCACGAACGCCTGGCTGTAGACGGGATCTGAAACGTACGACGTTGGCACTCCATTGCACCCACTGAGCAGCATCATTGCCGCCATACAGGGCGCGATTGTTTTCATGTATCACACAGGGCGTGGAGAAAAGGGAACGCAACTATGGCTAAGTGCCATTACGCTAACAATACTTTCGGCATATATCCGACGAATGACAGCTTAAGTGTTAGTCATGACGGCGGCCAATAGAATGCTGGTATGGCTGCAGGCCTTAGAGCCATTGGGGCGGCGTCAAAGTGGCGAGATATTTTCTCGGGTGGGCGTGAGCTCTATTGAGCTACGTCCGAAGACCTCATGGCGCTGGAAAACAAGATTCTGCTGGCCTTGGAGGAGCATGCTGGTCAGCCAGCGCAATTTCCTGGTGCAGGACCCGGACGGCTACCTGCTTCGGTTTGCTGAAAATCTTGGCATGAAGAGCGCCTGAGCCAAGGCGGGGACAGGAAAAATTGATCTGATAATCGTTATCATCTAAGGTGCCATCCTCGCCCGGAGGGATGCCCGTGATAAACGACGATCTGAGTCAGGTCTATGCCGAGCACAACGGATGGCTCAAGCAATGGCTCTACCGGCGGCTGGGTTGCTCGGCGCAAGCTGCCGACCTGGCACAGGACACCTTCCTGCGGGTGCTCCAGGCGCAACAAAAGGCTGGCGCCAGCCTGAGTCTGCAACGCCCCCGGGCCTACCTGGCAACGGTCAGCCGGCGGCTGGTGTACGACCATTTCCGCCGCCAGTCACTGGAGCGCGCCTACCTGGATATGCTCGCGCAACTCCCCGAGTTGTTCGCGCTGTCTGCCGAGGAGCAGTGGTCCATGCGCGAAACCCTGCAGCAGCTGGATGCACTGCTCGACACCTTCAAGCCGGTGGTGCGTTCGGTGTTTCTGCTGGTGCAGCTGGAGGGCCTGACCTACATCGAAGTGGCGCGCCGCCTGGGTATTGGCGAGCGCACGGTCAAGCGGCACATGGCCAACGCCCTGCAAGCCTGCATTCTGTTCGACGACGACCTCTGATGCCCAGCCAACAACCCCGCATCACCCCGGAAGTGGCTCGACAAGCAGCCAACTGGCACATGCTGATGCTCGATGAAGCCGTCAGCCCGGCTCAGCGTGCAGCCTGTAGCCGCTGGCGCGCGGCCGCTCCCGAACATGAGCGGGCCTGGCAGAAGGCACTGCGGGTTCAGGCCCAACTGGGCCTGTTGCCGCAACAACTGGCCATGGGCACCTTGAACCGCGAGCGCCGCCAGGCAATGAAGCAGATGCTGGCACTGGCCATCGTCGCGCCGCTCGGCTATGTGGGCTATCGCCAGCTTGCGCCGCAGGAGGCTTATGCCACCGACGTTGGCCAGCACAAACAGCTGACGCTGGCCGACGGCACCTTGCTGGACATGAACACCGATACCGCCGTGGAGGTGGATTTCGACACGCATCAACGGCTGATCAGCCTGCGCCGTGGCGAGGTGCTGGTCGACAGCGGGCCGGATACCCACAGCGCCGTTCACCGGCCGCTGCGCGTCGCCACCGCGCAAGGCCTGATGGAGGCCCTGGGGACGCGCTTCATGGTCCGCCAGCGCGAGGGCACCACACAGCTGGCCGTGTTCCAGGGCGCGGTGATGGTGACGCCTACCGCTGGCCCACCGCAAACCCTCGATGCCGGCCAGCAGCTTACCTTCGATGCCAGGGGGCAGGGCGCCGTGGCGCCCGCCCGTGAACAGGACAGCCAGTGGACCCGTGGTCAGCTGGTGGTCGACGAGATGCCCTTGCGCGAATTTCTCAATGAACTGGGGCGCTACCGGCCCGGCTGGCTGCGTTGTCAGGCCGATGTCGGGCACCTGCTGATCAGTGGCGCTTTCCAGCTGGGAAACACCGACGCGATTCTGGCCGCGCTGCCTGCCACCTTGGCGGTGCAGGTGGATTACCGCACCCGCTACTGGGTGACCGTGAGCAAACGTTAATGAGAATTGGCCCGATTATTCAACTCATCAGTCCTTATCTGTGGAACTGCCACACATAAAGGGACAATTTCTCAATGAATCGCTCTTCTTCAGCGGTCGCCATGACCAACATCGCCAGGGGTAAAACGCGCGTGCCCGGCTATCGACGGGTACTTGCCCTGAGCGCACTGGCCATTGCCCTGCAAGGTGCCGGCCTGCACGCCTTGGCCGCGCCTACCCAGGCGCCGCAAGCCTTCAGCATCGCGTCCGGCAGCCTGGCCCAGGTGCTGGCCCGCTTCGCCAGTGAAGGCGGGTTTACCCTGCAATACACCTCGGAGCTGACCCGTGGCCTGTCCAGCCCGGGGCTGCGGGGGCAGTATGGTATCGAAGAAGGCTTGCAGCACCTGCTGGCCGGCACCGGGCTGCAGGCCGTGCGCCGCGGCAACAATGTCTACGGCTTGCAGCCCGTCCCGTTGAGTGCCGCCGCTGGCGGTGCCGCCTTGAACCTGGAGCCGCTGAACATCAGTGGTGTTCAGGATGGAGCAACCACCGAAGGCTCGGGCAGCTACACCTCCAATGCCGTCACCATCGGCAAGGGCACGCACCGCCTCAAGGACATCCCGCAGTCGGTCAGCGTGGTCACGCGCAAGGCCATGGACGACCAGCGCCTGGACACGCTGGATGAAGTGCTGGAAAAGACCACCGGCATCACCACCTTGCAGAGCCCCTCGGGCGGCAAGTACATCTATTCCCGTGGTTTCGAGGTGGAAACCATCCAGTACGACGGCGTGCCGCTGGACCGCCGCTACTACGCCATCGGCAGCAGCTTCACTTCCGACACGCTGCTGTACGACCGTGTCGAGATCCTGCGCGGCGCCAACGGCCTGCTGCAAGGCAGCGGCAACCCCGGTGCTGCGATCAACCTGGTACGCAAGCGGCCAAAAGCCGAGCCGTCATTGTCGGTCACGGCCAGCGCCGGCTCCTGGGACACCTATCGCCAGACCATCGACGGCAGCGCCCCCCTCAACGCCGACGGCTCGCTGCGCGGCCGCCTGGTGGCCGGCCATGAAGACCAGAACTACTTCTACGACACGGCCGAGAGCCGCAAGAACGTGCTTTACGGCATCCTTGAATACGACCTCGGCGACGCCACCACGGTAGCGGCGGGCGCCAGCGTGGAGGACTTGCACTCCACACCATTCTTCAGCGGCCTGCCGCGCAACAAGGACGGCAGCGCGGTGAATGTCAGCCGGTCCACCTATACCGGTGCGGACTGGAACAAGTGGGACAACAAGCAGACCACCTATTTCGCCGACATTACCCACGATTTCAACGAAGACTGGCGCCTGAAAGCCTCCGGCAGCTACATGCGCGAAACCAACTACATCCTCTACAGCTTTGGCCGTGGCGCGGTAGACCCGGCAACCGGTGACGGCATGCGCTCGCGTGCCTACCTGTACGATTTCGAGAACATCAACAAGGGCGCTGACATCAACCTGACCGGCAAGTGGCGTGCTTTTGGCCGGGAGCACGAAGTGGTGGTGGGCGCCAACGCCAGCGACCTGCACACCGACGACCTGCAAGGCGGTTTCATCAACCTGGGCCCGATGAATATCTACGACCCGGTCTCGCCGCAGCGCCCGACCATGGATCAACTGCTGGGCAAGGAGGGGACAAACACCTACCCCGGCACATCCAAAGGCAAGATCCGCCAGAACGGGGTTTACGCCGTAACGCGCTACAAGCTGACCGACCCACTGACCCTGGTACTTGGCGGGCGCACCAGCAACTACACCTACGACTACGAACTGCACCGGTTCAACGGCGTATCGCCAACCCCGGCCCATTCACGGGAGAGCGGCGAGTTCACGCCCTATGGTGGCCTCATCTACGCGCTGAACGATCAGTGGTCGGCCTATGTGAGCTACGCCGACATCTTCAAGCCGCAGACCGAACTGAGCGTGGACAACGCCCCGCTGAAGCCCATCGAAGGGGCCAACTATGAGTTGGGCCTGAAAGGTGAACTGTTCGACGGGCGCGTCAATACCAGCTTCGCACTGTTCCAGGTTGACCAGGAGAATCGTGCGCAAGCCGCGGAGTGTGGAGTAGGCGGTGGGGAGAACTGCTATGTGGCCGGCGGCAAAGTGCGTACCCAGGGCTTTGATGCCGAGATCAGCGGCGAAGTGCTGGACCGCTTGCAACTGTTCGCGGGCTACACCTACACCCACACCGAGTACCGCAACGACCCGGCCGATGGTGAGTCCGAGGCCGGCGGCACCTTCAACACCTATACGCCCCGACACCTGATGCGGTTCTGGGCGGACTACAACCTGCCCGGTGAACTGGAGCAGTGGACCGTGGGCGGTGGCGCCAACATCCAGAGCCGCAACTACCACGGCAACTTTGGCGGCACGGATGGGGTAGGGAAGATCGAACAGGCGGGTTATGCGATCTGGAACGCCCGGGTCGCGTACCAGATCAACAAGAACTTCAGCGTGTCGTTGAACGGCAACAACCTGTTCGACAAGAAGTACTTCTCCAGCATCGGTTGGCTGTATGCGGCGAACTACTACGGGGATCCGCGCAACTATACCGTTACCCTGCGGGCTGATTTCTAAAGCCGGGCACGCTCTGCTGTGGGAGCGGGTTTACCCGCGAATCAGGCGCCGCGGTGGATGGCACCGGCTGCGCCGGTGTTCGCGGGCACGCCCGCTCCCACAGGTATTGCATAAGCCTGAAGCCTGCGCGGTCCCTGTGGGAGCGGGTTCACCCGCGAAGAATTCAGCGCGGTGGATGGCACCGGCTTCGCCGGTGTTCGCGGCTAAAGCCGCTCCCACAGGGACTGCATGAGCCTGATGCCTGCGCAGTCCCTGTGGGAGCGGGTTCACCCGCGAAGAATCCAGCGCGGTGGATGGCACCGGCTTCGCCGGTGTTCGCGGCTAAAGCCGCTCCCACAGGGACTGCATGAGCCTGAAGCCTGCGCGGTCCCTGTGGGAGCGGGCATGCCCGCGAAGCACCCAGCGCGGTGGATGGCACCGGCTTCGCCGGTGTTCGCGGCTAAAGCCGCTCCCACAGGAACTGTATTAGCCTGAAGCCTGCGCGGTCCCTGTGGGAGCGGGCATGCCCGCGAAGCACCCAGCGCGGTGGATGGCACCGGCTTCGCCGGTGTTCGCGGCTAAAGCCGCTCCCACAGGGACTGCATAAGCCTGAAGCCTGCGCGGTCCCTGTGGGAGCGGGCATGCCCGCGAATCAGTCGCCGCGGTGGATGGCACCGGTTTTAAAGCCACTGCTACAGGTAAACGCGGCCTGACGCTTGCGCAGTGCCTGTAGGAGCGGTCTTGTGTCGCGATGGGCTGCCGCGCACACGAACTAATGAATTCGCGCGCCTATTGCCTCAGCGAACTTTCGAAACTAAGCCAACTTCTTCGTAAAACTAACTTCCAACTTCCGGGTATTGGGTGTCGCCATATTAACTATTTATGTCTCCTGCTTGATAGTTTCAAAATAGCTGAACTAAGTATTTGCCCACAGCGCTTTTTCCCGACCCGGGTCATCAACAAAATAGCCGCCCTTCAATTTTAAGCATCAGCCAGCACGCGACGGCCGAAATTTGATCGCAGCGGCTGGCGGCCAGTTACGTGACCCGCCGCCTGATCTGATGCAACCCACACCGATTACCAGGAAAGGAAAGTGTCATGGGAATGACGAGGCGTAAATTTTTGATCGGCGGCGGCGTCGTGGCTATCGCAGGTGGCGCAGGCATTCTGACCCCCTTGCTGACCCGCGAAGGCCGGTTGATCCCCGGCAAACCGCGGTTTGGTTTTGTAGAAGGCACCGAAGGTGCGCTACCCAAGCAGGCAGACGTCGTCGTTGTTGGCGCTGGTATTCTGGGGCTCATGACCGCGATCAATCTTGTCGAGCGTGGCCTCTCGGTAGTCGTCGTTGAAAAAGGTGATATTGCCGGCGAGCAGTCCTGCAGGTTCTATGGTCAGGTCATGACCTACAAGATGCCTGATGCGACGTTCCAGTTGCACCATCTTGCCAAACAACGTTGGCGCGAGATGAACGCCAAAGTGGGTGCAGATACCAGCTATCGCACACAAGGCCGGGTCGAAGTGCCTTTCGATGAAGAAGACCTGGAAGGCGTCAGAAAGTGGATCGATGTCAAAAGCCGGGAAGTAGCAGCGGACAACCCCTTCAAGACTCGGATCATTCAAGGTAATGAACTCGAACAGCGGCTGCGCGGTGCATCCTCGAGCTGGAAAATTGCAGGTTTCGAGGAAGACTCCGGTAGCCTGGACGCCGAGCGCGCATCGTTTGTCATGGCGGAGTACGCCAAGAAAGTGGGTGTGCGCATCTACACCCACTGCGCCGCAAGGGGCCTGGAAACCCAGGCAGGCGTCATCTCCGATGTGGTGACCGAGAAGGGCGCCATCAGGACTTCTCGCGTGGTCGTGGCCGGCGGCGCCTGGTCCAGGCTGTTCATGCAGAACCTGGGCGTCGATGTGCCGACCTTGCCCGCCTACCAGTCCCAGCAAATCATCAGCGCGGCACCCCGTGCGCCGGGGGGCAACGTCGCACTGCCAGGGAACATCTACTTCCGCGAGCAGGCCGACGGTACATACGCCACCTCGCCGCGCGTCGTGGTTGCCCCGGTGGTCAAAGAGTCGTTCATGTATGGCTATAAATACCTGCCATTGCTGGCCATCCCCGACTTCCCGGTGCACATCTCACTCAACAAGCAACTGATCGATTCGTTCACTCAGCCAACGCACTGGAGGCTGGACGAGGTATCGCCCTTCGAGAAAAACAGGCTGATGACGGCGGCCCCGGATATCCCGGAGCTGGATGCATCGCTGGAAAAACTGAAAGTCGAGTTCCCTGCCTTCAAGGATGCGAAGTTGATCGATCAGTGGAGCGGTGCCATGGCCATCGCCCCGGATGAGAACCCGATCATTTCGCAAGTCAACGAATACCCAGGCCTGGTCATCAACACCGCGACCGGTTGGGGTATGACGGAAAGCCCGGTGTCGTCCGAGCTGACGGCAGACCTGCTGCTTGGAAAGGCGCCGGTGCTGGACCCGCAACCCTTCAGTTTGTATCGATTCTAAGTACACATACCGCAATGGAATGACCCGTACACGCATCATCGGTGCGTGTACATTCTTGTGTAACCATCAGGAGAGAACTATGAAATTCGCTTTCAAGACCGTTGCTGCACTGGCGTTGGGATTAGCCGGTGTCGGCAGCGCTCATGCACAAGATATCGTGCGCCATGGCGCAGGTAGTTTCCCTATCTCGTCGGCCGTGGAGATTCCTGCCGGGAAGTCGATCGTCTATCTGAGCGGTTCCGTCCCGTCGGTGATCCACCCCGATGCGCCCAAGGATTCGCTGGAAGCCTACGGTGATACCAAGGCACAAACCATCAATGTGCTTGAAAGCATCCAGCAGCAGCTGAAAGGGCTGGGTCTTGGCCTCACTGACGTGGTGAAGATGCAGGTGTTCCTGGTGGGCGGGCCGGAGAACGGCGGCAAGATGGATTTCGACGGTTTCATGGCCGGCTACACCCAGTTCTTCGGGCCAGCCGCCAAGCAGCCAGTGCTTCCTGCGCGCTCGGCGTTCCAGATTGCAGGCCTGGCGCACCCTGCCTGGCGGGTTGAGATCGAAGTGACCGCGGTTCGTCCCTGAGAGGACGTTTGCTGTAGCCCGACATAATCGTCGGGCACAAAAAAACCGACCATAAGGTCGGTTTTTTCCGGATTTTGGTGCCCCGAGGGAGACTCGAACTCCCACTCCTTTCGAAAACGGATTTTGAATCCGCCGCGTCTACCAATTCCGCCATCAGGGCGTGTGGCGCGCAGTATAGAGAGGTGCCGCTAGTCGGTCAATCGGCTTTCATGGTCAATTTTCACGCGTTGGGCTAAACTTCCCGGCCCTGCCGAACCGAACATCATCATGCGTGTCGCCGATTTTTCCTTCGAACTCCCTGATTCCCTGATCGCCCGCCACCCGTTGGCCGAGCGCCATGGCAGCCGTCTGCTGGTGCTCGATGGGCCGACCGGCGCGCTGTCGCACCGGCAATTCCCCGACCTGCTCGAATACCTGCGCCCCGGCGACCTGATGGTGTTCAACAACACCCGGGTGATCCCGGCGCGGTTGTTTGGCCAGAAAGCCTCTGGCGGCAAGCTGGAAGTGCTGGTCGAGCGCGTGCTCGACAGCCACCGGGTGCTGGCCCATGTGCGTGCCAGCAAGGCGCCGAAAGTAGGCGCGGTCATCCTTGTCGATGGCGGTGGCGAGGCCGAAATGGTCGCACGCCATGACACGCTGTTCGAGCTGCGTTTCACCGAAGAGGTGCTGCCACTGCTCGACCGCGTCGGCCACATGCCGCTGCCGCCCTACATCGACCGCCCCGACGAGGGCGCCGACCGTGAGCGCTACCAGACCGTGTACGCCCAGCGCGCCGGTGCGGTTGCCGCACCCACTGCGGGCCTGCACTTTGACGAAGCGCTGCTGGAAAAGATTGCTGCCAAGGGCGTGGAGCGGGCTTTCGTTACCCTGCACGTGGGCGCGGGCACCTTCCAGCCGGTGCGGGTCGACAAGATCGAAGACCACCACATGCATAAAGAATGGCTCGAAGTGGGCCAGGATGTGGTCGATGCCATCGAGGCCTGTCGCGCACGCGGCGGCCGGGTGATCGCGGTCGGTACCACCAGCGTGCGTTCGCTGGAAAGCGCGGCGCGCGATGGCGTGCTCAAGGCTTTCAGCGGCGACACCGACATCTTCATCTTCCCGGGCCGGCCGTTCCATGTGGTCGATGCCCTGGTCACCAACTTCCACCTGCCGGAGTCCACGCTGCTGATGCTGGTCTCGGCGTTCGCCGGTTACCCCGAGACCATGGCTGCCTACGCGGCGGCGGTCGAGAACGGGTACCGCTTCTTCAGTTACGGTGATGCCATGTTCATCACCCGCAATCCGGCGCCACGCGGCCCCGAGGATCAAGCATGAGTCGCACCTGTCGAATGTCCTTCGAACTGCTGGCTACCGACGGCAAGGCCCGTCGTGGCCGCATCACCTTCCCACGTGGCACGGTGGAAACCCCGGCGTTCATGCCGGTGGGCACCTATGGCACGGTCAAGGGCATGCTGCCACGCGATATCGAGGCCATTGGCGCCGAGATGATCCTGGGCAACACCTTCCACCTGTGGCTGCGCCCGGGCACCGAGGTGATCAAGAAGCACAACGGCCTGCACGACTTCATGCAGTGGAAAGGCCCGATCCTCACCGACTCCGGTGGCTTCCAGGTATTCAGCCTGGGCGCCATGCGCAAGATCAAGGAAGAGGGCGTGACCTTCGCCTCGCCAGTCGATGGCTCGAAGGTGTTCATGGGCCCTGAAGAGTCGATGCAGGTGCAGCGTGACCTGGGCTCGGACGTGGTGATGATCTTCGACGAGTGCACCCCGTACCCGGCCGAGCACGACGTGGCACGTACCTCCATGGAGCTGTCGCTGCGCTGGGCCCAGCGCTCGAAGAACGCCCACGCCGACAACACGGCGGCGCTGTTCGGCATCGTCCAGGGTGGCATGTACCAGGACCTGCGCATGCGCTCGCTGGAAGGCCTGGAAAACATCGGCTTCGACGGCCTGGCCATCGGCGGCCTGTCGGTGGGCGAACCCAAGCACGAAATGATCAAGGTGCTGGATTACCTGCCGGGCATGATGCCGGCTGACAAACCTCGTTACCTTATGGGGGTAGGCAAACCGGAAGATCTCGTTGAGGGTGTGCGCCGCGGCGTCGACATGTTCGACTGCGTGATGCCTACGCGTAACGCGCGTAACGGCCATCTGTTCGTCGATACAGGGGTGATCAAGATCCGCAATGCGTTCCATCGCCACGATGAATCGCCGCTGGATCCGACCTGTGACTGCTACACCTGCACCAACTTCTCCCGTGCCTATCTCCATCACCTGGACAAGTGCGGCGAAATGTTGAGCAGCATGCTGAATACCATCCACAACTTGCGCCATTACCAGCGCTTGATGGCCGGTTTACGCGAGGCTATTCAACAGGGTAAATTGGCCGCCTTTGTCGACGCCTTCTACGCCAAGCGCGGGCTTCCCGTACCGCCTTTGGACTGACTGTCTGCATCCATTATTAGAAAATTACATTAGGAGTGCCCAATGAGCTTCTTCATCCCCGCCGCATACGCGGACGCTGCAGCACCTGCCGCTGGCCCAGCCGGTACCGGCTTCGAGTGGATTTTCCTGGTCGGTTTCCTGGTCATCTTCTACCTGATGATCTGGCGTCCACAGGCCAAGCGCGCCAAAGAGCAGAAGAACCTGCTCGGCAACTTGCAGAAAGGTGACGAAGTTGTCACCAACGGCGGCATCGCCGGCAAGATCGTCAAGGTTTCCGATGACTTCGTGGTGCTGGAAGTTTCCGACACTGTCGAGCTGAAGTTCCAGAAGGGCGCCATCGCGGCAACCCTGCCAAAAGGTACGCTCAAGGCTATCTGAGTTACCGGTTTTATTTTCCAGTCGGGGCGCGCAAAGCGCCCCGCGTCTTGAACGGGCGGCGTGATGCTGAACAAATACCCTCTGTGGAAATATGCACTGATCGTGCTGGTACTGGTGGTCGGTTTCATTTATTCCGCTCCCAACCTCTACCCGGATGACCCGGCGGTACAGATCAGCGGTGCCAGCTCGGCGCTGCAGGTGAACCAGGCCGACCTCGATCGCGTCAGCAAGGCGCTGGTCGATGCCAAGATCGCCGTCAAGGGCGTTAGCCTGGGTGAGAAGGGCAGCGGGCTGATCCGCCTGACCAACCAGGAAGACCAGCTGCCAGCCAAGGATGTAGTGCGCAAGGCACTGGGCGATGATTACGTCGTGGCCCTGAACCTGGCACAGACTACCCCGCAATGGCTGCGCAACCTGGGTGCAAGCCCGATGAAGCTGGGCCTGGACCTGTCCGGTGGTGTGCACTTCCTGCTGGAAGTGGACATGGACAAGGCCATGACGGCCCGCATGAAAGTCTACGAAGGCGAGGTCAAGACCTTGCTGCGCAAAGAGCGCGTCCGCTACCGCAGCCTGCCTCAGCAGGATGGCGGCATCATGCTGGGCTTCTCTGACGATGCAACCCGCGAACAGGCACGTGCCCTGATCCGCAAGAATTTCAATGATTTCGACGTCACCACCACCGAGCGCAACGACCTCGCCGTGCTGCGTCTGGCGCTGACTCAGGCAAAAGTTGCCGAGATCCGCGAATACTCGATCAAGCAGAACCTCACCACTGTCCGCAACCGTGTCAACGAGCTGGGCGTGGCCGAGCCACTGGTACAGCGCCAGGGCGCCAACCGTATCGTGGTCGAGCTGCCGGGCGTGCAGGACACTGCGGAAGCCAAGCGTATCCTCGGTAAAACCGCCAACCTGGAGTTCCGCTTCGGTGCCGAGCCGGGTGCGTCCAAGGCCACTACCGAAGTGTTCGAGTTCCGCGAAGGCGGCCGTTCTGCTCCGGTCGAGCGCGGCCTGATCATCACCGGTGACCAGGTTACCGACGCCCAGGCCAGCTTTGACGAGCACGGCCGCCCACAAGTGAACATCCGCCTGGATGGCCACGGTGGCGAGCTGATGAGCCGTGCTACCCGTAGCAACGTCGGCCGCAGCATGGCAGTGATCTTCATCGAGCAGAAGCCGGTCACCCGCTACGTGAAGCAGACCGTCGACGGCGTCGAGAAAGACGTTGCCGTACAAAGCTTCGTGGAAGAGAAGAAGATCATCAGCCTGGCGACCATCCAGTCGCCGCTGGGCAGCCAGTTCCGCATCACCGGCCTGAACGGCCAGGGCGAATCGTCCGAGCTGGCCCTGCTGCTGCGTGCCGGTGGTCTGGCCGCGCCGATGTACTTCGCTGAAGAACGTACCATTGGCCCAAGCCTGGGTGCCGACAACATCACCAAGGGTGTCGATGCGTCGCTGTGGGGCATGCTGTTCGTCTCGCTGTTCATCATCGCCATCTACCGTGGCTTCGGCGTGATCGCCACCATCGCCCTGGCGGGCAACATGGTGCTGCTGCTGGCGCTGATGTCGCTGCTGGGTGCCACCCTGACCCTGCCGGGCATTGCCGGTATCGTGTTGACCATGGGTATGGCGGTGGACGCCAACGTACTGATCTTCTCGCGGATCCGCGAAGAGCTGAAATCCGGCATGTCGGTACAGCGCGCCATCCATGAAGGCTTCAACCGCGCCTACACCGCGATCATCGACGCCAACCTGACCAGCCTGCTGGTCGGCGGCATCCTGTTCGCCATGGGTACCGGCCCGGTCAAAGGCTTTGCGGTTACCATGTCCCTCGGGATTTTCACCTCGATGTTCACCGCCGTCATGGTGACCCGCGCAATGGTCAACCTGACCTGCGGCGGGCGTGACATCAAGAAGCTGTGGGTTTGAGGGAGCTGCGATGAAAACCATCAACTTCATGGGCGTGCGCAATGTCGCGTTCGCCATTACCGTGCTCCTCACCGTGCTGGCGCTGTTCAGCTGGTGGCAGAAGGGCCTCAACTTTGGCCTGGACTTCACCGGCGGTACGCTGATCGAGCTGACTTACGAGCGCCCGGCCGACCTCAAGGCGGTGCGTGCCGAGCTGGTCGATTCCGGCTTCCACGAGGCCGTGGTGCAGAGCTTCGGTGCTACCACCGACCTGCTGGTGCGTATGCCGGGTGATGACCCGCAGCTGGGTAACAAGGTGGCCGCTGCCCTGCAGAAGGCTGGCGGCGACAACCCGGCCACGCTCAAGCGTGTCGAGTTCGTTGGCCCGCAGGTGGGTGAAGAGCTGCGCGACCAGGGCGGCATGGGCATGCTCATGGCCTTGGGCGGCATCCTTATCTACCTGGCCTTCCGTTTTCAGTGGAAGTTCGCCGTGGGTGCGATCGTCTCGCTGATCCACGACGTGGTGGTCACCCTGGGTATCCTGTCGTTCTTCCAGATTACCTTCGACCTGACGGTACTGGCGGCGGTGCTGGCGATCATCGGCTACTCGCTGAACGACACCATCGTCGTGTTCGACCGGGTGCGTGAGAACTTCCGCGTCATGCGCAAGGCTTCGCTGATCGAGAACATCAACGTTTCGACCACCCAGACCCTGCTGCGCACCATCGCCACCTCGGTTTCGACCTTGCTGGCCATTGCCGCGCTGCTGTTCTTCGGTGGCGACAACCTGTTCGGCTTCTCGCTGGCCCTGTTCATCGGCGTCATGGCCGGTACCTACTCGTCGATCTACATCGCCAACGTGGTACTGATCTGGCTGAACCTGAACAGCGAAGACCTGATCCCTCCAGTCAAGGCTGAGGGTGTGGACGAGCGTCCGTAAGGCCCTGTCCCTACGCCGTCCGGCGACCAAAAAAGGCGCGAGTGTTGAACTCGCGCCTTTTTTTTTGCTCCAAGGCTGGGAGAAGCGCGGGTTGATACCCGCTGGTACGATCAGGAGGTTCACGTGAATAAATCAATGCTGGTGGGTGCGGTGCTGGGTGCTGTCGGTGTAACTGCCGGAGGTGCTGTGGCGACCTACAGCTTGGTGAACAAAGGCCCCGAAGTCGCCCAGGTGACTGACGTGCAGCCGATCAAGCAGCAGGTGAAAACCCCGCGTGAAGTATGCAAGGACGTGACCGTGACGCGTCAGGCGCCGGTCAAGGACCAGCACCAGATTGCCGGTACCGTGGTCGGTGCGCTGGCAGGTGGTTTGCTGGGTAACCAGATTGGCGGCGGTACCGGCAAGAAAATCGCCACCGTGGCCGGTGCGGTTGGTGGTGGCTATGCCGGTAACAAGGTGCAGGAAGGCATGCAGCAGCGTGACACCTACACCACCACGCAAACCCGCTGCAATACGGTCAATGACATCAGCGAGAAGGTGGTGGGTTACAACGTGACCTATTCCATCGGTGATCAGGTAGGCAAGGTGAAGATGGACCGCGAGCCGGGGTCGACCATTCCGCTGGACAAGAATGGCAAGCTGATCCTGAGCGAAGCTGGCCAGTGATTGATGTTGCCTGAATTAGCCTCTTCGCGGGTGAACCCGCTCCCATAGATGTAATGTGACCCCTGTGGGAGCGGGTTCACCCGCGAAGAGGCCGGCTCAGGCAATACAAAGCTGTCAGGCACAAAAAAAGCACCCCGAGGGGTGCTTTTTGCGTTTCGGCCATCCGCGCTTAGCGCTTCATGCTTTCTGGCAGGTGCGGCTGGATAGCGGTCAGCACAGCCTTGAAGCACTTGATGTTGCCTGCAACGATGTGGCCTTTGTCGAGGAAGTCGTGGCCACCGTTGAAGTCGCTCACCAGGCCACCGGCTTCCTGGATCAGCAGCACGCCGGCTGCCATGTCCCATTCGGACAGGCCCGACTCCCAGAAGGCGTCGAAGCGGCCAGCGGCCACGTAGGCGAGGTCCAGGCTGGCGGAGCCGGCGCGGCGGATGCCGGCGGTCTGGCCAGTCAGGGCGCGGAACATGCCGAGGTAGTTGTCCATGTCGGCCATCTGGCCATCACGGAACGGGAAGCCGGTACCCAGCAGGGCGCCTTCCAGGCTGGTGCGCGAGCTGACGCGCAGGCGACGGCCATTGAGCTGGGCGCCACGGCCACGGCTGGCGGTGAATTCTTCCTGGCGTACTGGGTCGAGCACCACGGCGTGCTCAAGGCGACCACGGTATTTGCAGGCGATGCTGACGGCAAAGTGGGGGATGCCGCGCAGGAAGTTGGTGGTGCCGTCCAGTGGGTCGATGATCCACAGGTAGTCTTTGCCTTCTTCGCCGGTGCCCGCGTGCATGCCCGTCTCTTCACCCTGGATGGAGTGGTTCGGGTAGGCCTTGCGCAGCGCGTCGACGATTTTCTGCTCGGCGGCACGATCAACCTCGGAAACGTAGTCCTTAGCCTCTTTCTCGTCCACCTTGATGCTATCCAGGCGTTCGATGGAGCGGAAAATCAGTTCACTGGCGCTGCGAGCGGCGCGCAGGGCGATATTCAGCATAGGCTGCATGGGCGGGTCACCTGGAGATGTTAAAGAAGAAAGCCGAACATTCTAGCAGAAAAGTTTGTCGGCAGAAGTGTCACATTTGCTTTCATGGCGTTACGTCTGTCGGTTCTGTAAGATCGAAGGCCCTGATTCCTGCATCTGTGAGCACAACACCTTGCTGCAAAATATTCGTGTTGTTCTGGTCAATACCAGCCACCCCGGCAACATCGGCGGCGCTGCGCGTGCCATGAAAAACATGGGCTTGTCGCGCCTGGTGCTGGTGCAGCCGAAAGAATTCCCCGCCCTGGAAGCCAGTGCCCGCGCCTCGGGCGCCGACGATGTGCTGGATAACGCCCAGGTGGTCGACACCCTTGAACAGGCGCTGGTCGGCTGTAACCTGGTGATGGGTACCAGCGCCCGCGAGCGCAGCATCCCCTGGCCGTTGATTGGCCCGCGCGAGTGCGGGGCCAAGGCGGTGGAGCATGCCAAGGGTGGCGAAGAGATCGCCCTGGTGTTCGGGCGCGAGCACGCCGGCCTGACCAACGAAGAACTGCAGCGATGTCACTTCCACGTGCACATTCCCTCCAACCCCGACTTCAGCTCGCTGAACCTTGCGGCCGCTGTCCAGGTGCTCTCTTACGAGGTGCGCATGGCATCGTTGGCTGCCGGTGAAGCACCGGGCAAGGTCGAGAAGGTTGACGCCAGCGAGCTGGCGACAATGGACGAAATGGAGCTGTTCTACGACCACCTGGAGAAAACCCTGGTGGGCATCGGCTTCCTCGACCCCGAAAAACCCAAGCACCTGATGCCGCGCCTGCGCCGGCTGTATGGGCGGGTGGCGGTCGAGCGTACGGAAATGAGCATTTTGCGCGGCATCCTCACCGAGACCCAGAAAGTGGTCCGGGGCGAGCCGCATAAACGGAAGGACTGACAGATGTTCGAACGCCTGCGTGAAGATATTCAAAGCGTATTCCACCGTGACCCGGCTGCGCGCAATGCCTTCGAGGTGCTCACCTGCTACCCGGGCATGCATGCCATCTGGCTGCACCGCCTGGGCAATGCCCTGTGGAAGCGTGATTTCAAGTGGCTGGCCCGGCTGGTGTCGAACTTCGGCCGCTGGTTGACCGGTATCGAGATCCACCCCGGTGCCACCATCGGCCGGCGCTTCTTCATTGACCACGGCATGGGTATCGTCATCGGCGAAACTGCCGAGATCGGCGATGACGTCACCCTTTACCAGGGTGTGACCCTGGGCGGCACCAGCTGGAACAAAGGCAAGCGCCACCCCACCCTGGAAAACGGCGTGGTGGTAGGGGCGGGGGCCAAGGTGCTGGGCCCGTTCACCGTCGGCGCCGGGGCCAAGATCGGCTCCAATGCGGTGGTGACCAAGGCCGTACCGGCCGGCGCCACGGCGGTGGGCATCCCGGGGCGGATCATCGTCAAGAGCGAGGACACCGAAGTCGAGGCCAAGCGCAAGGCCATGGCCGAGAAGATCGGTTTCGATGCCTACGGTGTCAGTGGCGACATGCCTGACCCGGTGGCGCGTGCCATCGGCCAGATGCTCGACCACTTGCAGGCTGTCGACGAGCGGCTGGAGGGCATGTGTGGTGCCCTGACCAAGATGGGTAGCGACTATTGCGCCAAGGAGCTGCCGGCCCTGCCGGAAGATGAATTCACCGAGGTTGCCCAGGTGGCCCAGCGCGACACTCAGTCGCATTGATTGCGCCGCGCTGAAACCCTTGTGACATACGGGGCGTGTGCTCACGCCCCTCGTCTGCTACAATCGCGCCCGCCTCCCCGACGCAAACCCGACTAAAGCACTAGGTCTAATAGTTGACTTAAATGCTCGGGAATCGCATACTCGCACACATCCCGAAACTCCCGTGGTACCCAATAGCCATGCGACTGACTACCAAAGGCCGATACGCCGTGACTGCCATGCTTGACCTGGCGTTGCACGCGCAGCATGGGCCGGTGTCTTTGGCCGACATTTCCGAGCGCCAGGGCATTTCCCTCTCTTATCTGGAACAGCTGTTCGCCAAGCTGCGCCGCAGCAGCCTGGTCTCCAGCGTGCGCGGTCCAGGCGGTGGCTACCAGCTGTCGCGGGGCATGGAAACCATCCAGGTGGCCCAGGTCATCGATGCGGTCAACGAATCGGTCGATGCCACCCGTTGCCAGGGCCTCGGGGACTGCCATGCCGGTGATACCTGCCTGACCCACCACCTGTGGTGCGACCTCAGCCAGCAGATCCATGAATTCCTCAGCGGCATCAGCCTGGCCGACCTCGTCATGCGCCGTGAGGTGCAGGAAGTTGCCCAGCGCCAGGACCTGCGTCGTGTCGCAGGCCGAACCGCCCAGCTGGACAAGATTGAGACGTCCGCCGTCGATTGATCCCCCCGGGACGATGAGCGACGCCACCGCCTGATAGGAGAGACAAATGAAGTTGCCGATCTACCTTGATTACTCCGCGACCACCCCGGTCGACCCACGTGTGGCCCAGAAAATGGCCGACTGCCTGCTGGTCGACGGGAACTTCGGTAACCCGGCCTCGCGCTCCCACGTCTTTGGCTGGAAAGCCGAAGAAGCGGTCGAGAACGGTCGTCGTCAGGTTGCCGAACTGATCAACGCCGATCCGCGCGAAATCGTCTGGACCAGCGGTGCCACCGAGTCCGACAACCTCGCCCTGAAAGGTGTCGCGCACTTCTATCAGACCAAAGGCAAGCACATCATCACCTCCAAGATCGAGCACAAGGCGGTACTGGATACCGCTCGCCAGCTGGAGCGTGAAGGTTTCGAAGTCACCTACCTGGAACCGGGCGAAGACGGCATCGTCACCCCGGCCATGGTAGAAGCGGTGCTGCGCGACGACACCATCCTGGTCTCGCTGATGCACGTGAACAACGAAGTCGGCTCGATCAACGACATCGCTGCCATCGGTGAACTGACCCGTTCGCGCGGCGTGCTGTTCCACGTTGACGCCGCCCAGTCGGCCGGCAAGGTCGAAATCGACCTGCAAAAGCTGAAAGTCGACCTGATGTCGTTCTCGGCGCACAAAGTCTACGGCCCGAAAGGCATTGGCGCGCTGTATGTCAGCCGCAAGCCGCGTGTACGCCTGGAAGCCATCATCCACGGCGGTGGCCATGAGCGCGGCATGCGTTCGGGCACCCTGCCGACCCACCAGATCGTCGGCATGGGCGAAGCGTTCGCCATTGCCAAACAGGAAATGGCCGCCGAAAACGTGCGCATCAAGGCCCTGAGCGACCGCTTCTTCAAGCAGGTCTCGGACCTCGAAGAGCTGTACGTCAACGGCAGCAGCACCGCTCGCGTGCCGCACAACCTGAACCTGAGCTTCAACTACGTCGAAGGCGAGTCGCTGCTGATGTCGCTGAAAGACATCGCCGTATCGTCCGGTTCGGCCTGCACCTCCGCTTCGCTCGAGCCGTCGTACGTACTGCGCGCTCTGGGCCGTAACGACGAGCTGGCGCACAGCTCGATCCGCTTCTCCTTCGGCCGTTTCACCAGCGAAGAAGAAGTCGACTACGCCGCGCAGAAAGTCTGCGAGGCCGTCAACAAACTGCGTGAGCTGTCGCCGCTGTGGGACATGTACAAAGACGGCGTTGACATCTCCAAGATCGAGTGGGCCGCCCACTAAGCAGTCGCCGGCAAGAGCGGCTCCCCTGATGAGGAAGGAATAGCACCATGGCTTACAGTGAAAAGGTCATCGACCACTACGAAAACCCACGCAACGTCGGCAAGATGAACGCCGAGGACCCGGATGTCGGTACCGGCATGGTCGGTGCCCCAGCGTGCGGTGACGTGATGCGTCTGCAGATCAAGGTCAACGAGCAAGGCATCATCGAAGACGCCAAGTTCAAGACTTACGGCTGCGGTTCGGCCATCGCTTCCAGCTCCCTCGCCACCGAGTGGATGAAGGGCAAGACCCTGGACGAAGCCGAAACCATCAAGAACACCCAGCTGGCGGAAGAACTGGCGTTGCCGCCAGTGAAGATCCACTGCTCGGTACTCGCCGAGGATGCCATCAAGGCAGCCGTTCGCGATTACAAGCAGAAAAAAGGCTTGATCTAAGTCGCCTGCAAGGTAAGAGGTAAGGAGTTCTGATGGCTATCAGCATGACAGAAGCCGCCGCCAACCACGTGCGGCGTTCCCTCCAGGGGCGCGGCAAGGGCGAAGGCATTCGCCTGGCCGTGCGCACCACCGGCTGCTCGGGCCTGGCCTACGTGCTGGAGTTCGTCGACGAAGTGGCGGGCGAAGACCAGGTGTTCGAGAACCACGGCGTGAAGGTCATCATCGACCCGAAAAGCCTGGTGTACCTTGACGGCACCGAACTGGACTTCGTCAAGGAAGGGTTGAACGAAGGCTTCAAGTTCAACAACCCCAACGTGCGCGGTGAGTGTGGCTGCGGCGAAAGCTTCAACGTCTGAGGCTGGCTGTGGGTACTCCTTGTCATTACGCTCTGTTTGATCTCCAGCCGTGCTTTCGGCTGGACCTCGACAAGCTGGCCACTCGCTATCGCGAGCTGGCCCGCGAGGTCCATCCTGACCGCTTTGCCGACGCTTCCGAGCGTGAGCAGCGGGTAGCGCTGGAGAAGTCCGCGGCCCTCAACGACGCCTACCAGACCCTGCGCAGTGCGCCGCGCCGTGCCCGCTATCTGCTGGCCATCGGTGGCCACGAAGTGCCCCAGGAGGTCACGGTCCACGACCCCGACTTCCTGCTGCAGCAGATGCAGTGGCGCGAAGAGCTCGAAGAGCTGCAGGACGAAGCCGACCTCGATGGTGTTGCCGTGTTCAAGAAGCGCCTCAAAGGTGCCCAGGACACGCTGAACGAGGATTTCGCCGCCTGCTGGGATGTGCCTGCCGAGCGCGACAAGGCCGAACGCCTGATGCGCCGCATGCAGTTCCTCGACAAGCTCGCCCAAGAAGTGCGCCAACTGGAAGAGCGCCTCGACGATTAACCCGGCGTTGCCCGTGATGACGCCTAAGGTATTCAGATAAGCATGGCCCTACTGCAGATCGCCGAACCCGGTCAAAGCCCTCAGCCGCACCAGCGCCGCCTGGCGGTGGGTATCGACCTGGGTACCACCAATTCTCTGGTCGCTGCCGTGCGCAGCGGTCGCAGCGAACCCCTGCCCGATGCGCAGGGCAACGTCATTCTGCCCTCTGCGGTGCGCTACCTGGCTGGCCACAACGAGGTCGGCCTGGCTGCGCGCGAGGCCGCCGCCAGCGACCCGCTGAACACCGTGCTGTCGGTCAAGCGCCTGATGGGGCGCGGCCTGGCCGACGTCAAGCAATTGGGTGAGCAGCTGCCGTACCGCTTCATTGGCGGTGAATCGCACATGCCGTTCATCGACACTGTCCAGGGGCCGAAGAGCCCGGTGGAAGTGTCCGCTGACATCCTCAAGGTGCTGCGTGAGCGTGCCGAAGCGACCCTGGGCGGTGACCTGGTGGGCGCGGTGATCACCGTGCCGGCTTATTTCGACGACGCTCAGCGCCAAGCGACCAAGGATGCGGCCAAGCTGGCCGGCCTGAACGTGCTGCGCCTGCTCAACGAGCCAACTGCCGCTGCCGTTGCCTACGGCCTGGACCAGAATGCCGAAGGCCTGGTGGCCATCTATGACCTGGGTGGCGGTACTTTCGATATTTCGATCCTGCGCCTGACTGCTGGTGTGTTCGAAGTACTGGCCACCGGCGGTGATACCGCCTTGGGTGGTGACGACTTCGACCACGCCATTGCTGGCTGGATCATCGAGCAGGCTGGCCTGTCCTCCGACCTCGATCCGGGTACCCAGCGCCAGCTGTTGCAGGCCGCTTGCGCCGCCAAGGAAGCCCTGACCGACGCTGACGTGGTCAGCGTCAGCCACGGTGCCTGGCAGGGCGAGCTCAGCCGGGCCGCCTTCGATGCCATGATCGAGCCGCTGATCGCCCGCAGCCTCAAGGCCTGCCGCCGCGCCGTGCGCGACAGCGGTGTCGAGCTTGAGGAGGTAGGTGCAGTGGTCATGGTCGGTGGTTCGACCCGCGTACCGCGTGTGCGTGAGGCTGTCGGTGCACTGTTTGGCCGCACGCCGCTGACCTCGATCGACCCTGATCAGGTGGTCGCCATCGGTGCCGCCATCCAGGCCGATACCCTGGCCGGCAACCGCCGCGAAGGCGGTGAACTGCTGCTGCTTGACGTCATCCCGCTGTCCCTGGGCCTTGAGACCATGGGCGGGCTGATGGAGAAGGTGATCCCGCGTAACACCACCATTCCGGTGGCACGTGCCCAGGAGTTCACGACTTATAAAGATGGCCAGTCGGCCATGATGATTCACGTACTGCAGGGCGAGCGCGAGCTGATCAGCGACTGCCGCTCCCTGGCACGCTTCGAGCTGCGCGGTATTCCGGCGATGGTTGCCGGCGCTGCAAAAATCCGCGTCACCTTCCAGGTGGATGCCGACGGCCTGCTCAGCGTTGCCGCCCGTGAACTGGGCTCGGGCGTGGAAGCCAGCATTCAGGTCAAGCCGTCCTACGGCCTGACCGACGGCGAAATCGCCCGTATGCTCAAGGACTCCTTCGAACACGCAGGTTCCGACAAGCAGGCCCGTCAGTTGCGCGAGCACCAGGTGGACGGCGAGCGTCTGCTCGAAGCAGTACAAGGCGCCCTGGACGCCGATGGCGAGCGCCTGCTCAGCAGCGAAGAGCGCGAAGCCATCGAATTCCAGATGCAAGAACTACGTGATTTGCTCGCCGGCACCGATGGCGCAGCCATCGAGCAACAGACCAAGCGTCTGTCGCAGGTGACCGACGCATTTGCCGCCCGTCGCCTTGATTCGACGGTCAAAGCCGCACTGGCCGGGCGCAACCTGAATGAGATCGAGGAGTAACCGATGCCGCTGGTGACATTCCTGCCGCACGAGAAGTTCTGCCCCGAGGGGCTGACCGTGGAGGTGCCGACCGGGACCAACATCCTGGAGCTGGCCCACGACCATCACATCGAGATGGAAAGCGCCTGCGGCGGCGTCAAGGCTTGCACTACTTGCCACTGCGTCGTGCGCAAGGGCTTCGACTCGCTCGAGGAAGCCGACGAGCTGGAAGAGGACATGCTGGACAAGGCGTGGGGCCTGGAAGCGCAGTCGCGTCTGGGCTGCCAGGTGGTCGTGGCCGATGCAGACCTGACCATCGAGATCCCCAAGTATTCGCTTAACCACGCTGCCGAAGCACCGCACTGAGGGCCTGTACATGAGTCTGAAATGGGTTGATGTACTTGAGATCGCCATCCAGCTTGCAGAAAGCAAGCCTGAGGTCGATCCTCGTTATGTGAATTTCGTCGACCTGCACCGCTGGGTGCTGGCATTGCCAGAGTTCAGCGACGATCCGTCACGCGGCGGTGAGAAAGTGCTTGAGGCAATCCAGGCCGCCTGGATCGACGAAGCCGACTAAAGGCTTGTGCCAAAAGTCGCCGAGCGCCGATCAGGCAAGGCGAAAACAGGCGAGGAAGCGGAATTTACTGGTTGTAAATGAGCATTCCGAGCCTGTTTTCAACGCAGCATGATCGTCGCGCAGGCACTTTTGGCACAAAGCCTGTGCGTCATTTGCAGGTTAGGCAATCCCCTAAAACCCGCGTATAATTCGCGGGTTTAATTTTTCGTAACACTCATATTCTGGAGTTTTCCATGGCTGTTCAACGTACTTTCTCGATCATCAAGCCTGACGCAGTTGCCAAAAACGTCATCGGCAAGATCACCACTCGCTTTGAAGAAGCCGGCCTGAAAATCGTTGCCTCGAAAATCAAGCAACTGTCCAAAGCCGAAGCCGAAGGCTTCTACGCTGAGCACAGCGCTCGCGGCTTCTTCGGTGACCTGGTTGCCTTCATGACTTCCGGCCCGGTTGTTGTTCAGGTTCTGGAAGGCGAAAACGCCATCGCTCTGAACCGTGAGCTGATGGGCGCTACCAACCCTAAAGAAGCTGCTGCCGGCACCATCCGTGCTGACTTCGCCGAGTCGATCGACGCCAACGCCGTTCACGGTTCGGACTCCGAAGCTGCTGCTGCTCGCGAAATCGCTTACTTCTTCGCTGCTACCGAGGTAACCACTCGCTAAGCGAAAGCTTACGGGTGAGGGTGAATCCATGACGACATCTACTGGCAAAATCAACCTGTTGGGTCTGACCCAGCCGGAAATGGAACAATTCTTCGACTCAATCGGGGAGAAGCGCTTCCGTGCCGGCCAGGTGATGAAATGGATTCACCATTTTGGCGTGTCCGACTTTGCGGCCATGACCAACGTAGGCAAGGTCTTGCGCGAAAAGCTCGAGGCCGTTGCCGAGATTCGCCCACCGGAAGTGGTCAGTGAAGACATTTCCGCCGACGGCACCCGCAAGTGGGTGATCCGCGTTGCCTCCGGCAGCTGCGTCGAGACCGTCTACATTCCTACCGACGACCGCGGCACCCTGTGCGTATCGTCGCAAGCCGGCTGTGCCCTGGATTGCAGCTTCTGCTCCACCGGCAAGCAAGGCTTCAACAGCAACCTCACCGCCGCTGAAGTCATCGGCCAGGTGTGGCTTGCCAACAAATCCTTCGGGACCGTTCCTGCCAAAGTCGACCGCGCGATTACCAACGTGGTCATGATGGGCATGGGCGAGCCCTTGCTGAACTTCGACAACGTCATCGCCGCCATGAAAATCATGATGGATGACCTGGGCTATGGCATTTCCAAGCGTCGCGTCACCCTGTCCACCTCGGGCGTGGTGCCGATGATCGACGAACTGGCCAAGCACATCGACGTGTCGCTGGCCCTGTCGCTGCATGCACCGAACGACGAACTGCGCAACAAGCTGGTACCGATCAACAAGAAGTACCCGCTGAAAGTGCTGCTGGAGTCGTGCATGGGCTACATGTCCACCTTGGGTGGCAAGCGCGTGCTCACCGTCGAGTACACCCTGCTCAAGGACGTCAACGACCAGCCCGAGCATGCCGCGCAGATGATCGAGTTGCTGCGCGATGTGCCGTGCAAGATCAACCTGATCCCGTTCAACCCGTTCCCGCATTCGGGCTACGAGCGGCCGAGCAACAACGCCATTCGTCGCTTCCAGGACCTGCTGCACCACGGTGGTTTCAACGTCACCACCCGTACCACCCGTGGTGAGGACATCGATGCCGCCTGTGGCCAGCTGGTCGGCCAGGTCAACGACCGTACCCGTCGCAGCGAGCGCTACATCGCCGTACGCCAGCTTTCCGCGGACGTCGAGCTGCAAGACAGCGCCGCCAGCCACTGACCGGGACCTTGCCCATGAGCCTGCGCGCTGCGCTGTCGATCCTTGCGCTTTTGCTGCTGGCCGGCTGCGTGTCGGGCGGCGCGGGCGACCCCCTGGCCAGCCGCCAGGGCAGGGCGGATGCGGGGCGTGCCTATGTGCAGCTCGGCCTGGGTTATTTGCAACAGGGTTTGACCGAGCAGGCCAAGGCGCCGCTGGGCAAGGCCCTGGCCCTGGACAGCCGTGATGCCGACGCCCACGCCGCCCTGGCGCTGGTGTTCCAGGCCGAAGGTGAGCCGGCATTGGCCGAAGCGCACTTTCGCAAGGCCTTGCAGGCCCGCACGGGCGACACGCGAATTCGCAACAATTACGGCAGTTTCCTTTATGCTCAGGGGCGATTTGCCGAGGCCGAGCAGATGTTTCGCCTCGCCAGTAGCGATACCCTGTATCCTGAGCGCTCACGCGTGTACGAGAACCTGGGCCTGACTGCCCTGAAGCTCGAACGCCGCGATCAGGCCCATGCGTATCTGCACAAAGCGTTGCAACTCAACCAGCGGCAACCGAAAGCGTTGCTGGAAATGGCTGAGTTGTCCTACGAAAACAGGCATTATGTGCCGGCCCGGGACTACTACGATCGTTTCAGCCAGCTGAGCGACCACGATGCCCGTAGCCTGCTGCTGGGCAGCCGCCTTGCCAGGGTGTTCGACGAGCAGGGCACACTGGCCGAGCTGGGCCAGCAATTACAACGACTTTATCCCGGTACGCCGGAATATCAGCAATACCTGTCGGAGCAACGATGAACGCCGCGCATCCCGAAGTAGCAGTAGCGCCTGGCCAGAACCCCGGTGAGCTTTTGCGCCTGGCCCGTGAGAAACGGGACTGGTCTCAAGCCGAGGTGGCCCGCAAGCTCAACCTCACTGTCAGTTCGTTGAACCATGTGGAAACCGGCGCCTTCGACAAGCTGCCCGGTCATACCTTCGCCCGTGGCTATATCCGCGCCTATGCCAAATTGATGGACCTCGACCAGGCCACCCTGGTAGAAGCCTTCGACCGCTACACCGGCACCCACGCCAAAGGCAGCGATGTGCACTCGCTGGGCCGTATCGAAGAGCCGGTACGCCTGTCGCACAACATCCTGCGCGGCGTCAGCCTGCTGTTGCTGGTGGCTGTGGTCGGCGGTGGCTTCGTCTGGTGGCAGGACCAGGGCAGCCTGCGTGGCAAGGACCTGGCCAAGATGGCCCTGGAGCACGTCGAAGTCGAAAGCGCCGACGGCACCACCCAGATTCACCCGCTTGACGAGCCTGAAGATCAGGCCGTGACCGCCGGCCAGCAGCCTGAAAGCGCGCCGCTGGCACTGAACCAGGGCACTGCCGAACAGCCTGCCGGTGCTGTCGAACAGGCCCCGGCAAGCCCGGCGCCAACAGCTGCTGCACCCGCGCCCGCCCAGCAGATGCCTGCACAACCTGCAGCCAGCGTAGCGCCTGCTCCGGTGGCACCGGCTAGTCCTGCACCGGCTGCCGTTGCGCCTGTAGCGCCAGCCGCCGTGGCCGCTGCCGAGCCAGCCGCAGTGCCGGCAGGCAGCGCCAAGGTCGCCATCCAGTTCACTGCCGATTGCTGGACGCAGGTCTCCGACGGTAACGGCAAGGTGCTGTTCAGCGCCGTCAAGCGCAAGGGGGACAACCTCGAGCTGACCGGCAAGCCGCCGTTCGCGGTGCGCCTGGGCTTTGCCCGGGGCGCCCAGGTCAGCTACAACGGCCAGGCCGTCGATGTTGCCCCGTTCACCAGTGGCGAGACTGCTCGCCTGAAGTTGGGACAGTAAGTCATGCACGGCGAATCTCCGATCAAACGTCGCGAATCCCGCAAAATCTGGGTCGGCAATGTGCCGGTGGGTGGTGATGCACCTATCGCGGTGCAGAGCATGACCAACACCGACACCAACGACGTGGCCGCCACCGTGGCGCAAATCCAGCGCCTGGTCGATGCCGGCGTGGACATCGTGCGGGTTTCGGTGCCGGACATGGACGCGGCCGAGGCGTTTGGCAAGATCAAGCAACTGGTCAGCGTGCCGCTGGTCGCCGATATCCACTTCGACTACAAGATCGCCCTGCGCGTGGCCGAACTGGGCGTCGACTGCCTGCGTATCAACCCGGGCAACATCGGACGCGAAGACCGTGTACGCGCCGTGGTCGATGCTGCCCGCGACCGTGGCATCCCGATCCGTATCGGCGTCAACGCCGGGTCCCTGGAAAAGGACCTGCAGAAGAAGTACGGCGAACCGACCCCGGCGGCGCTGGTGGAGTCGGCCCTGCGCCACGTCGAGCACCTCGACCGCCTGGACTTCCAGGACTTCAAGGTCAGCGTCAAGGCCTCCGATGTGTTCATGGCCGTCGAAGCCTATCGTTTGCTGGCCAAGCAGATCGTGCAGCCGCTGCACCTGGGCATCACCGAAGCCGGTGGCCTGCGTTCAGGGACGGTGAAATCCGCCGTCGGCCTCGGTATGCTGCTGGCCGAGGGCATTGGCGATACCATTCGTATCTCGCTGGCGGCCGACCCGGTCGAAGAAGTGAAAGTCGGCTACGACATCCTCAAGTCGCTGCACCTGCGCTCGCGTGGCATCAACTTCATCGCCTGCCCGAGCTGCTCGCGGCAGAACTTCGATGTGGTCAAGACCATGAACGAGCTGGAAGGGCGCCTGGAAGACCTGCTGGTGCCGCTGGACGTGGCGGTGATCGGTTGTGTGGTCAACGGCCCAGGTGAAGCCAAGGAAGCCCATGTAGGCTTGACCGGCGGCACGCCGAACCTGATCTACATCGACGGCAAGCCGGCGCAGAAGCTGACCAATGACAACCTGGTCGATGAGCTGGAAAGGCTCATCCGTCAGAAAGCGGCCGAAAAGGCCGAAGCCGACGCGGCGCTGATCGCCCGTGGCTGACACACAGCATTCGTAAGGACTTTTCGTGAGCAAATCGCTGCAAGCCATCCGTGGCATGAACGACATCCTGCCAGAACAGTCGCCACTGTGGCGCTACTTCGAAGGCACCGTGGCCGGTCTGCTGGACACCTACGGGTACAGCCAGATCCGCACGCCGATCGTCGAGTTCACCGAGCTGTTCAAGCGCTCGATCGGTGAAGTGACCGACATCGTCGAAAAAGAGATGTACACCTTCGAGGACCGCAACGGCGATTCGCTGACCCTGCGCCCCGAAGGCACCGCCGCGTGCGTACGTGCCGTGCTGGAGCACGGCATCACCGGCAACGGCCAGGTGCAGAAACTGTGGTACATCGGCCAGATGTTCCGCCACGAGCGCCCGCAGAAGGGCCGCTACCGCCAGTTCCACCAGATTGGCGTGGAAGTGTTCAACCTGGACGGCCCGGACATCGATGCCGAGCTGATCATGCTGACCTGGCGCCTGTGGGGCCTGCTGGGCATCCAGGATGCGGTCAAGCTGGAACTCAACAGCCTGGGTACCAGCGAAGCCCGCGCGCGCTACCGTGATGCGCTGGTCGAGTTCCTCTCGGCGCGCCTGGAGCAACTGGACGAAGACAGCCAGCGCCGCCTGAAGAGCAACCCGCTGCGCATCCTCGACAGCAAGGACCAGAACACCCAGGCGGTGCTGGTCGGCGCGCCGAAGCTGGAAGATTACCTGGACGAAGAGTCGCGCGTGCACTTCGAGGGCCTGAAGGCTCGTCTGGACGCTGCCGGCATTCCGTTCGTGATCAACACCAAGCTGGTGCGTGGCCTGGACTACTACAGCAAGACTGTCTTCGAGTGGGTGACCGACAAGCTCGGGGCCCAGGGCACTGTTTGTGCCGGTGGCCGCTATGACGGCCTGGTCGAACAGATGGGCGGCAAGCCGACCACTGGCGTTGGTTTCGCCATGGGCATCGAGCGCCTGATCCTGCTGCTGGAAACCCTGGGCAAGGTGCCGGAGTCCATCAGCCGCCAGATCGACGTTTACCTGTGTGCCTTTGGCGAGCAGGCCGAGCTGGCTGGCCTGCGCCTGTCCGAAACCCTGCGTGACCGCTTGCCGGGCTTGCGCCTGGCAGTCAACGCCGGTGGCGGCAGCTTCAAGAGCCAGTTCAAGAAAGCCGACAAGAGCGGTGCATTGTTCGCGCTGATCCTGGGCGACGACGAACTGGCCAAGCAAGAGATCGGTTTGAAGCCCCTGCGTGGCCAGGGCGAACAACAGAACATTGCCTGGGATGCTCTGGCAGAGCACCTGGAAACTGCGATCGCGCAAGCGTAACGCGGTTCAACAAGCGAATAGGCGAAAAGGAGTATTGGGGTGTCGAGTACCGATGATGATGACCTGGCAGGGGTCAAGGACTGGTGGAACCGCAACGGCAAGCCGCTGCTGACCGGCGCATTGCTGGCGGGCGTGGTGGTGTTGGGCTGGAATACCTGGCACAAGTACCAGAACAACCAGTCCCAAGGTGCCTCGCAGCTGTATCAGGCGTTGCTTGAGACCAGCCTGACGCCGACTGGTCAGCCAGACGCCACCAAGGTTGCGGAACTGGCCGGCAAGCTCAAGAGCGAGTTTGGCGGTACCGCCTATGCCCAGTACGGCAGCCTGTTCGTGGCCAAGGTCGCGGTCGAGAGCGGCAAGCTCGACGACGCCGCTGCCGAGCTGAAAGGCGTGCTGGACAAGCCGGCCGACGTGACCCTGGGCGAGATTTCGCGCCAGCGTCTGGCGCGCGTGCTGGCCGCCCAGAACAAGGCCGAGGATGCCCTCAAGCTGCTCGACGGCGACGCCGACAAAGCCTTCCTGGCCAGCCGTGAAGAGTTGAAGGGTGACCTGCTGGTACAGCTGGGTCGCGCCGACGACGCGCACAGCGCTTACGAAAAAGCCAAGGCGGCGCTGTCTGATGAGGCGGCTGTCGGTGGCCTGCAATTGAAGCTGGATGACCTGGCTAAAGGGGACGCGTAAGTGATCGGTTGGAAACATGCAGCAGTGCTGACCCTGGCCGTACTGGCCGCCGGTTGCAGCAGCAACAGCAAGAAGGAACTGCCCCCGGCCGAGCTGACCAAGTTCACCGAGGAAGTGGTGCTGAAGAAGCAGTGGAGCCGTTCGATCGGTGACGGCCAGGGTGAGACCTACAACACCCTGGTACCGGCCATCGAAAACGACCGTATCTATGCGTCCGACGTCAATGGCGAAGTCTTCGCCCTCGACCGCATCACCGGTGACGTGGTGTGGAAGAAGGACCTGGATCTGCAGGTTTCCGGCGCTGTCGGCGTGGGCTACGGCCTGGTCATGCTCGGCACCCTCAAGGGTGAAGTCATTGCCCTGGACTCCAGCACCGGTGAAGAGCGTTGGCGCTCGCGCGTGACCAGCGAAGTGCTGGCCCCGCCCGCCAACAACGGTGATGTGGTCGTGGTGCAGACCCAGGACGATCGCCTGATCGGCCTGGATGCCGCCACTGGCGATCGCCGCTGGATCTACGAGAACTCCCCGGCCGTACTGACCCTGCGTGGCACCGGTGCACCGATCGCCACCAACCGCCTGGCCGTCGCCGGCCTGTCCACCGGCAAGGTGGTGGCGGTGGACATCAACAACGGTGTGCCGGTGTGGGAAAGCCGCGTGGCCATCCCGAAAGGCCGTTCCGAACTGGACCGTGTGGTTGATATCGACGGCGGCTTGCTGCTGTCTGGTGGTACCCTGTACGTCAGCACCTACCAGGGCCGTGTAGCGGGCCTGGACCTGGAAAGCGGCCGCGAGCTGTGGCAGCGCGATGCTTCCAGCTATGTGGGCGTCGCCCAGGGCTTCGGTAACGTCTACGTCAGCGAAGCTTCGGGTACCGTGGAAGGTGTGGATGAGCGCTCTTCCAGCGCCCTGTGGAGCAACGACAGCATGGCTCGCCGCCAGCTGACCGCGCCTGAAGTATTCAGCAGCTACGTGGCTGTGGGTGACTTTGAGGGTTACCTGCACCTGCTGAGCCAGGTGGATGGCCGCTTCGTCGGCCGTGAACGTATCGATAGCGATGGCCTGCGCGCCCGCCCACTTGTGGTCGGCGACACCATCTATGTCTTTGGCAACAGCGGCAAGCTCGAGGCACTGACCATCCGCTGAAGCTATGCTTGAAGCCTTGGCGGGTTTCAAGCCGCGGCGTAGGACACGCCGCCCAAACTCCGGCCGCTGCCTTGCAGCGGCCTTTGCATTTTCAAGAATTCGAGAGTGGAGAGCCGATGGTTCCCGTAATTGCCCTGGTGGGCCGCCCGAACGTCGGCAAATCCACCATGTTCAACCGCCTGACCAAAACCCGCGATGCCATCGTGGGTGACCTGTCGGGCCTGACCCGTGACCGCCAGTATGGTGATGCCAGCTGGCAGGGTCGTTCCTTCATCCTGATCGACACCGGCGGTATTACCGGTGACGAAGTGGGCATGGACGAAAAAATGGCCGAGCAGTCGCTCATGGCCATCGAAGAAGCCGACTACGTGCTGTTCCTGGTTGATGCCCGCGCCGGTATGACCGCCGCTGACCAGATGATTGCCGAGCACCTGCGCAAGCGTAACAAGTCGGCGATTCTGGTCGCCAACAAGATCGACAACATCGACCCCGATGTTGCGCGCGCCGAGTTCTCGCCGATGGGCATGGGCAACGCCATTCCGGTGGCGGGCTCCCAGGGCCGTGGTATCAGCGCCCTGATGGAAGCCGTGCTCGGCCACCTGCCGCGTGATGCCGAGGAAGAAGCCCTTGACCAGGACGTCGCCGAAGGCGAGGAAGCCGTGCGCATTCCTGGCCCAAGCGAGAAGGATGGCATCAAGATCGCCATCATCGGCCGCCCGAACGTTGGCAAGTCGACCCTGGTCAACCGCATGCTCGGCGAAGAACGTGTGGTGGTCTACGACGAGCCGGGTACTACCCGTGACAGTATCTACATCCCGTTCGAGCGTGATGGTGACAAGTACACCTTCATCGACACCGCCGGGGTGCGCAAGCGCGGCAAGATCCACGAGGAAGTCGAGAAGTTCTCGGTGGTCAAGACGCTGCAGGCGATCAAGGACGCCAACGTCGTCATCTTCGTCATGGACGCCCGTGAAGGGGTGGTCGACCATGACCTGAACCTGCTGGGCTTCGCCCTCGAAGCCGGCCGCGCCATCGTCATCGCACTGAACAAGTGGGATGGCATGGAGCCGGGTGAGCGCGCCTACGTGAAGACCGAGCTGGAGCGCCGGCTGTTCTTCGTCGACTTCGCCGACATCCACTTCATCTCCGCCTTGCACGGCACCGGCGTGGGCAACCTGTACAAGTCGGTGCAGGCCGCGTTCACCTCGGCTGTGACCCGCTGGCCAACCAGCCGCCTGACGCAGATCCTCGAAGATGCTGTCAGCGAGCACCAGCCACCGCTGGTCAACGGCCGCCGCATCAAGCTGCGCTATGCCCACCTGGGTGGTGCCAACCCGCCGCTGATCGTGATTCACGGCAACCAGACCGAGAGCATTCCAAAGTCGTACTCGCGTTACCTGGAAAACACCTACCGCCGCGTGCTGAAGCTGGTTGGTACGCCGATCCGCATCGAGTACAAGGGCGGTGAGAACCCGTACGAGGGCAAGAAGAACACCCTCACCGACCGCCAGGTCAACAAGAAGCGCCGTTTGATGTCGCACCACAAGAAGGCCGAGAAGAAGCGTCGCGACAAGCGCTGATTCCGCGTCAGCTTCTTCGCGGGCTTGCCCGCTCCCACAGGTATTCCGAAACCCTTGAGGTTTGTGCAGGACCTGTGGGAGCGGGCAAGCCCGCGAAGGGGGCCCTTTGATCCAAAGCAATCCCCCTATTGTTTCAACCTTTTTCCTGACTGCTCGATCCGCTATGCTCGGACTCCACCCCGTGCCGGATACACCCCAGGAAAGAGGGCTCCATGATCCGCAGCAAACTGCCGAATGTCGGCACGACCATCTTCACCACCATGTCCCAGCTCGCCGTGCAGACCGGCGCGCTCAACCTGTCCCAGGGTTTCCCTGATTTCAACGGCCCGCAGGCCCTGCTCGATGCAGTGGGCCGGCATGTGGCTGCCGGGCACAACCAGTATTCGCCAATGACCGGCCTGCCGGCCTTGCGCCAGCAAGTGGCGGCCAAGGTGGCGCGGCTGTATGGCGCACAGGTGGATGCCGACCAGGAAGTGACCATCACCCCCGGTGCCACCGAGGCGATCTTCTGTGCCATCCAGGCGGTGGTGCATGCCGGTGACGAGGTGATTGTCTTCGACCCGTGCTACGACAGCTACGAGCCGTCGGTGGAGCTGGCCGGTGGCCGCTGCGTGCATGTGCAACTGAGCGACGGCGACTTCCGTATCGACTGGCAGAAGTTCAGCGATGCCCTGAGCCCGCGCACCCGCATGGTCATCCTCAATTCGCCGCACAACCCCAGTGGCGCACTGATCACCCGCGAAGACCTCGAGCAGTTGGCAACGCTGATTGCCGACCGCGATATCTACCTGGTCAGCGACGAGGTCTACGAGCATCTGGTTTACGATGGCGTTCGCCACGCCAGCGTGCTGACCCACGCGCAGCTGTATCAGCGTGCCTTCGTGGTCAGCTCGTTTGGCAAGACCTACCACGTGACCGGCTGGAAGACCGGCTACGTGATCGCGCCCCCGGCGCTGAGCGCAGAGCTGCGCAAGGTGCACCAGTACGTCAACTTCTGCGGCGTGACGCCATTGCAGTGCGCCCTGGCCGATTTCATGGCCGAGCACCCTGAGCACATCGATGAGCTGCCGGCCTTCTACCAGGGCAAGCGCGACCTGTTCTGCGGCTTGCTGGAAGGCTCGCGTTTCAACTTTACCCGCACGGCGGGCACGTATTTCCAGCTGGTGGACTACTCGCAGATCCGCCCGGACCTGAACGATGTCGACATGTCGCTGTGGCTCACCCGCGAGCACGGTGTGGCGACCATTCCGGTATCGGTGTTCTACCAGCAACCCATCCCCGAGCAACGCCTGGTACGCCTGTGCTTTGCCAAACGTGAGGAGACGCTGCGTCAGGCAGCGGAACGACTATGCGCGATCTGAGCACACTGCCCAACCTGAAAGTCGCCCTGGTGCAAACCACCTTGGCCTGGCACGACCGCGAGGCCAACTATGCACACTTCGAGGTGCTGCTGGAGCAGGTAGGGGAGGTGGACCTGGTGATCCTGCCAGAGATGTTCACCACCGGTTTCTCGATGGAGTCCGAAAGCCTGGCCGAGCCGGAGAATGGCCCGACCTACAAGTGGCTGAAGGCCCAGGCGAAGAAGTACAACGCGGTGATTACCGGCAGCGTGATCATCCAGGCCGCCGATGGCAGCCACCGCAACCGCCTGCTGTGGGCGCGGCCGGACGGCGAGATATTGCACTACGACAAGCGCCACCTGTTCCGCATGGCCGGTGAGCACAAGCACTACACCCCGGGCGAACGCCAGGTGCAGTTCGAGCTCAAGGGCTGGCGGATTCGCCCGCTGATCTGCTACGACCTGCGCTTCCCGGTGTGGAGCCGTGACGCCCAGGACACCGACCTGCTGCTGTACACCGCCAACTGGCCGGCTGCGCGCCGCCAGCACTGGAACCGCCTGCTGCCGGCGCGGGGCATCGAGAACCTGTGTTATGTGGCAGCGGTGAACCGGGTGGGCACGGACGGCAAGGGCTTCGCCTATTCGGGCGACAGCCAGGTGCTGGACTTCCAGGGCGAGAGCCTGCTCAGTGCCGGCGAGGCGGACGGGGTGTTTACCGCCGTGTTGAGCGCGGCGGAACTGGCGGCGTACCGGGCCAAGTTCCCGGCCAACCTGGATGCCGATACCTTCGAGCTGCACTGACAGCCTGCACTGGCCTTTTCGCAGCACAAGGCTGCTCCTACAAGTTATGCGCTACACCTGTAGGAGCAGCCTTGTGCTGCGAAGGGGCCATATGCCTTTACATCAATCCCTGATCAGTACACATCCCGCCGATACCGCCCGTCCTCGATCAGTTGCTGCACAACGGCTTCCCCGAGCATGCCGTCAAGCGCCGCATCCACCCCCGCAGCCATGCCTTGCAGGCTGCCGCAGACATACACACAGGCACCCTCAGCCACCCAGCGCTTGAACTCTTCAGCCTGCTGCAGCAACACATCCTGCACATACACCTTCTCGGCCTGATCCCGCGAGAACGCCAGGTCCAGGCGTGCCAGGTCGCCGCTCTGCAGCCAGCCTTGCAGCTCGTCACCGCACAGCAGGTCATGCGCCCGGTTTCGCTCGCCAAACAGCAGCCAGTTGCGCTGCTCGCCAGCACTCACCCGTGCGCGGAGCAGGCTGCGCAGGCCGGCCAGGCCCGTGCCATTACCGATCAGGATCATCGGCGCTGCGGTCTCAGGCAGGTGGAAGCCGCTGTTGCGTCGCAGGCGCAGGCTCAGGGTACCGTTCAGTGGCAGGTATTCGGTGAGCCACCCGGAGCCCAGGCCCAGGTTGCCATCGCTATGGCGCTCCTGACGCACGATCAGCTCCAGCGCGCCGTCACTGGCGATCGAAGCGATGGAGTATTCGCGGCTGCCGATCGGCACCAGGGCGTCTACCAGCGCTTGCGGCTGCAAGCCGATCAGGTGATCACGGCGCGCCGGCAACTGGCGGCCTGCGAGGGCTTGGGCAAGTGTTTCGCCCAGGCCATTCACGTGTACCCGGGCGCTGGCGTCCAGCGCCATGCCTTTGAGAAACGCGTCGATCCGTGGCTGCCCATTGAGCGGCAGTATTTCCACCAGGTCGCCGGCTTCCCAACTTGCTGGCTCTTGAGCCAGCAGGCCAAGCAAGTACACCGGCTGGCCCTGACTGCCCGGGTTGAGCAGTTCGCGACGCACCAGTGACCAGTTGGCGAACGTTGGCGGCTGCCAGGCGGCCACTGGCTGGGCGCCGGTCAGTTGCGCCAGTTCCTGCTGCCATTGTTGCAGGGCGGCCTGGTCGGCGTTGTCCACTTCCACCGGGCTGAATGCGCTGCTGGCACCGCGCTCCCCCAGCCACGCCTGCAGGCGACGGGCGAAGCCGCAGAAGTGCGGGTACTGGCGGTCGCCGAGGGCGAGCAGGGCATAGTTGAGGTTGTTCAGTGCCCACGGCTGACCGAGCACCTTGCGCTCGAAGGCGCGGGCGCTGTCGGGTGCTTCGCCGTCGCCGAAGGTACTGACCACGAACAACGCACGGCGGGCCTGGCGCAGGTCGTCTTCACGCAGTTCGGCCAGCGCGCGTACCTGCACCGGCAGGCCGGCTGCCTGCAACTGGCCGGCACTTTGCCAGGCCAGTTGTTCGGCAAAGCCGCTCTGGCTGGCAAAGCCGATCAGCCAGCTGTCACCACTGCCGTTATTGCTGGCAACGTTGCCTCGGGCTGCGCGCACCTGGCGCTTCTTGCGGCGGCGGTCGAGGTACAGCAGCCAGCCCGTAACAAAGAACAGCGGCATGGTCAGGCTGGCGATGGTGACGATGATGCGCCCCGGCAGGCCGAAGTATTCACCGACATGCAGGGCGTAGACACTCTGCAGCAGCTGGGCCTTGAAGGACTTGTCGGTGTAGCGGTCGTGTCTTTTCACCTGGCCGGTGGCCGGGTCCAGCTCCAGGGTGTTGAAGGCGCGCGGGTGGTCGGCGCTGTCCAGCAGGTAGAACAGGTTGGCCGGCTGGCCGCCAACCGGTGGCAGGCGCAGGTTGTAGGCGGCAAGGCCTGGGCCTGCGGCGTTTTTGAGGTTGGCCCAGATCGCGTCATAGTCGACCACCAGCGGCGGGGCGTTCTTGTCGACCTTCTGCGGCCCGTGGCGGCCACGGCCTTCACCGCGTTTCTGTTGCTGGCCGGCGGCCGGCGCGTCGGCCAGCAGCTTGTTCAGGCCTTCGCGGTACCACTCATAGGACCAGAACAGCCCGGTCAGGGCGAACAAAAGATAGAACAGCAGGCACCAGGTGCCTGCCACGGCGTGCAGGTCCCAGTTGAACGCTCGGCCTTTCTTGGCCCAGTCGAAGGTCAGCCAGGTGCGCCAGTCCAGCGCCTTGCGCGGCCAGCGCAGGTACAGGCCGGACAGGCAGAAGAACACCAGCATCAGGGTGCAGGCACCGGTGATCTGCCGGCCGGTGTCGCCCATGGCCAGGAAGCGGTGCAGGTTGAGCATGAGGTTGAAGAAGCCTTGCCCGGCCACTTCGCCTTTGAGTTCGCCGGTATACGGGTCGGCATAGCGCAGCTCGCCACGGCGCTCGCCCGGGGCCGGCATGAAGAAGATGCGTGCGGCGTTGCCTTCACGCACATCGACCCACAGCATCGACACCTTGTCGTGTTGCTGGGCCTCGACCCGCTGTACCAGTTCGGCCGGCGGCAGCACGCCCTCGGCGCGCACTTCTACCTTGAGTACATCGGCATTGAACGCACGCAGCAGTTCTTCCTGGAACGAGTACAGGGCCCCGGTGATGCCCATCAAGGCCAGCACCAGGCCAGCGGTGATGCCAAAGAACCAGTGCAATTGGAACAGCGTCTTCTTCACCACATCGATCACCTTGTGTTGCTGCCGCAGACTGCGCGGCGTGCATTATGCCTTGATACGCAAAAGCCCCGCTCAATGAACGGGGCAGGGGTGGGTGTTGTTTACCGGTTGTATGTAGCCTGTGCCGGCCCTTTCGCGGCTAAAGCCGCTCCCACAGGTCGGTGGAATACCTGTGGGAGCGGCTTTAGCCGCGAAAGGGCCGGCACAGGCACAGCCCATTCAACAGATCAACTCAGTCCCGACATCAGAAGTGGACGCTGGTGGTCAACAGAGCAGTCCGCCCGGCCGCCTGGTTGGCGAAGTGGGTGGAGAAGGCCTTGTCGTAGTACACCTCGTTGGTCAGGTTCTGCACGTTCAGCTGCAGGTCGACGTTCTTGGTCAGCTTGTAGGCGGCCATGGCGTCGTAGCGTACGTAGCTGTCGACCATGGTGGTGTTGGCCACGCTGCCGTACACGTCATCCACGTAGAACGCACCGCCACCGACGGTCAGCTTCGGCGTGATCGAGTAGGTCGTCCACAGGCTGGCGCTGTTGTTCGGGGTGTTCGGCAGCTGGTTGCCATCGTTGGCCTTGCCCAGCGGGCCGCCGTCGATCTGGCGAGCCTGCATGTAGGTGTAGCCGGCAAATACCTGCCACTTGTCGGTGATCTTGCCGCTGGCCGACAGCTCGATGCCCTGTACGCGGGTTTCGCCGACGTTTTCGTAGGTGGTGGTGTCCACCTGGACGCGGGCGTTTTCCTTCTCGGTGCGGAACAGCGCAGCGGTCAGCGACAGGCGCTGGTCGAGCAGGTCCCACTTGGTACCGATTTCGTAGTTGGTGGTTTCTTCCGGCTCCATGTCGCTGCTCAACAGGTTGCCGTTGCGGTCGGTGGTGTTACCCAGCGGGTTGCCTTCCATACCTTCCCCCAGCATCGCACCCGGAGGGGTAGCGGAGGTGGCGTAGGACACGTAGATGCTGCCGTTGTCGGCCGGCTTCCACACCAGGCCCAGCTGGCCGGTGACGAATTCGCTGGTGTCCTTGCCTTTGGACGCGACGCCCTTGGTGTTCACCACAGTGGCGCCAGAGGCGTCGTAGGTACGGTACTGGGTATCGAAGTGGTCGTAACGCAGGCCCATGTTCAGCAGCCACTCAGGCGACAGCTCGAGGGTATCGAACACGTAGATCGCGCGGGTATTGCTCTTGGTATCGGTACCGGCATAGTTGCGCGAGATGGCGCCGTTCCACGGATCGTCCGGGTTCGGGTTGCCCAGCGAGGTGCAGTTGTAGCCGCTGTTCGCGCCGATCAGGCTCGGGTTGCAGGTTGTGGCGGTGGAGCCACGGGTATTGGTGTCGACGTTGTAGGTGGAACGGTCGCTCTCTTCACGGCTCAGCTCGATACCGGTGGAGAAGCTGTTCTTCAGGCCGCCCAGGTAGAACTCGCCAAACAGGTCGGTCTGGTTGGTGGTGGTGGCGGTGTTGCCGACACGGGTGTTGGCACGGCGCCAGACGCTGCCGTTGTTAACGTTGCCCTTGCTGTCGTCAGGCTGGGTCAGGATGTAGTCCTGCATGCTGTTGCCGTGACGCAGGGTGTTCTTGATGGTCAGCGCGTCGGTCAGGTCGTGCTCGATCGCGAAGGTGGCGATGTCTACACGGCTCTTGCGGAAGTCACGGCCGGTCAGGCCATAGAAGTTGTCGCTGTCGCCGCCGTCATCCGGTTTGCTCGGGTGCGCCGAGGTGCGGCCGCCGCTGCCATTGGTAGGAATGCTGTACGGGATGCCCGAATCCGGCAGGTCGTCGCTTTCCAGGTGGTAGTAGTCGAGGTTGACGCGGGTTGGCGTGCCCAGGCCGAAGGCCAGCGACGGGGCGATACCCCAACGGTCGTAGTTGACCTTGTCGCGGCCGGCGACGTTGCTTTCGTGGGTCATCAGGTTCAGGCGGCCGGCAACGGTATCGCTGAACTGGTAGTTGCCATCGAAGGTGTAGCGTTGGGTCTGGTCACTGCCCCAGGTCCAGGCGCCGTCCAGCGAGTTGCCCAGGTGCGCACGCTTGCTCACCAGGTTGATGGTACCGCCGGCAGCGCCACGGCCACCGATGGCCGAGTTAGGGCCCTTGGCCACTTCCACCGACTCGATGGCGAAGATTTCGCGGGTTTGTGCGCCAGTGTCACGCACGCCGTCCAGGTACGTATCGCCTTGGGCGTCGAAGCCGCGGATGAACGGGCGGTCGCCTTGCGGGTTGCCGCCTTCGCCGGCGCCAAAGGTGATGCCTGGCACGGTGCGCAGGGCGTCCTGCAGGGTCAGGGCGTTGGTGTCCTTGATCACTTGCTGCGGGATGACGGTGACCGAGCGCGGGGTGTCTACCAGCGGCGCGGTGTACTTCTGCGAAGCGGCCTTTTCGACTTTGTAATCGGTGCTGGCCTGTTCAGCCTTGCCGTTGACGCTGGTGGCGTCGAGGGTGATCGCGCTGTTGGCGGCCGGGGCGGCGGCGTAGACCGATGTGGCGCTAAGAGCGACGCCGATGGCGGATACGATCAGGCGTGGTGAACTCACTGCAGATGGTACGTACTGGCGCATTGCTTAGGACCTTCCCCAAGGTATTGAGGCCGCGGATCTTAATGTAAGCAATTGTGACTCACAATTGAGAGCCGTTACCATTCGTGAAGAATTTACAATCTTTACAATTTGCATTTACGGTTTCTTCACGCTGAAACGTGTAAAGCGGCGAATGGGGCTTGTGCCGTGCAAAAGGGAATCAATATCATTGGCGCCTTTACACTTCCTAACGGTGCTGCCGCCATGCTGCTTCACATCCCAGGCCTGTTTGACGCTGACGAACTGGCCCGTATCCGCGAGGCGCTGGAGCAGGCCGACTGGGCCGATGGCAAGGTGACTGCCGGCTACCAGTCGGCCAAGGCCAAACACAACCTGCAGTTGCCGGAAGGGCACCCCTTGGCCAAGGAGATCGGCACTGCGCTGATCGACCGCCTGTGGAAAACCCCTCGCTTCATGTCGGCGGCCCTGCCGCACAAGGTGTTCCCGCCCTTGATCAACTGCTACCGCGAGGGTGGCAACTTCGGTTTTCATATCGATAACGCCCTGCGCCAGCCCAAGGGCAGCCCGGAGCGGGTGCGTACCGACCTGTCTTCGACGCTGTTCCTCAGCGACCCGGACAGCTACGACGGCGGTGAGCTGGTGATTCAGGACACCTATGGTGAGCAGCAGGTCAAGCTGGCTGCCGGTGACCTGGTGCTGTACCCCGGCACCAGCCTGCACAAGGTCAACCCGGTGACGCGAGGCCAGCGTTATGCCGCGTTCTTCTGGACCCAGAGCCTGGTGCGCGAGGACAGCCAGCGGGCGCTGCTGTTCGAGATGGACAATGCCATCCAGCAGCTGACTGCCGATGTCCCCGAGCATCCTTCGTTGCTGCAACTGACCGGCACCTACCACAACCTGCTACGCCGCTGGGCAGAGGTCTGAGCCGTGTCCTATCTGTTACGACGTGAGGAAGTGGTGGATGTGGCCGGCTTGCAGGCCATGCTGGAGGAGAGCCCCGGCAAAGCTGCCCAGGCAATCCTGGCAGCAGCGGGGCAGGGCGCGGTCGAGGCGCAGTTGTTGCTGGGGCAGATCCTGCTGGATGGGCGCGGTATCGAGGAAGATGCCACCGTGGCCCGGCGCTGGTTTGGCATCGCCGCACAGGGCGGCAGTGCCATGGCGCACAACATGCTCGGGCGTTGCCTGGAGCATGGCTGGGGCGGTGAGCCAAGCCTGACGCAGGCGGCCATTCATTATGCGCGTGCGGCCGACGCAGGGCTGGACTGGGGCCTTTACAACCTGGGCAACCTGCTGGCCACCGGGCGCGGGGTGCCGGCCAACCAGGCACAGGCACTGCAGTGTTACGAGAAGGCTGCGCAGCTGGGGCATGCCAAGTCGATGAACCTGTATGGGCGTTACCTGGAGCAGGGCATTGCCACGGCGCCCAGCCCGGCGCGGGCGGTGCGCTGGTATCGGCGCTCGGCCGAGGCGGGGGATTTCCGTGGGATGTTCAGCCTGGGGCTGGTGCTGGTCGAGCGTGGGCAACTGGCCGAAGCAGGGCAGTGGCTGGAGCAGGCGCGGGTTGAAGGGAACATGAACTTCTTGCGCGCGGCGTTGGTAACCTTGCAGGGCGCGGGGCCGGTGTTGATGGCCTTTGCGGCGCGGTATGCCGAAGAGATCGGACGGCGCGAAGTTTGATTTTGACTGTGCCGGCCCCTTCGCGGGCTTGCCCGCTCCCACAGGTATTGCGCTGGGCCTGAAGGAAGCACCGCACCTGTGGGAGCGGGCAAGCCCGCGAAGAGGCCGGTACAGGAGAGCACACATGAAAACGGGGCCTTGCGGCCCCGTTTTGCATTACAGGTAGTAAGCCTTCAGCGGTGGGAAGCCGTTGAATTCGACTGCGCTGTAGCTGGTGGTGTAGGCACCGGTCGACAGCCAGTACAGGCGGTCACCGATGGCCAGGTTCAGCGGCAGGCCGTACTTGTAGTTTTCGTACATGATGTCGGCGCTGTCGCAGGTCGGGCCGGCGATGACGACTTCTTCGGTTTCGCCTTTCTTCTCGGTCCAGATCGGGAACTTGATGGCTTCGTCCATGGTTTCGATCAGGCCGGAGAACTTGCCCACGTCGGTGTAGATCCAGCGCTCGACGGCAGTGCGCGACTTGCGCGCCACCAGTACCACTTCGCTGACCAGGATGCCGGCGTTGGCAATCAGCGAACGGCCTGGCTCCAGGATGATTTCCGGCAGTTCGTCACCGAAGTCTTCCTTGAGGAAGCGGATGATTTCTTCGGCGTAGGTTTCCAGGCTGTTGGTACGGGTGATGTAGTTGGCCGGGAAGCCGCCACCCATGTTGATCAGCTTCAGCTCGATGCCGTCTTCTTCCTTCAGGCGCTCAAAGATCACCTTGACCTTGGCGATGGCGGCGTCCCACACGCTGATGTCGCGCTGCTGCGAGCCCACATGGAAGGAGATGCCGTAAGGCACCAGGCCCAGGTCACGGGCGAGGATCAGCAGGTCCATGGCCATGTCGGTCTGGCAGCCGAATTTACGCGACAGCGGCCAGTCGGCAGTGGTGGAGCCTTCAGTCAGGATACGTACATACACTTTCGAACCCGGCGCGGCCTTGGCGATGTTGCGCAGGTCGGCTTCCGAGTCGGTGGCGAACAGGCGCACGCCCTTCTCGAAGAAGTAGCGGATGTCCTTGGACTTCTTGATGGTGTTGCCGTAGCTGATCCGGTCGGCGCTGACACCGCGGCCCATCACCTTGTCCAGTTCGTAGATCGAGGCGATGTCGAAGCTCGAACCTTTCTCTTTGAGCAGGTCGATGATTTCGACGGCAGGGTTGGCCTTGACCGCGTAGTAGACCTTGGCGAATTCGAAACCGGCGCGCAGGTCGTCATAGGCCTGGCTGATCATCTGGGTATCGATGAGTACGAACGGGGTTTCCTGCTTGTCGGCGAACGCCTTCATTTTCTGGAAGGTGTCACGCGCGAAATAATCTTCGACCTGGATCGACATGCTCAGGGACTCCATGGGCAAACTGAAAATTTAAGTGGCTGCAAACTGAACGTCCTCCGTATCCCCACTTTGGTTCGCCTACTCAGTACTTGAGCCGGATGGATCGTTTCCAGCATGGACGTTCGGCGCGCACTTTAGGGCGTGAAGAATGCAGAATCAACAGGCAATCCGGGCGTGATCGACGTGGATCGACCACCAGCCATTTGAATAACCGACTCGTGTGACCGGCTGATGTTCCCCACGATGTTTCAAGCGTTAAATATTGTGGAATAGACCGTGTTGTCTCCTTCGCGGGCGCGCCCGCTCCCACAGGCATCGCGCGCTTCCTGTGGGAGCGGGCGTGCCCGCGAAAGGGCCTCAGGTGTTCATATTTATGGCCACAATTTCCTGGTACCCACGTACAGGAAATGGCGCATAAATTTTTTGTTACCGACTGGCGGATTTGCTGGTTTTGATGAGAAACATTACTATTCGCACCCTTATCCGCCTCCCTGATGACCCAGACCGTGTCCGGACACAAAGGCTTCCTCGACCATTACCATGAGCTGATCGGCACCTGGACGCGCAAACTGCGCAGTCGCCAGCAGGCCGAAGACCTCACCCACGATGCCTTTGTCCGGGTACTGGAAAACCCGCGCGAGCAGGTCGAGCAGCCGCGCGCCTACCTGCACCAGACCGCACGCAACATCGCCGTGGATGGTTTTCGCCGCGAAGACCGCCGCCAGGCCCTCGCGCTGGAAGCGTTCGACGAGGGCATTGGCGGCAGCGATGACCCGGAGGCCTATGTGCATGCGCTGGAGCTGGCCGACAGCGTCGAGCGGGCGCTGGCCGAGTTGCCGCTCAACTGCCGGCAGGTGTTCATCTGGCAGAAGCTCGAAGGCCTGACCCAGGCCGAGATCGCCGAGCGCATGGGGTTGAGCAAGAACATGGTCGAAAAGTATATGATCCGCACGCTCCGGCATTTGCGTGAGCACCTGGATGTGTCGGCATGATGAGTCAGGAGACCTTTTCGATGAAACAGCACGGTACCGATACCGTCCGCGAGCAGGCGGCCGCATGGTTTGCCCGCGTGCAGGATGCGCCTCGGGATGCCGGGCTGCAGAAGCAGTTGCGCGCCTGGTTGGCCAGCGACGAGCGCCACCGCGAGGAGTACCAGCACCTCAGCCGCGTGTGGCAGGCCGCCGACTTCATTCCACGCCAGCGCCTTGAAGCGTTGTGCCAGCCGGACCCGGTGCAGCAACTGCCGCGTCGGCGTTTCGTGCGTCAGGCCCTGGCCGCCAGTGTCGCGGTGTTGGCGTTGGGCCTGGGCTGGGGCGGCTGGCACTACCAGCAACTGAATCACCAAGGTAGCGTGCAGACCGCCTTCAATGAACGCCGCCAGGTCGAACTGCCGGATGGCTCCTTGCTCGATCTCAATGGCAGCACACAGCTGCAGGTCGATTTCAGCGCCGGCCAGCGGCATATCCGCCTGAGTGCCGGCGAAGTGATGTTCAGCGTCGCCCACGACAGTGCCCGGCCGTTTGTGGTCGACACCGCCCAAGGCAGCGTGACGGTAACCGGTACCCGCTTTGACGTGCGCCAGGACCTGGCCAGCACCCGGGTGGCGGTGGAGCAGGGCTCGGTGCGGGTGCAGGGCAAGGGCGACGCGCTGGCGCAGCTTACGGCCGGCCAGGGTTCGCATATAGATGCACAAGGCCTGGTGACCGCCCCCTACGCCGTCAATACCGCTGCCGTTACTGCCTGGCGCCAGGGCAAGCTGGTGTTCGACAACGCCACCCTCGCCGAGGTGGTGGCCGAAGCCTCGCGTTACCGCAGCCAGCCGTTGCGGGTTGCCCCGGGAAAAGTCGCCCAGATGCGCCTGTCCAGTACCTTCAGCACCGACGACACCGATGCACTGTTGCGGGCCCTGCCGAGCATCCTGCCGGTGGCCATCAAGGCCCATGAAGACGGCTCTCGCGAAATAATTGCGAAATAGATTCAGGTTTTTTTTCGCTCGTTCGTCTTCCTCGCCAGCTGCAACTGCCAAGCATTTCCATTTGCACGCGGTTGGCGTTTATTCTGCATTCAGGAAGTTTCGACGACGTGAACAACAACAAGCCTTTCCCACGCTTCCGCGCTTTGGCGCTGGCCCTGGCGGTCAGTGCCGTGGCCATCGACAGCCAGGCCGCACAGGCCGGTAACGCCATCCAGATCCAGGCCCAACCGTTGGCTTCGGCACTGAACCAGCTGGGTCAGCAGACCAACCTGCAGCTGTTCTTCAGCCCCGAGCTGGTGGCTGGCAAACAGGCCCCAGCGGTGTCCGGCAACCTGGCGCCGGTGCAGGCGTTGCAACAGTTGCTGCAAGGCAGCGGGCTGACCTTCGAGATGTCCCAGGACACCGTCGTGGTAAAGCCGCTGCCGACTACCCTGGACCTGGGCAGCGGCAGCCTGGAGCTGGCGCCCACTGACATCAAGGTGGTCGGTGACTGGTTGGGCGATGCCCAGCAGAGCGTGGTGCAGAACCACCCCGGCGCGCGCACCGTGGTGCGCCGCGAGGCGATGGTGGAAAAGGGCGCGATGAACGTGCGCGACGTACTGCGCGGCATCCCGGGTGTGCAGGTGCAGGACTCCAACGGCACCGGCGGCAGCGACCTGTCGCTGAACGTAGGCGTGCGCGGCCTGACCTCGCGGCTGTCGCCGCGCTCCACCGTATTGATCGACGGCATCCCGGCCGCCTTCGCGCCGTATGGCCAGCCACAGCTGTCGATGGCGCCGATCTCGTCGGGCAACCTCGACAGCATCGACGTGGTGCGTGGTGCCGGCTCGGTGCGCTACGGCCCGCAGAACGTGGGTGGGGTGATCAACTTCGTCACCCGGGCGATTCCGGAAAAGGCGTCGGCGGAGCTATCCACCACCCTTGAAACCTCCCAGCGCGGCGGCTGGAAGCACACCGAGTCGGCCTTCGTCGGCGGCACGGCTGATAACGGCATGGGCGTGGCGCTGCTGTACACCGGGGTGAACGGCAACGGTTACCGTGAAAGCAACAACGGCAACGACATCGACGACGTTATCCTCAAGACCCACTGGGCACCTACCGACGTCGATGAGTTCTGGCTCAACTTCCATTATTACGATGGCCGTGCCGACATGCCCGGCGGCCTGACCCAGGCCCAGTACGACAGCAACCCGTACCAGTCGCTGCGCGACTACGACTATTTCGCTGGTCGGCGCAAGGACGTGTCGTTCAAGTGGCAGCGCCAGCTTGACGATGCCACCCAGTTCGAAGTGCTGACCTACTACACCGACAGCTTCCGCGGCAGCGCCATCGCCTCGCGTGACATGAAGACCCTGTCGTCGTACCCGCGCAACTACCACACCTTCGCCATCGAGCCACGGGTGTCGCGCATCTTCTTTGCCGGCCCGACCACCCAGGAAGTCAGCGTGGGTTATCGCTACCTGAAGGAAGCGATGCGCGAACAGTCGACCCGCCTGGCGCTGATCGACAACGTGCCGACCGTGACCCCGACCTCTGACGGCCACGTGTTCCAGGACCGCAGCGGCGGTACCGAGGCCAGTGCCTACTACATCGATGACAAGATTGATGTGGGCAACTGGACCATCACCCCGGGCGTACGCTTCGAGCACATCAATACCGACTGGCGCGACCGCCCGGTGCTGGATGCCAACAACCGCCCGGTGGCGGAGAAGAAGCGCAGCATTACCAGTAACGAGCCGCTGCCGGCGCTGAGCGTGATGTACCACCTCTCCGACGCGTGGAAAGTGTTCGCCAACTACGAAACCTCGTTCGGCAGCCTGCAGTACTTCCAGCTGGGCCAGGGCGGTACGGGCAACAGCACGGCCAATGGCCTGGAGCCGGAAAAGGCCAAGACCTACGAAATCGGCACGCGCTATGACGATGGCGGCTTTGCCGGTGAGCTGACCGCGTTCTACATCGACTTCGATGATGAGCTGCAATACATCAGCAACGATGTGGGCTGGACCAACCTTGGGGCGACCAAGCACCAGGGCATCGAGGCCTCGGTGCGCTACGACCTGGCCGGGCTGGACCCGCGCCTGGAAGGGCTGTCGGTGAGTGGTGGGTACACCTTTACCCGCGCCACGTATGAAGGTGAAATCCCGGGCTTCAAGGGGCGTGACCTGCCGTTCTATTCACGTCAGGTGGCCACCGCCGGCGTGCGTTACACGGTCAACCGCTGGACCTGGAACCTGGATGCCTACGCCCAATCCAAGCAGCGCGCGCCGGGGACCGGGATCAATGCCGATGGCAGCTTCAACGGCGACTACATCACCGAGCCGAGTGCGGATGGGCAGTATGGTGATATTCCGGGTTACGTCACCTGGCATGCGCGTGGCGGGTATGAGTTCGGGCCGCAGATGTCCAACCTGAAGCTGGCGGCGGGGGTGAAGAACCTGTTCGACAAGCAGTACTTTACCCGCTCCAGCGACAACAACGCCGGCATCTATGTGGGTGAGCCGCGGACCTTCTATGTGCAGGCCAGTGTAGGGTTCTGACATCCGTGTGAACCCCTTCGCGGGTAAACCCGTTCCCACAGGTACGGCGCTGCCCTTGAACCATGTGCCGACCTTGTGGGAGCGGGTTTACCCGCGAAGAGGCCGGCACAATTAACACAACCCTCAGATCAGGATGCGACCGCCTCAGCCGGCGAGACAATGCTGGTCTTCGCCCCCCGCGAGCGCCCCGAGCTCAGGTACGCCGCAATCGACTCCTGCGTCACCTCGCCCAAAAACACCTGCTCGGCATCCAGCACCGGCAACCACGCCCGGTTGAACTCGTACATGCGCGACAGCAGGATGCGCAAATGTTCATCGTGCGACGCCGTGGCATTGAACGGCCGCAGGAAGTCGCCACAGGTGCCTTGCTGGCGGAGCATGTCGCGCCGGCGCACATAGCCCAGTGCCTTGTTCTGTGCATCGGTCACCACTACATAGCGGCGGTCGTGCTCATCCAGCAGCTCCAGTGCATCGCTCACAGGCGTTTCCGGGCTCACCGACGGCGCGTTGTCCGCTGCATCCTCGGCACGCACCAGCAGCAGGCGCTTGAGCGTGCTGTCCTGGCCAACGAAATTGCTGACAAAGTCATCCGCCGGGTGCGCCAGCAGCGTGTCCGGGTGGTCCAGCTGCAACAGCTGGCCGGCACGGAAGATGGCAATCTTGTCGCCCAGCTTGATCGCTTCGTCGATGTCGTGGCTGACCATGATCACGGTCTTGTTCAGCGCCCGCTGCATCTCGAAGAACTCGTTCTGGATCATTTCGCGGTTGATCGGGTCGACCGCGCCGAACGGCTCGTCCATCAGCAATACCGGTGCTTCGGCGGCAAGGGCGCGGATCACGCCGATGCGCTGCTGCTGGCCACCGGACAGCTCGCGCGGGTAGCGCTGCAGGTACTGCTTGGGTTCAAGCTTGATCATGTGCATCAGCTCGCGGGCGCGCTCGTGGCACTTTTGCTTGTCCCAGCCGAGCAGGCGCGGGACCACGGTGATGTTCTCTTCGATGGTCATGTTGGGGAACAGGCCGATCTGCTGGATCACATAGCCGATATGGCGGCGCAGGGTGACTTCGTCCAGCCCGGTGGTGTCTTCGCCATTGATGAACACCTGGCCCGAGGTTGGCGTGATCAGGCGGTTGATCATTTTCAGCGTGGTGCTCTTGCCGCAGCCCGAGGGGCCGAGGAACACGCAGATTTCCCCTTCGTTGACGGTGAGGCTTACCGAATCGACGGCTTTGACGTCCTTGCCGTTGACGTTGAAGGTTTTGCTGAGGTTCTTCAGTTCGATCATGGGCGCAGTCCTTCTGGAGTCAGGGCACGTTGCAGGGTTTGCAGCAGCAGGTCGGCAATGATGGCCAGCAGGCTGACCAGTACGGCACCGACCAGCAGCATCGACATGTCGCTGCGGCTGATGGAGGTGAGGATGAGCACGCCAAGGCCGCCGGCGCCGATGGTGGCGGCGATGGTCATGACGCCGATGTTCATGACCACGGCAGTGCGCACACCGGCGAGGATCACCGGCACGGCGATGGGCAGCTCGACCATGCGCAGGCGCTGGCCGAAGGTCATGCCGATGCCGCGTGCGGCTTCACGGATGCCGGGTTCGACATTGGTCAGGGCCAGGTAGGTGTTGCGCAGGATCGGCAGCAGCGAGTACAGGAACACCGCCGTGATCGCGGGCAGTGGGCCGAGGCCTTGGCCGAACTTGGAATAGAACGGCAGCAGCAAGCCGAACAGCGCAATCGACGGGATGGTCAGCAGCACCGTGGCACTGGCTTGCAGCGGGCCGGCGAGGGCCGGGAAGCGGGTCATCAGGATGCCCAGCGGCACGCCAACCAGGATGGCCAGGCTTACGGCAATGCCCACCAGCATGATGTGCTGCCAGGTCAGTTGCAGTACCTGGGCCCAGTCCAGGTGGTTGAAGGTATCGATCAGGTTCATGGCTGGCCCTCGCTGTTCAGGGGGTGCTCACGCAGGAAGGCGGCGGCGACGGCGGTCGGGTTCTGGTGCTCGACGTCGACCTTGGCGTTGAGCTGGCGCATGGTTTCGTCATCCAGTTGCTCGGCCAGTGGCTTGAGCAGGCCGGCCAGTTGCGGGTTGGCGTCCAGCACGGCTTTGCGCACCACGGGTGCTGCGGTGTAGTCGGGGAAGTAGTGCTTGTCGTCTTCCAGCAGCTTGAGGTTGAACGCACTCAGCCGGCCATCGGTGGTGTACACCAGCCCGGCGAATACCTGGTTGTTGCGCATGGCGGTGTACACCAGGCCACCATCCATCTGGCGGATGTTGCGACGGTCCAGCGGCAGGCCATACATTTCGCGCAGGCCGACCAGGCCGTCAGGGCGGTTGGCAAACTCGGTGTCCAGCGCCACCAGGTGGTTGCGCTGGCTTTCGTCACGCAGTACCTGGTCGAGGTCGCTGATGGTGTTGACTTGCGGGTAGGCCTCGGCCACTTGCTGGGGCAGGCCCAGCGCGTAGGTGTTGCTGAACTTCGACGGGGCCAGCCAGATCAGGTCCTTCTTTGCATCCAGTTCCTTGACCCTGGCGAAGGTGGCTTCGGCACTGGGCATGCGCTCGTCGATGTGGTTGTACGACACCAGCGAAACCCCGGTGTATTCCCACATCAGGTCGAGCTGGCCGGTCTCCTGGGCCTGGCGCGCAATGTTGCTGCCAAGGCCGGTGGTGACGCGCACGTCGAAGCCGTTGGCACGCAGGTACTGCGCGGTGATTTCGGCGAGCACGGTCTGCTCGGTGAACACCCGCGCGCCGATGCGCACCAGCGGTTTTTCCACTGCCTGGACAAATCCTGCGAACAGCAGGGCCGCGCCCAGCAGCAAGGCGATTCTCTTGTTCATACGTTCCCTATCCTTATTGGGCCAGGCCACGTTCCAGCCAGCGCTTGCTGGAGAAACTCACGGCAGCGTCCAGCACCAGGGCCAGCAGTGCGGTGCAGGCGGCACCCAGCAGCAGCTGCGGCTGGTTGTTCAGGGCGATGCCGGGGAAGATCAGGCTGCCCAGGCTGTTGGCGCCGATCAGGAATGCCAGCGGTGCGGTGCCCACGTTCAATGCCAGGGCCACCCGTACACCACCGACGATGATCGGCACGGCATTCGGTAGCTCCACCTGCCAGAGTTGCTGGCGCGGGGTCATGCCGATGCCGGTGGCGGCTTCCTTGAGCGAGGCGGGGACGTTTTTCAGGCCCTCGTAGGTGTTGCGCACGATGGGCAGGAGGGAGGCGAGGAACAGCGCGAAGATCGCAGGCCCGGCGCCGATGCCCAGGATACTGAGCGCGATGGCCAGAACGGCCAGGGGAGGGATGGTGTTGCCAACGTTGAAGAACTGCATGAAGCGCTCGGCTTTGTCGACCCGGTGCGGTCGACTGAGGGCAATGCCAGCCGGGATGCCCACGGCCAACGCCGCCGCCATCGAAGCCAGCACCAGCACCAGGTGCGCTTGCAGGTAGAACCCAAGATCGTCGCGATAACGCGCGATCGTGTCGATGCCGATCCAGTGGATCAGCAGGGCCAGGATGACGAGCACGGTGGCGCATCCCAACAGCCCTTTACCGTAGCGTTTAGCCACAGGCGGACTCCTTGTGTTGTCGGCGAGCACACTTCTTTTTTGCCGGCCAGTCCTGGCGGCGATTGGTGTGTTCGCGAGTAGCAGCGTGATGCACGCCGAAGGCTGCGATCAGGCCATGAGCCGAACCCCGTCGGGCCCGAAAATGCTGATGAAACCAGTCCCCAACCGAAGCGGGTTGCAGGGGAGTGGACGTCTCCGTGGGCGTAAAGGTTCCCATCTGATGCGGCATTTGGCCAGCGTTAATCACTGGGGTGATGGAAATTTCGCGCGATAAATAAGTGCTTTTCCTACATCAAGGCGTTGAATTACCTGCTATCGCGACGTCCGTCGCGTGGCTCAGGATCGGCATGGAAATTTTTTCACTTGAGGAAGGTGGTCGTGGTGAATGGCGAGAATCTAACTGATGAAGCGACTCTCAATGAGCTAAGGAGGCAACTGGGCATTGAAGGCGGCTCAGTCGGAGAAGCAAAACTCAATGACATGCCAATCTCGACCTTGCGCAAACACCTTGAGGTTTTGGGTGCGAGTCTTGAGTTGGTAGTGCACTTTCCGGAAGAAATGAAGATCACATTGTCGGGGATCGATTGATTCTTGGCGCGTACTTGCGGAAGGGCGCACGTCTTCAGTCCTCTTGATGACAAATAAGTGCCAGGCGATCGGTTTTCGTGGTTGTTGAGATCGAGCGCCGCCCGCGCGGCGCATCGCGAGCTGCGCTCGCTCCTACGTTTGTTTCCGGCCAATTATTCCTGCGAGATTCGCGCGCGGATGCCTTGGCGAATGACGCGATATCTTGTCGTACCAACAAGGCGGTCGCGCGCGCCTGTCACAGGCGTTACTGGCCAAAAACAAACGTAGGAGCGAGCGCAGCTCGCGATGCGCCGCGCGGGCGGCGCTCGATCTCGAAGTCGACAAACGGCTATCGAAAAGCACCTTGGATTTTCGTCCCCGCTCAACTTCAGGTATGATATCGCCCCTTTTTGAATCCCCCAGTCAGGCGATTTCCCATGACCAACCAGGCCGCCGAAGTCGCGAAGCGCCGCACTTTCGCAATCATTTCCCACCCCGACGCCGGTAAGACCACCATCACCGAGAAGCTGCTGCTGATGGGCAAGGCCATTGCCGTCGCCGGTACCGTGAAGTCGCGCAAGTCCGACCGCCACGCCACCTCCGACTGGATGGAAATGGAGAAGCAGCGCGGCATCTCCATCACCACCTCGGTGATGCAGTTCCCGTACCGCGAGCACATGATCAACCTGCTCGACACCCCCGGCCACGAAGACTTCTCGGAAGACACCTACCGCACCCTGACCGCGGTGGACTCGGCGCTGATGGTGCTCGACGGCGGTAAAGGTGTAGAGCCGCGTACCATTGCCCTGATGGACGTGTGCCGCCTGCGCGATACGCCAATCGTCAGCTTCATCAACAAACTCGACCGTGACATCCGCGACCCGATCGAACTGCTCGACGAGATCGAAGCCGTTCTGAAGATCAAGGCAGCGCCGATTACCTGGCCGATTGGTTGCTACCGTGACTTCAAGGGTGTGTACCACCTGCAAGGTGACTACATCATCGTCTACACCCCGGGCCACGGCCATGAGCGTACCGAGGTGAAGATCATCGAGAAGCTCGACTCCGATGAAGCCCGCGCTCATTTGGGCGACGAATATGATCGCTTCCTCGAACAGCTCGAGCTGGTACAGGGTGCATGCCATGAGTTCGATCAGGACGAGTTCATCAATGGCCAACTGACCCCGGTGTTCTTCGGTACGGCACTGGGCAACTTCGGTGTCGACCATGTGCTCGATGCCGTTGTCGACTGGGCGCCGCGCCCGCTGGCCCGTGTTGCCCACGAGCGCACCGTGGAGCCGGTGGAGGAGAAGTTCACAGGCTTTGTGTTCAAGATCCAGGCGAACATGGACCCGAAACACCGCGACCGTATCGCCTTCATGCGCATCTGCTCGGGCAAGTACGAGAAGGGCATGAAGATGCGTCACGTGCGTACCGGCAAGGACCTGCGCATCGGTGACGCGCTGACCTTCTTCTCCTCCGAGCGTGAGCAGCTGGAAGAGGCATTCGCCGGCGACATCATCGGCCTGCACAACCACGGCACCATCCAGATCGGCGACACCTTCACCGAAGGCGAAGCGCTGGGCTTCACGGGTATTCCGCACTTCGCCCCGGAGCTGTTCCGCCGCGTGCGCCTGAAGGACCCGCTCAAGTCCAAGCAGCTGCGCCAGGGCCTGCAGCAGCTGGCCGAAGAGGGTGCAACCCAGGTGTTCTTCCCGGAGCGCAGCAACGACATCATCCTCGGTGCGGTCGGTGTGCTGCAGTTCGATGTGGTCGCCAGCCGCCTGAAGGAAGAGTACAAGGTCGAATGCGCCTACGAGCCGATTACCGTGTGGTCGGCGCGCTGGATCAGCTGCGATGACAAGAAGAAGCTCGAGGAATTCCAGAACAAGGCCGTGGAGAACCTGGCCGTCGACGGTGGCGGGCACCTGACCTACCTGGCGCCGACCCGGGTCAACCTGGCGCTGATGGAAGAGCGCTGGCCGGACGTCAAGTTCCGCGCTACCCGCGAGCACCACTGACCTTACAGGCCTACATCTGACCCTGTGGGAGCGGGTTTACCCGCGAATGCGATGTTGAATTGACCGACGCATTCGCGGGTGAACCCGCTCCCACAGGGACCGCATTACGGCCGCGCTCAGTTTCCGGCTTTGATACTGGTCCAGATCCGGGTGCGAATGCGGTCGATCTTGGCCGGCATTGCTTCCAGGGCATACAATTTGCCCATCATGTCTTCGCTCGGGTAAATCATCGTATTGCCCTTCATGGCCGGCTCCACCAGCCCGTCCGCCTTCAGGTTGCCGTTGGCGTACTGCACATGGTTGCTGATGTTGGCCATCACCTCTGGCTGCAGCAGGTAGTTCATGTAGGCATACCCGGCTTTTTCGTCCGGTGCATCGGCCGGCATGGCCACCATGTCAAACCACATGGGCGCGCCTTCCTTGGGTATCGAATAGCCCACCTTCACCCCGTTCTTCGCCTCTTCGGCACGGTTTTTCGCTTGCAGCACATCCCCCGAGAAGCCCACCACCACACAGATATCGCCATTGGCCAGGTCGCCGGTGTACTTCGATGAGTGGAAGTAGCTGATGTACGGCCGCACCTGCATCAGCAGCGCCTTGGCCTTGTCGTAGTCCGCCGGGTTCTGGCTGTGGTGCGGCAGGCCCAGGTAGTGCAGGGCAATCGGCAGCAGCTCCGGGCCGTTGTCCAGCACGGCGACGCCACAGCTTTTCAGCTTGCTCATGTACTCGGGCTTGAAGATCAGGTCCCACGAATCCACCGGCGCGTTGTCGCCGAGCACCGCCTTGACCTTGTCGATGTTGTAGCCGATACCGGTACTGCCCCACAGGTACGGGAAGCCGTACTGGTTGCCCGGGTCGTTCACTTCCAGTGCCTTGAGCAGCACCGGGTTGAGGTTTTGCCAGTTGGGCAGCTGCGACTTGTCCAGACGCTTCAGGGCCTTGCCCTGGATCTGCCGGGCCATGAAGTGGTTGGAGGGGAACACCACATCGTAGCCGGAGTTGCCGGTCATCAGCTTGCCGTCGAGGGTTTCGTTGCTGTCGTACACGTCGTAGGTGGGCACGATGCCGCTGGCTTGCTGGAAGTTCTTCAGCGTGTCGGGGGCGACGTAGCTGGACCAGTTGTAGATCTTCACCGTTTCGGCGGCGCCGGCCACACTGGCGGCCAGCATCAGGGGGGCGAGAAGGAGCGTGCGCATGTCGGGTTTACCTTGCTTTGTCTGTTGTTATCGAAGGCAGGCGATCAGCGGATCAGAAGATGAGTACGTAGGTCTTGCGCACGGTCTCCTGGATGTCCCAGGTGCCGGTGCTGTTGGCCGGTAGCATCAATGCGTCTCCGGCTTCTATGACCAGGGGCTCGCCACCGTCGGGGGTGAAGGTGCAGCGGCCCTTGATGAAATGGCAGAACTCCTGTTGCACGATCTGCCGCCGCCAGCGCCCCGGGGTGCACTCCCAGATGCCGGTTTCGACGCCATCGTTGCGCTCCACGCAGGTGACGGACGTCACCGCCACGGGTTCGCCAAGCGGCACCGCGACCGGGTTGGAAGCTTCCAGCGTAACGCTGTGGGTGTTCTTGAACTGGGTAATGCTCATGACCGGTGGATCCTGTGTCGGGGTAAGGGAAGTCAGTGCATGAAGCCTTCCATGAAGTCCGCAAGGGAGCTGGCCAGGCGCCGTCTCCAAGGCGCGCTGGCGGGGTTGGCGAGGGTCCGGTCCTCGTGGATGAAGCTTTGGATGATCGCGTTGTAGCCCAGCCAGCGGCAGGGCTCGGGCGGCCAACTGGCCAGGCTGGAAACCGGGCGGTTGTCGAGTACCCAAGGCTGCGCGGTCAGTTCGTTGTGCTGGTTGAGGATCAGCGCTGCCAGGGTGCGCCCACCCAGGTTGGTGGCGCCCACCCCTTCACCGCCGTAACCACCGGCCAAGGCGATGCCGCGCTGGCGGTCGCAGAGCATGTGCGGGCGGAAGCGCCGGGCCATGCCCAGGTTGCCGCCCCAGGAGTGGGTGATGCGCACGTGCTTGAGTTGAGGGAACAGTTCACTGAACAGGTAGCGGCGCAGCTCGACCTCGTGTTCGTCGAGGTTGAAGTTTTCGCGCAGGCGGCCACCGAAGCGGTAACCACCGCGTGCGCCGAATACCAGGCGGTTGTCGGCGGTGCGCTGGCCATAGGTGACCTGGCGGCTGCTCTCGCTGAAGGCCTGGCCCTGGCTCAGGCCAATCTGCTCCCAGGTCGATTCCGGTAGCGGTTCGGTGGCTATCAGCAAACTCTGTACCGGTAACTGGTGTTTGCCCAGCGGCGGCAGGCTGGCGGCGTAGCCTTCAACGGCGGGCACCATCCACTGGCAGCGAATCCGCGCCAGCGGGGTGCGCACCTCGCCGGGTTGCCAGTCGATGGCCGGGGTGTTCTCGTAGATCGGCACGCCCAGCGCTTCCACCGCCCGCGCCAGGCCGCGCACCAGCTTGGCCGGCTGGATGGTCGCGGTGTGCGGGCTGTAGATGGCACCGAACGCATTACTGACCCGCAGCTGGTTTTCCAGTTGCTCGGGGCGCAGCCAGCGGTAGTCGTCCTCGGTCATGCCTTGGCGATACAAGTCGTCGAGGTAGGCGCGCAGGTTGCGCTCCTGCTCCGGGTAGCGCGCGGCGCAGTACAGCACGCCGCCCTTGCGGTAGTCGCAGTCGATGCCTTCGCGTTGCAGCACACCCTGCACTTCATCGGGAATGCCGTGCAGCAGGTCGATGCTGGCGCGGCGCTGTTGTGGCGACAGGGTGGCGAGCAGGCGGTCTTCACCCAGCAGGTTGCCCATCAGCCAGCCGCCATTGCGCCCGGAGGCACCGAAGCCGGCGATGTTGGCGTCGATCACGGCGATGTTCAACTGCGGCGCCTGGCGCTTGAGGTAATAGGCGGTCCACAGGCCGGTGTAGCCGGCGCCGATGATGCACACATCCGCAGCCAGGTCTTCGCGCAGGGCCGGGCGGGCGCACAGTGGCTCGTCGAGCTGGTCCATCCACAGGCTGAGCGTGCGCAGGGGTTGCATCGGGTTCGGCTCCACATCGGTCAAGGTCTGTGGGCGATCCTAGTGCTGCCAGCCAGTGGCTGTCTTACGTGCGTGCACGCAGGGAAATTTGCTTGAGGTAGGCCTTGGGCGTGAGCCCGGTGTGCTCGCGGAAGCACTTGTAGAACGCCGACAGCGAGTTGAAACCGGCGCTGAACGCCAGCTCGTCGATCGTCGCCTCGACGCTGTCGTCGTCGAGGCTGGCCATCAGGTGTTGCAGGCGGGCCTGGTTGACGTAGCGGTAGAAGCTTTGCCCGAGCACCTGGTTCAGCAGGTAGGAAATCTGGTTGCGGCTGTAGCCACTGGCGTCGGCCACCTGCTGCAGGTCCAGCTCCGGGTCCAGGTAGGGGCGCTGGCGCTGGAAGTAGTGCTCCAGGTCCTGGGCCATGGTCGACAGCTGGCGCGGCGACAGGCCCAGGCGGCTGGTGGCCGGGCGCGGGCCGCTGCTGCCGTGCCCGCTGCCGTTCTGGCGAACCAGCGTGGCGTATTCGTTGACCCGCCAGATCAGCCCGTCCTTGACGGTGATCGCCTCGCTGGACTGGAACGCCACCAGGCCGTCACCGCCCTGTACCGTGACCTGGTACTGGATGAACGCGGTGCAGCCATCAACGCGGATGCGGTCGCTGTGGACGATGTCTTCGCCGGCTTCATGGGGCAGGCAGGCGCGCACATAGTCGCGCAGCTCGACGTAGCCGAGCACGCGGTTCTGGAAGAAGTCGTGGTACTGGATGTCGGGGTGGTACAGCGCTATGACCCCGTCCAGGTCGCGATGCTTCCAGCACAGGTGGTAGCGCAGCACGGTGTCGGCGGTGAGCGGGGTCTGGGCGGAGTCGTCAGGGAGCGTCATTGCCAGATCATGCCTCGCCCGTGTGAAGGCCACAATATTGCAGAACACCTGATGCAGGAGCGTCACTCGCGCTTTTTGCACGATTCTTAAATCGCAGTCCTCGCTAACTATCTGATTTATATGTAAGTAATTTTTAGTAATGAATGGCACAGCCTCTGCAATGGTTACTGCGCGAATGGACTTCTCGCTAACAACATACATAGGCGCACACATCATGATCCCCTCTGCCGACTCCTCCGTGTTCGATACTCAAGGCCGCTCAGGTGTTTCCTGGGCGGCCATCTTTGCGGGTGCTGCTGCTGCGGCCGCGCTATCCCTGATATTGGTGGTGCTGGGGGCGGGCCTGGGCTTTGCCGCCACCTCACCTTGGGCCAACGAGGGTGCAAGCGCGAAAACGCTGGCGGTTTCCACCATCATCTGGCTGTTGCTGACGCAAATCATCGCTTCTGGCCTGGGCGGCTATATCGCCGGCAGGCTGCGTGTGAAGTGGGCCAACTTGCATGGCGACGAGGTGTACTTCCGCGACACCGCCCACGGGTTCCTGTCCTGGGCAGTCGCGACATTGGTGGCCGCCATGCTGGTACTGGGCACGGCGGGCAACCTGGTAGGTGCCGGGGCCAGCGCGGCGACGCATGTGGTTGGCATGAGTGCCGCCGCCGGTGGCGCGGCTGCAGCCAATGCGGACAAGGATTCGATGGGCTACTTCGTCGACAGCCTGTTCCGGGGTGACGGCCCTGCGCCTGTAAGCGAGGACGCTGCCAATGGGGTCGCGGCGCGCATTCTGGCCAAGGGCCTGGCGGGTGACGGTGCGCTTGCACCTGAAGACCGCGCCTACCTTGCGCAGTTGGTGGCGCAACGCACCCGCCTGACCCAACCCGAGGCAGAGGCCCGCGTCGACCAGGTGATGGCCCAGGTGCAGCAACTCAAGTTGCAGGCCAAGCAAGCCGCTGACGCTACCGCCAAGGCTGCTGCCTGGACCGCGTTGTGGACCTTCGTAGCGCTGCTGTGTGGCGCCTTCTTCGCCAGCCTTGCAGCGCTTTATGGTGGTCGCCGTCGTGACCAGGTGCAGTGGCTGGAAGGCGAATACGTCGCACATCGCACCCTTCAACGTTAAGCAAGGAGAACCGACATGCGCTCAATACTGCTCTGGATGCTTGGTGTACCTATCCCGGTCATCATCCTGATCGCCATTTTCATGCATTGACCGAGAGGGCCGCTTTGCGGCCCATTCGCAGCACAAGGCTGCTCCTACAGGAAGCCGCGATAGCCCCTGTTATCGCGATCCTTGTAGGAGCAGCCTTGTGCTGCGAATGGGGCGCAAAGCGCCCCCGGCGATCTACAGGAATTGCTCCGCATAATGGCAGGCAACCTGCCGCGTCCTCACCTGCCGCAATGCCGGCACCTCCTTGGCACACCGCTCGGTCGCATACGGGCACCGCTTGTGAAACGCACACCCATCCGGCGGATTCAGCGGGTTGGGCAGCTCCCCGACAATGCGGATCTTCGGCTTCAACGGGTCCGGATGAATCGCCGGCGTCGCCGACAGCAATGCCTGTGTATAGGGGTGCAGCGGCTTCTCGTAGATATCTTCCTTAGCCCCCATTTCCACCGGGCGCCCCAGGTACATCACCAGCACGTGATCGGCCACATGCCGCACCACCGCCAGGTTGTGCGAGATGAACACGTAGGCGGTGTCGAACTCCTTCTGCAGGTCCATGAACAGGTTCAGCACCTGCGCCTGGATCGACACGTCCAGCGCCGAGGTCGGCTCGTCCGCCACCAGCACTTTTGGCTGCAGCATCATCGCCCGGGCCAGGGCAATGCGCTGGCGCTGGCCACCAGAGAACATGTGTGGGTAGCGCTGGTAATGCTCGGGGCGCAGCCCCACCTGCTCCATCATTTTTTGTACTTTCTCGCGCCGCTCGGCCTTGCTCAGCGAGGTATTGATCACCAGCGGTTCGGCCAGCTGGTCGCCAATCTTCTGCCGTGGGTTGAGCGAGGCGTAAGGGCTCTGGAACACCATCTGCACATCGCGGCGCAGTTGCTTGCGCTGCGCCTTGCTGGCGCCTGTCACCTCGGTGCCGGCGATTTGCAGCGAACCGGACGACGGCTCTTCGATGAGGGTCAGGGCGCGGGCCAGGGTCGACTTGCCGCAGCCGGACTCACCGACCACCGCCAGGGTCTTGCCGGCTTCCAGTTCGAACGACACGCCATTCAGTGCGCGGACCAGGGCGTGGCCTTTGAACAGCCCGCGGGAGACTTCGTAATGCCGGGTCAGGTCCCGGGCAGATAGAACGACGGCCATCACGCCACCTCCTGGTTCAGCGGGTAGAAGCAACGCACCAGGCTGTGGGCCTGAGGATCGAGAGGCGGGCGCTGGCGCCGGCAGTTGTCCTGCACGTAGGGGCAGCGCGGCGACAACAGGCAGCCGACCGGGCGGTCGTAGCGGCCGGGGACGATGCCGGGCAGGGTGGCCAGGCGCTCGGCGCCGATGCTGTGCTCGGGGATCGCCGCCAGCAAGGCTTCGCTGTAAGGGTGAGCGGGCACGTCGAACAGCGTCGGCACCTGGCCCACTTCGACGGCTTCGCCTGCGTACATCACGCAAACCCGCCTGGCCGTTTCGGCGACCACGGCGAGGTCGTGGGTGATCAGGATGAGCGCCATGTTGCGCTCCTTCTGCAGGTTGACCAGCAGCTCCATGATCTGCGCCTGGATGGTCACATCCAGCGCGGTGGTCGGTTCGTCAGCGATCAGCAGCTTGGGCTCGCCGGCAATCGCCATGGCAATCGCCACGCGCTGGCTCATGCCGCCAGACAGCTGGTGCGGGTAGGCATCCAGGCGGCTTTCCGCTGCCGGGATCTCGACCTTTTTCAACAGCTCAAGGGCACGCTGGCGCGCAGCCTTGCCCTTCAGGCCCAGGTGCTGGCGCAGCACTTCTTCGATCTGGTAGCCCACGGTATAGCTGGGGTTGAGCGCGGTCATCGGGTCCTGGAAGACCATGGCGATGTCCTTGCCCACCACCTTGCGCCGCTGGCGGCCGCTGAGCTTGAGCATGTCGGTGCCGTCGAAGCTGAGGGTGTCGGCGGTGATGCGCCCGGGGGCGTCGATCAGGCCCATCAAGGCCATCATGGTCACGGATTTGCCCGAGCCGGATTCGCCGACGATGGCCAGGATTTCACCGGCGTCCACCCCCAGGTCCAGGCCATCGACCACGGGTACCGCATTGGCGTCGCCGAAGCGCACGTTCAGGTTTTTGATCTGCAACAGTGACATGGCGTTCTCCTCAGGCGGCGTTCTTGAGTTTCGGGTCCAGCGCATCGCGCAGGCCGTCGCCCATCAGGTTGATTGCCAGCACACTGAGCAGAATGGTCAGGCCAGGCAGGCTCACCACCCACCAGGCGCGCTCGATGTAGTCACGGGCCGAAGCCAGCATGGTGCCCCACTCCGGGGTCGGGGGTTGCACGCCCAGGCCGAGGAAACCCAGGGCGGCGGCGTCGAGGATCGCCGAAGAGAAGCTGAGGGTGGCCTGGACGATCAGCGGCGCCATGCAGTTGGGTAGCACGGTGACGAACATCAGCCGTGGCAGCCCGGCACCGGCCAGGCGTGCGGCGGTGACGTAGTCGCGGTTCAGCTCGACCATCACCGCGGCCCGGGTCAGGCGCACGTAGGAGGGCAGGGAGACGATGGCGATGGCGATCACCGTGTTGATCAGGCCAGGGCCAAGGATGGCGACAATGGCCACGGCCAGCAGCAGGGAGGGCAGGGCCAGCATCACGTCCATCAGGCGCATGATCGATGGGCCGAGGATTTGCGGGAAGAAGCCGGCCAGCAGGCCCAGCAGGATGCCCGGGATCAGCGACATCACCACCGACGACAGGCCGATCAACAGCGACAGCCGCGCGCCCTGGATCAGCCGCGACAGCAGGTCGCGGCCCAGTTCGTCGGTGCCGAGGATGAACTGCCAGGTGCCGCCTTCCAGCCATACCGGCGGGGTCAGCAGGAAGTCGCGGTACTGCTCGCTCGGGTCATGCGGGGCGACCCATGGCGCGAACAGTGCGCAGAACACCACCAGGCACATGAAGGCCAGGCCCATTACCGCGCCTTTGTTGCGCGCGAAGGCTTGCCAGAATTCTTTGTACGGCGAGGGGTAGAGCAGGCTCTGGTCCACCGGGCTGGCCGGCGACACGGATTTTGCAATCGGGCTAGTCATGGCAAAGGCCTCAGCGCTGATGACGGATGCGTGGGTTGGCCAGGCCGTAGAGGATGTCCACGACGAAGTTGACCAGGATCACCAGGCAGGCAATCAACAGGATGCCGTTCTGGACCACGGGGTAGTCACGGGCACCGATGGCTTCGATCAGCCACTTGCCGATGCCCGGCCAGGAAAAGATGGTTTCGGTCAGCACCGCACCGGCCAGTAGTGTGCCGACCTGCAGGCCGAACACCGTCAGCACCGGAATCAGGGCGTTGCGCAGGCCATGCACGAACACCACGCGGGCGGGCGAAAGGCCCTTGGCGCGAGCGGTGCGGATGTAGTCCTCACGCAGCACTTCAAGCATCGACGAGCGGGTCATGCGCGCGATTACCGCCAGCGGGATGGTGCCGAGCACGATGGCCGGCAGTATCAGGTGCATCACCGCGTCCTTGAACGCGCCTTCTTCGTCGCTGAGCAGGGTGTCGATGAGCATGAAGCCGGTCTTCGGTTCGATGTCGTAGAGCAGGTCGATGCGCCCGGACACCGGGGTCCAGCCCAGGCTCACCGAGAAGAACATGATCAGGATCAGGCCCCACCAGAAGATCGGCATCGAGTAGCCGGCCAGGGAAATGCCCATGACCCCGTGGTCGAACAGCGAACCGCGCTTGAGCGCGGCGATCACCCCGGCCAGCAGGCCGACGATGCCGGCGAACAGCAGGGCGGCGAAGGCCAGTTCGAGGGTGGCCGGGAACAGCGTGAGGAACTCGGTCCACACGCTTTCGCGGGTGCGCAGCGATTCGCCGAGGTCACCCTGGGCAAGCTTGCCGACATAGTCCAGGTACTGGACCGGCAATGGCTTGTTCAGCCCCAGGCGTTCCATGGCCTGGGCATGCATTTCGGGGTCGACCCTGCGCTCGCCCATCATCACTTCCACCGGGTCGCCGGGGATCAGGCGTATGAGCGCGAAGGTCAGCAACGTGATGCCGAAAAAGGTCGGTATCAGCAGGCCAAGGCGCCGGGCAATAAAACTCAACATTGTCGGGGTTACCTCATCAGGCCGTGGGGCGATCAGCCCGCTACGGCAGTGCCGCCGGTTCCCGTATGGGTTGCCGGCGGTCGTTGTTGTTCTACTTCACCTTGGTGGTGGCGAAGTTGTTTTTGGCCAGAGGGCTGATCACATAGCCCTCCACGTTGTCACGCATGGCGGTGAACACCTTGGGGTGGGCCATGCTGATCCAGGGTTGGTCGTCATCGTACACCTTCAATGCCTCGCTATAGAGCCTTGCGCGTTCGTCGTTGTCGATCACCTCGCGGGCGCGGCTGATCAGTTCCTGGAATTTCGAGTTGCACCAGCGGGCGTAGTTCTCACCGGTCTTGGCTGCGTCGCAACTGAGCAGCGGTGTGAGGAAGTTGTCCGGGTCGCCGTTATCGCCCGCCCAACCGGTGGATACCAGGTCGGCCTCGCCATTCTTGGCACGGCGCAGCATTTCGGCCCACTCCATCACCCGGATATCCAGCTTCAGGCCGATCTGCTTCAGGTCGGCCTGCAGCATCTCGGCGGAAAGGCGCGGGTTGGGGTTGGTCATGCCGCCGCCGTTGCGGGTAAACAGCGTGATCACCGTGCCCTCTGGTACCCCGGCTTCCTTGAGCAGGGCGCGTGCCTTGTCGAGGTCGCGCGGTGGGTTCTGGTTACGGGTGTTGTAACCGATCATGGTCGGTGGATAGGGGTTCACGCCGACCAGCGCATTGCCTTTGCCAAACAGCTGGTCAACGTGGGCCTGACGGTCGAAGGCCATGTTGATGGCTTTACGCACGCGCACATCGCTGAGGTATTTGTGCTGGGTATTCATGGCGATGTAGCCGGTGACCAGTGCTTCGGTCTCGGCCACCTTGAGCCTGGGGTCGGCCTTTATCGCCGGCACGTCTTCTGGCTTGGGGTAGAGCGCGACCTGGCACTCGTTGGCGCGCAGCTTCTGCAGGCGCACGTTGCTGTCGGTGGCGATGGCGAACACCAGGGCGTCGGCCGGCGGCTTGCCACGGAAGTAGTCCGGGTTGGGTTTGAAGCGGACCTGGGCGTCCTTGTTGTAACGCTGGAAGATGAACGGGCCGGTGCCGATGGGCTTGCTGTTCAGCTCGGCGGCCTTGCCGGCCTTTAGCAACTGGTCGCCGTATTCGGCGGAGTAGATCGAGGTGAAACCCATGGCCATGTCCCGCAGGAAGGGTGCCTCGGGGCGGGTGAGGGTAATCACCACGGTGTGGTCGTCGGTCTTGTCCACCGACTTGAGCAGGTCTTTGAAGGCCATGCTTTCGAAATACGGGTAACCGACGCTGGTCTTGTCATGCCATGGGTGCGCAGGGTCGAGCTGGCGACGCAGGCTCCACAGCACATCATCGGCGTTGAACGCGCGGGTGGGGGTAAAGTAGTCGGTGCTGTGGAACTTCACGCCCTCACGCAAGTGGAAGGTGTAGGTCAGGCCGTCGGCTGAAATGTCCCAGCGTTCGGCCAGGGCCGGCTCGATATCGGTGGTGCCGGGCTTGAAGTCCACCAGGCGGTTGAACAGTGTTTCGGCGGTGGCGTCGAACGTGACCCCGGTGGTGTACTGCACAACGTCGAACCCTTCCGGGCTGGCCTCGGTACACACCACCAGCGGTTTGGCGGCCAGCTGCGTGGCGCTGCCCAGCACCAGCGCGGCCAGGGCCAGGCGTAGCGGTAGCGATTTGATGAAAGCTCTCTGCATGGGTTGAAGACTCCCTGCTTTTGCATTGATTCCAGCGTAGCCGCCACGGCCCGCCACGAAGGGGGCCGTGGCGCCAGCGGTCAAAGAATGTTGAATGGGATGGTGGTGACCACGCGGAACTCGTCCAGGCTGCCGTCACCCTGGGCCTTGCTGGCGCGGTGGGTGGTGTAGGTGGCGCGGATGCTGGTGTCTTTCAGCGGCCCGCTCTGCACCGCGTAGCTGGTGCCGATGCCCCACTCGTAGTGGGTTTCGCCGTTCAGGCCTTTCACGTCGTAGGCGGTGCCGCGGTAGTGGGTGCCGTCGATGCCCCAGCCGCGGGCGTTGTACAGGTTGAACTTCAGGCCCGGCACGCCGTAGGGCGCCATGTTCAGTACGTAGGAGAGCTTCAGCGATTTTTCGTTGGGGCCGTTGAAGTCCGACAGCAGCGAGTTGGCCAGGTAGATGCCGTTGGTTTCGTGCAGGTAGTCGAAGTATTCGTTGCCGTTGACCTGCTGCCAGGAGGCACCGAGGGTGTGGGCCTGGTGGGTCAGGTCGAGCGACAGGCTGTAGGTGTCGTTGTCGATCTTGCCCATTTTCTGGCTGCCGGCATCCACGGTCTTGTAGTAGTTCAGGCCGGTGCTCAGGCTGAGCACTGCGCTGTCGCCGAGCACGTGGTTGGCGCCGAAGTAGTACTGGTTCCAGAAATCGTCGACGTGGGTGGCGTACAGGCTGGTGCTCAGGCTCTTGAACGGCTGGTAGTTGATGCCGGCGGTGCTGGCGCGGTCGGTTTCCACACCCGTGGCGCTGTATTCGCTGCGGAACTTGCTCAGGCTTTGTTCGGTACGTGGCGAGACACGGTCGAAGGTGCCCAGGTCGAAGCTCAGGTTGTCGAACTCGGCGCTGTGCAGGAACGCGCCCTGGAAGCTCGATGGCAAGGCGCGGTTGCCGATATAGGCGATCATCGGTGTGTCCACCGACTGACGGCCGAGGGTAAGGGTGGTGTTGGACACGCGCGCCTTGATATTGCCCAGGCCCAGCTTGCTCCACTGGCCGATGGGGTCGCCATCGCTGTGGGTCAGGGTGCGATTGTTGGGGCCGGCGATGGCTTCGCGGTTCTGTTGCAAGGCAATGGCGTTGTAGGCTGCGGCCTCGACGGCGATGCCCACGGTGCCTTGGGTGAAACCGGAGCTGTAGTTGAGGATGGTGCCTTGCAGCCAGTTTTCCCGGCTGTGGGTGGGGTGGCGGGTGCCGTCGCTCTTGTAGTAGCGCCACAGCGGTGCGCGTGCGGCGCGCTCGCGGGCGTACCAGTTGCGGGTGCTGCCGGACAGGCTCTGGCCGTCGATGAAGCCGCTGGCTTGCCCCTGCTCGCTGCTGTCTTTGAGGGTGAGCGGGATGTAGTCCTGGCTCTGCGAGTCGGCCTGGGCCACGGTGGTGAATGCACTGATGGACAAAGCCAGTGCGGTCAAAGTGAAGACTCTCAAGGTACAAGCTCCTTTTTCTTTTCTAGTTATTGCCGGCCTTGTGGGCTGGAGGGTTGCTACGGTGTTGCCAGGGTTGCCGCGGGATCGCCGGGCTAATTGGGGAGTTGTGTTGCCTGTGCCGGCCTATTCGCGGGTAAACCCGCTCCTACAGGGATCTGTGCAGACTCCTGGTTTGTGGATAACTCTGTGGGAGCGGGTTCACCCGCGAAGAGGCCCTTGAGGGCTACAAATCAGTCAACACTCACACCGGAAAAATCATTGCGCCCAAACGGGCTGACCTTGAACCCGGAAACCTTGACGCTGAGCGGCTGGTTCACCGTGGAATGCGCCACCGGGGTAATCGGCACCTGCTGCTTGAGCCGCTGCTGGGCCTGCTGGTACAGGGCGCTGCGCTGAGCCTGGTCGGTAACCTGCTTGGCCTGCTTGACCAGGCTGTCGTACTGCGGGTCGCACCACAGCGAGTAGTTGTTGCTGCCGATGGCATCGCAGCTGTAGAGGGTGCCCAGCCAGTTGTCCGGGTCGCCGTTGTCGCCGGTCCAGCCAATCAGGGCGATGTCGTGTTCGCCGCTTTTCATGCGTTTCAGGTACTCGCCCCATTCGTAGCTGACGATGCGCACCTTGAACCCGAGCTTGTTCCAGTCGGCCTGGAGCATTTCGGCCATCAGCTTGGCGTTGGGGTTGTACGGGCGTTGCACCGGCATGGCCCACAGGGTGACTTCGGTGCCAGGTTTGACCCCGGCCTGCTGCAGCAACTGCCTGGCCTTTTCCGGGTCGTAGGGGGCGTCCTTGAGGCTTTCGTCATAGGACCACTGGGTCGGCGGCATGGCGTTGACCGCCAATTGCCCGGAGTCCTGATACACCGCCTGGAGGATGGCTTTCTTGTTCACTGCCATGTCCATGGCCTGGCGCACCTCGAGCCGGTCGAACGGTGGGTGCTGGGTGTTGTAGGCGATGTAGCCGAGGTTGAAGCCCGGTTGCTGCAGCACCTGCAGCTTACTGTCGGCCTTGAGCGCCGGCAGGTCGGCCGGGCGCGGGTGCAGGGTGACCTGGCATTCGTTGCGGCGCAGCTTCTGGATACGTACCGAAGGATCGATGTTGATCGAGAACACCAGGTTGTCGATCTTCACTTCATCCGGCGCCCAATAAGCCTTGTTGCCCTTGTAGCGGATCTGCGAATCCTTCTGATAACGCTGGAACACGAACGGGCCGGTGCCGATGGGCTGCTGGTTGATGTCGCTCGGCCTTCCGCTGGCCATCAGTTGTTCGGCGTATTCGGCGGAGAGAATGGAGGCGAAGCTCATGGCCAGGTTCTGGATGAACGCGGCATCGACCGTGTTCAGGGTGAATGCCACGGTGAGCGGGTCGATTTTCTCGACGCGGGCGATGTTCTTGTCCAGGCCCATGCTGATGAAGTAGGGGAACTCGGTGGGGTAGGCCTGGCGGAACGGGTGGCCCTTGTCGAGCATGCGGTTGAAGGTGAACAGCACATCGTCGGCGTTGAAATCACGGCTAGGTGAAAAGGCCTTGTTACTGTGGAACTTCACCCCTTCGCGCAGGTGAAAGGTGTAGCGCAGGCCATCGTCGGACACCTCCCAGCGGGTCGCCAGGGCAGGGTGCACGGCGGTACCGCCGCGCTCGAACTCGACCAGGCGGTTGTAGACCGGTTCGGCGGCGTCGTTGTCGGTGGCGCTGGTGTACTGGGCGGTGTCGAAACCGGCGGGGCTGCCTTCGGAGCAGAACACCAGGTTGCTGGCCAGCAGGGCCGGGGACTGGCTGATCAGGCCCAGGGCCAGGAGGGTGGATAGGCAAGTGGTGTGGCGCATGGCGAGTCCTTTTTCATCTGTTTGCGCCGCCTCGGGGTACGAATGGCGGCAACAGTTCGCCGACCCCGCGGCGGATAGCTGCGGGACGACATGAAGAGGTGGTGAGGGGGAAAGGCACCCGCTATTCAGCAGGTGCCGCAGTTACCCTATTTGTCCACGCTGACACCGTAGAAGGCGTTCAGCGCAAACGGGCTGATCTTGAAGTCCTTCACCTTGGCGCTCATGGGCTGGTACACGGTGGAGTGGGCGATCGGGGTGATCGGCACCTGCTCCTTGAGGATGTGCTGCGCCTGTTGGTACAGCTCGGTGCGCTTGGCCTGGTCGGAGGTGGCCTTGGCCTGTTTGATCAGGTCGTCGTAGGGCTTGTAGCACCACTTGGAGAAGTTGTTGCCGTCGACGGCATCGCAGCCGTAGAGGGTGCCCAGCCAGTTGTCCGGGTCACCGTTGTCGCCGCTCCAGCCAATCAGCATGGCGCCCTGTTCGCCACCTTTGGAGCGTTTGATGTACTCGCCCCATTCATAGCTGACGATCTTCGCCTTGATGCCGATCTTGGCCCAGTCGGACTGGAGCATTTCGGCCATCAGCTTGGCGTTGGGGTTGTACGGGCGTTGCACGGGCATGGCCCACAGGGTGATCTCGGTGCCTTCCTTGATGCCGGCTTCCTTGAGCAGCTGTTTGGCCTTTTCGGGGTCGAATGCGGCGTCCTTGATGCTGTCGTCATACGACCACTGGGTCGGCGGCATGCCATTGACTGCCAGCTGGCCGGCGCCCTGGTAGACCGATTCGATGATCTTTTTCTTGTCCACGGCCATGTCCAGTGCCTGGCGCACTTTCAGCTGGGCCATGGGGTTGGGCTCGTTGCTGCCCTTGATCTTGTCCATCACGTTGTAGGCGATGTAGCCGAGGTTGAACCCGGCTTGCTGCGGCATTTGCAGGTTCTTGTCAGCCTTTAGCGGCTCGATGTCGGCCGGGCGCGGGAAGAGGGTGACCTGGCACTCGTTCTTCTTCAGCTTCTGCATGCGCACCGAGGCATCGGTGGTGATGGCGAAGATCAGGTTGTCGATCTTCACGTCATCGGGCTTCCAGTAGTCCTTGTTGCCTTTGAAGCGGATCTGCGCGTCCTTCTGGTACTTGCTGAACACGAACGGGCCGGTGCCGATCGGCTTCTGGTTGATGTCGGCGGCCTTGCCGTTCTTGAGCAACTGGTCGGCGTATTCGGCCGACTGGATGGAAGCGAAGCTCATGGCCAGGTTCTGGATGAACGCTGCGTCGACCTCGTTGAGGGTGAACTTCACCGTGTGCTCGTCGAGCTTCTCCACCTTGGCGATGTTCTTGTCCATACCCATGTCGGTGAAGTACGGAAACTCGGTGGGGTAGGCCTTACGGAACGGGTTGTCCTTGTCGAGCATGCGGTTGAAGGTGAACAGCACGTCGTCGGCGTTGAAGGGGCGGCTGGGCTTGAAGTAGTCGGTGGTGTGGAACTTGACCCCTTCGCGCAGGTGGAAGGTGTAGGTCTTGCCGTCGTCGGACACTTCCCATTTGGTCGCCAGGCCCGGGATGACCGCAGTGCCGCCCCGTTCGAACTGGGTCAGGCGGTTGAACACGGTCTCTGCCGAGGCGTCGAAGTCGGTCCCGGTGGTGTACTGCCCCGGGTCGAAGCCGGCCGGGCTGCCTTCGGAGCAGAACACCAGGTTGGACGCGGCCAGGGCCGACGGTGCACCGGTGAGCAAGCCTGCGCCAAGCAGGAACGGAATGACTGCGTGTTTGAGCATGGTGGCCTCATTGTTGTCATTTTTTGGATGAGGTGGCCTCGTGAGCCGACCTGAGGATACTTATGCAGGGGGTGTTCCCAATGCAACAGGTAGAAGGATAGTTGGCGCCGGAAAAGTGGTACGACCGTACATGGATGTCGCATCGGTATAACTTTCGACGAAGTTAAACGTTTGCGCAGGCAAAATGATGGCTTTTTGCGAGATGTTTCAAGGCGGGGGTAAATGTACGAGGCACCTTTGTGGTGCGTAGGAAAGGTCTGAACGCGCGTATTTTGGTTGGCGCGGTCCCTGTGGGAGCGGGCAAGCCCGCGAACACGGGCGAAGCCCGTGCCATCCATCGCGGTGTCTTTTTCGCGGGCATGCCCGCTCCCACAGGTGTTGCGTGGATCTGTTACGGCATCTGCACTTCGATCAGGCCATCGGCATTCATGCTCACTTCACTGGTGCCCGCCTCGATATCCGGCGCCGGCGCTGCTTCATCAGCCCCCATGGCTTTCATCGCCATCGGCGCACTGCGCAGGTACGGGCGCGGGTAACCGCTGCTGTTGAGGTTCAGGCTGACCACTTTGTAGCCCTTGCCGCCCAGCGCTTCGGTGGCCAGTTGTGCGCGCGCCTTGAAAGCATCAACCGCGTCCTTGAGCAGTGCATCTTCGCTGGACTTGCGCGTGGCCGGGGCGATGGAGAAGTCCATGCCGCCCATTTTCAGCTCTTGCAGCAGGTCGGCAGTGAGCTGGGACAGGGCCGGGAAGTCGGCGCTTTCCAGGCGCAGCTCGGCGCGCTCGCGCCAGCCGGTAATCTTCTGGCCCTTGCTGTCATACACCGGGTAGCTGTTACGGCTGCCCTGGCTGATCTTCACGTCCTTGACCTGGCGCGACTGCTGCACGGCCTTGTTCATGGTTTCGGTGATCTGCTTGGCAAGCTTGCCCGGGTCGGTGTTCTGCGCTTCGCTGTACAGGGTCACGACCATCAGGTCGCGCGCCACTTCCTTGCTCACTTCGGCACGCAGCGATACCTGGTTGTAACGTGGCTCATCGCCAGCCTGCGCCGGCAGGCTGGCGAGCAAGCCGCAAGACAGGATCAGGGCGGCGCCGCGACGTGGGATTTGCATGTGGTACTCCTTGGCAATAAAAGGCGTGGGGTGTGGTCATCCATTCCACGCATGGCCCATCAGACCGGCAACAGTGTAGTGGGTTCAAAAGTGCCATCATGAACCTGTGACAAAGTGTGGCGCTTTGCCGCATCGCTGCAGTGAGGCGCCCGGCTTCGGTATACTCCAGCCGATTTTCTGGAGCACTCATCAGGAGAGCTCATGCTCGCTGCCGTACAACCGCTGTCCGCTACCCGCCAGAACCTGTGGCGCCTGACCGTCATTCGGGTCCTGGTCCTGGCTGCCCAGGCCGGCTCCGTGGGCGTCGCCTACTGGACCGAACTGCTGCCGCTGCCCTGGCTGTCGCTGGCTGGCACCTTGGCGTTGTCCTCGCTGCTGTGTGCCTTCACGGCGCTGCGCCTGCGCCTGTCGCTGCCCGTCACCGAAATGGAGTACGCCCTGCAGCTGGCCTGCGACCTGCTGATCCACAGTGCCTTGCTGTACTACTCCGGCGGCTCGACCAACCCGTTCGTGTCGTATTACCTGGTACCGCTGGCAATTGCCGCGGTGACCTTGCCGTGGCTGTATTCGCTGATTCTTTCGGGCATTGCCCTGACCGCCTACAGCCTGCTGCTGGTGCAGTTCTACCCGCTTGAAGGCCTGCCGATGGCGCGGGACAAGATGCAGGTCTACGGCATGTGGCTGAGCATTGCCCTGGCTGCGGCGGTGATTACCTTCTTTGCCGCGCGCATGGCCGAAGAGCTGCGCCGCCAGGAGCAGCTGCGCTCCGAGCGGCGTGAAGAAAGCCTGCGCGACGAGCAATTGCTGGCCGTGGCCACCCAGGCCGCCGGTGCCGCCCATGAGCTGGGCACGCCATTGGCGACCATGAGCGTGCTGATCAACGAAATGCGCCAGGACCACACCGACCCGCTGCTGCAGGAAGACCTGCAGATCCTCCAGGACCAGGTAAAGCTGTGCAAGGAAACCCTGCAACAGCTGGTGCGCGCTGCCGAAGCCAACCGCCGCCTGGCGATCGTGGAGCAGGATGTGACCGCCTGGCTGGACGAGGCGCTGAACCGCTGGCACCTGATGCGCCCGGAAGCCAGCTACCGCTTCCAGCGCCTGCGCGATGGCAAGGTGCCGCGGCTGACCCCGCCGCCAGACCTGACCCAGGCGCTGCTGAACCTGTTGAACAATGCCGCCGATGCCTGCCCCGATGACCTGGAGGTGCACCTGGACTGGGACGCCCAGGACATCGTCATCAGCATCCGCGACCATGGCCCTGGCGTGCCGCCGGCCATTGCCGAAGCCATCGGCAAACCCTTCATTACCACCAAGGGCAAAGGCTTCGGCCTGGGCCTGTTCTTGAGCAAGGCCAGCGTGACCCGTGCGGGCGGTTCGGTAAAACTCTATAGTCATGAACAGGGTGGCACCCTGACCGAATTGCGCCTGCCCTATGGCAAGCGAGGAGATGAATGATGAGCGAAGAAAACCAGGTCGAAAGCGAAGAGCTGCCGCACCTGCTGTTGGTGGATGACGATGCCACCTTCACCCGGGTCATGGCCCGGGCCATGAGCCGTCGCGGTTTCCGCGTGAGCACTGCCAGTTCTGCCGAGGAAGGCTTGATCCTGGCCCAGCAGGACCTGCCGGACTACGCCACGCTCGACCTGAAGATGGACGGTGATTCCGGCCTTGTGCTGCTGCCCAAGCTGCTGGAACTGGACCCGGAAATGCGCGTGGTGATCCTGACCGGCTACTCGAGCATTGCCACTGCAGTGGAAGCGGTGAAGCGCGGCGCCTGCAACTACCTGTGCAAACCGGCCGACGCCGATGATGTGCTGGCAGCGCTGCTGTCGGAGCACACCGACCTGGATACCCTGGTGCCGGAAAACCCGATGTCGGTCGACCGCCTGCAGTGGGAACACATCCAGCGCGTGCTGAACGAGCACGAGGGCAACATTTCGGCCACCGCACGGGCGCTGGGCATGCACCGGCGTACCTTGCAGCGCAAGCTGCAGAAGCGCCCGGTCCGGCGCTGATTTTTTACTGGCAGTACTGGCCCTTTCGCGGGTAAACCCGCTCCCACAGGTACGGCACAGGTCTTGAGGCTTGTGAAATCCCTGTGGGAGCGGGTTTACCCGCGAAAGGGCCGGCACTGACAGAAATTTTTCTATAACACCCCTCGATCCCCGCAAATCCCAGCCGTTGGCGTATCATTAGCCCCCTAACGGCAACCCTTGCAGGATCGCTGCGCATGCTCGCCCTTCTCATCCAGACGCTGAACATCACGGCACCTGTCTTTGCCATGCTGTTCATGGGCGTGCTGCTCAAACGCATCCACCTGATCGACGACAACTTCAACCGTGTCGCCTCGCAGCTGGTGTTCAACGTCTGTATGCCGGCACTGCTGTTCCTCGGCATCTACCACGCCGACCTGGCTGCTGCGGTAAAGCCAGGTGTCATCCTCTACTTCACTGTCGCCACCCTGGTTGGCTTTGCAGTCGCCTGGGGTATGGCCATCTGGCGCAGCCCACCGGCGGATCGGGGCATCTATACCCAGGGCGCGTTCCGCGGCAACAACGGCGTGATCGGCCTGGCCCTGGCTGCCAGCCTGTACGGCGACTACGGTATTTCCCTGGGGGCGGTGCTCGCCGGCCTGGTCATCCTCCTGTACAACTCGCTGTCGGCGGTGGTGCTGGCGGTGTACAGCCCGGACCTGAAGTCCGACCCCTGGAGCATCTGCAAGAACATCTTCAGCAACCCGCTGATCATCAGCGTGTTGGTCGCTACCCCCATGGCTTACGGCCAGGTGCCGCTACCCAACTGGCTGCTGACTTCGGGGGATTATCTGGCGCAGATGACCCTGCCGTTGGCGTTGATGTGTATTGGCGGCACCCTGTCGCTGGCGGCATTGCGCGACAGCGGCAGGCTGGCCATCGATGCCAGCCTGGTGAAGATGGTCTGGCTACCGCTGGTGGGTACCCTGGGCGCCTGGCTGTGCGGCTTTCGCGGGGCCGAACTGGGCATCCTGTTCCTGTACATCGGCAGCCCGACCGCAGCAGCCAGTTACGTCATGGCGCGGGCGGCCAATGGCAACCATGAGCTGGCTGCGTCGATCATCGTCATTACTACGCTAATGGCGGCAATCACCACCAATATCGGCATTTTCATCTTGCAGTGGGGCGGATGGATCTAGATCCTTGACTGCAAACAACACAAAAAACACGCCTCACTGAGCTAAAGGACACTTCATGCAAGACCAGAGCAAGCCCGAGCAGTTACAGCGCGGGCTGAAGAATCGCCATATCCAGCTGATCGCCCTGGGCGGGGCCATCGGTACCGGCTTGTTCCTGGGCATCGCCCAGACCATCCAGCTGGCAGGCCCCTCCGTGTTGCTGGGCTATGCCATCGCTGGCCTGATGGCCTTCCTGATCATGCGCCAGCTGGGCGAAATGGTGGTGGAAGAGCCGGTCGCCGGCAGCTTCAGCCACTTTGCCCACCAGTACTGGAGCGAGTTTGCAGGCTTCGTGTCGGGCTGGAACTACTGGGTGGTGTATGTGCTGGTGGGCATGGCCGAGCTCACGGCTGTGGGTATCTACGTGCAGTACTGGTGGCCGGACTTCCCTACCTGGGCCACGGCGGCGATCTTCTTCGTGGTGATCAACCTGATCAACCTGACCCAGGTGAAGGTCTACGGCGAAATGGAATTCTGGTTCGCCCTGGTCAAGGTAGTGGCCATCGTCAGCATGATCGGCTTCGGCGCCTGGTTGCTGAGCAGTGGCCATGGCGGCCCGGATGCCAGCGTGGCCAACCTGTGGCAGTACGGTGGCTTCTTCCCTAACGGTGTCAGCGGCCTGGTGATGGCGCTGGCGGTGATCATGTTCTCGTTCGGTGGCCTGGAGCTGGTGGGTATCACCGCTGCCGAGGCCGACAACCCACGGGAAAGCATCCCCAAGGCCACCAACCAGGTGGTGTACCGCATCCTGATCTTCTACATCGGTGCCCTGGCGGTGCTGCTGTCGCTGTACCCGTGGCAGAAGGTGGTGCAGGGCGGCAGCCCGTTCGTGATGATTTTCCACGAGCTGGACAGCGACCTGGTGGCGACCATTCTCAATATCGTGGTACTCACGGCCGCGCTGTCGGTCTACAACAGCTGCGTGTACGCCAACAGCCGCATGCTGTTTGGTCTGGCCAGCCAGGGCGACGCACCGCGTCAGTTGCTGAAAGTCAGCCGCAGCGGTGTGCCGCTGACTGCGCTGGGCGTGTCGGCCTTCGCGACCGGGCTATGTGTGGTAATCAACTACCTGATGCCGGGTGAGGCCTTTGGCTTGCTGATGGCCTTGGCGGTGTCGGCGCTGGTGATCAACTGGGCGAGCATCAGCATTACCCACCTGAAGTTCCGCAAGGCCAAGCTGGCGGCCGGGATTACCCCGTTCTACAAGAGCCTGGGGCACCCGCTGACCAACTACCTGTGCCTGGCGTTCATTGTGCTGATCCTGGTGGTGATGTACCTGACCCCGCCGATTCGCATCTCGGTGATGCTGATCCCGGCATGGATTGCCGTGCTGTGGGTGGCCTTCAAGCTGAAGAAGGCTCGCCAGGTTCGCCGTTAGATTTGTGTCGCGAGTGAGATCGAGCGCCGCCCGCGCGGCGCATCGCGAGCTACGCTCGCTCCTACGTTTGTTTCCGGCCAATAACGCCTGTGGCAGGCGCGCGCGACCGCCTTGTTTGTAAGGCGCGTTATCCAGCCATGCGCCAAGGCATTCGCGCGCCAATGGCGCAGGAATAATTGGCCCGAAACAAGCGTAGGAGCGAGCGCAGCTCGCGATGCGCCGCGCGGGCGGCGCTCGATCTAAAGGGCGACACAAGGCTTAAGGCATGCGCCAGATGACATGGCCCAATCAATGCTGCCGGCGCCAGGCGCGCACGGTGGTGTACAACAGCACCACGGCGAGCACAGGCAGCACATAGAACAGCATCAGCCGCTCAAGGCGCCCGGCCAGCGGCATACCCATGGTAAACGCTGCCACGTGCAGCCCATAGGCCAGGTACAGGCAGAGGAACACCAGGCCTTCGGCACGGGTGATCCGGTAACCGGAATAGAACACCGGCAGGCTTAACGCGGCAACCCCGAGCATTACCGGCAGGTCGAACGCCAGCGCGTTCGGCGAGATCGACAGCGGCTGCGGGGTGATCAGGGCGGTCAGGCCCAGCACGGCCAGCAGGTTGAACAGGTTGCTGCCGATCACGGTGCCCACGGCAATTTCCCGTTCACCGCGTAGGGCCGCGATCAGGGCGGCGGCGAGCTCTGGCAGGGATGTGCAGATGGCGACGACGGTCAGGCCGATGATGCGCTCGGACAACCCAAGGTCGGTGGCAACCTCCACGGCGGCCTCCAGCAGCAGGTGCCCCGCCAGGCTTAGCAGGGCAAGGCCGGCCAACACCTGCAGCAGCGTGCCTGACCAGAAGCGTCTGGCGCTGGATTTGGCCGTTTGCGGCGCGGGGTAGGTGCGTGCGTAGTGGCGCGACTGGTGCCAGAGCATTACCAGGTAGCCGACCAGGCCAAGCAGCAGCAGCCCCCCTTCAACCCGGCCCAGGTAACCGTTGGCGCACAGGGCATAGACCAGGCCGCTGGCGACGATCATCAGCGGAATGTCCAGGCGCACCAGCTGGCGAGACACGCGCAAGGGGATGATCAGCGCGGCCAGGCCAAGAATGACCAGTACGTTGAAGATGTTGCTGCCGATCACGCTGCCGACCGCCACGTCCGGCGCGCCCTGGTAGGCGGCCTGCAGGCTGACGGTAAGTTGGGGTGCGGTACTGCCGAAGGCCACCAGGCTCAGGCCGATGATCAACGGGCGAACATGAAGGCGTTGTGCCAGGCGCAGCGCTGCGCGCACCAGCAATTCGGCGCCGCCGACCAGCAGCAGCAGGGCAATGCCCAATTGCAGCAGGCTGAAGGTGGGAAGGGTGGCCAGGTCGAAAATGGTCGGACTCCTGTCGCGTCAGTCGCTAAGCCCTTGTACTCGCACGCGCGCTGTTCCGCTACGGAGCATGCCGATTTTTTCTGCTGCGGCGCGAGACAGGTCGATCAGGCGGCCGCGGGTGTGCGGGCCACGGTCGTTGATGCGCACCACCACACTGCGCTGGTTGGCCGTGTTGGTGACCCGTACGCGGGTGCCGAACGGCAGGCTACGGTGGGCGGCGGTAAGGCCGTGCTGGTTGAACGGTTCGCCGCTGGCGGTGCGTTTACCGTGGTGGCGCGAGCCGTAATAGGAAGCGGTGCCCGTCTGGTCGTAACCACGCGGGTCGATGTCGTGGCTGGCGCAGCCGGCCAGGAAAGAGAAGAGGGCCAGGGTGCCGAGGGATCGTTTTAGCAAGTTATTGCTCCGATGCTGCAATTGGGGCCGCTGTGCGGCCCATCGCCGACAAGCCAGCTCCCACAGGTACATTACCGCCCTCAACAGCGGCGCTGTACCTGTGGGAGCTGGCTTGCCGGCGAACGAGGGCAAGGCCCTCGCCGCTTTTTCAGCTCACCCTTCGAGCTTGGCCTTGAGCAATTGGTTCACCTGCCCAGGGTTGGCCTTGCCCTTCGATGCCTTCATCGCCTGGCCGACGAAGAAGCCGAACATCTTGCCACGCTTGGCCTCGTCGGCGGCGCGGTACTGTTCGACCTGCTCGGCGTTGGCCGCCAGCATTTCGTCGAGCATCTTGTCGATCGCACCGGTGTCGGTAACCTGCTTCAGGCCTTTGTTTTCGATGATGCTGTCGGCATCGCCTTCACCGGCAGCCATGGCCTCGAACACGGTCTTGGCGATCTTGCCGCTGATGGTGTTGTCGCGGATGCGCAGCAGCATGCCACCCAGATGCGCGGCACTGACCGGTGCCTGGTCGATCTCGATGCCCAGCTTGTTGAGCAGGCTGCCCAGCTCGACCATGACCCAGTTGGCCGCCAGCTTGGCGTCGCCACCGATTTTCACCACTTCCTCGAAGTAGTCCGCCTGTTCGCGGCTGGAAGCCAGCACGTTGGCGTCGTAGGCCGACAGGCCGTACTGGTTCTGGAAGCGTTCGACCTTCTGCGGTGGCAGCTCCGGCAGGCCGGCGCGGATGGTTTCGAGGAAGCTGTCCTCGATCACCACCGGCAGCAGGTCCGGGTCGGGGAAGTAACGGTAGTCGTTGGCTTCTTCCTTGCTGCGCATGGAGCGGGTTTCGTCTTTGTTCGGGTCGTACAGGCGGGTTTCCTGCACCACCTTGCCGCCGTCTTCGATCAGGTCGATCTGGCGCTGGATTTCGCTGTTGATCGCGCGCTCGATGAAGCGGAACGAGTTGACGTTCTTGATCTCGCAGCGGGTGCCGAACTCGACCTGGCCTTTCGGGCGGATCGACACGTTGCAGTCGCAACGCAGCGAGCCTTCGGCCATGTTGCCGTCGCAGATGCCCAGGTAGCGCACCAGTGCGTGGACCGCCTTGACGTAGGCCACGGCTTCCTTTGCACTGCGCATGTCAGGCTCGGAGACGATTTCCAGCAGCGGGGTGCCGGCACGGTTGAGGTCGATGCCGGTGGAGCCGCTGAAGTCTTCGTGCAGGCTTTTGCCGGCGTCTTCTTCCAGGTGCGCGCGGGTTACCCCGATGCGCTTGATGGTCCCGTCTTCCAGGGCGATATCCAGGTGGCCCTTGCCGACGATCGGCAGGTCCATCTGGCTGATCTGGTAACCCTTGGGCAGGTCCGGGTAGAAGTAGTTCTTGCGCGCGAACACGTTGCGCTTGCCGATTTCGGCATCGATGGCCAGGCCGAACATGCACGCCATGCGCACGGCTTCCTGGTTCAGCACCGGCAGTACGCCGGGCATGCCCAGGTCAACCAGGCTGGCCTGGGTGTTCGGCTCGGAACCGAAGGTGGTGGCGCTGCCGGAGAAGATCTTCGACTGGGTGGCGAGCTGAGTGTGGATTTCCAGCCCGATCACAACTTCCCATTGCATGTGTGAACTCCTCAGAAGCCGTTGGGGGCACGGGTGTGCCAGTCGGTCACTTGCTGGTAGCGGTGCGCGACGTTGAGCAGGCGGCCTTCCTGGAAGTACGGCGCCAGCAGTTGCACGCCGACCGGCAGGCCGTCGACGAAGCCGGCCGGCATCGACAGGCCCGGCAGGCCCGCCAGGTTGGCGGTGATGGTGTAGACGTCTTCCAGGTAGGCGGCGACCGGGTCGCTGCTCTTGGCGCCAAGCTTCCAGGCCGGGTTCGGCGTGGTCGGGCCGAGGATCAGGTCGACATCGTTGAACGCGGCCATGAAGTCGTTCTTGATCAGGCGGCGGATCTGCTGCGCCTTCACGTAGTACGCGTCGTAGTAGCCGGCCGACAGGGCGTAGGTGCCGACCATGATACGGCGCTGCACTTCAACACCGAAGCCTTCGCCACGGGAGCGCTTGTACAGGTCGGTGAGGTCTTTCGGGTCTTCGCAGCGGTAGCCGAAGCGCACGCCGTCAAAGCGCGACAGGTTGGAGGAGGCTTCAGCCGGGGCGATCACGTAGTAGGCCGGGATGGCGTGCTGCATGTTCGGCAGGCTGATTTCCTTGACCACTGCGCCGAGCTTTTCCAGCTCTTTGACGCTGGCCTGGACCAGGTCGGCGATACGCGGGTCAAGGCCTGCACCGAAGTACTCTTTCGGCAGGCCGATGCGCAGGCCCTGCAGCGAACCATTGAGGTTGGCGCTGTAGTCCGGCACCGGTTCTTCGATGCTGGTGGAGTCCTTGGCGTCGAAACCGGCCATGCCTTGCAGCAGCAGGGCGCAGTCCTCGGCAGTGCGGGCCAGCGGGCCGCCCTGGTCGAGGCTGGAGGCGTAGGCGATCATGCCCCAGCGCGAAACACGACCGTACGTCGGTTTGAGGCCGGTGAGGTTGGTCAGTGCCGCCGGCTGGCGGATCGAACCGCCGGTGTCGGTGCCGGTGGTGGCCGGCAGCAGGCGCGCGGCCACGGCGGCGGCCGAACCGCCCGACGAACCGCCCGGGACGTGTTCGAGGTTCCACGGGTTCTTCACCGCGCCGTAGTGGCTGGATTCGTTGGCCGAACCCATGGCGAACTCGTCCATGTTGGTCTTGCCCAGGGTCACCATGCCGGCTTCAGCCAGCCTGGCGACCACGGTGGCGTCGTACGGCGCCTTGAAGTTGTCGAGCATCTTCGAGCCGCAACTGGTGCGAACGCCGTTGGTGCAGAACAGGTCCTTGTGGGCGATGGGGGCACCCAGCAGCGCGCCGGTTTCGCCTGCGGCGCGACGGGCGTCGGCGGCACGCGCCTGGCCCAGGGCCAGGTCTTCGGTGACGCTGATGAAGCTGTTGATTTGCGGGTCGAGTTGCTTGATGCGCGCCAACAGGGCGCCGGTCAGCTCTTCGGAGGAAAACGACTTGTCGGCGAGTCCGCGGGCGATCTCGGCCAGGGTCAATTGATGCATGGCAGGCTCTATCCCTTACTCGATGACTTTGGGAACCAGGTACAGACCGCTTTCGGTCGACGGCGCGATCGCCTGGTAGGCGTCGCGCTGGTTGCTTTCGGTGACCTGGTCGGGGCGCAGGCGCTGGCTGGCCTCCAGCGGGTGGGCCAGGGGCTCGATGCCAGTGGTATCGACCGCTTGCATCTGGTCAACCAGCCCGAGGATGCTGTTCAGGGCATCGGTAATGCGTGGCAGTTCGCCATCATTCAGCCCCAGACGGGCCAGATGGGCGATCTTTTCCACGTCGCAGCGTTCAAGCGCCATGAAGATCTCCAAGGGAAACAAAGAACGGAATTTGGGTCCGCGATGAGGAACATGTCAGCTTTCTGGCGGTCCAACGGCCGCGATCATCGGCTGGCATGCTCGGAAAAACAGCCAATTTAACATATTGGCTCCTTGCCCAAAATCCCTGCCATTGTTAGAGTTTGCCGCACTTTTTTACCCACGCTTTCCCCAGGGTCACTTTCCCATGTTCAAGAAACTGCGTGGCATGTTTTCCAGCGATCTTTCCATCGACCTGGGTACTGCCAACACCCTTATTTACGTGCGTGAGCGCGGTATCGTCCTGAATGAGCCCTCGGTTGTTGCCATCCGTACCCATGGCAATCAGAAAAGCGTCGTCGCCGTCGGTACCGAAGCCAAACGCATGCTGGGCCGTACGCCTGGCAACATTGCAGCCATTCGTCCGATGAAGGACGGCGTCATCGCCGACTTCAGCGTTTGCGAAAAAATGTTGCAATATTTTATCAACAAGGTTCACGAGAACAGCTTCCTGCAGCCAAGCCCGCGCGTGCTGATCTGCGTGCCGTGCAAGTCGACCCAGGTAGAGCGCCGCGCCATTCGCGAGTCGGCCCTGGGTGCCGGTGCCCGTGAAGTGTTCCTGATCGAAGAGCCAATGGCGGCTGCAATCGGTGCTGGCTTGCCGGTTGAAGAGGCCCGCGGTTCGATGGTCGTCGATATCGGTGGTGGTACCACTGAAATCGCACTGATCTCCCTGAACGGCGTGGTTTATGCCGAATCCGTCCGCGTTGGCGGCGACCGCTTCGATGAAGCCATCGTCACCTACGTGCGCCGCAACTACGGCAGCCTGATCGGCGAGTCCACCGCCGAGCGCATCAAGCAGGAAATCGGTACCGCCTACCCGGGCGGCGAAGTGCGCGAAGTCGATGTGCGTGGCCGCAACCTGGCCGAAGGCGTACCGCGTGCCTTCACCCTGAACTCCAACGAAGTGCTCGAAGCGCTGCAGGAATCGCTGGCGACCATCGTCCAGGCCGTGAAGAGCGCCCTGGAGCAATCGCCGCCCGAGCTGGCTTCGGACATCGCCGAGCGTGGCCTGGTGCTGACCGGTGGTGGCGCGCTGCTGCGTGACCTCGACAAGCTGCTGGCCCAGGAAACCGGCCTGCCGGTGATCGTCGCCGAGGACCCGCTGACCTGCGTCGCCCGTGGCGGCGGTCGCGCCCTGGAGATGATGGACAAGCACGCGATGGACCTGCTCTCCAGCGAGTGATCCCACTCGCTGTTCACGAGCGCCCGGTTTACAGGTAGCACGCACAGTGCTACCTGTATGTGCTGGGCTGGCGCCCGTCAAGGGCGCCTTATCCGTCAACCCGCAACCAGGCTGGTGCGTTGTCCCATGTCCAATGACCTCCTGAGTCGTCCACGAGGAACGGCCCATTAAACCGCTTTTCTCCAAGGGCCCTTCGCTGGGCGTTCGCCTGCTCGTTCTGGTGGTGATGTCGGTCGCGTTGATGGTTGTCGACGCGCGCTTCGACGTGCTCAAACCCGTGCGCAGCCAGATGGGCATGGTGCTGATGGAGTCGTACTGGATCACCGACCTGCCGCAACGTGCCTGGCAAGGCGTGGCCGGCCAGTTCGGCAGCCGCACTGAACTGATCGCCGAAAACGAAAAGCTCAAGACCGAAGCCCTGCTGTTGCAGGGGCGCCTGCAGAAGCTGGCGGCCCTGACCGAGCAGAACGTGCGCCTGCGCGAATTGCTGAACTCGTCCGCGCTGGTCAACGAAAAGGTCGAAGTGGCCGAGCTGATCGGTGTCGACCCCAACCCGTTCACCCACCGCATCCTGATCAACAAGGGCGAGCGTGACGGTGTGTTCCTTGGCCAGCCGGTGCTCGATGCGCGCGGCCTGATGGGCCAGGTGGTCGAGCTGATGCCCTACACCTCGCGGGTACTGTTGCTGACCGATACCACCCATAGCATTCCGGTGCAGGTCAACCGCAACGGCCTGCGCGCCATCGCCAGCGGCACCGGCAACCCGGAGCGCCTTGAACTGCGCCATGTGGCCGATACCGCCGATGTCAAGGAAGGCGACCTGCTGGTCAGCTCCGGCATGGGCCAGCGCTTCCCGGCCGGCTACCCGGTGGCGACGGTCAACGAGGTGATCCACGATTCCGGGCAGCCGTTCGCCATCGTGCGCGCCATCCCCACCGCCGCGCTCAACCGCAGCCGTTACATGCTGCTGGTATTCAGCGACCGGCGTACCCCGGAGCAGCGCGCCACTGACGCCGCCATCGCCCAGGAAGAGGCTGACCGCAAGGGCACCTCGGCCCCCGGCCAACCGGCGGGCACGGGCGAGCAGGGCACGGGCACACCTGCCAGCACTACGCCTGTAACCCCAGCCACACCCGCAGCGCCGACAGCGCCGGCCGCCCAGCCTGCAGCCCCGGCGGCTAACCCTGCCACGCCTGCCGCAGCGCCTGCCGCACCCGCTCACACCCGGAGACAATGATGGCTGCTTCGCGCCGCAACAACGGCTGGGTCATCTGGCTGACTTTCGCCATCGGCCTGCTGCTCAGCGTCTCGCCCATGCCCCAGTTCATGGAAGTGTTCCGGCCCATGTGGCTGGCCTTGCTGGTGTCGTTCTGGACCCTGGCGGTGCCGAGTAAGGTCGGCATGACCACGGCGTTCGTACTGGGCCTGGCCGAGGACGTGTTATACGGTACCCTGCTGGGCCAGAACGCGTTGATCCTCACCCTCATCACCTTCCTGGTGTTGTCCCTGCAGCAGCGCTTGCGCATGTTCCCCATGTGGCAGCAGAGCCTGGTGATCCTGGTCATCTTCGGCATCGCCCAGCTCATCCAGCTATGGCTCAGCGCCCTGACCGGCAACCGGCTGCCTACCCTGGCGCTGGTCTGGTCGGCGGTCATCAGTGCCTTGCTCTGGCCGTGGATCAGTTTCGCCCTGCGCGACCTGCGCCGACGCTTGCATATCAACTGACGGCGCCGCCGCAACTGACAGGGAGATGTCTGCATGAACCCGCTATACCTGGCCTCCGGATCACCCCGTCGTCGTGAACTGCTGACCCAGATCGGTGTGCCTTTCACCGTCGTCAGTGCACCCATCGATGAATCCCCGCTGCCCAACGAAAGCGCCCCGGCCTACGTCGAGCGCCTGGCTCGGGCCAAGGCTGCCGCCGGCCTGGCCAGTGTCGCAGGCCCGGCCGTGGTGCTGGGCGCCGACACCGCGGTGGTGCTCGATGGGCGTATTCTGGGCAAACCGGAAAACCGCGAAGATGCCCTGGCCATGCTGGCTGACCTGTCGGGCCGCGAGCATCAGGTATTGACTGCGGTTGCCCTCAGCGACGGCCTGCGTACGCAAAGCCTGTGCGTCACCAGCCAGGTGCGCTTCCGGGTGATCAGCGCCGATGAAGCACAACGCTATTGGGCAAGCGGCGAGCCTTCGGACAAGGCCGGTGGCTACGCCATCCAGGGCCTTGGCGCCGTGTTCGTCACGGGTCTGTCCGGCAGTTATTCGGCCGTGGTAGGCCTGCCCCTCAGTGAGACGGCCGAGTTGCTTGGCACGTTTGGTATCGCCTGTTGGCAATCGCCCGTGCCTACGCCAGAGGTAACAAACCCGCAGTAGCCAGCACGGCTTACGCCATCCATCATTACAAAAGACCTTTGACGAGAGCCGGCCATGAGTGAAGAGATCCTGATCAACATCACCCCGATGGAGTCACGCGTGGCGGTGGTGGAAAACGGGGTACTGCAGGAAGTGCACGTTGAGCGCACCCAGCGCCGTGGCATCGTAGGCAACATCTACAAGGGCAAGGTGGTGCGTGTGCTGCCGGGCATGCAGGCGGCCTTCGTCGACATCGGCCTGGAGCGTGCCGCGTTCATCCACGCGTCGGAAATTTCCCAGCGTGAAGGCTCGGCGGTCGAGACCATCACTGCACTGGTGCACGAAGGCCAGGCCCTTGTGGTGCAGGTGACCAAGGACCCGATCGGCACCAAGGGCGCGCGCCTGACCACCCAGTTGTCGATCCCTTCGCGCTACCTGGTGTACATGCCGCGCAGCAGCCATGTCGGCATTTCGCTGAAGATCGAAGACGAAGCCGAGCGTGACCGCCTCAAGCAGGTGGTCAGCAACTGCATGGAAAGCGAAAACATCAAGGATGCCGGTGGTTTCATCCTGCGCACCGCCGCCGAAGGCGCTCGTGCTGAAGAGATCCTGCAGGACATCCGCTACCTGCGCCGCCTGTGGGAGCAGATTGGCGCCCAGATCAAGACCTGCGGCGCGCCGATGGTCATCTACGAGGACCTGGGCCTGGCCCTGCGTACCCTGCGTGACCTGGTCAACCCGAAGATCGAGAAGATCCGCATCGACTCGCGTGAAACCTTCCAGAAGACCACGCAGTTCGTCGGCGAACTGATGCCGGAGATCGCCGACCGCCTCGAGCACTACCCGGGCGAACGGCCAATCTTTGACCTGTACGGTGTCGAAGACGAAATCCAGCGCGCCCTGGAGCGCAAGGTGCCGCTCAAGTCCGGCGGCTACCTGGTGGTCGACCCGGCCGAAGCGATGACCACCATTGACGTGAACACCGGTGCATTCGTCGGCCATCGCAACCTTGAAGAGACCATCTTCAAGACCAACCTGGAGGCTGCCACCGCCATCGCCCGGCAACTGCGCCTGCGCAATATCGGCGGCATCATCATCATCGACTTCATCGACATGGAAGATGAAGAACACCAGCGCCAGGTGCTGCGCACACTGGAAAAACAGCTGGAACGGGATCACGCAAAGACCAACATCATCGGCATCACCGAGCTGGGCCTGGTGCAGATGACCCGCAAGCGCACCCGTGAAAGCCTTGAGCAGGTGCTGTGCGAGCCGTGCCTGGCCTGTCAGGGCCGCGGCAAGCTGAAAACCCCCGAGACCATCTGTTACGAAATTTTCCGCGAGATCCTGCGCGAGGCCCGTGCCTATCAGGCCGAGGGCTACCGTGTGCTGGCCAACCAGAAGGTGGTCGACCGCCTGCTGGATGAGGAGTCCGGTAACGTGGCAGAACTGGAGGCCTTTATCGGTCGAACCATTCGCTTCCAGGTCGAGTCGATGTATTCGCAGGAACAATACGACGTGGTGCTGCTCTGAGGTCTTCTCGAACGCGCCACTGGATGGCCGGGCTGGCAAAACCGCCACTACCGGCCATCATGGATAAACGACTTGGAGGGCCATGGCCATGGGACGTCTGACCCGCGTTCTTGTCGCCTTGACCCGCTGGGGGCTGGGCTTTTGCGCCCTGTTGGCGGTATTGGTGGCGCTGTATGTGAGCCTCGGCCGTGAATTGGTGCCGCTGGTGGCCGAATACCGTGCCGACGTGGAACGCAAGGCTGAGCAGGCGCTGGGCCTGCCGGTGCATGTCGGTGCCCTTGAAGGGCGCTGGAGCGGGCTGGCACCGGTGCTGCGGGTACGTGACCTGCAACTGGGTGAAGGTGCAACGGCGCTACGCCTGGACGACGTCAAGGTGGTGCCCGATGTCTGGGCCAGCCTCAGTGCCCGCGAAGTGCGCCTGGCACGTATACAGCTGGGTGGCCTGCAACTGATCCTGCGCGAGAACGAGCAGGGTGCCTGGCACCTTGAAGGCCTGCCGAAGAAGGACGATGCGCCACTTGACCCCGCCGAACTGCTGCAGCGCCTGCGCCAGCTGGGCCGCATTGATGTGTTCGACAGCCAGGTCACCTTGCACCCGTGGCAGCGTGACCCGCTCACCCTGACGTATGTCAGCGCCGGCCTGCAGGCGGGTGCTTCGCGCCAGGCCCTGGACCTGAGTGCGACCCTGCCCGATGGCCAGCCCCTGGCGCTTAACCTGCGTAGCCGCGCGTCGGCCAAGGCCTGGCGTGATGGCCAGGTAGATGCCTACCTGAGCCTGCCGCAGAGTGACTGGGCCCGCTGGTTGCCCCCACGCTTGCTGGGCCAGTGGCATGCCGACGCGCTGCGAGCGGGCGGCGAGTTCTGGGTCGACTGGCGCGAAGGGCAATTGCAGCAGGCTGTGGTGCGGCTCAACGCGCCTGAGCTGGAGGGCGGTTATGTCGGGCGCAAGGCCGCGACGCTGAACAACCTAGCGTTGGGCGCCTGGTTCCAGCGCCGGGATCAAGGCTTTGATGTGGTGGTCGACTCCCTGGCCATGGACATCGGCAAGGCCCGTTGGGAGTCGCACCTGCAGTTGCAGCAGCGCTCTGGTGAAAGCGCTGCCGATGAAAGCTGGAAGGTGCAGGCCGACCGGCTCAACCTTACGCCCTTGACCCCGCTGATCGATGCCCTGGCACCGCTGCCCGACAATGTCATGGCTGTGGTCGATGGCCTTAAGGTAACCGGCGCGTTGCGCAATGTACGGCTGGAGGCTCGGCCCAAGGCCGAGGGTGACGAGCGCCTGCGGTTCGAAGCCAACCTGGAGAAGGTCGGCTTCGATGCATACCACAGTGCTCCGGCTGCCGGTAACGTCAGCGGCAGTATCAGCGGCGACCTGGGCCACGGTGAGCTGCGCCTGGATACTGATGCGTTCATGCTGCATCTGTACCCGATCTTCGCCAAACCCTGGCACTACCAGAAAGCCAACGCGCGCCTGACCTGGGCGCTGGACAAAGAAGGCTTTACCCTGATTGCGCCTTACCTGAAGGTGTTGGGCGAGGAGGGCAAGATTGCCGGCGACTTCCTGATTCGCCTGTTGTTCGAAGAAGGCCGCGAGGACTACATGGACCTGCGCGTCGGCCTGACCGAGGGCGATGGCCGCTACACCGCCAAGTACCTGCCCGAAGTGCTCAGCCCGGCCCTCGACGAATGGCTGCGCAGCGCCATCGTCAAAGGCACGGTGGATGAGGGCTACTTCCAGTACCAGGGCTCGCTGAACCATGGCGCCGCGCCGGAGGCCCGCAGCATCAGCCTGTTTTTCAAGGTGCGGGACGCGGCCCTGGACTTCCAGCCTGGCTGGCCACAGGTGCAGCACGTAGATGGCGATGTGCTGATCGAGGACAGTGGTGTGCGCATCAAGGCCCAGCGTGGCGTGTTGCTCGACACCAAGGTGAGCGATGTCAGCGTCGATATCCCGCATGTCGAGGGTGAGCAGCACAGCCGCCTTTACCTGGATGGCGACTTCGACGGCAGCCTGGGCGATGGCCTGAAAATACTCAAGGAAGCGCCGATCGGCACGGGCGAAATCTTCGCCGGCTGGGAGGGCGAAGGGCCGTTGAAGGGCAAGGTCAAGCTCGACATCCCGCTGGCCCACGGGGAGCGACCGAAAGTGCAGGTGGACTTCGCCACCAGCGATGCGCGCCTGAAAGTTGCCCCTCCGAGCCTGGAGTTGAGCCGCTTGAAGGGTGATTTCAGCTTCGATTTTGACAAAGGCCTGAGTGGCAAGGGCATCAGCCTGCAAGCGTTCGGCAAGCCGGTGACGGCACAAATTACCGCCGAAGGCCAGCCGGGGCAGATGCAGACACGCATCGACGCCAATGGCCAGGTCTCGCTCAAGGCACTGACCGACTGGCTGCAGTTCAAGCAGGCTTTGCCAGCGTCCGGCGACCTGCCTTACCAGTTGCAACTGAGCCTGGGTAGCCGGGACAACCGGCTGAGCGTCAACTCGAACCTGGAGGGCTTGGCCATCGACCTGCCGGCGCCCTTCGGCAAAGCAGCGGCAGACACCCGCGACAGCCGTTTCAGCATGAACCTGCAAGGCCAGGAGCGGCGTTTCGATGTCGCTTACAGCGACCTTGCACGCTTTGCCTACGCCGCACCCGCTGACAAGCTCATGCAGGGGCGTGGAGAGTTGCTGTTGGGCACGGGTGACGCCCAATTGCCGGCCGGCCAGGGCTTGCGCGTACGCGGGCGCCTGGAGTCGCTGGACCTGGCGCCCTGGCAGGAACAGGCGGCCCGCCTTGCCGGCGACGACCCAGGTGGCAGCGCACGACAGAACCTGCAAAGTGTCGACCTGAGCATCGGCCAGCTGAAAGCCTTCGGCATGGACCTGAACCAGGCCGTGGTGCGCATGGCCCGTGGCAGTGCGGCCTGGGACCTGCGCCTGGACAGCAAGGAAGTGATTGGCAACGCCCGTGTGCCGGATGCCAAGGGTGCACCCATGGTCGTGCGTATGCAGACCCTGCGTCTGCCCGCTGCCGACCCTGCCCAGGCTCAGGCCGAAGAGGGCCCGGACCCGTTGGCTTCGTTCGACCCGCGCAAGGTACCGGCGCTGGACTTGAGCATCGACAAGCTCTACCGCGGCGACGACCTGTTCGGCAGCGCGGCGATCAAATTGCGACCGACAGCGCGGGGCGTGACCGCCAGCGATATCGACCTCGACTTCAAAGGGCTGCGCATCGACGGTGGTGGCGGCTGGGAGGGCCAGCAGGGCAGCACCAGCAGCTGGTACAAAGGGCGGCTGGACGGCAAGAACCTGGCAGATGTGCTCAAGGCCTGGGGCTTCGCCCCGACTGTGACCAGCCGTGACTTCCGCCTGGATGTGGACGGCCGCTGGCCGGGCTCGCCTGCTGCGGTGGGCCTGAAGCGCTTCTCTGGCAGCATGGACGCGGCGCTGCGCACCGGCCAGTTCGTCGAAGTCGAAGGCAGTGCACAGGCACTGCGCGTGTTCGGCCTGCTCAACTTCAACTCCATTGGCCGGCGCCTGCGCCTGGACTTCTCCGACCTGTTCGAAAAGGGCCTGGCCTATGACCGGGTCAAAGGCCTGCTGGTGGCCAGTGATGGTGTCTATGTAACCCGCGAGCCGATCAGTGTCACTGGCCCGTCGAGTAACTTCGAGCTGGAGGGCACCCTGGACATGGTGCGCGACCGGGTCGATGCCAACCTGCAGGTGAGCCTGCCGGTGACCAACAACCTGCCGCTGGCTGCACTGATTATTGGCGCGCCGGCCGTGGGCGGCGCGCTGTTCCTGGTCGACCGTTTGATCGGTGACCGCGTGTCGCGTTTTGCCAGCGTGCACTACCGTGTCGAAGGGCCGTGGAAAGAGCCTAGAATCACATTTGTGAAACCTTTCGAGAAATCCCGCTAGGAGTGCCCATGAAGGCAGCGGTAATCCAGATGGTCAGCCAGGATGATGTGCTGGCCAACCTGCAGCGTGCCGGTGCCCTGTTGGAGCAGGCTGCATCGGGCGGCGCACGGCTGGCGGTACTGCCGGAAAACTTCGCCGCCATGGGCCGCAAGGACGCTGCAGCCATCGGCCGCGCCGAAGCATTGGGCGAAGGGCCGATCCTGCCATGGTTGAAACGCACCGCCCGCGACCTCAAGTTATGGATTGTCGCCGGTACCTTGCCCTTGCCTCCAGTCGGCCAGCCCGAGGCCAAATCCCATGCCTGCTCGCTGCTGATCGACGAACACGGCGAGGTGGCGGCGCGCTATGACAAGCTGCACCTGTTCGACGTGGACGTTGCCGACAACCGCGGTCGGTACCGTGAGTCGGACGACTACGCCCATGGCGCCCAGGTGGTGGTGGCCGACACGCCGGTTGGGCGGCTGGGGCTGAGCGTGTGCTACGACTTGCGCTTCCCTGAGCTGTACAGCGCACTGCGCGCTGCCGGCGCGGAACTGATCACTGCCCCAGCGGCCTTCACTGCCGTGACAGGTGCGGCACATTGGGAGGTGCTGGTACGCGCCCGCGCAATCGAAACCCAGTGCTACCTGCTGGCTGCGGCGCAGGGCGGCACCCACCCAGGCCCTCGGGAAACCCATGGCCATGCGGCGATCGTCGACCCTTGGGGGCGCATCGTCGCAGAACAGGCGCAAGGCGAAGCGGTACTGCTTGCCGAGCGCGACATTGAAGAACAAGCGTCCATCCGGGCGCGCATGCCGGTGGTATCGCACCGGCGCTTTTTCTCGCAGGGCGCGTTGCGGCCTGCGCACACCTCGGAGTGACTATGAGCCAGATGTTATCCACCGTCAGTGAGCAGCTCCTGGCCCCAGGCGGCTTGACCCTGGACAGCCTGCAGAGCGTGCTGGGTGAGTTGGCCGGCCCCGGCATCGACGCCGCCGACCTGTATTTCCAGGGTCAGATCTCGGAAACCTGGGCGCTGGAAGACGGCATCGTCAAAGAGGGCAGCTTCAACCTGGACCAAGGCGTGGGCGTACGTGCCCAGTCCGGTGAAAAGACCGGCTTCGCCTACAGCAATGCGATCAACCTCGAGGCATTGACCTCGGCGGCGCGCGCCGCCCGTTCGATTTCACGTGCCGGGCAGAACGGCACGGTCCAGGCCTTCCGCAGCCAGGAAGTGACCGCCCTGTATGCCGCAGACAACCCGCTGGATGTACTCAGCCGTGCCGAAAAGGTCGAGCTGCTCAAGCGTGTCGATGTCGCCACCCGCGCCCTTGACCCGCGTATCCAGCAGGTCAGCGTGAGCATGGCCGGGGTCTGGGAACGCATCCTCATCGCTGCGGCCGATGGCAGCCTGGCCGCCGACGTGCGCCCGCTGGTGCGCTTCAACGTCAGCGTCATCGTCGAGCAGAACGGCCGTCGCGAGCGCGGCGGGCAGGGCGGTGGCGGGCGTACCGACTACCGCTTCTTCACCGAGGAGCGGGTGATGGGCTATGCCCGCGAGGCCTTGCGCCAGGCGCTGGTAAACCTGGAGGCGATCCCGGCACCGGCCGGCACCTTGCCGGTGGTACTGGGCTCGGGCTGGTCGGGCGTGTTGCTGCACGAGGCGGTCGGCCATGGCCTGGAAGGCGACTTCAACCGCAAGGGCAGTTCGGCGTTCAGTGGCCGCATTGGCGAGAAGGTGGCATCGAGCCTGTGCACCATCGTTGACGATGGCACGCTCGAAGGCCGCCGTGGCTCGCTGAGCGTGGATGACGAAGGCACCCCGACCGAATGCACCACGCTGATCGAGAACGGTGTGCTCAAGGGCTACATGCAGGACAAGCTCAACGCACGCCTGATGGGCATGGCGGTGACCGGCAACGGCCGCCGTGAATCCTACGCGCACCTGCCGATGCCGCGCATGACCAACACCTACATGCGTGCAGGCGAAAGCGACCCGCAGGAAATCATCGCGTCGGTGAAGAAAGGTATCTATTGCGCCAACCTGGGCGGTGGCCAGGTGGATATCACCAGCGGCAAGTTCGTGTTCTCGACCAGTGAGGCCTACCTGATCGAAGACGGCAAGATTACTGCCCCAGTGAAGGGCGCGACCCTGATCGGCAATGGGCCGGAGGCGATGAGCCGGGTGTCGATGGTCGGTAACGACCTGGCGCTGGACAGCGGGGTAGGGACGTGCGGCAAGGACGGGCAGTCGGTGCCGGTGGGGGTAGGGCAGCCTACTTTGAAGCTGGACGCGATTACCGTGGGCGGTACCGGGGCTTGATTACTTCGGGGACCGATGTGGGAGCGGGCTTGTCCCGCGAACACCGGCGAAGCCGGTGCCAGCGAGCACCGCGTCGTCTGCTTCGCGGGACAAGCCCGCTCCCACAGGTCCCCTCAGCAGGCTTCAGCGCAAACCGCGCTGCATCTCGTCGAGGTCGCGGATGTACTTGAACACCTTGCGCGCAGCAGCAGGCGGCTTGTTCCGCGCTTTTTCGTGCTGGGCATGTCGGATCAGCGAGCGCAGTTGCTGGCGATCGGTATCGGGGTATTCGTTGACGAAACGCTCGAGGTCTTCGTCATTACCGTCGATGAGCCGGTCGCGCCAGCGTTCCAGGCCGTGGAAACGCTCGTTGTACTGGCGAGTCGAGCTGTCCATCTGCTCAAGCAAGGCGTGGATGGCATCCAGGTCCTGCACGCGCATCAGCTTGCCGACAAACGACATGTGGCGTTTGCGGGCACCGTGAGCGGTGTGCTTGCTGGCCTCGGCCAGGGCCTTGCGCAGCTCGTCGGTCAACGGCAGGCGGGCCAAGGTGTCGGCTTTGAGCGTGGTAAGGCGCTCGCCGAGTTCAACCAGCTCATGCAGTTCGCGCTTGATCTGGGTTTTGCTTTTTTCGCCGTCGTAGGCGTCGTTTGAATCAACCATGGTGGCAGTCCGCTAGAAATCGCCGCCATGATAACCAGTCGGGGGCCGCTTGTCCGGCCCGGTCGTAGAATGACCCCTGGCCGAACGCAGAATTTTAGTGGAGAGAACCATGAGTGCAGTCCAGAGCGTAGGCCCGAAAGACCTGCCAGCATTGCAGGAGCAGGTCGAGGCGATCATTGCCGAGGCGCGCCGCCAGGGTGCCAGCGCCTGCGAAGTGGCGGTGTCGCTGGAGCAGGGCCTGTCCACCACGGTACGCCAGCGCGAGGTCGAAACGGTCGAGTTCAACCGCGACCAGGGCTTTGGTATCACCCTTTATGTTGGCCAGCGCAAAGGCTCGGCCAGCACCTCGGCCAGTGGCCCGGACGCCATCCGCGAGACCGTTGCCGCAGCCCTGGCCATTGCCAGGCATACCTCCGAGGACGACTGTTCAGGCCTGGCCGACGCGGCGCTGATGGCCCGCGAAATCCCGGATCTCGACCTCTACCACGACTGGGCTCTCGAGCCCGAAAAGGCCATCGAGATGGCCCTGGCCTGCGAGGCCGCGGCGTTCGATGAAGACCCGCGCATCCTCAACGCCGATGGCACCACACTCAATACCCACCAGGGCTGCCGTGTGTATGGCAACAGCCATGGCTTCATCGGGAGTTACGCCTCGACCCGGCACAGCCTGAGCTGCGTGATGATCGCTGAAGGCGACGGGCAGATGCAGCGCGACTACTGGTACGACGTGAACCGCCAGGGCAACCTGCTGGCCGACCCGCGCAGCATCGGCGTGCGCGCTGCCCAGCGCGCCGCCAGCCGTTTGGGCGCGCGCCCGGTGCCGACCTGCGAGGTGCCGGTGCTGTTCTCCGCCGAGCTGGCCGGTGGCCTGTTCGGCAGCTTCCTCTCGGCCATTTCCGGCGGCAATCTTTACCGCAAGTCTTCGTTCCTTGAAGGGAGCATTGGCCAGCGCCTGTTCCCCACCTGGCTGACCCTTGACGAACGCCCCCATATTCCACGGGCACTGGGCAGCGCGGCATTCGACGGTGATGGCCTGGCGACCTATGCCAAGCCGTTCGTCGACAAGGGCGAGCTGGTGTCGTACCTGCTGGGCACCTATTCCGGGCGCAAGCTGGGCTTGCCCAGCACGGCCAACTCCGGTGGCGTGCACAACCTGTTCGTCACTCACGGTGTCGAAGATCAGGCCGCGTTGATCCGCCGTATGGGGCGCGGGCTGCTGGTAACCGAGTTGATGGGGCATGGGCTGAACATGGTGACGGGGGATTACTCCCGTGGTGCGGCAGGCTTCTGGGTCGAAAATGGCGAGATCCAGCATGCGGTGCAGGAAGTGACCATTGCCGGCAATATGAAGGATATGTTTCAGCAAATCGTGGCGATTGGCAGCGATCTTGAAACCCGTAGCAATATCCATACGGGCTCGGTGCTGATCGAGCGGATGACTGTTGCTGGGAGCTGATCTTTAGCCTGTACCGGCCTATTCGCGGGCTTGCCCGCTCCCACATGTAACTGCGCAAGCTTAGGCCTGTGCGGTCACTGTGGGAGCGGGCGAGCCCGCGAAGAGGCAGGTACAGGCGCTACAAAATTTTCAATCCCACAGAAGACCCGGCCCCTGCGCCGGGTTTTTTTTCATCACCTTTTTCTTGAAGTGATTCTGTTTATCACTTAATAATGAATATCATTATCCAGTAACCCGGCGATGATGTTCATGAAACCCGTCCTCCGCGAACTGCCCTACCTGGAAAACTGGCGCTGGCTCAGCCGGCGCATCCGCTGTGCGCTCGAGCCCGACGAGCCGCGCCTGATCGAGCATTACCTGGCCGAAGGCCGCTATCTGGTGTGCTGCACCGAGACCTCGTCATGGACGGTGGCACTGACCTCTTTCCGCCTGCTGCTGGATACCGCCTGCGACCGCATGCTGCCCTGGCATTGGCGCTGCCTGTGCCTGGACCAGGCCTGGCGCCCGCTGCTGGACCTTCGCAACCTCGACCGCCAGGAACAGAACCAGCGCTGGCAGCCCTATGCCCTGCAGTTGGCCAATTGCCGTCTGCTGCCGTCGATTTCTCCCGATGAACTGATGCAAGGATTTGATGATGAGTGATACCCGTATCGAGCGTGACAGCATGGGTGAACTGCAGGTGCCGGCCCAGGCCCTGTACGGCGCCCAGACCCAACGCGCGGTCGACAACTTCCCGGTCAGTGGCCTGCGCATGCCAGCCCAGTTCATTCGTGCCTTGTTGCTGGCCAAAGCTGCTGCCGCCAAAGCCAACGTCGAGCTGGAGCAACTGTCTGCGGCGCAGGGCCAGGCCATCGTCAAGGCTGTCGAGCAACTGCTGGCGGAGGACTTCATCCAGCACTTCCCGGTGGATGTGTTCCAGACCGGCTCCGGCACCAGTTCGAACATGAACGCCAACGAGGTGATTGCCACCCTGGCCAGCCGCGTGCTGGGTGACGCTGTCAACGCCAACGACCACGTCAACTGTGGCCAGAGCAGCAACGACATCATCCCCACCACCATCCATGTCAGTGCTGCGCTGGCCTTGCACGAGCAGTTGCTGCCGGCCCTGAGCCACCTGGTACAGGTGATCGAGACCAAGTCGGCGCAAGTGCATCAGTATGTGAAAACGGGCCGCACCCACTTGATGGACGCCATGCCGGTGCGCATGAGCCAGGTGCTGGATGGTTGGGCAGCGCAGATCAACGCCGCCAAGGGGCACATCGAAGCGACCCTGCCGAGCCTGCAGGCGCTGGCCCAGGGTGGCACCGCCGTGGGTACCGGCATCAACGCCCATCCGCAGTTCGCTGCCGGTTTTGCCCGGCAGCTCAGCGGCCTGACCCAGGTCGAGTTCACCCCCGGGCACAACCTGTTCGCCCTGATCGGCTCGCAGGACACCGCCGTGGCGCTGTCCGGCCAGCTCAAGACCACCGCGGTGGCACTGATGAAGATCGCCAACGACCTGCGCTGGATGAACTCCGGCCCACTGGCCGGCCTGGGCGAAATCGAGCTGCAAGGCTTGCAGCCGGGTTCTTCGATCATGCCAGGCAAGGTCAACCCGGTGATCCCGGAGGCCACGGCCATGGTTGCCGCCCAGGTGATCGGTAACGACGCGACCATCGCTGTCGCTGGCCAGTCCGGCAACTTCGAGCTGAACGTGATGCTGCCTGTGATCGCCCGCAACCTGCTGGAGAGCATCGAGCTGATGGCCAACGTCAGCCGCCTGCTGGCCGACAAGGCCATCGCCAGCTTCAAGGTCAACGAGGCCAAGCTCAAGGAAGCCCTGGCGCGCAACCCGATCCTGGTCACTGCGCTGAACCCGATCATCGGTTACCTCAAGGCCGCCGAAATCGCCAAGACCGCCTACAAGCAGGGTCGCCCGGTCATCGATGTGGCGCTGGAGCACACCGACCTGTCGCGTGACCAGCTTGAAGCGCTGCTGGACCCGGAAAAACTCACCGCCGGCGGAATCTGACCCTGCGTCACCGCCCAGGAGACAACCCATGCAGCACTGGAAACGCACCACGGAAACCGCCAACCGCCTGTTCGAACAAGGCGAGCTGGTCGACGCCCGGGAACATTACCTGCAAGCCCTGGCGCTGGCCCAGGTGTTGTTCGAGCGCTGGCATGACGTCGACGAAGCGGTGGCCGTGTTCGTCATCGCCCACCACAACCTGGCCGACCTGCACCTGCGCCTGAATCAGCCGCACGAGAGCGCCGACTACCTGTGCGCCGCCCACCAGCGGCTGCTGCAGGCCAGCCAGGAGGCGCGCTTGCCCCAGGCGCTGCGTGACGCAGCCCTGCGCCACAGTGGGCGAACCTACACCGAACTGCTGAGTTTCATCGCCGAGTACGGCCAGTACCCGCGAACCGAGCGCCTGCTCAACCGCCACAATGCCGGGGCCAGCGAACTCGCTGCCCAGCCGGACGTGGCGCCCAGAACCCATGCCTACGGAATTCACTGACATGCCCCATACCTTGCCTGCTTTGCCTTACGCCTACGATGCGCTGGAGCCGCACATCGACGCCCAGACCATGGAGATCCACCACAGCAAGCACCATCAGACCTACGTCAACGGCCTCAATGCGGCCATCGAAGGCACCGAGTGGGCCGAATGGCCGGTGGAAAAACTGGTCGGTGCGGTCAAGCAACTGCCGGAAAACCTGCGCGGTGCGGTAACCAACCATGGTGGTGGCCACGCCAACCACAGCCTGTTCTGGACTGTGATGTCGCCGCAGGGCGGCGGCGAGCCTAAGGGCCAGCTGGCACAGGCCATCTCCTCGCAACTGGGCGGTTTCGACGCCTTCAAGGACGCTTTCACCAAAGCGGCGCTGACCCGCTTCGGCAGCGGCTGGGCCTGGCTCAGCGTGACCCCGCAGAAAACCCTGGTGGTGGAAAGCAGCGGTAACCAGGACAGCCCGCTGATGCACGGCAATACGCCGATCCTCGGCCTGGACGTTTGGGAGCATGCCTACTACCTGAAGTACCAGAACCGTCGTCCGGAATACATCGGTGCTTTCTACAACGTCATTGACTGGGCGGAAGTGGAACGTCGTTACGTTGAAGCCCTGAAGTGAGTCGGACCGGTATGCGCTCTGAGGTGATGTCTGTCAGCAGTGTGCGCCTGTTTCGCCTGGCGCTTGGGACTTTGCTTTTGCTGGCGGGCACCGCGCTGCTGGTAGCGCGCGGCCTGGCCTGGCTGGACCTGGAGCCACGCATGTTGCGCGCCCTGGAGGGCGGCGCATTGTGCGCACTGGGGACGGCGTTGGGGGCGGTACCGGTACTGGTCATTCGCAACATGCCGGTGGCGCTGGCCGACACACTGCTGGGCTTCGGCGCCGGCGTGATGCTGGCAGCCACCGCGTTTTCCCTGATCATTCCGGGGTTGGATGCGGCTCAGTCCATCGGTTTCAGCCCTTGGGGCGCGGGTGGCCTGATCAGCTTTGGCTTGCTGTTCGGGGCGCTGTGCCTGTTTCTGGTTGACCTCAAGGTGTCTGGTGCCTCACCAGAAGCGCTGGTCGGCACCGATAACCAGCCGGTCATTGCTGCACGCATCTGGCTGTTTGTCATCGCCATCATCGCGCACAACATTCCCGAAGGCATGGCCATTGGCGTGTCGGCCGGTGGCGGCATGCCCGACGCCGACAGCCTGGCCATGGGCATTGCGTTGCAGGATGTGCCAGAGGGGCTGGTGATTGCGCTGGTGCTGGCCGGGGCGGGCATGTCGCGCTTCAGAGCCTTCCTGATTGGCGCAGCGTCAGGCCTGGTCGAGCCGGTGGCGGCAGTGATCTGCGCCTGGCTTGTGAACATTGCCGAACTGCTGCTGCCGCTGGGCCTGGCCTGCGCGGCGGGGGCAATGCTGCTGGTGGTGACCCAGGAAATCATCCCCGAATCGCGCAGCAACGGCCATCATCGCCTGGCCAGCCTGGGGCTGTGTATTGGCTTCTGCCTGATGATGGTGATGGATACCGCGATGTCGTGAGCAAGCTTGGGGTGCGCTTGCTCCTTGCAGGCGCCCTTCAGGTGATGATGACTTCAACTCGCCCTTCGCGACGGGAGCGGGGGGCTGGCTTGACCACAATCTGGATATCACGCCCCAGTCGCGCCAGGCAATCGATCATCTTGGTCTCACTGATGCCGCGAAACTTGCCTCGCATCATCTCGGATACCTTGGGTTGAGGTAACCCAAGTACCGCTGCGGCCTGCACCTGAGTGAGATGACGAGCCTGGATGATGCTGCAGATCTTGCTGGCAAGCTGTGCCTTTACCAGCATCTCATTGGCGTCGGCACTGTTGAGGTCGGCATAGACGTTCCCGCTGCCTGCTTCTATCTCAGTCATTTGTTTCTCCTCTTGAGTGTGCCTCCGCCAGCTTCAGGCGAGACCTGATCAAGGCGATGTCGTGACTGGAAGTCTTGATGCCGGAGGTGGACTTCTTCTGAAAGCAATGCAGGACATAAACTGCCGAGCCAAAGCTGACGGTGTAGACAGCTCGGTAGGTGTTCCGGTTGTGGTCCTCCATGATTTCCAGCACACCCGCACCTGAGAATCCCTTGAGGCACTTGGTTTGCTGGTGTTTGCCGCCTTCCTGCGCCAGGTGCAGTGCAAAGCCGAAGATGTCCTGTACATCCTCAGGAAGTGCCTGAAGGTCCTTCTTGCTGCTGCCGACCCAGTACAGTGCCCTGATTCGTTTTAATGCATCCATTGCATGGCCTCAATTTATACCCATATAGGTATAATGACAACCACGGCCAATTGCATCCTGATAATTGGCAGGAGATGTTGCGGGTGGGTTATTCGCCTTCGTCGAAGAAGTTGTTGATCAGCTCGACCAGCGCATCCATGGCGTCGTTGTCCTGCTCGCCTTCGGTGTGCAGGTGCACCTGGGTGCCTTTGCCGGCTGCCAGCATCATCACCGCCATGATGCTCTTGCCATCCACCAGCTTGTCCGGCGCACGGCCAACCCGCACCTGGCAGGGGAAGCGGCCTGCCACGCCGACGAACTTGGCTGCCGCCCGGGCATGCAGGCCCAGCTTGTTGATGATGGTGATTTCGCGGGCGGGCATCGTGGGGCGGATCCTTGGGCTAGAGGTCGCGGTGGCGGACCTGGACGTTTTTCAGTGATTGCTGCAGCAGCTGGCCAAGGCGTTCGGTGATGTAGACCGAGCGGTGGTGGCCGCCGGTGCAGCCGATGGCAATGGTGACGTAGGCGCGGTTGCTGGCGGCGAAGCGGGGCAGCCACTTGAGCAGGTAGCTGGAAATGTCGCTGAACATGTCTTCGACATCCGGCTGGGCGGCCAGATAGTCGATTACCGGTTGGTCGAGGCCGGAGTGCTCGCGCAGCTCGGGCTTCCAGTAAGGGTTGGGCAGGCAGCGCACATCGAACACCAGGTCGGCATCGACCGGCATGCCACGCTTGAAACCGAACGATTCGACCAAGAATGCGGTGCCAGGCTCGGGTTGGTTGAGCAGGCGCAGCTTGATCGAATCACGCAGCTGATACAGGTTCAGGTTGGTGGTGTCGATCTTCAGGTCGGCCAGGTCGGCGATCGGGCCCAGAAGCTCGTTCTCGACGCGGATCGCTTCGGCCAGCGAGCGGTTGGCATTGGTCAGTGGGTGGCGTCGGCGGGTTTCCGAGAAGCGCTTGAGCAGCATGTCTTCGTCGGCATCCAGGAACAGCACATCGCACTGGATGTTCCGCGCGCGGGCTTCTTCGAGCAATTCGGGGAAGCGCGTCAGGTGGCTGGGCAGGTTGCGCGCGTCGATCGACACGGCCACTTTCGGTTGCAGCAGTTCGGTGTTGATCAGCGCTTCTTCCGCCAGCTGCGGCAGCAGCCCGGCGGGCAGGTTGTCAATGCAGTAGAAACCGTTGTCTTCCAGGACATCGAGGGCGGTGCTCTTGCCGGAGCCGGAGCGGCCGCTGACAATGATCAGGCGCATGTTCAGTGCTCGTTCTGTACGTCCAGGACAACCTGGAACAGGGCCTCGTTACTGCTGGCGGCACGCAAGCGATCACGAACCTCCTTGCGATCGAGCATGCTGGCAATCTGGCGCAGCAGTTCCAGATGGGCATCGGTAGCGGCTTCAGGCACCAGCAGGACAAACAGCAGGTCCACGGGCGCGCCATCGATGGCGTCGTAATCGATTGGGGCTTCCAGGTGCAGCAACGCACTGACGGGTGCGGAACAGCCTTCAAGCCGGCAGTGCGGGATGGCGATGCCATTGCCGAAACCGGTCGAGCCGAGTTTTTCCCGGGCGACCAGTTTTTCGAAGACGTCTTGCATCTCCAGTTCTGGCACTTGGTCGGCGATGACGGTGGCGACCTTTTCCAGGGCGCGCTTCTTACTGCCGCCCGGCACGTTCACGAGTGAACGGCCGGGGGTCAGGATGGTTTCAAGTCGGATCATGGATGAGGGGGATCAGCGGGCAGCTGCACCTTGCAGCAGGCTTTGCTGTTTTTCCTTGTGTTTTTTCAGTTGGCGGTCGAGCTTGTCGGCCAAGGCGTCGATTGCTGCATACATGTCTTGGTCTTCGGCATTGGCAACCACTTCGCCGCCAGGAATCTGCAGGGTCGCTTCGACCTTCTGCTGCAGCTTCTCGACTTTCATGATGACCTGCACGTTGGTGATCTTGTCGAAGTGACTGGCTACACGTTTGAGCTTCTGCTCCACATAATCGCGCAGCGGAGGGGTGACTTCTACATGCTGTCCACTGATATTGACTTGCATACAGCTTCTCCTTTGTTGCCCGTGCATAAAGAGGCAGGTCTCGCACCTGCCCCACAAACGCTGTGGCTCATCTCAGGGGCTACATCAGTCGCTTGCGCTCGCTCGACGGTGCGATGCCGAGGGACTCGCGGTACTTGGCGACGGTGCGACGGGCTACCTGGATGCCTTGTGCCTCCAGTAAACCAGCGATCTTGCTGTCACTCAATGGCTTTTTCTGATTTTCCGCCGCAACCAGTTTCTTGATGATCGCGCGAATCGCCGTGGACGAGCATTCTCCGCCTTCGGAGGTGCTGACGTGGCTGGAGAAAAAGTATTTCAATTCGTAGATGCCACGCGGGGTGTGCATGTACTTTTGCGTGGTAACCCGCGAAATGGTCGACTCGTGCATGCCCACCGCTTCGGCAATGTCATGCAGCACCAGCGGCTTCATCGCTTCGTCGCCGTGGTCGAGGAAGCCGCGCTGGTGCTCGACGATCTGCGTGGCAACCTTCATCAGGGTTTCGTTGCGGCTTTGCAGGCTCTTGATGAACCAGCGCGCTTCCTGCAACTGGTTGCGCATGAAGGTGTTGTCGGCGCTGGTGTCGGCGCGGCGCACGAAACCGGCGTATTGCGGGTTCACCCGCAGGCGCGGTATGGCTTCCTGGTTCAGCTCCACCAGCCAGCGGTCGGTGTCTTTGCGCACGATGACGTCGGGCACCACGTACTCGGGCTCGCTGGACTCGATCTGTGAACCAGGGCGCGGGTTGAGGCTTTGTACCAGTTCGATGACCTGGCGAAGCTCGTCTTCCTTGATTTTCATGCGCCGCATCAGCTGGCTGTAGTCGCGGCTGCCGAGCAGGTCGATGAAATCGGTGACCAGGCGCTTGGCTTCGGTCATCCACGGGGTGTTCGCAGGTAGCTGGCGCAGTTGCAGCAGCAGGCATTCGCCCAGATTACGGGCGCCGACACCCGCCGGTTCGAACTGCTGGATGCGGTGCAGCACCGCTTCGACTTCGTCCAGCTCGATATCCAGCTCCGGGTCGAAACCGGCGCAGATTTCTTCGAGGGTGTCTTCCAGGTAGCCCTGGCCGTTGATGCTGTCGATGAGGGTAACGGCGATCAGGCGGTCGGTGTCGGACATCGGCGCCAGGTTCAGTTGCCACAGCAGGTGGCTTTGCAGGCTTTCGCCGGCCGATGTGCGGGTGGTGAAGTCCCACTCGTCGTCATCGTTGCTCGGCAGGCTGCTGGCGCTGGTCTGGTAGATGTCTTCCCAGGCGGTATCGACCGGAAGCTCGTTGGGAATGCGCTCGCTCCATTCACCGTCTTCCAGGTTGTCGGCACTGATGGTGCTTTCCTGGAAGCTGTTGTCCTGGGCTTCGGCTGTCGGCTTGTTCTCGGCGTTGTCCGCCATCGGGTCGCTGTTGTCGAAGTCCTCGCCGTCTTCCTGACGTTCGAGCATCGGGTTCGACTCCAGCGCTTCCTGGATTTCCTGTTGGAGGTCCAGGGTGGAAAGCTGGAGCAGGCGGATGGCCTGTTGCAACTGCGGTGTCATCGTCAGTTGCTGGCCCATTTTTAGGACGAGCGATGGTTTCATGGCAGGGGCTTGTACCTTGTTCGCCGGCGCGCATGCGCCATCCACTACACGAGGGCGCCGGGGCGCCAGATCAAGCAAGTTTTATGCCTTAAATTGTAGCGTTTGCCTAGAGCACCGTAACAACTTTACCCGCGGTTGTGCGGCTATTTTCCGGTGCCCCAGGCGCGTGCCGGGGTCAGAGGCGGAACTCGTGGCCCAGGTACACCTCTTTGACCAGGTCGTTGGCCAGGATGGTTTCGGCGTCGCCTTCGGCGATCAGTCGGCCATCGTTGACGATATAGGCGGTTTCGCAGATATCCAGGGTCTCGCGCACGTTGTGGTCGGTGATCAGCACACCGATGCCCTTGGCCTTGAGGTGGTGGATGATCTGCTTGATGTCGCCGACCGAGATCGGGTCGACACCGGCGAATGGTTCGTCCAGCAGGATGAACTTGGGTGCGGTCGCCAGGGCACGGGCAATCTCGACGCGACGGCGTTCACCACCAGAGAGGCTCATGCCGAGGTTGTCGCGGATGTGGCTGATGTGGAACTCCTGCAGCAGGCTTTCCAGCTCCTTGCGCCGGCCGTCGCGGTCGATGTCCTTGCGGGTCTCGAGGATGGCCATGATGTTGTCGGCCACCGACAGCTTGCGGAAGATCGAGGCTTCCTGCGGCAGATAGCCGATGCCAGCACGGGCGCGGCCGTGCATGGGCTGGTGGCTGACATCGAGGTTATCGATGAGCACGCGCCCCTGCTCGGCCTGGACCAGCCCGACAATCATGTAGAAGCACGTGGTCTTGCCGGCGCCATTGGGGCCGAGCAGGCCGACGATCTGCCCACTGTCGATCGACAGGCTGACATCACGTACGACCTGCCGCCCCTTGTAGCTCTTGGCCAGGTGCTGGGCTTTGAGGGTTGCCATTTACTCGGCCTTCTTCTTGGGCTGGATCACCATGTCGATACGCTGACGCGGTGTCGACACGTTGCCACCACGACCGGCGGTCGCCACCTGGGTCTGGGTGTTGTAGACGATCTTCTCGCCTTCGGTGGTGTTGCCTTCGTTCTCGACCTTGGCGCGGTCGGTGAGGATCACCAGGTCTTTCAGCGCCTGATACTGGATGGTCACGCCCCAGCCTTTCATCTTGTCTGGTTTGGCAGCGCTTTGCTGCTGCTCGAAGTAGGCCAGGTTGCCCACCGAGGTCACCACATCGATGTCGCCGGAAGCGGAGCGGGTGATGGTCACGGTGTTGCCTTTGATCATCATCGAACCCTGGGTAATGACCACGTCGCCGGTATAGGTGGCTACGCCTTGCTTGTCATCCAGGTGGGCCTGGTCGGCCTGGATGCGGATCGGCTGATCACGGTCATTCGGCAGTGCGAAGGCGCTCGCGCTTCCCAGTGCTGCGCTCAGGCTGAGCAAAAGGGGGAGGGTTTTAACGAGCCTCATACTGTCCTCTTACGTTAGAGAGCAGGTCCATCCTGCTTTCTTTCAAATACGCTTTCATTCCTTTGCCCGTAGTTGTGCCACCGGCGCCGTCGATTCTAACGGCTTGCTCGGTCTGCGCATATTGCTTCTGCGGGAACACGGTCATGCGTGAGCTGGTAATGATGGTTTCACGCTGCTTTTCATCGGTTCGCGCAATCCTGACCTTGTCGATCAGCTCGACTTCGGTGCCGTCCGGGTTGACCTCGGCGCGGATGCTCTGCACGTGCCACGGGTATTCGGTGCCGCGGTACATGTGCAGGTCCGGGGTCGTCACCAAAGTGATTTCGCTGGCCTTGACGTGCTCGACCTTGTCGGCAGTCATTTCGTACTGCAGCTTGCCATCAGGCAAAAACTGCACGCTGTGGGCGTTGATCGCATAATAGTCGATGGCGCTTTCGTCGACCTGGGCTACCGGCTTGTCGAGGAAGCTTTCCGGGCTGACATTCCAGTAGCCGACCGCCGCCAGCAGGGCGGCGATCACTGCTAGCAGCGCAATATTGCGGGCTTTCTTGCTGAACATGGGCAGCCTTAGAGGTAGTTGGCGTTGGCAGCGTCCAGGGTGCCCTGGGCCTGCATGATCAGTTCGCAGAATTCACGGGCTGCGCCTTCGCCGCCGCGTGCCTGGGTCACGCCGTGGGCGTGCTGGCGAACAAACGGAGCGGCGTTGGCCACCGCCATGCCCAATGCTACCCGGCGAATGACCGGCAGGTCGGGCAGGTCGTCGCCCAGGTAGGCCACTTGATCATAGCTTAGGCCCAGTTCGGCGAGCAGGCCGTCAAGCACGACCAATTTGTCCTCGCGCCCCTGGTACAGGTGCGGGATACCGAGGTTTTGCGCCCGGCGTTCGACCACAGGGGTTTTGCGGCCGCTGATGATCGCAGTGGTCACGCCCGAGGCCATGAGCATCTTGATGCCCTGGCCGTCGAGGGTGCTGAAGGCCTTGAACTCGCTGCCGTCCTCGAGGAAGTACAGGCGCCCGTCGGTGAGCACGCCGTCCACATCGAACACTGCCAGCTTGATTGCTTTGCCGCGTTGCATGAGGTCCTGGTTCATTCCATCGCTCCTTACATTACACCGGCGCGCAGCAGGTCGTGCATGTTCAGGGCGCCGGTCGGGCGGTCCTCGCGGTCCACCACCACCAGTGCGCCGATCTTGTGGTCTTCCATGATCTTCAGGGCTTCGGCAGCGAGCATTTCGGCGCGGGCCGTCTTGCCGTGCACGGTCATCACGTCGTCGATCAGGGTGGTGTGTACGTCGATGTTGCGGTCCAGGCTGCGGCGCAGGTCGCCGTCGGTGAAGATCCCGGCCAGCGTGCCGTCGGCTTCGACGATCACGGTCATGCCCAGACCTTTGCGGGACATTTCAAGCAGCGCCTCCTTGAGCAGGGTGCCGCGGGCTACCTGGGGCAGCTCGTCGCCGCTGTGCATCACGTTCTCGACCTTGAGCAACAGGCGGCGGCCCAGTGCACCACCCGGGTGCGAGAAGGCAAAGTCTTCGGCGGTGAAGCCGCGGGCTTCGAGCAGGGCGATGGCCAGGCAGTCGCCCAACACCAGTGAGGCGGTGGTGGAAGAGGTGGGTGCCAGGTTGAGTGGGCAGGCCTCTTGCTCGACGCGGGCGTCGAGGTTGACCTCGGCGGCCTGGGCCAGGGGCGAATCGGGGTTGCCGGTCAGGCTGACCAGCTTGATGCCCAGGCGTTTGATCAGGGGCAGCAGGGTGACGATTTCGGCGGTGCTGCCGGAGTTCGACAGGGCAAGGATGACATCATCGCGGGTGATCATGCCCATGTCGCCATGGCTGGCTTCGGCCGGGTGCACGAAAAACGCCGGCGTACCGGTGCTGGCCAGGGTGGCGGCGATCTTGTTGCCGATATGCCCGGACTTGCCCATGCCGACCACGACCACCCGGCCTTTGCTGGCCAGAATCAGTTCGCAGGCTTTGACGAAATTGTCGTCGATGCGCGCCAACAGGGCCTGTACGGCCTCGAGTTCCAGGCGCAGGGTGCGTTGGGCGGATTGGATCAGCTCGCTGGATTGGCTCATGTCGAGAAAGCAATGCCTGATGAAAAGGCAGCGATTATACGCGCAATGACGAAAACCCTCACCCCTTCGATTGCTGTAGCGAATGTCATCAAAGCCTGTCACTGGGCTGAACGACTGCTTGCCTGGCCTTGGGGCGGCGGCGTCAGCGGTGCTATAGTTCGCCGCTATTCGGCCTGCCAGGGGCGCTTGTGCCTTCCTGATGGAGGCTGGCGTCCACTAGGACGAGGCTGCACTAGCAAGGAGTCTAGATGAGTGTGGATAGCGCCTACGCGGTCGAGTTGAAGGGGGTTACCTTCAAACGCGGTTCGCGCAGCATTTTCAGCAACGTCGACATTCGCATCCCGCGCGGCAAGGTCACCGGCATCATGGGGCCATCGGGTTGCGGCAAGACCACGTTGCTCCGCCTGATGGGCGCGCAGCTGCGCCCCTCCAGCGGTGAGGTATGGGTTGCCGGGCAGAACCTGCCGACCCTGTCGCGCAGCGACCTGTTCGATGCCCGCAAGCAGATGGGTGTGCTGTTCCAGAGTGGTGCGCTGTTCACCGACCTTGATGTGTTCGAGAACGTCGCGTTCCCGCTGCGCGTGCACACCCAGCTGTCGGAAGAAATGATCCGCGACATCGTGCTGATGAAGCTGCAGGCCGTGGGCCTGCGCGGTGCCATCGACCTCATGCCCGACGAGCTGTCCGGTGGCATGAAACGCCGTGTGGCCCTGGCCCGGGCAATTGCCCTGGACCCGCAGATCCTCATGTACGACGAACCGTTCGTCGGCCAGGACCCCATTGCCATGGGCGTACTGGTGCGCCTGATCCGCCTGCTCAACGATGCCTTGGGCATCACCAGCATCGTCGTCTCCCACGACCTGGCGGAAACCGCCAGCATCGCCGACTACATCTATGTGGTAGGCGACGGCCAGGTGCTGGGGCAGGGCACGCCCGACGAGCTGATGGGCTCCGACAACCCACGTATTCGCCAGTTCATGAAGGGCGACCCGGATGGCCCGGTACCCTTCCACTTCCCTGCGCCTGACTACCGCGCCGACCTGCTGGGAGCGCGTTGATGCGCAGAAAATCCTTACTCGAACGTGTCCGCCTGCTGGGCCGTTCGGCCATCGACGTGCTGGCCGTGCTCGGGCGTTCCTGCCTGTTCCTGTTCCATGCACTGGTCGGCCGTGGCGGCATCGGCGGCGGCTTCCAGTTGCTGACCAAGCAGCTGTACTCGGTAGGCGTGCTGTCGCTGGCAATCGTTGTCGTGTCCGGTGTGTTCATCGGCATGGTGCTGGCGCTGCAGGGCTACAGCATCCTGACCAAGTACGGTTCGGAGCAGGCGGTGGGGCAGATGGTCGCCCTGACCCTGCTGCGCGAGCTTGGCCCGGTGGTGACGGCGTTGCTGTTTGCCGGCCGTGCAGGTTCTGCGCTGACCGCCGAAATCGGCAACATGAAGTCCACCGAGCAGCTGTCGAGCCTGGAAATGATCGGCGTCGACCCGCTCAAGTACATCGTCGCGCCGCGCCTGTGGGCCGGCTTCATCTCGCTGCCGCTGCTGGCGCTGATCTTCAGCGTGGTCGGCATCTGGGGTGGCTCGTGGGTGGCCGTGGACTGGCTGGGCGTCTACGAGGGCTCGTTCTGGGCCAACATGCAGAACAGTGTTTCTTTCACTGACGACGTGCTCAACGGGCTGGTCAAGAGCCTGGTGTTCGCCTTCGTCACAACCTGGATCGCCGTATTCCAGGGGTACGACTGTGAGCCCACCTCAGAAGGGATCAGCCGTGCCACCACCAAGACCGTGGTCTATGCCTCGTTGGCAGTGCTGGGTCTGGACTTTATTCTGACCGCCTTGATGTTTGGAGATTTCTGATGCAAAACCGCACCCTGGAAATCGGTGTCGGCCTGTTCCTCCTGGCCGGGATCCTGGCGCTGCTGCTGCTGGCCCTGCGTGTCAGCGGGCTGTCGGCCAGCCCGAGCAGCGATACCTATAAAGTTTATGCCTACTTCGACAATATCGCCGGTTTGACGGTCAGAGCTAAAGTGACCATGGCCGGTGTGACCATCGGCAAGGTCACCGCCATCGATCTGGACCGCGATTCCTACACCGGTCGGGTGACGTTGCAGCTGGACAAGACGGTAGACAATCTGCCGACCGACTCCACTGCCTCGATCCTGACCGCCGGTTTGCTTGGCGAGAAGTACATCGGCATCAGCGTGGGCGGTGAAGACCAGGTGCTCAAGGATGGCGCGACCATCCACGACACCCAGTCGGCACTGGTGCTGGAAGATCTGATTGGCAAGTTCCTGCTCAACTCCGTTGGCAAGGAACCGAAAGAAGCGCAACCGGCTAATTAAGGAGTTTCCATGATTTCGATCCTGCGACGTGGCCTGCTGGTCCTGCTGGCGGCTTTCCCCCTGCTGGTCGTGGCCGCGCAAACGCCCCACGATGTGATTCAGGGCACCACCACCGAACTGTTGGGCGACCTCAAGGCCAACAAGGAACAGTACAAGTCCAACCCTGGTGCCTTCTACGATGCACTCAACCGCATCCTCGGCCCGGTGGTGGACGCCGACGGCATTTCCCGCAGCATCATGACGGTCAAGTACTCGCGCAAGGCCACGCCTGAGCAGATGCAGCGCTTCCAGGAAAACTTCAAGCGCAGCCTGATGCAGTTCTATGGCAACGCGCTGCTCGAATACAACAACCAGGGCATCATCGTCGACCCGGCCAAGGCCGATGACGGCAAGCGCGCCACTGTCGGCATGAAGGTCACCGGCAACAACGGTGCCGTTTACCCGGTGCAGTACACCCTGGAAAACATTGCCGGCGAGTGGAAGGTGCGTAACGTCATCGTCAACGGCATCAACATCGGCAAGCTGTTCCGTGACCAGTTCGCCGATGCCATGCAGCGCAACGGCAACAACCTGGACAAGACCATCGACGGCTGGGCCGGCGAAGTGGCCAAGGCCAAGCAAACCGCTGACAGCTCGCCTGACAAGGAAGTGAAATGAGTGATGCCGGTGTGAGCATGGCCGAACCAGGCGTGCTGCGCCTGGCTGGCGTGCTGGATTACCGCAGCGGGCCGGGCTTGCGCAAGCAAGGCAAGGCATTGATCGAAGCCTCTCGCGAGCCCCGCCTGGTGCTGGATTGCTCGGCTGTCGAGAAGTCGTCCAGTGTCGGCCTGTCGCTGTTGCTGGCGTTCATTCGCGATGGCCAAGCCGCCGGCAAGGCCTTCGAGGTGCGCGGCATGCCCGACGACATGCGGGAAATCGCCGAGGTCTATGACCTCGATGAAGTGCTGGCGAGCTGATGGCTCGTCACTGATTGAGGCCCCTCGGTCAGCGCACGCCCTTGTTGGGCTTCGCAGGCGAGGGGCTTTTTTGTATGATGGCCGACCCGTGCGCATCGGGCGCCGATTGAGGTTGAGCATGCAGGCCCTAGAAGTTAAAAGCTTCCTTGAAGAAAAATTGCCGGGATCCCTGGTTGAAGTTGAAGGCGAAGGCTGCAACTTCCAGTTGAACGTGATCAGCGACGAGTTGGCTGGCCTGAGCCCGGTCAAGCGCCAGCAGGCGATCTATGCTCACCTTAATCCCTGGATCGCCAATGGCAGCATCCATGCGGTAACCATGAAATTTTTCAGCAGCGCAGCCTGGGCTGAGCGCACCTGAGCCAACTTGGCGGCGAGACTCCAATGGACAAACTGATTATTACTGGCGGCGCTCGCCTTGACGGCGAGATCCGCATTTCGGGCGCGAAGAACGCAGCCCTGCCGATTCTGGCGGCGACCCTGCTGGCCGATGGCCCGGTCACCGTGGGCAACCTGCCGCACCTGCACGACATCACCACCATGATCGAGCTGTTCGGCCGCATGGGCATCGAGCCTGTGATCGACGAAAAGCTGTCGGTGGAGATCGACCCACGCACCATCAAGACCCTGGTCGCGCCTTACGAGCTGGTCAAGACCATGCGCGCCTCGATCCTGGTACTGGGCCCGATGGTTGCCCGTTTCGGCGAAGCCGAAGTGGCCCTGCCTGGCGGTTGCGCCATTGGTTCGCGCCCGGTCGACCTGCACATCCGCGGCCTCGAAGCCATGGGTGCGAAGATCGAAGTGGAAGCTGGCTACATCAAGGCCAAGGCGCCTGAAGGTGGCCTGCGCGGCGCGCACTTCTTCTTCGACACCGTCAGCGTCACCGGTACCGAAAACATCATGATGGCCGCTGCCCTGGCCAAGGGCCGCAGCGTGTTGCAGAACGCCGCGCGCGAGCCTGAAGTGGTCGACCTGGCCAACTTCATCAATGCCATGGGCGGCAATGTCCAGGGCGCCGGTACCGACACCATCACCATCGATGGCGTCGAGCGCCTGCACTCGGCCACCTACCGCGTGATGCCGGACCGCATCGAGACCGGTACCTACCTGGTCGCTGCTGCCGTCACCGGTGGCCGCGTCAAGGTCAAGGACACCGACCCGACCATCCTTGAAGCCGTACTGGAAAAACTCAAGGAATCCGGTGCCGACATCAACGTCGGTGAAGACTGGATCGAGCTGGACATGCACGGCAAGCGGCCGAAAGCCGTCAACCTGCGTACCGCCCCGTACCCGGCGTTCCCGACCGACATGCAGGCGCAGTTCATTTCGCTGAACGCGATTGCCGAAGGCACTGGCGCAGTGATCGAGACCATCTTCGAAAACCGCTTCATGCACGTTTACGAAATGCACCGCATGGGCGCGCAGATCCAGGTCGAAGGCAACACTGCCATCGTCACTGGCGTCAAGTCGCTCAAGGGCGCACCGGTCATGGCCACCGACCTGCGTGCTTCCGCCAGCCTGGTGCTGTCGGCGCTGGTTGCCGAAGGCGATACCCTGATCGACCGCATCTACCACATCGACCGTGGTTACGAGTGCATCGAAGAAAAACTGCAGATGCTGGGCGCGAAAATCCGCCGCGTACCGGGTTAGTAGCCCGCTGGTGCAAGGATGCACCTTTCGAATTGAATGCGGCCAGGTCGATGACCTGGCCGGCAGTAGCCGCTTAAGGACCGACGTTCCAATGTTGACCATCGCGCTTTCCAAAGGCCGTATTCTCGACGATACCCTGCCGCTGCTGGCCGAGGCCGGCATCGTGCCGACCGAGAACCCGGACAAGAGCCGCAAACTGATCATCCCCACCACGCAGGACGATGTGCGCCTGCTGATCGTGCGTGCCACTGACGTGCCGACCTATGTCGAGCATGGTGCCGCCGACCTGGGTGTAGCCGGCAAGGACGTGCTGATGGAGTACGGCGGCCAGGGCCTGTACGAGCCTCTGGACCTGCAGATTGCCCAGTGCAAGCTGATGACCGCTGGCGTAGTCGGCGCACCAGAGCCCAAGGGCCGCCTGCGCGTGGCCACCAAGTTCGTCAACGTAGCCAAGCGCTACTACGCCGAACAGGGCCGCCAGGTCGACATCATCAAGCTGTACGGTTCGATGGAACTGGCACCGCTGATCAACCTCGCCGACAAGATCATCGACGTGGTCGACACCGGCAACACCCTGCGTGCCAACGGCCTGGAGCCCCAGGACCTGATCGCCACGATCAGCTCGCGCCTGGTGGTCAACAAGGCCTCCATGAAAATGCAGCACGCCCGTATCCAGAGCCTGATCGACACGCTTCGTCAAGCGGTCGAATCGCGACACCGCGGTTGACTCCTGCGCGCGACCTTCGCTGTCGCGCCCGTCTATCCGCGTCATAGCCACTTTTCTCAGGTGCCCGCGCGGATGGACTGGTAGCCTAGGGCGCCTGAGCATTCGCTAATAATCGAGGCCCTCGCCATGACCGTGTCCACTGCAATTGCCCGTCTCAACGCTGCTGATCCGGATTTCGCCCGACATCTGGATCATCTGCTGAGCTGGGAAAGTGTGTCCGATGACGCGGTCAACCAGCGCGTGCTCGACATCATCAAGGGCGTGCGCGAGCGCGGCGATGCGGCACTGGTGGAATTCACCCAGCGTTTCGACGGCGTTGTCGCCAACAGCATCGATGACCTGATCCTCGGTCGCGAGCGCCTTGAGCTGGCCCTGACCCGCATTACCCCAGTCCAGCGCGAAGCCCTGGAAAAGGCCGCCAACCGTGTGCGCATGTACCACGAGCGGCAGAAGCAGGACTCCTGGCAGTACACCGAGGCCGACGGCACCGTGCTCGGCCAGAAAGTCACCCCGCTGGACCGTGCCGGCCTGTATGTGCCGGGCGGCAAGGCGTCGTACCCGTCGTCGGTGCTGATGAACGCCATTCCGGCCAAGGTTGCCGGCGTGGCCGAAGTGGTCATGGTAGTGCCGACCCCGCGTGGCGAAGTCAACGAACTGGTGCTGGCTGCCGCCTGCATCGCCGGCGTTGACCGCGTGTTCACCGTCGGTGGTGCCCAGGCTGTCGCTGCGCTGGCCTACGGCACCGAGAGCGTGCCGCAGGTGGACAAGATCGTCGGCCCGGGCAACATCTACGTGGCCACTGCCAAGCGCCACGTGTTCGGCCAGGTAGGCATCGACATGATCGCCGGCCCGTCCGAAATCCTCGTGGTATGCGACGGCCAGACCGACCCGGACTGGATCGCCATGGACCTGTTCTCCCAGGCCGAGCACGACGAAGACGCCCAGGCCATTCTGGTCAGCCCGGATGCCGCGTTCCTCGACCGTGTTGCCGCCAGCATCGACAAGCTGATGCCGACCATGGAGCGTGCCGAAATCATCGAGAAATCGATCAATGGCCGTGGCGCGCTGATCCAGGTGCGTGACATGCAACAGGCCATGGAAGTGGCCAACCGCATCGCCCCGGAGCACCTGGAGCTGTCGGTGGCCGACCCGCAAGCCTGGCTGCCGCACATTCGCCACGCTGGCGCGATCTTCATGGGCCGCCACACCAGCGAAGCGCTGGGCGATTACTGCGCCGGCCCCAACCACGTGTTGCCTACCTCCGGCACCGCGCGTTTCTCGTCGCCGCTCGGGGTGTATGACTTCCAGAAGCGTTCGTCGATCATCTTCTGCTCCGAGCAGGGCGCGTCCGAGCTGGGCCACACCGCTTCTGTGCTGGCCCGTGGCGAGTCGCTGACCGCCCACGCCCGTAGCGCTGAATACCGTATCCTGACCCAAGAGAAGGGGAACTGAGCATGAGTCGATTCTGGAGCCCCTTCGTCAAGGACCTGGTGCCTTACGTGCCGGGCGAGCAGCCCAAGCTGGCCCGTCTGGTCAAGCTCAACACCAACGAAAACCCCTATGGCCCGTCGCCCAAGGCGCTGGAAGCCATGCGTGGCGAGCTGAACGACAACCTGCGCCTGTACCCGGACCCGAACGGCGACCGGCTGAAGCAGGCGGTTGCCGAGTACTACGGCATAACCCCGGGGCAAGTGTTTGTCGGCAACGGCTCGGACGAGGTGCTGGCGCACATCTTCCACGGCCTGTTCCAGCACGATGCTCCGTTGCTGTTCCCGGACATCAGCTACAGCTTCTACCCGGTCTATTGCGGGCTGTACGGGATTGCCTTCGAGCAGGTGGCGCTGGATGAGCAGTTCCAGATCCGCATCGAGGACTACAACAAGCCCAACGCCGGCATCATCTTCCCCAACCCCAACGCGCCGACGGGCTGCCTGATGCCGCTGCAGGCGGTGGAGCAGTTGCTGCAGGCCAACCGTGACTCGGTGGTGGTGGTCGACGAGGCCTACATCGATTTCGGTGGCGAGACGGCCATCAGCCTGGTGGACCGCTACGACAACCTGCTGGTGACCCAGACCCTGTCGAAGTCGCGCTCCCTGGCCGGCCTGCGGGTTGGCCTGGCGGTAGGGCACCCGGACCTGATCGAGGCGCTGGAGCGGATCAAGAACAGCTTCAACTCCTACCCGCTGGACCGTGCGGCGATCGTGGGCGCGGCGGTGGCGTTCGAAGACCGCGAGTACTTCGAGCAAACCTGCCGCAAGGTGATCGACAGCCGCGAAGTGCTGGTCGGGCAGCTTGAGGCCAAGGGCTTCGAGGTACTGCCTTCGGCCGCCAACTTCATCTTCGCGCGCCACCCGCAGCAGGATGCCGCCGAACTGGCTGCACGTCTGCGCGAGCAAGGGGTGATCGTGCGTCACTTCAAGCAGCCGCGCATTGCCCAGTTCCTGCGCATTACCATCGGCACGCCAGAGATGAACCAGGCGCTGCTCGATGCGTTGAACTGATTGCATCGCCACTCAGGCTGACGCATCACCCTGTAGGAGCAGCCTTGTGCTGCGAAGAGGCCGGTAAGGCAAGAGACTTTCTTTGGCTGCAATGGCCTCTTCGCAGCACAAGGCTGCTCCTACAGGGCCTTTGTTAACCTTGAAATCGACGCAGGGCTGCTCCTGCACGGTTTAATAGCTGCTCTCTTCAATGACAAACGCCTTGGCCGCTGGCCGGTTGCGCACCGCCGTCGGGGTGTCATCAAGCACCAGCACGTAATCGTTCTGCTTCTCCATCCCCTGCGGATCAGTCCATTGCCCGTCCCTGGCCGGTACCTGTGCCACCACATGCCCGTTCTTCAGAATCGTCAGGTAGCCATTGGCATTGCTGTTCCAGCGTAACCGCCCCTTGTTTTCATCGGCCCGCGCCTTGCGCGCACCGGTTTTACCCAGCAAAGGCGTGCCATCCAGTAGCCATTCCGGCTGCAGCGTCAGGCCCATGTGGCGTAGCACGGTGGGTGCTACCGAAGTCTGCGCGGGAAGGCCGTACAGGTTGTCAGGCCCAGGCATTTCCGCAGGAATGCTCAGCTCGGTCAGCTCCTGATTCAACGGTTTGTTGCTGGCAATGAAGATGCTCTTTTCCTGCTCCGAAGCGCTGCCATGGCCTTTCCCCCAATAGTCCCGGCCGTGGTCTGTGCTGATGATTACCAGCCAGTCTTCCTGCGGGAACATGCGACGCCGCTGATCTACCTTGTCCAATAACCGCCCGATCTCGCTGTCGGCCTTGCGCAATGCCTGCTCATAGCGGTCGCCGTAACCGTTGTCATGGCCGATCTGGTCAGGTTCGTCCAGTTGAATGAAGGTAAAGTCAGCGGGAGTGTTGCCTAGCACCTGCAACGTTCGCTCGATCACCTGCTCATCCGACAAACCACTTTCGCGGACGTCGGCGCCATGGGCGTCCTCCAGCAGAAATGCCGTGTTGATGGAAGGCCAGTTGACGATGCTGGAGAGGTAGGCATTGGGCAAGGCCTGGCGTAGCCGCTTGAACAGGCTCGGAAACGCCGGGTTTATTCGTAGCGAGTCGGCGTCCGAGTCAACGCCATGCTTGTTGCTCCACACGCCCGTCAGCAAGGTGGCCCAGCCGGGGCCGCTCAAGGTAGGTTGCTCGCTGGATTTACCATTGATCCCCCCGGCGTAGGCCTTGCCGTAGTACAGCCTTTGTTTCAGATTGGTGGCGTCGCCCAAACTTAAGTATTGCGCCAGCTGCACGCCGTCGAGGCCAATGAACAAGGCTTTGGGGCGGCTCGGGTGTTTCGCGGGGTCACAACCCGGGAGCAGGGCCAGAAACAGCACAAACAGCAGGCTCGCTAGTCGCATGTAGGTACATCCTTGAAAGTACGCCACGAGCGTTGCAACAAAGGGGTGTGTTCACAACTGGCAGAATTACCAGGTGGTTTGCAGGGTTGCCGGGCATCCAGTAAGCTGGGCAAATTCATCGGATGATTGGTTGAGTAAGATGAGCACCGAGTTGACCAAGCGTTCCCTGGTCGAAATGGCCGTGGAGCGCATGCGCGAGCGCATCGTGTTGGGCGACTGGCAAGTCGGCCAGCGTTTGCCCACCGAGCCGGAACTGGCCCTTCAGCTGGGCATCAGCCGCAACACCGTGCGCGAGGCCATGCGCGTGCTGGCGTTCAGTGGCCTGGTGGAAATCCGCCAGGGCGACGGCAGCTACCTGCGCACGGCCCAGGACCCATTGCAGGCGGTGCAGGCAATGTCCCGCTGCACTCCCGAGCAGGCCCGTGAAACCCGCCATATCCTCGAAGCCGAAGCCATTGGCCTGGCGGCGTTGCGCCGTACCGATGCCGACCTGCAAGCGCTGCGTGATGCCCTGGCCGGCAGTGCCGGGCACTTTCACGGGAATGTCGATGCCTATGTGGCGTGTGACCTGGTGTTTCACCAGCGGCTGGTCGATGCCGCCCACAACCCGGCTTTGAGCGAGCTGTATCGGTACTTTTCCGGGGTGGTGGCTGCCGCGCTGCAGCACAACATGGCGACCGTGCCCCGTTGCCAGGCCACGTTCGATCTGCATGGGCAGATCCTCGACGCCATCGAACAACGTGATGCGGAGCGGGCCAAGCGCCTGAGCCGTACCCTCATCGAATCCTGACTCCGAGAAGGCCATGGCTGAATCCATCACCCGTAACACCCCGCGCAACGAGCGGGACCTCGATGAGCTGCTGATCGACGCTGAAGCGGACGACGAGCAGGTGCAGCAACAGCCTGTGGTGTTGCGGCGGCCCTGGCTGTTGCTGCTTGGCCTGGTGCTGGTGGCATTGAACCTGCGCCCTGCGTTGTCGAGCATGGCGCCGGTGCTGGGGCAGGTGTCCGAGGGCCTGGGGCTGAGTGCCTCCCAGGCCGGGTTGCTGACCACCTTGCCGGTGCTCTGCCTTGGCCTTTTTGCCCCCTTGGCGCCTGTGCTGGCGCGGCGTTTTGGCAGCGAGCGGGTAATCCTCGGCATCCTCGTCACCCTGGCGCTGGGCATCGTGGTGCGAAGCACCTTTGGGGCCACCGGGGTGTTCCTTGGCAGCCTGATGGCGGGGGCCAGCATCGGCATCATCGGCGTATTGTTGCCAGGTATCGTCAAGCGCGACTTTCCCCAGCACGCTGGCACGTTGACCGGTGTGTACACCATGGCGTTGTGCCTGGGCGCGGCCATGGCGGCAGGGGCTACTGTTCCTTTGGCTCGTCATTTCGATGGGAGCTGGGCAGTGGGGTTGGGCTTCTGGATGCTGCCGGCATTGCTGGCGATGCTGGTGTGGCTGCCGCAGGCTCGCCAAGGGCATGGCCTGCACAAGGTGGCCTATCGCGTGCGTGGCCTGTGGCGTGACCCGCTGGCCTGGCAGGTGACCCTTTACATGGGCCTGCAGTCATCGCTGGCTTACATCGTGTTCGGCTGGTTGCCATCGATCCTCATCGGTCGCGGCCTGAGCCCGACCGAGGCGGGCCTGGTGTTGTCGGGGTCGGTGATCGTTCAGCTGGTCAGCTCGCTGAGTGCGCCCTGGCTGGCCACCCGCGGCAAGGACCAGCGGCTGGCGATCGTGCTGGTCATGCTGATTACCCTGGCGGGCCTTTTCGGTTGCCTGTATGCACCGGTGTCCGGGCTGTGGGGATGGGCCGTGGTGCTGGGCCTGGGGCAGGGCGGAACCTTTGCCCTGGCGCTGACCTTGATCGTGCTGCGCTCGAAAGATGCCCATGTGGCGGCGAACCTGTCGAGCATGGCCCAGGGCGTAGGTTACACCCTGGCGTCGATGGGGCCGTTTGCGGTGGGCCTGGTGCATGACCTGACCGGTGGCTGGGCGGCAGTGGGGTGGATCTTTGCCGTGCTGGGGGTAGGTGCAATCGTGTTCGGGCTGGGTGCCGGGCGGGCTTTGCATGTGCAGGTGACCAGCGAAAAAGTCTAAAGCTGCTGTCGGCAACACTGGCCCTATCGCCGGCAAGCCAGCTCCCACAAGGAAACCACAACCTTCGGAGCCGTGAGCTTCTTGTGGGAGCTGGCTTGCCGGCGATAGGGCCGGCACTGGCGTAAGCCACCGGGGCAGATTATCGTGCTGCTTTCCACCCCAGGACGGACCTGCCCCATGAGTGACGCCAACCGCGACCTGATCACCCGCTTCTACCAGGCCTTCCAGCGCCTGGACGCCGAGGCCATGGTGGCCTGCTACAGCGACGATATCGTTTTCAGCGACCCGGCTTTCGGCACCCTGCGCGGCAAGGATGCGGGCGACATGTGGCGGATGCTCACTGCCCGCGCCAAAAACTTCACCCTGACGTTCGACAGCGTTCGCGCCGACGAGCGCAGTGGCGGTGCGTACTGGGTGGCGACCTACCTGTTCAGCCAGACCGGCCGTATTGTGGTCAACGACATCCAGGCCCGTTTTGTGATTCGCGATGGGCTGATCTGCCAGCATGACGATACCTTCGACCTGTGGCGCTGGTCGCGGCAGGCGCTGGGTGTGCCAGGTATGTTGCTGGGCTGGTCGCCACTGGTGCAGAACAAGGTGCGCCTGCAGGCATTCAAGGGACTACGCGCATTCCAGCAGGCCCAGGGTGAGTGATGTCGTCGAAACGGTTGTTGGCAAACCCTGGTATGTCTACCTGGTAAGGGCCGCCAATGGCTCGCTGTACTGCGGCATCAGTGATGACCCGCAGCGCCGGTTTACCGCGCATCAGAAAGGGCAGGGCGCGCGTTACTTCAAGACCAGCCCGGCCCAGGCGCTGGTGTATGTGGAGCAATGGCCGGACAAAGGCGAGGCGTTGCGCCAGGAGCGCCTGGTCAAGCGGCTGCGCAAGTCGGCAAAGGAGGCGCTGGTGGCCTCCTTCAGCGGCCTTGGGGGTATCAGTCCTTGCGCCGCTTCAGCTGATCCACCAGGGTTGTAGGCAGGCCCTTGATGATCAGGGTGCCCGCCTCTTCGTCATACTCCACCTTGTCGCCCAGCAAGTGCGCCTCGAAGCTGATCGAGAGCCCCTCGGCACGCCCGGTGAAGCGGCGGAACTGGTTGAGGGTGCGTTTGTCTGCGGGGATTTCCGGCGACAGGCCGTAATCCTTGTTGCGGATATGGTCGTAGAACGCCTTGGGCCGGTCCTCGTCGATCAGGCTGGACAGTTCTTCCAGGGTCACCGGCTCGCCCATTTTGGTCTGGCTAGTCGCGTACTCGACCAGGGTCTGGGTTTTTTCGCGGGCGGACTCTTCGGGCAAGTCCTCGCTCTCGACGAAGTCGCTGAAAGCCTTGAGCAGGGTGCGGGTTTCTCCCGGGCCGTCAACGCCTTCCTGGCAGCCGATGAAGTCGCGGAAATAGTCCGAAACCTTTTTGCCGTTCTTGCCCTTGATGAACGAAATGTACTGCTTGGAGCCCTTGTTGTTCTTCCACTCCGACAGGTTGATGCGCGCTGCCAGGTGCAGCTGGCCAAGGTCGAGGTGGCGCGAGGGAGTCACATCAAGCTCGGCGTTCACCGCCACGCCTTCGCTGTGGTGCAGCAGGGCAATTGCCAGGTACTCGGTCATGCCTTGCTGGTAGTGGGCAAACAGGGTGTGGCCACCGGTGGACAGGTTGGACTCTTCCATCAGCTTTTGCAGGTGCTCCACCGCCACGCGGCTGAAGGCGGTAAAGTCCTTTTCCTCGTCCAGGTACTGCTTCAGCCAGCCACTCAGCGGGTAGGCCCCGGACTCACTGTGAAAAAAACCCCAGGCCTTGCCCTGCTTGGCGTTGTAACTGTCGTTGAGGTCTGCCAGCAGGTTTTCGATGGCGTCGGAAGCGGCCAGCTCAGCGTCGCGGGCATGCAGTACAGCAGGGCTGCCATCGGGCTTTTTGTCGATCAGGTGAACGATGCAATGACGGATTGGCATGGGATTCTCGGCGAGCTGCAAAAGGCGTCAAGTTTACCCTAGACACAAGGTGATGCAGTGGCCGTATGTTGGCAGATATGTCGGTTGTTCGTTTTTTGTTCAGTTTTGCGCGTTTTAGGCTAAAACCCCCGAAAAACCTGCATTAAATCGAAGTGCGCAGCGGATATTTATCCATTCCTGTGGTAGTTTTGCGCGGTCTTGCGCCCCTCGTGTGGCGCATTGCTGGCAGCGTGCTGTCGTCGTGTCGAACCAAACGCCGATTTACGTATCTACATACGCGATTGGCGCGGCCCTCCACTGTAAGGGGCTGGCCCGATAACGTCGTAGTTCGCTGCATAACCATCGAATTTGATAGGGAAGGAACATCACCATGGCATTGACCAAAGACCAACTGATTGCCGACATCGCCGAATCGATCGCCGCGCCAAAAGCCACCGCTAAAAACGCTCTGGAGCAACTGGGCCAGATCGTTGCCGACCAACTGGAAAACGGCGCTGAAATCACTCTGCCAGGCATCGGCAAGCTGAAAGTCTCCGAGCGTCCTGCCCGTACCGGCCGCAACCCTTCGACTGGCGCTGCCATCGAAATCGCTGCCAAGAAAGTCGTCAAGTTCGTTCCAGCCAAAGTGCTGACCGACGCCATCAACAAGTAATTGTTGAAGCTTTGACGAAACCGCGCCCGGCTTGCCCGGGCGCGGTTTTTTCATGCCTGTGATTTACGCTGGGCGTGCCAGGCCTGGCGCGCGGCGTCGTCCTGGAAGCTCCAGGCGACCATGCGGCTCTGTTTCTGCCCCTGGCCCATCTCGATGATGCGCACGGCCTTGGCGCCGGCCTTTTTCAACGCGGCCTCGATCCCCGGCAGGTTGCTGGCCTTGGACACCAGGCTGGTGAACCACAGCACCTGTTTGGCGTACTGCACGCTTTCGCCAACCAGTTGGGTGACAAAGCGGATTTCGCCGCCTTCGCACCACAATTCATTGTTCTGGCCCCCGAAGTTCAGCACCGGCAGCTTGCGCTTGGGGTCCTGCTTGCCGAGGTTTTTCCACTTGCGCTGGCTGCCACGGGTGGCTTCCTCACGCGAGGCGTGGAAGGGCGGGTTGCACAGGGTCAGGTCGAAGCGCTCGTCTTCCTGCAGCAGGCCGCTGAGGATGTGCGCGCGGTTGGCCTGCTGGCGCAGGGTGATGGCCTTGCCCAGGCCATTGGCCTGGACGATGGCCTTGGCCGAGGCCAGAGCCACGGGGTCGATGTCCGAGCCGAGGAAGCGCCAGCGGTAGTCGCTGTAGCCCAGCAGCGGGTAGATGCAGTTGGCGCCAACGCCGATATCCAGCGCACGCACCTGGGCGCCTTTGGGCACCTCACCGGCATTGTCGTCGGCCAGCAGGTCGGCGGCCGCGTGGATGTAGTCGGCGCGACCGGGAATGGGCGGGCACAGGTAATCGGCGGGGATGTCCCAGTGCTGGATGCCGTACTGGGCCTTGAGCAGGGCACGGTTGAACACCCGCACGGCTTCGGGGTTGGCGAAGTCGATGCTGGGTTTGCCGTGGGGGTTGGTGATGGTGAAGCGCGCCAGGTCAGGGTGGGCCTTGATCAGGCTGGGGAAGTCGTAACGGCCCTGGTGGCGGTTGCGCGGGTGCAGGGTGGGTTTTTCGGTCATGGTTGAGTCCTGAAAAGCATCGCCGGCAAGCCAGCTCCCACAGGTACAGCGCTTTCCTGTGGGAGCTGGCTTGCCGGCGATGGGCTGCGAAGCAGCCCGCTATGGCTTCACTTTTGGTTACAGCGCTGCAATCCGCGCATGCTGCTCGGTGAAGTTGGCCAGGGCCTGTTCGGACTCGGCCAGCTTGGCGCGTTCCTTCTCGATCACCGCAGGCGGTGCCTTGTCGACGAAGGCGGCGTTGGACAGCTTGCCACCCACGCGCGCGACTTCGCCTTGCAGGCGCTGGATTTCCTTGTTCAGGCGCGCCAGCTCGGCATCCTTGTCGATCAGACCGGCCATTGGCACCAGCACTTGCAGGTCACCGACCAGGGCAGTGGCCGACAGCGGCGCTTCGTCGGCATCGCCAAGCACGGTGAACGACTCGACCTTGGCCAGCTTCTTCAGCAGCGCTTCGTTTTCGTGCAGGCGACGCTGGTCGTCGGCGTTGGCGTTTTTCAGGAACAGCGGCAGCGGCTTGCCTGGGCCGATGTTCATTTCGGCGCGGATATTGCGCAGGCCGACCATCAATTCCTTCAGCCACTCGATGTCGCCTTCGGCAGCCACGTCGATGCGGGCTTCATTGGCCACCGGCCACGCCTGCAGCATGATGGTCTTGCCTTCGATACCGGCCAGCGGCGCGATGCGCTGCCAGATTTCTTCGGTAATGAACGGCATGAACGGGTGCGCCAGGCGCAGCGCCACTTCCAGCACGCGCACCAGGGTGCGGCGGGTGCCGCGGGCGCGCTCGACCGGGGCGTTTTCGTCCCACAGTACCGGCTTGGACAGCTCCAGGTACCAGTCGCAGTACTGGTTCCAGATGAACTCGTACAGCGCCTGGCTGGCCAGGTCGAAGCGGAACTGCTCCAGCTGGCGGGTCACTTCGGCTTCGGTGCGCTGCAGCTGCGAGATGATCCAGCGGTCAGCCAGCGACAGCTCGTAGGCTTCGCCGTTCTGGCCACAGTCTTCGCCCTTGTCCAGCACGTAGCGGGCGGCGTTCCAGATCTTGTTGCAGAAGTTGCGGTAGCCTTCGACGCGGCCCATGTCGAACTTGATGTCGCGGCCTGTGGAGGCCAGCGAGCAGAAGGTGAAGCGCAGGGCGTCGGTGCCGTAGCTGGCAATACCTTCGGGGAACTCGGCCTTGGTCTGCTTGGCGATCTTCTCGGCAAGCTTGGGCTGCATCATGCCGCTGGTGCGTTTTTCCAGCAGGGCGTCGAGGGTAATGCCGTCGACGATGTCCAGCGGGTCGAGGACGTTGCCCTTGGACTTGGACATCTTCTGGCCCTGGCCGTCACGTACCAGGCCGTGCACGTACACGGTCTTGAACGGGACTTGCGGGGTGCCGTCTTCGTTCTTGATCAGGTGCATGGTCAGCATGATCATGCGCGCAACCCAGAAGAAGATGATGTCGAAGCCGGTTACCAGCACATCGGTGGAGTGGAACTTCTTGAGGAACTCGGTCTGTTCCGGCCAGCCCAGGGTGGAGAAGGTCCACAGGCCCGAGCTGAACCAGGTGTCGAGTACGTCGTCGTCCTGGCGCAGGGCCACGTCGGCGCCCAGGTTGTGCTTGGCACGCACTTCTGCCTCGTCGCGGCCAACGTAGACCTGGCCGGCCTCGTCGTACCACGCCGGGATGCGGTGGCCCCACCACAGCTGGCGGCTGATGCACCAGTCCTGGATGTCACGCATCCAGGAGAAGTACATGTTCTCGTACTGCTTGGGCACGAACTGGATGCGGCCATCTTCCACGGCAGCGATGGCAGGTTCTGCCAGCGGCTTGGTGGAGACGTACCACTGGTCGGTCAGCCACGGCTCGATGACGGTGCCCGAACGGTCGCCTTTCGGCACCTTCAGGGCGTGGTCGTCGATGCTCACCAGCAGGCCCTGGGCGTCCAGGTCGGCAACGATCTGCTTGCGCGCGACGAAGCGGTCGAGGTTGGCGTACTGGGCCGGCAGGCGGGTGTCGACCTGCTCGTTGATGCTGCCGTCGAGGTTGAAGGCTTGGGCGCTGGCCAGCACGAAGGCGTTCTTGTCGAAGATGTTCAGCAGCGGCAGGTTGTGGCGCTTGCCGACTTCGTAGTCGTTGAAGTCGTGAGCCGGGGTGATCTTCACGCAGCCGGTACCGAACTCAGGGTCGCAGTAGTCATCGGCGATGATCGGAATACGACGGCCAACCAGCGGCAGTTCGACGAACTTGCCGATCAGCGCCTGGTAGCGTTCGTCGGTCGGGTTGACCGCAACGGCCGCGTCACCCAGCAGGGTTTCCGGACGGGTGGTGGCAACCACCAGGTAGTCCAGGCCCTCGGCGGTCTTGGCGCCGTCGGCCAGCGGGTAGCGCAGGTTCCACAGGTGGCCTTTCTCGTCGTGGTTTTCCACTTCGAGGTCGGAGATGGCCGTGTGCAGCTTGGTGTCCCAGTTGACCAGGCGCTTGCCGCGGTAGATCAGGCCGTCTTCATGCAGGCGCACGAAGGCTTCCTTGACCGCTTCGGACAGGCCGTCATCCATGGTGAAACGCTCGCGGCTCCAGTCTACCGACGAGCCCAGGCGGCGGATCTGGCGGCTGATGTTGCCACCGGACTGGTCCTTCCATTCCCAGACTTTTTCCAGGAACTTCTCGCGGCCCAGGTCGTGCCGGTTCTGGCCCTTGGCTTCAAGCTGGCGCTCGACCAGCATCTGGGTGGCGATACCGGCGTGGTCGGTACCTGGCTGCCACAGGGTGTCGCGGCCTTGCATGCGGCGGAAACGGATCAGGGCGTCCATGATCGCGTTGTTGAACCCGTGGCCCATGTGCAGGCTGCCGGTCACGTTCGGCGGCGGGATCATGATGGTGTAGGACTCGCCTGCACCTTGTGGGGCGAAATAGTTCTCGGACTCCCAGGTGTTGTACCAGGAAGTTTCGATGGCGTGCGGCTGGTAGGTCTTATCCATGCGCGGCGGGACCCTGTGCATTTATTCGGGAAAGCCGGGAAGTATAACCAAGCTGGGGTGTTGAGGCGACAGCCGCTGGGGCTGCTTTGCAGCCCATTCGCGGCACAAGGCCGCTCCTACAGGGATCGCGGTGCCTGTAGGAGCGGCCTTGTGCCGCGAATGAGCCGCAAAGCGGCTCCGGAATATCACTCGGTGCGCTTGATTAGCCGCTCGATCCGCGCATCCAGGCGGCGCTTGATCTCGTTCTCGATATGCGGGGTGAAGTCGTTGATCACGTCCTGCATGATCATCTGCGCCGCTGCACGCAGCTCGCTTTCAAGGTGCAGCAGGGTGTCCTGGCGGCGTGTCTGCGAGTCTTCCTCGGGCTCGACAGCGATCGGCTTGCCGTCGGGTACAGGGTTACCGGCAGGTTCTTCCAGCAGCAACGGGATCTGCTCCACCGTCTCGGTCAGCAGCGGCGGTTGCAGGTCGGCGTCGCCAAGCAGCTGGCGGATCGACTCGAGGTCATCGAGCAGATGGGCGGAGTCGGGCAAAGGGGAGGGCTTGTCCATCGTCATCAAAGTCGCTGTAAGCGGTGGTCTTGCAGAGCATAGCCCTGTTCGCGGTAGAAACGGAATCGCTCACGGGCTGATTGGCGGATGCCAGGCTCTTCCACCACGATTTCGGCCACCCGCTCGAACTGGCCGACGAAGCCCGGCACGCCGGCCCCCAGGTTGATCAGCAGGTCGCGGTGATCGCCCGCGTTGTCAGCCAGGCCAAGGGCCACGCCGGCATCGGCATGCAGCTCGGCCAGGTCGTGGGGCACGAAGGCCTCGCCCTTGAAGCGCCACAGACGCAGGTCCAGCTCGCTGCGCTGTTCTTCGTCCTGGCAATGCAGATAGACCCGGTGGCCGAGGCGCCAGGCCTTTTCGCACAGTTTGCAGGCGAAATCGAGCCGCGCCGACAGCGAGTCGGTGGGCAAGATATAAAAGTCGACTTTGCTCATGGTGGTAATCGCCGGCCGGCGGTGCGCAGGGCACCACCGGCCTCACGGCGTCAGGCGCCAGCGCGGTCCAGCAGGTACTGGGTCAGCAGGGGCACCGGGCGGCCGGTGGCGCCCTTGTCCTTGCCACCACTGACCCAGGCGGTACCGGCGATGTCCATGTGCGCCCAGTTGTAGGCCTTGGCGAAGCGCGACAGGAAGCAGCCTGCGGTGATGGTGCCGGCCTTCGGCCCGCCGATGTTGCCCATGTCGGCGAACGGGCTGTCCAGCTGCTCCTGGTATTCATCGAACAGCGGCAGTTGCCAGGCACGGTCGTCGGCGCGCTTGCCGGCGTCGAGCAACTGGCCGACCAGGTCGTCGTTGTTGCCCATCAGGCCAGTGGTGTGGCTGCCCAGGGCGACGATGCAGGCGCCGGTCAGGGTGGCGATGTCGATCACCGCCTGCGGCTTGAAGCGCTCGGCGTAGGTCAGGGTGTCGCACAGCACCAGGCGGCCTTCGGCGTCGGTGTTGAGGATTTCCACGGTCTGGCCGCTCATGGTGGTGACGATGTCACCCGGGCGGGTGGCGCCGCCGCTTGGCATGTTCTCGGCGCAGGCCAGCAGGCACACCAGGTTGACCGGCAGTTGCAGTTCGAGCACCGCACGCAGGGTGCCGAACACGCTGGCAGCACCGCACATGTCGTACTTCATTTCGTCCATGCCGGCGCCTGGCTTGAGGCTGATGCCGCCGGTATCGAAGGTGATGCCCTTGCCCACCAGCACGAACGGCTTGTCAGCCTTCTTGCCGCCCTGGTAGTTGAGCACGATCAGGCGCGGTGGCTGGTCGCTGCCCTGGCCCACGGCGTAGAACGCGCCCATGCCCAGGTCCTTGATCTTCTTCTCGTCCAGCACCTCGACCTTCAGCCCCTTGTGCGCCTTGCCCATTTCCTTGGCCTGTTCGGCGAGGAAGCTTGGGTGGCACAGGTTAGGCGGCAGGTTGCCCAGGTCGCGGGTGAAGGCCATGCCGGTGGCAATGGCGCTGGCGTGCTTGACGGCGCGCTCGACCTCGGCCTGGCCGGCCTTGTCGGCCAGCAGGGTGACTTTTTTCAGGGCGCGTGGCTCGACCTTCTGGCTCTTGAAGCGGTCGAACACGTACTCGCCGTCGAGCAGGGTTTCGGCCAGCAGGCGGTATTTGCCGTAGTGTGCATCGCGGTTGTTGACCGCGACATCGTCCAGGGCCAGCACTGCATCGGCGCCGTTCAGACCCTTGAGCACGCCGGCCACGCTGGCGACCAGTTTGCGCCAGGTGCGGTCGCCCAGGGCTTCGTCCTTGCCGCTGCCTACCAGCAGCACGCGCTCGGCTTTCAGGCCCTGCAGGTTCTGCAGCAGCAGGGTCTGGCCTGGCTTGCCAGCCAGGTCGCCGCGCTTGAGCACAGCGCTGATGGCACCTTCGCTGGCCAGGTCGACAGCCTTGGCAACAGCGCCGAGCTTGCGGTTTTCACCTACCGGAATGACCAGGGTGGCGGTTTTTACGGATGCAGCAGCTACGCTTTTTACAACCAGTTCCATGTCAGGGTCCCCGAATGATCGATACGAATGGCGCTGTGTGTTCCAGCGCTCTGGACGGGGCTGGCGGCACAGTCGCGCGCCAGCGGAAAAGCTGCCAGTTTGAGCCTGCGGCAAGCGTGCTGACAACCCCGTTATGCGCCTTCATGCGCGGCCAAGTGACAGGCGCGGTCAATCACAGGATAATGCGCGCACTTTACATGGAGGTTCGCCGTTGGCGAACCGGCATTGGTCTTGGCTGTACTAAGTCATTGTTTGGCGCCATTGCATGGCAGTCCGCCCTGACAACCCAGGAGTGTCTGGTTTGATCGTCTTTCGTTATCTGTCCCGCGAGGTCCTGGTGACCTTGAGCGCCGTCAGCGCTGTGCTGCTGGTGATCATCATGAGCGGGCGCTTCATCAAGTATCTGGCCCAGGCGGCCCAGGGCGTGCTCGACCCGGGCGTGCTGTTCATGATCATGGGCTTCCGGCTGCCGGGTTTCCTGCAACTGATCCTGCCTCTGGGGCTGTTCCTCGGCATTCTCCTGGCGTACGGGCGGCTGTACCTGGAAAGCGAGATGACCGTGCTGTCCGCAACCGGCATGAGCCAGCAGCGCCTGTTGGGGCTGACCATGGCGCCGGCGGCGCTGGTCGCCCTGCTGGTGGCCTGGCTGAGCCTCAGCCTGGCACCGCTGGGCGTGGCCCAGGTGCAGCAGATCATTGCCCAGCAGGACACGCTGACCGAGTTCGACACCTTGGTGCCGGGCCGCTTCCAGACCTTGCGTGACGGCTCGCGGGTCACCTACACCGAGCAGCTGTCGGACGACCGCGTCAACCTGGCCGGGGTGTTCATCTCCGAGAAGCGCTTCAACCAGGACAAGACCAAGGACCGCGCCCCGTCGGTACTGGTCGCTGAAAAAGGTCACCAGGAGATCCAGGCCGACGGCAACCGCTACCTGGTGCTGGAAAACGGCTATCGCTATGACGGTAACCCGGGCCAGGCCGACTACCGCGCGATCAAGTACGACACTTATGGTGTGCTGCTACCCAAACCGGAAGTCGCCGAGGAAGTCACCGAGCGCGAAGCCATCCCCACGTCCGAGCTGATCGGCAAGGACGGCCTGCGAGAGCGTGCCGAGCTGCAATGGCGGCTGTCGCTGCCGATCCTGGTATTCGTCGTTACCCTGCTGGCGGTACCGCTGTCCCGGGTCAACCCCCGCCAGGGCCGCTTCCTCAAGCTGCTGCCGGCAATTCTCTTGTACATGGCCTACCTGACAATGCTGATTTCCGTACGCGGCGCCCTCGAGAAGGGCAAATTGCCGATTGGCCTGGGCATGTGGTGGGTCCACGGCCTGTTCCTGCTGATCGGCCTCGGCCTGTTGTACTGGGAACCGATGCGCCTCAAGCGCGCCGCCCGTCGTGCGGAGGTGGCCCATGGGTAAGCTGGACCGCTACATCGGCCAGAGCGTACTGCTGGCCATCCTGGCCGTGCTGGGCATCATCCTCGGCCTGGCCTCGCTGTTCGCCTTCATCGACGAGATGAGCGACCTGAGTGACACCTACACGGTGATGGAGGCTGGCAACTTCGTCATGCTCACCGCACCTCGGCGGCTGTACGACATGCTGCCGATGGCCGCCTTGATCGGCTGCCTGATCGGCCTGGGCAGCCTGGCCAGCAGCAGCGAACTGACCATCATGCGTGCGGCCGGGGTGTCCATCGGCCGCATCGTCTGGGCGGTGATGAAGCCAATGCTGGTGCTGATGCTGGTCGGCCTGCTGATCGGCGAATACGTGGCGCCGGTGACCGAGAACAAGGCCCAGGCCGACCGTTCCCTGGCCCAGGGCGGTGGTGAGGCGCAAAGCTCCAAGCGCGGCATGTGGCACCGTCAGGGTGAAGAGTACGTGCACATCAACGCCGTGCAGCCCAACGGCCTGCTGCTGGGTGTGACCCGTTACCGCTTCGACAGCGAGCGCAAGATCGTCACTTCGAGCTTTGCCCGCCGCGCGCAGTACCAGAATGACCACTGGTTGCTCGCCGACGTGCGCACCACCTACTTCCGTGGCGACCACACCGAAGTCATCAGCGCACCGCAGGAGCGCTGGGACGTTTCGCTCACGCCGGAACTGCTCAATACGGTGATCCTGGCGCCGGAGTCGCTGTCCATTACCGGGTTGTGGGATTACATCCACTACCTGTCCGACCAGGGCCTGAACAACGCCCGTTACTGGTTGGCGTTCTGGACCAAGGTGCTGCAGCCGATGGTTACCGCGGCGCTGGTGCTGATGGCGATTTCCTTCATCTTCGGCCCGCTGCGCTCGGTAACCCTTGGCCAGCGCGTGTTCACCGGTGTACTGGTGGGCTTCGTGTTCCGCATCGCCCAGGACCTGCTGGGGCCTTCGAGCCAGGTGTTCGGCTTCCCGCCGCTGCTGGCGGTGGTGATCCCGGCTGGCATCTGTGCGCTGGCGGGTGTGTGGTTGTTGCGCCGGGCAGGGTAGTGGCCTGAGCTGCACCAAAAAGCCGACCCTGGGGTCGGCTTTTTGTTGGCTCAATTCTGACTTCAGGCTTGTACACGACCTGTAGGAGCAGCCTTGTGCTGCGAAAGGGCCGGTATGGCTGAAGATTTTCCTTGGCTGTGATGGCCTCTTCGCAGCACAAGGCTGCTCCTACAGATACAGTGGCTGTCTTGAAGCTTGTGCTCACCTTGGAGTTATTTCTTCTGCTTCGGCACCCGCACCAGCTGGGTTTCCGAATAGATGTCATGCCAGCCACGCTTGCGCTTGTCGATCAGCACCCAGAAAAAACCCAGCCCCAGGCACAGCCAGGAGGCAATCGACACTACGAAGCGCAACAATGCCTGCCACAGGCTGATGGCCGAACCGTCGGCGTTCTGCACACGCACGCCCCACACCTGCATGCCCAGTGTCTGCCCGCCATGGGTCCAGAACTTGGCAAAGAAGCCGAACAAGGCGAACAGCAGCACCGTCGACAATAGCGGGTCGCCATCCAGTGCGCCGGCTTCGGTCAGTTCGCGCATGCGCGCTTCGCCGATGATCGCCATCTGGATCAGTTTGTAAGCACCGGCGGTGACGATCAGCAGCGCAGTACAAAGCAGGAAGTCGTAGAACATCGCGGCCAGTCGTCGGCCGAGGCCAGCGGCGGGGAAGTCACCCTGTGGCAGAAGGTGTGGCTTGGGCATCGCTTGGCAGCTCCAGAGGGGAAAAGGCTCATTCTATGGAATTGCAAGCAAAAAAAAGCCCCTGCGCGTCAACGCAGGGGCTCTTTTTTTAGAAGTATCAGCCTTCTGCCTGGACTTCGTCAGCCTGCATGCCTTTTTGGCCTTGTACAGCGACGAAGGTCACTTTCTGGCCTTCTTTCAGGCTCTTGAAGCCGTTGCCTTGAATGGCGCGGAAGTGCACGAACAGATCCGGACCGCTCTCTGGGGTGATGAAGCCGTAACCTTTTTCGTCATTGAACCACTTGACGGTACCGTTCTGACGCTGGGACATTGTCTTAATTCCTATGAAACTTAAATTTTTATGACAGTTACTTTCGCACTTGTTTGTAAGCGAAAGATTACTGGGCTGGGTTGCAGGAAAGTAAGAGACGTCGAACGGGTTGTAGCAGATTGCGGCTACTGGCCCAGGTCACGAACTGTTGCGACCCATGCAAACACAGTGCAGTGACTCTACGACAACTGCCGAGAAAAAAACAAGCCCTTGGTCGTATGGAAAATCGGCCGCTTGCCGATAACCGACCAATTTGTCGGAAACGGCATGGCGCCTGGCCTGGCGCCATGTTCAAAAGTTATTGGGCAGGTTCGAAAACGAATATGTCGCACCTGCCCAGAACCTTCACAAAGCCGTTTCAACCACGGTAGTAACGTTGCGCCACGAAAGGCATTTTGCTGACTTTCAAGGCAACCTTCTTGCCGCGCACCACGGCAAACAGTGCGGTGTCGAGTGCAGCATGTTCACTATCGATATAACCCATTGCGACAGGTGCGCCGAGTGTCGGGCCAAAGCCACCGCTGCACACTTTACCTACCGGCTTATCGTTTGCATCGACAATATCCGCGCCTTCACGTACTGGCGTGCGCTCCTGCGGCAACAGGCCGACACGTTTGCGCGCCACACCGTCGCGCTGGTGGGCAAAGATCGCTTCGGCGCCCGGGAAGCCGGCCGCACGAGCACCGTCGGCACGGCGCACCTTGGAAATCGCCCACAGCAGGCTGGCCTCGATCGGGGTGGTCTCGGTATTCATGTCATGGCCATACAGGCACAGGCCGGCTTCCAGGCGCAGCGAGTCGCGCGCGCCCAGGCCGATAGGCTGGACTTCGGGCTGGGCCAGCAGGTGGCGGGCCAGGGCGTCGGCAGCGTCCGCCGGCACCGAAATTTCGTAGCCGTCTTCGCCGGTGTAGCCCGAGCGGCTGACGAAGCAGTCTTCACCCAGCAGTTTTACCGGGCGGAACTGCATGAAGGTCATGCCGGCCACTTCCGGGGCCAGGCGCTCCAGCACCTTGACCGCTGCCGGCCCTTGCAGGGCGAGCAGGGCACGCTGCTCGAACAATGGCTGCACCTCGCAACGGCTGCCGATGTGCGTTTGCAGGTGGGCCAGGTCCTGGTCCTTGCAGGCGGCGTTGACCACCAGGAACAGGGTGTCGTCGCCCAGGTTGGCCACCATCAGGTCGTCAAGGATGCCGCCTTGTTCATTGGTGAACATGGCATAGCGCTGCATGCCCACCGGCAGGTCGATGATATCCACCGGCACCAGGCTTTCCAGGGCCTTGGCGGCCTCGGCACCGCGCAGGATGATCTGGCCCATGTGCGAGACATCGAACAGGCCGGCCTGCTCGCGGGTGTGCAGGTGTTCCTTGAGCACGCCCAGCGGGTACTGCACCGGCATGTCGTAGCCGGCAAACGGCACCATGCGCGCACCCAGTTCCAGGTGCAGGGCGTGCAGTGGGGTCTTGAGCAGTGTTTCGGACATCGGTGACTCCTTGGTTTTATTGTTGGGTCAACATTCGATGATGTTGACGGCAAGACCGCCGCGGGCGGTCTCCTTGTATTTGCTTTTCATGTCGGCGCCGGTCTGGCGCATGGTGCGGATGACCTTGTCGAGCGACACGAAGTGCTGGCCGTCGCCGCGCAAGGCCATGCGCACCGCGTTGATGGCCTTCACCGAGCCCATGGCGTTGCGCTCGATGCAGGGCACCTGGACCAGCCCGCCGATCGGGTCGCAGGTCAGGCCCAGGTTGTGTTCCATGCCGATTTCGGCAGCGTTCTCCACCTGTTGCACGCTGCCCCCCATCACTTCGCACAGCGCCCCGGCGGCCATCGAACAGGCCACGCCGACCTCGCCCTGGCAGCCCACTTCGGCACCGGAAATGGAGGCGTTTTCCTTGTACAGGATGCCGATTGCCGCGGCGGTGAGCAGAAAACGCACCACCCCGTCGTCGCTGGCGCCCGGCACAAAGCGCATGTAGTAGTGCAGCACCGCCGGGACGATGCCCGCCGCGCCGTTGGTGGGCGCGGTAACCACACGCCCGCCATTGGCGTTTTCCTCGTTCACCGCCAGGGCGTAGAGGTTGACCCAGTCCAGCACCGACAACGCATCGCGCAGGCTGGCCTCCGGGTGGCGGCTCAGCTGGCGGTACAGGGCTGGCGCCCGCCGCTTGACCTTGAGCCCGCCCGGCAGGATGCCTTCATGCTGGCAGCCGGCTTCGACACAGTCCTGCATCACCTGCCAGATACGCAGCAGCCCGGCGCGGGTCTGCGCCTCCGGTCGCCAGGCGGCCTCGTTGGCCAGCATCACCTGGCTTACCGACAGGTTCTGCATGGTGCAGTGGCCAAGCAGTTCCTTGGCGGTCTTGAACGGGTAGGGCAGCACGGTGCTGTCCTCGACGATGCGGTCGTGGCCGGCGGCGTCCTCATCAACCACGAAACCACCGCCCACCGAGTAGTACTCGCGGCTGCGGATTTGCAATCCGGCGTCGTCGAAGGCGCGGAAGATCATGCCGTTGGGGTGGTAGGCCAGCGGCTTGCGGATCATCGCCAGGTGCTGCTTTTCGATGAACGCAATGCGCTGTTCGCCCAGCAGGTTGATGTGGCCGCTGTCGCGGATGGCCTGCAGGCGAGCGGGGATGGTTTCGGTGTCGACGGTGTCGGGGTGTTCACCTTCAAAACCCAGCAGCACGGCCTTGTCACTGCCGTGGCCTTTGCCGGTGGCGCCCAGCGAGCCATACAGCTCGGCCTTGACGCTAACCGTGCTGGCCAGCAGGCCGTCGCGGCGCAGGCCTTCGGCGAACCGCGCGGCGGCGCGCATCGGGCCGACCGTGTGGGAGCTGGAGGGGCCGATGCCGATCTTGAACAGGTCGAAGACGCTCAGTGACATTGCTCTTTCCCTCCCGAGGGTAAAGGCGAGTGCTGCGCACTCGATCGCCGGCAAGCCAGCTCCCACAGGTACTGCACAAGCCTTGGGAGCAGTGGGGACCTTGTGGGAGCTGGCTTGCCGGCGATGAAGCCAGAGAGTCGAATCAGGCGTCCTGATAGCTCTCGATCGACGGGCAGGCGCACACCAGGTTGCGGTCGCCGAACACGTTGTCGACCCGGCCGACCGGCGGCCAGTACTTGCTTTCCACCAGGCTTGGCAGCGGGTACACCGCCTGCTCGCGGCTGTAGCCGTGGGCCCATTCGCCAACCAGCTCGGCTGCAGTGTGCGGGGCGTTCTTCAGCGGGTTGTCGTCCTTGTCCAGGCTACCGCTTTCGACCGCACGGATTTCTTCGCGGATCTGGATCATCGCGTCGCAGAAGCGGTCGAGTTCTTCCTTGGCCTCGCTTTCGGTCGGTTCGATCATCAGCGTGCCGGCCACCGGGAAGGACATGGTCGGGGCGTGGAAACCGAAGTCGATCAGGCGCTTGGCCACGTCGTCGACGCTGATGCCGCTGGTGTCCTTCAGCGGGCGCAGGTCGAGGATGCACTCGTGGGCCACCAGGCCATTGCCACCGGTATACAGAACAGGATAGTGCTCTTCCAGGCGGCGGGCGATGTAGTTGGCGTTGAGGATCGCCATCTGCGAAGCACGCTTGAGCCCGGCACCGCCCATCATGCGGATGTACATCCAGGTGATCGGCAGGATGCTGGCGCTGCCGAACGGTGCGGCGCACACCGCACCTTCGGTGTTTTCCAGCTGTGCGTGGCCTGGCAGGAACGGCGCCAGGTGCGACTTGACGCCAATCGGGCCAACGCCCGGGCCACCACCACCGTGCGGGATGCAGAAGGTCTTGTGCAGGTTCAGGTGGGACACGTCGCCGCCGAACTTGCCTGGGGCACACAGGCCGACCATGGCGTTCATGTTGGCGCCGTCGATGTACACCTGGCCACCGTTGTCGTGGATGATCGCGCAGATTTCGCCGATCGCTTCCTCGAACACACCGTGGGTCGACGGGTAGGTGATCATGATCGCGGCCAGGCGCTCGCGATGCTCGATGGCCTTGGCGCGCAGGTCCTCGACATCGACGTTGCCGCGGGCGTCACAGGCGGTGACGACTACACGCATGCCGGCCATGTGTGCGGTGGCCGGGTTGGTGCCGTGGGCCGACGACGGGATCAGGCAGATGTCACGGTGGCTTTCGCCGCGGCTGCGGTGGTAGGCGCGGATGGCCAGCAGGCCTGCGTACTCGCCCTGGGAGCCGGCGTTGGGCTGCAGCGACACGGCGTCATAGCCGGTGGCGGCGCACAGCATGGCTTCCAGCTCGGTGGTCATCTGCAGGTAGCCCTGGCTCTGCGCGGCCGGGGCGAACGGGTGCAGGTTGCCGAACTCGGCCCAGGTGACCGGGATCATTTCGCTGGCGGCGTTCAGCTTCATGGTGCACGAGCCCAGCGGGATCATGCTGCGGTCCAGCGCCAGGTCCTTGTCGGCCAGGCGGCGCAAGTAGCGCATCAACTCGGTTTCGCTGTGGTAACGGTTGAACACCGGGTGTTCGAGGATGGCCGACTGGCGCAGCAGGGCGGCAGGCAGCAGCGAACCGGTGCTGGCGGCCAGGGCGGCGAAGTCAGGCTGGGCCTTGTCGTCACCGAACAGCTGCCACAGGGATTCCACGTCAGCCTGGCTGCTGGTTTCGTCCAGCGACAGGCCCACGTGGGCGGCGTCGACCTGGCGCAGGTTGATGCCCTGGGCGCGTGCCTTGTCATGCAGGGTTGCGGTGGCAGTACCAGTCGCCAGGGTCAGGGTGTCGAAGGCGCTGGCGCCCACTACCTGTACGCCCAGCGCCTTCAGGCCGGCGGCCAGGATCGCGGTCAGCGCATGGGTACGCTCGGCAATGCGCTTGAGGCCGGCCGGGCCGTGGTAAACGGCGAACATGCTGGCGATGTTGGCCAGCAGCACCTGGGCGGTGCAGATGTTGCTGGTGGCCTTTTCGCGGCGGATATGCTGCTCGCGGGTCTGCATGGCCAGGCGCAGGGCGGTTTTGCCGAAGCGGTCGATCGATACGCCGACCAGGCGGCCCGGCATGTCGCGCTTGAACGCGTCACGGGTGGCGAAGTAGGCCGCGTGCGGGCCACCGAAGCCCAGGGGTACGCCAAAACGCTGGGCGCTGCCGATGGCCACGTCGGCGTCGAATTCGCCCGGAGGGGTCAACAGGGTCAGGGCCAGCAAGTCGGCGGCGACGGCGACCAGGGCATTGGCGGCGTGGAAGCGCTGTACCACTTCACGGTAGTCGAACACTTCACCGTTGCTGGCCGGGTACTGCAGCAGGGCGCCGAAGAAGGCGCTGACATCGCCCAGTTCGCGTTCGTCGCCGACCACTACCTCGATACCCAGAGGCTCGGCACGGGTGCGCAGCACGTCGAGGGTTTGCGGGTGGCAATGCACGGAGGCGAAGAAGGCGTGGCTGGCCTTGTTCTTCGACAGGCGCTTGCAGAAGGTCATGGCCTCGGCCGCAGCGGTGGCTTCGTCGAGCAAGGAGGCGTTGGCGATCGGCAGGCCGGTCAGGTCGCTGATCAGGGTCTGGAAGTTCAGCAGCGCTTCCAGGCGACCTTGGGAGATTTCTGGCTGGTACGGGGTGTAGGCGGTGTACCAGGCCGGGTTTTCCAGCAGGTTGCGCAGGATCGGCGCCGGGGTGTGGGTGTTGTAGTAGCCCTGGCCGATGTAGCTTTTGAACAGCTGGTTCTTGCCGGCGATGGCCTTGAGCGCGGCGAGCGCGTCGGCTTCGCTCTGGCCGTCGTCCGAGCCCAGCACGCTGGTACCCTTGATGCTGTCGGGGATGACCGCGGCGGTCATGGCGTCCAGCGAGTCGAAGCCCAGGGCGGTGAGCATGGCCTGCTCGTCAGCGGCGCGCGGGCCGATGTGACGGGCGATGAATTCATTGGCGGTGCTGAGGTTGATGGTCATGGTGGGGGTCCTCAGGCGTCGTCGTTGGCTTTGATCAGGCGGTCGTAGGCGTCCTGGTCGAGCAGGGCGGTCACTTCGCTCATGTCGGCGGGGTTGAAGCGGAAGAACCAGCCTTCGCCCATCGGGTCTTCGTTGACCAGTTCCGGGCTGCTTTCGAGCTGGCCGTTGACCTCGACCACTTCGCCGGTCAGCGGCATGTACACGCCGCTGGCGGCCTTTACCGACTCGACGGTGGACGCTTCGCTGCCTTTCTCATACTGCTGCAACTCGGGCAGTTGCACGAAAACCACATCGCCAAGGGCGTTCTGGGCGTAGGCGGTGATGCCCACGGTGACGCTGCCATCGGCTTCGACGCGCAGCCATTCGTGATCTTCAGTGAAACGCAACTCGCTCATGGGGAATCCTCGGGAAGCAGGGCGTTGGGCGCGGTGGCTCCGCGCTCTTGGGTTGGGGATTCTTAAAGCAAAAACGCGGCCATAAAAAATAAACCCATAGAAAACAATGACTTAAATTGATTTCTTGATCAGTTCGGCCATTCTCATGGAATGAAAACGTTACACATCCCCAGGCACACAAAAGGATTAGTAGATCAAACCCTTGCAATGCCGCCCTGGAATAGCGCTGTAGTGATTTCAATACGCTGTAACTAAATCGATACGATCACGATTACCCCTGATTCACCTGATTGCCTCACGTACCAACAGTCGGCGGAGGGTACGCATACTCTTGGGCGGTATTACATATGTTTTAAAACTTCAATGTAATGGTGTGTGAACTTCAATTTGTCCACATCCCTTTTGCGCTGCGGATGGTAGGAAGTTTTGTCTTTTTATGTAGGGCGCTTCTTCTTTTCTCGGCAGTACTATTGCGCCTGCCCTTGCTTGGATAACCTTACCTTCTGCAAGCCTCTGTTTGATCGAGTGCACTGTTTCATGGACTGCAGGCGCGTTGCTGTGCATCCGTGAATTTTAAGTGCGTGCAAAGTATTTCAACGAGTTTCGTCTGCAGTCGCTCACTTGGATCAGCAAAGGCGGAGAGATGGCTGTATGACGAAAACGCGCGGACAAATAGAGTTGCCCGAAAGTTATGTGGATGCGGTGCGTTATGGCCCGCATACACTTCCGCCCGGGTATTCAGGGCCCGTGGGCTTTCCAGGGGGAAATTATAACCCGACCTTATCGGTCGCTACCGAGATCAATAACCTGTCGAGGCAAGCCCCCGAGGCCCTGAAGGCCGCCAATGATATTGCCCAAGGCGAATACCTGGGCGACCTTCACGAAGCGGTCCAAATGATTGAGTCTGATGTCCAGACTGTTAAACAGGAGATGGGAGAGCGCCCTGCTTCATCGGTGGAGGCACTGAAACAAGATATTGCTGCACGACATATATTGATCGAACGTAAGCTCAACGATCTTAACTTTCAGCGTAATGTTGCCAACCGGTATTTCGGTTCTACCCCGTTGGGCAAGAACCCTATGGAATATGCGATCGCCTCGCAGTTGTTGATGGGAAACGGTGAGGTAGAGCGTACTGGCTTGCAAGACGCCCTGATCTATTCGTTCAGAGGCGCTTATCGCGTGCAGTTGCGTGAAGCCGAAATTCAGATGCTCCAAGGGCAGATTACGGCGTTGCATCAGGCGGTCGCAAATGCCGAAGCACAGGCGCATGCGGATGCCGAAGCACAGCGCATAGCCCATGCCGAGGCGCTGGTGCGGGCACATGTCGAGGCACAGGCCCAGGCCGACGCAGAGGCTCAGGCGCAAGCCCATGAAGAGGCGCTGAGAAGAGCTCATGAGGTGGCTCTGAAAATAGCTCATGAACAAGCCCTGGCGCGTATGCAAGCCAATGCTGAAGCACGGAAAAGCGCACGCGAAGCAGCAGCTGCGCGGGCGGTATTGCAAGAGAAGGCCATTCGTGAGGCCAACACTTACAAGGTTCCGCTTTCTGAGCTCACGGCCCAATCGGCAGTCGTCATGGCCACGGGCGCTGCGCCAGTGCTCGAAGCCGGTTTGGCGCTGGGCGCGGCGATACGCGCTGCTGTTGCCTCGCTGGGTACCGCATCGCTTGAAGCCGTGTTGGGGCCTGCCTTGGTGGGGACCTTTGCATTGCTGTATTCGCCCAAGCTGGGCAATGGGGAATTGCAGGACAACTACCTCCTGAGCGTGCCGCTTGCTGACATCAGCGTTGAGCTCGATGTTGCAGCGCAGGCGGTCGCCCTCGAGCGTGGTGTGGTCGACCTGCCATTGCGGATGGGTGACAAGCGCGATGAGATCGGGCCGACCGAGCTGTTCGTCGCCCATACCGATGGTGCTTTGGCTCCATCGGCAGTCCCGGTACTGGCGGCGAGGTTCGATGCGCAAAGCGGCCACTATGTCGTCACCACCGATGATGTTCCGTCCAGAACATTGCTATGGACGCCCGCAGTCGAGCCGTCGGACAACTCGACAACCTTGCCCGTCACACCGCCCCCAACGACCACGCTGGTTGGGCCAAAGCTGGAGCCGCTCCAGGGCCGGCTTGACGTACACCCGGATCTGCCGGATGTCGGGTTCGATGACTACATCATCATTTTCCCGGCCGACTCGGGGTTACCGCCGCTTTATGTGATGTTCAAAAACCGCCGCTACATAGCGGGGGAAGTGGTAGGTAAAGGCGAACTGATCAAAGGTGAATTCTTATACGAGGGAAACCGAGAAGGTGCGCCGGTTCCCATGCAGATTGCCAGCAAGATGCGTGGGCGGACGGTCAGTAGCTGGAACGCCTATCGCCGGCAGTTATGGCGGTTGATTGGTAGAAGCTCTCTATTTGAAGGTCAGTTTGATGAAGCTAGTCACGCTCAGATGTTGCGAGGCTTAGCGCCATTTGCTCCTGAGGCTGAATGGGTTGGCGGACGAACTAAATATGAAATTCATCATATTAAGTTTATTAGTGAGGGTGGGGGTGTCTATGATAACGACAATCTCGTAATTGTTTCTCCGAAATTTCACATTGAAATCCACAGGTGAGGAGTGTCCCAGTGAAAACGATATCTGACTATACAGAAAAAGAATTCTTCATGTTTGTGTACGGGATTTATCATGCGGATCAACGTCTCTATCCCACTGAGCGATCCCATATTGCAGCGGTATTTGAATTTAAACGATTGTCTGAGCATCCTTTAGGGGCTGACTTGATATTCTATCCTACGAAAAATGGCATTCGGGACTCCCCTGAGAGTGTGGTGGAGGCAGTAAAGAAGTGGCGAGCTGAGCAAGGGTTGCCGGGTTTCAAGGAGGTTTGACGCTGCATAGAGTTTCCCGGCCATTTTCGGTTGGGGAGCTTTTCACCAAAAAATTCGACAGTTCAGATGTGACCCGCATCAAGTACTGATAAAGACGTCGCAAACATGGCAGAGCCATTCACATTGAAGCTCACAAGCGAGGAGTGTCCCAGTGAAAACGATATCTGACTATACAGAAGAAGAGTTCTTCAGGTTTGTGTGTGGCATTTATCATGCGGATCGACGTGTCTATCCCACCGAGCGATCCCATATTGCAGCGGTATTTGAATTTAAACGGTTATCTGAGCATCCTCTAGGGGCCGATTTGATGTTCAAACCTACAAAACTGGGCATTCGGGACTCCCCCGAGCGTGTAGTAGACACAGTAAAAAAGTGGCGAGCTGAGCAAGGGTTGCCGGGCTTCCAGGAGGCTTGACGCCGCATTGCGTTCCCCGGCCGTCCCAGGCCGGGGAATTTTCATTCACAATCGCTCAATTTCTGAGTTGGATAACACTGCCCTTTTCGTGATCAGCCCGCTCCAAACAACGGCAAAGCCAGATACAGCTTGATGACGATGACGTTGATGATGTCGATGAAGAACGCACCCACCATCGGCACCACCAGGAAGGCAATGTGCGAGGCGCCGTAGCGCTGGGTTACCGCCTGCATGTTGGCGATGGCCGTCGGCGTTGCCCCCAGGCCGAAGCCGCAGTGCCCGGCAGCCAGCACGGCTGCATCGTAGTTACGGCCCATCACCCTGAACGTCACGAAGATCGCAAACAGTGCCATGACCAGTGTTTGCGCGGCCAGCAAGATAAAGAAGGGTAACGCCAGTGCTGCCAGGTCCCACAACTTGAGCGACATCAGGGCAATGGCCAGGAACAAAGACAAACTGACATTGCCCAGTACGGATACTTCCCGCTCGAATACACGATAGAAGCCGAATGCGGAAAGACCGTTGCGCAACAACACGCCGACGAACAACACGCACACGAAGGTCGGTAATTCAAATGCAGTGCCTTTCAATAAACCGTTAAGCAAGGTGCCTGCCAGCAAGCTGACGGCAATCAGTGCCAAGGTTTCGATAAATGAAAATGATGTAATCAGGCGCTCTTTATTCGGCTGTTCAAAGCCTTTTGGGAGTTGTGGTGTGTCTTCTTCTACGCCGTGTGTCTTTACCCGCTTGATCAGCAGCCTGGCAACCGGGCCGCCAATCAGGCCGCCCAACACCAGGCCGAAAGTGGCAGAGGCCATCGCCAGCTCGGAAGCCGAAGCAAGGCCAAACTTCTCGGTGAACGTCGCGCCCCAGGCGGCGCCGGTGCCGTGCCCACCCGACAGGGTGATCGAACCGGCCAGCAGGCCCATCAGTGGGTCGAGCCCCAATGCTGTTGCCAGGCCAATGCCCATGCCGTTCTGAACCAGCAGCAAGCCAGTCACCACCAGCAGGAATATGGCGACCACCCGGCCACCCTTCTTCAGGCTGGCGAAGTCTGCACTCAAACCGATGGTGGCGAAGAATGCCAGCATCAACGGTGTTTGCAACGAGGTATCAAACTGGACGTGGACATCGAAGCTGCGCAATGCCAGAAGTGACAAGGCAACGACCAATCCGCCTGCAACCGGTTCCGGAATATTGTAAACGCGCAGGAAACCAATGCGTGCGACCAGCCCGCGCCCCAATAGCAGTACTAAAGAGGCGGCTACAAGTGTCCCGTAAAAATCGAGTTCAAACATCAGGGTACTCTTCGTTCAAGGTGACATGCGAAATTACGATGTCACCATTCTACGGCGAGCACTCCAGTCAATTGCGGCTAAGCGCCTAGGAAAAGTCTGAATGAACTGTCGGATTTGACGACGTCTATCAAGGTTTTCCGGGTATTCCATATTTACGCAGGCGTTGGGCAATAGCGGTGTGCGAAGTTTGCAAGCGCCCGGCCAGTTGCCGTGTCGATGGGTAACTGGCGTACAGGCGCTGCAGCAGTTCACGCTCGAAATCACCCACCGCCTGTTCCAGGCTGGCCACTTCACCGTCCTGCCCGCGGGCCACCGAGGTGCCAGCAATGTCCAGGTCGCCGATATCCACCAGGTTGCCCTCGCAGATGGCCGCAGCGCGGAAAATCACGTTCTGTAGCTGGCGCACATTGCCCGGCCAAGGGTTGGCCAGCAGTGCCGAGTGGGTGGCGGGGGTCAGCCGGCAGGCTGGGCGCTGGATCTGCGTGCAGGCTTGCTGCATGAAGAAGTGCGCCAGCATCAGGATGTCCTGGCCCCTGTCGCGCAGTGGCGGTACCTGCAGGTTGAGCACGTTGAGGCGGTAGAACAGGTCCTCGCGGAAGCTGCCTTCGGCGACCATGCGCTCCAGGTCGCGGTGGGTGGCGCTGATGATGCGCACATCCACCTTCACTTCGCGGTCGCCGCCCACCCGGCGGAAGCTGCCATCGCTGAGAAAACGCAGCAGCTTGGCCTGCAGGTACGGTGACATTTCGCCGATTTCATCAAGGAACACCGTGCCCTGGTTGGCCAGCTCCATCAGCCCGGGCTTGCCACCGCGTTGCGCGCCGGTGAAGGCGCCGGGGGCGTAACCGAACAACTCGCTCTCGGCCAGGCTCTCGGGCAGGGCGGCGCAGTTCAGGGCCAGGAACGGTGCCGCGTGGCGGCTGCTGATGGCGTGGCAGGCGCGGGCTACCAGCTCTTTGCCGGTGCCGGTTTCGCCATGCACCAGCAGCGGTGCATCGAGCGCCGCCACGCGCAGGGCGCGGGCCTTGAGGGTGCGGATGGCGGGCGACTCGCCAAGCAGGGCATCGAAGCCTTCGGCATGGTCGTGGTGCAGGGCCGACAAGCGTTCGCCCATGCGTGTTGGGGGGTACAGCGTCAGCAGGCCACCGGCATTGGTTATCGGCATGGCGTCCAGCAGCAGGCTCTGGCCGTTGAGCTGCATTTCGCGCATGGGCAGGTGGAAGTTGTTGTCCAGCAGGGCTTGCAGCAGCGCGGGGTCGCCAAACAGTTCACCCACCGAGCGCCCGGCGGATTCGCGGCCGCACAGGGCGATCAACGCCGGGTTGGCCAACAGCACCAGGCCTGCGCTGTCCACCGCCAGCACCGGGTCGCTCATCGCCGCCAGCAGGGCATCGAGCTGCAGGTGGCGGCGCTGGCCGGGAAGGATGTCGACCACGTCCACCGATTGCACGCCCTGCACCTCGAACAGCGCGTCATGCAGTTCTTCGAGCACGGCGGGGCTGAGGGTGGGGGCGTCGATGTAGACGTTCGGCGGGACCATCTCCACGGCGTCCAGGTTGAGGTGGCGGGCACCGAGCAGGGCGAGGACTTCCTGGGTGATGCCGACGCGGTCGATGAAGCTGACGTGGATGCGCATGGGGCGATGGGGGTTTTGGCTGGGAAGAGGGCGGTAGTATGCCTCAACATCGCCGGGGCCGCTGTGCGGCCCATTCGCGGCACAAGGCCGCTCCTACAGGTATCGCGTCAAGCTTGAAACGGACGCGATACCTGTAGGAGCGGCCTTGTGCCGCGAATGGGCTGCAAAGCAGCCCCGAAATCTTTAATTCACTCGAGATGTTCAGGCTTGATGGGGTCCCCCGATTTCACATCGAGCTTTTCGCGAATGTCCGCGAACATATAGTCATAGAGCTTGTGCGGCGAACTCAGGGTCTCGAATTTCTTCGGCGGCGCCAGATACGACTGGGCCTTGCGGGTTAGCTGCATCAGGAAGCTGGGCAACACCTGGTCCTTGGCGAGGAAGAACTTTTCTTCCACCGGCTTGCCTTCGATGCTGCCATGCATGTGGAACTGGATGCCTCTGCCTTCCTTGGGATCCGACACTGCCTCGTATTCGATGTTCAGGTCGTAGCTGTGGTCTGCCGGGTTCAGCGCAGTGCGCTCGATGTGTACATGACCGGGGTGGTACTGGGCCATGGCTAGCTCCTTTGGAAGGTCGAAAATGGCGGGCACCAAAGGCCCGCCGACTGCAATCAACGGTAGCTGATCCCAGGCTTCGCGGTGGAAACGCGGGTGCCTGCAGTGCCTTTGACGATGTCTTCGATGTTTTCCAACGAACTGATCACCGCCACCTTGCCGGTGTTGCGGGCAAAGTCACTGGCAGCCTGTACCTTCGGCCCCATGGAGCCTGCGGCGAAGCCGAGGCGTTCAAGTTCGTCCGGGTGGGCCTGGGCAATGGCTTTTTGCGTCGGCTTGCCCCAGTCAATGTAAGCCGCATCGACGTCGGTGGCGATAATCAGAAGGTCGGCTTCCAATTGCTCGGCCAGCAGTGCCGAGCACAGGTCCTTGTCGATCACCGCTTCGATGCCTTTGAGCTTGCGGTTTTCATCGTACATGGTGGGGATGCCGCCGCCGCCTGCGCAAATCACGATGCTGTTCTTTTCCAGCAGCCACTTGATCGGGCGGATTTCAAAGATGCGCTTGGGTTTCGGGCTGGCCACCACACGGCGGTACTTGTCGCCATCGGCCTTGACCACCCAGCCTTTCTCTTTGGCCAGGCGCTCGGCCTCTTCCTTGCTGTAGACCGGGCCGATGAACTTGGTCGGGTCCTTGAAGGCGGGGTCGTTGGCGTCCACTTCCACCTGGGTCAGCAGGGTGGCGAACGGCACCTCGAAGGCCAGCAGGTTACCCAGCTCCTGTTCGATCATGTAGCCGATCATGCCCTCGGTTTCGGCGCCCAGCACGTCCAGCGGGTAAGCCTCGTCAGGCTTGTAGGACAGCGCCTGAAGCGACAGCAGGCCGACTTGCGGACCGTTGCCGTGGGCGATGACCAGTTCGTTGCCGGGGTGAATCTTGGCGATCTGTTCGGTGGCGGTGCGGATATTGGCACGCTGGTTGTCAGCGGTCATGGGCTCGCCGCGACGCAGCAGGGCGTTGCCGCCCAATGCAACAACGATACGCATGGGGAATGTCCTTTAACGAAAGAAGGGAGCGCTGCTCTTGAGTGGGTGTCGCCGCCCCCTGTGGGAGCGGGTTTACCCGCGAATGCGTCAGTAGCCCCAGCCGGGTTGCCTGGGCTGACGCCTTCGCGGGTGAACCCGCTCCCACAAAGGGTCGGGTTGCCCGGCCTGTCGAGTCAGCCCTTACAGGTCAGCCAGGGTCGAAACCAGGATCGCCTTGATGGTGTGCATGCGGTTTTCCGCCTGCTCGAAGGCGATGCAGGCTGGCGACTCGAACACGTCGTCAGTCACTTCGATGCCGTTGGCCAGGTCCGGGTACTGTTCGGCGATCTGCTTGCCTACCTTGGTGTCGGAGTTGTGGAACGCCGGCAGGCAGTGCATGAACTTGGTCCGTGGGTTGCCGGTGGACTTCATCAGGTCGGCGTTCACCTGGTAAGGCTTGAGCTGCTTGATGCGCTCACCCCAGGCTTCGATTGGCTCGCCCATCGATACCCACACGTCGGTATGGACAAAGTCCACACCCTTGACCGCCGCTTTCGGGTCTTCGGTGAGGGTGATGCGGGCGCCGCTTTCTTCAGCGTACTTCTTGCAGCGCTCGACCAGGTCGTCATGCGGCCACAGTGCCTTGGGTGCGGCAATGCGCACGTCCATGCCGAGCTTGGCGCCAATCAGCAGCAGCGAGTTGCCCATGTTGTTGCGGGCGTCGCCCAGGTAGGCGTAGCTGATGTCGTGCAGCGGCTTGTCGCTGTGCTCGCGCATGGTCAGCACGTCGGCGATCATCTGGGTAGGGTGGTACTCATCGGTCAGGCCGTTGAACACCGGCACGCCAGCGAACTTGGCCAGCTCTTCGACGATTTCCTGCTTGAAGCCACGGTACTCGATGGCGTCGTACATGCGCCCCAATACGCGGGCGGTGTCCTTCATGCTCTCCTTGTGGCCGATCTGTGAAGAGTTGGGGTCGATGTAGGTAACGTTCGCGCCCTGGTCGTAGGCCGCCACTTCGAAGGCGCAGCGGGTACGGGTGGAGGTTTTTTCGAAGATCAGGGCAATGTTGTTGCCCTTCAGGTGCTGCTGCTCGGTACCGGTGTACTTGGCGCGCTTGAGGTCGCGGGACAGGTCCAGCAGGTAGCGCAGCTCGCGGGTGGTGTGGTGTTCCAGGCTGAGCAGGTTGCGGTTGTGAATGTTGAACGCCATGACTTTTCTCCTTGAGTTTGGTGAACGCACCGGCCGCCGCTTTGTGAGGGCGGCCGGGGGTAATGGGCGTTAGTAATCGATCGGGTCACGCACAATCGGGCAGGTCATGCAGTGGCCGCCGCCCCGGCCCCGGCCCAGTTCGCCGGCGCTGATGGTGATGACCTCGATGCCGGCCTTGCGCAGCAGGGTGTTGGTGTAGGTGTTGCGGTCGTAGCCGATGACCACGCCCGGCTCGATGGCCACCACGTTGTTGCCGTCATCCCACTGTTCGCGCTCGGCGGCAAAGCTGTTGCCGCCGGTCTCGACCACGCGCAGCTTGACCCCCAGTTGCTCGCCCACCACTTCGATGAACGACTTGTTGACGCGGCGTACATCCATGCCGTACGGCTTGCTTTCGTCCGGGCGGATGATGAAGGGTACGATCTCGCTCACCACTTCCGGGAAGACCGTGACCAGGTCGCGGTCGCAGAAGCTGAACACGGTGTCCAGGTGCATCGCGGCGCGGGACTTCGGCAGGCCGGCGACGATCACTTCCTTGACGGCGCCCTTGGCAAACAGGTTTTGCGCCAGTTGGCCGATGGCCTGGCGCGAGGTGCGCTCGCCCATGCCGATGAGCACGATGCCATTGCCGATCGGCATCACGTCACCGCCTTCGAGGGTGGCGTTGCCGTGGTCCTTGTCCGGGTCGCCGTACCACACCTGGAAGTCGGCGCCAGTGAACTCCTTGTGGAACTTGTAGATGGCGGTGGTCAGCAGGGTTTCCTGGCGGCGCGCCGGCCAGTACATCGGGTTGAGCGTGACGCCACCGTAGATCCAGCAGGTGGTGTCGCGGGTGAACTGGGTGTTGGGCAGTGGTGGCAGGATGAAGCTGGAGTGGCCCAGGTAGTCGTTGTACATCTTGACCACGTCGGCGCCTTCGCTCTGCGGCAGGTCCTGGCCCGCCACACCGCCGATCAGGAACTCGGCCAGGTGGCGTGGCTCAAGGCCTTCGAGCCAGCTGCGCACTTCGTTGGTCAGGCCCACACCGACGGTGTCAGGGGTGATCTTGCGGTCGAGGATCCACTTCAGGGCCTCTTTGTCCTGCACGATGTCGGTCAGCAGGTTGTGCATTTCCAGCACATCCACGCCGCGCTCGCGCATTTTGGTGACGAAGTCGAAATGGTCACGCTTGGCCTGGTCGACCCAGATAACATCGTCGAACAGCAGCTCGTCACAGTTGCTCGGCGTCAGGCGCTTGTGCGCCAGGCCCGGCGAGCAAACCATCACTTTACGCAGTTTGCCGGCTTCGGAGTGGACACCGTACTTCTGTTTTTCAGCGGACATGGTTTCATTCCTCCAATTGAACGAAGACGTGGATCAAAGCGTCAGGAAGCCGTCATACAGGCCAAAGGCTGCCACCAGGGCGCCGATGACCACGGCTGCGAAGATCAGTTTTTCCACGTTGGTGAAAACGGGTTGGCCTACTTCACGCTTGGCCTTGGCGAACAGGATGGCGCCAGGTGCGTAGAGCAGGGCAGAGAGCAGCAGGTATTTCACGCCGCCGGCATACAGCAGCCAGAGGGCGTACAACAGGGCGATGCTACCGATGACCAGGTCTTTCTTGCGTTCGGCCAGGGCCTGCTCGTAGGTTTCGCTGCGCAGTGCCAGCAGGAACGCATAGGCCGCTGACCACAGGTAAGGCACCAGGATCATCGAGGTGGCGAGGTAGATCAGCGACAGGTAGGTGCTGTTGGAGAACAGCGTGATCACCAGGAAGATCTGCACCATGGCATTGGTGAGCCACAGGGCGTTGGCCGGTACCTGGTTGGCATTTTCGCGGCGCAGGAACTCAGGCATGGTGTGGTCTTTGGCGGCGGCGAACATGATCTCGGCGCACAGCAGTACCCACGACAGCAGGGCCCCCAGCAGCGAGATGATCAGGCCGACGCTGATCAGCACCGCGCCCCAGTGGCCGACCACATGCTCCAGTACGGCAGCCATCGACGGGTTCTGCAGCTTGGCCAGTTCCGGTTGGGTCATGATGCCCAGCGACAGCACGTTGACCAGCACCAGGAACAGCAGCACGGTGACAAAGCCGATGACCGTGGCCTTGCCCACGTCGGAGCGTTTTTCCGCCCGGGACGAGAAGATGCTCGCGCCCTCGATGCCGATGAACACCCACACGGTGACCAGCATCATGTTGCGCACCTGGTTCATCACGCTGCCCAGCTCCGGCGTACCCAGAGCCCAGATGTCGGCGGTGAAGATGTCGAGCCTGAAGGCGAACAGGCAGATCAGGGCGAACAGCACCAGCGGCACCACTTTGGCCACGGTGGTGACCAGGTTGATGAACGCGGCTTCCTTGATGCCGCGCAGCACCAGGAAGTGCACTGCCCACAACAGGATCGACGCGCCAATGATGGCGGCCGGCGTGTTGCCTTCACCGAAGATCGGGAAGAAGTAGCCCAAGGTGCTGAACAACAGCACGAAGTAGCCGACGTTACCCAGCCAGGCACTGATCCAGTAGCCCCAGGCCGAAGAGAAGCCCATGTAGTCGCCGAAACCGGCCTTGGCGTAGGCATACACCCCGCCATCCAGGTCAGGCTTGCGGTTGGCCAGGGTCTGGAACACAAATGCCAGGGTCAGCATGCCGACCGCGGTGATGCCCCAGCCGATCAGCACGGCGCCAACCCCTGCGCTGGCGGCCATGTTTTGCGGCAGCGAGAATATCCCGCCGCCAATCATCGAGCCGACGACAAGTGCAACTAACGCGCCGAGCTTTAGTTTTCCGGATGAATCAGACATTTAACAACTCCTGCCAGGAGAAAGTTGACGTCAGCATAAATCCGACGCCGTTGCCGTAAGCTGACTTGTGTCAGTTTAAGGCGACGTGAAGGTAGGAAATTTCCTTCACGGGTGCTCCTGGAGAGTGCCGACAGCTTATGCTGCAAGCCTTGCGCGCTGGCACCTCCATGTCTTTCTAGAGCAAACGCTCTGTTCAGCCTGCGATGCTTGAAGCTAGCCGCTTTTGCCGCTTTCGCAAATTTTTCACAAGAATTTTGAGTTTTATCAGGAACTTTTCTAGTTGCTGTGCAGCTGCTAGCTTTTAAAGGAATGGTGCATAGACAAAGCAGTTATTAGTGCTATAGCTTGAATGGCTTGTTCCATTATAAGTAACAACATCTATATGGCCCGCAGGGCTGTTTCAAAGGCATGACAGCGCGAAAAAATGGGGGAAGCATGAGCGAACCGGGACAGAAGCTGCGCCTGGGCGCGCTGATCGCGCTGGTGGTCGGCTCGATGATTGGTGGCGGGATCTTCTCGCTGCCGCAGAACATGGCGGCGCGTGCCGATGTCGGCGCGGTGCTGATCGGCTGGGGCATCACCGCCGTTGGCATGCTGGCCCTGGCCTTCGTGTTCCAGACCCTGGCCAACCGCAAGCCGGAGCTGGACTCTGGGGTGTACGCCTATGCCAAGGCGGGTTTTGGCGACTACATGGGCTTTTCTTCGGCCTGGGGCTACTGGATCAGCGCCTGGCTGGGCAACGTCGGTTACTTTGTGCTGCTGTTCAGCACCCTGGGCTTCTACTTTCCGGTGTTCGGTGAAGGCAACACGCCAATCGCCATCGGCTGTGCCTCGCTGCTGCTGTGGTCGGTGCATTTTTTGGTGTTGCGCGGCATCAAGGAAGCAGCGTTCATCAACCAGGTGACCACCGTGGCCAAGGTGGTGCCGTTGCTGATGTTCGTGGTGATTGCGGCGTTCGCCTTTCGCGCCGACATCTTCACCCGTGACATCTGGGGCCTGAGCAACCCGCAATTCGGCAGCGTGCTGGAGCAGGTGCGCAACATGATGCTGGTGACCGTGTTCGTGTTCATCGGCATTGAGGGCGCCAGTGTGTACTCCGGGCGCGCCGAGCGTCGTTCGGACGTGGGCAAGGCCACCGTCATCGGTTTTCTCGGTGTGCTGGCGCTGCTGGTGCTGGTCAACGTACTTTCGCTGGGGGTGATGACCCAACCGGAACTGGCCGGGCTGCAGAACCCTTCACTGGCCTCGGTGCTGGAGCATATCGTCGGCCCTTGGGGCGCCTTGCTCATCAGCCTGGGCCTGGCGGTCTCGTTGCTGGGCGCCTTGCTGTCGTGGGCCCTGCTGTGTGCCGAGATCCTCTTTGCCACGGCGCGGGACAAGACCATGCCGCGCTTTCTGGCCAAGGAAAACGCCAACCATGTGCCCGCCAATGCCCTGTGGCTGACCAACTGCATGATCCAGGGCTTTTTGCTGATTACGCTGTTCTCGGCCGGTACCTACACCAGCCTCATCTACCTGGCTTCGTCGATGATCCTGGTGCCCTACCTGTGGTCGGCGGCGTATGCCGTGCTGCTGGCGGTGCGTGCAGAAACCTACGCCGGGCAGCCAGGGTTGCGGCGCAAGGACTTGCTGGTGGCGCTGGTTGCCTTGCTGTATGCCGTGTGGCTGTTGTATGCCGGCGGGCTCAAGTACCTGCTGCTGTCGGCGCTGCTGTATGCCCCCGGTGTGATCCTGTTTGCCAGGGCCAAGCATGAGCAGGGCCAGGCATTGTTCACCACCTGGGAAAAGCTGATTTTCGCCGCCGTGCTGGCGGGCGCTGCACTGGCGGCCTACGGCCTGTATTCAGGGCTGTTGAGCTTGTGACGGGGCAGGGCAGGCGTGCTCCGGGCGTGACCAGATCCACAGGTTGCCCAGGGTCATGCCGGCGATTGCCAGGAACACCGGCCAGTGGTGCTCCAGAAACGTCAGCATCAGGCCCGCGCACAGCAGCATGCTGATGGTCGCGCTTACCTTGGCCCGGCGCTGGATCACCTTGCCCTTGCGCCAGTTGTAAAGAATCGGCCCGAACAGCCGGTGGTTCTCCAGCCATGCAGACAGGCGCGGCGAGCTGCGGGTCGCCGCCCAGGCGGCCAGCAGGATGAATTCGGTGGTCGGCAAACCGGGTATGACGATCGCGACCAGGCCCACCCCGAGGCTCACGTAAGCCAGGATTCCATACAACAGGCGGGCGATCTTCGAGCGGGCAGGTTGGGTCATGGTCTCACTGCAAAAAACGGTTCGGCCACCGGTAGGGTGGCCGGGTACGGCGTATCAGACCAGCGCGGCATCCGCAGCATAGGCATGTTTGAGCAGTTCGGTGAAACGCTCGAAGGCGGCAACGGCACCGCGTTCGGCAGCGGCTTCCTCTTCAGCCGACAGCTCAAGGCCATCGAGGATGCGGGTGAACTGCTTCCAGCCTTCGGCACGGCCACCGGCTGGCTCGCCCAGGTGGCGGGCACCGAAGGTGTCGGACAGCTCCAGGGCCACGGCACGCTTGATCAGAAACGCAGCGCCCAGTTTGGAGCCTTCAGAGACGAAGATCCAGCCCATTGCCTCGCCCAGGCTCGGCTTGCCCACGGCGCCCGGCACGGCAGCCGGCACTTCGGTGTCGAGGTCGGCGAGGTCCAGGCGGGCCTGGTCGGCACGGCAGCGCTCGGCCAGGTCGGGGACGATGGCGATCAGTTGCGGGTCGTTGTACAGGGCTTGCAGCTCGGACTGGAACAGGTACTGGGCAACGACGAAGCGGGCGAAGCTTTCGCGGCTGTCGAAGGGCGCGTGGGATTTGACCAGGGCATCCAGCTCGGCGTGCGGGGCGTGGGTGATCTGGTTCAGGCGCTGGGAGCGCAGGGCTGGGCGTTCGGTCATGGGGGCAGTCCTTGGAAAGAGGGGCGTCTAGATACAAGACGAAACAGCGGCGGCGGGACAGTAAAAAAAACGCGTTTTTCTTCAGAGTTGCAGTGCCTGTGAGATCGAGCGCCGCCCGCGCGGCGCATCGCGAGCTGCGCTCGCTCCTACGTTTGTTTCGGGCCAGTCGCGCCTGTGACAGGCGCGCGCGACCGCCTTGTTTGCACGACGCAATCTCGCGCCATGCGCCAGAGCGTTCGCGCGCAAAACCCACAGGAAAAATTGGCCCGAAACAAACGTAGGAGCGAGCGCAGCTCGCGATGCGCCGCGCGGGCGGCGCTCGATCTGGCAGGCGCTGCAAAACTAAAGGCTTCAGATATCCCAAACCACATTGATACCGAAGTTGCGCCCCGGCATGGTCAGGCGGTCGATGTTGGCTGGCTGGGTCACAGCCGCTTCACCCTGGCCGTCGTAGCTGCGTACCGAATCCCACTGCCAGTATTTCTTGTCGGTGAGGTTGTACAGGCCGGCGTTGATGGTCACGTCGTCGGTGACCTTGTAGTAGCCGGTCAGGTCCAGCACGCCGTAGCCCGGGGTGCGGAACTTCGAGGTGGAACCGTCTGGCGAGTAGAAGCTGGAGTCGTCGACACGGGTCTTGCGCTTGACCAGCGTCCAGCTCAGCAGGCCGCCGTAGTTTTGCTGCTCGTAACCCAGGCCAAACACGCCCTTCAGCGGGTTGACGCTGTTCAGCGGCTCACCGGTGTCATCGTTGCGACCATAGGTGTAGGCAATCGAACCCTGGGTATAGAGGCCCTGTGGCGCGCCGAAGTGATCCAGGTTCAGGCGGCCCTTGACCTCGGCACCCTTGATGGTGGCGTGCTTGATGTTGTTGGCCTGGAAGGTCTGTTCCAGGTTGGCGCTTTGCACGGCATCTTCGTCGATGAAGTCGCGGTACTTGTTGTAGAACACCGCCACGTCGAAGTTACCCGCGTCGAAGTTGCCACGCAGGCCGGTTTCGTAGCTTTTGCTCTTTTCCGGTTCCAGGCCGGGGTTGCCTTCTACGCGGTACCCTTCTTCAAGGTTGACGAACTTTCCGTACATGGACTTGGCGGTCGGGGTGCGGAAACCTTCGGCGTATTGGCCATACCAGGTGTAGTTGTCGTTGAAGGCGTAGGTCACGCCGAGCTTGGGCGACACGCGGTGCCACTTCTTGTCCGCGTCGTCCTGGGAGGTGGGTGCCGTGCCGGTGGACTCCAGGCCACGCAGGAATTCGTCGGTGAACTTCGGCTCCATGCGCGTGTAGTCGTAGCGCGCACCGGGCATGAAGGTCCAGTTGTCCCAGCGGATTTCATCCTGTACGAACAGGCTGTAGGTGTTTACGGTCGGGTCCGGGAAGTCGCTGACCAGCACCTGGCCGTCTGCCGGGCGTTCGGCACCGGCGGCGGAGCAACCGGAGCCCACGGTCAGGCAGGTGCCGGTGCCGCTGCGCGTCCCGGTGATTTTCTCGTGCTTAATCGTGGTGCCATAGGTCAGCAGGTGGTCGGTGACGCCGATGCTGAAGGCCTTGTCCAGCTGGGCGTCGAATACCCACTGGCGGTCCTTGTAAGTGGTGTCACGGGTACGCAGTACCTGGCGGCCAGGCGGTGCGTAGACTTCGTCGGTGTGCTGGTCGGTCTTGGCGATCTGGTAGTTCAGGCTCCACTTCACGTGGTCGGCGACCAGCGAGTCCAGGCCGAACTCATGGTTGATGCCGAAGCGCTCGCGGGTGATGGTGTCGTTGCCGCTGCGCGCCTTGTAGTAGCCCATGCCGCCAAAGCCCGGAATGAACGGCCCGCCCACGGCGCTGAGGATGTTCTGGTCGCGGTCATCCTTGTAGCGCTCGTAGGTGATGCCCAGGCGCGCGTCGTCGGCGTAGTTCCAGCCAAGCTTGGCCAGTACGTTGGTGGTGCGCACGTCCATCGGGTTGGCTTCGGTGCGCGACAGGCCGGCACCGCTGTGGCTGCCGTGGGTTTCGGTCTCGTGGCCGTTGCGTTGGCTCAGGTGCAGCAGGCCATCGAAATCACCCTCGCGGCCGGCGACGGTGGCAGAGGTCAGCCAGCTTTCGTCGGCCGAGCTGTAGCCGGTCTTCAGCCGGGCACCCACATCCTTGCCGGGCTTGATGATGTCGTCGGGGTCGAGGGTGAAGTAGCTCACCGCGCCGCCGATGGCGTTGCTGCCGTATAGCACCGAGGCCGGGCCGCGGAGGATTTCCACGCGCTTGACGATTTCCGGGTCGACGTAGTTGCGTTGGGTCTGGGCGTAGGGGCCGTAGAAGAAGCTGTCGGGAATCGACACGCCGTCAACCTGGGTGAGGATCCGCTCGCCGTCGATACCACGGATGTTGTAGCCGTTCGTGCCGCTGCGCTGGCCGGTACCAGCCACCGACACACCCGGCTCGTAGCGCACCAGGTCCTGGATGTTGTTGACGTTCTGCCGGTCCAGCTGCTCGCGGGTCTGTACGCTGACGGTGCTCGGGACCTGGCTGACGTCCTGGGCACTACGGGTGGCGCTGACGGTCACCTGCTGCAGGGCGATTACGTTGCCGCCAGTCTGGCGCTCTAGGACCACGTTGCCGTTGCTGATCTTGCGAAAACTCAGCCCGGTACCCTGCAGCATGCGCTTGAGCGCGGCATCTGGCGGCAGCGAGCCTTGCACACCCGGGGAAGCCACGCCGTCGGCCAGCTCGGCGCTGAAGCCGACCTGCCAGCCGGTGACCTGGCTGAAGGCGTTGATCGCCGACACCAGCGGCTGCTGGCCGATGCTGAAGCGGTAGTCACCCATGCGCGGGCTGCTGGCCTGGGCCGGTTCGGCGGCCAGCGCGGGCAGGCTGCAGGCGCCACTGGCGAGCAGGGCCAGTGTCAACAGAGACAGTTGCCCTGTACGGCGGGGAAGGGTGGACGAGCGGGTTGGACCAGTGGACATCGAAAGCGCTCCCTGATGCGCGGGCTGTTATAGGTGATTGCTGTTCTCGTTTTCAAACAAGAATCAGTTGCATTGGCTATAACGAGACGGGCGGGGGAGTGCGATCGCGTAAAAATAATTTCGGGGTCAGTTCAAAATCACCAGCGCAGGGTACTCGTGCAGCTGTGCCGAGGTGATGTGGGCCAGTGCGCGCAGGGTTTCCAGCGGCTGGTCGAGGCGGTAGTTGCCGGTGACTGCAACGTCTTCGAGCTGGGCATTGCGGTTGATGATCCAGCCGGGATAGTAACGGCGCACTTCAGCCAGCACCTGGCTCAGCGGGCAGTTCTCGAACACCAGGCGGCCGTCGACCCAGGCCAGGTCCTTTTGCATGTCGGCGCGTTGGCGCTGGCCGAAGCCCTGCGGGCCGACGCTGATGCTGTCGCCGGCACTCAGGCGGATGCGCTGGTCGCGTGCCCCTTGCAGGTCGACATCGCCGCGTTGCACCCGCACCTGCGCTTCGCCATCGAGGTAGCGCACGGCAAAGTCGGTATCGCGCACCTGTGCGCGCACCGGCCCGGCCTCTACCTCAAGCGGCAGCAATGCGCCCTCGGGTATCTGGAAGTAGGCCTCACCCTGCAGCAGGCGGGCAACCTGGCGGCCGTCCCTGCGATCGCTGGCAAATGCCGAGTTGGTGTTGAGCAGCACTTTCGCGCCGTCTTCCAGCTGCAGGCGCTGGCGCTCGCCCACCACGGTCAGGTGGTCGGCCTGCAGGCGGGTGGGCAGGTTACCGACGGTGAACAGCCCGACCAGCAGCACTGCGGCGGTGGCCAGGGGTTTCCAGTGGCTACGCAGGCGCCCGCGCCACGAGCGGCGTTGCTGCTGGTGCATCTGCGTGGCCGCCTGGTGCAACGGCGTACCGTTCCACAGTGCTTCTGCCTCGACATAGGCCTCGGCGTTTTCCGGTGCGGCGCTCAGCCAGGCTTCGAAGGCCTGGGTGTCCTCGGTATCGGCGCATTGCAGGCGCACCAGCCAGTCCAGCGCCTCGTCCATGGCACGAGCACGGGCACGAGGCCCGGCAGGTGACGGGCGAGGGGCAGGGCTGTCGGTCACGGTGAATCCTTGAATGGTTTTTGCGAATGATCAAGGCTAAGGCGGGGTGTGGCAAGGGCTTTGCGTTACCGCCCGGCTGCGCTCGGCTCACTTGAGGCGTTCGGCAACACCCATGCAGATCGCCATGATCAGTTTCAGTTCCTTCTGCACCGTGCTGGGCGAAACACTCAGTTGTTCGGCAATTTCCAGGTAGGTGGCGCCATGCAGGCGGCTGAGGATGAAGATGCGCTGCTGGCGTTCGCTCAGCTGGTTGAGGCTGACGCTCAGGTGCTTGAGCAACTGCTCGGCATGGGCGGCATCCTCGCTGCTGGTAGCGGGCGCGGCCACGCTGTGCAGCACGTCGTCGGGCACATCGTCGACCAGCATGCGTGCCTGCACCCGGCGCGCGCGCAGGTGGTCCAGCGCCAGGTTGCGCGCGGTCTGGAACACGAACGGCTCGATGTGCTCGATGGGCCGCTCGCCCAGGGCGCGGGACACCCGCAGGTAGGTTTCCTGCAGCAGGTCTTCGGCCGTGCTGGGGTTGCCGACCATGCGCTGCAAGGTGCGCAGCAGGGTAAGGCGCTGGACGAGGAAGACGGAGTTGAACCGGGACTGACTCACGGGAGGACCTGGCCGACGAAAGGTTAATGATAATGCTTATCATCTATGCCGTTGGTCAAGTGTGAAAATGTTAGGAAAAGGTAAAGATTGTGAGTTCCCAGTCGCTGCGCATTCCTTGTAGGAGCAGCCTTGTGCTGCGAAGAGGCCGGTAGCCGCACAGAAAATGATGGGCTTTACCGGCCTCTTCGCAGCACAAGGCTGCTCCTACAGGGGAGCGTATGCCCTATGGATTACCGGGCCTGGCACAACGCCAGGCAGTTATCCAGCATGCGGTTGCTGAACCCCCACTCGTTGTCATACCACGCCAGCACCTTGAGCATGCGCCCGTTGGCCCGGGTATGGTTGGCGTCGAAGATCGAAGACAGCGGGTTGTGGTTGAAATCGCAGGAAACCAACGGCAAGGCGTTGTAGCCCAATACCTTGGAATGCTTGCTGGCTTCAAGGAACAGCTGGTTGACCTGCTCGGCCGTGGCTTCGCGCTGGAGGTTGACGGTGAGGTCCACCAGCGACACGTTGATCACCGGCACCCGCACGGCCATGCCGGTCAGCTTGCCGGCCAGCTCCGGCAGCACCAGGCCGACGGCCTCGGCGGCGCCGGTCTTGCTCGGGATCATCGACTGGGTGGCCGAACGCGCGCGGTACGGGTCGCTGTGGTACATGTCGGTCAGTACCTGGTCGTTGGTGTAGGCGTGAATGGTGGTCATCAGGCCTTGCTCGATGCCGAACTCGCGGTGCAGCACCTGGGCGATCGGCGCCAGGCAGTTGGTGGTACAGGAGGCGTTGGAAATGACCTGGTGCGAGGCCCGCAGGATGTCATGGTTGACCCCGTACACAACGGTGGCATCGGCACCCTTGGCCGGCGCCGACACAATCACCTTGCCCGCCCCGGCAGCAAGGTGTGCAGCGGCCTTGGCGCGGTCGGTGAACAGCCCGGTGCACTCGAACACCACGTCGATCGCCTCGGCCTTCCAGGGCAGTTCGGCCGGGTTGCGGATGGCACTGACCGCGATACGGTCACCATTGACCGTCAGGCTTTCGTGGTCGGCCTCGACCGTGGCCTCGAACGTGCCGTGCACGCTGTCGAACTTGAGCAGGTGGGCGTTCATGGCGCTGTCGCCCAGGTCGTTGATGGCGACGACCTGCAGGTCCTGGCGGTAGCCTTGGGTATACAGTGCGCGCAGGACGTTGCGCCCGATGCGGCCGAATCCATTGATGGCGATGCGAAGGGTCATGGCAGTACCTCTGGCAGTCCGAGTGAAACCTGTGGCAAAAAGGAGCTTCACTGAAACGGTTTTGTTGTTGGAATTACAAGATTATTCACTGGCTGATAGAAAACAAGCCTTTTTAGTGGCAGTATTTTGTTTAAACATACAACGAGTGGTTGGGCGATGTGCCTCCACCGATGCAGCAGGCTCCTTACCTTGAGCCTAGGCCGCAATCGTTTGGAGGGGAAATGCCCGGTAAACCGCCCTTACAATTAGCCTGGAGTCCAGTACATGCATCCGCGCATCCTTGAGGTCACCCAGCGGCTGATCGAACGCAGCCGTGCCACCCGCGAACGCTACCTGCAGCTGATTCGCGGCGCGGCCAGTGAAGGCCCCATGCGTGCCAGCCTGCAGTGCGCCAACTTCGCCCATGGCGTGGCCGGTTGCGGCAGCGAGGACAAGCAGACTCTGCGCCTGATGAACGCCGCCAACGTGGCCATCGTCTCGGCCTACAACGACATGTTGTCTGCCCACCAGCCGTACCTGCACTTCCCCGAACAGATCAAGCAGGCCCTGCGCGAGGTCGGTTCGGTCGGCCAGTTTGCCGGTGGCGTGCCGGCCATGTGCGACGGCGTGACCCAGGGCGAGCCGGGCATGGAACTGGCCATCGCCAGCCGCGAAGTCATCGCCATGTCCACGGCGGTAGCGTTGTCGCACAACATGTTCGATGCCGCGCTGATGCTGGGCATCTGCGACAAGATCGTCCCAGGCCTGATGATGGGCGCGCTGCGCTTCGGCCACCTGCCGACCATCTTTGTCCCGGGCGGGCCGATGGTGTCGGGCATTTCCAACAAGCAGAAGGCCGACGTGCGCCAGCGCTATGCAGAAGGCAAGGCCAGCCGTGAAGAGCTGCTGGAGTCGGAGATGAACTCCTACCACAGCCCCGGTACCTGCACCTTCTACGGCACCGCCAACACCAACCAGCTGGTGATGGAAGTGATGGGCCTGCACCTGCCGGGCGCTTCGTTCGTCAACCCGTACACGCCGCTGCGCGATGCCCTCACTGCCGAGGCCGCGCAGCAGGTGACGCGCATGACCAAGGCCAGCGGCAGCTTCATGCCGCTGGGCGAAATCGTTGACGAGAAGGCGTTGGTCAATTCCATCGTCGCCCTGCACGCCACGGGCGGCTCGACCAACCACACCCTGCACATCCCGGCGATTGCCCAGGCGGCAGGTATCCAGCTGACCTGGCAGGACATGGCCGATTTGTCCGAAGTGGTGCCAACCCTGTCCCACGTGTACCCCAACGGCAAGGCCGACATCAACCACTTCCAGGCTGCTGGTGGCATGGCCTTCCTGATCCGCGAGCTGCTCGATGCCGGGCTGCTGCACGAAGACGTCAACACCGTGGCCGGCCACGGCTTGCGCCGCTACACCCAGGAACCGTTCCTCGACAATGGCCAGCTGGTATGGCGCGAGGGGCCGCAACAGAGCCTGGACGAAAGCATCCTGCGCCCGGTGGCGCGGCCGTTCTCGGCCGAAGGCGGCCTGCGGGTGATGGAAGGCAACCTGGGCCGTGGCGTGATGAAGGTTTCTGCTGTCGCCCCCGAGCATCAGGTGGTCGAGGCCCCGGCGCTGGTGTTCCACGACCAGCAGTCGCTGGCCGATGCGTTCAAGGCTGGCGAGCTGGAGCGTGACTTCGTCGCCGTGGTGCGCTTCCAGGGCCCGCGTTGCAACGGCATGCCCGAACTGCACAAGCTCACACCCTTCCTCGGTGTGCTGCAGGACCGTGGCTACAAGGTGGCGCTGGTGACCGACGGGCGCATGTCCGGTGCCTCGGGCAAGATCCCGGCGGCCATCCACGTTTGCCCCGAGGCGTATGACGGCGGCCCGCTGGCGCGGGTGCGCGATGGTGATATCGTGCGGGTTGATGGTGTCGAAGGCACGTTGCGGGTCATGGTGTCGGCCGAGGAACTGGCCAGCCGCGACCTGCCGCCGGCCCCCCAGGGCAACGACCTGGGCTGCGGGCGTGAGTTGTTCGGCTTCATGCGCATGGCGTTCAGCCCGGCAGAGCAGGGCGCCAGTGCGTTCACCTCGGCCCTGGAGAACCTTAAATGAAGGACCTGCTGGTTGGCGACATCGGCGGCACCAATGCCCGTTTTGCGTTGTGGCGTGACAACCAGCTGCATGAGGTGAAAGTCTTCGCCACCGCGGACTACACCAGCCCGGAGCAGGCCATCGAGGCTTACCTCGAAGGCCAAGGCATTGCCCGCGGCGGGTTGGCGGCTGTATGCCTGGCGGTAGCCGGGCCGGTCGATGGCGATGAATTTCGCTTTACCAACAATCACTGGCGCCTGAGCCGTACAGCCTTCTGCAAGACCTTGCAGGTCGAGCGGCTGTTGCTGATCAACGACTTCACCGCCATGGCGCTGGGCATGACCCGCCTGCGCGAAGGGGAGTTCCGCGAGGTGTGCCCGGGTCAGGCTGACCCGTTGCGGCCTGCGTTGGTGATCGGGCCAGGCACTGGCCTGGGCGTCGGTTCGCTGCTGCGCCTGGGCGAGCAGCACTGGCAGGCCTTGCCCGGGGAGGGCGGCCATGTCGACCTGCCGGTGGGCAATGCCCGCGAAGCGGCGATCCACCAGCAAATCCACGGGCAGATCGGCCATGTCAGTGCCGAGACTGTGCTCAGCGGCGGTGGCCTGGTGCGGCTGTACCAGGCAATCTGTGCACTGGATGGCGACACACCCAGGCACAAGACCCCGGCGCAGATTACCGACGCCGCGCTGGGCGGCGAGCCACGGGCGCTGGCGGTGGTCGAGCAGTTCTGCCGGTTCCTTGGGCGTGTGGCGGGTAACAACGTGCTCACGCTGGGCGCGCGAGGCGGGGTCTATATTGTCGGCGGCGTGATTCCGCGCTTTGCCGAGCTGTTCCTGCGTAGCGGGTTTGCCGCGAGTTTTGCCGACAAGGGCTGCATGAGTGGCTATTTCGCTGGCGTGCCGGTGTGGCTGGTGACGGCAGAGTTTTCCGGGTTGCTGGGGGCCGGGGTCGCCTTGCAGCAGGCGTTGGATCACTGACTGGGGCCGCTTTGCGGCCCTTCGCAGCACAAGGCTGCTCCTACAGGATGGCGCAATTCCTGTAGGAGCAGCCTTGTGCTGCGAAGGGCTGCAAAGCAGCCCCTGTAAAAACAGGCAATGAAGACCTGTAACTAACAAGAGGAAGGACCACCTTGAGCACTGCCGGCAAATCGATCCTGATGGTCGACGACGACCAGGAAATCCGCGAACTGCTGCAAACCTACCTGAGCCGCTCCGGCTTCCAGGTGCATGCCGAAGCCGATGGAAAGGGCTTTCGTCACGCGCTGGAAACCACCCCCTGCGACCTGGTCATTCTCGACGTCATGCTGCCCGACGAAGACGGCTTCAGCCTGTGCCGCTGGGTGCGCCAGCACCCGCGCCAGGCACGGGTGCCGATCATCATGCTCACTGCCAGCTCCGATGAAGCCGACCGGGTCATTGGCCTGGAGCTGGGCGCCGACGACTACCTGGGCAAACCGTTCAGCCCTCGTGAACTTCAAGCAAGGATCAAGGCCCTGCTGCGCCGCGCCGAATTCGGCCAGTCGGCGCCGGGTAGTGCGGTGCTGGCTTTCGACGACTGGCGCCTGGACACGGTCAGCCACCGTCTGTTCCACCACGACGGCGAAGAGGTGATTCTGTCCGGCGCCGACTTCGCCCTGCTCAAGCTGTTCCTCGACCATCCGCAGCAGATTCTCGACCGCGACACCATCGGCAACGCCACCCGTGGTCGCGAGCCGATGCCGCTGGACCGCATCGTCGACATGGCGGTCAGCCGCCTGCGCCAGCGCCTGCGCGACACCGACAAGCCCCCTCGGCTGATCCGCACGGTGCGTGGCAGCGGCTACCTGTTGGCGGCGCATGTCTGCAGTGCGCCCTGAGCGGCGCTGGCGCCTGCTGCCGCGCTCGCTGTTGGGGCGCATGCTGCTGCTGACCCTGTTGGTGGTGCTGCTGGCCCAGGGCTTGTCGAGCATCATCTGGGTGGCCCAGCTGCGTGCCAGCCAGCTGCAGGGCCTGCGGGCCAGCGCCAGCAGCCTGGCCCATTCCATGAGCGCCAGTGTCAGTTACTTCCGCTCGTTGCCGGTGGCCTATCGGCCCATGGTGCTCGACCAGTTGCGCAGCATGGGCGGCACGCGCTTCTTCGTCTCGCTCAACGCCAAGCCGCTCGACATGCCGATGCTGCCCATCACCCCGCGCAAGCAGGCGGTGATCGATGTGTTCCAGCAGGTATTGCATGAGCGACTGGGCTCGCAGATGGACATTTCCGTCGAGTTCGTCGCGCCCGACGACCTGCGCATTTTCAACAGCGGCCTGAAACTCGATGAGCTACCGCGCTCCTGGGCGCATTACTCGCTGACCCTGGAGCCGCTCAAGCCGCCGGTGCTGGTGACGCAGATCCGCCTGGGCGAGGGCGAGTGGCTGTACATCGCCTCGCTGCTGCCCGAGCCCTATACCAGCCTTGAGGCCGAACGCCTGCCACGCCAGCAGATCGGTTTCATCGTGCTCACCACCGCCTTGCTGCTGTTGTTCATCGGTTTGCTGGTGCACTGGCAGAGCTGGCCGCTCAAGCGCCTGGCGCGGGCTGCGCGGGAAATGTCACTGGGCGCCGATGTGGCGCCGGTGGCAGAAGCGGGTGGCAGCGAAGTGGTCGAAGTAAGCCGGGCGTTCAACAGCATGCGCGAGCGCATCAGCCGCTACCTGACTGAACGCAGCCAGCTGTTCAGCGCCATCTCCCACGACCTGCGCACGCCGATCACCCGGTTGCGCCTGCGCGTCGAGCTGCTGGAGGACGAGCGCCTGCAGGCCAAGTTCAGCCAGGACCTGGACGAGCTGGAACTGCTGGTCAAAGGTGCGTTGCAGTGTGTGAAAGACACCGACATCCACGAGAACATCGAGCCGGTCGACCTCAACCAGGTGCTGGAGATTCTGGCAGAGCCTTATCTGCGTGATGGCCGCATCACGCTCGAAGGCCGGGGACTGGCGCCTTACCCAGGCAAGCCGCTGGCGCTGCGACGCTGCATCGGCAACCTGATCGACAACGCCATCAAATACGGCGAGCGGGCACGGCTGCGCATCATCGACAGTGCCGAAGGCTTTGTGCTGCAGGTGGACGACCAGGGGCCGGGGGTGCCGCAGCAGCAACTGGAGCAGGTGTTCGAGCCGCATTTCCGGCTGGCCGGGCAACAGCAGGGGTATGGGCTGGGGTTGGGGATTGCCCGCAACATTGCCCATAGCCATGGGGGCGAGGTGAGCTTGCTGAACCTGAGGGAGGGTGGGTTGCGGGTGACCTTGTACCTGCCGCGGGGCATGGAGTGAAGCGGTGTGTTGCCTGCGCGGGCAATGTAACCAAACGATGACATTCACGCATCGCTTCGTTACCTGGCGGGGCGGGCGCGCTGTTTAGACTGCATGCAACGCAAGCGACCGACTTGCACGGCATAACAACAAGAAAGGTGCTTCGATGAATCCCACGCTCCGTCTCGCTGCCGCAATTTCCCTGGCTTCCTTCCTCCCGCTCGGTGCCCAGGCTGCCGAACCCAAAGGCAGTGTCGAGGTGGTGCACTGGTGGACCTCCGGGGGTGAAAAAGCGGCTGTCGATGTGCTCAAGGCCCAGGTCGAGAAAGACGGCTTTACCTGGAAGGATGGCGCCGTCGCGGGCGGTGGCGGTGCCACGGCCATGACCGTGCTCAAGAGCCGCGCCGTGGCCGGCAACCCGCCGGGTGTCGCACAGATCAAAGGGCCAGACATCCAGGACTGGGCTGCCACCGGCCTGCTTGACGGCGACGTGCTCAAGGATGTGGCCAAGGAGGAAAAGTGGGACGCATTGCTCGACAAGAAGGTCGCCGACACCGTGAAGTACGACGGTGACTATGTCGCCGTGCCGGTAAACATCCACCGTACCAATTGGCTGTGGATCAACCCCGAAGTCTTCAAGAAAGCTGGCATCGACAAGGCGCCTGCCACCCTCGACGAATTTTACGCTGCTGCCGACAAGCTCAAGGCGGCCGGCTTCATCCCGCTCGCCCACGGCGGCCAGCCGTGGCAGGACAGCACGGTATTCGAAAGTGTAGTGCTGTCGGTAATGGGGGCAGACGGCTACAAGAAGGCCATGGTCGACCTCGACAGCACCGCCCTGACCGGCCCGGACATGGTCAAGGCGCTGACCGAACTGAAAAAGGTCGCTACCTACATGGACCCGGATGGCAAAGGCCAGGACTGGAACCTGGAAGCGGCCAAGGTCATCAACGGCAAGGCCGGCATGCAGATCATGGGCGACTGGGCCAAGAGCGAATGGACCCTGGCGCAGAAAACCGCCGGCAAGGATTACCAGTGCGTGCCGTTCCCCGGTACCGAACATGCCTTCCTCTACAACATCGACTCGCTGGTGGTGTTCAAGCAGAACAACGCCGGCACCTCTGCCGGCCAGCAGGACATTGCCCGCAAGGTGCTGGGCCAGGACTTCCAGAAGGTCTTCAGCAGCAACAAGGGGTCGATCCCGGTGCGTAACGACATGCTTGCCGACATGGGCAAGTATGGCTTCGATGCTTGCGCGCAGCGCTCTGCCAGTGACTTCCTGGCCGATGCCAAAAATGGCGGCCTGCAGCCGAGCATGGCGCACAACATGGCCACCACGCTGGCCGTGCAGGGCGCCTTCTTCGATGTGGTGACCAACTACATCAACGACCCCAAGGCCGACCCGGCCGATGCGGCGAAGAAGCTGGCGGCGGCGATCAAGGCTGCCCAGTAACGATCTGATGGCCTCATCGCCGGCAAGCCAGCTCCCACAGGGTATTCACCATCCTTGAAAACTGTGGGGTACCTGTGGGAGCTGGCTTGCCGGCGATAGGGCCAGTACCGACAACACAAAAGGCAGTGCCCCATGCTGCCTGGGCTCTGGGTACCACATAATGACCACAACTACCGCCCAACTGCGGGCCTCCCCCCTGGACGCGCTTCAGCGCTGGCTGCCCAAGCTGGTGCTGGCGCCCAGCATGTTCATCGTCCTGGTGGGCTTCTACGGCTACATCCTCTGGACGTTCGTGCTGTCCTTCACCACCTCGACCTTCCTGCCCACCTACAAATGGGCCGGCCTTGCGCAATACGCCCGGCTGTTCGACAACGACCGCTGGTGGGTGGCAAGCAAGAACCTGTTGCTGTTCGGTGGCCTGTTCATCGCCATCAGCCTGGCCATCGGCGTGCTGCTGGCGGTGCTGCTGGACCAGCGCATTCGCCGCGAGGGTTTCATCCGCACCATTTACCTGTACCCCATGGCGCTGTCGATGATCGTTACCGGCACCGCCTGGAAGTGGCTGCTCAACCCCGGCATGGGCCTGGACAAGTTGCTGCGCGACTGGGGCTGGGAGGGCTTTCGCCTGGACTGGCTGATCGACCCCGACCGGGTGGTGTATTGCCTGGTGATCGCTGCCGTGTGGCAGGCCTCGGGCTTCATCATGGCGATGTTCCTCGCCGGCCTGCGTGGGGTCGACCCGTCGATCATCCGCGCGGCGCAGATGGATGGCGCCAGCCTGCCGCGCATCTACTGGACCGTGGTGCTGCCCAGCCTGCGGCCGGTGTTCTTCAGTGCACTGATGATCCTTTCGCACATTGCCATCAAGAGCTTCGACCTGGTGGCGGCGATGACCGCTGGCGGCCCGGGCTACTCGTCCGACCTGCCGGCAATGTTCATGTACTCGTTCACCTTCAGCCGCGGCCAGATGGGCATGGGCTCGGCCAGCGCCATCCTCATGCTCGGGGCGATCCTGGCGATCCTCGTGCCGTACCTGTACTCGGAGCTGCGGAGCAAACGCCATGCATAGCCCTGTCGACAAACCGGCGCTCAACCTGAGCCGCATCGCCATCCACGCGGTATTGCTGAGCGCTGTGCTGCTGTACCTGGTGCCGCTGGTGGTGATGCTGCTGACCAGCTTCAAGAGCCCCGAAGACATCAGCACCGGCAACCTGTTGAGCTGGCCGACGGTGATTACCGGCATTGGCTGGGTCAAGGCCTGGGGCACGGTCAGCGGTTACTTCTGGAACTCGATCATGATCACCGTGCCAGCGGTGCTGATCTCCACCACCATTGGCGCGCTGAACGGCTATGTGCTGTCGATGTGGCGCTTTCGCGGCTCGCAGCTGTTCTTCGGCCTGCTGCTGTTCGGCTGCTTCCTGCCCTTCCAGACCGTGCTGCTGCCTGCCTCGTTCACCCTCGGCAAGTTGGGCCTGGCCAGCACCACCGGCGGCCTGGTGCTGGTGCACGTGGTCTACGGCCTGGCCTTCACCACGCTGTTTTTCCGCAACTTCTACGTGAGCATCCCCGATGCGCTGGTGAAGGCCGCGCGCCTGGACGGGGCCGGGTTCTTCACCATCTTCCGGCGCATCATCCTGCCGATGTCCACGCCCATCATCATGGTCTGCCTGATCTGGCAGTTCACCCAGATCTGGAACGACTTCCTGTTCGGCGTGGTGTTTTCCAGCGGTGATTCGCAACCGATCACCGTGGCCCTGAACAACCTGGTCAACACCAGCACCGGGGCCAAGGAATACAACGTCGACATGGCGGCAGCGATGATCGCCGGCCTGCCAACCCTGCTGGTCTACGTGGTGGCAGGCAAATATTTCGTCCGCGGGCTGACGGCCGGCGCGGTAAAGGGGTAAGTCATGGCAACGCTCGAACTTCGCAATGTGAACAAGACCTACGGCAGCGGCCTGCCGGACACCCTCAAGGACATCCAGCTGTCGATCAAGGATGGCGAGTTCCTGATCCTGGTCGGGCCCTCTGGCTGTGGCAAATCGACCTTGATGAACTGCATTGCCGGCCTGGAGCAGATCACCGGCGGTGCCATCCTCATCGACGAGCAGGACGTCAGTGGCATGAGCCCGAAGGACCGTGACATCGCCATGGTGTTCCAGTCCTACGCGCTGTACCCGACCATGAGCGTGCGCGAGAACATCGAATTTGGCCTGAAGATCCGCAAGATGCCGCAGGCGGCCATCGACGAAGAAGTGGCGCGGGTCGCCAAGCTGCTGCAGATCGAGCACCTGCTGGCGCGCAAGCCGGCACAACTGTCCGGTGGCCAGCAGCAACGGGTAGCCATGGGTCGGGCGCTGGCGCGACGGCCGAAGATCTACCTGTTCGATGAGCCGCTGTCCAACCTCGACGCCAAGCTGCGGGTCGAGATGCGCACCGAAATGAAACTGATGCACCAGCGCCTGAAGACCACCACCGTGTACGTCACCCATGACCAGATCGAGGCCATGACCCTGGGTGACAAGGTGGCGGTGATGAAGGACGGCATCATCCAGCAGTTCGGCACCCCGCAGCAGATCTACAACGACCCGGCCAACCAGTTTGTCGCCAGCTTCATCGGTTCGCCGCCGATGAATTTCATTCCGGTGCGCCTGGCCAGGCAGGATGGCCGCTGGCTGGCGCTGCTCGACAGCGGCCAGGCGCGCTGCGAGTTGCCGCTGGGGCTGGCGGCTGACGAACTGGATGGCCGCCAGATCATCCTGGGCATCCGCCCTGAGCAGATCGCCCTGGGCGCTGCAGAGGGCAATGGTCTGCCGGCTATTCGCGCCGAGGTGCAGGTTACCGAACCCACCGGGCCGGACCTGCTGGTGTTCGTCACCCTCAACCAGACCAAAGTGTGTTGCCGCCTGGCGCCGGATGTGGCGTGCCGCGTGGGTGACACCCTCAACCTGCAATTCGACCCGGCCCGGGTACTGCTGTTCGACGCCGACAGTGGCGAGCGCATACACCTGGCCAGCACTGGGGCAACCGCAAAGGACAACGTGGCTCACTTCAAAGGCCGTTGACTCGTCTACACCATCAATAAGAAAAAAGAGGACGCAAAGGGATGGAACAGCGCAAACGTATCAGGACATTGGGCTCGCTGGCTTTGCTCGCCGTTGTTGGCAGCAGCGGCGCGCAGGCTGCCGAGGCATTTTCCAGCGAATCGAAATGGATGACCGGCGACTGGGGCGGCACCCGTACCGAGTTGCTGGACAAGGGCTACGACTTCACTCTCGACTACGTCGGCGAGGTGGCCGGCAACCTGCACGGCGGCTACAACGACGACAAGACGGCACGCTACAGCGACCAGTTTGCCCTTGGCGCACACCTGGACTTGCAGAAGATCTTCGGTTGGCACGATGCCGAGTTCAAGCTGGCGATCACCGAGCGCAGCGGCCGCAACCTGTCCAACGACCGCATCAGCGACCCGCGCGCCGGGCAGTTCAGCTCGGTGCAGGAAGTGTGGGGCCGCGGCCAGACCTGGCGCCTGACCCAGATGTGGGTCAAGCAGAAGTACTTCGACGGCGCGCTGGACGTGAAATTCGGCCGCTTCGGCGAAGGCGAGGACTTCAACAGCTTCCCCTGCGACTTCCAGAACCTGGCCTTCTGCGGCTCGCAGGTGGGTAACTGGGTGGGCGGCATCTGGTACAACTGGCCGGTCAGCCAGTGGGCGCTGCGGGTGAAGTACAACATCACCCCGGAATTCTTCGTGCAGGTTGGCGCCTATGAGCAGAACCCCTCCAACCTGGAAACCGGCAACGGCTTCAAGCTCAGCGGCAGCGGCACCAAGGGGGCGATATTGCCGGTGGAGGCGGTGTGGTCGCCCAAGGTCAACGGCCTGCCGGGCGAGTACCGCCTGGGTTATTACTACAGCACGGCCAAGGCCGACGATGTGTTCGACGACGTCAACGGCAACCCGCAGGCGCTGTCGGGTGGGGCATTCAAGTCGCACTCCAGCAAGCACGGTTGGTGGGTAGTGGCGCAGCAACAGGTCACCGCCCATGGCGGCGACGTCAACCGCGGCCTCAGCCTGTTCGCCAACTTCACCGTGCACGACAAGGCCACCAACGTGGTCGACAACTACCAGCAGGTGGGGCTGGTCTACAAAGGTGCCTTTGATGCCCGGCCCAAGGATGACATTGGCTTCGGTGTGGCGCGTATTCATGTGAATGACGACGTGAAGAAGCGCGCCGAACTGCTCAATGCCCAGAGCGGTATCAACGATTATGACAACCCGGGCTTCGTGCCGCTGCAACGCACCGAGTACAACGCCGAGCTCTACTACGGCTTCCACGTTACCAACTGGCTGACCGTGCGGCCCAACCTGCAGTACATCAAGAGCCCGGGCGGGGTGGACGAAGTGGACAACGCGCTGGTCGCAGGCTTGAAGATTCAGTCGTCATTCTGAGGGCATTTGTTGTAAATTTACGCCAATCCCTTTTCGGTTCCCGGCACCCACTGGCCTGCAGTGGTTGTCGGGGATAGGCCGAGACAGCGCTATCTCAAACAACAAGAGCTCTGAACCATGCCCGAACATCCGCTCCATCGCTTCTTTTCCTCGCAGCGGCCAAGGCCGACATTCGAGTGGGAGCGTTACCAGCAGCGCGATGTGCTGATCATCGATCACCCCCGTTGCCAGGCGGTATTCAGCCGCCAGGGCGCGCAGTTGCTGCACTTTCAGCCGGCAGGTGAACGGCCTTGGCTATGGTGCGCCGAGCAGTGGCCGCAGGTGGGGGCGATCCGCGGCGGCGTGCCGGTGTGCTGGCCGTGGTATGGCCGCCACCCCAGCGAGGACCTGTGGCCGGCCCATGGCTGGGCGCGCCTTTTGGACTGGAAGCTGGTGGACAGCCGCGAAGACGAGGAGGGCGTTAGCCTGAAATGGCGCCTGGACCTGTGCGACTGGCAGGTCGACCTGCACGCAAGGCTGGGTAGCCGTATGGAACTGAGCCTGAGCACCGAGCACCAGGACAGCGAACCCTGCCAACTGAGCCATGCGCTGCTGGCCTACTGGCGTATCAGTGACGTGTCCGAGATAGCGCTGTCCGGGCTGGAGGATATCGAAGGCTACGACCGCCTCAGCCGTCAGGCATGCCGTGAAGAGGGCGCGCTGAAGCTCAAGGGTGGCTGCCAGAAGGTGTACCCGGGGACGCCGCGGGTGCAGCTGCAAGACCCGGCCTGGCAGCGCGAGCTGTGCATCGATACCGGTGACAGCGACGACACCGTGGTGTGGCACCCGGGCAACCGGCCGCTGATGGGCGTGACCGGCCGTGAAAGCCAGCGCTTCGTCTGCGTGGAGGCTGCCAGCGGCAGTGGCGAGGGCCTGAGCCTGGCGCCGGGGCAGCGCGCGCACCTGCGCCTGCAGGCGCACCGGCTCAGTTGAGTTCGTCGTCCTCGATCGGGTAGCGGCTGGCGTTCAGGCTTTCCTTGATCTTGCGCAGGTGGGGCTGGAAGTCGACGCCGCGGCGCAGGGTCATGCCGGTGGCGAGTACATCGAGCACGGTCAGCTGGATGATCCGCGAGGTCATTGGCATGTAGATGTCGGTGTCTTCCGGCAACGGAATGTGCAGGCTCAGGCTGCAGGCGCTGGCCAGCGGCGAGCCGGCGGCGGTCAGGCCCAGCACCGAGGCGCCGTTTTCCCGGGCCAGGCGGGCCACCTCGACCAGTTCGCGGGTGCGCCCGGTGTAGGAAATGATCACGAACAGGTCGCCGGTGTGGGCCACCGAAGCCAGCATGCGCTGCATCAGTACATCGGCGTGGGCCGACACCGCCAGGTTGAAGCGGAAGAACTTGTGCTGCGCGTCCAGGGCCACGGGGGCCGAGGCGCCCAGGCCGAAGAAGTGGATCTGCCGGGCCTGGATCATCATGTCCACGGCGCGGCTGACCTGCTGTGGGTCCAGCTGCTGGCAGGCGCCGTCTAGCGAGGCGATGGCACTGGCGAAGATCTTCTGGGTGTAGGCTGCCGGGTCATCGTCGGCCTCTACCGCGCGGCTGACGTAGGCGGCGCCGCTGGCCAGGCTCTGCGCCAGTTGCAGCTTGAGTTCGGGGTAGCCGCTGACGCCGAAGGAGCGGCAGAAGCGGTTGACGGTCGGTTCGCTGACCTTGGCCGCCTGTGCCAGCGCAGCAATGCTGAAGCGGGTGGCTTGTTGCGGGTTGAGCAGGATGACTTCGGCGACTTTGCGTTCGGCCTTGTTCAGCTCGTCGAGGCGTCCCTGGATCTGCTCCAGGAGGTTTCGCACGCGGTCCATGGGTGTGTCCTTGGGTCGGGAAGACAGCCGGCTGACGAAGCAGCAGGCTTTTTGCACGGTCGTCTATCGTACTGTCGGTGCGGGTGGCGCACCACTTGTCTGTAATACTTGTGTGTAATGTTGTGGTTTTTACTACATTATCCCTTGAAAACCGTATTCGAAAGCGGTATTCCTAGACCAACTTTAGGAAAGAACCTACATCATGGCTGCGATCAGTGTCGATCCTTGCACGTTTGCCCTGTTTGGCGCCCTTGGCGACCTGGCATTGCGCAAGCTGTTCCCTGCGCTATACCAGCTCGACCGGGCCAACCTGCTGCACCCGGACACGCGCCTGCTGGCGCTGGCCCGCGAGGCAGGTAGCGCGCAGGAGCACCTGAACAGCATCGAAGCCCACCTGCGCCGGCATGTGCCCGAGGCCGATATCGAGCCTGCCGCATTGGGCCGCTTCCTGGCCCGGTTGAGCTATCAGCACCTGGACTTCCTGCAACCCGAGGGCTACCAGACCCTGGCCGAGCAGTTACCGGGCGACCTGCCGCTGATCGCTTACTTCGCCACGGCGGCAGCGGTGTACGGGGCCATCTGCGAAAACCTCGACAACGCCGGGCTGGCCCCGCGTACCCGGGTGGTGCTGGAAAAGCCCATCGGCCACGACCTGGAGTCGTCGCGCCGGGTCAACGATGCCGTGGCGCGGTTCTTCCCCGAAAACCGGGTTTACCGTATCGACCACTACCTGGGCAAGGAGACGGTGCAGAACCTGATTGCCCTGCGGTTCGCCAACAGCCTGTTCGAAACCCAGTGGAACCAGAATTCCATCTCCCACGTGGAGATCACCGTCGCCGAAAAGGTCGGTATCGAAGGCCGCTGGGGTTACTTCGACAAGGCCGGCCAGCTGCGCGACATGATTCAGAACCACCTGCTGCAGTTGCTGTGCCTGATCGCCATGGACCCGCCCAGCGAGCTGTCCGCCGATGCCATTCGTGACGAGAAGGTGAAGGTGCTCAAGGCCCTGGCACCGATCACAGGCGAGGGTTTGAGCACCCAAGTGGTGCGTGGCCAGTACATTGCCGGCTACAGCGAGGGCAAGCCGGTACCTGGCTACCTCGAAGAAGACAACGCCAACGCCCGCAGCGACACGGAAACCTTCGTCGCCCTGCGTGCCGACATCCGCAACTGGCGCTGGTCGGGCGTGCCGTTCTACCTGCGCACCGGCAAGCGCATGCCACAGAAGCTGTCGCAGATCGTCATCCACTTCAAGGAAACGCCACACTACATCTTCGCCCCGGAACAGCGTTTGCAAATCGGTAACAAGCTGATCATTCGCCTGCAACCGGACGAAGGCATTTCTTTACGGGTGATGACCAAGGAGCAGGGCCTGGACAAAGGCATGCAACTGCGCAGCGGCCCGTTGCAGCTTAATTTTTCCGACACCTGGCGCAGCACGCGGATTCCGGATGCCTACGAGCGGCTGTTGCTCGAAGTGATGCGCGGCAACCAGAACCTGTTCGTGCGCAAGGACGAAATCGAGTATGCCTGGAAGTGGTGCGACCAGTTGATCGCCGGCTGGCGTAATGCGGGCGATGCGCCCAAGCCTTACGCAGCGGGTTCCTGGGGGCCGATGAGCTCGATTGCATTGATCACACGCGATGGGAGGGCGTGGTATGGGGATATCTGAACTGAAATTGCCGGCAGCCGTGAAGGTTCATGAACTGGCGGATGCCAAGGTGGCGGCTGCAACCCTGGCCCATGATGTGGCCGAGCGCCTGCGTGCAGCCATTGCTGCCAAGGGCCAGGCCTGCGTGGTGCTGTCCGGTGGCCGCAGCCCGGTGCCATTCCTTGAGAAGCTGGCCAGTGAACACCTGGACTGGGCCAAGGTTACTGTCAGCCTGGCCGATGAGCGCTGGGTGCCGGTGGAGCACGCTGATAGCAATGCTGGCCTGTTGGCCCGCCACCTGCTCAAGGGTGCGGCGGCCAAGGCCCGCTTTGTTGGCCTGTATCAGCAAGCGGAGAACCTTGATGCCGCTGCGCTAAAGGCCGACCACGCCTTGGCCGGGCTGCCGCCGATCGACGTGCTGGTGCTGGGCATGGGTGACGATGGCCATACCGCCTCGCTGTTCCCCGCCAGCCCCAACCTGGAAGCAGGCCTGGACCTGGCCAGCCCGCGTCGCTGCCTGCCGTTGCTGGCACCGAGCGTGCCGCACCAGCGCCTGTCGATGACCCGTTCGCTGCTGGCCAGCGCCGCCTTCATCGCACTGTCCGTGCAAGGGCCGGGCAAACTCGCTACCCTGCGCGCCGCGCTGGCTGGCAACGACCTTACTGAAATGCCGATTCGCGCTTTTCTTCACGACCCCCTGGACATCTACTGGTGCCCATGAGCCAAGGATCCACTGTCATGACCACCCTCGAACGCCCACAGCCAAAGCTCTCGATGGCCGACAAGGCCGCCCGGATCGATGCCATCTGCGAAAAGGCGCGCATCCTGCCGGTAATCACCATCGCCCGTGAGCAAGACATCCTGCCGCTGGCGGATGCCCTGGCCGCCGGCGGTATCCGTACCCTGGAAGTGACCCTGCGTTCCCGGCATGGGCTCAAAGCCATCCAGGTGCTGCGTGAGCAGCGCCCGGAGTTGTGCGTTGGCGCAGGCACCGTGCTGGATCGCAGCATGTTCGCCGCCGTCGAGGCTGCCGGCGCGCAGTTCGTCGTTACCCCGGGCATTACCCAAGACATTCTCGAAGCGGGCGTGGACAGCGAAATCCCGCTGCTGCCAGGCATCAGTACGCCATCCGAAATCATGATGGGCTACGCCCTGGGTTACCGCCGGTTCAAGTTGTTCCCGGCGGAAATCAGCGGCGGCGTGGCGGCGATCAAGGCCTTTGGCGGCCCGTTCGGTGACATTCGCTTTTGCCCGACCGGCGGCGTGAACCCGGCCAACGTGCGTAACTACATGGCATTGCCCAATGTGATGTGCGTGGGCGGCACCTGGATGCTCGACAGCAGCTGGATCAAGAACGGCGACTGGGCGCGGATCGAAGCGTGCAGCGCGGAGGCGATGGCGCTGCTGGACGCCAACTGAATTTGTTGTGTGCTTTACGGCTTATGGGGCGCTTGGTCGGCGCCCCTTTTTTTTGCCCATTGTTCACTCATGTATTCATGTTGAATCGGCTCAGGCGGTGGGCAGCGTCATGGGTCTTTCAGTGAAGCGTTTCATGCCGAGGAAGAATCGACGTATAGGCGCGGTCGGCCGAGTCGCATAGTTTCACATGTCCCAACGATATGTAGAGGTCTGCGATGGAAGAGTATGAGCGTTTCTCGCCCGAGGATTTTCCGGTGTTGAGCGGCTCCTATCCGATTGAAAGTTACCTGGTGGATACTGACGAATTTCATTGCGGGTGCTGGGTGGAGGGTGAAACGGTTCATGGCAGTTTTGGGTTACCTACTGGTAAGGGCAAAGTACTTACCCGGCCGGTTTTTGCATACCTTGACTACTTGGGTACTCATGCTGCACTGGATGAAGAAGAGTGTGAACTTGACTTCGCCAGGCGCTCCGGGCACGAGGTCTGGTTTGCTCATGAAGCCCAACACTTTTCTGCACCGAAAGCACTTGAATTGGTCAATGTCATTTCCGACCTGCTACCGGGGTCGTGTCCGTCTGAAAGTTGGCTGCCGTACTCGCTTGTTGCGCATACCGCGCGCGTAGCTGGGGCTGAGCGTTATATGGCTTGCCAGATGAAGTTAGTCTATGCGCATCGGTTGATTGCGGATCAGAGTGACTGTGCTGATTTGTTTACGGTACAGCCGGTGTCTGTAGCTGAGGACCACGGCGGCGTTTTTTTCCTGTCTTCGGTTGCCACCGACTTGGTATTGGTCAAGCCCGCATCCATTGAAGTCAACGCGCCCATTTCGCGCAAGATGATCTATCACCTGGTGTTCAATATGGCTTTTGGCGCATCCGGGCCCAGCGGCTGGAGTTTCAATGAGCAGGCATTAGAAAGCAAATTCCTACAGTATTGAGCAGCGGGAGGCTGAGGCGATGAGTAACCGTGTGAATGAAATTGAACAGTACCCGTTGAAGAACGGGTCTTTCGAAATCGAGCAGTATTTGATAGGTGACGAACTCAGGGCGGGTTGCTGGATTGATGGCGATACGAAATATGGTGATGTCTACAGTGGGAACCAGAATTGGGCCACGTACACGCGCCCGGTTTTTGCCTACCTGCAACATGTGGCCACGATTCGATCAAATGTCCAGACGGAGCATGAGCGTGAGGTGGTGGTGTGCGAAGGCTTCAGCAAAAGCTTTTCCAAAGGCATTGAGTTTTCGATAGGTTTCTCTGCTGACTTTGGCGCCGTCAACGTAGGTGCGGAACTTTCCGCCATGTTTTCCGTGACGGAAACTGTCAGTAGTTCAGAGTCAATAAAACGCGGCCTCAAGGTCAAGGGAGAAGGGACAATCATGGTGTATCAAGTGCACCTGGTTTACGCCCATCATATGACGTCTGCGGGTATCCTCGCCGGGTTGGTGCCTCACTCCAGGCATTCAGAAATATTCGATAGCACTGGGCGGCTGGTGCGGGAAGACCTCACCCTGCTCTCGTCAGTGGTGTGTGATCAGCTGGTTCCGGTCAAGCTCGAAAAATCAATAAAACCCCTGACCTGGAAGGAGGTCAATCAGGCCGTCTTGTTCAAGCAGTATGAGAAAGAACCAGGCGCCAGGCGGTGGACCTTCGATTACTCCGTCGCGTGAACGACTACTTTGTCTAGTCCTGAAATAGGTTTACACCTGTTCAGGTAGGCCGACAGGCCTCAAAACGCCCGATGCACTGCATCGGGCGTTTTGTTTTTCAGGGCCATATGGGGCCGTTCTGTGTTGTAGATCTGCACTGCCTCGTCAACCATCTGCCTCGCCTGCTCAAGATCTTCAGGGCTGCTCAACAGCAGCTCCATCTTGAGGATTCCGTTGATTCGCTCGGCCAGCGCGTTCTGGTAGCAGTCATACCCATCAGTCATGGAGCACTGAACATCGTGCCGTTGGTGCAGTGACTGGTACAGCGCCGAGCAATATTGGATGCCTCGATCCGAATGGTGGACTAATGGCTGGCGACGACGTCGCTTTCGTAATGCCTGCTTGAAGGCTTGCGCCACTGACTCGGCATGCAGGCTTTCATGGACATGGTGGCCAACAATTTTCCTGGAGTACGCATCCGTTACCAGGCTCAGGTACAGCGGGCCGTTACGTGCGGGCAGGTAAGTAATATCGGCAACCCAGACGTGCTCTGGCCTTGTCGGAACGACTTGGCTTGGGCCCGGCTTGAGTAAGTTGGGATGGCGGTAAAAGCGATGAAAGCTTTGTGTTGTCTTGTGGTAGGCCCGCTTAGGCAGCACTAGCAAACGGCGCTCTCCCAAAACCTGGAACAGCCTATCTCGGCCGACTTGGAATCGTTTGTCAGGTTGGCAATGCAGCAGATAGTGCAATTTGCGTGTACCCAGACGAGGCTGGCGCATCCGGACTTGCTGAACAAACTCAACCACCCGATCAGCCTGGCGCTCTTTGCCATCAGCCGCTCGGTTGCGCTTGTAGTAAGCCTGTCGACTGATGCCTAGAAACTGACAAGCCCTGGCAATGCTCAGTCCTACGACTTGACCTTGCGAGAGGACTTGCCGGATCGCTTTTTTACGACCGAGACACCATAGTCATTTTTCAGAACATCAACGACCGTCTCAAAAAACTGGGCCTTCTGGCTCATCAGTTCAAGCTGTTGCTCAAGCTCTTTGATCCGCTGCTCTGGAGTGAGCGTTTTCGGGTCAGACATCGCGCAGCTCCTCTCGTCTCGGATCGAGGCCCCTTGGCTCCAATCCTGGCGACCATGCTTACGCAACCATACCAGAACCGTCGACCGACCCTGGATGCCATACCGCACCTGGGCCTGCTTGTAGGTAAGTTCGCCTTTTTCGATCTGATCAACGACGGCCAGTTTAAAAGACAGCGAGTAATCTCGCTGCGTGCGCTTTACACCTTGCTCCATCTGCTTCTCCGGAAATTCGGGATGGGAGGTGTAAACCTTATTCAGGACGGGACAACTTGTAATTAAAAAGCCCGCTTCCAGGAAGCGGGCTTTTTGCAGGCCGGTATTACTCAGGCGGCCTTGGCATCCTGCTGGCTCAGCGAGCGGTTCAGCGCGCTGAACAGTGCCTTGAAGCTGGCCGTGGTGATGTTTTCATCGATGCCCACGCCATGCACCGGGCGGCCGCCGGCCACGCGCAGTTCAATGTAGGCCGCTGCCTTGGCATTGGTGCCCGCGCCAATGGCGTGCTCGTTGTAGTCCATGATTTCCACCGAGATCGGCAAGCCGGCCACCAGGGCTTCCAGGGCGCCGTTGCCCTTGCCGCGCCAGTGCAGGGTGGTTTCGCCTTCGCCGGCCACTTCCACTTCCACGGCGCTGTGGCCGTTTTCTTCCTGCAGGCGGTGGCTGACCAGCGCGTACGGCGCGTTGGCCTGGAGGTATTCCTTGTGCAGCAGGCTGTAGATCTGCTGGGCGGTCATTTCCAGGCCCAGGCGGTCGGTTTCACCCTGTACCACCTGGCTGAACTCGATCTGCATGCGGCGCGGCAGGCTGATGCCGTATTCCTGCTCGAGCAGGTAGGTGATGCCGCCTTTGCCCGACTGGCTGTTGACGCGGATCACCGCCTCGTAGCTGCGGCCGATGTCGGCCGGGTCGATCGGCAGGTACGGCACTTCCCACCGTTCGCCTTCCTGCTGCTTGGCGAAGCCCTTGCGGATGGCGTCCTGGTGCGAGCCGGAGAACGCGGTGTGGACCAGGTCGCCCACGTATGGGTGGCGTGGGTGCACCGGCAGCTGGTTGCACTCTTCGACCACTTTGCGCACGCCATCGATGTCGGAGAAGTCCAGCAACGGGTCGATGCCTTGGGTGTAGAGGTTCAGAGCCAGGGTCACCAGGTCGACGTTACCGGTACGCTCGCCGTTGCCGAACAGGCAGCCTTCGGCACGGTCGGCGCCGGCCATCAGGCCCAGCTCGGTGGCGGCGATGCCAGTGCCACGGTCGTTGTGGCAGTGCAGGCTGATGATCACGCTGTCACGACGGCTGACGTTGCGGCAGAACCACTCGATCTGGTCGGCATAGATGTTCGGCGTGGACACTTCCACGGTGGCCGGCAGGTTGAGGATGATCTTGTGCTCAGGCGTAGGGTTCCACACTTCGATGACCGCGTCGCAGACTTCCTTGGCGAAGTCCATCTCGGTGGCGCTGAAGGTTTCCGGCGAGTACTGGAAGGTCCACTGGGTTTCCGGCTGCTGGGCAGCGTACTTGACGAACAGCTTGGCCGCGTTCACCGCGATGTCTTTCACGCCTTGCTTGTCCTGGTTGAAGACAATGCGGCGGAACGACGGGCTGGTGGCGTTGTACAGGTGGACGATGGCCTTCTTCGCACCGCGCAGCGACTCGAAGGTGCGGGCGATCAGGTCTTCACGGGCCTGGGTGAGCACCTGGATGGTGGTGTCGTCCGGGATGTGGCCGTCTTCGATCAGGGTGCGCACGAAGTCGAAATCGGTCTGCGAGGCAGACGGGAACGACGCTTCGATTTCTTTCACGCCAACCTGCACCAAGGTCTTCCAGAAGCGCAGTTTCTTCTCCGAATCCATCGGCTCGATCAGCGACTGGTTGCCATCACGCAGGTCGGAGCTGCACCAGATCGGCGCGGCCGTGATGGTCTTCGACGGCCAGGTACGGTCGGGCAGGTCGATGGTCGGGAAGGCGCGGTACTTCTTCGAAGGGTCTTTGAGCATGGACATGGAAGCAATCCTTTTGTGTGCGGCCGAGATCGGGCCTGCCGAGCGATAACGAGATGAAGAGGCGAGGCGACGCGATTCAGCCTGGTAGTCGGGCGCTGACCAGGCAGAGGCTGCGATGTTGTCGGAGCAGGATGAGGGTGCTGAAGGTTTTCATGCCTTCAAACTTAACCAGTGGGGTGGGGGATGGCAAGCGTTCGCGGAAAATTGAGATAAATGCTTAAAAAACACCATTAAGCGAGATTTTATGGCTGCAATCTGCTGAGTGCTTATTTATGTTTGCTTATGTTTTTTCGATGACGCAACACAGTGGACTTGTTGTCGGCAGTGCCGGCCTATTCGCGGGTAAACCCGCTCCCACAGGGATCGCGCTGCGCCCCAAGACAGCGCAGTACCTGTGGGAGCGGGTTTACCCGCGAAGAGGTCAGCACAGCTAGCACAGATCTCAGGGTTGAAACGCGCCGATGAAAATCGCCGGGTCCACCCGCGCATCGTTCAGGCTGACGTTCCAGTGCATGTGCGGCCCGGTTGCCCGCCCGGTCGAGCCCACACGACCGACCACGTCGCCACGGCGCAGTGTTTGCCCGACCTGCGCATCGATCTTGGACATGTGGCAGAACATGCTGATAAAGCCCTGCCCATGGTCGACGAACACCGTGCGGCCATTGAAGAAATAATCCCCCACCAGAATCACCTTGCCATTGGCCGGGGTCTTGATCGGCGTGCCCGCTGGCACCGCGAAGTCCAGCCCGGCATGCGGGTTGCGCTCTTCACCGTTGAAGAAGCGGCGCACGCCGAACTTGCTCGACAGCGGCCCATTGACCGGTTTGTCGAGGATCAGGTTGCTCGGCAGGCTCGGGCTGAAGCTGCGGTAAGCCTTGATCTGCTCGGCCAGTTCGCGGTCGATGCGCTTGAGGTCGGCCGGGTTCGGGTTGACCTGGCGGGTGTTCTTCAGGGTGATGCGCTGCTCGGGGTACTTCTTGCTGCCGACGCTGAAGGGCAGGGTGCGGCCGTTTTGGTTCAGCACGGCAGTGCCGGGCTTTTGGGTCAGGGGGATGCCGACGATGGCCAGCCAGTTGTCCTGCTCCTTCACCACCAGCACCGGCTTGCCGTCGAAACGGGCGTTGGGCGCACTGGTGGCGGGGCCCAGGTCTACCACCGCCACGCCACCCGGCACCGGCTTGTTCAGTGTGCGGGTGATATAGCTGGCCTGGGCGCCGCTAGCCAGCAGCAGGAGGGAGAGGGCGAGCAGGGGCGCGAGCAGGCGGGGCATGTGTCAGTCCAGTAGTGAAAGGGTGACCGGGGTCAGGTGGTTGTCTTCGACCCGCACCTGCAGTTCGCCTTCGTTCAGGCGGGCGGTGAGGCGCTGGCCGTTGCGGGTCTGTTCGGCGCTGCGAATGGCCTGGCCCTGGTCGTCCAGCAGGATGCTGTAACCACGGGCGAGGGTGGCCAGCGGGCTGACCACTTGCAGGGTTTGCAGTTGGGCCTGGAAGCGTTGGCGACGGTCTTTCAACACCTCGCGCATGGCCCGTGGCAGGCGCTCGGCCAGGCTGTCGAGGCGCTGGCTCAGCAGTTTCAGGTTGCGCCCCGGGTGCTGCGCGGCCAGGCGGGTGTCCATGCGTGCCAGGCGATCGCGGCGCTGGTTGAGGCTGAGCATGAAGGCGCGGCGCAGGCGCATGTCCAGGTCATCCAGGCGCTGGGCCTGCTGGCGCAGGCGCTCGCCCGGGTGGCGCAGGCGCCGGGTCAGTGATTCCAGGCGCAGGCGGTCATGGGTCAGGCGATTCTGCATGCGCAGCAACAGGCGCCGTTGCAGGCCGTCCAGGCGTTGCTGCAAGCCACTGTTGTCGGGGGCCAGCAACTCGGCGGCGGCAGACGGCGTGGGGGCGCGTACGTCGGCGACGAAGTCGCTGATCGACACGTCGGTTTCATGGCCCACGGCGCTGACAATCGGGGTGACGCAGGCGGCCACGGCACGCGCCACGGCTTCTTCGTTGAAGCACCACAGGTCTTCCAGCGAACCACCACCCCGGGCCAGGATCAGCGCATCGAAACCAAGGCTGTCGGCCAGGCGAATGGCGCGCACGATCTGCGCAATGGCTTCGCGGCCCTGTACCGCCGTGGGGATCAGGTTCAGTTCCACCTGTGGAGCGCGGCGACCGAACACGCTGATGATGTCGCGGATCACAGCGCCAGTAGGCGAGCTGATGATGCCGATCCGTTGAGGGTGGGCCGGCAGCGGCTTTTTGCGTTCGGCGCTGAACAGCCCCTCGGCGCTGAGCTTTTCCTTCAGCGCCTCGAAGGCCAGGCGCAATGCGCCGTCACCGGCCGGCTCGACGGTGTCGAGAATCAGCTGGTAGTCGCCACGCCCTTCGAACAGCGAAACCTTGCCACGTACCCGCACCGCCAGGCCGTCGCGCAGGGCCTGGCGGACCCGCGTGGCGTTTTGCCGGAACAGCGCACAACGCACCTGGGCACCGCTGTCCTTGAGGGTGAAGTACATGTGGCCGGACGCTGGGCGGGCGAGGTTGGAGATTTCGCCTTCCACCCAGACGCTGCGGAACACGTCTTCCAGCAGCACGCGGGCGCGGCCGTTGAGTTGGCTGACGGTAAGGACCTCACGGTCCAGGCCGAGTCGTTCGAAGGGGTCTTTGATCATGGAGGCATCATAAAGGACATCGGCCCCGGTTGTCTGTCCCGGCCCTGTCACCAGGCTTGTCGCGGTCCTTGTAGGAGCAGCCTTGTGCTGCGAAGAGGCCGGTGGGCCTAATGATCATCTTCGGCTGCAATGGCCTCTTCGCAGCACAAGGCTGCTCCTACCGGGTGATGCGGTTGCTTCCACAAGTCTCAGTCCTGCATGGCCGCCACGAACTGCCGCACCATCTGCCCCGCATCACGACGACAGGCCAGCGCCACTGTGCTCTGGCAATCACCTTCCAGTGCCACGAAGCTGACCGAAGCCGGCGCAATCTCCCGCATGCACTCCGGCAACAACGCCACCCCGAACCCCGCCTGGATCAGCTGCAATTGCGTCGTCTTGCGTGACAGCACCTGCGCCGCCTGCGGGAAGAACCCTGCCTCCATGCATAACGAGGCCGACAAATAGCTCAACCCGCCGCGGTCCCGGTGTGGAATGGAAATGAAGCGCTCTTCCCGCAACTGCTCCAGTTTCACCTGTGGCGAGTTGGCCAGAGGGTGCCCGGCAGCGACTGCCAGCAACAAGGGCTCGCTGAACAGTTCATGCAGCACCACACCGTCGTGCTGGCGCAGCACCGGCAGGCGCAGCAGGCCGATATCCAGCCGCCCGGCAGCAATATCTTCCAGCTGTGCCTCCGACGACTGTTGGGCGATCTCCAGCGAAACCCCCGGGTTGTCTTCCAGGAAGTAGCCTAGGCGAGCCAGCAACGTGCCGGTCAGCGGCACGGTACTGGAATGGTTCAGGCGCAGACTGCCTTGCAGCCCCTGGCCAATGTCGCGGGTTACGCGCTCGGCCTGTGCCAAATCGGCCAGCAAGCGCCGCGATCGTTCAAGAAAGGCCTGGCCGGCCAGTGTCAGGCGTGGCAGGCGTGCGGTGCGCTCGAACAGCGGCGTGCCCAGTTGCTGCTCCAGCTCCTTTATCTGCCGGCTCAGCGCCGACTGGGCGATGTACAGCCGTTCGGCGGCAGCGCTGAAACTGCCGCACTCGGCGATTTCCACGAAGTAACGCAACTGGCGGATCGACGTCATGTCATGCCTTTTCGAGATGGCTGTGGCGATAAAGGCATATTAGTCGGCATGGCTCATCGCTGGCTAACCTTGGGCTGTCTTCTCAGGAATTGCTGCCATGCTCGCCCAACTGTCGTATTTCGGCCTTGACTGGCTACCCATCCTGCTGGGTGTCGGTGTTGCCTACATCGTCTTTGGCATAGCCGGCTTCGGCACCGCGCTGGTGGCCGGGCCGGTGCTGATCCATTTCATGCCGTTGTCACGCATCATCCCGCTGCTGGTGCTGCTGGACTTTGTTGCCGCGTTCGGCAACCTGCTGCCGTCGCGCCGGGATGTGGTGCGCAGCGAGTTGCTGCGGCTGTTGCCGTTCATGGCCCTGGGATGCACGCTGGGCGTGGTGTTCCTGCTGCAACTGAAGTCCGACCTCTTGCTGCTGTTGATGGGGGTGTTCGTGACCGCCTATGCGTTGTACGGGCTGGCAGTGAAGGTGCGGCCGGCCAGCCTGTCCGGCTTGTGGGCGGTGCCGATGGGTATGGCAGGCGGGTTGTTCGGGGCTCTGTTCGGCAGCGGCGGGTTTCTTTATGCCCTTTACCTGAGCGCACGGCTGGAGGTAAAGGAGCAGGTACGCGCCACCCAGAGCGCGCTGATCAGTTGCAGCACGGTGGTACGCCTGACGCTGTTCCTGATCGCCGGTGTCTATGCCGACCAAAGCCTGCTGCTGCTCGCCGCCTGCTTGCTGCCAGTCATGTTCGTCGGCCTTTGGGTGGGGCGCCGGCTGACCAACCGGCTTTCCCGTGAAGCCTTTGTACGCCTGGTCACCTGGCTGGTGCTGGCCAGTGGGCTGGCGTTGATCGGTCGCTACCTGAGCGCCTGAGCGGTAGAATTGCGTCATTACCGGCGTTTTTCAGGCTTGTCCCGTACATGAACACCCAGAGCATCATCGTTCCCAAGCTGTCCACCGTCCCGGTGCATGAAGCCCGCGCCCGCGCCATCCTGCGCTGGCTGGTGCGCGAGAAGGTCGTCGAAGAGCAACTGACCACCTGTGGCCGCACCGGCAACCGCATGGGCCATGCCCTGGCCGCCGGGGCGCGCAAAGTGGCCCTTCATCCGGAAAAACTGCCCTTCGACCAGCCGGTCAACGGCATGGAGGTGATGCTCAAACGCTGCATCTACACCCCCACCGAAGGTTTTCTCGAAGAAGCCGGCTGCCCGGAGTGCCGCCGCGAAGTCGGCGAGCCGCTGTTCGAAAGCCTGGAAGAATGGATGCCGCGCGTCAGTGACAACTTCACCTGCCCGCTGTGCGGCTTCGAAGATGACATCAATGGCTTCATTTACCTGCAGCCATGTGCCTTTTCCAACCTGGGGTTCATCTTCAACAACTGGGGCGAGGCCGGGTTTACCCAGGCCTTTCTCGACAGCTTCGCCGACTGGCTCGACCAGCCGGTGGCCGTGGTACAGGTAAAAGTGCCACAAGGCTGACCGAAGGCCCTTATTTTGCATTGAGCGGCGCGCCGTGCATGAGTATAATGGCGCGCTTCCATTTTTCCCGCCCGGGAGCCCCCGCGATGCTGCGTATCAGCCAAGAAGCCCTGACCTTCGACGATATCCTCCTTGTACCTGGCTATTCCGAGGTACTGCCCAATGAAGTCAGTCTCAAGACCCGTTTGACCCGTGGCATCGAGCTGAACATTCCGCTGGTTTCCGCCGCCATGGATACCGTGACCGAAGCGCGTCTGGCCATTGCCATGGCCCAGGAAGGCGGCATCGGCATCATCCACAAGAACATGACCATCGAACAGCAGGCCGGCGAAGTACGCAAGGTCAAGAAGTTCGAGGCTGGCGTGGTCAAGGACCCGATCACCATCGAAGCCGACGCCACCGTGCGTGACCTGTTCGACCTGACCCGCCTGAACAACATCTCCGGTGTTCCGGTGCTGGCGAACGGCGACCTGGTCGGCATCGTCACCTCCCGTGACGTGCGCTTCGAAACCCGTCTGGACGCCAAGGTCCGCGACGTGATGACCCCCAAAGAGCGTCTGGTCACCGTCCGCGAAGGCGCCGACAAGAACGAAGTCCGCGAGCTGCTGCACAAGCACCGCCTGGAAAAAGTCCTGATCGTCGACGACAAGTTCAGCCTCAAGGGCATGATGACCGTCAAGGACATCGAAAAAGCCAAGGCTTACCCGCTGGCCAGCAAGGACGACCAGGGTCGCCTGCGCGTCGGCGCTGCGGTCGGCACCGGCAAGGACACCGGCGAGCGCGTTGCCGCCCTGGTTGCCGCTGGTGTTGACGTGGTGGTTGTCGACACCGCACACGGTCACTCCAAAGGCGTGATCGACCGCGTTCGCTGGGTGAAGGAAACCTACCCGCAAGTGCAGGTCATCGGCGGCAACATCGCCACTGGCGCTGCTGCCAAGGCCCTGGCCGAGGCGGGCGCTGACGCCGTCAAGGTCGGTATCGGCCCAGGCTCGATCTGCACCACCCGTATCGTTGCCGGTGTCGGCGTGCCGCAAATCAGCGCCATCGCCAACGTCGCCGCGGCACTGGAAGGCACTGGCGTGCCACTGATCGCTGACGGCGGTATCCGCTTCTCCGGTGACCTGTCCAAGGCCATCGTGGCCGGTGCTTCCTGCGTGATGATGGGGTCGATGTTCGCCGGTACCGAAGAGGCCCCGGGTGAAGTCGAACTGTTCCAGGGCCGTTCCTACAAGGCCTATCGCGGCATGGGCTCGCTGGGTGCCATGGCACAGGCGCAAGGCTCGTCCGACCGTTACTTCCAGGACTCCTCGGCCGGCGCCGAGAAGCTGGTACCGGAAGGCATCGAAGGCCGTGTGCCTTACAAGGGCGCCCTGGCCGCGATCATCCACCAGCTGATGGGCGGCCTGCGTTCGTCCATGGGCTACACCGGCAGCGCAACCATCGAAGAGATGCGCACCAAGCCGGAATTTGTACGCATCACCGGTGCCGGCATGGCCGAGTCCCACGTGCATGACGTGCAAATCACCAAAGAAGCCCCTAACTACCGCGTAGGCTGAGGCTTCCAGCAATATAAGGATGCGGGGCTGTCACGACAGCCCCGCGTCGTTTCCGATTTCCACTGACGAGATTGAGTCATGGCCCTCGACATTCACGCTCACCGCATCCTGATCCTCGATTTCGGTTCCCAGTACACCCAGCTGATCGCCCGCCGCGTGCGCGAAATCGGCGTGTACTGCGAACTGCACCCGTTCGACATGGACGATGAAGCGATCCGCGAATTCAACCCGCGCGGCATCATCCTCGCTGGCGGCCCCGAGTCGGTCCACGAAGCCAACAGCCCGCGCGCTCCGCAGGCTGTGTTTGACCTGAACGTACCTGTACTGGGCATCTGCTACGGCATGCAGACCATGGCCGAACAGATGGGCGGCAAGGTCGAAGGTTCCGAGCTGCGTGAGTTCGGTTATGCCCGCGTAGACGTGGTCGGCAAGAGCCGCCTGCTCGACGGCATCGAAGACCACGTTGACGACGACGGCGTGCTGGGCCTGGACGTATGGATGAGCCACGGTGACAAGGTCACCCAGATGCCGGGCAACTTCAACATCCTGGCAAGCACTCCAAGCTGCCCGATCGCCGGCATGTACGACGACACCCGCGGCTACTACGGCGTGCAGTTCCACCCGGAAGTGACCCACACCAAGCAGGGCGGTCGCATCCTGTCCCGCTTCGTGCAGGACATCTGCGGCTGTGAAGCCCTGTGGACCGCCTCCAACATCGTTGAAGACGCCATCGCCCAGGTGCGCGCTCAAGTCGGTTCGGCCAACGTCCTGCTGGGCCTGTCCGGCGGCGTTGACAGCTCGGTGGTTGCTGCACTGCTGCACCGCGCCATCGGCGACCAGCTGACCTGCGTCTTCGTCGACAACGGCCTGCTGCGCCTGCACGAAGGTGACCAGGTGATGGCCATGTTCAAAGAGAACATGGGCGTCAAGGTGATCCGCGCCGACGCTGAAAAGCAGTTCCTCGACAACCTGGAAGGCGAAGCCGACCCGGAGAAGAAGCGCAAGATCATCGGCCGCACCTTCATCGACATCTTCGATGCCGAAGCCAGCAAGCTGGACAACATCCAGTTCCTGGCCCAGGGCACCATCTACCCGGACGTGATCGAGTCGGCTGGCGCCAAGAGCGGCAAGGCCCACGTGATCAAGTCGCACCACAACGTGGGTGGCCTGCCGGAGGAAATGAACCTCAAGCTGGTCGAGCCGCTGCGTGAACTGTTCAAGGACGAAGTGCGCAAGATCGGCCTGGAACTGGGCCTGCCGTACGACATGGTCTACCGCCACCCGTTCCCGGGCCCGGGCCTGGGCGTGCGCATCCTGGGTGAAGTGAAGAAGGAATACGCCGACATCCTGCGTCGCGCCGACCACATCTTCATCGAAGAGCTGCGCAAGGCCGACTGGTACCACAAGACCAGCCAGGCGTTCGTGGTGTTCCAGCCGGTCAAGTCGGTTGGCGTCGTTGGCGACGGCCGTCGCTACGCCTGGGTCGTTGCCCTGCGTGCCGTCGAGACCGTGGACTTCATGACCGCGCGTTGGGCACACCTGCCGTACGAGCTGCTGGAAACCGTCAGCGGCCGTATCATCAACGAAATCGAAGGCATCTCGCGCGTTACCTACGACGTGTCGAGCAAGCCGCCGGCCACTATCGAGTGGGAATAAGTTGAGCCACAAGGGCGCCGCAAGGCGCCCTTGTCGTATCTGGCGACAGGGTATGCCCGCTGTTCAAGGGCGCACGTAACGCAAGCCTCGGCGGGCGAGTGCGTCGCGTAACTGTGCCAGGCCATCCAGGCGGCGTCCGCTGATCCATGGCCAGTCAGGCTTTTCGATATGGACGTAACGCCCGTCCTGGCGCACCGGGGTGTATTTCAGTTGCCCGTCGTTGCTTCGATGGACCAGGGTCAGTTGGCCATCGAGGTCGCTGAAAGCAAACATGCCCTTGTTCACCAGCGCCGCTTCCAGATCCCCACTGCCCCTTGCGTCCTGCGCCACCGCAACCTGTACCCGAAGGTCGCCCTGAACGCGGTGCAGAGTAAAGTCGTCGCTGACAACCGTGCGTCCCGGGTCGACGTCTATGGTTCCCGCTTTGCCGATCTCGATGTCTTCGAAGCGCAGGCCGACAGCGCCTTGTAGTTCGCTCAGCCCAGGCACGCCTTCATAGGTGTTCGAGTGCGTGCTGCCCACCAGTGCTATCCACTTGCCAGGGCCGCGGGTGGCCTGGTCGGCGTCGATGGTCAGGTGCGCGAAGTAGTTCATCATCTTTTGCCGAATCTGCGGCAATGGCACGCCTTCCCACGCCTGGCGGTAGCTGGCCATGCAATCGATGGGCTGGATGCGAATGCCCTGTTTCTGGGCAGCGATCAGTACTTGTTTGAAGGTGTAGCGGCCTGAGCGGTCGGTCAAATGCCCCTCGTCCAGGTCCTCTACATAGGCCTCCAGGTCTTTGGGCATTTGCCCTGTGCGATTGAACACGTCCAGGTCCGCCTGCTGGAAGTCCGTCAGAAAATGCTCCATGTACAGGACGCTGACTTTCTGCTTTTTCAGCAGCGCCATGTTGTCGATCAGAAAGCGCTTGCTGCCCAGCTGCGAATGGCCTTCGCCGACAACGAGGCCGTGGCTGCGCTCATACAGGCTGCGGATGATCTGCTTGGGGCTCGACTCGCGGGGCAGTTCGGGCAGCTCGGGGCGAGGTGGCAGCTGTGCCGTTTCGAGGAACTGGCTGGCGTCGCTGGCCAGGGCATTGCGACGCCTTCTGAATTCGGCGTAGCGCTCATTGGCTACCGGGTCCAGGTCGGCAAAGATGCCGCTCAGTACCCGGTCATCGCCCCCTTGAGCGGCGGCTTGCAAACCGCTGCGCATGGCCTGGGGGATTTCGTAGGGGCTGTCAGGCAGTTCAGCTACCGCAGCCCCGGAAACCCTGCCCCAGCGAGCCAACAGCTTGCGCGGCAACATGCCACCGCGTAACCCGAGGCGCTCGAGAGGCTGCCATTGCCCATCGGCGCCCAGGCGCAGGGGAACGTTGCGGTAGAAAGAAAACGGGTTTTGCGGGTCGACGATGACCCAGCTGTTCATTTGCGTGACAAAGCGAACCTGATAGGGCAGTTCGTCGATCAACGCATAGAAGTTGCCTTCGTGGGTATAGATGCCTTCCAGAGGGCCGCTACCGGCGCTGCCGACCAGTATCTCATTGGTTTCGAAGGGCGCCAGCAAGGTGCCTTGATCCACAGGCCTGTGCGGTTCGGGGACCCAGTGTTCGATCTCGGCCGGCGTTGCCTGCTCGATATCGTCGGCGGGGTGTGATGTTTCGCCGGGTTCGACCGGCAGCGTCGTTTCGGTTTCGCCGATCTCGCCAAGGGATTCGTCTGGCACACCCGCAAGCATGGTCGCGCTGAACAGGGTATTGATGGCAGCCAGCACGGCACCGGTCACCCCCTGCTGGCGTTCGGCAGTGGTATGGCCATTGACCGCCTGGTCGATGCTCAGGCCGGTCTCCGCCAGGCCCGCGCCCACCACCGCCAGGGCGATGGGCCAGGACACGGCAGCCATGGACCCCGCAATCTCGCCGAAGGCCCTGAGGTAGCCGATCCACAGTTGCTTGCGCAGGTCGGCATTGGAGCGCAGGGCGAACTTCGCATCGTCAGCCATGCGCGTGTGTGCGCAATCTCGCAGATGGCTGAATGCATCACCAGGCACTGTGCGGTCGAGCTGATTGAGGCAGTGGTGGTCGTTGCCACCCCAGTTGAAGAACAGAAGGTCGATCATGTGGTTGAGGCCGACGCTGCTGTCTTTCTGATCGAGGGTGTCGAGCGGGAAATGCCCCATGAAACGCGCCCTGTTATCGGCCTGGTTGGTGTTTGTCAGCACCCACCAGTACAGCTCGCTGCGGTTGCGAAACAGGTGCAGGGCCTCAAGCTCTCCCGGCGTATAGAGCAGCTGGTAGCCATCGTCCATCTCGACCCGAAGGATATCGGTGGCCAGATGGCCACCGATGTCGAAGGTGCAGACGCGGTAGCCAGCGGCGGGCGTGTTGTGTTGTTGCAGTTGCTCAAGGCTTGGTGGCCAGCTACTTGCCCCGGTCAGGGCGCAGGCGACCCTGCGGGCGCGCCTGGCCAGCTCGCTCTGGCCGGCGTCCACGCACACCTCCAGGACTTTGGCGAGGAAGTTGACCTTGGCCAGGGTGCGATAGTCGTCGGCATGGCGCTGCCAGAAATCATTCAGGTGTTTGTGGAACATGCTGCTGAAGTCGATATCCCAGAAGTCTTGAAGGACATCCTGCGCAGCCAGGGGGATTTCGTTGTGTTCGTCGAATACCTGTTTGTCCGCACCGTCTTTGTAGAAACCGGTGAGGTAACCGAGCAGGTCGGCATTGTCCTGGTCGTGGACGTCGAAGCGGTGCATGACCAGTTGCGCAAGCGTGAACGATTGAACCGGTGTCTCGTAATGCTCCCAACCGCTGAATGTCCTTGGGCTGCTGGCTGCGGTGTTGAACCGGTTGAGGTGGACCTGGTCAGGGTCCAGTTGCCCCTGGTGGTGTTTGACCAGAATGGAGAGGGCTGTATCGCGCGCCATCTGGCGCATGTCTGGGCAGGCGGCAACCAGGGGCAAGGCCATTTCCCGGAGCTGCTGGAGGGTTTCCTGTTGCTGGGGGGAGACATTCATGGGTATTTGCTCGACGTGGGGGGAGGGTCGAGCCTGCATCGCAAGCGCGTGCGGGTAGCGGTAGATATCGCTCTGAAAGTGCCGCGGCAACACTTCACTTAATCTTTCTCACTTGCAGGTGTATCGTATTCGCCCTTCATCGCCAGCCCTGCTGGCAGGCTGATTGCGCAGAACACGAGGTACCCGCACCGATGTCCTTCACCCGTCGACAAATGCTCAAGGGCCTCACTGGCCTGGTTGTGGTTGGCCTGGGCGCCGGTGGCGCAGCGCGTTACTGGCTGGGCAAGGTCGAAGACGACAACGCCGGGCATGACTACGAGCTGATCGCCGCGCCCCTGGACGTCGAGCTGGTGCCGGGCTTCAAGACCGAGGCCTGGGCGTTCGGCCCATCGGCCCCAGGCACCGAGTTGCGCGTGCGCCAGGGCACCTGGTTGCGGGTACGCTTCATCAACCACCTGCCGGTCGAAACCACCATCCACTGGCACGGCATTCGCCTGCCCCTGGAAATGGACGGCGTGCCCTATGTGTCGCAATTGCCGGTCAAGCCGGGTGAGTACTTCGACTACAAGTTCCGTGTGCCGGACGCCGGCAGCTACTGGTACCACCCGCACGTCAGCAGCTCCGAAGAGCTCGGCCGCGGCCTGGTCGGCCCGCTGATCGTCGAGGAACGCGAACCCACGGGCTTCCTGCATGAACGCACGTTGAGCCTGAAAAACTGGCATGTGGACGAGCAGGGCGCCTGGCTGCCGTTCAGCATCCCCCGTGAGGCGGCGCGTAACGGCACGGCCGGGCGCTTGATCACCATCAATGGCCAGGCCGACTCGGTCACCGAGCTACCGGCCGGCCAGGTGGTGCGGGTGCGCCTGCTGAACCTGGACAACACCTGGACGTATCGCCTGAACCTCAAGGGCAACTGCGAGGCGAAAATCTATGCCCTCGACGGCAACCCGGTGACCCCGCGCCCGTTGGAAGACGAGTACTGGCTAGGCCCCGGCATGCGCATTTGCCTGGCCATCCGTATTCCCGAGGCGGGTGAGGAGATTTCCCTGCGCGACGGTTTCGTGCGCCTGGGCACCCTGCGTTCGGTGGCCAGTAATGGCGCGCCGAGTGACTGGCCGCCCGCACTGCCGGCCAACCCGATCGCCGAGCCGGACCTGGAGAATGCCGAAAAGCTCAACTTCAATTTCGAGTGGGCGGCCAGCGTCTCGGTCACCCCAGACCCGGACAAGCCGTCGAGCATGTGGCAGATCAACGGCCAGGCCTGGGATATCACCGACAAAACCTGCGCCGACCGCCCCATTGCCACGTTGAAAAAGGGCAAGAGCTACATCTTCGAGCTGAAGAACATGACCCAGTACCAGCACCCGATCCACCTGCATGGCATGAGCTTCAAGGTGATCGGCTCCAACCGTCACGACATCAAGGAGCCGTGGTTCACCGACACTTACCTGCTGGGCAAGAACGAGCGCGCACAGGTGGCACTGGTGGCGGATAACCCGGGCACCTGGATGTTCCATTGCCACGTCATCGACCACATGGAAACCGGCCTGATGGCCGCGATTGCGGTGGTCTGATGCGCCCGCAGATCATCGATCGCAGCCGCGATCAGGAGTTCATGCGCCTGGCCCTGGCACTGGCCGCCGAAGGTGCGGCGCTGGGTGAGGTACCCGTGGGTGCGGTGCTGGTGCAGCATGGGCAGGTGATTGGCCAGGGCTTCAACCGGCCGATCATCGACAGCGACCCCAGTGCCCATGCCGAGATGGTGGCCATCCGTGCAGCGGCGAAGTCGGCCAGCAATTACCGCCTGCCCGGCAGCACCCTGTACGTGACCCTGGAGCCGTGCAGCATGTGCGCGGGGCTGATCGTGCATTCGCGGGTGATGCGCGTGGTATTTGGCGCACTTGAGCCCAAGGCAGGCATTGTGCAGAGCCAGGGGCAGTTCTTCGGCCAGGGGTTCCTCAACCATCGGGTGATGGTGGAGGGCGGGGTGCTGGCAGAGGAATGCGGCCAGATCCTCAGCGACTTCTTCAAAGCCCGCCGGGCCAAAACCTAGCGCTCGAGAGAGGCTCGGTTCCTGTAGGAGCAGCCTTGTGCTGCGAAGAGGCCCGCATGGCAAAAGATTCTCTGTGGCCATACCGGCCTCTTCGCAGCACAAGGCTGCTCCTACAGGAAATCTATTGGCCTGAGGGCGATGGGGCCTACATCGGCGGCGACTGTTCCGCCGGCTTGGTCTTGTTGACCCCGGGCACATGCAGGTTGCCTTCGGCCACCTGGCCTTCGAGCTGCGGCTGGGTCACCCAGGTGAGAATGTCGTAGTAACGGCGGATGTTGGCCACGAAGTGCACCGGCTCGCCACCACGGGCATAGCCGTACTTGGTCTGGCGATACCACTGCTTCTGCGACAGGCGCGGCAGCATCTTCTTCACGTCCAGCCACTTGTTCGGGTTGAGCTTCTCGCGCTTGGCCAGGGTGCGGGCGTCTTCCAGGTGGCCGCTGCCGACGTTATAGGCCGCCAGGGCGAACCAGGTGCGGTCCGGCTCCTGGATGCTGTCGTCCAGTTCGGCCTTGATCTTCATGAAGTACTTGGCACCGCCCTGGATGCTCTGTTTCGGGTCCAGCCGGTTGGACACACCCATGGCCTGGGCGGTGCGCTGGGTCAGCATCATCAGGCCGCGCACGCCGGTCTTGGAGGTGACCTCCGGCTGCCACATCGATTCCTGGTAGCCGATGGCAGCCAGCAGGCGCCAGTCCACCTGCTCGACCTTGGCATAGCTCTTGAAGTGCTTTTCGTACTTGGGCAGGCGCTGCTGCAAGTGCTGGGCAAAGGTGTAGGCCCCCACATAGCCCAATACGTCGACATGGCCGTAATAACGGTCTTTCAGGCGCTGCAGGGTGCCGTTCTTCTGCGCCTTGTCGAGAAATTCGTTGATTTCGTTGAGCAGGCTGTTGTCTTCGCCCGCTGCCACTGCCCAGCGCTGATCGCGGGTGTCGCCCACGTCGAAGGCGACGCGAACGTTGGGGAAGTACACCTGGTTCATCGCCAGCTCGTTGGAGTCGACCAGGGTCAGGTCGATCTGGCCTTCGTCGACCATGCGCAACAGGTCGACCACTTCAACGGCATCCGACTCTTCGTATTCCAGGCCGGGGTTCTGCTTTTTCAGCTCGGCCAGCAGGTCGGCATGGCTGCTGCCTTTGAGCACCATGATTTTCTTGCCGACCAGGCCCTTGGCATTGGTCGGGCGGGGCCGGCCGTTGCGGTAGATGACCTGCGGGGTCACTTCCAGGTAAGGGTGCGAGAATTTCGCCTGGGCCGCGCGCCGCTCGCTGCTGACCAGGCCAGCGGCTGCCAGCACCGGGCCGGAGGGTTTGCCGAGGTCGTCGAACAGCTCATCGAGGTTGTCGGCAGTCTCGATCTCCAGCTTCACCCCGAGATCGTCGGCGAAATGCTTGACCAGCTCGTACTCGAAACCGGTTTCGCCGTTGCGATCCTGGAAGTAGGTGGCCGGGCTGTTGCGGGTGATCACGCGCAGCACGCCATCCTCCTTCACGCGCTCGAGGGTGCTGGGTTTTTCAACGCAGGCACCGAGCAGCAAAAAGAGTCCGGTTGCGAAAAGCCATTTGGCGCAACGCTGGCGCAAAGCAGTGTGGGCGAACATAGGTTGCAGTATACGCAAAGGACCGGTTCAACCATATCTCGACAACGGTTAGCTTGTCTGGTAGCGGGTTTTGTGGTGTGGGGCGTGGCGGAGGATTGTGTTTGGGCTTTCGGGTGCTTGCCGTGGGAGGTGTGGCGCCTGGGAGATCGAGCGCCGCCCGCGCGGCGCATCGCGAGCTGCGCTCGCTCCTACGTTTGTTTCGGGCCAGTTACGCCTGTGGCAGGCGCGCGCGACCGCCGTGTTGGTACGACACAATCTAACGCCATGCGCCAAGGCGTCCGCGCGCAAATCCCCCTGGAATAATTGGCCCGAAACAAACGTAGGAGCGAGCGCAGCTCGCGATGCGCCGCGCGGGCGGCGCTCGATCTCACAGGCCATAAACCTCTTGAGGCGAGCACCCGAAAATTTGACCCGAAAGTCCGGTTACGCCGCCCGGCAGCCGTGGCGTAGAGCGGGTGCCGAAAGCCATCGAATTAGGCTAGAATGCACGGCCTCTAAGCACACCCCTTCCTGAGGCTGTCCCGACGATGTTGATCCTGCGCGGCGCTCCTGCCCTTTCTGCCTTTCGCCACGGTAAATTACTCGAGCAACTGAGCCAGAAAGTCCCCGCTGTTACTGGTTTGTATGCCGAATTCGCCCACTTCGCCGATGTCGACGGCGAGCTGACCGCCGACCAGCAGCAGGTGCTGGGCCGTCTGCTCAAGTACGGCCCGAGCGTGCCGGTACAGGAGCCGACCGGCCGCCTGTTCCTGGTCGTGCCGCGCCTGGGCACCATTTCGCCGTGGGCCAGCAAGGCCAGCGACATCGCCCACAACTGCGGCCTGCAGTCGATCCAGCGCCTGGAGCGCGGCATCGCCTACTACGTTGCCGGCACCCTGAGCGACGCTGACGCTGCATTGGTCGCCGCCGAACTGCACGACCGCATGACCCAGCGTGTATTGGCTCAGCTGGAGCAGGCGGCCGACATGTTCAGCCACGCCCAGCCCAAGCCGATGACCTCGGTGGACATCCTGGGCGGTGGCCGCGACGCGCTGGCCAAGGCCAACATCGACCTGGGCCTGGCCCTGGCCGAAGACGAGATCGACTACCTGGTCAATGCCTTCCAGGGCCTCAAGCGCAACCCGAACGACATCGAACTGATGATGTTCGCCCAGGCCAACTCCGAGCACTGCCGCCACAAGATTTTCAACGCCAGTTGGGACATCGACGGCCAGGATCAGGAAAAAAGCCTGTTCGGCATGATCAAGAACACCTACCAGATGCACAGCGAAGGCGTGCTGTCTGCGTACAAGGACAACGCCTCGGTCATCGTCGGTAACGTGGCCGGCCGTTTCTTCCCGAACCCTGAAACCCGCCAGTACGGCGCGGTGCAGGAGCCGGTGCACATCCTGATGAAGGTGGAAACCCACAACCACCCGACCGCCATCGCCCCGTTCTCCGGCGCCTCCACCGGCTCCGGCGGCGAAATCCGCGACGAAGGTGCTACCGGCCGTGGCGCCAAGCCCAAGGCTGGCCTGACCGGTTTCACCGTGTCCAACCTGCGCATTCCGGGCTTCGAACAGCCTTGGGAGCAGGCCTACGGCAAGCCTGAGCGTATCGTCGACGCCCTCGACATCATGATCGAAGGCCCTCTGGGTGGCGCGGCGTTCAACAACGAATTCGGTCGCCCGGCCCTGACCGGCTACTTCCGTACCTTCGAGCAGTCGATCAACACCCCGCACGGCGAAGAAGTGCGCGGCTACCACAAGCCGATCATGCTGGCCGGCGGTATGGGCAACATCCGTGAGGACCACGTGCAGAAGGGCGAGATCACCGTCGGCGCCAAGCTGATCGTGCTCGGTGGCCCGGCCATGCTGATCGGCCTGGGCGGCGGCGCCGCTTCGTCGGTGGCGACCGGGGCCAGCTCGGCTGACCTGGACTTCGCTTCGGTACAGCGCGAAAACCCGGAAATGGAGCGCCGTTGCCAAGAGGTCATCGACCGCTGCTGGCAGCTGGGCGACAACAACCCGATCGCCTTCATCCACGACGTCGGCGCGGGCGGTATCTCCAACGCCTTCCCTGAGCTGGTCAACGACGGTGGCCGTGGTGGCCGCTTCGAGCTGCGCAACGTGCCCAATGACGAGCCGGGCATGGCCCCGCACGAAATCTGGAGCAACGAATCGCAAGAGCGTTACGTGCTCGCTGTCAGCGCGGTCGACTTCGAGCGTTTCCAGGCCATCTGCGAGCGTGAGCGTTGCCCGTTTGCCGTGGTCGGCGAAGCGACTGAAGAGCCGCACCTGACCGTAAGCGACAGCCACTTCGGCAACACGCCTGTGGACATGCCGCTGGACGTGCTGCTGGGCAAGCCGCCGCGCATGCACCGTTCGGTTACCCGCGAAGCCGAGCTGGGCGATGATTTCGACCCAAGCGAGCTGGACCTGGACAACGCCGTCCAGCGCGTACTGAACCACCCGGCCGTGGCCAGCAAGAGCTTCCTGATCACCATCGGCGACCGCACCATCACCGGCCTGGTTGCCCGCGACCAGATGGTCGGCCCATGGCAGGTACCGGTTGCCGACTGCGCCGTCACCGCCACCAGCTTCGACGTGTACACCGGTGAAGCCATGGCCATGGGCGAGCGTACTCCGCTGGCGCTGCTGGATGCCCCGGCGTCCGGCCGCATGGCCATCGGCGAAACCCTGACCAACCTGGCGGCCTCGCGCATCGAGAAGCTGTCCGACATCAAACTGTCGGCCAACTGGATGTCCGCCGCCGGCCACCCGGGTGAAGACGCCCGCCTGTATGACACCGTCAAGGCTGTCGGCATGGAGCTGTGCCCGGAGCTGGGCATCACCATTCCGGTCGGCAAAGACTCGATGTCGATGAAGACCAAGTGGAGCGATGAGGGCGGCGAGAAGAGCGTCACCTCGCCCATGTCGCTGATCATCACCGGCTTTGCCCCGGTCACCGACATCCGCAAGACCCTGACCCCTGAACTGCGCATGGACAAGGGCGAAACCGACCTGATCCTGATCGACCTCGGCCGCGGCAAAAACCGCATGGGCGCCTCGATCCTGGCCCAGACCTACGGCAAGATCGCTGCCCAGGCACCGGACGTCGACGACGCCGAAGACCTCAAGGCCTTCTTCGCCGTGATCCAGGGCCTGAATGCTGACGGTCACCTGCTGGCCTACCACGACCGTTCCGACGGCGGTCTGCTGACCACCGTGGTGGAAATGGCCTTCGCCGGCCACTGCGGCCTCGACCTGCAACTCGACCCGCTGACCGACAACCGCAAGGACGTGCCGGCCATCCTCTTCAACGAAGAGCTGGGCGCGGTCATCCAGGTTCGCCAGGATGCCACCCCGGACGTACTGGCACAGTTCAGCGCCGCTGGCCTGGGCGAAGAGTGCGTTGCGGTGATCGGCAAGCCGGTCAACAACGCTGAAGTGTCCATCAGCCTGAACGGCGAAGTGCTGTTCGACGACGACCGTCGCATGCTGCAGCGCCAGTGGGCCGAGACCAGCTACCAGATCCAGCGCCTGCGCGACAACGCCGACTGTGCCGACCAGGAATTCGACCTGCTGCTCGAGGAAGACAACCCGGGCCTGTCGGTGAAGCTGGGCTTCGACGTCAACGACGACATCGCCGCGCCGTACATCAAGAAGGGCGTGCGCCCGCAAGTGGCCATCCTGCGTGAGCAGGGCGTCAACGGCCAGGTCGAGATGGCAGCCGCCTTCGACCGCGCCGGCTTCGCCGCCATCGACGTGCACATGAGCGACATCCTCGCGGGCCGTGTCGACTTCGAGGCCTTCAAGGGCCTGGTCGCCTGCGGTGGTTTCTCTTACGGTGACGTGCTGGGTGCCGGTGAAGGCTGGGCCAAGTCGGCGCTGTTCAACGCCCGTGCCCGTGATGCCTTCCAGGCCTTCTTCGAGCGTACCGACAGCTTCGCCCTGGGCGTATGCAACGGTTGCCAGATGATGTCCAACCTGCACGAGCTGATCCCGGGTACTGAGTACTGGCCGCACTTTGTGCGTAACCGCTCGGAGCAGTTCGAGGCACGCGTGGCCATGGTCGAGGTGCAGAAGTCCAACTCGATCTTCCTGCAGGGCATGGCCGGTTCGCGCATGCCGATCGCCATCGCCCACGGTGAAGGCCATGCCGAGTTCGCCAACGAAGCGGCATTGCTGGAAGCCGACCTGTCCGGTTGCGTGGCCCTGCGCTACGTCGACAACCACGGCAAGGTCACCGAAGCCTACCCGGCCAACCCGAACGGCTCGCCGCGTGGTATCACCGGTCTGACCAGCCGTGACGGCCGCGTGACCATCATGATGCCGCACCCGGAGCGTATGTTCCGCGCCGTGCAGAACTCCTGGCGCCCGGATGAGTGGCAGGAAGATGCCGCGCTGATGCGTATGTTCCGCAACGCGCGGGTGTGGGTGAACTAAGGCGTGTACAAGCTCGCCTTCTTCGTCCCCGCCAGCCACGTCGAAGTGGTCAAGGCCGCTGTGTTCGCTGCAGGTGGCGGGCGCATCGGTGACTATGACCACTGCGCCTGGCAAACCCTGGGCCAGGGCCAGTTCCGCCCGTTGGACGGCAGCCAGCCGTACCTCGGGCAATCCGGTCAGGTCGAGGTGGTGGAGGAGTGGAAGGTAGAGCTGGTGGTGGCTGACGACCTGATTGCACAGGTCGTCGCAGCGCTCAGGCAAAGCCACCCGTACGAGACGCCAGCCTATGAAACCTGGCGGCTCGCCGAGTTCTAGACCGCATCACGGCCATCGCCGGCAAGCCAGCTCCCACAGGGATATCACCATTTTCAGATCCTGTGATATCCCTGTGGGAGCTGGCTTGCCGGCGATAGGGCCCTGTTAGCCAGCCACAATCTCTTTGCCTTGCTCAGGCTGCTTCAACATCCCACAAGCCAGCAACCCCACCTCGAACAGCACCCACATCGGCACCGCCAGCATCGTCTGCGAAAACACATCCGGCGGCGTCAGGATCATCCCCACCACAAAGCACCCGACGATCACGTAGGGCCTGCTGCGCCTCAGTGTGGGCACATCCGCCAGCCCCACCCAGACCACGATGAACGTCGCCACCGGGATCTCGAACGCCAGCCCGAACGCGAGGAACAGCGCCAGGATGAAGTCCAGGTACTGGCTGATATCGGTCATCATCGCCACACCGTCCGGAGTCACGCTGGCAAAAAAGCCGAACATCATCGGGAATACCAGAAAGAACGCGAACGCCATGCCGGCATAGAACAGCACGATGCTCGACACCAGCAGCGGCAAGGCAATGCGCCGCTCACGGCGGTACAGCCCCGGCGCCAGAAACCCCCAGGCCTGGTGCAGCAGCAGCGGCATGGCCACGAACAGCGCGCACATCGCGGTCAGCTTGAAGGGTGTCAAGAACGGCGAGGTGACGCTGGTGGCGATCATGCTCGCGCCTTCCGGCAAAAAGCGCCGCAGCGGCTCGGATATGAGCGTGTACAGCGTCTGGGCGAACGGGAACAGGCCGGCGAACACCAGTGCCACCAGCGCCAGGCAACGCACCAGGCGTTTGCGCAGGTCGCGCAGGTGTTCGGTCAGCGGCATGCTGGCCGCCGGGTCCATGGCACTACTCATGAGGCGTTTTCCTTGGGCGGCGCGATGGTGGCCGCGTCATTGGCCGGCTCCGTGGTCAGGCTGATGCCTTGGCGGATCTCCTGTTCCAGGCGCTGCAATGGGGCGCTGTCGAGGTTGGGCAACTCGATCTCGCGTTCTACCTGCGTGCGCAAGGCATGCATGGCCCGGCGCGCCTGGCCCAGGCCGCGGCCGAGGGTGCGCGCCGCCACCGGCAGGCGCTCCGGGCCCAGTACCAGCAGCGCGACGACGCCAACCAGCAGCAGCTCGCTGAAGCCTATCTCGAACATCAGGCCTGGCGGTCCGCTTGAGGCTGCGGCGTGGCCTGGCCGGTCAGCGGGGCCTGTTGCTGAACCTGCGCCTGGCCAGGTGCGCTGGCGTCAGCCTCGCCGCCCATGGACTTGCGAAAACCTTGGATCGCCTCGCCCACATCGCTACCCAGGCCCTTGAGGCGCTTGGTACCAAACAGCAGAAACACGATCAGCAGTACGATCACCAGTTGCCAGATTCCAATGCCACCCATTGCGACCACTCCTGTAAGGCCATGAAAAGGAGGGGCAATCCTGCCTCTTGTAGATGACGAGCACATGACGAACGGGCATTGCCATCTACCTGCAACACGCCGCGTGTTGACTGGCGTCTTTATTGCGCGAGCGAGGCACGCACGGATGGGTGGCAGGCAACAGCAGGGTGCGGCCCTGCTGATGGTGATGGTGGTGCTGGCAATGCTGGCGGCGGGCATGGCCTGGCTGGTGGAGGATGGCCGGCGCCAGGTGGATGAAGTGCGCCTGCTGCACCAGCGGGTGCAGGCACGGGCCATGGAGCAGGCCGGCCTGGCCTATGCCGAGCAGGCCCTGCGCGACCCCGCCTGGCGGCTTAGTCCGCTTTTCTGGCAGGCCTTGCGTGGGCAGCCGCTGAACTACGATTTTGGCGCAGGTCAGGCGCAACTGCGGGTGCGCGACCAGCACACCTGCTTCAACGTCAATGCGTTGCTGGGTGCCGATGGCGAGCGTGCCGAGCGCCAGTTGCGCTACCTGCTGGGCGACGACATGGCTGCCGAGCGCCTGACCGATGCGCTGGCCGACTGGCTCGACGCCGACAGCGACACCCGCCTGCAGGGCGCCGAAAGCGCCCAGTACCTGCGCCAGCAACCGCCGCGCCTGGCGGCCAACCAGCCGATGCTCGACACCAGCGAGCTGAACCTGCTGCTGGAGCCGGACGCCGCCCGCCAGGCTCGTTACCCGATGCTGTGCGCCTTGCCCCAGGTCACCGGCTGGCGCCTGAACGCCAATGCGCTTGGCCTGGAGCACCTTCCGTTGCTGGAGGCGCTGTACGAAGGGCGGTATTCGCGGTCGTTGCTCAGCCGCATCATCAGCGGGCGGCCGGCGTCGGGGTACGTGGATGCAGCCGCGTTGCGCCAGGCATTGGGGGCGGTGGATGACGAGACGTTCGAACGGCTGAGTGAAGGGTTGCTGCTCAACAGCGGGTACTTCCTGTTGCAGCTGTCGTTCGAGGAAGAGGGGCGGGCGATACGCAGCGAATTCCAGGTGGAGGCGCTGGGGGTGGTGCAGTGGCATGCCCGGGTGCCGGCGCAGCAAGTGCGGGTGCGTAGCCGCGAGCCGATGGCCTGGTAAGTTTCACTGGCCTCTTCGCGGGTAAACCCGCTCCCACAGGTACTGCACAGGTTTTGAATCATGCGCGGTCCCTGTGGGAGCGGGTTCACCCGCGAAGAAGCCAGTACAGCCAGCACAAGGCTGGCTGTGTTGCCACAGAATCAGGCAGTTCCGATCTCGCCGCCATCAATCCGCTGAATCACCACCGTCGAAGCCCGCGGCCTCACCTTGGCCCCAGCCGGCGTAGCATCGGTGGCCTTGTCGGTATACGGCCAGTTCCCCGGGTGCTGAATGTTGACGAACAGCGTCTTGTTGTCCGGGGTAAAGGCAATCCCGGTCACTTCGCAATCATTCGGCCCGACGAAGAAGCGGCGCAGGTCCACCTGGTTCTGTGCGTTCACCGGCACCTGCTTGCCGGTGGCGTCCACCAGGTCGGTAGGGATCACTGCCAGCAGCTGGTCGTTGGTGTAGTCGGTGAGGGTGCTCTCGCCGTTGTCGGTCTCGAACCACAGCACGCCGCGGCTATCGAAGCTCATGCCGTCGGGGCTTGCGAACTGGTTCAGTTCGGTCAGGCCGGAGCGGTTGATGTCGGCAGTACCGGCGGCGTTGGCGCCGAACACGAAGATGTCCCAGTTGAAGCTCAACTGGTCGTCGCTGTCGTGCCAGCGAATGATGTGGCCGTGGCGGTTCGGGCCCCGCGGGTTGGCCGCATCGACCTTTTCCGGGGTACGTGAACTGTTGTTGGTCAGGGTCAGGTACACGTCGCCGTTCAGCGGGTTCACCGTCGTCCATTCCGGGCGGTCCATCGGCGTCGCGCCCACAGCATCGCCAGCCCCACGGGTGTTGAGGATGATGCCTGGCAGGTCACCATACAGCGCGCCCAGGGTGCTGCCGCCCTTGGTGGCGGTGCCCACGTCCAGCAGTAGCCATACACCAGTGCCATCGGCATTGAAGCGGGCCACGTAGAGTTTGCCCTGGTCCAGGTACTTGGCGCCGGTGGCCAGGCGGTCGGCCGGGTTGGCATCGGCGGCATCCCACACGGCGGTGGACACCCACTTGTACAGGTACTCGTTGTTCGAATCGTCACCCATGTACCACACCAGCGGCTTGCCGGCGACCGGCAGGCCTGGGGCGCAGCCCTCGTGGCGGAAGCGGCCCAGCGCGGTGCGCTTGGTGGCCAGGGTGCTGCTGTTGTACGGGTCGATCTCGACGATGTAGCCGTAGGTGCTGGCTTCGTTGCGGTAGTCGTCGGTGGCGCTGGCGCCCTTGATGGTCACGTCGAAACGGGCGAATTCGTCGGCCACTTCGGTGCTGTCACCGGCAGCGGTTTCCCACTTGTACTGGCCGCTGGAGGTGCCCACGCCAATGCGGCGCTGGTCTTCGGGGCGGGTGCCCTTGTTGACGAAAATGCCCGGCCAGTTCTCTTCACAGGTCAGGTAGGTGCCCCATGGGGTGTAACCGTTACCGCAGTTGTTGTTGGTGCCGCGGCAGTGGGTACCGGTGCTGGAGTACTTGGTCTTGACGTGGTCGGTGCCGCGCAGCGGGCCGGTGATTTCCATGCGCGAGGCAGTGGTGAAGCGGCGGTTCAGCGGGTCGTTGTCGACCACCTGCCAGCGGCCGCTGACCTTCTTCAGGCGCACCACGCCAGCCCCGTGGGCGTTGATTTCCTTGCGCACTTCCTCGACCGGGCGCTTGCCGTTGACATCGGTGGTCGGGCCGGCCGGGTGCAGGGCGGCGGTGTCGATGTATTCGAAGTTGATCGCCAGCAGGCCGTCTTCCGAGCTGCCGTTGATAGGGAAGAAGTGCATGCCGTCATGGTGCATGCCCATGGCGTTGGCCTGGTCGGTCGAGGTGTTGCTGCCGTCGGACTTCCACGGGTTGCCGTTGCTGTTCAGCGGCGTGCCCCACGGCGCCAGCACGTAGGCGCTGTAACCGGCGGCCACCACACAGGCGTCGGTGCGCGAGCCCGGGATGGACTGGAAGCCCAGTGCCAGTTTCGGCACCTCCGGCTCGGTCACAGGCGGCTCGGTCACCGGTGGCTCGGTGACCGGATCATCGTGATCGGAACCACCACCGTCGAAGCAGCCTGTCAGGCCGGTACCGGCAATCATGGCGATGGCGGCGCCCAGGCTGCCGCGCATCACGCTGCGGCGGCTCAGGTAGGCGTCCATGACGTTGGCCATCGGCATGTTGGCGCTGTGGTTCCGGTCCAGGTTGTCGCCGGTATCTCGACTCATCAGGGTGTCCTTGTAGTGGCTGAGTTAGAGGAACCCGCGACTTTAGTGGGGAAATATGATGATTGATTGGCAGAAATGTTAAGGGGTTTTTAAAACGACTCGCTCTTAGAAGGCTTTCTGACAGATCAATTTGGAATGTCTGTCGGATTTCTGCCATCAAACTGTAATGCCAACGCCGCAACATCCGGGGCCCTGAATGAATGCATAAAAGGACGACGGGTGCGATGGCGAGCAGTGTGCACAGGCGCGAAGTGATCGGCTGGATGGGTGTCGGGGCGTTGGCACCGCTGCTCGGCGCCTGTTCCGCCTTCCCTGGGCAGCAGGGCGGTAACGCCCGGCTCGACCTGCTGTACGTGGCCGATACCCTCGATGCCCGCCAACCCGGCCAGGCCGTGGTGCCAGCCACCCGTCTGGGGCCGGTCAGCCACCTGGGCCGTGCGCCGTGGATGACCGGCAGCAGCGCCAGCCTTGCCTACCCGCAACTGGCACCGCTGCTCGATGCCAGCCAGGCAGCCGCCGCGCAGCTGGGCGGCTATGCGGTGCTGGCGGCGCTGCTGGAGCAACTGCGCGGCGAGGCCGGCGCAGGCAACAGCCTGACCCTGGAGAATGGCCAGGGCTGGAATGGCAGTGGCCTGGCTTACCTGACCCAGGGCGAAAGCGGGGTGCAGGGCAGCCACCTGCTGGGCACTGAAGCGCGAGTCAGCAGTGACGAGCGTGTGCTGTGGCCACAACGCAGCACAGGGCTTTATCGCCAGGCTGGCGCAGTTACCCTCGGCGCTGGATTGGCGGACGGGCAGCGCCAAGCCCTGGGCCTTGAAGCCTTGCACGTCTTCGAGCGCGGTGGCGCACGGATTGCCGTGGTCGGCGTCACCGACCCCTACGCCCAGGACCAGAAGGCCTCGCTCAAACAGTGGTACCAGTCGCTGCAGCCCGTGTTCGAGCAGGCCCGGCGCGAGGCCGACCTGGTGGTGGCCATGGCCGATGTCGGCACCGGCCCCGGCCTGTGGCTGGCCGAGCGGGTGCCGCAAATCGATGTGCTGTTGTGCGCCCGTGGCCAGGACCTGTGGCCGGCGCCCGTCGAGGTAACCCAGGCCAGTGGTCGGCGTGTACCGGTGCTGTTCGCCGGTTGCCGGGGCAGCGGTGCCTTCCGCCTGCGCTGCCAGCGTGTGGCCGGGCTGTGGCAGTTCGACGGGCGTTTCTTCCCGGCCTTTGAACAACAACTGGCGCCTGCCGCGCAGCTGCGTGTCGGGCCCTTGCAGGCACAGCTGCGCCAGCAACGTGCCGGCCATGCGGCGTGGCTTGACCAACCGCTGGCCCGCGCGCCACAGGCCTTGTGGCGCCGCGATACCCGTGGCGGCAGCTGGGACCGCTTGCTGCATCAAGCCTTGGCCGATGACAGCGGCATGCCCGTGCTGTTGCCCGGCCTGCGTTACGACTACCCGCTGCCCGCAGGTGCGTCGATCACACGTGAACACCTGATCAGCCTCACCGGCGGCTACCCGGCGCCGGTGGTGGAAGCGCCTGCCCGGCAGGTGGAGCAAGTGCTGGAAAACGCTGCCGAGCAGCTGTTCGGCGACCCGCTGCTGCTGGACAACAGCCAGGACCTGCCGCGCTGGCAGGGCCAGGCCTGGGGGGTCAGCTACAGCCCGCAAGGCAAGCGCATCACTGGGCTGGAGCCGGTGCAGGGCCTGTGCCGCACCTTCGGCCTGCAGTTTGAAAGCCAGGCGGGCGAACCGCTGTGGCAACGGGTCGAGGCCTGGCTCGCCCGCCAGCGTGTCGACTGGCAACTGGCGCCGCTGCAACTGCCCGAAGTGCGTTACGTGCAGGGGCACCCGGGCTGGCACCCACGGCAGTTGGCCTCGTGACACTCGCCTCGCGCTTTTTCACCGGCGCTGGCCTGACCCTGGCCGGCTGGATGGCCGCCCAGTGCGTGCTGCAACTGAGCCGCCAGCCGCAACCGGCCATGGCGCCGACGGCAGCCGTAAGCCCGCTGCCCGGGCTGATGGTCGGTCACTGGCAAGCGCCCATCGACGACGGCGCCATCGCCATTACCCGCCTGCCATTGCACTACCTCGGCGGCCTCAGGGCGCAGCCGCTGTCTTCCAGTGTGGTGGTGCTGCGCTACGGCGAGCAGGTGCGCACCCTGGCCCGCGGCCAGCGCCTGGCGCCGGGGATTGTGCTGCAGGACATCGACACCGATGGCCTGATTTTCAACAACCAGGGGCGGCGTGAACGCCTGCCCTGGCCGCCACGCCCCGTCGTGACCGGCTTCAAGCGGCAAGGATGAACGATGCCTGTTAGATACTGCGTGGCCGCCGTGCTGAGCCTGGCCCTGGCCGCAGGCCTACCTGAGGCCCGCGCCGAAGAGCCGGTGTTCGATGAAAATGGTACGCCGATGTACGAGGTGAACTTCGTCGACACCGAACTGGGCGAGTTCATCGACAGCGTGTCGCGCATCACCGGCACCACCTTCATCGTCGACCCCCGGGTCAAGGGCAAGGTCACCGTGCGCACCGTCGACCTGCACGACGCCGATGCCATCTACGACATCTTCCTGGCGCAGTTGCGCGCCCAAGGCTACGCCACCGTCGACCTGCCCAATGGCAGCGTGAAAATCGTCCCCGACCAGGCCGCGCGGCTGGAGCCGGTGCCGGTGGAGGCGGGTGGGCAGCAGGGCGAAGGCAGTGACAGCGTGGCGACCCGGGTATTCAACGTGCGCAACGCCGCCAGTGAGCAGGTGCTGGGCATCCTCAAACCGCTGATCGACCCACGGGTCGGGGTGATCACACCGTACCCGGCGGCGCACCAGTTGGTGGTGACCGACTGGCGCAGCAACCTGGACCGTATCGCCAGCCTGCTGCGCCAGCTCGACCGCCCCCAGGAAGCACCCGGCAACGGCAGTACCCAAGTCATCTACCTGCGGCACGCCAATGCAGGTGAAGTGGTCAAGGTGCTGCGCGGGTTGAGCCAGGAAGGCATGGCGCCTGCTGAAGGCGCGGGCGAAGGCGAGGGCAAGGACAGGCCGGTGATGGCCGCCGCCGGTGGCCCGGGCATTCGCCTGGAGTACGAAGAAGGCACCAACGCCGTGGTCATGGTCGGCCCCGACAGCGAGCTGGCCGCCTACCGCAGCATCGTCGAACAGCTGGACATTCGCCGTGCCCAGGTAGTGGTGGAGGCCATCATCGCCGAGGTGTCCGACAGCAGCGCCCAGGAGCTGGGCGTGCAATGGCTGTTTGCCGACGAAAAATTCGGCGCCGGCATCGTCAACTTCGGCAGCAACGGGGTGAACATCGCCAACATCGCTGGGGCTGCTGCCAGTGGTGACAACGAGGCGCTCGGCGACCTGTTGTCCGCGACCACCGGCGCCACGGCGGGCATCGGCCATTTCGGCGGCGGGTTCAACTTTGCCATGCTGGTCAATGCACTTAAGGGCAAGAGCGGCTTCAACCTGCTGTCCACGCCCACCCTGTTGACCCTGGACAACGCCGAAGCGTCGATCCTGGTCGGCCAGGAAGTGCCCTTCGTGACCGGCTCGGTCACGCAAAACAACGCCAACCCGTACCAGACCATCGAGCGCAAAGAGGTCGGGGTGAAGCTGCGCATCAAGCCGCAGATCAATATCGACAACAGCGTGCGCCTGGACATTGTCCAGGAGGTGTCGTCGATCGCCGAGTCCAGCGCGGCCAGCGACGTGATCACCAACAAGCGCGAGATCAAGACCAAGGTCATGGTCGAAGACAATGGCCTGGTCATTCTCGGCGGCCTGATCAGCGACGAGTTGAGCACCAGCAACCAGCGCGTGCCGCTGCTGGGTGATATCCCTTACCTGGGCCGGCTGTTCCGCTCCGATGCCACCAAGAACACCAAGCAGAACCTGATGGTGTTCATCCGCCCGCGCATCTTGCGGGACGGGCCGAGCCTGGCCGGGCTCAGCGAAGACAAATACCGCACTTTGCAGCAGACCACACCGCTGCAACTGCCGGACCTTGCAGAGGGCACGCCGCTGTTGCAGGTATTCCCCTCCAGCCGCGCGCGCCTCGAAGGCGGTGCCTGGTGATGCTGCCGTACCGCCAGGCACGGCAGAGCGGGGTGGCCATGACCACGACGGAACAGGGCTGGCAGCTGTGGCTGCGGCCCGATGCCGACAGCGCCCAATTGCAGGAACTGCTGCGGGTACATGGCCAGCCCTGCACGCTCGAATACCTGGAACCTGCCGTGTTCGACGAGCGCCTCGGCCAGCTGTACCAGGCTGGCGATGGCGCCAATCAAGCGCTGATCGAAGGCATCGGCGACCAGGTCGACCTGGACAGCCTGATGAGCGAGATGCCGCAGATCGAAGACCTGCTGGAAAGCGATGACGAAGCCCCGGTAATCCGCCTGATCAACGGTCTGTTCGGCCAGGCCTTGCGCCTGCGCGCTTCGGACATCCATATCGAAACCTTCGAGCAAAGCCTGGTGGTGCGCCTGCGGGTCGATGGCCACCTGCGCGAAGTGCTGCGCCCGCCGCGTGCGCTGTCGGCCATGCTGGTGTCACGGATCAAGGTCATGGCACGGTTGGATATTGCCGAGAAGCGCCAGCCCCAGGACGGCCGTATTACCCTGCGCGCGGCAGGGCGTGAGGTGGATGTGCGGGTCTCGACCTTGCCCGGCATCCATGGCGAACGCGTGGTCATGCGTGTGCTCGACAAGCAGGCCAGCCTGCTGGCGCTGGGCAACCTGGGCATGCCGCCTGCGGTGTTGCAGGGCCTGCGCAGTTGCCTGGCGCGGCCCAACGGTATCGTGCTGTCCACCGGCCCGACCGGTTCGGGCAAAACCACTACCCTGTACGCCAGCCTCAACAGCCTCAACGATGGCAGCCGCAACATTCTCACCGTCGAGGACCCGGTGGAGTACGCCATCGCCGGCATCGGCCAGACCGCCATCAACCCGCGAGCGGGGCTGACCTTCGCCAGTGGCCTGCGCGCCATCCTGCGCCAGGACCCGGACGTGATCATGCTCGGCGAAATCCGTGACCAGGAAACCGCGCAGATCGCCGTGCAGGCCAGCCTGACCGGCCACCTGGTGCTGTCCACCTTGCACACCAACAGCGCCGTGGGTGCGGTGACCCGCCTGCGCGACATGGGCATCGAGCCGTTCCTGATCGCCTCATGCCTGCGCGGTGTGCTGGCCCAGCGCCTGGTGCGGCGCTTGTGCAGTTGCGCCGTGGCGCACCCGCTGCAAGCTGCCGAGCGTGACCTGTGGCCAGAACTGGCGGCCCTCGGCAGCAGCTACCACGCGGTGGGCTGCGAGCAGTGCCAGGGCAGCGGCTATGTCGGGCGTCTGGGCCTGTACGAATTCATCGAACTGGATGCCGGGCTGATCGGCCTGCTGTATGACGGCGCCAGTGAACTGGCCATGCAGGATTACCTGGCCGGGCGCCGGCAGAGCCTGGTCGCGATGGCCAGCGACTGCCTGGCCCGTGGCGAGACCAGCCTGGCCGAAGTGCTGCGTGTGGTGCAGGGCTAAACCATGCCGACCTATCGCTACGTGGCCGTCGACCTCGCCGGCAAGACCCGCAAGGCCAGCCTGCAGGCTGACAGCGAACGCCATGCGCGCCAGTTGCTGCGCGATCAGGGCTTGTTTGCCCGCCAGCTGCAGCGCCAGGACTGCGGTAACCGGCAACCCCGGCGCCAGCGCTTGAACCGTGCCCAGCTGTGTGAACTGACCCGTCAGCTGGCCACATTGACCGGTGCCGGCATCCCCTTGGTCGATGCCTTGGGCACCCTTGAACGCCAGTTGCGTCAACCTGCCCTGCACAGTGTGCTGGTGGCCCTGCGCGGCTCCCTCGCCGAAGGCCTGGGCCTGGCCCGCAGCCTGGCGCGCCAGGGGGCGCCGTTCACTGGCTTGTACTGCGCGCTGGTCGAGGCCGGCGAACGCTCCGGGCGCCTGGCCCAGGTGCTGACCCGGCTGGCCGACCACCTCGAACAGGTGCAACGGCAACAGCACAAGGCGCGTACTGCGCTGATCTATCCCACCGTATTGATGGGCGTATCGCTCGCTGTGGTCGTCGGCCTGATGACCTTTGTCGTGCCCAAGCTCACCGAGCAGTTTGCCCACGCCGGGCAAAGCCTGCCGCTGATCACCGCGTTGCTGATCGGCCTGAGCCAGGGGCTGGTGCAGGCCGGGCCCTGGTTGCTGGGGCTGGCGCTACTGATGGGCGGGCTCGGCGCCTTGCTGCTGCGCAAGCCGCACTGGTGCCTGCGCCGCGACCAGATGCTGCTGCGCCTGCCACGTATCGGCAGCCTGTTGCAGGTGCTGGAAAGCGCACGCCTCGCGCGCAGCCTGGCGATTCTCAGCGGCAGTGGCGTGGCGCTGCTCGAAGCCTTGCAAGTGGCTACCGAAACCGTCGGTAACCGGCGCATCCGTTTGGCCATGGAGCAGGTGCGCCAGCAAGTGCAGGGCGGCACCAGCCTGCACCGTGCGCTGGATGCCAGCCAGCAATTCCCGCCGCTGCTGGTGAACATGGTCGGCAGCGGCGAGGCCAGCGGCACCCTGGCCGACATGCTCGAGCGCGTGGCCGACGACCAGGAACGCGGCTTTGCCCGCCAGGTGGATACCGCCATGGCGCTGTTCGAACCCCTGATGATCCTGGTGATGGGCGCCGTGGTGCTGTTCATCGTGCTGGCGGTGCTGCTGCCGATCATGCAACTCAACCAGGGCCTGCAACTGTGAATACAAGGAGTACTGCCATGCAGCATCAACGTCGCCACCAGCGCGGTTTCACCCTCATGGAAATCATGGTGGTGATCTTCATCATCGGCCTGCTCATCGCCGTGGTCGCGCCCAGCGTGCTGGGCAACCAGGACAAGGCCATGAAGCAGAAGGTGATGGCCGACCTGGCCACCCTGGAGCAGGCGCTGGACATGTACCGCCTGGACAATCTGCGCTTTCCCAGCACTGAACAGGGCCTGGCCGCGCTGGTGAAAAAGCCGAGCCAGGAACCGCTGCCACGGGCCTGGCGCAGTGACGGCTATGTGCGCCGCCTGCCGGAAGACCCGTGGGGCACCCCGTACCAGTACCGCATGCCCGGTGAGCATGGCCGCGTCGATGTCTACTCGCTGGGTGCCGATGGCCAGCCGGGCGGCGAAGGCCAGGATGCCGACCTGGGTAACTGGGCGCTGTAAGGGTGCGCCGTCAGCGGGGCTTCAGCCTGATCGAGTTGCTGGTGGTGCTGGCCATCGCCGGCTTGATGACGGGGCTGGCAGTGGCCGGGCTCGGCAGCGGCCAGGCCCGTGTCGACCAGGCCCTGCAACGCCTGGCCAGCGAAACCCGGGCACAGGCGGCGCTTGCCCGGCATGCCGGGCAACTGCGTGGGCTGCGCTGGAATGGCCAACGCCCGGAGTTCGTCCGGCGTGAGGGGAATGGCTGGGTGGTTGAAGCGGTCGCGCTCGGCGAATGGCCCAAGGGCCTGCACCCGGACTGGCGCGCCAGCCCGCAGCCCCATTTGCTGTTCACCCCGCATGGCTGGGCACAGCCGGGCAGCGTACGCTGGCGCTGGACCGATGGCAGCCAGCAATGGGCCTGGGGCCGCGATGGCCGCTTGCAGGTGGCGGTTGCGCCATGAAGCGACGTCAGCGTGGCTTCACCTTGCTGGAGGTCACGGTGGCCTTGGCGATTGCCGCCGTGCTGGCGGTGATCACCAGCCAGGTCCTGCGCCAGCGCCTGGCCGTGCAGCACAACCTGCAACAACACCGCCTTGGCTTGCTGTGCGCGCGCGAACTGCAAACCCGCTTCGCCGTCGAGCAGTTCTGGCCTTCTGCCAATCAGGTCAAGGGTGAATTGAGCCAGGGTGGCCAGCCGTGTCATTGGCAACTGCAACTGCGCCGCACCGGCGTGCGCGACCTGCGCCGTGGCGAACTGCAACTGTACGCCGACCGCGACCAGCGTTTGCCGCTGGGCCAGTACACCGTGTTTCTGGAGCGCCCATGAAAAGCTCGCCACTCCGCGCACCCTGTAGGAGCAGCCTTGTGCTGCGAAGAGGCCAGTGTGGCCACAGCAAATCTGCCAGTCATTCCGGCCTCTTCGCAGCACAAGGCTGCTCCTACAAAGGTTCTGTGCAGGCATTGAGCCCGAGCATCAATCCATGAAGCGCCGCCAGGCAGGCCTGACCTTGATCGAACTGATGGTGGCTCTGGCCCTGACCGTGTTGCTCGGCATCATGCTCGCCGCCTTGGTCAATGGCTGGCTGAAGGTCCGTGAACGCCTGCAAGTGACCACCCAGGAAACCTCGGTGCTGGAGTTCTGCCTGGCCCTTGAGCGGCGTTTCGACAGCCCGGTGCTGCGCCGTGTCTACGACCAGCGCCTGCCCCTGGCCAGCCGCTGGCTGGACTGGCAACCGGCAAGCAACCAATTGCTGTGGGTTGCCACCACCGGCCTGCCGGAGGCCGAAGGCGGCTCGCGCCTGCAACGCCAGCGCCTGCGTTTCGAGGCCGGTGAACAGCGCCTGCTGCTGGAAAGCTCGGCCGACCTGTACGCCGCCGCTGCGCCGCGCTGGGTCCAGCGTGAGCGGCTCGACCGGGTAGGCGCCATGAACGTCCTTTATTACCAGGGCGGCCAGTGGCTGGCCTGGCCTTCTGACCAACCTGCGCACCCCGGCCGTGGCGTGCGCCTGGAACTGCAGCGTGATGGAGCACCCTATGTCTGCACCTTCGCCCTCCCGTGGGGGCGCTCATGAAATTTGAATGGCGACAGCGTGCACCTGCCCAACCGTGGTTGTTGCTGCGCCCGGGTGTTGTCTGGCACTGGGCGCTGGCCGAGGGCGGCATCGTGCAACGCCAGGGGCAGGGTGAGCCACCGGCAAACCTGCAAGCCCGGGTTGCCCTTGTTCTGCCTGCCGGGGCCTGTAGCGTCTTCCACGTGCCTGCCCCACCCGGGCTCAAGCGGGAGGAGTGGCCGTTGCTGCTCGAAGACCGCTTGCTGCAACCGCCGGACGAGGTGATCTGCGCCTGCCTGGCCCGTCATTCCGGGCATCTTCGCTTGCTGGTGGTGGCGCGTCAGCAACTGGACGACTGGCGTGGGCAATGTGCCGCATGGGGCTGGCAGGTAGAGCGTTGCTGGGCGGAGTTGCAGTTGCTGCCGAAGCCTGAGGCAGGCACTGCCTGGCATTGGCAGCGCACCCCCGGCGTGTCCTTGTACAAAGGGCTGGCCGAGGACGAGCAGGAGCATTGGCTGGCATGGCCGCAAGCACTGGGTGAGGCGCCACAGCACCCCTGGGCACACCTGCAAAGCCTGCCGCTGAGTGGCGACTGGCCAAGCACGCTGGCGCCGCTCGACGCGCTGCCCGGCCTGTTCGAGCGCGCACGCAAGGCACCTTCGTTGCCCGTCGTTTCACGCCCGCAGCAACGCCTGTTGGCAGCCTGCCTGGTACTGGCGGCAGTCTGGGGTGGGCTGTGGTTGAGCCAGCAATGGCGCCAGGCACAACTCTGGCGCGCCCAGGTGTTTGCCGTGACGGGCGAGCAGGCCAGCCCACGGCACGCCGCGCAGGCCCTCAAACGCCTGCGCGAAAGCGAGCTTCAACAGCAAGTCCGCACCCGCCAGCTCGAAGACCTGCAGGCAGCCTTGCAGGCCTGGTTGCGTGACCACCCCGGCTGGCGTTTGCAAGTGGTGCGCTTCGATGGCCAGCGCTGGCACTTGCGGCTGGAGGGCGACGGCGCCACACCCCCCTGGCAAGACATGGCCAACGCTGCCGGTGCTGCCGTACAGGTACAAGGTGGCGAAGTGGTGTTCGATTTGGGAGTAGCCGCATGAACCGGGACTGGATGCAGCGTCATCGGCTGAAGTTCGCCTGGTTGCTGATTGCGTTGTTGCTGACCGTTCTGGCCCTGCGCGAGGGCTTGGCGCAATGGCGCGAGCTCAGCCAGTGGCGCGGGCTGGCAGAACAAGCCGCAAGCCTGCATGGCCGCCCGGGCTTGAGCCTGGAGCGCCTGAAGCAGTCGGCCGAGGCGCGGCGGGTGGTATTGGCCGAGGTCGATGTGCAAGGCAAGGCCTGGCAACTGCGTGGCCAGGTGGCCGATGAGCGGGTGCTGCAAGGCTGGCTGCAGTCCCTGCATGAAGAGGGCGCAACGCCGCTGCAATGGGGGCTGGAGCAGGATGGCAAGGCGTTGCGCTTCGACCTGGTGGTGCAGCCATGAGCCGTAAAGGTGTGGCATGGGTGCTGCTGGTGTTCGGCCTGACCTTGCTCGTTGAGTTCCCCGCCGCCTGGGTGGCGCGCGGGGCAGGTCTGCCGGTGCGGGATGCCACTGGCAGCCTGTGGCAAGGCCAGGCGCAACAGTTGGGGCCGGTGGGGCCTCTGCGCTGGTCGGTACAGCCTTGGCGCTTGCAGGCGAGTGCGCAGCTGGGGTTTCAGGGGCAGGGCTGGCAGTTGCGCGCCGAAGGCTGGCCGTGGCGTTGGCGGCTGGAGGCAACGGCGATGGGCGCCCAGGCGACGGTGGCCACGGATTACCGCCTGGCCGGGCTGTGGCAGGGCGCAGTCCGCCTGCAGGGGGCAGGGCGCCAATGCCTGGGCAGCGAAGGCCGTGTAACGGTGAGCGACCTGGCGCTCAGCGAACCGTGGTCGCTGGGCCTGGGGCAGGGCTGGCTGGAAATGGACTGCCGCAGTGGCTGGCGCCTGCGTGGTCAGCTGGCGCAGCAGGGGCAGCACCAGTTGGCCGTGGAGGCTGACCTGCCTGGGCGGCGGGCCCAGGTGGTGTTCGAGCTGCAACCGGAGGCGGCGTTGGTGCCCTTGTTACGAGGCGCACAGTGGCTGGGGCCACAGGCGCTGTCAGGGCAACGCGACCTGCGTTGGTAAGCTGTGGGAGCAACGGTCTTTCACCATCACTCAGGCTGCCGCCTCACCTTGTAGGAGCAGCCTTGTGCTGCGAAGAGGCCGGTAAGGCTAAAGATTATCTTAGGCTGCAATGGCCTCTTCGCAGCACAAGGCTGCTCCTACAAGAGACCATGTTTCTTTTCAGGGCCGGATTTCGATCAGCGTGCCATCGCGCACCAGTTCCCACACTTCCTGCATGTCACGGTTGCGCATGGCAATGCAGCCATCGGTCCAGTCCAGGGTATGGAAGTACCACTCCGGGTACTCGTCGTTGATCGGTGTGCCATGGATCATGATCATGCTGCCAGCACTCACCCCTTCACGGGTGGCGCGGGCGGCGTCGCTGATGTTCGGGTAGTTGATGTGCATGGCCAGGTTGAAGCGGTCGCTTTGCTTGCGCCAGTCCAGCCAGTACAAACCCTCAGGGGTTTTCTTGTCGCCTTCGCGTTCCTTGGCGCCCTTTGGTTGCTTGCCCAGGGAAATGCGGTAGGTTTTCAGCGGCTCGCCGCGGCTGATCAGCTGCAGGCGACGCTCGGACTTGATCACCAGCACCTTGTCGATCAGCGGCTGCATCGCCTGCTGCGAAGGCGATGGCGTTTGCGCTGCCGGCACGGGCTTGCGGATGATGGTCTCGGTGAAAGCCGCCTGGGACACCGAGGTAACGCAAAGGCAGAAAAGGGCGAGCAACCAGCGCATGTAACGGTATCCCTGAAGGCTTCTTCTAAGTAGAGGTCGAGGTCGAGACGGTCATCGGCGGCAGGTACTCATGGCCTATGGGGTAGTGCTGCCCGATGCGGTCGCGATAGTAGCATTCTAGTGTGCGTGTGACGGTGCGGAAAGCCAGCTCGCCCCACGGTATCTCATGTTGTTCGAACAACCGCACTTCCAGGCTTTCGACACCCACATCAAACGCCAGGTCCGCCAGCTCTGCGCGGAAGAACACATGCACCTGGTCGATGTGCGGCAAATCGAACAGCTGGTACAGGCTCATCGTCCCGACCCGGGCGCAGGCTTCCTCGACGGTTTCGCGACGGGCGGCCTGGTCGAGGGTTTCGCCGTTCTCCATGAAGCCGGCGGGCAGGGTCCAGAAGCCGCGGCGTGGCTCGATGGCACGCCGGCACAGCAGCACCTGGCTGCCCCAGGTCGGTAGCACGCCGGCGACGATGTTGGGGTTCTGGTAATGGATGGTCTGGCAAGACTCGCAGACATACCGCAGGCGGCTATCGCCCTCGGGAATCCGCTGAGTGACCGGCTGGCCGCACGCGCTGCAGAATTTCATGTGGGGTTCGTTCCTTTTGTTCAAGGCTATCTTGGCGCGCCGGCAGGGCCGCCGCAAGCGCAGGGGCTTGGGTGCTTCGCGGCTTTGGTGCATCATGCAAGGCAGGCCTTGGATACGAGCGTGCGCAATGCTGGACGAGCTACTTCGCCGAATGAGCAATCACCAACCCGCATCACTGGAAACCGACCGGCGGTTCCCCGAAGCGGCGGTCCTTTTGCCCATTACCCGCAGCGAAGCGCCCGAACTGGTCCTGACCCTGCGCGCCAAGGGCCTGTCCACCCACGGTGGCGAAGTGGCCTTTCCCGGTGGCCGACGCGACCCGGAAGACCCGGACCTGGTGTTTACCGCCCTGCGTGAAGCCGAAGAAGAAATCGGCCTGCCCCCTGGGCTGGTGGAAGTGATAGGCCCGCTCAGCCCGCTGATTTCGCTGCACGGCCTTAAAGTGACGCCATTCGTCGGGCTTATTCCCGACTTCGTCGAATACCGCGCCAACGATGCCGAAATCGCGGCAGTATTCACCGTGCCGCTGGAATTCTTCCGCCAGGACCCGCGTGATCATACCCACCGTATCGATTATCAGGGGCGCAGCTGGTACGTGCCCAGCTACCGCTATGGCGAATACAAGATCTGGGGGTTGTCGGCGATCATGATCGTCGAACTGGTCAACGTGCTGTTCGATGCCGGCATCAGCCTGCACCAGCCCCCTGAGCGTTACATCGAAAACTGAGCGGGGCCTACCCCGCCGTCTGCGTTCCAGCCTGAGGAGCATGCATGAAATACCGCCTGGGCGACCTGCGGGTCGAAAGCCACCCCACCAGTTGGGCCGCACCCAACGCCACGCTGATCGGCAACGTGCGCCTGCAGGCCAATGCCAGTGTGTGGTTTGGCGCGGTGCTGCGCGGCGATAACGAGCTGATCGATATCGGCGAGGGCAGCAACGTGCAGGATGGCACGGTGATGCACACCGACATGGGCTCGCCGCTTACCCTGGGCAAGGGCGTCACCGTTGGCCACAACGCCATGCTGCATGGCTGCACGGTGGGGGACTACAGCCTGGTCGGTATCAATGCCGTGATCCTCAACGGCGCGCGCATTGGCAAGCACTGCATCATCGGCGCCAATGCACTGATCGCCGAGGGCAAGGAAATCCCCGACGGTTCGCTGGTGGTCGGCTCGCCCGGCAAGGTCGTACGTGAATTGACCGAGCAGCAGAAACGCATGCTTGAAGCCAGTGCCGCGCATTACGTGCACAATGCCCGGCGTTATGCCCAGGAGCTGGTGGTTGATGATGAGTAATGTGGTAGAGCGGCCGGTGGCCTCGCCGTGCGTGAGCATCTGCGCGCTGGACGAGCAGGATATCTGCACCGGCTGCCAGCGTACCGTGGCGGAAATTGGCCGCTGGGGGCGGATGGACAACGATGAGCGCCGGGCGGTGCTCAAGCTTTGCCATGAAAGGGCAGTAGAGGCCGGCCTCATGCTTTGATGCAACGCGGTGAATGGCACCGGCTTTGCCGGTGTTCGCGGGTAAACCCGCTCCCACAGGTACAGCATCAGTTTTAAAGGCAACGCTATCCCTGTGGGAGCGGGTTTACCCGCGAAGAAGCCGGCGGTAATCTGTACGGCTTGCCCACAGACGACCCGCCATGTTCTATCTGATTGCCTACATCAGCAGCGTAGTGCTGATCAACTACGCCTTTTCCAGCGCCCCGCACCTGGACATCATCTGGTCCGCCTGGGGCGGCCTGGTGTTCATCCTGCGCGACATGGTGCAGACCCGCTTCGGCCATGGCGCCCTGGTTGCCATGCTGGTGGCCCTTGTGCTGTCCTATGTCACCTCGGAACCGGCCATCGCCCTGGCCAGCGCTACCGCGTTCTTCATTTCCGAGCTGATCGACTGGCTGGTGTTCAGCATCACCCGCCGGCCGCTGCGCGACCGCCTGTGGCTGAGCTCGGCGCTGAGCATCCCGGTGGATACCTTCATCTTTTTCGGCATGATCGGCGCCCTGACCCCGGCGGTGATCGGTACCGCCATGGCGTCGAAGTTCGCCGGTGTCACGGCCGTGTGGCTGGCCATGGCATTTCGCGCCCGACGGGCTGCCGTGGCCGGTTGATGGTGTAGAATAGCGGTCCTTTTTCAGCGGGCGGCGCACAGCCTGGCGCGGCCCCGGACGCCTTCGAGGACCTGAAATGACCCGTATCGGAACCCCTTTGTCGCCCACCGCGACCCGTGTATTGCTGTGCGGCTGTGGCGAGCTGGGCAAGGAAGTGGTGATCGAGCTGCAGCGCCTGGGCGTCGAAGTGATCGCCGTCGACCGCTACGCCAATGCCCCGGCCATGCAGGTGGCGCACCGCAGCCACGTGGTCAACATGCTCGATGGCGTTGCCCTGCGCGCGGTGATCGAGGCCGAGAAGCCGCACTATATCGTCCCTGAAATCGAAGCCATCGCCACCGCCACCCTGGTCGAGCTGGAAAACGAAGGTTTCAACGTGGTGCCGACTGCGCGCGCCACCCAGCTGACCATGAACCGCGAAGGCATCCGCCGTCTGGCCGCCGAAGAGCTGGACCTGCCGACCTCGCCATACCACTTCGCTGACACCTACGAAGACTACGCCAAGGCCGTGGCCGATGTCGGTTACCCGTGCGTGGTCAAGCCGGTGATGAGTTCGTCGGGCAAAGGCCAGAGCCTGCTGCGCAGCGATGCCGACCTGCAGAAGTCGTGGGACTACGCCCAGGAAGGCGGCCGCGCCGGCAAGGGCCGGGTGATTGTCGAAGGCTTCATCGATTTCGAATACGAAATCACCCTGCTGACCGTGCGCCACGTCGGCGGTACCACCTTCCTGGAGCCGGTTGGCCACCGCCAGGAGAAGGGCGACTATCAGGAGTCGTGGCAGCCGCAGGCCATGAGCCCGAAAGCGCTGGCCGAGTCGCAGCGCGTGGCCAAGGCCGTCACCGATGCCCTGGGCGGTCGCGGCCTGTTTGGCGTGGAACTGTTCGTGAAGGGCGACCAGGTGTGGTTCAGCGAAGTGTCGCCGCGCCCGCATGACACGGGCCTGGTTACCCTGATTTCCCAGGACCTGTCGCAGTTCGCCCTGCATGCCCGTGCCATTCTCGGCCTGCCGATTCCGGTGGTGCGTCAGTTTGGCCCGTCGGCGTCGGCGGTGATCCTGCCGGAAGGGCAGTCGCAGCAGACCAGCTTCGCCAACCTGGGCGCAGCGCTGAGCGAACCGGATACCGCCATTCGCCTGTTCGGCAAGCCGGAAATCAACGGCACCCGCCGCATGGGCGTGTGCCTGGCGCGTGACGAGTCGGTGGAGTTGGCACGTGCCAAGGCGACCCGCGCTTCGCAGGCGGTCAAGGTCGAGTTCTGATCTGAAACCGCAGGGGCCGCGTTGCGGCCCATTCGCAGCACAAGGCTGCTCCTACAAGGGCAACGCACGCCCCTGTAGGAGCAGCCTTGTGCTGCGAATGGGGCGCAACGCGCCCCCATTGCTTACAGCTCGGTATTACGGGTCTCTTTCAGGCACAGCACCGCAATCAGGCTGATCACCGCCGCCACCGACACATAGCCCCCCACCCAGCTCAACCCGCCCATGCTCACCAGCTTCTGGGCAAAGAACGGTGCCGCCGAGGCCCCGACAATCCCGCCCAGGTTATACGCCGCCGAAGCCCCGGTATAACGCACGTGAGTCGGGAACAGCTCGGGCAGCAGTGCCCCCATCGGCGCAAATGTCACGCCCATCAGGAACAGCTCGATGGCCAGGAACAGCGCCACACCCGCCGTCGATCCCGAGGTCAGCAGCGGCTCCATGGCAAAGCCCGACGCTACCGCCAGCAGGCCGCCGACGATCAGCACCGGCTTGCGCCCGTAACGGTCGCTGAGCCAGGCCGACAGCGGCGTGGCCAGGGCCATGAACACCACCGCGAAGCACAGCAGGCCCAGGAATGTTTCGCGGCTGTAGCCCAGCGTGGTCACGCCGTAGCTCAGCGAGAACACCGTGGAGATATAGAACAGCGCGTAGCACACCACCATGGCCGCAGCGCCCAGCAGGGTGGGCACCCAGTAGTTGGAAAACAGCTCGACCACTGGCATTTTCACCCGCTCGTGGCGGGCGACAGCCTTGGCGAACACCGGGCTTTCTTCGAGCTTCAGGCGCACATACAGGCCCACCAGCACCAGCGCGGCACTGAGCAGGAACGGAATACGCCAGCCCCATTCACGGAACTGCTCGTCGCTGAGCGTCAGGGCCAGGGTCAGGAACAAGCCGTTGGCGGCCAAAAAGCCGATCGAAGGGCCCAACTGGGGGAACATGCCGAACCAGGCGCGCTTGCCCTCCGGGGCGTTCTCCGTGGCCAGCAGCGCCGCGCCACCCCATTCACCGCCCAGGCCCAAGCCTTGGCCAAAGCGCAGCAGGCACAGGATGATCGGCGCCCACACGCCAATGCTGTCATAGCCCGGCAACACGCCGATGGCCGTGGTGGAGACACCCATCAGCAGCAGCGAGGCAACCAGGGTCGACTTGCGGCCGATGCGGTCGCCAAAGTGGCCGAACAACGCCGAACCCAGCGGGCGGGCGAGAAAGGCGATGCCGAAGGTGAGAAAGGCTGCCAGCATTTGCGCGGTGCCCGACCCGGACGGGAAGAACACCGGGCCGATCACCAAGGCAGCAGCAGTGGCGTACACGTAGAAGTCGTAGAACTCGATGGCGGTGCCGATGAAGCTGGCAGTGGCTACCCGCGCGGGCGAGTTGACCGGTGCGGCAGGCGCTTCGGCGTAGGTGCTGCTTGTCATTAAGTAGGTCCCTAACAGTCTGGTCCGGCTCCATGGGCATGGCCCGCGCGGTGTGCTGAGCAAAAGGGCAGGCACGGTTGCGCGGGCGCCGGAGCGTTTTGTTGTTGTGTGCGCCCGACTGACGATAGCCCAAGGGGGGTAGGGGCGGGGCGGGCACTGTTCGGGGTGTTGAAGCAGGACCGCGGGGCGTGTCAGTGGAGCGGACTGGCCGTGGAACGCCGGGTGCGGGTAGCAGGCGTGACGGCGGGGCTGGGTAAGCGTGACCCGAGTATAGCTATCGGGTCACGGTCCACACCAGTACCTTGCTGGCACAATTGTCCTCTGTTTCGAGGATTTCCAGGCGATAGCGGCCGATCTTCAGGCAAACGGCGCTTTCCGGGATGCTTTCCAGCGCTTCGGTCACCAGCCCGTTGAGGGTTTTCGGCCCGCCGTCGCAGGGCAGGTGCCAGCCCAGGGTGCGGTTGATTTCGCGCAGCGAGGCGTTGCCGTCGATGACGAAGGTGCCATCGGGCTGTGGGTGTACGTGGGGGTTTTCCAGGCTCTGTTCGTCCTCGAACTCACCAACGATCTCTTCGAGGATGTCTTCCAGGGTGACGATACCCTGCACCTCGCCGTACTCGTCCACCACCACACCCAGCCGGCGCTGTTGCTTGTGGAAATTCAGCAACTGCATTTGCAGGGGCGTGCTTTCTGGCACGAAATAAGGTTCGTAGCAGGCGCTGTGCAGCGCCTCCAGGGTCAGGTCGGCCTTGGGCAGCAGGTGGCTGATCAGCTTGGTGTTGAGGATGGCTTCAACCTGGTTGATGTCGTTGTGGTAGACCGGCAGGCGGGTGTGGCGGCTGATGATCAACTGCTCGATGATGCGCCCGATCGGCTCGTCGAGGTTGATGCCGTCCACTTCGTTGCGCGGTACCAGGATGTCGTTGACGGTGACCTTGTCCAGCGACTGCAGGCCGTCGAGCAGGCCGTGGCGGGGTGTTTCGTGCTCCTCGTCTTCGTCAAAGTCGTCGGCTTCCTGCGGGTGCAGGGCCACGGCCGTGGGTTGCGCGCGGAACGGGCGCAGCAGCAGCTTGGCGAAACCGTCCAGCAGGCAGGCCAGCGGCTGCAGCAGGGCGAGGGGTACTTTCAGCAGGCTGGTGCCAAGGCTGACGCAGGCCTGCGGGTTACGCCGGGCCAGGCGCCGTGGCACGTATTCGGCAAACACCAGCAAGGTGACGGTGGCAGCCAGCCCTGCCAGCCAGAAGCCGTGCTCGCCGCTATGGCGCTGGCCTACCAGGCAGGCCAGGCCCAGCACCAGCAGTTTGCCCAGGCTGGCGCACAGCACCAGGGCCTGGGCCGGCAGCACGGGCTGGCCGTCATCAGCGGTGCGCAGCGAGCCATTGAGCAGCAGGCGGGCGGCATCCACCGTGGTGAACAACGCCGACCACAGCAGCGCCAGTGCCAGGGTGCCGAGTAGCGGTGCGTACGGCAGTGTGTCCATGAGCGGCCGTCAGATATGCAGGATGAATTCGCGAACCAGCTTGCTGCCGAAATAGGCCAGCATCAGCAGGCAGAAACCGGCCAGCGTCCAGCGGATGGCCTTGTGACCACGCCAGCCCAGGCGGGTGCGGCCCCACAGCAGTACGCTGAACACCACCCAGGCGACACAGGCCAGCAAGGTCTTGTGCACCAGGTGCTGGGCGAACAGGTTGTCGAGGAACAGCCAGCCGGAGATCAGCGACAGCGACAGCAGGCACCAGCCGGCCCAGAGGAAGCCGAACAGCAGGCTTTCCATGGTTTGCAGGGGCGGGAAGTTGCGGATCAGCCCGGAGGGGTGCTTGTTCTTCAGCTGGCGGTCCTGCAGCAGCAACAGCAGCGACTGGAACACCGCAATGGTGAACAGCCCGTACGCCAGGATCGACAGCAGGATATGCGCGAGGATGCCTGGCTCTTCGTTGATCAGCGGTACGGTGCCAGGCGGCGCGAACTGCGCCAGCAGCGCCGTCACCGCGCCCAGCGGGAACAGCAGCACCAGCAGGTTTTCGACCGGTATGCGCAGGCAGGCCAGCAGGGTCAGGCCGATGACGGCCACGGCGATCAGGCTGGCGGCGCTGAAGAAGTCCAGGCTCAGGCCCAGCGGGGTGATCAGCTGGAAGTACAGGGCACCGGCCTGGGCGAGCACCGCGAAGGTACCCAGCAGGGCAAGCAGGCGCTTGTCGGACTTGCGGCCCTGGGCCAGGTGCGAGCCCTGGTAGATGGCCGCCGCTATATAAAGGCCGGCAGCGATCAGGTTGGGGATGAGGCTGGGAGAGGAGACCATAAGTCCTGGTTGACGAGCCTTAAAGAGACGGAGTTTGGCATAGATTCCGCTGATCAAGGAAGACTGGTAGACCGCGTTACGGCATTCGCGGGTAAACCCGCTCCCACAGGTACGGCGCAAGCCTTGAGGGCAGTGGGAAACTCTGTGGGAGCGGGTTCACCCGCGAAGAGGCCAGCACAGCCACCGAATATCTCCCAAGCTGCCACCAAGGTGTGCGCCGCCGCCGCACTTCGCTATAATCGCCGCCTTGCTGTGCCCGGCGGGTGTGTATTTCCCCCAGGGTGCCTGACAAACCTCGGCTTTTACTGGGCCTGAAAGGATCACCATGTTCGAAAACCTGACCGACCGCCTGTCACAGACGCTGCGCCATGTCACCGGCAAGGCCAAGCTGACCGAAGACAACATCAAGGACACGCTGCGCGAAGTGCGCATGGCCCTGCTCGAGGCCGACGTTGCCCTGCCGGTGGTCAAGGATTTCGTCAATAGCGTCAAGGAACGTGCGGTCGGCACCGAAGTGTCGCGCAGCCTGACCCCGGGCCAGGCGTTCGTGAAGATCGTCCAGGCCGAGCTGGAAAGCCTGATGGGCGCGGCCAACGAAGACCTCGCGCTGAATGCCGCCCCGCCTGCCGTGGTACTGATGGCCGGCCTGCAGGGCGCGGGTAAGACCACCACCGCCGGCAAGCTGGCGCGCTTCCTTAAAGAGCGCAAGAAAAAGACCGTGATGGTGGTATCCGCCGACGTCTATCGCCCGGCGGCGATCAAACAGCTGGAAACCCTGGCCAACGACATCGGCGTCACCTTCTTCCCGTCCGACATCAGCCAGAAGCCGGTGGCCATTGCCGAAGCGGCCATCCGCGAAGCCAAGCTGAAGTTCATCGATGTGGTCATCGTCGACACCGCCGGCCGTCTGCACATCGACGCTGACATGATGGACGAGATCAAGGCGCTGCACGCTGCGGTCAAGCCGATCGAGACCCTGTTCGTGGTCGACGCCATGACCGGCCAGGACGCCGCCAACACGGCCAAGGCCTTTGGCGAGGCCCTGCCGCTGACCGGCGTGGTGCTGACCAAGGTTGACGGTGACGCCCGTGGCGGTGCTGCGCTGTCGGTGCGTGCCATCACCGGCAAGCCGATCAAGTTCATCGGTATGGGTGAGAAGACCGAGGCCCTCGAGCCGTTCCACCCCGACCGCGTCGCCTCGCGCATCCTCGGCATGGGTGACGTGCTCAGCCTGATCGAGCAGGCCGAGCAGACCATCGACAAGGCCAAGGCCGACAAGCTGGCCAAGAAGCTGAAGAAGGGCAAGGGCTTCGACCTCGAAGACTTCCGCGACCAGTTGCAACAGATGAAGAACATGGGCGGCCTGGGCGGCCTGATGGACAAGCTGCCGAGCATCGGCGGGGTCAACCTGTCACAGATGGGCAATGCCCAGGGCGCGGCCGAGAAGCAGTTCAAGCAGATGGAGGCGATCATCAACTCCATGACCCCGGCCGAGCGCCGCGACCCTGACCTGATCAGCGGTTCGCGCAAGCGCCGTATCGCCCTTGGCTCCGGCACCCAGGTGCAGGACATCGGCCGGTTGATCAAGCAGCACAAGCAGATGCAGAAGATGATGAAGAAATTTTCTGCCAAAGGCGGCATGGCCAAGATGATGCGCGGCCTGGGCGGCATGATGCCCGGCGGCGGCATGCCCAAGCTGTAAACAGATTCAGGCCAGTGGCGGCAACCCCGCCGCTGGCCGGAACCCGCTTCGGCGGGAACACCGCCGCCTCTATGGAGGCGGCTTAATAGCAGATCAGCAGGCTGGCCTTTTTATTTGAAGTAAAAAGGCATTTGCAAATGTCCGTATATTCCTTGAGAATGTGCGGCCTTTCGGGCACCCGTGTGCCCGCTGTGCATCATGATTTGCAGCACCGACTACAGGAACGATGTTCAATGCTTACCATTCGTCTTGCCCGTGGCGGCTCCAAAAAGCGCCCGTTTTACCAACTGACCGTAACCGACTCGCGTAACCCGCGTGACGGCTCCCACATCGAACAGGTTGGCTTCTTCAACCCGATCGCTCGTGGTCAGGAAGTTCGTCTGTCCGTTAAACAAGACCGCGTTGCTCACTGGCTGAGCATCGGCGCACAGCCGTCTGAGCGCGTTGCTCAGCTGCTGAAGGAAGCGGCCAAGGCTGCAGCCTGAACTGTATGAACGCGACGCCAGAAAAGGCTGACGACCTCATCGTCGTTGGCAAGATTTTTTCGGTTCACGGCGTTCGCGGCGAGGTGAAGGTGTATTCCTTTACCGATCCGATTGAAAACCTGTTGGATTACCGTAACTGGACGCTTCGGCGCGAAGGGTCGGTCAAGCAGGTCGAGCTGGTCAGTGGCCGTTCCAATAAAAAGGAGCTGGTCGCCAAGCTCAAAGGGCTCGACGATCGTGACGAAGCGCGTCTTCTGAGCGGTTACGAGATTTGCATCTCGCGCAGCCTTTTGCCCAACCTGACGGACGACGAGTACTACTGGTACCAGTTGGTCGGTCTGAAAGTCATCAACCAGGACGAACAGCTGTTCGGCACGGTTGATCACCTGTTGGAGACCGGCGCGAACGATGTAATGGTGGTCAAGCCTTGCGCAGGCAGCCTGGATGACCGTGAGCGCTTGTTGCCCTATACGGCGCAATGTGTGCTGGCAGTCGACCTTGAAGCTGGTGTGATGCGGGTCGAATGGGACGCGGATTTCTAACTGATGGGTAACCTTCGTGTAGAAGTCATCACGCTGTTCCCCGAGATGTTCTCGGCCATTACGGAGTACGGCATTACCAGCCGCGCGGTGAAGCAGGGCTTGTTGCAAGTCACTTGCTGGAATCCGCGGGACTACACCAGTGATCGCCACCACACGGTGGATGATCGGCCTTTTGGCGGTGGTCCGGGGATGGTGATGAAGATCAAGCCTCTGGAAGATGCACTGGCCAGTGCCAGGCAAGCGACCGGAGCAACGGCAAAGGTAATCTACCTTTCGCCACAAGGCCGCAAGCTGGATCAGCAAGCGGTCAAAGGCTTGGCCGAACAGGAATCTTTGATCCTGATCGCCGGCCGTTATGAAGGCATTGACGAGCGTTTTATTGATGCTCATGTCGATGAAGAGTGGTCGATTGGTGACTATGTGCTTTCCGGTGGTGAGCTACCGGCCATGGTACTGATCGATGCGGTTACGCGGCTGCTGCCCGGAGCTTTAGGGCATGTAGGCTCGGCGGAGGAAGATTCCTTCACCGATGGCTTGCTGGATTGCCCGCACTACACCCGACCTGAGGTGTATGCGGATCAGCGTGTTCCCGACGTGTTGCTAAGTGGCAACCATGCACATATCCGGCGATGGCGGATGAAGCAGTCCCTTGGTAGGACCTTCGAACGACGCGCCGATCTTCTGGAAAGTCGCTCACTTTCTGGAGAAGAGAAAAAGCTGCTCGAGGAATACCTCCGCGAGCGGAACGATAGTTAACGTATCGATGGTGGATCACGTTTGTCCACCTTAGGAGCACAGCATGACTAACAAAATCATCCAGCAGCTCGAAGCAGAGCAGATGAGCAAGGAAATCCCTACCTTCGCACCAGGCGACACCGTTGTCGTTCAGGTTAAAGTGAAGGAAGGTGAGCGTTCCCGTCTGCAGGCGTTCGAAGGCGTTGTTATCGCCAAGCGTAACCGTGGTCTGAACAGCGCCTTCACCGTGCGCAAGATCTCGAGCGGCGTTGGTGTTGAGCGTACCTTCCAGACCTACAGCCCGCAAATCGACAGCCTGGCCGTGAAACGTCGTGGTGACGTGCGTAAAGCCAAGCTGTACTACCTGCGCGACCTGTCCGGCAAAGCCGCTCGCATCAAGGAAAAACTGTCCTGAGGACAGTTTGCCCGGTGGCCAAGGCCGCCTAGCGAGAAAAAAGCAGCCTTCGGGCTGCTTTTTTGCGTTTTGAACCCCCGAAGATGTGATTGCCATGACTACCCGAGACCAGGAAATCCAGCGCCGCACCGAGTTGTCGGTGACCCGCGTGACCAAGGCGGTGTTCCCCAACACCACCAACCACCACAACACCCTGTTCGGCGGCACCGCCCTGGCCTGGATGGACGAAGTGTCGTTCATTGCCGCCACGCGCTTCTGCCGCCTGCCGCTGGTGACCGTGTCCACCGACCGCATCGACTTCAAGCACCCGATCCCGGCGGGCTCGATCGTCGAATTGGTGGGCTCGGTGATCAAGGTCGGCAATACCAGCCTGCAGGTGCAGGTGGACGTGTTTGTCGAGAACATGTACCTGGACGGCCGCGAGCGGGCGATTCACGGTGTCTTCAGCTTCGTCGCCATTGATGAAGACAAACGCCCGGTGCCGGTGCTGCCAGGCGCCTGAGTATCATGCTTGCGGCGCTGGTTCGATCAGTGCCACCAAGGTCCACCCCGGTTGCGGCTGCAACGGGTTGTCGGGGCTGGCTACATGCACCCAGCCATGCCCATCGCGAGCGAACAGCAAGTGTGCGCGCTCGCCATGCAGGGCCTGGTAGGCGTCCCAGTCAAAGCCTTCGGTCAGGTTGGTGCTGTACAGCTCGGCGCCCTGATGCAAGCGGTTGGCCAGTTGCAGATACGTCATCGAGTTGGCCCCCAGCAAGTGCCCGCGGTGCTCCTCGGCTGCCCGGTGCTTGTCGCTGCGTTGTTTCTCCAGGCCGCTGGCCAGCACGAACAGCCGGCCGTGGCCGAAATCATGGCGGAACCTGGCGCAGGCCAAAGCATTGATTTCGCCGGCGGGCGACAGGCCAAGCAAGTGCCCGAGCCCGACCAGGTCCAGGTGGGCGTCGGCATGCTGCGAGGCGGGGTTGCCAAAGTAAGTCGGCAGCCCGTCCATGCGCGCGGCGCGAATGTTTTCCCAGCTGGAATCTGTCAGTAAAACCCGGCAGCCCAATTGTTGCAGGGCTTTGGCGATGGCCCGGGCAGGCCCGTTGGCACCGACGATGAGAAACCCGCTGGGTGCCGGTTCGGCGACCTTCAGCAGGCGCGCCAGCGGCCTGGCCGTGGCGCTTTGCAGTACCACCGTGCCGATGATTACGGCGAAGGTCAGCGGTACCAGCAGCAAGGCGTCCTGGTGGCCGGCCTGGTGCAGGCGGATGGCGAATATCGCCGAAACGGCCGCGGCAACGATACCGCGTGGCGCGATCCAGGCCAGCAGCGCGCGCTCGCGCCAGCTGAGTGTCGAACCCAGTGTGGCCAGCCATACGTTGAGCGGGCGTGCCAGCAACTGGATTACCAGCAGCAATGCCAGTACAGCCGGGCCGAGCCCCAGCAGGGCATGCAGGTCAAGGCGCGCAGCCAGCAGGATGAACAGGCCGGAAATCAGCAGCACGCTGAGGTTTTCCTTGAAGTGCAGGATTTGCCGCACATCGACCCCGCGCATGTTGGCCAGCCACATCCCCATCACGGTCACCGCCAGCAGCCCGGATTCGTGCATGATCTGGTTGGCGGCGATGAAGATGCCCAGCACAGCCGCCAGTGAGGCCAGGTTGTGCAGATACTCCGGTAGCCACTGCTCGCGCATGATCTGCCCCAGCAGCCAGCCACCGGCTGCCCCCAGGGCAGTCCCGCAAAAAATCACCCCGGCAAAGGTGGTCAGGCTCTGGCTCAGGCCGTTGCCGTCGGCACTGGCGATGATGAAGCTGTACACCACCACGGCGAGCAGCGCGCCGATGGGGTCGATCATGATCCCTTCCCAGCGCAGGATATTGGCGATGGTCGACTTTGGCCGCACCACGCGCAGCATGGGCACGATTACCGTGGGGCCGGTCACCAGGGTCAAGGTGCCGAACAGGATCGACAGCGGCCAGTCGAACCCGAGCAGCCAGTGGGTCGCCAGGGCGATCACCAGCCAGGTGACCAATGCGCCCACGGTGACCAGGCGATGCACCACGCTGCCGATCTCGCGCCACTGCGACAGGTGCAGGGTCAGGCTGCCCTCGAACAGGATCAGCGCCACGGCCAGCGACACCAGCGGCATCAGCAACGGGCCGAACAGCGCCTCGGGGTCGAGCCAGCCCAGTGCCGGTCCCGCGATGATCCCGGCCAGCAGCAGAAACAGGATCGCCGGTAGTTTCAGGCGCCAGGCCAGCCATTGGCAGGCAAGCGCAGCGGCACCGATACCACCGACGCTGAGAAGAATCTGCTGTTCGTTCATACGGGCTCCCTATGCCTGCAGTGTTATGAAAGACTAAGCGCCAATTTGCCGTTTGCCACCGAGTCTTCATGCCCGCCCTCGACCACCCCCTGATCGACCAGTTTCTCGATGCCCTGTGGCTTGAAAAAGGCCTGTCCGACAACACCCGCGTGTCCTACCGCAGCGATCTGGCACTGTTCAACGGCTGGCTGCAGGAGCATTCGGTTTCCCTGCCCGACGCCGGCCGTGACCTGATCCTCGACCACCTGGCCTGGCGCCTCGACCAGGGCTACAAGCCACGTTCCACGGCGCGTTTCCTGTCGGGCCTGCGCGGTTTCTTCCGCTATCTGTTGCGGGAAAAGCTTGTGGCAATCGACCCGACCCTGCAGGTCGATATGCCGCAACTGGGCAAGCCGCTGCCCAAGTCGTTGTCCGAAGCCGACGTTGAAGCTTTGCTGCAGGCCCCGGACCTGGGCGAAGCCATCGGCCAGCGCGACCGCGCCATGCTCGAAGTGCTTTATGCCTGCGGCCTGCGCGTCACCGAGCTGGTCAGCCTGACCCTTGACCAGGTCAACCTGCGCCAGGGTGTGCTGCGGGTGATGGGCAAGGGCAGCAAGGAGCGCCTGGTGCCCATGGGCGAGGAGGCAGTGGTGTGGCTGGAACGCTACCAGCGCGATGGCCGTGCCGAGTTGCTCAATGGCCGCCCCAGCGATGTGCTGTTCCCCAGCCAGCGCGGCGAACAGATGACCCGCCAGACCTTCTGGCACCGCATCAAGCACCATGCCCGGGTGGCGGGTATCGACAAATCGCTGTCGCCGCACACGCTGCGCCACGCGTTCGCCACGCACCTGCTCAACCATGGCGCCGACCTGCGCGTGGTGCAGATGCTGCTTGGCCACAGCGACCTGTCGACCACCCAGATCTACACCCACGTTGCCAAGGCCCGCCTGCAGCAGTTGCACGCGCAGCACCACCCACGTGGATGAATGTTTTTCATGTTCCGCCGACTGGTCCTCGCAAGCCCCTTCACCGGGGGTGTGATGTGGTAGGCTTGGGCGGTTTGCACCAAGGGCCGCACGGCCACCGCGTCTTTTCCGCAGGTGGCGCCCTCCGGTCCCTGTCCGCCTTCAGGAGTTCCCATGCGCGTGACCCAGTTTTTCGCCGCCGCCGTGTTGGCGCTGGCCAGTACCTTTGCCGTTGCTGCGGCAACCGATAGCAATGCCGTAGCCGAGCAGGCCATCCGCAAATCGCTGCAGAACCTCGAGCTGGAAGTGCCCGTCGAAAGCGTGGCCAGCAGCCCGCTGAACGGCCTGTATGAAGTCAAGCTGCAGGGCGGGCGCGTGCTGTACGCCAGCGCCGACGGCCAGTTCGTGATGCAGGGCTACCTGTTCCAGATCCAGGACGGCAAGCCGGTCAACCTCACCGAGAAAACCGAGCGCTTGGGCGTTGCCAAGCTCATCAACGGCATTCCAGCGGCCGAGATGGTGGTTTATCCTGCCAAGGGCGAGACCAAGTCGCACATCACCGTGTTCACCGACACCACCTGCCCGTATTGCCACAAGCTGCACGCCGAAGTGCCCGAGCTGAACCGTCGCGGTATCGAAGTGCGCTATGTCGCCTTCCCGCGCCAGGGGCTGGGCTCGCCGGGTGACCAGCAGCTGCAGGCTGTGTGGTGCTCCAGCGATCGCCGTGGGGCGATGGACAAGATGGTCGAAGGTGAAGAGATCAAGGCCGCCAAGTGCGCCAACCCGGTCGGCAAGCAGTTCCAGCTGGGCCAGTCGATCGGCGTCAACGGTACGCCGGCCATCGTCCTTGAAAGCGGCCAGGTCATTCCGGGCTACCAGCCGGCACCGCAAGTCGCCAAGCTGGCACTTGCCAAGTAATCCAATTCAGTACGCCGTCGTCATGGGGTGACGGCATGTTTCACGGTCGGCGAAAGTGTCGGCCGTTCAATGGGGAGTTCACAGTGAAACCGGTCAAAGTAGGCATCTGTGGGTTGGGGACCGTCGGTGGCGGAACCTTCAATGTACTTCAGCGCAACGCCGAGGAGATTGCCCGCCGTGCCGGGCGCGGTATTGAAGTGGCACAGATCGCCATGCGCTCGCAGAACCCGAACTGCCAGATTACCGGTACCCCCATTACCGCTGACGTGTTCGAAGTTGCGAGCAACCCGGAGATCGACATTGTCATCGAGCTGATCGGTGGCTACACCATCGCCCGCGACCTGGTGCTCAAGGCCATTGAAAACGGCAAGCACGTGGTTACCGCCAACAAGGCGCTGATTGCCGTGCACGGTAACGAAATCTTTGCCAAGGCCCGCGAGAAGGGTGTAATCGTCGCCTTCGAAGCGGCCGTGGCGGGCGGCATCCCGGTGATCAAGGCCATCCGCGAAGGCCTGTCGGCCAACCGCATCAACTGGCTGGCCGGCATCATCAACGGCACCGGCAACTTCATCCTCACCGAAATGCGTGAGAAGGGCCGTGCCTTCCCGGACGTGCTGGCCGAAGCCCAGGCGCTGGGTTACGCCGAAGCCGACCCGACCTTCGACGTCGAGGGCATCGACGCTGCGCACAAACTGACCATCCTGGCGTCGATCGCTTTCGGCATTCCGCTGCAGTTCGACAAGGCCTACACCGAAGGCATCACCCAGCTGACCACTGCTGACGTGAACTATGCCGAGGCCCTGGGCTACCGCATCAAGCATCTGGGCGTGGCGCGTCGCACCGCCGAAGGCATCGAGCTGCGCGTGCACCCGACGCTGATCCCGGCCGACCGCCTGATCGCCAACGTCAACGGCGTGATGAACGCCGTGATGGTCAACGGTGACGCCGCCGGTTCCACCCTGTACTACGGTGCGGGCGCCGGCATGGAGCCTACTGCTTCGTCGGTGGTCGGCGACCTGGTCGATGTGGTCCGTGCCATGACCTCCGACCCGGAAAACCGCGTACCGCACCTGGCCTTCCAGCCAGACTCGCTGTCGGCCCACCCGATCCTGCCGATCGAAGCCTGCGAAAGCGCCTACTACCTGCGCATCCAGGCCAAGGATCACCCGGGCGTACTGGCCCAGGTGGCCAGCATCCTGTCGGAGCGTGGCATCAACATCGAGTCGATCATGCAGAAGGAAGCCGAGGAGCAGGACGGCCTGGTGCCGATGATCCTCCTGACCCACGGTGTGGTCGAACAGAGCATCAACGACGCCATCGTCGCCCTGGAAGCCCTGCAGGACGTGATCGGCAAGGTCGTGCGCATCCGCGTCGAACAGCTCAACTAACAAAATCAGTGCCGTCGGGCCGCCAGTGCGGCCCCGGCCCCAGCCTCGAAGGTTTGCACCCATGCGCTATATCAGTACCCGCGGCCAGGCACCGGCCCTGAATTTCGAAGACGTGCTGCTGGCTGGCCTGGCCAGCGACGGCGGCCTGTACGTGCCAGAAAACCTGCCACGCTTCACCCAGGAAGAAATCGCCTCCTGGGCTGGCCTGCCATACCACGAGCTGGCCTTCCGCGTGATGCGCCCGTTCGTTGAAGGCAGCATCGCCGATGCCGACTTCAAGAAGATCCTCGAAGAAACCTACGGCGAATTCGCCCACGCTGCGGTCGCCCCGCTGCGTCAGCTGAACAGCAACGAGTGGGTGCTGGAGCTGTTCCACGGCCCGACCCTGGCGTTCAAGGACTTCGCCCTGCAGCTGCTCGGCCGCCTGCTCGACCACGTGCTGGCCAAGCGCAACGAGCGCGTGGTGATCATCGGTGCCACCAGCGGTGACACCGGTTCCGCCGCCATCGAAGGCTGCCGCCGTTGCGACAACGTCGACATCTTCATCCTGCACCCGCACCAGCGCGTGTCGGAAGTGCAGCGCCGCCAGATGACCACCATCTTCGGCGACAACATCCACAACATCGCCATCGAAGGCAACTTCGACGACTGCCAGGAAATGGTCAAGGCCAGCTTCGCCGACCAGTCGTTCCTCAAGGGCACCCGCCTGGTGGCAGTCAACTCGATCAACTGGGCGCGCATCATGGCCCAGATCGTCTACTACTTCCACGCAGCCCTGCAGTTGGGCGGCCCGGCACGTTCGGTGGCGTTCTCGGTACCCACCGGCAACTTCGGCGACATCTTCGCCGGCTACCTGGCGCGCAACATGGGCCTGCCGATCAGCCAGCTGGTCGTCGCCACCAACCGCAACGACATCCTGCACCGCTTCATGAGCGGCAACCAGTACGTCAAGGACACCCTGCACGCGACCCTGTCGCCGTCGATGGACATCATGGTCTCGTCCAACTTCGAGCGCCTCCTGTTCGACCTGCACGGCCGCAACGGCGCCTCCATTGCCGAGCTGATGGCCAACTTCAAGCAAGGTGGCGGCTTCAGCGTCGAGCAAGGCCGCTGGACCGAAGCCCGCAAGCTGTTCGACTCGCTGGCCGTCAGCGACGAGCAGACCTGCGAGACCATTGCCGAAGTCTTCGCCGCCACCGGTGAAGTGCTCGACCCGCACACCGCGATCGGCGTCAAGGCTGCCCGCGAGTGCCGCCGTAGCCTGGACACACCGATGGTGGTGCTGGGTACTGCGCACCCGGTCAAGTTCCCGGAAGCGGTTGAGAAGGCGGGTGTAGGCAAGGCGCTGGAGCTGCCGGCGCACCTCAGCGACCTGTTCAGCCGTGAAGAGCGTTGCACGGTGCTGGCCAATGACCTGAAAGCTGTTCAGGGCTTTGTCAGCCAGCACGGTAACCGCGGCAAGCCCCTGTAACAGCCGGGGCCGCGTTGCGGCCCATCGCCGGCAAGCCAGCGCCCACCTCGATCGCGTAGATCCAAGGCCATGTGAAATACATGTGGGAGCTGGCTTGCCGGCGATGGGCTGCAAAGCAGCCCCAAAATCTCGGATTTTTCTTGGGCTGCGCAGGAAAAATCTCATTCTTCCACGCCAAGCGCAAAGCTAACTTAGCCGGTCCTCCCACCAGGAGCGGCATATGCACCAGCCCTACGTGTTGATCCACCAGGCTCGCCCATCCCACCAGATCCTCCTGCACCAGGCCCTCAACGCCCAAGGCATGTTCAACGTGCGCATCAGCGCAAACGCCACCGACCTGGACGCTTGCCTGGCCGCTGAACGTCGCCCCGACCTGCTGATTCTCGACCATGCCATGCCAACCCGGGCCGGCCTTTCCTTGCTCGCGCGGCAGCATCGGTCGCGTGCGTTGCTGTTCGTCGGCCAGGCTACCCCCAAGCACCAGAACCTTGCCCAGGAGGCAAGAAAGCGGGGCCTCTGGGTGCTCGCCGAACTCCCCTGGCCGCTTTCGACGACACGCCTGCAGCATGCCCTGCAAGCGCTGCAGGTGCGCCCGTGGCGGCGTATTCAAACTGTCATGTCTGCCCCGCATGCTCGATGAAACAGCCGCGGCAAGACGAACTTTGCGCTGCGTCTGTTGGTCAGTTCCTTTATATCCCACCACGCAGCGAGTGAACCGGATGGAAAGAATCTGCAAACTGCTCAATGAAGCCCTGACCCCCTATCAGGCCCAGCTTGGCATCGCCGATGCCAGCGGCAATCGCCAGTTGACCGTTCACGACCGCGTTGCCGGCATTACCCTGCGACGCATGGTCAGCGAGCGTCAGTTGCAGGAGCAACGCCTGTTGATCGATCTGGTAGATGGCCTGCACCGTGACTTGCAGATTGCCGAAGGGCGTTTGCAGCCTTGTGTGATCGCGGCGCTGCAGCAGCGTCAGCAACCCCAGGGAACCTTTGCCTGAGTGGTGTATCAGACAGTGTAAGGGTAGCCAGCCAGTGCTTTGCTCCGGTGCTGGCAAGGCTGCCTCGGGAAGTCCCCAAGGACTTTCGCTTGGCCCCGGGCGTCCTCCCCAGCGTCCGGGGTTTCTTTTTTCTGGCCATGCACAAATCCCTGTAGGAGCAGCCTTGTGCTGCGAAAGGGCCAGTGCAGCTTGAGAATGTCGTTTGTCATGCGGGCCTCTTCGCAGCACAAGGCTGCTCCTACAGGGGCTGTGTATGTCGGTTGGCTTATGGGCCTTCAAAGAAGCGCTTGCTGTCTTCCAGATAGTCTTCCTGCAACGCCGGATCCAGCCAGCGTGCATACATCGGCGGCAACACATCGCGGCGCAGCGCCGGCAACAGCTGATCGATATGCGCAATCGCTTCCCGCCCCAACGGGCTGTCCGAACAACCCACATGCAGAAACTGGTAGTGGTTCACCCCTTGCACAGGATGGAACTGGTAATCCGCCAGTGAGCCCCCTTGTTGCTGAATCAGGTAACGCACTTCCGGCCAGTAGCCGAGCACCATGCGCAGGCGCCCCAGCTGTTGCATCTGTAGCAGGTTGGCGGTGGCATCGTTGCCGTAGTGGCGGCTGAGCACGCTGTCGGGCAACTGGCGCAGGATGGCGTCGATCTGGGTGCCGTAGCTGCGTTCAGCCACAATCCCCAGCTTGAGCGAGTCGTTGCTCAGCAGGCCATGCAGGTCTATCTGCTGGCCGTCGAGGTACGGCCCCACCAGCGCCTGGTTTTCCTTGCGCAGCACCAGGCCACCGCTGAGCACGCCCAGCGATGGCATGGAAAAACGCACATACTCGGCGCGTTCCGGGGTCCATAGCAGGGTAGGGTCGCAGGTAAAGCTGTTGCGGTCTTGCAGCATCTGGATGCCGCGGGCGCGGTTGACCCGCACGATGCTGTGGTCGTACTCGGGCATCTGCCCGATCAGCAGCGGCAGCAACTGGTCGATCACCCCTTGGCCTTTTTCCGGGCCTTCAAAAATGGTGAACGGCGGCAAGTCGCGCACCAGCCAGAAGATGCGTTCCTTGGCACTGACAGGCTGTAGCAGCAATGCGGGCAGTAGCCCGCACAGCACGATCAGGTGGCGTAACCAGCGGGCAGCGCGCATGGGCGAGGGCGGCGCCAGGCGTCAGACCGCGCCGGCTTCGCGCAGGCCGGCAATGGCCGCTGCGTCGTAGCCCAGGCGGGTGAGCAGTGCTTCGGTGTGCTCGCCCAGCGCCGGGCCGACCCATTCGGTGGAGCCAGGCGTATCCGACAGCTTCGGCACGATGCCCGGCATGCGGAACGGCTTGCCGTCCGGCAGCTTTGCCTGCAGGAACATTTCCCGGGCCAGGTACTGCGGGTCATTGAACATGTCCTCGGCCGAATAGATACGGCTGGCCGGTACTTCGGCCGTGGTCAGTACCTGCATCAGCTGCTCCAGGGGCAGGCTGTTGGCCCAGCGGTCGATCACCCCGTACAGCTCGTCACGGCGCAGGTCGCGGCCATCGTTGCTGGCCAGGGTCGGGTCGTCTGCCAGGTCGACACGGCCGATGGCCTGCATGAAGCGCCTGAAGATCGCATCGCCGTTGGCGCCGATCTGCACGTGCTTGCCGTCGGCGCTGGTATGGATGGAGGAGGGGGTGATACCCGGCATGATGTTGCCGGTGCGCTCGCGGATAAAGCCGAACACATCGAACTCCGGGACCATGCTTTCCATCATGGCGAAGATCGCCTCGTACAGCGCAACGTCCACCACCTGGCCCTGGCCGCCATTGACTTCGAGGTGGCGCAGCGCCATCAACGCGCCGATCACCCCCCACAGCGCGGCAATCGAGTCACCGATGGAAATGCCCGTGCGCACCGGCGGGCGGTCGTCGAAGCCGGTGATGTAGCGCAAACCGCCCATCGACTCGCCCACAGCGCCAAAGCCCGGCTGGTCTTTCATCGGCCCGGTCTGGCCAAAGCCCGAGAGGCGCACCATCACCAGGCGCGGGTTGAGCGCATGCAGCACATCCCAGCCCAGGCCGAGTTTTTCCAGCACACCCGGACGGAAGTTCTCGATCAGGATGTCGGCGTCGGCCAGCAGGCGCTTGAGAATCTCGAGGCCCTCGGGGTGCTTGAGGTTGAGGGTGAGCGATTGCTTGTTGCGCGCCTGCACGAACCACCACAGCGAAGTGCCCTCGTACAGCTTGCGCCACTTGCGCAACGGGTCGCCGCCATCGGGGGATTCGACCTTGATCACCTCGGCGCCGAATTCGGCACAGATGCGCGACGCGAACGGCCCGGCAATCAGGGTGCCAAGTTCGACAACTTTGAGGCCGGCGAGGGGTTTGCTGGGCGTCGACATGGGGCATCCGTGGCAGCTGGGCAGAGCCGTGGTTTTATCACACGTCGGTTTCGCCGGGTACTGCTGCGGCGCATGGAAGGTGCGGATGGGTTAGACTGTGCCACTTTTCTTTTGCACGAAGCCCGTCGACCATGGCCCAGCCGTCCACCACCTACAAGTTCGAATTGAATCTGACCGACCTTGATCGCAATGTCTACGAAAGCGTCAAGCAGACCATTGCTCGCCACCCTTCGGAAACCGAAGAGCGTATGGCGGTTCGTCTGTTGGCGTATGCGCTCTGGTACAACGAGAACTTGTCGTTTGGCCGCGGTCTGTCGGATGTCGATGAGCCGGCGCTGTGGGAAAAGAGCCTGGACGATCGTGTGTTGCACTGGATCGAAGTGGGCCAGCCAGACGCCGACCGCCTGACCTGGTGCTCGCGCCGTACCGAACGCACCAGCCTGCTGGCCTATGGCAGCCTGCGTGTGTGGGAAGGCAAGGTGGTGGGTGCCGTGAAGAACCTGAAAAACCTGAACATCGCTGCCGTGCCTCAGGAGGTGCTGGAGACGCTGGCTACCGACATGCCGCGCAGCATCAAGTGGGACGTGATGATCAGTGAAGGCACGGTGTTCGTCACGGATGATCGAGGCCAGCACGAAGTGCAACTGCAGTGGCTGCTTGGTGAGCGTGGCTGAAGCGACCCATGCGCATCGAACCTCGCCCCCTGCCGCCGACCCTGCCATTTCTGGGTAACTTGCCACCCTTGCTGACCCGCCTGTACGCCGCGCGCGGCGTGCAGTCCGAGGCCGAACTGGACAAAAGCCTGGCGCGCCTGCTGCCGTACCAGCAGCTCAAGGGCATCGAGGCCGGTATCGACCTGCTGGTCGAGGCGCTGGACCAGCGCCAGCACATTCTTATCGTTGGCGACTTCGATGCCGATGGCGCCACCGCCAGCACGGTCGGGGTGCTGGGCCTGCGCCTGATGGGGGCAGCCCACGTCGATTACCTGGTACCCAACCGCTTCGAATACGGCTATGGCCTGACCCCGGAAATCGTCGAGGTGGCGCTGCAGCGTCAGCCGCAACTGCTGATCACCGTGGACAACGGCATTTCCAGCGTCGAGGGTGTGGCGGCAGCCAAGGCCGCCGGGCTCAAGGTGCTGGTCACCGACCACCACCTGCCGGGCCAGCAATTGCCCGATGCCGACGCCATCATCAACCCCAACCAGCCGGGCTGTACGTTCCCGAGCAAGGCGCTGGCCGGGGTAGGGGTGATCTTCTATGTGCTGATGGCCCTGCGCGCGCGCCTGCGCAGCCTGGGGCGCTACGAGACGCAGCCGCAGCCGAATATCGGTGAACTGCTCGACCTGGTCGCGCTAGGCAGCGTCGCCGACGTGGTGCCGCTGGATGCCAACAACCGCATCCTGGTGCACCAGGGCCTCGAGCGCATCCGCGCCGGTCGCGCCCGGCCAGGCCTGAAGGCGATTCTCGAAGTGGCCCGCCGCGATCACCGGCGCATCACCTCGACTGACCTGGGTTTCATCCTCGGCCCACGGCTGAACGCCGCCGGTCGCCTGGACGACATGAGCCTGGGCATCGAATGCCTGCTGTGCGAAGACGCGGCATTGGCCCAGGACATGGCCCAGCAGCTGGACGACCTGAACCAGGACCGCAAGTCCATCGAGCAGGGCATGCAGCGCGAGGCCCTGGCCCAGCTCAAGGACCTGCCGGTCGAGTCCATGCCCTATGGCCTTTGCCTGTTCGATGCCGACTGGCACCAGGGTGTGATCGGTATTCTGGCTTCGCGTCTTAAAGAGCGTTATCACCGGCCAACCATCGCGTTCGCTGATGCGGGTGAGGGCATGCTCAAAGGTTCGGCGCGCTCGGTACCAGGTTTTCACATTCGCGATGCACTGGATGCCGTGGCGGCGCGTCACCCGCAGCTGATCAGCAAGTTCGGCGGCCATGCCATGGCTGCGGGCTTGTCGTTGCCTGAGGGTAATTTCCCGGCCTTTGCCGAGGCGTTCGACGAAGAAGTCCGGCGCCAGCTGCGCGAGGAAGACCTGACAGGCCGGCTGTTGTCCGATGGCAGCCTGGCCGTGGAGGAATTCCACCTCGACCTGGCCAAGGCCCTGCGCCATGCCGGGCCTTGGGGCCAGCACTTCCCCGAGCCGCTGTTCCACGGCGTGTTCCAGCTGGTGGAGCAGCGCGTGGTGGGCGAGCGGCACCTGAAGGTGGTGCTCAAGAGCGAGTGTGGTTCGGTGCGACTGGATGGCATCGCCTTCGGCGTCGACCGCGAAGTGTGGCCGAACCCGACCGTGCGCTGGGTCGAACTGGCGTACAAGCTGGATGTGAACGAGTTTCGTGGCAATGAAAGTGTGCAGTTGATGATTGCCCACATGGAGCCGCGCTGAGGGGCTCGCGGGGTTCACCTTGATTTTTGTGGTGTGGCGGAAATCGTGCGCCGCCCGCGCGGCGCATCGCGAGCTGCGCTCGCTCCTACGTTTGTTTCGGGCCAATTATTCCTGTGAAAAACGCGCGCGAACGCTTTGGCGCATGGCTCGATATCGTGTCGTACCAACAAGGCGGTCGCGCGCGTTTTTCACAGGCATGACTGGCCCGAAACAAACGTAGGAGCGAGCGCAGCTCGCGATGCGCCGCGCGGGCGGCGCTCGATCTCACAGGCGACATCACTTTCGAGCCAACCACCCAGCATCCCACCCAAAATCCCATGGAACCTCCCCCCCACCCATTCTGGTCTAGTCTGAAGTTATGACCGGACCTGGGCCAGGGACGTGCAATTGAGTGTCCGGGCCGGATCACCATTGGAGTCCTTGGGAGGTGCCCTCATGAGCCTGCTGCTCGAGCCTTACACCCTGCGTCAGTTGACCCTGCCCAACCGCATCGCGGTTTCGCCGATGTGCCAGTATTCTGCCATCGATGGCCTGGCCAACGACTGGCACCTTGTCCATTTAGGCAGCCGCGCTGTGGGGGGCGCCGGCCTGGTAATCACAGAAGCCGTGGCGGTGACCGCCGATGGCCGTATCACCGCCGAAGACCTCGGCCTGTGGGACGACGCCCAGATTGTGCCGCTGCAACGCATCACCCGCTTCATCACCGCCCAAGGGGCCGTGCCGGGCATCCAGCTGGCACACGCCGGGCGCAAGGCCAGCACCTATCGCCCATGGCTGGGCAAGCAAGGCAGCGTCAAACTGGAAGAGGGCGGCTGGCAGCCAGTAGGCCCGTCGAAGATCGCGTTCGATCCGCAACACACACCGCCACATGAGCTGACCCAGGACGAGATCCAGGATGTGATCACAGCCTTCGTCGCCTCGACCGAGCGCGCCTTGAAGGCCGGTTTCAAGGTGGTGGAAATCCATGCTGCCCATGGCTATCTGTTGCACCAGTTCCTGTCACCGTTAAGCAACCAGCGCCGCGACGAGTACGGCAGTTGCTTCGAAAACCGCATCCGCCTGACCTTGCAGGTGGTCGAGGCGGTGCGCAAGGTATGGCCGAACGAATTGCCGCTGTTGGTTCGGGTATCGGCAACCGATTGGGTGGAGGACGGCTGGAACCCGGATGAAACCGTCGAACTGGCCCGCCGCCTGCGAGGGTTGGGTGTGGACCTGATCGACGTGTCCTCTGGCGGCACCTCGGTAAACGCCGAGATCCCCACCGGCCCCGGCTACCAGACCCGCTTCGCCGAACGCGTGCGCAAGGAGTCGGAAATTGCCACCGGCACCGTGGGCATGATTACCGAACCGGCCCAGGCCGAGCACATCCTGCGCACCGGCCAGGCCGACATCATCTTCCTCGCCCGCGAACTGCTGCGCGACCCGTACTGGCCACTGCACGCCGACGACGACCTGGGCGGCAACAAGGCGACCTGGCCTGCGCAGTACCAGCGCGCGACCAGCCGCGCCAACCCGATTCACGAGTCCGACCTGCGCGATTAGGTTCTACCTGTGCCGGCCTCTTCGCGGGCTCGCCCGCTCCCACAGGTACCTCACAGCCTTTGAGGATTGTGATGTACCTGTGGGAGCGGGCGAGCCCGCGAAGAGGCCAGTGGCTAGAGCCTCGGGCTAGTGCTTGATCATCACATGCCGCACGCAGGTGTAGTCCTCCAGCCCATACATCGACATATCCTTCCCATACCCCGAATGCTTCTGCCCGCCATGGGGCATTTCGCTGACCAGCATGAAGTGGGTATTCACCCAGGTGCAGCCATACTGCAAGCGCGCCGCCAGGCGGTGGGCGCGCCCGGTGTCGCGGGTCCACACCGATGAGGCCAGGCCGTAGTTGGAGTCGTTGGCCCATTCCAGCGCCTGTGCTTCGTCTTTGAAGCGGGTGACGGATACCACCGGGCCGAACACTTCGTTGCGCACGATCTCGTCGTCCTGCAGGGCATCGGCCAGCACGGTCGGTTCGAAGAAGAAACCCTCGCCATCAATCGCCTTGCCACCGGTTACCAGGCGAATGTGCGGTTGGGCGATGGCCCGCTGCACAAGGCCTGCGACCTTGTCGCGGTGCTGGGCACTGATCAACGGCCCCAGCTCGGTGTCCTCGGCTTCTTGCAGGCCAGGCTTGAGGCTGGCGACGGCTTCACCCAGGCGCTCGACGAAGCGCTCGTAGACCCCGTCCTGCACGTACAGGCGACAGGCTGCGGTGCAGTCCTGGCCGGCGTTGTAGAAGCCGAAGGTGCGGATGCCGTCGATGGCGGCGTCGATGTCGGCATCGTCGAACACCAGCACCGGGGCTTTGCCGCCCAGCTCCATGTGCATGCGTTTCACGCTGTCGGCGGTGGCGCTGATGATGTGCGCGCCCGTGGGGATCGAGCCGGTCAGCGACACCATGCGCACCTTGGGATGGTTGACCAGCGGGTTGCCGACGGTCTGGCCGCGGCCAAAAAGAATGTTCAGGACGCCCGGTGGCAGCAGGTCCTGGGCCAGCTCGCCCAGGCGCAAGGCGGTCAGCGGGGTCAGTTCGGAGGGTTTGATCACCACTGTATTGCCGGCTGCCAGGGCCGGGGCGATCTTCCAGGCCAGCATCATCAACGGGTAGTTCCACGGTGCAATGGAGGCAACCACACCCAACGGGTCGCGGCGGATCATCGAAGTGTGGCCCGGCAGGTATTCGCCGGCCGCCAAGCCGCCCAGGCAACGCGCCGCACCGGCGAAGTAGCGGAATACGTCGGCAATCGCCGGGATTTCGTCGTTCAGCGCGGCGCTCAGGGGCTTGCCGCAGTTCTGCGACTCCAGCCGGGCCAGCTCATCGCCATGGGCTTCGATGGCATCCGCCAGCGCCAGCAAGGTTTGCGAGCGGTCCTTGGGGCTGGTTTGCGACCAGCTGTCGAAGGCCTGGTCGGCGGCGCGCACGGCGCTGTCCACCTGGGCCTCGGTGGCTTCGTTGATCTGCGCCAGGGCGGTTCCCAGCGCCGGGTTGAGCACGGTCCAGGCTGGGCCTTGGCCGGCGACCAGTTGGCCATTGATCAGCATCTGCGTTTGCATCGGGGACTCCTCCAGGGTCATTTGCCACTGCCCGCGACGCTTTCGCCGCCACGGGTCAGGTAGTAGGCGCCAAGGATTGGCAGCATGGTCATCAGCATCACCAGCATGGCGACCACGTTGGTTACCGGCACGTCGCGCGGGCGGCTGAGCTGGTTGAGCAGCCAGATCGGCAGGGTGCGTTCGTGGCCGGCGGTGAAGGTGGTGACGATGATTTCATCGAACGACAGGGCAAACGCCAGCATGCCACCGGCCAGCAGTGCCGAGCCGAGGTTGGGCAGGATGATGTAGCGGAAGGTCTGCCAGCCATCGGCGCCCAGGTCCATCGACGCTTCGATCAGGCTTTGCGAGGTGCGCCGCAGGCGGGCGATCACGTTGTTGTAGACGATTACCACGCAGAAGGTGGCGTGGCCGACCACGATGGTGAACACCCCGGGCTCTATGCCCAAGGTCTTGAACGCCGAGAGCAGGGCGATGCCGGTGATGATGCCGGGCAGGGCGATGGGCAGGATCAGCATCAGCGAAATGCTCTCTTTGCCGAAGAAGCTGCGCCGATACAGCGCGACCGACGCCAGTGTGCCGAGCACCAGGGCAATCAGCGTGGCCAGGCAAGCCACCTGGAGCGACAGCTTGATCGCCTCCAGCACATCGGGCCGGGCGAAGGCCACGCCGATCCACTTCAGGGTAAAGCCCTTGGGTGGGAAGCTGAATGCCGCGTCTTCGGTGTTGAAGGCGTACAGGAAGATGATCAGGATCGGGAAGTGCAGGAACAGCAGCCCGCCCCAGGCCGCCAGGCGCAGCCCTGTTGACGCTTTTTCAGAGTGCATCGAAGGCCCCCAGGCGCTTGACGATGGACAGGTACACGGCAATCAGCACGATGGGCACCAGGGTGAACGCGGCGGCCATCGGCATGTTGCCGATCGCCCCTTGCTGGGCATAGACCATGCTGCCGATGAAGTAACCGGGCGGGCCGACCAGCTGCGGCACGATGAAGTCGCCCAGGGTAAGCGAGAAGGTGAAGATCGAGCCGGCAGCGATGCCCGGGATCGACAGCGGCAATATCACCTGCACGAAGGTTTGCCCAGGCCGGGCGCCAAGGTCTGCCGAGGCTTGCAGGAGCGAAGGCGGCAGGCGCTCCAGCGAGGCCTGGATCGGCAGGATCATGAACGGCAGCCAGATGTACACGAACACCATGAAGCGCCCCAGGTGGGAAGTCGACAGCGTGCTGCCGCCCACGCCCGGCACGGCCAGCACCGCTTGCAGCAGGCCATCCAGGTGCAACTGCTGGACGAACCACTGGGCTACCCCGCCCTTGGCCAGCAGCAGGGTCCAGGCGTAGGTCTTGACGATGTAGCTGGCCCACATCGGCATCATCACCGCGATGTAGAAAAACGCCTTGGTCTTGCCGCTGGTGAAGCGCGCCATGTAGTAGGCGATGGGGAAGGCCAGTACCGCGCTGGCCAGCGACACGGCCACCGCCATGCCCAGGGTGCGCAGGATGATGTCGAAATTCGACGGGTTGAACAGCGCGGCGAAGTTGCCCAGGGTCAGGTCCGGGGTCACCGCCATGGTGAAGTCGTCGAAGGTGTAGAAACCCTGCCACAGCAGGTTCAGCAACGAGCCCAGGTAGATGGCGCCGAACCAGGTCAGCGGGGGGACCAGCAGCAGTGCCAGGTACAGGTTGGGGCGCCGGTACAGCAGGTTGGACAGGCTGCGCAGTGTGCTCATGTCAGCGGGCCTCGGTTTCCTGCAGCACCGTCATGGCCTCGCGAGGCCAGTGTGCCAGCACCCGTTGCCCAGGCTGCCAGGCCTGGGCCTGCGCTTGCCATCGGTCGTTGGCCTGGCTTACCGCCAATAGCTGGCCGCTGTCCAGTTGCAGCTCGAAGCGGGTGGCGCTGCCCTGGTACTGGACATCGCGCAACAAGCCGCTGACCTGCACTTCATGGCTGGTCACCACGGGCTCGCCCAGGCGGATGTGCTCGGGGCGGATGGAGAAGGGCGCCGGGGTGCCGTTGAGCTGTATGGCCAGCTCGCCACGCACCACGTTGGAGGTGCCGACGAATTCGGCGACGAAGGTGGTAGCGGGCTTCATGTACAGGTTGCGCGGCGTGTCGACCTGTTCGATACGGCCGCGGTTGAACACCGCGACCCGGTCGGACATCGACAGGGCCTCGGTCTGGTCGTGGGTGACGAAGATGAAGGTGATGCCCAACTGGCGCTGCAGCTTTTTCAGCTCACCCTGCATCTGTTCGCGCAACTTCAGGTCCAGCGCCCCCAGGGGTTCATCCAGCAGCAATACCCGTGGCCGGTTGACCAAGGCACGGGCCAGGGCCACGCGCTGGCGCTGGCCGCCGGACAACTGCGCCGGCTTGCGCGCGCCGTAGCCGGCCAAGGCCACCATGGCCAGGGCCTCTTCGGCGCGGCTGTGGCGCTCGGCCTTGGCCACACCTTTCACTTTCAGGCCATAGGCGATGTTGTCCAGCACGTTCATGTGCGGGAACAGCGCGTAGTCCTGGAACACGGTGTTGACGTCGCGCTGGTAGGGCGGCACGCCAGCGGCCTCGACGCCGTGAATGCGGATCGAACCACTGGTGGGTTGTTCGAAGCCGGCGATCAGGCGCAGGCAGGTGGTCTTGCCCGAGCCGGAAGGGCCGAGCATGGAGAAGAACTCGCCATCGATGATGTCGATGCTGACCTGGTCGACAGCCTTGACCTCGCCGAAGGTGCGGGAAACCTGGGTGAACTGGACGGCTAGGGGCATGCGGGGGCTCCGGACATCAATGTTTCTCCTGTGCCGGCCTCTTCGCGGGTGAACCCGCTCCCACAGGTAGAGCGCAAACCTGTGGGAGCGGGTTCATCGAGACGTCGAACCGCCGCGAAGAGGCCGGCACAGGCATTCAGGCAACCTCAGCGCCCACCCATGATCGCAATGTAGTCCTGGGTCCAGCGGCTATACGGCACGAACTTGCCCCCCTGGGCCTGCGGGGTTTTCCAGAAGGCGATCTTGTCGAAGTTGTCGAACCCGTTGGTCTTGCAACCCTCGGCGCCCAGCAGCTCGCTGCCGGTGCACGCCGCCGGCACCGCTGGCAACGAGCCGAACCAGGCCGCCACGTCACCCTGCACCTTCGGCTGCAATGACCAGTCCATCCACTTGTAGGCGCAGTTGGGGTGCTTGGCCTCGCTGTGCAGCATGGTGGTGTCGGCCCAGCCGGTCGCGCCTTCCTTGGGAATGGTCGAGGCCACCGGCTGGTTCTCGGCCTTCAGGCCATTGACCATGTAGCCCCAGGAACTGGAGGCAACCACGCCTTCGTTCTTCACATCGCTCATCTGCACCGTGGCGTCATGCCAGTAACGGTGGATCAGCGGTTGCTGCTGGCGCAGCAGTTCCAGCACGGCCTTGTACTGTTCCTCGTTCAGCTCGTAGGGGTCCTTGATGCCCAGTTCAGGCTTGGCCGACTTCAGGTACAGCGCCGCGTCGGCGATGTAGATCGGCCCGTCGTAGGCCTGCACGCGGCCTTTGTTCGGCTTGCCGTCGGGCAGGTTCTGCGGCTCGAACACCACCCCCCAGCTGGTAGGGGCCTGCTTGAAAGTGTTGGTGTTGTACAGCAGCACGTTCGGCCCCCACTGGTACGGGGTGCCGTATACCTGCTTGTCGACCACGTACCAGCCACCGTTTTGCAGGCGCGGGTCGATGTTCTTCCAGTTGGGGATCAGGGCGGTGTTGATCGGCTGCACGCGTTTGCCCACGATCAGCCGCAGCGAGGCATCGCCCGAGGCGGTGACCAGGTCATAACCGCCCTTGGTCATCAGGCTGACCATCTCGTCCGAGGTGGCGGCTGTCTTCACACTGACCTTGCAGCCGGTTTCTTTCTCGAAGCCGGTCACCCAGTCGTAGGCCTTGTCGCTTTCACCGCGCTCGATGTAGCCGGGCCAGGCGACGATATCCAGGCGCCCCTCGCCAGGCCCCAGGGCCTTGGGCGGTTCGGCAGCCTGCAGGCTGGCGCTGGCCAGCACGGCGCCCGTCATGGCGCCGAGCAATGCGGTCTTGTGCACTGACATGGTGTTCCCTCTTTTTGGCGATCTTGTTCGGGGCAGTCATCAAGCAAGCCGTGAAGCGATTGTTATAAGCGTAGTGCGGTCGCGCGAGGTATTGGCGATATCGAGTCTAGTTGGCTTTTTGCCAGCCAATGCAACATCCGGAAGCAAATCCACGATGGCGTGCGTTCTGCCAAGCCTTACTCTGGCGGTTGAATTCTCTTGCGTGGAGACACACGAATGAACACCCGCGGCTTGCTTGACCAACTGCTCAAATCCGGCCAGCAGATGCTTGAAAAACAAGGCGGCGCCAAAAAGTCCGGCAGCGCTGCCGGTGGGCTTGGCGGGCTGTTGTCCGGTGCCGGTGGCGGCCTGTTGGGTGGCGGCGCGCTAGGCCTGCTGCTCGGTAGCAAGAAAGCCCGCAAGTACGGCGGCAAAGCCCTGACCTACGGCGGCCTGGCCGCGCTGGGTGTGCTGGCCTATAAAGCCTACGGCAACTGGCAGGCCAACCAGCAGGGGGCTGCAGCCGAACCACAAACCGTCGACCGCCTGCCGCCCGCCCAGGCTGAGCAGCACAGCCAGGCAGTGCTGCGGGCGCTGGTGGCGGCGGCCAAGTCCGATGGCCATATCGACGAGCGCGAGCGGGCGCTGATCGAGGGCGAGTTCACCCGCCAGGACAGCGACCGTGAACTGCAGCACTGGCTGCATGCCGAACTGAACAAACCGCTGGACCCGGCCGAAGTGGCCCGTGCCGCGCAAACGCCAGAAATGGCCGCCGAGATGTACCTGGCCAGCGTGATGATGGTCGACCAGGAAAACTTCATGGAGCGTGCCTACCTGGACGAACTGGCCCGCCAACTGCGCCTGGACCCGGGCTTGCGCCGGGAGCTGGAGGTACAGGTTGGAGAAGCGGTAGCGCGGTAGCAGCGTTCGCCACAACATTTTCTGTGCCTGCCAGACCGCGCGCCGCCCGCGCGGCGCATCGCGAGCTGCGCTCGCTCCTACGTTTGTTTCGGGCCAGTCAAGCCTGTGACAGGCGCGCGCGACCGCCTTGTTGGTACGACTCGATGTCGAGCGCTGCGCCAAAGCGTTCGCGCACAAATCCCACAGGAAAAATTGGCCCGAAACAAACGTAGGAGCGAGCGCAGCTCGCGATGCGCCGCGCGGGCGGCGCTCGGTCTGGCAGGCGCACAAGATGTCATGGCAAGCACATGAGTGCATTTCCCCCATCGCCGTATTTCGCCCGCAAATCTGTAAGGCCTCTGGGCTATACTTCAGCGATTTTTCCCGCTCGTTGTGAATTCCTGAGGGCTGAATGTGAAAAACTGGACCTTGCGCCAACGGATCCTGGCAAGTTTCGCCGTGATCATCGCCATCATGCTGCTGATGATCGTGGCCGCCTACTCGCGGTTGGTGACCATCGAAACCGCCGAAGAGGCGGTAGGGACAGACAGCATTCCCGGGGTCTACTACAGCTCGATGATCCGCAGCGCCTGGGTTGACAGCTATGTCACCAGCCAGCAACTGGTGGGCCTGTCCAACCGCCGCGAAATCACCTCGGCCGACATGGAGCTGTTCAAAAGCTTCGAAGACAGGCTGAGGCAGCACATGGCCAGTTACCAGGCCACCATCCAGGACAAAGACGACCAGACCCGCTTCGACAACTTCGTGCAGCAGGAACAGGCCTACATGAAGATCGTCGGCCAGGTGCTGGACACTTACCGTCAGCATGACTACGCCGAAGCCGAACGGCTGATCATCGAGGTACTGACCCCGGCATGGGTTGACGGGCGCAAGCACCTGAACGAAGTCATCGAGAATAATCGGGCGTCGGCCGAGGCGGCCACCAGCGAAATTGTCAGCGCCGTGAGCACGGCCAAGGGCAGCATGGTGGTTTCACTGCTGCTGGCCATCGTCGCCGCCGGCATTTGCGGCCTGTTGCTGATGCGTGCCATCACCGCCCCCATGCAGCGCATCGTGCATGCCCTCGACAGGCTACGCTCCGGCGACCTGAGCATGCGCCTGAGCCTGGACCGCAAGGACGAGTTCGGCGCCATCGAAAGCGGCTTCAACGAAATGGCCGAGGCGCTGGCCAACCTGGTGGCCCAGGCCCAGCGTTCGTCGGTGCAGGTCACCACGTCGGTGACCGAAATCGCCGCCACGTCCAAGCAGCAGCAGGCCACCGCCACCGAAACCGCCGCCACCACCACGGAAATCGGCGCCACTTCGCGGGAAATTGCCGCCACCTCGCGCGACCTGGTGCGCACCATGACCGAAGTCACTTCCGCCGCTGATCAGGCTTCCAGCCTCGCCGGCTCTGGCCAGCAGGGGCTGGCGCGCATGGAAGAGACCATGCACCAGGTGATGGGCGCTGCCGACCTGGTCAACGCCAAGCTCGGCATCCTCAACGAAAAGGCCAGCAACATCACCCAGATGGTGGTGACCATCGTCAAGGTTGCCGACCAGACCAACCTGCTGTCGCTCAACGCCGCCATCGAAGCGGAAAAGGCCGGCGAGTACGGGCGTGGCTTTGCCGTGGTGGCCACCGAAGTGCGTCGCCTGGCCGACCAGACCGCCGTGGCCACCTACGACATCGAGCAGATGGTGCGCGAGATCCAGTCGGCGGTGTCGGCCGGGGTCATGGGCATGGACAAGTTTTCCGAAGAAGTGCGCCGTGGCATGTTCGAGGTGCAGCAGGTGGGCGAGCAGCTCAGCCAGATCATTCACCAGGTGCAGGCCTTGGCGCCGCGTGTGCTGATGGTCAACGAAGGCATGCAGGCCCAGGCCACCGGCGCCGAGCAGATCAACCAGGCGCTGGCCCAGCTCAGCGATGCCAGTACCCAGACCGTCGAGTCGCTGCGCCAGGCCAGTTTTGCCATCGATGAACTGAGCCAGGTGGCCGCCGGCCTGCGTGGCGGCGTGTCGCGCTTCAAAGTCTGACCGCGATGAACGACTTGCCACCGCGCGCAGCACCCGCGCACAACACCAAGGGCGCGTTGTACCTGCAGTTTCGCCTCAGGGAGCAGCGCTTTGCCCTGAGCGTGCACGAGGTGATCGAGGTGCTGCCGCGCCAGCCGCTCAAGCCGATTGCCCAGGCACCTGCCTGGGTTGCGGGCATCCTCGCCCACCGTGGCCAGCTGGTTCCGGTGATCGACCTTGCCGCGCTGAGTTTTGGCCAGCCGGCGGCGCACCGCACCAGTACCCGCCTGGTACTGGTGCATTACCGTGGCGGCTTGCAGCTTGGCCTGATCCTGGAGCAGGCCACCGAGACCCTGCGTTGCCACCCGGACGAGTTCCAGCCTTATGGCGTGGACAGCGGCGAAGCCCCGTACCTGGGCCCGGTGCGCCAGGATGAGCAGGGCCTGCTGCAGCGCATCGAAGTCAACGATCTGCTGCCTGATGCCGTGCACCACCTGCTGTACACGGACGAGCCGACAGGGATGCCGACATGAACGAACAGCGTTTCTTCCGCTTCTTGCGCGAGCGCATCGGCCTGGACGTGGAGTCGGTAGGTACGCCCATGGTCGAACGCGCGCTGCGTCAGCGTTGTGGGGCCGTGGGCGCCACCGACCTGGACGATTACTGGCTGCGCCTGCAGCAGTCGGCGGATGAGCAACAGGCGTTGATCGAGGCGGTGATCGTCCCGGAAACCTGGTTCTTCCGTTACCCGGAGTCTTTTACCGCCTTGGCCAGCCTGGCCCACAAGCGCCTGGCCGAACTGGCCGGGGCACGCCCACTGCGCCTGCTCAGCCTGCCATGCTCGACCGGCGAGGAACCCTATTCGCTGGCCATGGCCTTGCTCGACGCGGGCATTGCGCCTGGGGCGTTTCTGATCGATGGCATGGACATCAGCCCCAGTTCGGTAACCAAGGCCGGGCAGGCCGTGTATGGGCGCAATGCGTTTCGCGGCAGCGACCTGGGCTTTCGCGAGCGCTACTTCGATGCCCTCGAGGAAGGCCACCGCCTGCACGGTCGGGTGCAGCAGCAAGTCAGCCTGCAGGTGGGCAACGTGCTCGACCCCGCGCTGGCCAGCCGCGACGGCCTGTACGACTTCGTGTTCTGTCGCAACCTGTTGATCTATTTTGACGTGCCGACCCAGCAGCGTGTATTCGAGGTGCTCAAGCGCCTGCTGCATCCGCAGGGTGTGCTGTTCATCGGCCCGGCCGAAGGCAGCTTGCTGGCGCGGCTGGGCATGCGCCCGCTGGGGATCGCCCAGTCGTTCGCCTATGTGCGCCAGGAGGGTGGCAATGCCCCGCTGGCAGTGGCCCCTGTGCAACCCGCACGGCGCACCGTGCCGCCTCTGGCAACGGCGGGTTATCCGCCCCCCGCCGCGCCGCTGCCGCGCCCGCTGCGTGTACTGCCGATGGCGCCCAAGCCAGCGCCGGCCCGCGAGCATGCGCGCGAGGGTGCGAGCGAGCTGCTGGCCAGCATCGCCCGGCTTGCCAATGCCGGCGCCAGCGAGCAGGCGCGTGGCGAATGCCAGCGCTACCTGGGCCAGTTCGCGCCGTCGGCGCAGGTGTACTACTGGCTGGGGCTGCTCAGTGATACCGAAGGCGATGCGCAGCAGGCGCTGACCCATTATCGCAAAGCCCTGTACCTGGAGCCGCAGCACCCCGAGGCGCTGGTACACCTGGCGGCCCTGCTGGCGTCCCAGGGTGACCTGGCCGGCGCCCGGCGCTTGCAGGACCGCGCTGCCCGGGTTGGCAGGGAGCCTGAACGATGAAGGGTGAAACGGCGATGCAACTGCTGGCCGAGAATGACGCGCACATCGACGACTGCTGGAACCGCATTGGCGTGCACGGCGACAAGCAGTGCCCGCTGCTGGAGCGGCATGTCCACTGCCGAAACTGCGACGTGTATGCGGCTGCGGCCACCCGGCTGCTTGACCGCTACGCGCTGATGCAGGACCACCAGGCTGCGCCGGCGCAGCCGGTGGAGGAAAACACCGGCCGTTCCATGCTGCTGTTCCGCCTGGGCGAAGAGTGGCTGGCGCTGGCCACCGCCAGCCTGGCCGAGATCGCCCCGTTGCAGGCGGTGCATTCGCTGCCGCATCAGCGCTCGCGGCTGCTGCAGGGGGTTGCCAATGTGCGCGGTGCGTTGGTGCCGTGCCTGTCACTGGCTGACTTGCTGGGTGTGCAGGCCGACACCGCCGAGCAACGCAGCGGTCGGGCCATGCCACGCATGCTGATTCTGGCGGCAGAAGGTGGTCCGGTAGTGATGGCCGTTGAGGAAATCGACGGTATCCACCGGCTAGACCCGGCGCTGCTGGGCAGCGGCCAGGACGCCACACGCTTCACCGCCGCAGTCCTGCAGTGGCGCGGACGCAGCGTGCGCGTGCTGGACGATCAACACTTACTGTCTGCCGTGCAGCGGAGCCTGTCATGACCCCAGAGCAAATGCGCGACGCATCGTTGCTCGAACTGTTCAGCCTGGAGGCCGAGGCGCAGACCCAGGTTCTCAGCGCCGGCCTGATGGCGCTGGAGCGCAACCCTACCCAGGCTGACCAGCTCGAGGCCTGCATGCGCGCCGCCCACTCGCTGAAGGGCGCGGCGCGCATCGTTGGGGTGGATGCCGGCGTCAGCGTCGCCCACGTCATGGAAGACTGCCTGGTAGCGGCACAGGAGGGCCGCTTGCGCCTGAGTGCCGAGCACATCGACGCGCTGTTGCAAGGCACCGACCTGCTGATGCGTATCGCCACACCCGGCGACGTCGAGGCGCAGGCGATCCTGCCGGTATTTTTGGCGCAGATGGCCAGCCTGCTCGACCCAGGGGCTGTGGCCATGCCAGCCGTGCCGCCGCCAGTGCCCGTGCTGCCAGACCTGCCGCTGGCAAACTTGCCAGCCGAGCCTACGGCGTTGCCACTGGAAGCCTTGGAACCCGACCCCGAGCCGACCCCGCGCCGCAAGGCGGGCAAACGCGGCGGCGAAGGTGCCGAGCGGGTACTGCGGGTCACCGCCGACCGCCTCAACAGCCTGCTCGACCTGTCCAGCAAGTCGCTGGTGGAAACCCAGCGGCTCAAACCTTACCTGGCCACCTTGCAGCGCCTCAAGCGCATGCATGGCCAGGGCATGCAGGCGCTCGACGGCCTGCGCATGCAGTTGGAGGACAGTGGCCAGGGCAGCGAGGTGCTCGAAGCCCTGGCACAAACCCAGCGCCTGCTGGCCGAAACCCAGCAGATCTTGCAGCAGCAGGCCGCCGATCTGGACGAATTCGGCTGGCAGGCCAGCCAGCGTGCACAGTTGTTGTACGACACCGCCCTGGCCTGCCGGATGCGGCCGTTCGCCGATGTGCTGACCGGCCAGAGCCGTATGGTCCGAGACCTTGGCCGCTCGCTGGGCAAACCGGTACAGCTGTCGGTAGACGGGGAAAAGACCCAGGTCGACCGCGATGTGCTGGAAAAGCTCGAAGCACCGCTGACCCACCTGCTGCGCAACGCGGTCGACCACGGCATCGAGTTGCCGGAGCGTCGCCTGCTGGCGGGCAAGCCAGAGGAGGGCGTGATTCGCCTGCGCGCCTCGCACCAGGCCGGCATGCTCAGCCTGGAGCTGATCGACGATGGTGCCGGCATCGACCTGGAGCGCTTGCGCAGCAGCATCGTCGAGCGCGCCCTGTCGCCTGCCGACACGGTGGCGCGAATGAGTGATGCGGAACTGCTGACGTTCCTGTTCCTGCCTGGTTTCAGCCTCCGCGACAAGGTCACCGAGGTGTCCGGGCGCGGCGTGGGGCTGGATGCGGTGCAACACATGATCCGCGAGCTGCGCGGCTCCATCGAGCTGACCCAGGTGGCGGGGCAGGGATGTCGCTTCCACTTGCAGGTGCCATTGACCCTGTCGGTGGTGCGCAGCCTGGTGATCGAGGTGGGTGGCGAGGCCTATGCCTTCCCGCTTGCCCACATCGAACGCACGCTGGAGGTGACCACCGAGCAGATCGTGCAGATCGAAGGGCGTCAGCATTTCTGGCACGAAGGCCGGCTTATCGGCCTGGTGGCGGCCAGCCAGTTGTTGAACCGGCCGGCCGGCCAGGCGCAGGACGGCAGCCTGCGGGTGGTGGTGATCCGTGAACGCGAGCAACTGTACGGCGTGGCCGTGGAGCGGCTGATAGGTGAGCGGGTGCTGGTGGTGATGCCGCTCGACCCACGGCTGGGCAAGGTGCAGGACATTTCTTCCGGCGCCTTGCTCGATGACGGCTCGGTGGTGCTGATCGTCGATGTCGAAGACCTGCTGCGCTCGGTGGAGAAACTGCTCAGCACCGGCAGCCTGGAGCGCGTCGAGCGCGGCAGCAGCGGCGCCCGTGGCGTGGTGCGCAAGCGCATCCTGGTGGTCGACGATTCGCTGACCGTGCGCGAACTGCAACGCAAGCTGCTGGGCAACCGTGGCTACGACGTGGCGGTGGCGGTAGATGGCATGGACGGCTGGAACGCCCTGCGCAGCGAGGACTTCGACCTGCTGATCACGGACATCGACATGCCACGCATGGACGGCATCGAACTGGTCACCCTGGTGCGTCGCGACCAGCGCCTGCAATCGCTGCCGGTGATGGTGGTGTCCTACAAGGACCGTGAGGAAGACCGACGGCGTGGCCTGGATGCTGGCGCCGACTACTATTTGGCGAAAGCCAGTTTCCATGACGATGCGTTGCTGGAGGCTGTAGTCGAGCTGATCGGAGGTGCTCAAGGATGAAGATCGCCATCGTCAATGACATGCCCATGGCCGTCGAGGCGCTGCGTCGGGCGGTTGCCTTCGAGCCTGCACACCAGGTGGTCTGGGTGGCCAGCAATGGCGCCGAGGCAGTGCAGCGTTGCGCCGAGCAACTGCCGGACCTGATCCTGATGGACCTGATCATGCCGGTGATGGACGGCGTGGAGGCCACCCGGCGGATCATGGCCGAAACCCCGTGCGCCATCGTCATCGTCACGGTCGACCGCAAACAGAACGTGCACCGGGTGTTCGAAGCCATGGGCCATGGCGCCCTCGACGTGGTCGATACCCCGGCGCTGGGCGCTGGCGATGCCCGCGAAGCGGCGGCGCCACTGCTGCGCAAGATCCTCAATATCGGCTGGCTGGTCGGCCAGCACCGCACGCCAGCCGCAAGGCCGGTGGCCGCACCGTTGCGTGAGGCCTCGCAGCGTCGCGGGCTGGTGGCGATCGGCTCGTCGGCGGGTGGCCCGGCAGCCCTCGAAGTGCTGCTCAAGGGTTTGCCGGCAGCGTTTCCGGCGGCCATCGTGCTGGTCCAGCATGTGGACCAGGTGTTTGCCGCAGGCATGGCCGAGTGGCTCAGCAGCGCAGCCGGCCTGCCGGTGCGCCTGGCCCGTGAAGGCGAGCCACCGCAGCCGGGCCAGGTATTGCTGGCCGGCACCAACCACCACATTCGGCTGCTACAGAATGGCCAACTGGCCTACACTGCCGAACCTGTCAATGAAATCTACCGGCCCTCGATCGATGTGTTCTTCGAGAGCGTGGCACGTTACTGGAATGGCGATGCGGTGGGCGTGCTGCTCACCGGCATGGGGCGCGACGGCGCCCAGGGCCTGAAGCTGATGCGTCAGCAGGGCTTTCTGACCATTGCCCAGGACCAGGCCAGCAGCGCAGTGTACGGCATGCCCAAGGCCGCCGCGGCAATCGATGCCGCAGTGGAAATTCGCCCGCTGGAACGCATCGCCGGGCGCTTGATGGACTTTTTCGCAAAATGACGAAATGTATTGAATCACGCCGCCAGACCGGCAGTGTTCGGGTGAACAGGTATGAATGATTTACCGATCGAAGGTTTTGCCACCACCAACGAAAACTCGGCGATGGTGCTGCTGGTCGACGACCAGGCCATGATCGGCGAGGCGGTGCGGCGTGGTCTGGCCAATGAAGACAACATCGACTTCCACTTCTGTGCCGACCCGCACCAGGCGGTGGTCCAGGCCATGCGCATCAAGCCCACGGTCATCCTCCAGGACCTGATCATGCCCGGCCTGGACGGCTTGACCCTGGTGCGCGAATACCGCAACAACCCGGCCACCCAGGACATCCCGATCATTGTCCTGTCGACCAAGGAAGACCCACTGGTGAAGAGCGCGGCGTTTGCCGCCGGGGCCAACGACTACCTGGTCAAGCTGCCGGACACCATCGAGCTGGTAGCGCGCATTCGCTACCATTCGCGCTCCTACCTTACCCTGCTGCAACGCGATGAGGCCTACCGTGCCCTGCGCGTCAGCCAACAGCAGTTGCTCGACTCCAACCTGATGCTGCAGCGGCTGATGAACTCCGATGGCCTGACCGGGCTGTCCAACCGCCGCCACTTCGACGAGTACCTGGAGCTGGAATGGCGCCGCGCCATGCGTGAACAGCAGCAGTTGTCGTTGCTGATGATCGATGTGGACTATTTCAAGGCCTACAACGACAGCTTCGGCCACCTGGCCGGCGACGAGGCCTTGCGCCAGGTGGCCGAGGCGATCCGTGGCTCGTGCTCGCGGCCGACCGACCTGCCGGCCCGCTATGGCGGCGAAGAATTTGCCCTGGTGCTGCCCAATACCTCGCCAGGCGGGGCACGCCTGGTGGCTGAAAAGCTGCGCCAGACCGTTTTCGGCCTTGGCATCCCGCACAGCGCCCCGGTGGCCGACTCGCACCTGACCGTGAGCATCGGCCTGGCCACTCAGACCCCGGCCGTCGGCAGCCACTGCCGGCAGTTGATCTCGGCGGCGGACAAGGGTTTGTACCAGGCCAAGAACAGCGGGCGTAACCAGGTCGGCATCGCCTGATTTAGCGAGAACAGCGCGCATTCCGTGTGGGAGCGGGTTTACCCGCGAAGAATGCGACGCGGTGGATGGCACCGGCTTTGCCGGTGTTCGCGGGTGAACCCGCTCCCACAGGGTGTGTGCAGCATTCTGAATAAGCTACCGCCCGGCGGGTCTGCCGCCTGGCTACGGACTCGGTTATACTCGCGGGCTTTTCACCGAATTCGCACGAGTAGCCAGCCCATGGAAATCCAACCGATCCTGAACACCATCAAGGACCTCACCGAGCGTTCCCAGTCCATTCGGGGGTATCTTTGACTACGATCACAAGCATGACCGCCTGATCGAAGTCAACCGCGAGCTGGAAGACCCCAACGTCTGGAACAAGCCCGAGTACGCCCAGGCCCTGGGCCGTGAGCGTGCCATGCTGGCACAGGTCGTCGAGACCCTGGACAAGCTGTCCAACGGCCTGTCCGACTGCAAGGACCTGCTCGACATGGCCGTCGAGGAAGATGACGAAAGCGCTGTCGGCGACGTCGAGACCGAGCTGCAGGGCCTGGAAGAATCCCTGGCCCAGCTTGAGTTCCGTCGCATGTTCAGCGGCGAGATGGACATGAACAACGCCTACCTGGACATCCAGGCCGGCTCCGGCGGTACCGAGGCGCAGGACTGGGCCAACATCCTGCTGCGCATGTACCTGCGCTGGGCCGACAAGCGCGGTTTCGACGCCACCATCATCGAGCTTTCCGAGGGTGAAGTCGCCGGCATCAAGGGCGCCACCGTGCACATCAAGGGCGAATACGCCTTTGGCTGGCTGCGGACCGAAATCGGTGTACACCGCCTGGTGCGCAAGAGCCCGTTCGACTCCGGTGCTCGTCGCCACACCTCGTTCTCGGCGGTATTCGTGTCGCCTGAAATCGACGACAAGGTCGAGATCGACATCAACCCGTCCGACCTGCGCATCGACACCTACCGCTCCTCCGGTGCCGGTGGTCAGCACGTGAACACCACCGACTCGGCCGTACGTATCACCCACGTACCGACCAACACTGTGGTGGCCTGCCAGAACGAACGCTCCCAGCACGCCAACAAAGACACCGCCATGAAAATGCTGCGGGCCAAGTTGTACGAGCTGGAAATGCAGAAGCGCAACGCTGCTTCGCAGGCGTTGGAAGACAGCAAGTCGGACATCGGCTGGGGCCATCAGATCCGTTCCTACGTACTGGATGACTCGCGCATCAAAGACCTGCGCACAGGCGTAGAGCGCAGCGACTGCCAGAAAGTGCTGGACGGCGACCTCGACCAGTACCTGGAAGCAAGCCTCAAGCAAGGGCTGTAAGCCGCACTCCACTGCCGCGATACCTGGCTACCCGCCGGTATCGCGTGCCCTGCCCGAAAAGGGCAACGAATACCTGATGGAAAGAATGACGACATGAGCGACCTCAAGACCGAATCGCAAGACCTGCAACAGGAAGAAAATGCCCTGATCGCCCTGCGCAAGGAAAAACTTGCCGCCGAGCGCGCCAAAGGCAACGCCTTCCCCAACGACTTCCGTCGCGACAGCTACTGCAACGACCTGCAGAAACAGTACGCGGACAAGACCAAGGAAGAGCTGGAAGCAGCCGCGATTCCGGTCAAGGTTGCCGGCCGTATCATGCTCAACCGTGGCTCGTTCATGGTTATCCAGGACATGACCGGTCGCATCCAGGTCTACGTCAACCGCAAGACCCTGTCGGAAGAAACCCTGGCCGCAGTCAAGACCTGGGACCTGGGCGACATCATCAGCGCCGAAGGCACTCTGGCCCGCTCGGGCAAGGGCGACCTGTACGTCGAAATGACCAACGTGCGCCTGCTGACCAAGTCGCTGCGCCCGCTGCCGGACAAGCACCACGGCCTGACCGACACCGAACAGCGCTACCGCCAGCGTTACGTCGACCTGATGGTCAACGAAGAAACCCGCCACACCTTCCGTGTGCGCTCGCAGGTGATTTCGCACATTCGCAAGTTCCTCATCGAGCGTGACTTCCTCGAAGTCGAGACGCCGATGCTGCAGACCATCCCGGGCGGCGCGGCGGCCAAGCCGTTCGAAACCCACCACAACGCCCTGGACATGGCCATGTTCCTGCGTATCGCGCCGGAGCTGTACCTCAAGCGCCTGGTTGTGGGTGGTTTTGAAAAGGTGTTCGAGATCAACCGCAACTTCCGTAACGAAGGTGTCTCGACCCGTCACAACCCTGAATTCACCATGCTCGAGTTCTACCAGGCCTACGCCGACTACAACGACAACATGGACCTCACCGAAGAGCTGTTCCGCGAGCTGGCGCAGCTGGTGCTGGGCAGCACCGACGTGCCGTACGGCGACAAGGTGTTCCACTTCGGCGAGCCGTTCGTGCGCCTGTCGGTGTTCGACTCGATCCTCAAGTACAACCCGGAATTGACCGCTGCCGACCTGCAGGACGTCGACCGCGCCCGCGACATCGCCAAGAAGGCCGGTGCCAAGGTGCTGGGCCACGAAGGCCTGGGCAAGCTGCAGGTGATGATTTTTGAAGAGCTGGTCGAGCACAAGCTGGAGCAGCCGCACTTCATCACCGAGTACCCGTTCGAAGTGTCGCCGCTGGCCCGTCGCAACGACGACAACCCGGCCGTTACCGACCGCTTCGAGCTGTTCATCGGTGGCCGCGAAATCGCCAACGCCTACTCCGAGCTCAACGATGCCGAAGACCAGGCCGAGCGCTTCCTGGCCCAGGTGGCCGAGAAGGACGCCGGTGACGACGAAGCCATGCACTACGACGCCGACTTCGTGCGTGCGCTGGAGTACGGCATGCCGCCGACCGCCGGTGAAGGCATCGGCATCGACCGCCTGGTGATGTTGCTGACCAACTCGCCGTCGATCCGCGACGTGATCCTGTTCCCGCACATGCGTCCACAGGCCTGAGTGAATTGAACAAGCCGCCTTTCGAGGCGGCTTTTTCTTGCCTGAAGCTTTATGTTGTCTGTACTGGCCTCTTCGCGGGCTCGCCCGCTCCCACAGGTCTTGCACAGGTCCTGAATGTTGTGGGGGCCCTGTGGGAGCGGGCGTGCCCGCGAAGAGGCCGGCACTGATGAAACACTGCCCATGAGGTATCCCCGTGACACCTGTCATGCCTGACCAAGGCGCCGCCGGCATCGCTACCGCCGTCGCCGAAAACGTGCAATACCAAGGCCGCAAGACTGCCCGCCAAGGCAGCGAACAGCGCCGCCAGTTGATCCTCGACGCCGCCATGCGCATCGTCGTGCGCGATGGCGTGCGCGGTGTGCGCCACCGGGCAGTGGCCGCCGAGGCCGCTGTGCCGCTGTCGGCCACCACCTACTACTTCAAGGACATCGAGGACCTGCTCACCGACACCTTCGCCCAGTATGTCGAGCGCAGTGCCGCCTACATGGCCAAGCTGTGGGCCAACACCGAAGTGGTACTGCGCCAGTTGCTGGCCCAGGGTGACGGCAGCCCGGCGGCACGGGCGCGGCTGGCTGACGAAGTGGCGCGCATGACTGCCGACTATGTTCAGCGGCAACTGCTGAACCGCCGTGACTTCCTGATGGCCGAACAGGCCTTCCGCCAGGAGGCGCTGCTGTGCCCACGCCTGGCTGAGCTGGTGCGTGCCCACGAGCAGATCCTGCTGCACGGCACCCGGCAATTGCTGCAGGTGGTGGGGTCGCGACAACCCGAACAGGACGCCCAGATGTTGACGGCGATTATCGAGCAGATGGAATATCAGGGCCTGCTCAAGGATGCGAACGCGCAAGCCGATGGGCAGATGCTCGCTATGCTTACCCGATACCTGCAGCTGGTGCTGGCATCGGCCTGAGCCGAGACCGATTTTTCAAGGAGAACCTGATGAAAGCCTGGCGTGTGGTGTTGTTGACTCTGTCATTCCTGCTGCTGGGCGGTTGTCTGGTGACCTTCCATGAGCCCTTGCCCAGCAACCAGGCGGCGCCCAAGGCGCTGCTCGGCAAGTGGAGCAGCAAGGACGCCTGGGGCGAACCGTTGAAGCTGACCATCAGCCGCAGCGGCGGCGGTGCCTACAAGGCGGTGGCCACGGCCAAGGGCAAGGCCCCGGAGGAATACGTGTTCACCGTGTCGCGCCACGGCAACCGCTGGTACCTGTCGGCCGGCGTGCCCAAGCGCCTGGGGGGCAACTTCCTGATTGGCGGTTTCGACATCGTCGATGGCAAGGAACTGGTGGTCTACAACCTGGACGTCGAACAGGTGCAGCAGGCGGTGGACAAGAAGGAACTGATGGGGCGCAGCACCGAGGTGCCGGAAGACAATGGTGAAGGCGTGCTGATCGACAGCCCGTCGGCGCGGGTGCTGGCGTACCTGGACGACCCGGCCAACTCCGACCTGTTCGTCGAGGTGGCGCGGTTCCAGCGTTCGGGCAAATGACCGTGTTGGCTTCTTCGCGGCTAAAGCCGCTCCCACAGGTACTGCATCAGGCTTGAGACCAGTGCGGTCCCTGTGGGAGCGGCTTTAGCCGCGAAGAGGCCGGCACAGGCAACACAAGGCTTGGCCCTTTGTTTCAATAAGGAGTCCCCGGTGGACGAATACCAGCAAACCATCCGCGCCCTGTCCGACCGCATCGTCGCGGCACAGACCCCGATCCGGGTGCTGGACGCGGTGAAATGGGACGACAACATCCGTCAGGGCTTCCTCAAGGCCAAGGGCAAGGAGCCGCCGGCCGTCGACCGTGCCTATTACCAGTCGCGCCCGCTGTCGTTCGACTCCGGCGCGGTGAAGGCCGAGTTCCAGGGCATCGAACGTGACATCATCCGCCAGCTGGGCCAGTTCAACCCGGTCGGGCAGATCATGAAGCGCATGTGCCGCGAATACCGCATGGTGGTGCGCATGCTCGAAGCGCGCGGTACCGAGGACTTCGGCCTGATTTCCCAGGAGCTGTATGGCGCTGCCTCCGATGCCTTCCATGCCGGTGACCCGACCCTGGCCGACCTCGGCCTGATGCTGTCGGATTACCTGAACAACATCGATGGCCGTGGCGACCTGAAGGACGAGCCGAAGAACCTCACCGCCAAGGAAGCCGTGGAGATCCTCCAGCGCCGGCTGAACAAGGTGTTTGGCGAAGCCGAGGAAACCATCCGCGTGTTCGAGTCCGACGGTATCGTCGCCGATGCCGCGGCCGGTGCCGACTACATCAAGGTGCGCGCCGATGCCATGTTCAACGCCCGCGACGTGCGCGCCCTGGAAGTGCACGAAGGGCTGGTGCACGTGGGCACCACGCTCAATGGCCTGAACCAGCCGATCTGTACCTTTCTGGCCAAGGGCCCGCCCTCGTCGACGGTGACCCAGGAAGGCCTGGCCATCCTCATGGAGGTGATTGCCTTCGCGTCCTACCCCAGCCGCCTGCGCAAGCTCACCAACCGCACCCGGGCCATCCACATGGTCGAGGAGGGCGCCGATTTCCTTCAGGTGTTCAACTTCTTCCGCGAGCAAGGCTTCGAGATGGCGCAGAGCTACAGCAACGCCAGCCGGGTGTTCCGCGGTTCGGTGCCCAATGGCCTGCCATTCACCAAGGACTTGTCCTACCTCAAGGGCTTCATCATGGTTTACAACTACATTCAGTTGGCCGTGAAGAAGGGCAAGCTCGAACAGATCCCGTTGCTGTTCTGTGGCAAGACCACCCTGGAAGACATGCGTACCTTGCGCCAGCTGGTGGAGGAGGGCCTGGTCGCGCCGCCCAAGTACCTGCCCGAGCAGTTCCGTGACCTTAACGCGCTGTCGGCCTGGATGTGCTTCTCCAACTTCCTCAACCACCTGAGCCTGGACCGTATTGAAGCCGACTACGCGAACATTCTCTGAGTGCTGCCGCCTGCTGGCCCTGGGCTTGGTCCTGCTGGGCCTTGGCGGCTGCAGCAGCCTGCTGTTCTACCCCGAGCGTGGTCAGGCCTTTACGCCTGAGCGGGCCAAGCTCGACTACCGCGATGTCACCCTTGTCACGTCGGACGGGCTGCGCCTGCACGGCTGGTGGTTGCCGGCCAAGGCCGGGGTCGAGGTCAAAGGTACGGTACTGCACTTGCACGGCAACGGCGGCAACCTGCCGGGGCACCTGGGTGGCAGCTACTGGCTGCCGGAGCAGGGTTACCAAGTGCTGATGATCGATTACCGCGGTTATGGCCTGTCCCAGGGGACGCCAAGCCTGCCGGAAGTGTACGAAGATATCGCCGCCGCCATGGCCTGGCTGGACCAGGCGCCGGAGGTCAAGGGCAAGCCCTTGGTGCTGCTGGGGCAAAGCCTTGGCGGTGCCATGGCCATCCACTACCTGGCGGCCCACCCCGAGCAGCGTCAGCGCTTCAGTGCCCTGGTGTTCGATGGCGTGCCAGCCAGTTACCGTTCCGTCGGGCGCTTTGCCCTTAGCACGTCGTGGATGACCTGGCCGTTGCAGGTACCGCTGTCGTGGCTGGTGCCGGACGGCGACAGCGCAATCCGTTCGATCGAGCAGCTGAGCAGCCCGCCCAAGCTGTTCTTCCACAGCATCGACGACAACCTGGTGCCGATGGACAACGGCATCCGCCTGTACCAGCACGCGCCACCGCCGCGGGTGCTGCAACTGACCCGCGGTGGCCACGTGCAGACCTTCGCCGACCCCACGTGGCGCCAGGTGATGCTGCGTTTCCTTGATGACCCCAGCCATTTCAACGGCCTGCGGCGGCTTGCCGAAGTGCCCAATTTCCCTGACGAGAAGAACAAGCAATGAGTGAAGAACGCAACGCCATCCCGCTGATCCTGACCGGCGTCGGCAGCATCATCGTGACGGTGGGGGCCTTGTGGTACTACGGTTACCTGCATTTCGCCAAACCCGAGGATGCCCTGTTGCTGCAGGATTTCACCATGCTCAAGACCATCCCGGGCGAGGACTACAAGGTGTCGCTGGACCCGGCGCCGCAAGTGGCCCAGTGCGTCGATGGCGTGCTGGTGTTGTTCGACACCGAGCAGAAAGGCCTGACCGGCGTGCTGGTGGATAACCGCAAGCGTGCGGTGCGCTGCATGGGCGAGGAAACCCCGCAGCAGGTGAAGTGAGCCAATCTTTTCAGCGCCTGTTCCGGCCCTTTCGCGGCTAAAGCCGCTCCCACAGGTACTGCGTAAAGCCCGAATTTGACGCGGTCCCTGTGGGAGCGGCTTTAGCCGCGAAGAGGCCCGGGCAGGTCATAAAAGACTGTCAGGTCATTTCAGGCGTGAACGGGCAGAGTCGTAAATATCGCTTCGCTCTCGCTTGCCTACCGCGATGACGATCACCACCACGCGCTGATCGAAAACCCGGTAAACCAACCGATAACCAGCCGACCGCAGCTTGATCTTGTAGCAGTCCGGCATGCCGGAAAGTTTGTCTTTCTCCACCCTGGGCTGAGCCAATCGCTCCTTCAGCTTTCTCGCGAACTGAACCTGCAATACGCCATCGAGCTTTTGAAATTCCTTCCTTGCCCGCACATCGAATTCAAGGTCGTAGCTTTTTGTTTCCTTCGGCTTCGGCGATGAGCTCATCGATATCCACTCTTACGGTAGGCCCACCGCGCCGCTGTCGGACAAGCTCAGCCAGTTGCATGTCGTCGATCAATTCCATCATCGCTTCATAGCGTTCTGGCGGAACCGCATAGAACGCCGGTTCGTTGCGATTGAGGATGACCACGGTTTCACCGGCAGCTTCGCGGATAGTGCCCATAGGGTCTTTCTTGAGGTCTGTGATGGATGCTGCCAGATCGGCAAGAACCGGATAGGTCATAGTTGTATCAACCGATGAGTATGATTGGCGTTGATGAAAGTGTAGTGCCTCAAAGAGTGCTTTTAAAGGTGCTTTTTTGATTGCGGCGCATGAAAAACCCCGCCATGAAGGCGGGGTTCCGGGTTCAGCCAGCCTTACTGCTGTGCTTGGCTCATTGCACGCGGTGCCACCGGCTGGTTGTCGTTGGAGATGGTCACCTCCACACGACGGTTTTGCGCACGGCCCGAGTTGCTGCCGTTGTCCGCTACCGGGTACTCCTTGCCATAGCCTTGGGAAACGATGCGCGCCGGGTCGACGCCGGCACGTACCAGTGCCATGCGTACGCTGTTGGCGCGGCGCTCGGACAGGGTCTGGTTGTAGTTGGCCGAGCCGACGCTGTCGGTGTAGCCCTCTACAATCACCTTGCGCTCCGGGTTTTCCTGAAGGAACTGGGCCAGCTTGGTGACGTTCGGGTAGGCGTTGCTCTTGAGTTCGGCCTTGTTGAAGTCGAACAGCACATCGCCAAAGGTCACCAGCGTACCGCGGTCGGTCTGCTTGGCGTTGAGGCTGTCCTGCAGCTTGGCGATCTGCGCGTCGCGGGCATCCAGCTTGGCCTGTGCGCGCTGGGCCGAGGCATTTTTCAGTTCGCCTTCGGCGGTGCGCAGGGCAATGGTCTGCTTGGCCACTTCAACACGCTGGTTGGTCAGGTAGGCCAGTTGGTCGACCTGCTTCTGGTCTTCACGGTCCATGAAGGCCTTGTCGGCTTTGTTCAGCCAGTCTTGGGCGTCCTTGGTCTCCAGCGCCGCGACCTTGCTCGATTGCGGGTCGCTCTGCAGCGAGGAGAAGTTGGTGCGGGCCGCTTCCAGGTTGGCGTTAGGGTCGTGCGAGCAGGCAGCAAGACCAACGCTGAGGGCCAGCAGGGCGGGAATCATGACGTAATTGCGCATAGTGTTCATCCTTTGATCGAGTGCGAAGGCTAAGGTTGGCGGGGCAGGGCTCACTGAGCGCTGCGCAGGCCTTCCTCACGTACGTCCTGGACGCCCTGACGGGCATCCTGCACGGCCTTCTGAGCCTTGGCTGCCTGGGCCTTGCGTTCGGCGAGGCGTGCGTCCCACTCGGCCTGCTGGGCCAGACGCTTGGCTTCGTCGTACTTCTTGTCATGCATGGCAATCTCGGCCTGCTTGAACTTGTCCTGTGCCGCTTTCATCTCAACGGCGGCAAACTCGGTACCGCCAGCGCTGACGGCAGAGTTCACGGCGGACTGGGTAACGGCATACTGCTCGGTAGGCGGGTTGCCCGCACAGCCGGCCAGGACCAGGCTACTGCCCAGGGCCAGCGCGGCCAGCTTGAACCCGCGCACATGAGTAGATGACAGTTTGCTAGTGCGGGTCTTCATGGTGGTCAGCTCCATTGGATCACTCCTGATTACGATGTCCGTAGCAGTCCATCGCTTATTCCCTGACAAAACCGCGCGCTTCAGCTGGACGGTGCACGAGGGCAGTGTGCAGGGTTTTAGCGTGATGGCTATTGGCTCCGACTCGACCGTTTTTGGAATGGTTCAGAAAAAAGTGCACTGAACGAGGAATTATTTCTGACTGATCGGTCAGCGCGATTTGCCTGGAACTTTCGCAGGCTGAGGTGGTATTCCGGGCCTGGGCGAGGCCCGGAACGGTGGGGCGGGTGGTTATCTTTCGCTGTCGTCGCCGGTGGTGCTCAAGCTGTGCAGGTGCTGTCGCGAGAGGGACAGAAAGCGCGGAGTAGAGCCGACATCCTCGTACAACGGGTCGCCTTCTTCATCGGTGGCGATGACCTGATGACCCTGCACATAGGGGAAGCTGGCTTCCAGTTCTTCGAGGGCGGCCGCCACCAGCTCGCCGAGCAGTTCCTCGGCGGTGCGTTTGGGGTACATGTCGATCAGCGCGGCCAGGCGCGCCTCGGACTCCAGGTCCAGATGCAAGACATGGCCCGTGCGGCTGAGGGTGCCGGCGGCATTCTGTTCCCAGTGCTGGGCGAGTTCACGGATTTTCATGATGACCTCTGTTAACGCCTGCTAAGGCTGCATTGCATGGGAGTGCTGTGCTTTCACTTTAGTTTGCTTTGGCTGATCACGGCTTGCCATTGGCGCTCGGCTGCGGGCACTCTTGAGCCATGTACCGCACGCCTCTGTGGGAGCGGGTTCACCCGCGAAGAAGCCAACGCGGTGTCGGGCACCGGCTGCGCCGGTGTTCGCGGGTAAACCCGCTCCTACAGGGGGAGTGTGAAGGCTGAAAGGGATGCAGTGCGCCAGAGCCGCGCCAAAGAGAGGGCCAATGACCGATATCGATGTGCGTTTGCGTGAAGATGTCCATGTGTTGGGTGAGCTGCTCGGCGAAACCATTCGCCAGCAGCATGGCGATGCGTTCTTGCAGAAAATCGAAGACATCCGCCACAGCGCCAAGGCCGACCGCCGTGGCCCCGGCGAGCAACTGACCTCGACCCTGGCCGACCTTGGCGAAGAAGACCTGCTGCCCGTGGCCAGGGCCTTCAACCAGTTCCTCAACCTGGCCAACATGGCCGAGCAGTACCAGTTGATCCGCCGCCGCGACGCCGGCCAGCCCGAACCCTTCGAGGCCCGTGTGCTGCCCGAGCTGCTGGCGCGCCTGAAGCAGGCCGGGCACAGCAACGATGCCCTGGCCCGGCAGCTGGCCAAGCTCGACATCCAGTTGGTGCTCACCGCGCACCCCACCGAGGTGGCCCGGCGCACCTTGATCCAGAAGTACGACGCCATCGCCGGCCAGTTGGCTGCCCAGGACCACCGCGACCTGACCCCGGACGAACGCCAGCAGGTGCGTGAACGCCTGCGCCGGCTGATTGCCGAGGCCTGGCACACCGAAGAAATCCGCCGCACCCGGCCGACCCCGGTAGACGAAGCCAAGTGGGGCTTCGCGGTGATCGAGCACTCGCTGTGGCACGCCATCCCCAGCCACCTGCGCAAGGTCGACAAGGCCCTGCTGGAAGCCACCGGCCTGCGCCTGCCGCTGGAAGCCGCGCCAATCCGCTTTGCCTCGTGGATGGGTGGTGACCGTGACGGCAACCCCAATGTGACTGCCGCCGTTACCCGGGAAGTGTTGTTGCTGGCGCGCTGGATGGCCGCCGACCTGTTCCTGCGCGACATCGACGCACTCGCGGCGGAACTGTCCATGCAGCAGGCCAGCGATGCCTTGCGCGAGCGGGTCGGCGACAGTGCCGAACCCTACCGCGCCGTGCTCAAGCAACTGCGCGACCGCCTGCGGGCAACGCGTGCCTGGGCCCATACGGCCTTGACCGGCAGCCAGCCGGCCAGCGCCGAAGTGTTGGTGGACAACCGCGACCTGATCGCGCCGCTGGAGCTGTGCTACCAGTCGCTGCACGAATGCGGCATGGGCGTGATCGCCGAAGGCCCGTTGCTCGACTGCCTGCGCCGCGCCGTCACCTTCGGCCTTTTCCTCGGCCGTCTGGACGTTCGCCAGGACGCTGCCCGCCACCGTGACGCGCTGACCGAAATCACCGATTACCTGGGCCTGGGCCGCTATGCCGACTGGGATGAAGATCGCCGCATCGAATTCCTTCAGGCCGAGCTGAAAAACCGCCGGCCGCTGTTGCCCGCGCACTTCAGGCCGCAGGCCGATACCGCCGAAGTGCTGGCCACCTGCCGGGAAGTGGCCGCCGCGCCGGCTGCCTCGCTGGGGTCCTATGTCATTTCCATGGCCGGTGCCGCTTCGGATGTGCTGGCGGTGCAATTGCTGCTCAAGGAAGCCGGGCTAACCCGCCCCATGCGCGTAGTGCCACTGTTCGAAACCCTCGCCGACCTGGACAACGCCGGCCCGGTGATGCAGCGCCTGCTCGGCCTGCCGGGCTACCGTGCCGGGCTGCGCGGCCCGCAGGAAGTGATGATTGGCTACTCCGACTCGGCCAAGGACGCCGGCACCACGGCAGCGGCCTGGGCGCAGTACCGGGCCCAGGAAAACCTGGTGCGCATCTGTGCCGAGCACCAGGTCGAACTGCTGCTGTTCCACGGCCGGGGCGGTACCGTAGGCCGCGGCGGTGGCCCGGCCCACGCGGCGATCCTGTCGCAGCCACCGGGTTCGGTGGCGGGGCGTTTCCGCACCACCGAACAAGGCGAGATGATCCGGTTCAAGTTCGGTTTGCCGGGCATCGCCGAGCAAAACCTGAACCTGTACCTGGCCGCTGTGCTCGAAGCGACGCTGTTGCCACCACCGCCCCCGCAACCGGCCTGGCGCGAGGTGATGGACCAGTTGGCTGCCGATGGCGTCAAGGCTTACCGCAGCGTAGTGCGCGACAACCCCGACTTTGTCGAGTACTTCCGCCAGTCGACGCCAGAACAGGAGCTGGGGCGCCTGCCGCTGGGCAGCCGCCCGGCCAAGCGCCGCGCAGGGGGGATCGAAAGCCTGCGGGCCATCCCGTGGATCTTCGGCTGGACCCAGACCCGGCTGATGCTGCCGGCCTGGCTGGGCTGGGAAACCGCGCTGAGCAACGCCTTGGCCCGTGGCCAGGGTGAGTTGCTGGCGCAGATGCGCGAGCAGTGGCCGTTCTTCCGCACCCGCATCGACATGCTGGAAATGGTGCTGGCCAAGGCCGATGCGCAAATTGCCGAGGCCTACGACGAACGTCTGGTGCAACCGGACTTGCTTCCTTTAGGTGCACACCTGCGCGACCTATTGTCGCAGTCTTGCCAGGTGGTGCTGGGCTTGACCGGGCAGCCGGTGCTACTGGCACACAGCCCCGAGACGCTGGAATTCATCAGCCTGCGCAACACCTACCTGGACCCGCTGCACCGCCTGCAGGCCGAGTTGCTGGCCCGCTCGCGCAGCCGCGAAGCCGCTCTGGACAGCCCGTTGGAGCAGGCCTTGCTGGTGACCGTGGCGGGTATTGCCGCCGGGTTGCGCAATACCGGCTGAGGGTAGGGCCAGGTTGGCCCGCGTGAATGCCGTGCAGGCCATGCACGGCTAAGGGTAGGGTGGTTGCGCCGGGCGCAACCACCTGCCCGGTCGGCCACAAGTGGCGCATTCCTGCAACTTTGGGACGCTTGTATGGCTGCCGGGCGCTGTGTATCTTGAGCAGCCTTCTGACCGTTTTATGGTCATACCCGATTTTCCGGACTTGGCCCTGGTTGCCGAATCCATTGAATTTCATAAAAAAATTTGAGGAGCACAAGATGCGCGTAATTCTGCTGGGAGCTCCCGGGGCCGGTAAAGGTACTCAGGCAAAGTTCATCACCGAAAAGTTCGGTATTCCACAGATCTCCACCGGTGACATGCTGCGTGCCGCCGTCAAGGCCGGTACCCCACTGGGCCTGGAACTGAAGAAAGTCATGGATGCCGGTCAGCTGGTCTCCGACGAGCTGATCATCAGCCTGGTCAAGGAGCGCATCGCCCAGCCTGATTGCGCCAACGGCTGCCTGTTCGACGGCTTCCCACGCACCATCCCGCAAGCCGAAGCCATGGTTGCTGCCGGTGTCGACATCGACGCCGTGGTCGAAATCGCCGTGGACGACGAAGAAATCGTCGGCCGCATGGCTGGCCGCCGCGTGCACCTGGCCTCGGGCCGCACCTACCACATTCAGTACAACCCGCCGAAAGTGGAAGGCAAGGACGACGTCACTGGCGAAGACCTGATCCAGCGCGACGACGACAAGGAAGAAACCGTTCGTCATCGCCTGTCGGTCTACCACACCCAGACCAAACCGCTGGTGGACTTCTACCAGAAGCTGTCGGCCGCCAATGCCGGCAAGCCGAAGTACAGCCACATCGAAGGTGTCGGTTCGGTCGACGCCATCACTGCCAAGGTCCTGGCAGCCCTGAGCTGATCAGCGCCTGACGCATATCGACAACGGCCCGCTTGCGGGCCGTTGTCGTTTATACTGGCGCTCTTTTCCCTGCACCTGGATACCCGTTCGATGACCACCCTGCTGGCCCTGGATACCGCCACCGAAGCCTGTTCCGTCGCGCTGCTGCATGACGGCAAGGTAACCAGCCATTACGAGGTGATCCCACGTCAGCACGCGCAGAAGCTGCTGCCGATGATCAAGCAGTTGCTGGCCGAATCCGGCGTTTCGCTGAATGCACTGGATGCCATCGCATTCGGCCGTGGCCCGGGCGCCTTCACTGGCGTGCGCATTGCCATTGGTGTGGTCCAGGGCCTGGCCTTCGCGCTGGAGCGCCCGGTGCTGCCGGTGTCCAACCTGGCCGCGCTGGCCCAGGGCGCCTTGCGCGAGCAGGGCGTGCAGCAGGTGGCGGCTGCCATCGATGCGCGCATGGATGAAGTGTACTGGGGCTGCTACCAGGCCACGGCGGGCGAAATGCGCCTGGTCGGCCGCGAAGCGGTGTTGCCGCCCGAGCAGGTAGCGCTGCCGGCAGACAGCCATGGCGAGTGGTTCGGTGCCGGTACCGGATGGGGCTATGCCGAGCGCCTGGCGGTGCAGGTGGCGGCCAGCAACCCTGGCGCCTTGCCCAATGCGCTGGACGTTCTCAGCCTGGCCAGTTTCGCCTGGGCGCGTGGCGAGGCAATCGTCGCCGAGCAGGCGCAACCGGTCTACCTGCGCGATAATGTAGCTACGCCCAAGAAGCACTGAGTGCTGTTCGTCGGTTATCGCCGATCACTCTAAAACCTTTTGCGCGATCTGTGGTCCAGTTATCACTCAAGCATTAGCGACGGAACCCTGATGCTGTTAAATTGCTATCATTGGTCCTGAGTGCTCATGCCATGCGTATCGACGGTTTCTCATCGCAGTCCTATCCGGTCAAGCGCACCCCGCGCAAGGCAGCGGCGCGTGACGAGGCCATCGATGATGCCGAGCTGATCGAAGACAGCCAGCCAGCACCCATGGAAGCCACCGCCCGCCGTCGCAGCGGTGGCCTGCCAGCCCGCCAGCAAGACATGATCTTCCCCCGCGCCCGTGACCGGCGCACCGCCACCGCACTGGCCAGCTACCTGAGCACCGCCGGTTTCACCGACTGGGACATGGAAGTACTGGGGCTCGACCTGTACATTTAGTGGATGAGTTCATCACCACTGCCTTATTTTCTCGGTTGCCCGTCCTGGAGCGAAAACGCCTGGCGCGACTACCTCTATCCCGCCGACGCAAACAGCAATCAAATGCTTGGCCTCTACAGCCAGGTGTTCAACGCCGTCGAGGGTAACACCACTTTCTACGCACGCCCCGCCCCCGGCACCATTGCCCGTTGGGCACAGGTGATGCCCGAGCACTTTCGCTTTACCGCCAAGTTTCCCCGGGACATCAGCCACGAGGGGGACCTGCGTGATCAGCTTGAGCCTGCCTTCGATTTCACCCGCCTGATGGCCCCGTTGGGCCAGCGCGTTTCGCCGTACTGGCTGCAGTTGCCGGCCCAGTTCGGCCCGGCACGCCTGGGCGAGCTTTGCCACTTCCTCGACGAGATCGGCCTGCCGGTGGCCGTGGAAGTGCGCAACCAGGCCTTCTTCGCCAAGGGCGAGGAAGAACGCCTGCTCAACCGCCTGCTGCACGAACGCGGTGTGGAGCGCATCTGCCTCGACCCGCGTGCGCTGTTCAGTTGCACCTCGCGCGACCCTGCCGTGCTGCATGCGCAGTCAAAGAAGCCCAAGGTGCCGCCACGCCCCGCGGCCTTCAGCCAGCACCCACAGGTGCGTTTTATCGGCCACCCGGAACTGGAAGCCAACGAAACCTTCCTGGCCCCCTGGGTAGACAAGGTCGCTGGCTGGATCGAGGAGGGCCGCAGCCCCTACATCTTCCTGCACACCTCGGACAACCGGCTGGCAGCGGCGTTGGCTCAACGCTTTCACCAGCGCCTGATGGCACGCCTGCCGGGCCTTGCATCTTTGCCTGAATTGCCGCGCGCGCCCGAGGTCGAACAACTGGGGCTACTCTGACCCTTTTCCTGACTGCCGGAGGTTGATCCATGGATGTGCAAACCCTGCGAGCCGAAGCCTTCAAGGCGTTACACGAGCGCGACAGCGCGTTCGTCATCCCCAACCCGTGGGATGCCGGCTCCGCCAAGCTGCTGGCCAGCCTGGGCTTCGAAGCGTTGGCGACCACCAGCGCCGGCCTGGCCTTCAGCCTGGGCCGCCCGGATGCCGAAGGCGCCTTGAGCCTGGACGATACCCTTGATAACGCTGGCGAGATCGTCGATGCCACGGCCTTGCCCGTGGCTGCGGACCTTGAGAACGGCTTTGGCGACCTGCCAGAGGACTGCGCCAGGACCATTTTGCGTGCCGCCGAGGCTGGCCTGGTCGGCGGCTCCATCGAAGATGCCAGTGGCCGAATTGATGCGCCCATCTATGACTTCGGGTTGGCGGTGGAACGTGTTCGGGCCGCCGTGCAGGCTGCCCGTAGCCTGCCATTCCCGTTCACCCTGTGCGCCAGGGCAGAAAACCTGCTGCACGGGCGCATGGACCTGGATGACACCATCCTGCGCCTGCAAGCCTTTGCCGAGGCCGGCGCCGATGTGCTTTACGCACCCGGCCTGCGCACCGTGGAGGAAGTCCGTGCGGTGGTACAGGCGGTCGCCCCGCGGCCGGTGAATGTACTGATGGGCATGGCGGGGGTGTCGTTGAGCGTGAACCAGTTGCAGGACCTGGGCGTACGCCGTATCAGCGTCGGCTCGTCGCTGGCCCGTGCCGCGCTGGGGGCCTTCCACCGCGCTGCGCTGGAAATACGCGATGAGGGCACGTTCAGCTACGGTGAGCAGGCACTGCCGTTCGCCCAGCTCAACGACCTGTTCCGCCGCTGATGCGGGCAGTGCTGGCGCTGCTGGCCGGCCTGCTGGTACTGGCCGGGCTGGCGTGGCAGTTCGGTTGGCGGCTGCCTGCCGTGTGGAACCCCTGGGCGCCGCTGGACGTACGCCAGCCGCCCAACCTGCTGACGCCGTACAAGCTTTCACGTCTGCGCGATGACCCGGCCTTGTGCCGGCAGGCGCTGGAAGCCAGTCAGTTGCGCTACCGGGCGCAAGCCGACAGCCCGGCTTCGGCCAACTGCCCGCTGCAAAACGTATGGCGCATCGAGGGCGGGCAGGCGCGGCTCAGCAGCAGCTTCCTGGCCAGTTGCCCGCTGGCGGTGGCCTACGCGCTGTTCGAGAACCACGGCTTGCAGCCGCTCGCGCAGCGTGTGCTGGGTCAAGCGGTGACCCAGGTCGATCACCTGGGCAGCTTTGCCTGCCGCAATGTCTACCACCGCAAGCAAGGTCGCCTGAGCCAGCACGCTACGGCCAATGCGCTGGATATCAGCGGTTTTCGCCTGCAGGACGGCCAGCGCATCGTGCTGGCGCGTGACTGGCAGGCGGGGGGGCAGAAGGCAGAATTCTTGCGCCAGGTGCAGCAAGCGGCTTGCGAGAGCTTCAGCACGGTACTGGGGCCGGACTACAATGCCGCGCACCACAATCACTTCCACCTGGACATGGGGCGTTGGCAGATCTGCCGTTAGCCTCAGGCGTGAACGCGCACGTTGTTCAGCACCACCGGGCGGGCCCAGTGGATGTCGAATTCCAGGTCGTTTTGCTGTTTGGCCAGGGTGGCGTCGTCGAACGGTTCCGGTGCCGGGTCCAGCAGGTTGGTCTCGAACTCGGCAATGGGCAGGAACAACGACCGCGGGGCAGGGCCCGGGCCGGGCTCGGCAATCGGATGGCCCTGGCTCATCACCACCGGGCGCATCCAGCTGTTGCTGGTGTCGAGCTGGCGCTGTTGCTCGATCAGCTCCATGGCACTGAACGGCTCGGGCGCAGGCGGCAGCAGGTTGGCTTCAAGCTCTGCCTTGGGCAGGAACAGCGGCTCGGGCGGTGCTACCTCGGTGTCCTGCACCGGGCAGGCGCGCTGGGCGTCGATCAGGGCCAGCGCACGGGCGCCGCCGATGGGTTCGCCGCTGTCCTGGTCGTACTGCACGAACGACTGGCTGACGCTGTCTACGGGCTCTTCCTGCTGCTCGGCCATGGCCCGGGCAAAGAAATCCTGCCACAGGTGGCTGACGCCCCCGAGTGCCTGGGTGTTGTGCTGACTGTAGTTGCCGACAGGCGACAAATAGGTCAAGCCGATAGGAAGAGTATCTGACATGGCAGTCGCGCGCGTTGTGCTCTGGCAGAATAGCGGGATATTGCCTGTATCGGCCGTGGCTGCTGATTCATTAAGGCTTGGTTTGATTTTTTAGGTGTGGACGATGGAAGAGCAAGGCACGGGTATCAGGGTCGAGGCGATGTCGGCTGAGTATGCGGAGCAGGCCAAGGTGTGGGCTGAACGCCTAGGCCTGCCGCTACAGGACGAGAGCGCCGGGTTCGCCGTGCAGGTGGGCGCCGAGGGTTTGCAGATCCAGCAGTTGGGGCCGCAGGCACCGGGGCCGGTGCGGGTGGACTTCGTCGACGGCCAGGCCGCGCACCGGCGCCAGTTTGGTGGTGGCAACGGGCAGATGATCGCCAAGGCCGTGGGCATTGCCCAAGGCGTGCGACCTCAAGTGCTGGATGCTACGGCAGGCCTTGGCAAAGACGCATTCGTGTTGGCCAGCCTGGGTTGCCAGATGACCCTGATCGAACGCCAGCCGCTGATTGCCGCGTTGCTGGAGGATGGCCTGGCGCGGGCGCGGTCGGATGACGAGGTGGGCCCGATCGTCGGGCGCATGCGACTGCTGACCGGCAACGCCATCGAGCGCATGCGCGCCTGGGAAGGCGAGGCACCACAGGTGATCTACCTCGACCCGATGTTCCCGCACCGCGACAAGAGCGCCCTGGTGAAAAAGGAAATGCGCGTGTTCCGGCCCTTGGTGGGTGACGACCTGGATGCCCCGGCCCTGCTCGAAGCTGCCCTGGCGCTGGCCAGCCATCGGGTGGTGGTGAAGCGCCCGCGCAAGGCGCCGATCATCGACGGACCGAAGCCGGGCCATAGCCTGGAAGGCAAGTCGAGCCGGTATGACATTTACCCGAAGAAGGCGTTGAAGGCCTAACCCTGACGCAGGCGTCTCAGACGTTCTAGCAGCTCTTGGTGTACCAAATCTTCCGGAATGGAAGGGTCAAGGGTTGAAGGGCTGTTAAGTATTTGTTCAGCGCGTTTACTGGTAGGACCAGCATGGACTGGAATGTGTCCATGCAGTTCTCGCGTAAGGTGGGTAGTGTCAAAATTAAAACGCCTGTTTTTGTCCACGGACAAAAGACCCAGTATTGTGTGTTGCTGATTAATCTTGTTTATTTCTTGGAATGCATTTTCTGTTGTATGGAGAAGGTCATTTGTAAGTCCGCGGTCTAGCTTGCTCTCAGCTCGGCGTTGGCGTTTATTGATAGAATTTGACAGCGCATTGTATTCATTTCTAGATAGGCTAGGGCTCGATTCATCCAGGCGTGGAGCCAGTTTTTTGTACGAATAGCCCTGATTAAACCGTTTAAACAGCTTTGCGAAAAATCTGCCGCTGGGGTCCACTCTGTTGATGGGATCGTTGCCGCAATATGTATAGGTGTTAAGGCCACCGCTTCCGAATGGCGAAAAACTGTCCGCGCTGTGAAAGCGCATCAGTCCTGGATTGAACAGGCGGTGGCCATTACCCAGCAAGTAGCCGATGGCGGCGGGTAACCAACTCTGGCCTGTGAATCGAGATAACAAGGGATTGTCAGGCGGGCTACTGTCATTGCCGTAGGGGCCGTAGTTAATGGTCGTCTGGCTTTCTGAGACAATATTGACGGTTGACGATTGTGCGTCTGTAGCCAAGAGGCTCGCTTGCGAAGGTAGGCTTGTCGTTTCGCATAAGTTCTGGTTATTGGCGCTGAGCACTGTCTGGTGAGCAGTGCCTGTATACAAAGTCGAAAGCTTATTGCCTTTGTAAAAAATCTTTAGGGTTCGCGCTTTCATGGGGTGTGTGCTCATAGGCGTAGACGATACGAGCTTGCTGAAGAATTGCAGGGTTGACTACTGGCACTAATGCTAGGTAGTCATGGGCGTGTTGGTTAAACAGGCTCTGGCTGATTGGCGAGCGTGGTCCGCGCAGGAGCGGCCTTGTGTCGCGAAAGGGCTGCAAGGCAGCCCCGTGATTCCCGCGTTGTCGCGCGTATTGCTGGGGCCGGTCTACGGCCCTTTCGCGACACAAGGCCGCTCCCACAAAGGCCCGTTTACGCCTCAGGGTTTGAATGCCCGCAAGAACACCCCCACCACCTCCCGTACATGCGCCTCGGCCTCATCCCCCTCCAGCGGCGCTGCGCACCCCAGCAATAACCGGTAATCCGGTGCCCCCTTGACCAGGCAGAAGAAGTGCTCCGCCGCCCGCAGCGGGTTGTCGATGTGCAGCAGCCCGCGCTCATGGGCCCCACGCAGCAGCGCTTCCATTCCGGCCAGCACGCGCTTGGGCCCGGCTTCGTAGAAGTATTCGCCAAAGCTTGGGTCCAGGCTGCCCTGGGCCATGATCAGGCGGCTGAGCTTGACCGCTTCGTCGCTGCTGATCAGTGCCTGGAAGCCACGGGCAATGGTCAGCAGCACCTCGTCCACCGGTGCCCCTTCCGGGTACTCGAACAGTAGGTCGGGCAGCTGGACCTGGCAGGTGGCCATGACTGCCGAACAGAACAGGGTCTGCTTGTCGGTGAAGTGGCTGTACACGGTGAGTTTTGAAACACCTGCCGCCGCAGCGACCGCATCCATGCTGGTGTTGGCGTAACCAAGGCTGAGGAACAGGGCCTTGGCCGCTTCGAGAATCGCCTCGCGCTTGACCAGGTCCTTTGGCCGGCCTGGGCCGATGGGTGCGTCGTTGGGCATTGTGGTCTGCATCTGGTTTAAGAATCACCATCTTAACGGGTCGGGCGCGATCCGGCTAAAACCCGGTCACATTGCCTGCTGTCTGCCAGTGGACAGTTGATCGACAGTGATGTCGTCGCTCAGGCATCAGTGCTGTTTTTTAATCTATATAAACTGCTGATTTATAACGATTATCTTGTTGGCATGAATCGTGTTGATAAAGCTTCAAGGGCACCTGAAAAGGGTGCCGAGCCTATCGAACAGGAATTCCCCATGCCACGTGAAATTCGTTTGAACGCCTTCGAGATGAACTGTGTCGGCCACCAGTCACCCGGCCTGTGGCGGCACCCCAAGGACCGCGGCTGGCAGTACAAGGATTTGGACTACTGGACCGACCTGGCCAAGCTGCTGGAGCGCGGCAAGTTCGACGGCATCTTCATTGCCGACGTGATCGGCATCTACGATGTGCTGGGTGGCAATGGCGATGCAGCCATCCGCCAGGCGGCCCAGGTGCCGGTGAACGACCCACTGGCAGTGATCACACCCATGGCGCTGGTCACCGAGCACCTCGGTTTCGGCCTGACTGCTTCGCTGACATTCGAGCACCCGTACCCGTTCGCTCGCCGCCTGTCGACCCTGGACCACCTGACCAAGGGCCGCATCGGCTGGAACATCGTCACCTCCTACCTCGACAGCGGTGCGCGCAACCTGGGGCAGAAGGCGCTGAGCGACCATGACGCCCGTTACGACTATGCCGACGAGTACCTGGAGGTGCTGTACAAGCTGTTCGAGGGCAGCTGGGAAGACGGCGCGGTGGTGCGCGACCGCGAAACCGGGCTGTTCACCGACCCACGCAAAGTCCACGAGATCCGCCATCACGGCAAACACTTCCAGGTCCCGGGTATTCACCTGTGCGAACCTTCGCCGCAACGCACCCCCGTGCTTTACCAGGCAGGGGCGTCCAGCCGCGGCAAGAACTTTGCCGCCGGCCATGCCGAATGCGTGTTCGTCGCGGCGCCGTCCAAGGTCATCCTGAAAAAGACCGTGGCCGACATTCGCCGCCGCGCCGCCGAGGCCGGGCGCGACCCGCGCAAGGTGCTGATCTTCAACATGCAGACGGTGATCGTCGACGAAACCGACGCCAAGGCCCAGGCCAAATGGCAGGAGTTGAAAAGCTACGCCAGCTACGAAGGCGCCCTGGCGCTGATTTCTGGCTGGACCGGCATCGATTTCAGCGAGTACCAGCCCGACCAGGTGCTGGAGCATATCCACACCAACGCCATCCAGTCGGCCGTGGAAGCGTTTTCCACCGCCGACCCGAACAAGCGCTGGACCGTGCAGGAACTGGCCGACTGGGTCGGCATCGGCGGCTTCGGCCCGCTGATCGTCGGCAGTGCGCAAACCGTGGCGGACGAACTGCAGGCCTGGGTTGAAGAAACCGATGTCGACGGCTTCAACCTGACCTATGCCCTGGCCCACGAAACCTTCCGCGACGTGGTCGAGCTGCTGGTACCCGAGTTACAGCAACGCGGCGCCTACAAGACCGAATACCGCCCCGGCACCCTGCGCGAGAAGCTGTTCGGCGACGGCCCACGGCTGCCGGCCAGCCACCCGGCAGCGGGTTATCGCGACCTCAGCCGCCACGCCAACCAGGCGGGCTAGCGCGGTCCCTGTAGGAGCAGCCTTGTGCTGCGAAGAGGCCATTGCAGCCGAAGATGATCTTTAGCCCTACCGGCCTCTTCGCAGCACAAGGCTGCTCCTACAGGGTGATGCGGTAGCTTGAGTGATGGTGCAAGACAGTTGGTCCCATAGAGGAGAGCCGTCTCTTAGGGTTGCTTGGCACCCCCACCAATCTGCCACACGTACGGCGGCTCGGCCCCGTTCACATGCCAGTCGCCGACAATACGCTCCTTGTAGATGACCGGGTTGTGCGAGGCCGCCGTGCGGGCATTGCGCCAGTGGCGGTCGAGCTGGCGGCTGGTGCTGGTGGTAGAGGCACCCAGGGCATTGAACAGGTCGCTGGTGGCGCGCAGCACCAGGTCTATGGCCGCCACCTGGGCCTGGGCCGACTCCAGTTCGGCAAGCACATTGGCCTGCTGTTCAGCGGCCGGGTCATTGGCAAAGCGTGCCAGGTAAGCCTGTTGGCTGGCCTCGGCGGCGCGCAGTGTCGCCGCTTCTGCGGCATACACCTGGCCCGAGGCCTTGCCGATCACTTGCAGCACCTGTGGGTCCTGGCTGACGGCGGCGCCGTTGCCATGGCTGAACACCCGGGTGCGCGTGCGGGTCTCGTGGCTGAAGTCGCGCACGGCGGCACGCCCGGAGCCAGTGATCACCGCCAACAGCACCAGTTGGTAGAACGCGGTCTGGTATTTGAAACGGGTGCCAAAGTCGATGATGTTCTCTTCCTCGACCACGGCGTTTTCGAACACCGAGGTACCGCTGCCGGTGGTGCGCTGCCCGAAGCCGTCCCAATCGTCGCTCTGGCGGACGCCGGGCTGGCGGGTGCGAATGGCCGCGATCACGTCGGCGCCGGTGTCGTCGCGGCGGGCGAACAGGTCGATCCAGTCGGAGAACAGGCTGCCGGTGCTGTAGTACTTGGTGCCGTTGACCACCCACTGCTCGCCTTGGCGCGACACGCGCGTGATGACATCGCCAATCTTCACCGCGCCGATTTCGGTCCAGGCGCAGCCCACCAGGTCACCGGCGGCAAAACGCTGGAACCACACATCCTGTGGCGCACTGGCGTGGGCGTTGAGGCGGTCTTCGACGAAGGCGAAATGGCCGCGCAGGGCCTGGGGCACATTGGAGTCGGCTGCGGCCAGCTCGATCAGCAGCTGGAACAACTGCGGCAACGACGCGCCGCCGCCACCATGCTCGACCGGTACCCGCACGGCGCCAAAGCCGGCCTCTTTCAGCCACTGGATGGGTTCATGGGGCAGGGTGCGGTTGCGCTCGCGTTCCACGCTGCTTTCGGCAATGCGGCTGAAGATGGGCCTGAAACGTGCGGCGAGCGTGGCGTAATCGGTGCCGTTGGCGGGGGCGGGCAGGTGCTGTTCGAGGGCAGTCATCGGAATACTCCAGGTACATGAAGGAGGGGGATCTACCGGTGATTGCACAGGTCGTGCCGGGCGCTGGAAGGCCCACGGAGCGGGGTTTGCGCCATTTATTGCGGTGTTCGGGCTGTGGCGATACGGAGCAAGTTGTTGATTGGCTGTGGGCTGGGCAACAGCGGCTGACCGTTGTAAAACCGCCAGGATTTCTTTGTAACGCTGGCTTCCCGGCACCGGTGGCCTGATTTAATATACTTGCCAGTATAAATATTCGAAGCGCCCTCCGCGAAAGGATTCATCATGTTGCGCCATGCCTTGTCCATCGCTCTGTCCGCCGTTGCCGCGTTGTTACTGACGGCATGCGGTCAGGAAGCCACCCCGCCTGCCGCACCGCGCCCGGCGCTGGTGGTGCAGCCGCAGCCGGCCGAAGCCGCTGCCGACAGTTACCCCGGCGAAGTGCGTGCGCGCTTCGAGCCGGACCTTGCCTTCCGCATTGGCGGCAAGGTCACCAAGCGCTTGGTTGAGGAAGGGCAGCGGGTGAAGGCCGACCAGCCGCTGGCCGAGCTGGATCCGCAGGATGTGCGCCTGCAACTGGAAGCCAACCGCGCCCAGATGGCGGCTGCAGAGGCCAACCTGGCGCTGGTGCGCGCCGAGCGTGACCGCTACCAGAAGCTGCTGGACCGGCAGATGGTGAGCCATTCCCAGTTCGACAATGCCGAAAACCTCTACCGCGCCGGCCTTGCCCGCCTGAAACAGGCCAAGGCCGAGTTCGATGTGGCGGGCAACCAGGCCGAATATGCCGTGCTGCGCGCGCCGCAGGCGGGGGTGGTTGCCAAGCGCCAGGTCGAAGTGGGCCAGGTGGTTGCCGCCGGGCAAACCGTGTTCACCCTGGCCGCCGATGGCGAGCGCGAAGTGATGATCGGCCTGCCGGAGCAGCAGTTCGCCCGTTTTGCCGTGGGCCAACCGGTGAGCGTGGAGCTTTGGTCGCACCCGCAAGAGCGCTTCCAGGGGCGCATCCGCGAATTGTCGCCAGCCGCCGACCCACGCTCACGTACCTACGCTGCGCGTATCGCCTTTACCTCGACCGCCACGCCGGCGGAGCTGGGCCAGAGTGCCCGGGTGTTCATCGCTCACGAGGGGCTGATCCCGTTGGCAGTGCCGCTGTCAGCGGTTACGGCGGAAAACGGCCAGGCCTATGTGTGGCGGGTCAACAAGGACAGCCGCCTGGAGCGGGCCGTGGTGCGCCTGGGGGCGTACGGCAGCGACAGTGTGCCAGTGCTCGAGGGCCTTGCCCCCGGCGACTGGGTGGTTGCCGCCGGTGGCCATGTACTGCGTGAGGGCCAGGAGGTACGCCCTGTGGACCGCAGCAACCGTGTAGTGAAGCTGACGGCCAAGGAGTAAGTCCCGATGGGTTTCAACCTTTCTGCCTGGGCGCTGCGCAACCGCCAGATCGTCCTGTTCCTGATGATCCTGCTGGCGGCCATTGGCGCCATGTCCTACACCAAGCTCGGCCAGAGCGAGGACCCGCCCTTCACCTTCAAGGCCATGGTCATTCGTACCCTGTGGCCGGGCGCCAGCGCCGAGGAAGTGTCGCGCCAGGTCACCGAGCGTATCGAGAAGAAACTGATGGAAACCGGCGAGTATGAGAAGATTGTCTCGTTCTCGCGCCCCGGTGAATCGCAGGTCACCTTCATGGCCCGCGACTCGCTGCATTCCAAGGACATCCCCGAGCTGTGGTACCAGATCCGCAAGAAGGTCGCGGACATTCGCCACACCCTTCCACCGGAGATCCAGGGCCCGTTCTTCAACGACGAGTTCGGCACCACCTTCGGCAATATTTATGCGCTGACCGGTAAGGGCTTCGACTACGCGGTGCTCAAGGACTACGCCGACCGCATCCAGATCCAGCTGCAGCGGGTCAAGGATGTGGGCAAGGTCGAGCTGGTCGGCTTGCAGGACGAAAAAATCTGGATCGAGCTGTCCAACCTCAAGCTGGCCACCCTCGGCGTACCCCTGGAGGCTGTGCAGAAGGCCCTGCAGGAGCAGAACGCGGTGAGCACCGCCGGCTTCTTCGAAACACCCAGCGAACGCCTGCAATTGCGGGTGAGCGGGCGCTTCGACAGTGTTGAGCAGATTCGCCAGTTCCCCATCCGTGTAGGTGACCGCACCTTCCGCATCGGCGATGTGGCCGAAGTGCACCGTGGCTTCAACGACCCACCCGCGCCGCGCATGCGCTTCATGGGCGAGGATGCCATTGGCCTGGCCGTGTCGATGAAGGACGGCGGCGACATCCTGGTACTGGGCAAGGCCCTGGAAGGCGAGTTCGAGCGTGTGGCGCGCAACCTGCCGGCCGGCATGGAGCTGCGCAAGGTCTCGGACCAGCCGGCAGCGGTCAAGGCGGGGGTTGGCGAGTTTGTCCAGGTGCTGGTCGAGGCACTGGTCATCGTGCTGCTGGTGAGCTTCTTCTCGTTGGGCCTGCGCACCGGCCTGGTGGTGGCGCTGGCCATCCCGCTGGTACTGGCCATGACCTTCGCCGCCATGCACTACTTCGGCATCGGCCTGCACAAGATTTCCCTAGGCGCCCTGGTGCTGGCGCTGGGGCTGCTGGTGGACGACGCGATCATTGCCGTGGAAATGATGGCGATCAAGATGGAGCAGGGCTACGACCGGCTCAAGGCGGCCAGCTATGCCTGGAGCAGCACGGCCTTCCCGATGCTTACCGGTACCCTGATCACCGCGGCGGGCTTCTTGCCCATCGCCACCGCGGCTTCCAGCACCGGCGAATACACCCGCTCGATCTTCCAGGTGGTGACCATCGCCCTGTTGACCTCATGGGTGGCGGCCGTGGTGTTCGTGCCCTACCTGGGCGAGCGCCTGCTGCCAGACCTGGCCAAGCTGCACGCTGCCCGCCATGGCAAGGACGGCCACGCGCCAGACCCTTACGCCACGCCGTTCTACCAGCGTGTGCGACGTGTGGTGGAGTGGTGCGTGCGGCGGCGCAAGACGGTGATCCTGCTGACCATTGCGGCCTTTGTCGGCAGCATCCTGCTGTTCCGCTTCGTGCCCCAGCAGTTCTTCCCGGCTTCCGGGCGCCCAGAGCTGATGGTTGACCTGAAGCTGGCCGAAGGTGCTTCGCTGGCCAATACCGCCGAACGGGTCAAGCAGTTGGAGGCATTGCTCAAGCAGCAGGACGGCATCGAAAACTACGTGGCCTATGTGGGCACCGGTTCGCCTCGCTTCTATCTGCCGCTGGACCAGCAACTGCCGGCCGCCAGCTTTGCCCAGTTCGTGGTGCTGGCCAAGTCGATGGAGGACCGCGAGCGCCTGCGCAGCTGGCTGATCAGCACCGTGGACCAGCAATTCCCCGACCTGCGAGCCCGGGTCACACGCCTGGAAAACGGCCCACCCGTGGGCTACCCGGTGCAGTTCCGGGTCACCGGCGAGCATATCGAGAAGGCGCGTGCGCTGGCCCGGGAAGTGGCCGACAAGGTGCGCGAGAACCCGCATGTGGTGAACGTACACCTGGACTGGGAAGAACCCAGCAAGGCAGTGTTCCTCGAAATCGACCAGGACCGCGCCCGCGCCCTGGGCGTGAGCACCGCGCACTTGTCCAGCTTCCTGCAAAGCTCGTTGACCGGTACCACGGTCAGCCAGTACCGCGAGGACAACGAGCTGATCGAGATCCTGCTGCGTGGCACTCAAAAGGAACGCGGCGAACTGGGCAACCTCGGTAGCCTGGCATTGCCCACCGACAACGGCCAGAGCGTGGCGCTGTCGCAGGTAGCGACCCTGGAGTACGGCTTCGAGGAAGGCATCATCTGGCACCGCAACCGCCTGCCGACGGTGACCGTACGCGCCGATATCTACGACAAGGAGCAACCTGCCACGCTGGTGAAGCAGATCGAGCCGACCCTGCAGGCGATACGCGCCAAGCTGCCAGATGGCTACCTGCTGGAAGTGGGCGGTACGGTTGAAGACTCCGAGCGTGGGCAGAAGTCGGTGAACGCCGGCATGCCGCTGTTCGTGGTGGTGGTGCTGAGCCTGCTGATGATCCAGCTGCGCAGCTTCTCGCGCACGGTAATGGTGTTCCTCACCGCACCGCTGGGGCTGATTGGCGTGACCCTGTTCCTGCTGGTGTTCCGCCAGCCGTTCGGCTTTGTCGCCATGCTGGGCACCATTGCCCTGGCGGGGATGATCATGCGCAACTCGGTGATCCTGGTGGACCAGATCGAGCAGGACATTGCGGCGGGGATGGAGCGTTGGCAGGCGATCATCGAAGCCACGGTGCGGCGCTTCCGGCCGATCGTGCTGACCGCGCTGGCGGCGGTACTGGCGATGATCCCGTTGTCACGCAGTGTGTTCTACGGGCCGATGGCGGTGGCGATCATGGGTGGGTTGATCGTGGCCACGGCGTTGACCCTGTTGTTCCTGCCGGCGTTGTATGCGGCGTGGTTCAGGGTGAAGAAAACCTGACGGAGGTCACCGTCCTGTAGGAGCAGCCTTGTGCTGCGAAGAGGCCGGGACAGCAAGATGAATTTTCATTTGCTGCACCGGCCTCTTCGCAGCACAAGGCTGCTCCTACAAGCAGTTGTGGATCAGAGGGCGCCGAACACCTTCTTGGCCAGGCTGGTAGCGGCCTGGGCCGGGTTCTGGCGAATGCTCTGCTCCTGCTTGCCAATCATCTCGAACAGGCCGTCCAGCGCCTTCTCGGTCACGTAGTTCTCGATGCTGGCGCTCTTGGCGTCGACCACGCCCAGTGCCACGGCCTGCCCGGCAAAGTTGTTGTACTGCTGGGCCAGGCCAACCTTGTCGGTAGCCTGCTTGACGATCGGCAGGAACTTGGCGCGGATCTGCTCGCGGCTGCTCTTGTTCAGGTACTGGGTGGCCGAGTCGTCACCGCCGCTGAGGATGCCCTTGGCATCGGTCACGCTCATGTTCTTCACGGCATCCACCAGAATCGCCTGGGCCTGCGGCACGGCGGCTTCGGCGGCCTTGTTCATGCTGGCTTCCAGGGCATCGACCTGCGCACCTTTGCCGAACATCTTCATGGCCTTGGCTGCCTTGCCCAGGTTGCCCGGCAATTCGATGCGCACGTCGGGGTTGTTGCTGAAGCCACCCGGGGTGCTCAACTGCTTGACGGCCAGCTGCGCGCCTTGGGTCAGGGTATCTTTCAGGCCGCCAGTGGCGTCTTTCTGGCTCAGGTCGCCCAGCGACAGGGCCAGGGCGCTGGCCGACAGCAGCAGGCCGGCGCACAGGGTAGTGAAGCGCAGGGAAGTGCGGATCATGAAGCTTTCCTTGTAGACGGATAAATACGGGTGTCAGCGAACCGGGTCGACCTTGATGCGTACCGATTTCGGGTCGCTACCGTCGAGCAACACACCATGGTGTTCGGTATTGATGAACAGCAGCTTGCCCTCCAGCTCGATGCGCGCACTCACTGCATAGCGGTGGCCGGGTTTGACCTGGGCAGGGTCGTAGCTGAGGTGGAACGGCAGCGGCACGTTGCCTTTGACCGGGCCGGCCTGGCGGGCGAGGGTCACGGCAGGGGCGTCCATCAGCGAAACATCTTGCAGCTCCACGCTCAAGGTAGCCGCAGGCGGCAGGGCGATACGCTGCAGGTAGAAGACTTCACCGTCCAGGCTGGCCTGGGTGTGGGTGGATGGGGTTTGGCTGGAACAGGCTGCGAGCAGGGATGCGCAACACAGCATAAAGAGCTTTTTCATGGAATCTCCATTGGTCCTTGGAGCTGGCTTGTGGCCAACCCCAGGGACTTTAGCGGATTTTCCCGGTAGATGAACCGTTAGAGGGTCGAAGTTTCCAGGCCATCGTCACGGTGCAGGGCCACCTGGCGGATCGACAGCCGCAGCTCGGCCGACAGCACACGCTTGGCCACGCCCTCGGCCAGCTCGCCGAGCTTGTCGTGATAACCCAGCTTGCCTTGCCCGTCGGCATGCACCACGCCTTGCTGGAGCAGGGTCTGGATGAAGTGGCGGAACAGCGTCTTGTCGAAGAACTCCGGGGCATTCAGGCCATGCAGGATCGACAGGCGCTGGGCCATCATCACGCACAGGTCTTCCAACGCTTCGGCGCTGAGGGTGTTCTGCCCGCTGTTGAGCAGCAGCGAGGTGGCCATGTAGAAGCGCTGCAGGGTCTGGGTGATGGTGCGGGCGAGCAGGGTCAGCAACACGAACTGCCGCGAGCTGGGCGCCGGGCGTACGTACACGTCGTTCTCCTGGCGCAGCAGGCCTTGTTCGACCAGCGCGGCCAGCCATTGATCGATCACCTCGTCCAGCTGCGCTGGCGTCCAGCGCAGGAACAGTTCGGCCTGCAGGTACGGGTACAACGCGTGCACATACTGGCCCAGCAGTTCGCGGCTCATGCGCGAGCTGCTGAGGAAGAAGCTGGCCAGCAGCGCCGGCAGGGCGAAGATGTGCAGCACGTTGTTGCGGTAATAGGTCATCAGTACCGCATTGCCTTCATCCAGGTAGAGGATGCGGCCCAGGGCGTCCTTCTGTTCGGCCACCAGGTTCATGCTGCGCACGTGTTCGATCAGTGCCTGGCCGTCGCCGTCGGGCAGGGTGGTGTGCGGCGAGTAGGGTACCTGGCGCAACAAGGCCAGGTACAGGTCGAGCACGCGGGTCAGGGCGCGTTCGTCCAGGGCCAGGCGGCTGGTGGAGAGCAGCGCCAGGGCCACCAGGTTGACCGGGTTGATGGCGGCCGCCTCGTTGAGGTGACGGGCCACGGTTTCGCCCAGGCGGGTGGTGGCGGCGTTGAGCCAGGCCGGGCGGTACTGCGGGCCGTGATCCTGTTCACGCCAGCCGGGCTGCTGCTCGTCGAGGAAACCGGCGAGGCGGATGGGTTCGCCAAAGTTGACGTAGACTTGGCCAAAGCGCTGCTTGAGCGCGCCAAACACCTTGAAGATGTCGAACACCGACTCCTTCTTTTTGCTGGCGCCGCGCAACTCGCCCAGGTAGGTGCGGCCTTCGAGCACGCGCTCGTAGCCGATGTACACCGGCACGAACACGACCGGTGTGCGCGACGAGCGCAGGAAGCTGCGCAGGGTAATGGCCAGCATCCCGGTACGCGGCTGCAGCATGCGCCCGGTACGCGAGCGGCCCCCTTCGACGAAGTACTCGACCGGGAAGCCTTTGGTGTACAGGGTATGCAGGTACTCGTTGAACACGGCGGTGTACAGCGGGTTGCCCTTGAACGTGCGGCGCATGAAGAAGGCGCCGCCACGGCGCAGCAGGTTACCCACCACCGGCATGTTGAGGTTGATGCCGGCGGCCACGTGCGGTGGGGTGAGGCCGTTGCGGAACAGCAGGTACGACAGCAGCAGGTAATCGATGTGGCTGCGGTGGCACGGCACGTAGATCACTTCGTGGCCGGGGGCGATGCCCTGGACCTGTTCGATATGGTTGACCTTGATGCCGTCGTAGATCTTGTTCCAGAACCAGCTGAGCACCACTTCGAGAAAGCGGATGACCGTGTAGGTGTAGTCCGAGGCGATCTCGTTGCCATAACGCAATGCCTGGGCTTCGGCCTTGGCCAGCGGCAGGTTCTCGCGCTGGGCCTCGTCGACGATGGCCTGGCGCACCTGCGGGGCATGGATCAGGCCTTTGACCAGGTTACGCCGGTGCGAGATATCCGGGCCGATGACGGCGGTCTTTAGGTTGCGAAAATGCACGCGCATCAGGCGCTGGGCCATGCGCACGGTGCGTTCGTGGCCTTTGTTGTGCTGTACCAGTTCGCGCAGGTGGATGGGGGCGGAGAACTGCACCCGGGTCTTGCGCCCCAGGATCAGCACGGTCAGCAGCCGGCGCAGGCGCCCGGTCACCGCCCAGCTGTCGGCGAACAGCAGCTTCCACGGGCTGGACTCACTGGCCGGGGTCTGGCCCCAGAACACGCTGACCGGAATGATCTGCGCATCTTCTTCGGCATGCTGGCTGACGGCAGCCACCAGGCGCTCAAGCGTGGGCGGGGCGCCGCTTTTATCCTGCCGGCCAAGCCAGTCCGGGTCGGGGGTGAGGTAGAAGAACCCGGCCGGTTCCTGCAGCGGGCCGACTGCCACCGGCAGCACCGGGCGCGGCAGCCCCGCCTTGGTGCACTCGTGGTCGAGCACCGCCAGGTCGGTGAGCGCGGGCGAGGGCAGTGCATAGAACACTGGCCGGCTGCGGTCGAGGTTGAGGGACATGGAAGACTGGTTGATGGTCTCGGAGCGCACCCACAGGTACAACAGGCGACGCAGGGCGCCGAAGATCAGGCGGCGCAGGGGGGAACGGGTCATGGGGTGAGTGCCCTGGGTGTGATGTTCAGGTGAGTATCCAGCTATTTAGTCTGCCGTATCGGCGTAAGTTCAGCAAAAAACGGCCAACGGCGGGACCGTCATCAATTTTTTTTGTTCTGTGTCATATACTCGGCCTGCCACTTGCAGGATATTTCAGCAAGCGGCGTTGGCACGGGGCCGTGAGCTCATGCCTACAAGGCGATCTTCACAATAAAAATCCGGAGTAGTTCAGATGTCGTCTCGTGAGACTGGGAATGTAAAGTGGTTCAACGATGCCAAGGGTTATGGCTTCATTCAGCGCGAAGGTGGTGCGGATGTGTTCGTCCACTATCGGGCGATCCGCGGTGAGGGGCATCGTACCCTGGTCGAAGGGCAGCGGGTGGAATACGCCTGCGTGCAGGGCCAGAAAGGCCTGCAAGCCGAAGACGTAGTAGGGCTCTGAGCCTCAAGCTGTAAGCCTCAAGCTGCAAGTGACCGTGTACTTGCAGCCTGATGCGATCCCTCTTGAAGCTCGCAGCTTAAAGCTTGCCGCTCAAGAAGTACGCCAGGTGATTTCCTCTTCACCGTCGGCGCTGATGCGGACCCAGCGGTCGGCATCTTCTTCCCCGTCTTCCTCTACCCAGCCACCCGGCGCGCAGCGCACTTCCACACCCAGTGCAGCGAATGCAGCGCGGGCGCAGGCGATATCATCGGCCCATGGCGTCTGATCGCTTTCCAGGTACAGGCTGTTCCATTTCCCTACAGCCTTGGGTAACCAGGTGACCGGAATGTTACCGGCCTTGCATTTGAACGTCTGGCCTTTCTGCTGCCATTCGCTGCAGGGGCCAATCTCCTGGGCGAGCCACTCGGCAATCTGCTTGTGGTCGACGTCGGCGTCCTTCAGGTAAATCTCGATATCGGGTTGGCGCATAAGGGCTCCGGGTGTGCTCAGTCTTGGCGCACGAAATAGTCATAACGCATGGAAACCGTGACCTCGAACGGCTCGGGCTGGTCGATCACCAAGGCGCGTTTTTCGGCGCTGGCGCGCCAGCCGTGCGGGGTCATGGCCAGCAGGTCGGCGCGCGCCTTGGGCACGGCCAGGCTCAGGCGGAACTCCAGCGTTTCGCTGTGGGCGTGGGCCATGCCTTCGGGGACGAGGGCCAAGTGCTTGTCGTCGGCATAAGGGCGTACTTCATCGTAGAGCACCTCGCGCAACTCCATCAGGTGGCCGCTGGTCGGGCCGACCCGCATCAGGCCGCCGCCGGGGCTGAGCAGGCGCTTGGCCTCGGCCCAGTCCAGCGGGCTGAACACGCTGGCGATGAACTGGCAGCTGGCGTCGGCCAGCGGCACGCGGGCCATGCTGGCGACCATCCAGGTGACCTCGGGCGCACGGCGGCAGGCACGCTTGACCGCCTCGCGGGAGATATCCAGGGCGTAACCGTCGGCAGCCGGCAGGGCCTGGGCGAGCAGCGCGGTGTAGTAACCTTCGCCGCAGCCGATGTCCAGCCAGGCACCGGGCTGGCGCTCGGCGGCCAGTTCGGCCAGGCGGCGGGCCACCGGGGCGTAGTGGCCAGCGTCGAGGAAGTCGCGACGGGCCTCGACCATGGCCTGGTTGTCACCCGGGTCGCGGCTGTTCTTGTGCTGCACCGGCAGCAGGTTCAGGTAACCCTGGCGGGCGCGGTCGAAGCGGTGGCCGGCGGGGCACACCACACTGTTGTCGAGCCGGCTCAGCGGCGCCTGGCAAAGGGGGCAGGCGAGCATCAGGCGAGCAACCGAACCAGGGTCTGGTAGTAGATTTCGGTCAGCAGGTCGAGGTCGCTGGCCAGGATCCGCTCGTCCACCTGGTGAATGGTGGCGTTGACCGGGCCAAGCTCGACCACCTGGGTACCCATGGTGGCGATGAAGCGGCCATCGGAGGTGCCGCCGCTGGTAGATGGCTGGGTGTCGCGGCCGGTGACGCCCTTGATGCTGTGCGCCACGGCGTCGAGCAGTTCACCAGGTTCGGTGAGGAACGGCAGGCCCGACAGCGCCCAGTCGATCGACCAATCCAGTTCATGCTTGTCGAGAATCGCCGACACCCGTGCCTGCAGGCCTTCGACGGTGGACTCGGTGGAAAAGCGGAAGTTGAACAGCGCGGTCAGGTCGCCTGGTACCACGTTTGTGGCGCCGGTGCCGGAATTGAGGTTGGAGATCTGGAAGCTGGTCGGCGGGAAGAACGCATTGCCTTCGTCCCAGTGCTCGGCTGCCAGTTCCGCCAGGGCCGGAGCGGCCAGGTGGATCGGGTTGCGGGCCAGGTGCGGGTAGGCCACGTGGCCTTGCTTGCCGCGCACGGTCAGCTTGGCACCCAGCGAGCCGCGGCGGCCGTTCTTGACCACGTCACCCAGCAGGGTGGTGCTGGAGGGCTCGCCGACGATGCACCAGTCCAGGCGTTCGTTGCGTGCTTTCAGGCGCTCGACCACTGCCTTGGTGCCATGGTGGGCCGGGCCTTCCTCGTCGCTGGTGATCAGGAAGGCGACCTTGCCGCGGTGGTTCGGGTAGTCGTGCACGAAGCGCTCGCTGGCGATCACCATGGAGGCCAGGCTGCCTTTCATGTCGGCGGCGCCACGGCCGCAGAGCATGCCGTCAGCGTCGATCAGCGCTTCGAACGGTTCGTGCTGCCATTGCTGCACCGGGCCGGTGGGCACCACGTCGGTGTGGCCGGCAAAGCACAGCACCGGGCCGTCCTGGCTGCCGTGGGTGGCCCAGAAGTTGTCTACGTCTTCAATGCGCATCGGCTCGAGCTCGAAGCCCACGGCGCCCAGGCGCGTCATCATCTGCGCCTGGCAGTCGGCGTCGACAGGGGTGACCGAGGGGCGACGGATCAGGTCGCAGGCCAGTTGAAGGGTAGGCGAGAGCTCGGCAGGGGCCGTCATGGGGAACTCCGGGGCAAGGCAAGGCGGGGAAATCTGAGGGGCGTTATCTTATATCAAACCGAAGGGCCAATGGGGTAATGCCAGCCAGTTAAGCGACTTGGGCCGCTTTGCGGCCCTTCGCGGGCTTGCCCGCTCCCACAGGAATTGCGCATGCCCGCACTCAACGCGAAACCTGTGGGAGCGGGCAAGCCCGCGAAGGGCTGCAAAGCAGCCCCCCGGCAATCTCAAGCCTGTTGCGGCTCAGCGGCCTTTTCTACCGGTTTGGGCAGGGATGACAGCAACGCCATCACCAGCGCCGCCACGTACGGCAACGACTGCACCAGCAACATCGCCACCCAGAAGCGCATGTCCGAACTCGGCAGCCCCTGCACCAGGTAGATACCCAGCGCCGCACCCCACAGCAGCAACATGATGAACAGCTCTTCCCGCGCTTCGGAAAGTGCCACCAGCAGCCCATGGCTGTCGGCATTCTTTGGCGTGCGGAAGAACGGCATGCTGCTGGTGAAGAAGCCGTACAGCACCGCCTTGGCAATGGTATGCGACAGCGCCAGGCCAGCCAGCGCTGCGGCGAAGGCGTCCTTGAGGTTGACCCCCACCGCGCGGCGGTAAAGGAAGATGATCTTGCCGACCTTGAAGAAGAACAGCGCCAGCGGCGGGATGGCGAAGATCATCAGTGGCGGGTCGACCCGGTGCGGCACGATGATCATCGCCGCCGACCACAGCAGCGCGCCGATGGTGAAGAAGATGTTCATGCCGTCAGCGACCCATGGCAGCCAGCCGGCCAGGAAGTGGTAGCGCTGGCCACGGGTCAGCTCGCTGCCCTTGCCGCGCAGCAGCGCGCTGGCGTGGTGCTTGATGATCTGGATGGCACCGTAGGCCCAGCGGAAACGCTGCTTCTTGAAGTCGATGAAGGTGTCGGGCATCAGGCCCTTGCCGTAGCTGTTGTGGGCGTAGGCGGCCGACAGGCCCTTCTCGAACACGCGCAGGCCCAGCTCGGCGTCCTCGCAGATGCACCATTCGGCCCAGCCCAGCTCTTCCAGGACCGTGCGCCGGGTCATGGTCATGGTGCCGTGCTGGATGATGGCGTCACGGTCGTTGCGGGTGACCATGCCGATGTGGAAGAAGCCCTTGTACTCGCTGTAGCACAGCTTCTTGAAGGCGCTTTCGTGCTGGTCGCGATAGTCCTGCGGCGATTGCACCACGGCAATTTTCGGGTCGGCGAAATGCGGCACCATGTGCTTGAGCCAGTTGCGGTCCACACAGTAGTCCGAGTCGATCACCGCGATCACTTCGGCGTCCTTGGCCGTGTGCGGGAGCAGGTAGTTCAGCGCGCCGCCCTTGAAGCCGGCCAGTGGCGCGACGTGGAAGAACTTGAAGCGCTCGCCGAGCTTCTCGCAGTGGGCCTTCAGCGGCTCCCACACGGCCGGGTCCTTGGTGTTGTTGTCGATCACCAGCACTTCGTAGTCGGGGTAGTCCAGCGCGGCCAGGGCGTCGAGGGTCTGCTTCACCATCTCGGGTGGCTCGTTGTAGCACGGCACATGCACCGACACCTTGGGCCGGTAGGCGCTGTCGGCCTGCACCGGCAGGAACTCGCGTCGGCGCTTGTGTATCCAGACCGCCTCGGCCAATTCATGGGCCTCGGTCAGCAGCACGATGAACACGCCCAGCGCGCCAAGGGCGAGCAGCACCCCCACCGTGAGGCTGAACCAGGTGCTGTATTGCTGGCTGTAGTCGTAGGCGATCCACACCAGCACCGACCCGCACAGGAAGGTGATGAACGTGAGGAACGTGCGGCCGCGCTGGCGCAGGGCCGAGCCGTCGATGAACAGCACCATCAGCGCGATCATCGCCAGCACCACCGAGGCCACCGCCAGGGCACGCCACTGCGGGATCGCCACCACCGGGCCGTCGAAGTTGAATTTTTGCTGGCGCTCGGCGTTGTACACACCCCAGTAGGCGCCTACCGAACCTTCGTCGCTGGCCTTCCACGGCTGGTCATAGGCTTCGATGACGAAGTAGTTGTAGCCACGGCGGTTGAGGGTGTTGACCAGGGTGCGCAGGTAGATGGCCTGGTCGGCCTGGCTGGCATCGGCACCCCCGCGCATGCGACCGTTGCTCGGCCAGCCGACTTCCGACAGCAGCAGGGGTTTGCGCGGGAACTGGTGCTTCAGCTCACGGGCGCGGTCGAGCACGAATTCGACCGAATCCTTCATCGGCACGAATTCCCAGTAGGGCAGGATGTGCGCGGCAATCAGGTCGACGTGCTTGGCAATCTCGGGGTTTTCCTTCCAGATGTGCCATTGCTCACTGGTGGTGACCGGTACCTTGACGGCTGCGCGTACCCGGTCCAGGTATTTGATCAGGTTTTCCGGGGTGACTTCTTCACGGAACAGCGCTTCGTTGCCGACCACAACCCGCACCACGCTGCGCGAGGTGTTGGCCAGCTGGATGGCGGTGGCGATTTCGCGTTCGTTGCGCTCCAGGTCCGGGCTGATCCAGATCCCCAGCGTCACCCGCAGGCCGAACTCTTCGGCCAGGCGCGGGATGTCGGCCTGGGTGCCCTCCACGGTATAGATACGGATGCTGTCGGTCAGTTTGCTCAACTGCTCCAGGTCCTGGCGCATCTCGTCGTCAGTGGGGTACTGGCCCTTCTGCGGGCTTTCACCCAGGCGGAAAGGCGAATACGAAAAGCCAGAGATCTGCTCTGGCCAGGCGGGGGCGGAGACCGGGCGGTTGATCAGTGCCCAGAACCCGGTGAACAGCGCGGCGATGGCCAGCACCACAACCAGGTTCAGGCCGAATTTACGTGAAGACATTGTCGTCCATTTGTGTCGGAGTGATAGGACATTAAAGCAGGGTTGGTAGCCTCTTTCCTAACGATGCAGGCCATGGGCCCGCTGGCATATAATGCGCGCCGGTTTTTTGGGGTATGAACATGAGCACAGAAGATCCACGCTTCGCCGGCGTTGCCCGGCTGTATGGCGACCAGGGGCTGCAACGCCTGGGCCAGGCCCATGTGGGCGTGGTCGGTATTGGCGGGGTTGGCTCGTGGGTGGCCGAAGCGCTGGCCCGCAGCGGCGTGGGTGAAATTTCCCTGTTTGATCTGGACGACGTCTGCGTCAGCAACACCAACCGCCAGGCCCATGCCCTGGAAGGGCAGGTGGGGCGGCCCAAGGTGGAGGTCATGGCCGAGCGCCTGCGGGCGATCAACCCGGCATGCACGGTGCATGCGGTGGCCGACTTCGTCACCCGTGAAACCATGGCCGAACACATCCACGAGCAGCTGGACTGTGTGATCGACTGCATCGACAGCGTCATGGCCAAGGCGGCGTTGATTGCCTGGTGCCGGCGGCGCAAGATCGCCATCGTGACCACGGGGGGCGCTGGTGGGCAGATCGACCCGACACAGATCCAGATCGCCGACCTGAACAAGACCTTCAACGACCCGCTGGCCTCGCGGGTGCGTTCCACCCTGCGCCGCGATTACAACTTTTCGCGCAATGTCAGCCGCAACTATGGCGTGCCGTGCGTGTTCTCCAGCGAACAGCTGCGTTACCCCAAGGGCGATGGCAGCGTTTGCCTGCAGAAAAGCTTCGTGGGTGAGGGTGTAAGGCTGGACTGCTCGGGTGGCTTTGGCGCGGTGATGATGGTGACCGCGACCTTTGGCATGGTGGCAGCTAGCAAAGCAGTTGAGAAACTGGTAGCCGGTGCGCGGCGGCCCTCGGAACGGCTCAAGCCAGAATAACTTGCGTGGGCCTCTTCGCGGGCTCGCCCGCTCCCACAGGGGTCTCATCTTTCTTGAGAGAGATGCAGTCCCTGTGGGAGCGGGCAAGCCCGCGAAGAAGCCAGCACCGTTTCAACGGGTGGACGCCAACTCCGCCATCCGCTGCAACACTGCATGCAGCCCATTGCTACGCGACGGCGATAGCTGGCGCTCTAGCCCCAGTTGGGTGAACCACTCGCGCAGATCAAGCCCGGCCAGCTCTTCACGGGTCAAACCCTGCACCCGCACCAGCAACAACGCCAGCAGCCCACGCAACAGGCGTGCATCGCTGCTGGCCTTGAACTGCCACAAGTCCTCGGCCTGCTCGGCCACCAGCCACACCAGGCTTTCGCAGCCATGCACCCGGTTGGCTTCGGTCTTGTCAGCCTCGGTCAGCGGCTCCAGGCGGTCGCCCCATTGCATCAGCAGTCGCGCGCGCTGTTCCCAGCCCTTGCCCTGTTCAAACGCTTCCAGCGCCTCACGTGCTTGTTTCGGCAGACTCATCGCAACAACTCCAGGCCCTGATCAAGCGCAGCGAAGAAGCGCTGCAAGTCATCGCTGTCGTTGTACAAGCCCAACGATACGCGGATTGCGCCTTCCAGCCCCAACCCTTGCAAGAGCGGTATGGCGCAGTGGTGCCCGGCACGCACGGCTATCCCTTGCTCGGTCAGCAAGTGGGCGATATCGGCGTTGTGCACGCCCTCGATGACGAAGCTGGCCAGCGCCGTCTGTGGCGCCCCCAATACCCGCACGCCCTCACGGTCGGCCAGGCCACGCAGTAGGTGCTGGTGCAGGCTGGTTTCGTGGGCTTCGACAGCCTGGGCGTCGAGGCTGGCCAGGTAATCCAGGGTTGCGCCCAGGCCGATCACCCCGGCGATGGGCGGCGTACCTGCCTCGAACCCCAGCGGTGCCGGGCGGAAGCTGGCGCTCTGGTACTCGGCCAGTTGCACCATCTCGCCACCGAACTGCCAATGGCGCAGCAGCTCCAGCGCCCGCGTGTGGCCGTACAGCACGCCAACCCCATCCGGGCCGTACAGCTTGTGGCTGGAGAATACATAGAAGTCGCAGCCCAGTTGCTGCACATCGTGGCGACCATGCACCACGCCCTGGGCACCGTCGACCACGGTCAGCGCGCCTTGGGCGCGGGCATGGGAAAGCAGGGCCGGCAGCGGCTGCCAGGTACCCAGTACGTTGGACAGCTGGCTGATGGCGAGCACCCGGGTGCGTGGGCCTATCAGTTGCAGTGCCTGGTTCAGGTCGATGCGGCCATGGGCATCCAGCGGCAGTATCACCAGGCGCAGGTTGCGCCGGCGTGCCAGCTGCTGCCAGGGCAGCAGGTTGGCATGGTGCTCCAGCGCGCTGATGGCAATTTCGTCACCGGCTTCGAAGCGGTGCTCCAGGCCATAGGCCAGCAGGTTCAGCGCCGAGGTGGCACCGTGGGTGAACACGATCTGCCGTGAGTCCGCGGCATTCAGCCAGGCAGCGACCTTGTCGCGGCTGGTTTCGAAGGCCTGGGTCGCAAGCGCGCCGGGCAAATGCTGGGCACGGTGCACATTGGCCGCGCCATGGCCGTAGTAATGGCTCAAGGCATCGATCAGGGCTTGCGGCTTCTGGGTGGTGGCGGCGCTGTCCAGGTAGGTCTGGTGCTGCCGTTGCAGGGCGGCGATGGCGGGGAAGTCGGCACGCCAGGGGGAGGGCTGGAACATGTTCACGGGGCCTGGAATGAAAATCGGGTCTGGCGTGGTGCCAGACCCGATCTTAACATTTCAAACGCTGAGAATGCGCTGTTCGCGAGCAAGCTCGCTCCTACAGGGGCTGAAGGATTCTCAGTTGTGGGCGTGCAACGCCTCGTTCAGCTCGATGGCCGACTTGTGGGTCTTGCACTCTACCGCGCCGTTCAGCGAGTTGCGGCGGAACAGCAGGTCGGTCTGGCCGGCCAGGTCGCGGGCCTTGACCACTTTGACCAGCTCGTTGTTTTCGTCCAGCAGGTTCACTTTGGTGCCAGCGGTGATGTACAGGCCGGCTTCAACGGTGTTGCGGTCGCCCAGTGGGATGCCGATACCGGCGTTGGCGCCGATCAGGCAGCCTTCGCCGACCTTGATGACGATGTTGCCGCCACCGGACAGGGTGCCCATGGTCGAGCAACCGCCGCCCAGGTCGGAACCTTTGCCAACGAACACGCCGGCGGACACACGGCCTTCGATCATGCCCGGGCCTTCGGTGCCAGCGTTAAAGTTGACGAAGCCTTCGTGCATGATGGTGGTGCCTTCGCCGATGTAGGCGCCCAGGCGCACACGGGCGGTATCGGCGATGCGCACGCCGGCCGGGACCACGTAGTCGGTCATTTTCGGGAACTTGTCCACCGAGAACACTTCCAGCAGCTCGCCCTTCAGGCGCGCTTCCAGTTGCAGCTCGGCCAGTTCGGCCAGGTCGACGGCGCCCTGGTTGGTCCAGGCTACGTTTGGCAGCAGCGGGAAGATGCCAGCCAGGCTCAGGCCGTGTGGCTTGACCAGGCGGTGCGACAGCAGGTGCAGCTTGAGGTAGGCCTCTGGGGTGGAGGTCAGGGCTGCGTCTTCGGCCAGCAGGGTGGCGACCAGCGGCTTGTGGCTTTCGGCCAGACGGGTCAGCAGGGCAGCCTGGGCGGCATCCACGCCTTTCAAGGCTTCGGCCAGTTTCAAGGCCTGGCCATTGCTGAAGGCGATGGCTTGGTTGCCACCTTCGTAACCGAGAACAGGGGCTACAGCGGCAACCAGCTCGGCGCTCGGGTTGAGCAGCGGTTGTGCGTAGAACACTTCCAGCCAGGCGCCCTGGCGGTTCTGGGAGCCGACACCGAAGGCCAGGCTGAACAGGGTATTGGACATGTGATTACCTCGTGCGAAATAGGGTGGGGGCTCAGGCCAGGGCAGCGGCGTAGAGGTCGGGCTTGAAGCCGACCAGGGTACGCGCGCCAAGGTCCAGCACCGGGCGTTTGATCATCGACGGCTGGGCCAGCATCAGCTCGACGGCCTTGGCCTGGTCGAGGTCTGCCTTGCTGGCGTCGTCCAGCTTGCGGAAGGTGGTGCCGGCACGGTTGAGGATGACTTCCCAGCCGTGTTCGTCGCACCAGCGGTTCAGGCTGTCGCGGTCGATGCCTTGGGTTTTGTAATCGTGGAATTCGTAGGCGATGGCTTTGTCTTCGAGCCAGGTACGCGCCTTTTTCATGGTGTCACAGGCTTTGATGCCGTAGAGCGTGTAGGTCATTGTGTACATTGGGGTTACAAGTTGCCCCAATCTCTCCGTTTTCCGATGTCAGTCGCAGGATTATGCGGGAACGAAACAGTGAGCGCCACGGGTGTGCTTGCCTTGAGCCTTGCAGTGTGTCGGAGATCGAGCGCCGCCCGCGCGGCGCATCGCGAGCTGCGCTCGCTCCTACGTTTGTTTAGGGCCAGTAACGTCTATGGCAGGCGCGCGCGACCGCCTTGGTTGTCCGGCGCTATATCGAGACATGCGCCAAAGCGTTCGCGCGAAAACACCACAGGATTGATTGGCCAGAAACAAACGTAGGAGCGAGCGCAGCTCGCGATGCGCCGCGCGGGCGGCGCTCGATCTCCAACCTACTGAAGTATCATCATGTTACATATTCTTCCGTCACCTGCGACTATCGTGCAGCGGCCCCGGACCGCCGGTCGCCGCTAACATATTGTTCCAATGGCGATGTTTCGCCTTGCTATCGTTTCTGGTTCACAAAGGAAGCTTTCCCGGATGCAGTCCGCCTACACCGTCCTCATCCTGCTGACGCTGGTCAGCCTGTCGAAGCTGGTCGGCCGCATGATTCCGCTGCCCCTGCCGCTGGTGCAGATCGCTGCCGGTGCCTTGCTGGCGCTGCCGACACTGGGCCTGCATGTGGCCCTGGACCCCGAATTGTTCCTGTTCCTGTTCTTGCCGCCGCTGCTGTTTGCCGACGGCTGGCGCATCCCCAAGCGTGAGTTGTGGCGCATCCGCGGGCCCGTGGTGGCGCTGGCCGTTGGTCTGGTGCTGTTCACCGTGGTCGGGGCCGGCTACTTCATTCACTGGCTGCTGCCGAGCATCCCGCTGCCAGTGGCCTTTGCCCTGGCGGCGGTGCTGTCGCCGACTGACGCCGTGGCGGTTTCGGCCATCGCCCAGGACCGCCTGCCCACCCCGCTGATGCACATGCTGCAGGGGGAGGCCCTGATGAACGACGCATCGGGCCTGGTGACCTTCAAGTTTGCCCTGGCGGCGGCGATCACCGGGGTGTTCTCGCTGACCGATGCAAGCTTCAGTTTCGTCCTGGTGGCGCTTGGCGGCCTGGCGGTGGGTGTGGGCCTGAGCTGGCTGGTGGGCCGCCTGCGCGCCTGGATGATCGCCCGTGGCTGGGACGACCCGGCCACCCACGTGGTGTTCATGTTGCTGCTGCCGTTCGCCGCCTACGTGCTGGCCGAGCGCCTGGGCGTGTCGGGCATCCTGTCGGCGGTGGCGGCCGGCATGATGCAAAGCTGGCTCGACCTGCTGCCGCGGCAGACCAGCACCCGGCTGCTCAACCGCAGCGTCTGGTCGCTGCTGGAGTTCGCCTTCAATGGCCTGATCTTCCTGCTTTTGGGCCTGCAATTGCCGGACATCATCAAGGCAGTGGTCAGCCACGAAGCCACCGTGTGGCCGACCCTGGCCTACCGTTGCCTGGACGTGGTGGCGATCTTTGCTGCGCTGATCCTGCTGCGGTTCATCTGGGTGCAGAGCATCTGGCGCTCGATCGGCGTGGTGCGCCGCTGGCGCGGCAAACCGGCGCTGGTGCTGATGCCTACGGCGCGCTCCTGCTGGCTGCTGACCCTGGGCGGTGTGCGTGGTGCAGTGACCCTGGCGGGTGTGATGTCGGTGCCGTTGCTGATGGGCGCGGGCAACGCCTTCCCTGAACGTGACTTGCTGATCTTCATTGCCGCCGGGGTGATCCTGCTGTCGTTGATCAGCGCCTGCATCGCCCTGCCGATATTGCTGCGCGGGGTGACCAAGAGCCCGGACGAGCGTTTGCACCAGGAAGTGCAGGAAGCCTGGCGGCGCACGGCCGAGGCGGCGATTCATGCCCTGGAAGCAGAAGACGTGATCGACGCCAATGCCCCGCAGGATGCTGCGCAGGCGACCTTGGCGACCGAGCTGAAGGCGCGCTTGATGGCTGAGTACCGGGATGAGCTGGACAGCTACAACGACAGTGCCGAGGCCAAGGCCCTGGCCGAACAGATGGACTTGCTGGAGCGGCGCTTGCGCTTGCGTGCGCTGAGGGCGCAGCGGCTGGAGCTGTATAACCTGCATCGCCAGCACGAAGTAGGTGATGAAGTGGTGCGGCAGGTGCTGGGGGAACTGGATATGAGCGAGGCGAACCTGGGGCAGGTCAGGTAGCCGCAGGGGCCGCTTTGCGGCCCTGTGGGAGCGAGTTCACTCGCGAATCAGGCGACACGGTGTATGGCACCGGCTGCGCCGGTGTTCGCGGGTGAACCCGCTCCCACAGGTTCTGCACAGAATTAAAGCATTGCTGAATCAGCGGTTTTGCAGGAAGGTGCGGATTCGCTCCGCCGCCTCGATGCATTCGGCCAACGGTGCAACCAGCGCCATGCGCACGCGCCCCGCGCCCGGGTTCACGCCATCCACTTCACGCGACAGGTACGACCCCGGCACCACGGTCACATGCTGGGCCTCGAACAGGTCGCGGGTAAACTCGGCATCGCCACCCGGCACCTTGGCCCACAGGTAAAAGCTGCCATCCGGGCGCTGTACGTCCAGCACCGGCTGCAGGATGTCCAGCACGGCATCGTACTTGGCGCGGTACTGGTCGCGGTTCGCGCGCACATGCGCCTCGTCTTGCCAGGCGGCGATGCTGGCCAACTGGGTTTGTACCGGCATGGCGCAGCCGTGGTAGGTGCGGTACAGCAGGAACGGCTTGATGATCTCGGCATCACCCGCCACGAAGCCCGAGCGCAGGCCCGGCAGGTTGGAGCGCTTGGACAGGCTGTGGAACACCACGCAGCGCTTGAAGTCACTGCGGCCGAGCTCGGCGCAGGCGGTCAGCAGGCCCGGTGGCGGGGCGTCTTCGTCGAAGTACAGCTCGCTGTAGCACTCGTCGGCGGCGATCACGAAGTCGTGCTCGTCGGCCAGGGCGATCAGCTTCTTCAGGGTGTCCATCGGCACCAGTGCACCGGTAGGGTTGCCCGGCGAGCACAGGAACAGGATCTGGCAGCGCTTCCAGACCTCGGCCGGCACGGCGTCGAAGTCAGGGTTGAAACCATTGTCTTCAAGGCACGGCAGGTAGTGCGGGGTAGCCCCGGCCAGCAGCGCTGCGCCTTCGTAGATCTGGTAGAACGGGTTGGGGCTGATCACCAGGCCGTCATCGGCCCGGTTGACCACCGCCTGGGTGAAGGCGAACAGCGCTTCACGGGTGCCATTGACCGGCAGGATGTGACGGTCGGCATCCAGCCAGCCGGCTGGCACGGCAAAGCGACGTTCGCACCACTGGCCGATGGCCTGGCGCAGGGCCGGCAGGCCGAGGGTGCTGGGGTATACCGCCAGTTTGTCGAGGTTGTCGGCCATGGCCTGGGCTACGAACGCCGGGGATTCGTGCTTCGGCTCACCGATTGACAGGGCGATGGCGCGTTTGTCTGCCGCAGGCTTCACGCTGCCCAGCAGGGCACGGAGTTTCTCGAACGGGTAGGGCTGAAGCTGGGTCAAGGCATGGTTCATCGGCGCAAGGTCTCGTCAATCGTCTAGTCGTTAAAAGGTCACGCGGGTAGGGCTGGCATCGCTGGCCTGGCCGGCCTGCAACTGCTGGACGATGGCCTCCTGCAGGCGGCTGCACAGCTGCGGGTCGGACAGCGGCTGGTTGTCGGCATCGGTGATGAAGAACACGTCTTCCACCCGTTCGCCGAGGGTGGCGATCTTGGCGTTCTGCAGCGACAGGTCGAACTCCAGGAAGATCCGTCCCAGCCGGGCCAGCAGGCCTGGGCGGTCGGGTGCGGTGATTTCGAGGATGGTCACCGGCCGCTGGGCATCGTTGAGGATGGTCACCTGCGGCGGGAAGTTGAAGTGCTTGAGCTGGCGCGGCACCCGGCGCTGGATGATGGTCGGGTAGTCCTCGGGGTTGCGCAGCGCTTCGGTCAGGCCGTCGCGAATCTGCTTGACCCGCTGCGGGTTGTCGCCGATAGAGCCGCCGTCGTTGTCCAGCACGATGTAGGTGTCGAGGGTGAACTGGCTGCTGGACGTGATGATGCGCGCATCGTGGATGTTCAGGTTCAGCTGCGACATGGCCGCCACCGTCACGGCGAAGAAATCGTGCTGGTCGGGGGCGTAGATGAAGATCTGCGTGCCGCCCTCGAACTCGCGCTGGGTGGTTTCCTTGATCAGTACCAGCGGCCCGCCATCGGCAGGCTGCTGCAGGATCGCATCCGTGTGCCAGGCCACGTCGGCGGCATTGTGCTTGAGAAAATAGTCATCGCCCAACTGCGACCACAGCTGCTCGACGTCGTCCGGGTCGGTGCCCTCGCGTACAAGGATGTCCAGGGCTGCAGACTGGGTCTGGCGAATCTGCTCTTCGCGGTCCAGCGGGTTTTCCAGGCCACGGCGCAGGGCGCGCTTGGTCTCGCTGTAAAGCTGGCGCAGCAGGCTGGCCCGCCACGAGTTCCACAGGCTGGGGTTGGTGGCATTGATGTCGGCCACGGTCAGCACGTACAGGTAGTCCAGGCGCGTCTCGTCGCCCACGTGCAGGGCAAAGTCGTTGATCACCTGCGGGTCGGACAAGTCCTTGCGCTGGGCGGTGGTCGACATCACCAGGTGGTTCTGCACCAGCCAGACGATCAGGCGACTGTCCCAGGCCGGCAACTGGTGGCGTTCGCAGAATTTCTTCGCATCCACCGCACCGATTTCCGAGTGGTCGCCCTGGCGGCCCTTGCCGATGTCATGGTACAGGCCGGCCAGGTAGATCAGCTCGGGCTTGGGCAGGCGCCCCATGAGCTTGCTGGCCAGCGGGAACTTCTCGGACACCGGCGTGTACTGCAGTTTGCGCAGGTGCTTGATGAGGTTGAGCGTGTGCGCATCGACCGTATAGATGTGGAACAGGTCGTGCTGCATCTGCCCGACGATCAGGCCGAATTCCGGCAGGTAGCGGCCAAGGATGCCGTAGCGGTTCATCCGGCGCAGGTTGCGGTGGATGCCGATTTCGCACTTGAACAGCTCGATGAACAGGCTGGTGTTGCGGATATCGGTGCGGAAGGTGTCGTCGATCAGGTGGCGATGCTCACGCAGCAGGCGCACCGTATCGGCACGCACGCCCTTGATTTCGGGGTGCTGGGCCATCAGCACGAAGATTTCCAGCATGGCGAACGGTGTGCGCTTGAACACGTTCGGGTTGGCGGCCTCCAGGTAGCCGTCATGCAGCCGGAAGCGCGCATTCAGCGGCTGGGTGCTGCCACTTTCTTCGTCGGCGAGGATAACCTCTTCGAAGTGCTGGATGATCAGGTCGCACAACTGGCTGATGCTCATTACCACCCGGTAGTACTGCTGCATGAACTGCTCGATTGCCCGCTTGGGGTTCTCGTCGCTGTAGCCCAGCAGTGCGGCGAGGCTGCGCTGGTGGTCGAACAGCAGGCGGTCCTCGGCGCGACCGGCCAGCATGTGCAGGGCGTAGCGCACTTTCCACAGAAAATCCTGGGACGAAGCCAGCAGTTCGTTCTCGCTTTCCAGCAAGAAGCCTTCGCCCGCCAGTGCGTGCAGGTTCAGGGTACCGTACTGACGGCGGGCCACCCAGAGCACCGTCTGGATGTCGCGCAGGCCACCGGGCGAGCCCTTGACGTTGGGCTCGAGGTTGTACTCGGTGTCGTTGTACTTGTGGTGACGGGCCTTGAGTTCGGCGCGCTTGGCCAGGAAGAAGTCCTTGCTCGGCCACATGTGCGCCGTGCTGGTCACCTCCAGCATGCGCTGGCGCAGGGCTTCGGGCCCGGCAATGGTGCGGCTTTCCATCAGGTTGGTGATCACCGTCAGGTCGGCGCGGGCCTGTTCGGCGCACTCGTCGACGGTACGCACGCTCTGGCCCACTTCCAGGCCGATGTCCCACAGCAGGGTGAGAAAACGCTCAATGGCGTTGCGGTACTGCTCGTGCTCGGCGGCGCCCAGTAAAATGAGCAGGTCGATGTCTGAATGCGGGTGCAGCTCACCACGCCCGTAGCCACCCACTGCGACCAGGGCGATACCGCTGTGGTCGCCCCAGTCGAACTGGTTCCAGGCCTGTTGCAGGATATTGTCGACGAGCCAGGCGCGGGCTTCGATCAGCGGGCGGATTTCGCCGCCGCTGCGGAAACGTTTGTCGAGCACCTCGCCGGCCTGGCGGATGGCTTTCTTGAAGGCGGCGATGGGGCTCGCCTTGAGGGCCAGTTCCGCCTGGAACTGGCCGCGATCGAACAGCTCGGGGTCCACCTGGGGCATCGCGTCACGTTCCTGTCGTCGGGTGGCCTGTCTGGGTGCGGTCAGGCCGAGGTGCGCGGGATGGTGTCGTCCTTGCGCAGGGTGAAGATCTCGTAGCCGGTCGCAGTCACCACCAGGGTGTGTTCCCACTGGGCCGAGAGCTTGCGGTCCTTGGTGATGGCGGTCCAGCCGTCGCCCAGCACCTTGGTGTCGGCCTTGCCCTGGTTGATCATCGGTTCGATGGTGAAGGTCATGCCTTCTTTCAGTTCCATACCGGTGCCGGCGCGGCCGTAGTGCAGGATCTGCGGCTCTTCGTGGAACACCTTGCCGATGCCGTGGCCGCAGAACTCGCGCACCACCGAGAAGCCGTTCTTTTCCGCGTGCTTCTGGATCACTTCGCCGATATCGCCCAGGCGGCAGCCCGGCTTCACCAGCTCGATGGCCTTGTACATGCACTCCTGGGTAACCTTGGACAGGCGCTCGGCCCATACCGGCACGGTACCGACGTGGAACATGCGGCTGGTATCGCCGTGGTAGCCGTCCTTGATCACGGTGACGTCGATGTTCAGCGTGTCACCATCCTTGAGCGGCTTGTCGTTGGGGATGCCGTGGCAGACCACATGGTTGATCGAGGTGCAGATCGACTTCGGGTAGCCCTTGTAGTTGAGGGGCGCCGGGATGGCCTGCTGGACGTTGACGATATAGTCGTGGCACAGGCGGTCGAGCGCTTCGGTGGTAACACCGGGCTTGACGTGTTCTTCGATCATTTCCAGCACGTCAGCGGCCAGGCGGCCGGCGATGCGCATCTTCTCGATGTCTTCTGCGGTCTTGATGTTGACGGTCATTACAGGCTCTCTACGGCGCCGCACGCGGCGCGAACAAACGGGAAAGGCCGGATTCTAGCAGAGCAGGGCGGCATTCTGTCGGGATAAAGGCGGCCATGCTGCTGTCTACAGGAGGCATTCTGGCCTGTTTGGCGGGGCGCTGCAAAAACCGCTGACGGACGCGACCTCATTCGGGTTTCGTTCGTTCGCGGTCTGTGGTATAACATGCGCCGCTTTCGGGGACGACCCCGTGAGCTTAAACCCACACACGTGTCGACACGATGACCTGGGTGCCCCGGATTCTCGAATTTGCGGGTTGGTCATTGGGACGCGTGGAGGCCCAACCCGACTTATCAAGGAACTATCATGTCCCAAGTCAACATGCGCGATATGCTGAAGGCCGGTGTGCACTTCGGCCACCAGACCCGTTACTGGAACCCGAAAATGGGCAAGTACATTTTCGGCGCGCGTAACAAGATCCACATCATCAACCTGGAAAAAACCCTGCCAATGTTCAACGAAGCTCTGGCTTTCGTAGAGCGTCTGGCTCAGGGCAAGAACAAGATCATGTTCGTCGGCACCAAGCGTTCCGCCGGCAAGATCGTCGCCGAGCAAGCTGCTCGTGCCGGTTCGCCATACGTTGACCACCGCTGGTTGGGCGGCATGCTGACCAACTACAAAACCATCCGTGCTTCGATCAAGCGTCTGCGCGACCTGGAAACCCAGGCCGAAGATGGCACCTTCGCCAAGCTGACCAAGAAAGAAGCCCTGATGCGTTCGCGCGATCTGGAAAAGCTGGACCGCAGCCTGGGTGGTATCAAGGACATGGGCGGTCTGCCTGATGCCCTGTTCGTGATCGACGTTGACCACGAGCGCATTGCTATCACCGAAGCTAACAAGCTGGGCATCCCGGTTATCGGCGTTGTCGATACCAACAGCAGCCCGGAAGGTGTTGACTACATCATCCCAGGCAACGACGACGCCATCCGCGCCATCGAGCTGTACATGACTTCGATGGCCGACGCCATCATCCGCGGCCGCAACAACGTTGCTGGCGGCACCGAAGTCTATGTTGAAGAAGCGGCTGCACCTGCTGCTGAGTAATAGGCGCTAGCGTCTACTTGGCACGCAAAAAGGGGGCTTTGCCCCCTTTTTGCCACCTTGAAATCCTGCTGTCAGCAAGGGCCCCGCATTATGGGTTGGCTGAGATAACAACAGCGGATTCGCAGAATTGAACGCCCGTGACGAGCGGGTGGAATGGTTGAAAAACTTTCCAAGAGGATTTTGAAATGGCAGCAATTACTGCAGCGCTGGTCAAAGAACTGCGCGAGCGTACTGGCGAAGGCATGATGGATTGCAAAAAGGCCCTGGAAAAGGCCGGCGGCGACATCGAAAAAGCCATTGACGACATGCGTGCCTCCGGCGCCATCAAGGCCGCTAAAAAGGCTGGCAACGTCGCTGCTGAAGGCGCTATCGCCGTCAAGACCGACGGCAAAGCCGCCGTTCTGCTGGAAGTCAACTCGCAGACCGACTTCCTGGCCCTGCAAGACGACTTCAAGAACTTCGTGTCCGAAAGCCTCGAAGAAGCCTTCGCCCAGAAGCTGACCGACGCTGCACCGCTGATCGCTTCGCGCGAAGCAGCCCGTGAAGCTCTGGTCGCCAAGTGCGGCGAAAACGTCAACATCCGCCGCCTGGTGCGCGTTGAGGGTGACGTTGTTGGTGCTTACCTGCACGGCAACAAGATCGGTGCCGTTGTTGTCCTGAAAGGCGGCGACGTCGAGCTGGCCAAGAACATCGCCATGCACGTTGCAGCTTCGAACCCAGAGTTCCTGGATTCGTCGGAAATCTCCGCTGATGCCATCGAGCGCGAGAAGAATGTCTTCCTGCAGCTGAACGCCGACAAGATCGCTGGCAAGCCGGAAAACATCGTTGAGAACATGATCAACGGTCGTATCACCAAGTTCAAGGCCGAAGCCTCGCTGAAAGAGCAAGCCTTCGTCATGAACCCGGAAGTCAAAGTCGGCGAGCTGGCCAAGAAGGCCGGTGCTGAAATCGTTTCGTTCACCTACTTCAAAGTAGGCGAAGGCATCGAGAAGCCGGTCGACAACTTCGCTGAAGAAGTTGCTGCCCAGCTGGCTGCTGCCAAGCAGTAAGACAGCCCCGTCTGTCGCCCCAAAGAGGCTGCCCGCTCACGCGCGCAGCCTCTTTGTCAAAGCGGGAGCGGTTTACGAGACCGTTGCTCGCTGACGCAGTCGCTGCGTCACGTTAGAGTTACATGCAGGCTCAAGCAGCCCGCCAGAATTTTTTACAAACGCCGCAGGAGAGATTCGCAATGGCTCAGCAGGGCAGTGGTCATCAGGCTCGCTATAAACGCATTCTACTCAAACTTAGCGGCGAGGCCCTGATGGGCTCGGAAGAGTTCGGGATCGACCCAAAAGTCCTGGATCGCATGGCGCTGGAAGTTGGCCAACTGGTCGGCATCGGTGTTCAGGTAGGTCTGGTGATCGGCGGTGGCAACCTGTTCCGTGGCGCGGCGCTCAGTGCAGCCGGCATGGACCGCGTCACCGGCGACCACATGGGCATGCTGGCGACCGTAATGAACGCCCTGGCCATGCGCGACGCGCTGGAGCGGGCAAACATTACCGCCATTGTCATGTCGGCTATTTCCATGGTTGGTGTGACTGATCACTATGATCGTCGCAAGGCCATGCGCCACCTGAACGCCAAAGAAGTCGTAATCTTCGCTGCCGGTACCGGCAACCCGTTCTTCACCACCGACTCTGCTGCCTGCCTGCGCGCCATCGAAATCGATGCCGACGTGGTATTGAAGGCAACCAAGGTCGATGGTGTATACACTGCTGATCCATTCAAGGACCCGCATGCCGAGAAGTTCGATCATCTGACCTACGATGAAGTGCTGGATCGCAAGCTGGGTGTGATGGATCTGACGGCAATCTGTCTTTGCCGCGACCACAAGATGCCGCTGCGCGTCTTCAATATGAACAAGCCCGGCGCCCTGCTGAACATCGTGCACGGCGGCGCGGAAGGAACCCTGATCGAGGAAGTTCAAAAATGATCAACGAAATCAAGAAAGACGCCCAGGCACGCATGCAAAAGTCGCTGGAGTCGCTGGTCCACGCATTTGGCCAGATCCGCACCGGCAAGGCGCATCCGAGCGTCCTGGGCAGCGTGATGGTGCCTTATTATGGCTCCGACACCCCGCTGACCAGCGTAGCCAACGTGACCGTCAAGGACAATCAGACCCTGCAGGTCGTGCCCTTCGAGCGCAACATGCTGGGCGCCATCGACAAGGCCATCGGCAGCGCCGGCTTGAACCTCAATCCGACCAACCTGGGCGAGTTGCTGCTGGTCAATATGCCCCCGCTGACCGAAGAAACCCGCAAGGGCTTCACCAAGCAGGCTCGCGCCGCGGCCGAAGATGCGCGCGTTGCCGTGCGCAACATTCGTCGCGACGCCCTGGGTGACCTGAAGAAGCTGTCCAAGGACAAGGAAATCAGTGAAGACGAAGAGCGTCGTGCCAGTGCTGACATCGACAAGCTGATCAAGGATGTCGAGGCGCAGATCGCCAAGGCTACCGAAGCAAAAGAAAAGGACCTGATGGCCATCTAAGGGTCAGGACGCCTTCATGGAAAAGACCAAGCAGACTGTGCCCTCCGTGGTGCCGCGTCACGTGGCAATCATCATGGATGGGAATAATCGCTGGGCGAAGAAGCGCTTCATGCCCGGGGTTGCCGGGCATAAAGCGGGTGTCGATGCGGTGCGCGCCGTGATCGAAGTGTGCGCCGACGCGAAGGTCGAGGTGCTCACGCTTTTTGCGTTCTCCAGTGAGAACTGGCAGCGACCGGCGGACGAAGTCAGTGCTCTCATGGACCTGTTCTTCAAGGCGCTGCGCCGCGAGGCCAAGCGCCTCAACGAGAACAACATCAGCCTGCGCATCATCGGTGACCGTTCGCGTTTCCACCCAGAGCTGCAGGCTGCCATGCGCGAGGCCGAGGCGCTGACCGCAGGCAACAACCGCTTCATCCTGCAGATCGCAGCCAACTACGGTGGCCAGTGGGACATCGCCCAGGCCGCGCAGCGGCTGGCGCGGGAAGTGCAAGCCGGGCACCTGCGCCCGGAAGACATCACCCCGGGCCTGCTGCAGACCTGCCTGGCAACCGGCGAGCTACCGCTGCCGGACCTGTGCATTCGCACCGGTGGCGAGCACCGCATCAGCAATTTCCTGTTGTGGCAGCTGGCTTACGCCGAGCTGTACTTCTCCGACCTGTACTGGCCGGACTTCAAACACGAGGCCATGCGCAACGCCCTGGCCGATTTCGCTTCGCGCCAGCGCCGCTTTGGTAAGACCAGCGAGCAGGTCGAGGCTGGAGCTCGTGCTTAATGCTTAAACAACGCATCATTACTGCGCTGATCCTGCTGCCGATCGCGCTGGGTGGCTTCTTCCTGCTCAACGGCGGGGATTTCGCCCTGTTCATCGGCTTCGTGGTAACCCTTGGCGCCTGGGAGTGGGCGCGCCTGGCCGGGTTGATGACCCAGCCGCTGCGCATCGCCTATGCCGCGGTGGTCGCCGGTGCGCTGATGTTGCTGTACATCCTTCCGGAGCTGGCGCCCTGGGTGCTGGGTGCCGCGGTGATCTGGTGGGGGCTGGCCACCTGGCTGGTGCTTACCTACCCGCGCAGCAGCGAGCTGTGGGCCAGTGCGGCCTGCCGGTTGCTGATCGGCCTGCTGGTATTGCTGCCGGCCTGGCAGGGGCTGGTGCTGCTCAAGCACTGGCCGCTGGGCAACTGGCTGATCCTGTCGGTCATGGTGCTGGTGTGGGCCGCCGATATTGGCGCCTACTTCTCCGGCAGGGCGTTCGGCAAGCGCAAGCTGGCCCCGCAGGTCAGCCCGGGCAAGAGCTGGGAAGGCGTGTATGGCGGCCTGGCGGTCAGCCTGGTCATTACCTTGGCAGTCGGCATCAGCCGCGACTGGGGTTTCGGCCAGATCCTGCTAGGCCTGCTGGGTGCCGCGCTGCTGGTCATGTCCTCGGTGGTCGGTGACCTCACAGAGAGCATGTTCAAGCGCCGTTCCGGCATCAAGGACAGCAGCAACCTGCTGCCCGGCCATGGCGGCGTGCTCGACCGCATTGACAGCCTTACCGCGGCGATCCCGATTTTCGCCGTGCTGTTGTGGGCTGCCGAATGGGGTGTGATGTGAGTCGCCCGCAACGTATTACCGTACTCGGGGCCACCGGCTCCATCGGCCTGAGCACGCTGGATGTGATTGCGCGCCACCCTGATCGCTATCAGGTGTTCGCCCTCAGCGGGTATTCGCGAATCGACGAGTTGCTGGCCCTGTGTGTGCGCCATCGCCCGGCGTTCGCGGTAGTGCCGAGCGCCGAGGCGGCCGTGCGACTGCGCGAGAACCTGGCAGCGGCCGGCTGCGCCACCGAGGTGCTGGAAGGCGAGGCCGGGCTTTGCCAGGTGGCGTCGGCGACCGAAGTGGATGCGGTGATGGCCGCGATTGTCGGCGCCGCCGGCCTGCGCCCTACCTTGGCGGCCGTCGAGGCGGGCAAGAAGGTGTTGCTGGCCAACAAGGAAGCCCTGGTGATGTCCGGCGCGCTGTTCATCGAGGCAGTGCGGCGCAGCGGCGCCGTGCTGTTGCCGATCGACAGCGAGCACAACGCGATCTTCCAGTGCATGCCCGGCGACTACGCTCGCGGCCTGAGTGCGGTCGGCGTACGCCGGATACTGCTTACGGCTTCCGGTGGCCCGTTCCGTGAGACGCCGGTCGAGGCGTTGCTGGACGTGACGCCGGAGCAAGCCTGTGCACACCCCAACTGGTCGATGGGGCGCAAGATTTCCGTGGATTCGGCCAGCATGATGAACAAGGGGCTCGAGCTGATCGAGGCTTGCTGGTTGTTCGATGCCGCGCCGGCCAAGGTCGAGGTGGTGGTGCACCCACAAAGTGTCATTCACTCCCTGGTCGACTACGTGGACGGCTCGGTACTGGCGCAGTTGGGTAACCCGGACATGCGCACGCCGATCGCCAATGCCCTGGCGTGGCCTGAGCGCATCGATTCCGGGGTGGCTCCGCTGGACCTGTTTGCCATCGCCCGTCTGGATTTCCAGGCGCCCGACGAACAGCGCTTCCCTTGCCTGCGCCTGGCGCGGCAGGCTGCCGAGGCCGGCAACAGCGCACCCGCCGTACTCAATGCGGCCAACGAAGTGGCGGTCGAGGCATTTCTTGAGCGGCGTATCCGCTTCCCGGAGATCGCGGGTATGATCGAACAGGTGCTCGATCAGGAGCCCGTCGTGCCGCTGCCGTCGCTGGACGCGGTGTTCGCCGCCGACCAGCGTGCCCGGGAGCTTTCCCGTGAGTGGCTGAGGCGTCACGGTCGCTGATGCAAGCCCGCCCAGGTTCGTGAGGGGGTTGGCATGATGCCGGCCCGCTGAACATCATTCGGAGATGGACATGACAGCGCTCTACATGATTATCGGCACCCTTGTGGCTTTGGGTGTGCTGGTCACCTTCCACGAATTCGGCCACTTCTGGGTGGCACGCCGCTGCGGCGTCAAGGTGCTGCGCTTCTCGGTGGGCTTCGGCACGCCGCTGCTGCGCTGGCATGACCGCCACGGCACCGAGTTTGTAGTCGCAGCGATCCCGCTGGGTGGCTACGTGAAGATGCTCGACGAGCGCGAGGGCGATGTACCGCCAGCGCTGGCCGATCAGTCGTTCAACCGCAAGTCCGTGGGCCAGCGCATCGCGATTGTCGCGGCGGGCCCGATTGCCAACTTCCTGCTGGCCATCCTGTTCTTCTGGGTGCTGGCGATGCTGGGTACCCAGCAGGTCCGCCCCGTGATCGGTACGGTAGACGCTGGCAGCCTGGCAGCATCGGCCGGGCTGACCGCAGGTCAGGAAATCGTTTCCATCGACGGCAAGCCGACCAACGGTTGGTCGGCGGTGAACTTGCAGCTGGTGCGTCGCCTGGGCGAGAGCGGAACGTTGCAGGTTGGCGTGCGCGACGAAGGCGCCACGGCCGAGCGCCAGCTGCAGGTCAAGCTGGACAGCTGGCTCAAGGGCGCTGACGAGCCGGACCCCATCCAGTCCCTGGGGCTGCACCCTTGGCGCCCGGCGATGGTGCCGGTGCTGGCCGAGATTGATCCGAAGGGGCCGGCTGCCGCTGCGGGCCTCAAGACAGGCGACAAGCTGCTGAGCGTCGATGGTGTGCCGGTGACGGAATGGCAGCAGGTGGTCGACAGCGTGCGTGCCCGCCCGGATGCCAATGTGGTCGTGCGTGTGGAGCGCGACGGCGCTGCCCTTGATGTGCCGGTGACCCTGGCACGCAAGGGTGAGGGCAAGGCTGCCGGTGGCTACCTTGGCGCTGGAGTGAAAGGTGGCGAATGGCCTGCCAGCATGCTCCGTGAAATCAGCTACGGCCCGCTCGAGGCGTTGGGTGAGGGCTTGTCCCGCACCTGGAACATGAGCGTGCTGACCCTTGAATCGCTGAAGAAAATGCTGTTCGGGGAGCTCTCGGTAAAAAACTTGAGTGGACCGATAACCATTGCTAAAGTGGCGGGCGCTTCAGCCCAGTCCGGCGTGGGGGATTTCCTGAATTTCCTGGCCTACCTGAGCATAAGCCTGGGGGTTCTTAACTTGCTGCCCATCCCGGTACTGGATGGGGGGCATTTGCTGTTTTACCTGGTCGAGTTGGCGCGCGGTCGTCCGCTGTCAGATCGGGTGCAAGGTTGGGGGGTCCAGATCGGTATCAGTTTGGTCATAGGGGTGATGTTGCTCGCCCTGATCAACGATCTGGGTCGACTATAAAGCTTCGCTCAATTGCGAACCTGCCGCGTTGTCGCGGCAGGTTGTTTATTGCCAGTTGGAATAAAAGGACTTCATGAAACGTCTGCTGCTAACTGCGGTCATGTCCGCACTGATGATCGCTGAAGTTCACGCCGAGTCCTTCACCATCTCCGATATTCGCGTCAACGGCCTGCAGCGGGTTTCCGCCGGCAGTGTCTTCGGTGCCTTGCCGCTGAACGTCGGCGATCAGGCCGATGACCGCCGCCTGGTGGACTCGACCCGTTCGCTGTTCAAGACCGGGTTCTTCCAGGACATCCAGCTGAACCGCGATGGCAATGTGCTGATCATCAACGTGGTCGAGCGCCCGTCGGTGTCGAGCATCGAGATCGAAGGCAACAAGGCGATCAGCACCGAAGACCTGATGAAGGGCCTGAAACAATCGGGCCTGGCCGAAGGCGAGATCTTCCAGCGTGCCACCCTTGAAGGTGTGCGTAACGAGCTGCAGCGCCAGTACGTGGCCCAGGGCCGCTATTCGGCCGAGGTCGACGCCGAAGTGGTGCCGCAGCCGCGCAACCGTGTGGCCTTGAAGATCAAGATCAACGAAGGCACCGTCGCTGCCATCCAGCACATCAACATCGTTGGCAACAACGTGTTCGATGATGACACCCTGGGCCAGCTGTTCGAGCTGAAGACCACCAACTGGCTGTCGTTCTTCAAGAACGACGACAAGTACGCCCGCGAAAAACTGTCCGGTGACCTGGAGCGCCTGCGTTCCTACTACCTGGACCGCGGCTACATCAACATGGACATCGCCTCCACCCAGGTGTCCATCACGCCGGACAAGAAACACGTCTACATCACCGTCAACATCAACGAAGGCGAAAAGTACACCGTTCGCGACGTGAAGCTGTCCGGTGACCTGAAAGTGCCGGAAGACCAGGTCAAGTCGCTGCTGCTGGTGCAGCCGGGCCAGGTGTTCTCGCGCAAGGTGATGACCACCACCTCCGAGCTGATCACCCGTCGTCTGGGCAACGAAGGCTATACCTTCGCCAACGTCAACGGCGTGCCACAGCCAAACGACCAGGACCACACGGTCGACATCATGTTTGTGGTCGACCCGGGCAAGCGTGCCTACGTCAACCGCATCAACTACCGCGGTAACACCAAGACCGAAGACGAAGTGCTGCGTCGCGAAATGCGCCAGATGGAAGGCGGCTGGGCTTCGACCTACCTGATCGACCAGTCCAAGACCCGTCTGGAGCGCCTGGGCTTCTTCAAGGAAGTCAACGTCGAGACCCCGCCGGTGCCAGGCACTGACGACCAGGTCGACGTCAACTACAGCGTCGAAGAGCAAGCTTCCGGCTCGATCACCGCCAGCGTCGGTTTCGCCCAGAGCGCCGGCCTGATCCTCGGTGGTTCGATCAGCCAGAGCAACTTCCTCGGTACTGGTAACAAGGTGTCCGTCGGTCTGACCCGTTCGGAATACCAGACCCGCTACAACTTCGGCTTCGTGGACCCCTACTTCACTGCCGATGGCGTCAGCCTGGGCTACAACGCCTTCTACCGCAGCACCGACTACGACGACCTCGACGTTGACGTGGCCAGCTACGCGGTGGACAGCTTGGGTGCCGGCGTGAGCCTCGGCTACCCGATCAGCGAAACCTCGCGCCTGACCTACGGCCTGAGCGTGCAGCAGGACAAGATCAAGACCGGCAAGTACACCGTTGACGAGATCTTCGATTTCCTTGACCAGGAAGGCGAGAACTTCCTGAACTTCAAGGCCTCGATCGGCTGGTCCGAGTCCACCCTGAACAAAGGCGTGCTGGCCACCCGTGGTCACTCGCAAAGCCTGACCCTGGAATCCACCATTCCGGGCAGCGACCTGTCGTTCTTCAAGCTCGACTACCGTGGCCAGCTGTTCCAGCCGATCAGCAACGACTACACCCTGCGCCTGCACACCGAGCTGGGCTATGGTGATGGTTATGGCAGCACGTCGGGCCTGCCGTTCTACGAGAACTACTTCGCAGGTGGCTTCAACTCTGTCCGTGGCTTCAAGGACAGCAGCCTGGGCCCGCGCAGCACCCCGAGCCGTGGGGCAGACGATCCTAACGGTAAACCGGGTACTATCCGTGACCCAGACCAGGATCCGTTGCCGTTTGGTGGCAACGTGCTGGTTCAAGGTGGCGTCGAATTGCTGTTCCCGCTGCCATTCGTCAAGGACCAGCGCTCGCTGCGCACTTCCGTGTTCTGGGACGTGGGTAACGTGTTCGACACCAATTGCGGCAACAAGCCTGATTGCGAAAAGGTTGGTTTCTCGGGCATGGCCAGTTCGGTCGGCCTGGGTGTGACCTGGATTACCGCACTGGGCCCGTTGAGCTTCAGCTTGGCAATGCCGGTCAAGAAGCCGGACGATGCTGATACCCAGGTGTTCCAATTCTCTCTGGGCCAGACCTTCTAAGGTCGGCCCCTGCTTAATGACAACGGTTTATCCAGGAGTGCATCGTGCGTAAATTGGCTCAACTGGCCGTAGTGGCCGCGGCGCTGGTCGCCACCCCGGCATTCGCCGAAATGAAGGTTGCCGTGCTGAACTATCAGATGGCCCTGCTCGAATCGGATGCCGCCAAGAAGTACGCGGTTGATGCCGAGAAGAAGTTCGGCCCGCAACTGACCAAGCTGAAAAGCCTGGAAAGCAGCGCCAAGGGCATCCAGGACCGCCTGATCAAGGGCGGCGACAAGATGCAGCAGCAGGAGCGTGAGCGCCTGGAGCTCGAGTTCAAGCAAAAGGCCCGTGACTTCCAGTTCCAGTCCAAGGAACTGAACGAAGCCAAAGCCGTTGCTGACCGCGACATGCTCAAGCAACTGAAGCCGAAGCTGGATGGCGCTGTCGAGGAAGTGATCAAGAAGGGCGGTTTCGACCTGGTCCTCGAGCGTGGTGCGGTCATCGATGTCAAACCTCAGTACGACATCACCCGCCAGGTCATCGAGCGCATGAACCAAGCCCGTTGATATGAGTGTGACCATGACGCTAGGCCAGCTGGCCGAGGCCCTCGGTGCCACCCTCAAGGGGCCCGAGGCGTTGCAGATTACCGGGCTGGCCACCTTGCAGGAGGCAGGCCCCGGTCAATTGAGCTTCCTCGCCAACCCGCAGTACCGCAAGTACCTGGATAACTGCCAGGCGGGTGCGGTATTGCTCAAGGCTGCGGATGCCGAAAGCTTCGCTGGCAATGCCCTGATCGTGGCCGACCCGTACCAGGCGTATGCGCGTATTTCCCACCTGTTCGACCCCAAACCCAAGGCTGTGGCGGGAATCCATCCCAGCGCCGTGGTGGCTGAGGACGCGCAGGTGGACGCCAGCGCCAGCATCGGGCCGTTCGCGGTGATCGAAAGCGGTGCGCGCATCGAGGCTGATGTCAGCATCGGCGCGCATTGCTTCATCGGTGCGCGTTGCGTTGTAGGCGAAGGCGGCTGGCTGGCGCCGCGGGTGACGCTGTATCACGACGTCATCATCGGCAAGCGCGTGGTCATCCAGTCGGGTGCCGTGATCGGCGGCGAAGGCTTCGGCTTTGCCAATGAGAAAGGTATCTGGCGCAAGATCGCCCAGATCGGCGGCGTCACCATTGGTGATGACGTGGAAATCGGCGTCAACACTGCCGTCGACCGTGGTGCGCTGTCCGACACGCGGATCGGCAACGGGGTCAAGCTCGACAACCAGATCCAGATCGCCCACAACGTGCAGATCGGTGACCACACGGCCATGGCCGCTTGCGTGGGCATTTCCGGCAGTACGCGCATCGGCAAGCATTGCATGCTGGCTGGCGGCGTGGGCCTGGTTGGGCACATTGATATTTGCGATAACGTATTTATATCCGGAATGACAATGGTAACCCGTTCGATCACCGAACCCGGTTCCTATTCCTCCGGCACTGCCATGCAGCCTTTGGCTGACTGGCGCAAGAGCGCTGCGCGTATCCGCCAGCTGGATGACATGGCCAAGCGTCTGCAGCAGCTGGAAAAACGCGTCGATACCGTGACCTCAGGTGGCCAGCCGACATCAGAAGGCTGATACCATTCCCTGAGCAAGAGTGAACAGTCGCTAGCTGGCTCCTCTTTGGATTGCTAAAGGAGCGTGAGGTCAGCACCTGCGCTCCCTATTCTTATTACAGGCTTCCCCCCCGAAATGATGGACATCAACGAGATTCGCGAATACCTGCCTCACCGTTACCCGTTCCTGCTGGTGGACCGGGTGACGGATCTGGACTTCGAGGCCCAGAGCATTCGTGCCTACAAGAATGTCAGCATCAACGAGCCGTTCTTCAACGGCCATTTCCCGGCGCACCCGATCATGCCGGGCGTTTTGATCATTGAAGCCATGGCCCAGGCGGCCGGCATCCTCGGTTTCAAGATGCTCGATGCCAAGCCCGCTGATGGCACCCTGTACTACTTCGTCGGCTCCGACAAGCTGCGTTTCCGTCAGCCGGTGCTGCCGGGTGACCAGTTGGTGCTGGAAGCCAAGTTCCTCAGCCGCAAGAGCATGATCTGGAAATTCGAATGCCGCGCCCTGGTCGACGGCAAACCGGTTTGCTCGGCACAGATCACATGCGCGGAACGCTCCCTATGAATTCGATTGATCCTCGGGCCATTATCGACCCGTCGGCCAAGCTGGCCGATGGTGTCGAGGTCGGCCCTTGGTCGATCGTTGGCCCCGATGTGGAAATCGGGGAGGGTACCGTTATCGGCCCGCACGTTGTGCTCAAAGGGCCGACCCGCATCGGCAAGCACAACCGTATCTTTCAGTTTTCCTCCATTGGCGAAGATACCCCGGACCTCAAGTACAAGGGTGAACCGACGCGGCTGGTGATCGGCGATCACAACGTGTTCCGCGAAGGGGTGACCATTCACCGCGGCACCGTTCAGGACCGTGCGGAAACCACCGTGGGCGACCACAACCTGATCATGGCCTATGCCCACATCGGCCACGACAGCGTCATCGGCAACCACTGCATCCTGGTCAACAACACGGCCCTGGCCGGCCACGTGCACGTAGGGGACTGGGCGATCCTGTCCGGCTATACCCTGGTGCATCAGTACTGCCATATCGGTGCCCACGCGTTTTCCGGCATGGGCACGGCGATCGGCAAGGACGTCCCGGCCTTCGTCACCGTGTTCGGCAGCCCGGCCGAAGCCCGCAGCATGAACTTCGAGGGCATGCGCCGCCGCGGTTTCAGCGACGAGGTGATCCACGTGCTGCGCCGTTGCTACAAGATTGTCTATCGTCAGGGCCTGACCGTCGAAGACGCGCTCAAGGAGCTGGCCGAAATGGCCGCGAAACACCCTGAGGTCGAACTGTTCCGTCAGTCGATCGAGAATTCCGCCCGCGGCATCACCCGCTGACATGGCCCCGCTTTGCGTAGCCTTGGTCGCAGGTGAGGCCAGCGGCGATATTCTGGGTTCAGGCTTGATGCGTGCCCTCAAGGCACGCCACCCCGGCGTACGTTTCATTGGCGTTGGCGGCCCGTTGATGGAAGCCGAAGGCCTGCAATCGTACTTCCCCATGGAGCGCCTGGCGGTCATGGGCCTGGTCGAAGTGCTGGGGCGCCTGCGCGAACTGCTCAAGCGCCGCAAGCTGCTGATCCAGACCCTGATCGACGAAAAGCCGGATGTCTTCATCGGCATCGACGCCCCCGACTTCACCCTCAACATCGAACTGAAACTGCGCCAGGTCGGGATCAAGACCGTGCACTACGTCAGCCCGTCGGTCTGGGCCTGGCGGCAGAAGCGCGTGCTGAAGATTCGCGAAGGCTGCGACCTGATGCTGACGCTGCTGCCGTTCGAGGCGCGGTTCTACGAAGAGCAGGGCGTGCCTGTGCGCTTTGTCGGTCACCCGCTGGCCGATACCATACCGCTCGAAACCGACCGCCCGGCAGCACGTGCAGCGCTGGGCTTGGGCGAAGGGCCGGTGGTCGCACTGATGCCCGGCAGCCGGGGCGGCGAAGTAGGGCGCCTGGGGGCGCTGTTCCTCGACGCCGCCGAGCGCCTGCAGCAGCAGGTGCCGGGCGTGCGCTTCGTGCTGCCCTGTGCCAACGCCGCGCGGCGTGCCCAGGTCGAACAGATGCTCGAAGGGCGCCAACTGCCGCTGACCCTCCTCGATGGCCAGTCGCACCAGGCCCTGGCGGCCTGTGATGCGGTACTGATCGCCTCGGGCACAGCCACCCTCGAAGCGCTGCTGTACAAGCGGCCAATGGTAGTGGCCTACCGCCTTGCGCCCTTGACCTACTGGATTCTCAAGCGCCTGGTGAAGAGCCCTTACGTGTCCCTGCCAAACCTGCTCGCCCAGCGTGAGCTGGTGCCCGAATTATTGCAGGACGCCGCCACCAGCGAAGCCTTGGCCAACACCCTTGCGCCGCTGGTGCGCGATGGCAGCCAGCAGACCGAACGTTTCGACGAAATTCACCGCACCCTGCGCCGTGACGCCTCCAACCAGGCGGCCGATGCGGTACTGGCCTTGCTCAAGGACCGCTGACATGCAATTTGGACTGGACTTCAACCTGGTCGAGGACCTGGTCGCCGGCGTCGACGAAGTGGGGCGTGGCCCGCTGTGCGGCGCAGTGGTGACCGCGGCGGTGATCCTTGATCCGGCGCGCCCGATCCTCGGCCTGAACGACTCGAAGAAACTCACCGAAGCCAAGCGCGAGGCGTTGTTCGACGAAATCTGTGAAAAAGCCCTGAGCTTCTGCATCGCCCGCGCCGAGGTCGAGGAAATCGACCGCCTGAACATCCTGCAGGCCACGATGCTGGCCATGCAGCGTGCGGTGGAGGGCCTGCACATTACGCCGAAGCTGGCCCTGATCGATGGCAACCGCTGCCCGAAGCTGGCTGTGCCAGCGTCGCCGGTGATCAAAGGCGATAGCCAGGTGCCGGCAATTGCCGCTGCCTCGATCCTGGCCAAGGTAACCCGTGACCGTGAGATGAGCGCGTTCGAGCTGATCTACCCAGGCTACGGTATGGGCGGGCACAAAGGTTACCCGACCCCGGTGCACCTTGAGGCGCTCGCGCGCCTGGGCCCTACGCCCATTCACCGGCGTTCCTTTGCCCCGGTGCGGGCGGCCTGGGAAGCACGCGAAGGCGTCACCGATTCCCTGATCTGACCTGCCAGGGCCCTTCGCTGCCCTTTCGCTCTTGTAGGAGCAGCCTTGTGCTGCGAAAGGGCCCGTCAGGTAAATGCAGTTGCTGCGCCTGTACTGGCCTCTTCGCAGCACAAGGCTGCTCCTACAGGGATGGTGCAAGCAGCCCCAAATCCCATCCCCATTTAAGCTACAATCCCGCCCTTGTCGTTAAGCACTGCTACAGGATCTTCCATGTCGGTTCCCTTCGTTCACCTGCGCGTCCACTCCGAATTCTCGCTGGTCGACGGCCTGGTGCGGATCAAACCGCTGGCCAAGGCGCTGGCGGGGATGAACATGCCGGCGGTGGCGATCACCGACCAGAGCAACATGTGCTCGCTGGTGAAGTTCTACAAGACTGCCATGGGCGCGGGCATCAAGCCGATCTGTGGTGCCGACCTGTGGCTGGCCGGTGCCGACCCGGAAGCCCCGCTGTCGCGCATCTGCTTCCTGGCCATGGACGCCAAGGGCTATCGCAACCTCACCGAGCTGATCTCGCGGGGCTGGACCGATGGCCAGCGCAACGGCCTGGTCATCCTCCAGCGTGAATGGATCGCCCCCGCCAGCGAGGGCCTGATTGCCCTGTCAGCGGGCAAGGAGGGCGATATCGGTATGGCCTTGTTGTCCGGCCGGGACGAAGAAGCCCAGGCCCTGCTGCAGGACTGGATGGCCATGTTCCCCGAGCGCTTCTACGTTGAAGTGCAGCGCACCAACCGCCCCCGTGACGAAGAGTACGTGCATGCTGCGGTAGCGCTGGCCGACAAGCTTGGCGCCCCATTGGTGGCCACCAACGACGTGCGTTTCGTCAAGCAGGCCGACTTTGACGCCCACGAAACCCGCGTATGCATTGGCGAAGGTTGGACGCTTGACGATCCGCGCCGCCCGCGTATCTACAGCGACCAGCAGTACTTGAAGTCGGCCGAGGAAATGGCCGAGCTGTTCAGCGACCTGCCCGATGCCATCGCCAACACCGTGGAAATCGCCAAGCGCTGCAATATCCAGGTGCAGTTGGGCAAGCACTTTTTGCCCGACTTCCCCACGCCCAATGGCATGGGCATCGACGATTACCTGCGGCATGTGTCCCACGAAGGCCTGGAAGAGCGCCTGGCGGTGTTGTGGCCGAAGGACACCACGCCCAATTACGAAGAAAAGCGCCAGGTCTACCTGGACCGTTTGAAGTTCGAGCTGGATATCATCATCCAGATGGGCTTCCCCGGTTACTTCCTGATCGTTATGGACTTCATCAAGTGGGCCAAGAACAACGGCGTGCCGGTCGGGCCGGGCCGTGGTTCGGGTGCTGGCTCGCTGGTCGCCTACGTGTTGAAGATCACCGACCTCGACCCGCTGGCCTACGATTTGCTGTTCGAGCGCTTCCTCAACCCTGAACGTGTTTCCATGCCCGACTTCGACGTCGACTTCTGCATGGACGGCCGTGACCGGGTGATCGACTACGTAGCCGATGCCTACGGGCGCAATGCCGTAAGCCAGATCATCACCTTCGGTACCATGGCCGCCAAGGCGGTGGTGCGAGATGTGGCGCGCGTACAGGGCAAGTCCTATGGCCTGGCCGACCGCCTGTCGAAGATGATCCCGTTCGAAGTGGGCATGACCCTGGAGAAGGCCCACGAGCAGGAAGAGATCCTGCGCGACTTCCTCAAGGGCGACGAAGACGCCCGCGAAATCTGGGACATGGCCTTGAAGCTGGAGGGTGTGACCCGCGGTACCGGCAAGCACGCCGGTGGCGTGGTGATTGCTCCGACCAAGCTCACCGACTTCTCGCCCGTTGCCTGTGACGAAGAAGGCGGTGGTCTGGTAACCCAGTTCGACAAGGATGACGTCGAGGCGGCGGGCCTGGTGAAGTTCGACTTCCTGGGCTTGCGTACCCTCACCATCATCAAGTGGGCGATGGAGATCATCAACCGTGAGCAGGCCAAGAAAAACCTGCCTGATCTCAACATCGACTTCATCCCGCTGGACGACCGCAAGACTTACGAGCTGCTGCAAAAAGCCGAAACAACGGCGGTGTTCCAGCTTGAATCCCGGGGTATGAAGGAGCTGATCAAGAAGCTCAAACCCGACTGCCTCGAAGACCTTATCGCACTGGTGGCGCTGTTCCGCCCCGGGCCGCTTCAATCGGGCATGGTCGATGACTTCATCAACCGCAAGCATGGGCGCGCCGAACTGGCCTATCCGCACCCGGATTACCAGTATGAAGGCCTGCAGCCGGTACTGGCGCCTACCTACGGCATCATCCTGTACCAGGAACAGGTGATGCAGATTGCCCAGGTGATGGCGGGCTACACCCTCGGTGGTGCTGACATGCTGCGCCGGGCAATGGGTAAGAAAAAACCCGAGGAAATGGCCAAGCAGCGCGGCGGCTTCATCGAAGGTTGCGCCAGTAACGGCATCGATGCCGACCTGGCCGGTAACATCTTCGACCTGGTAGAGAAGTTTGCCGGCTACGGCTTCAACAAATCCCACTCCGCCGCCTATGGCCTGGTGTCCTACCAGACGGCCTGGCTGAAAACCCACTTCCCGGCGCCGTTCATGGCCGCGGTGCTGTCGGCGGACATGCACAACACCGACAAGGTGGTGGTGCTGGTCGAGGAGGTGCGCAGCATGAAGCTGCGCCTCGACGCGCCGGATGTGAACTTCTCCGACTTCAAGTTCACCGTCAACAACGATGGCCGTATCGTCTATGGCCTGGGCGCCATCAAAGGTGTCGGCGAAGGCCCGGTGGAAGCGATCGTCGAGGCGCGTGCCCAAGGCGGCCCGTTCAAGGACCTGTTCGACTTCTGCGACCGCATCGACCTCAAGCGGGTCAACAAGCGCACCCTGGATGCGCTGGTGCGCAGTGGTGCACTGGACCGCCTGGGCCCGCACTTCCATGACGAGATCAAGGCCTACCAGGCCAACATCGACATCAACCGTGCAACCTTGCTCTCGGCGCTGGGTGAGGCCATCAAGGCCGCCGAGCAGGCGGCCCACACCGCTGACAGTGGCCATGTCGACCTGTTCGGCAGCATGTTCGACGAGGTGGAAGTCGACGTTTATGCCAACCACCGCAAGGTGCGCGAGCTGACCCTCAAGGAGCGCCTGAAGGGCGAGAAGGACACCCTGGGCCTGTACCTCACGGGCCACCCGATCGATGAGTACGAGACCGAGATCCGCCGCTTCGCCCGCCAGCGCATCATCGACCTCAAGCCGTCGCGTGAAACCCAGACCATCGCCGGCATGATCATTGCCCTGCGGGTAATGAAGAACAAGAAGGGCGACAAGATGGGCTTCGTCACCCTGGATGACCGCTCCGGGCGCATCGAGGCTTCGCTGTTCGCCGATTCCTTCATGGCGGCACAGTCCTTGCTGCAGACCGATGCCATGGTGGTGGTCGAAGGCGAGGTCAGCAATGACGACTTCTCCGGTGGCCTGCGCCTGCGGGTGAAGCAGGTGATGACCATGGAAGACGCGCGTACCAAGCTGGCCGAGAGCCTGCGCCTGAAGGTGGCACACGAGGCGCTCAAGGGCGACCGGCTGAAGTGGCTGGGCGAGCTGATCACCCGCCATCGTGGTGCTTGCCCGATCACCCTGGAATACACCGGCAGCGACGCCAAGGCCATGCTGCAGTTCGGTGAACAGTGGTCGATCGACCCGGCCGATGGGCTGATTCAGGCGCTGCGTGACCAGTTCGGGCGTGAGAACGTCTTCCTGCAATATCGTTGAATCGACAAAAAATTTAATCTCGACCTGAATGCGCCTGATCCCTTAAGGTAGGGCGCCAAACGGATCAACCGGCCGGCCGCCTGGCCGTAGACCCAAGACGGATGACTATGAACCCGAATTTTCTCGATTTCGAACAGCCGATTGCCGACCTGCAAGCCAAGATCGAAGGCCTGCGCCTGGTAGGCAACGACAACTCGCTGAACATCAGCGATGAAATTGCCCGTCTGCAAGACAAGAGCAACACACTGACCGAAAGCATCTTCGGCAACCTGACCAGCTGGCAGATCGCCCGCCTGGCCCGCCACCCGCGTCGTCCTTACACCCTGGACTACCTGGAGCACATCTTCACCGAGTTCGAAGAGCTGCACGGTGACCGCCACTTCTCCGACGATGCTGCCATCGTCGGTGGTACCGCGCGCCTGGATGGCAAGCCGGTCATGGTCATCGGCCACCAGAAGGGCCGTGAAGTGCGCGAGAAGGTACGCCGCAACTTCGGCATGCCGCGCCCGGAAGGCTACCGCAAGGCTTGCCGCCTGATGGAAATGGCCGAGCGCTTCAAGATGCCGATCCTGACCTTCATCGACACCCCGGGTGCCTACCCGGGCATCGATGCCGAAGAGCGCAACCAGAGCGAGGCAATCGCCTGGAACCTGCGCGTGATGGCGCGCCTGAAAACCCCGATCATCGCTACCGTTATCGGTGAGGGTGGTTCTGGCGGTGCACTGGCCATCGGCGTGTGCGACCAGCTGAACATGCTGCAGTACTCCACCTACTCGGTGATCTCGCCGGAAGGCTGCGCGTCGATCCTGTGGAAGACTGCCGACAAGGCGGCCGACGCAGCCGAGGCCATGGGCATCACTGCCGAACGCCTGAAGAGCCTGAACATCGTCGACAAGGTCATCCAGGAGCCGTTGGGCGGCGCCCATCGTGACCCGGTGAAAGTGTCGGAAAGCATCCGTGCCGACCTGATCCAGCAGCTGGACATGCTCGGCAAGTTCGATAACGACGCGCTGCTGGCCCGCCGTTACGAGCGCCTGATGAGCTACGGCCTCTGATGGGAAGCCGGGGCCGCTTTGCGGCCCATCGCCGGCAAGCCAGCTCCCACAATGTCCGCGTTGTCGCTGACCTTTGTGGGAGCCTGGCTTGCCGGCGATAGGGGTGCAAAGCACCCCCGGCGATCTCAAGCCAAGTGAGGAGCTGATGATCAACATCACCCCCTGGCTTAACGCCCCTGCCTGGTACATCGCCTTCTCCGGCGGCCTCGACTCCACCGTCCTCCTGCACCTGCTGGCCACCCACGCCCGCAACCACGCTTCCCCCCCGCTGCGCGCCATCCATGTCCACCACGGCCTGCAAACCGCCGCCGACGCCTGGCCCGCCCATTGCCAAGCCATCTGCGACAACCTTGGCATCGAACTTCAGGTCATCCACGTCCAGGTCACTCCCGGCGCCAGCCTCGAACAGGCCGCCCGCGATGCCCGCTATGCCGCTTTCAAGCAAGCCCTCGCCCCTGGCGACGTCCTGTTCACCGGGCAGCACCGCGACGACCAGGCCGAAACCCTGCTCTTTCGCCTGTTGCGCGGTGCCGGCCTGCGTGGCCTGGCGGCGATGCCGGGGCAGCGGGCGCTAGGGCAGGGCAGCCTGGTCAGGCCGTTGCTGGGTTGTTCACGCCAGCAACTGCAGGACTATGCCCGGGCGAACGGCCTTGCCTGGATTGAGGACCCGTCGAACGCCGACACACAATTTGCCCGCAACTACCTGCGTGGCGAAGTGTTCCCGCACTTGCAACAACGTTGGCCACAGGCCAGCCAGAACCTCGCACGCGCCGCAGAGCACCTGGGTGAAGCCCTGGGCCTGCTGGACGAACTGGCCCAGGGCGACCTGGCGCTTGCGCAGGTGGGGGCGCCCGTCGCCTGGTCGGGCCTGGACTCCGTTGACCTGGGCACACTCATGGCGCTGTCGCCGGCCCGTCAGCGCAATGCCTTGCAATACTGGCTGAGCCGGCGCACCCGTTTGCCCGACACCCGGCATTGGGCGGGCTGGGCAGACCTGCGCGATGCTGCCGCCGATGCCCAGCCGGTCTGGCAGCTTGCCGATGGGCAACTGTTGCGCAGCGATGGCCGCATCTGGTGGCTGAGCGGCGACTGGCTGCAGCAACCTGTCGGCGAAATGGCCTGGCCGAATTCAGCGTTGCCCCTGGTTCTGCCAGGTAACGGCAGGGTGCGTCTTGATGTCGCCGTGCCAATGGCCGGCCTGCGCATTGCCTACCGCCAGGGCGGTGAAATGCTGGAGGTCCCCGGCCGCGGCCGTCGCGACCTCAAACGCTTGCTCAATGAGCAGCGGGTGCCGTATTTCCTGCGTCCGCGCCTGCCGTTGCTGTACCAGGGCGAACAGTTGGTGGCGGTGGCCAACCTGCCCGGGCTGGTGCGGGCGGATTGCCAGCTGCATTGGCAGTTACCGACGAGCGCGCAAGGTTTGAGATGAAGGGTACATTCCGGTAGACTACCCTCCCTTCTTGATACAACTTCTGTGGCTTCCGCGAAAACACAGGGGTTGCCGGTTACCAAGCAGTTTTTTGCTGGGCTGATTCTGAAAATGACGAGCGAGCTCCATGCCGGGGATACCCCTGGTCTGTACAGACGCGACAGTTTTTCGAGATGCACTGTGACTGACGCAGGTGATCGGGGGCTTCGGCCTTCCATCGCTTTCTCCGGCGGCGCTGGCCGCCTTAACGCAGACTTCTAGGGTTTTTCATGACGCGCTACATATTCGTCACGGGCGGTGTTGTTTCTTCATTGGGGAAAGGCATTGCCTCGGCTTCCCTGGCGGCCATCCTGGAAGCGCGGGGCCTGAAGGTCACCATGCTCAAGCTGGATCCGTACATCAACGTCGATCCGGGCACCATGAGCCCGTTCCAGCACGGTGAAGTGTTCGTCACCCACGATGGCGCCGAGACTGACCTCGACCTGGGCCACTACGAGCGGTTCATCCGCACCACCATGACCCAGAACAACAACTTCACCACCGGTCGCATTTACGAGCACGTGCTGCGTAAAGAGCGTCGTGGTGACTACCTGGGCGCGACCATCCAGGTCATCCCGCACATCACCGACGAGATCAAGCGTCGCATCATCAAGGGCGCCGGCGATGCCGACGTGGCCCTGGTGGAAATCGGCGGTACCGTGGGTGACATCGAGTCGCAGCCGTTCCTCGAGGCCATTCGCCAGCTGCGCGTCGAAGTGGGCTCCAAGCGCGCCATGCTCATGCACCTGACCCTGGTCCCGTACATCGCCACCGCTGGCGAAACCAAGACCAAGCCGACCCAGCACTCGGTCAAGGAGCTGCGCTCCATCGGCCTGCAGCCTGACGTGCTGATCTGCCGCTCCGACCACCCGGTCGATGCCTCGTCGCGTCGCAAGATCGCGCTGTTCACCAACGTTGAAGAGCGTGCGGTGATTTCGCTGGAAGACGTCGACACCATCTACAAGATCCCGGGCGTGCTGCACGCACAGGGCCTGGACGACTTCGTCGTCGAGCGTTTCGGCCTGCAGTGCAATGGCGCCGACCTGTCCGAGTGGGACAAGGTGGTCGATGCCAAGCTCAACCCTGAGCACGAAGTGACCATCGCCATGGTCGGCAAGTACATGGAGCTGCTGGATGCGTACAAGTCGCTGATCGAAGCGATGAGCCACGCCGGCATCACCAACCGCACCAAGGTCAACCTGCGCTACATCGACTCGGAAGACATCGAGAACCAGGGCACCAGCCTGCTCGAAGGCGCCGACGCCATTCTGGTGCCGGGCGGTTTCGGCCTGCGTGGCGTGGAAGGCAAGATCACCGCGGTGCAATATGCCCGTGAGAACAAGGTACCGTACCTGGGCATCTGCCTGGGCATGCAGGTGGCCGTGATCGAGTTCGCCCGTAACGTAATGGGCTGGAAAGACGCCAACTCCACCGAGTTCGACCGCAACAGCGGCCACCCGGTAGTCGGCCTGATCACCGAGTGGGCTGATGCCACCGGTGCCGTCGAGACCCGTACCGAGGCTTCCGACCTGGGCGGCACCATGCGTCTGGGCGCACAGGACTGCCAGCTGGCGGCCGGCTCCAAGGTGCACGACTGCTACAACAAGGACGTGATCACCGAGCGTCACCGTCACCGCTACGAAGTGAACAACAACCTGCTGCCGCAACTGGTCGACGCTGGCCTGGTGGTTTCCGGCCGTTCCGAAGACGGCGCGCTGGTGGAAGTGGTCGAGTCCAAGGACCACCCATGGTTCGTCGCCTGCCAGTTCCACCCGGAATTCACCTCCACCCCGCGTGACGGCCACCCGCTGTTCAGTGGTTTCGTCAAGGCAGCCCTGGCTCAGAAGAACAAGGCCTGATCAATGACCCAGAAGATCATTCGCGTCGGTAACATCGAGATCGCCAACGACAAGCCGTTCGTCCTGTTCGGCGGCATGAACGTCCTGGAGTCCCGTGACCTGGCAATGAAGGTCTGCGAAGAGTACGTGCGGGTGACCGAGAAGCTCGGTATCCCGTACGTGTTCAAGGCCAGCTTCGACAAGGCCAACCGTTCGTCGGTGACGTCCTACCGTGGTCCGGGCATGGAAGAAGGGCTGAAGATCTTCGAAGAGATCAAGCGCACCTTCAACGTGCCGGTGATCACCGACGTGCACGAGCCTTACCAGGCCGAGCCTGTCGCCAAGGTGTGCGACATCATCCAGCTGCCGGCCTTCCTGTCGCGGCAGACCGACCTGGTGGTGGCCATGGCCAAGACCGGCGCGGTGATCAACATCAAGAAGGCCCAGTTCCTCGCACCCCAGGAAATGAAACACATCCTGGCCAAGTGCGTAGAGGCCGGTAACGACCAGTTGATCCTCTGTGAGCGTGGTTCGAGCTTCGGCTACAACAACCTTGTAGTGGACATGCTCGGCTTCGGCATCATGAAGCAGTTCGAGTACCCGGTGTTCTTCGACGTGACCCACGCCCTGCAGATGCCGGGTGGTCGCAGCGATTCCGCCGGTGGCCGCCGTGCCCAGGTCACCGACCTGGCCAAGGCCGGCATGAGCCAGGGCCTGGCCGGCCTGTTCCTCGAAGCCCACCCCGACCCGGACAACGCCAAGTGCGATGGCCCATGCGCCCTGCGCCTGGACAAACTGGAGCCATTCCTGGCCCAGCTCAAGCAACTGGACGACCTGGTGAAAAGTTTTCCGACGGTAGAAACCGCGTAAAGCTCATTTCTCGGGTAAAGTACCGCCCGATCCACCCCTGACCAATCGGTCAGGGGCTCCCTTCACCCGGCCTGCCCACTGCAAATCCGCCTGGTGAACGGCAAGAATTTCTTAAGCTAGGTTGTTTTCGTCAATTCTGGAGTGCTTACAACAATGGCAAAAATCGTCGACATCAAAGGTCGTGAAGTTCTCGATTCGCGTGGCAACCCCACCGTGGAAGCCGATGTACTGCTCGACAACGGCATCATCGGCAGCGCTTGCGCGCCGTCCGGTGCTTCCACCGGCTCGCGCGAAGCGCTTGAGCTGCGTGATGGCGACAAGAGCCGTTACCTGGGCAAGGGCGTGCTGAAAGCCGTCGGCAACATCAACGGCCCGATCCGTGAGCTGCTGCTGGGCAAGGATCCTTCCGACCAGAAGGCCCTGGACCGCGCCATGATCGAACTGGACGGTACCGAGAACAAGGCCAAGCTGGGCGCCAACGCCATCCTGGCTGTTTCCCTGGCTGCCGCCAAGGCCGCTGCCCAGGACCAGGACCTGCCGCTGTACGCGCACATCGCCAACCTGAACGGCACCCCGGGCCAGTACTCGATGCCGGTTCCGATGATGAACATCATCAACGGTGGCGAGCACGCCGACAACAACGTCGACATCCAGGAGTTCATGGTTCAGCCGGTTGGCGCCAAGACCTTCTCCGACGGCCTGCGCATGGGTACCGAAATCTTCCACCACCTCAAAGCCGTGCTGAAGGCCCGTGGCCTGAACACCGCCGTGGGTGACGAAGGTGGCTTCGCGCCTAACCTGGCTTCCAACGAAGACGCCCTGGCTGCCATCGCCGAAGCCGTCGAAAAAGCCGGCTACAAGCTGGGCACCGACGTGACCCTGGCCCTGGACTGCGCAGCTTCCGAATTCTACGAAGACGGCAAGTACAACCTGTCCGGCGAAGGCAAGTCGTTCGATGCCGAAGGCTTCGCCGAGTACCTGAAAGGCCTGACCGAGCGCTTCCCGATCATCTCGATCGAAGACGGCCTGGACGAGTCCGACTGGGCTGGCTGGAAAATCCTCACCGACAAGATCGGCGAGAAGGTACAGCTGGTTGGCGACGACCTGTTCGTGACCAACACCAAGATCCTCAAGGAAGGCATCGAGAAGGGCATCGGTAACTCGATCCTGATCAAGTTCAACCAGATCGGCTCGCTGACCGAAACCCTGGAAGCCATCCAGATGGCCAAGGCTGCCGGCTACACCGCGGTGATCTCGCACCGTTCCGGTGAAACCGAAGACTCGACCATTGCCGACCTGGCCGTGGGTACCGCTGCCGGCCAGATCAAGACCGGTTCGCTGTGCCGCTCCGACCGCGTTTCCAAGTACAACCAACTGCTGCGCATCGAAGAGCAACTGGGTGCCAAAGCGGTTTACCGTGGTCGTGCCGAGTTTCGCGGCTAAGCAAGAGATGGTAAAAAGACAGCAGCCGGAGCTGTAGGAACGTTCGTACTGAACTTTACTGCGTTCCAACGGGTTTCTGTCTACGAAGCCTGGCCTCGGCCAGGCTTCGTGCTATTTGAGACCCCGAAATGCATAGTGTGCGGCGGTCTTTTTAACCTGGATACCTAGATGCGCAGTCCTTATTGGTTGTTCCTCGTCCTGCTCCTGCTGCTGGGTGGCCTGCAGTACCGCCTGTGGGTGGGTAATGGCAGCCTGGCGCAAGTGACCGAGCTGAAGCAGCAGATTGCCGAGCAGCATGCCGAGAACGAGCGCCTGCTCGAGCGTAACCGTGTGCTCGATGCCGAAGTGCTGGAGCTGAAAAAAGGCATGGAGACCGTTGAAGAGCGGGCTCGCCACGAATTGGGAATGGTCAAAGAGGGCGAAACCCTCTTCCAGTTGCCACAGAAATGATTGATACCTTGCCGGCCTTCTGGGCCGTGATTCCTGCTGCGGGCGTTGGTGCCCGCATGGCTGCCGACCGCCCCAAGCAATACCTGGAGCTGGCCGGGCAGACCCTTCTCGAGCACAGCCTCGACTGTTTTCTTGGCCACCCGGCGCTCAACGGTGTGGTGGTCAGCATTGCTGAGGACGACCCATACTGGCCCACCCTGCGTTGCGCCAGCGACTCGCGCATCCAGCGCGCAGCGGGCGGGCGCGAGCGCGCTGACTCGGTGCTTAATGCGTTGCTGTTGCTGCATGCCCAGGGCGCCTCGGACAGCGACTGGGTGCTGGTGCACGATGCTGCGCGGCCGAACCTTGCACGCAGCGACCTGGACAAGTTGTTGTCGGAGCTGGCAGACGACCCGGTGGGTGGCCTGCTGGCCGTGCCGGCGCGCGACACCCTCAAGCGTGCCGACAGCAATGGCCGGGTGAGCGCTACCGTGGACCGCAGCACTATCTGGCAGGCTTACACGCCGCAGATGTTCCGCCTTGGGGCGTTGCACCGGGCACTGGCCGAGTGCCTGGTGTCGGACGTGGTGGTGACCGATGAGGCCTCTGCCATCGAATGGTCCGGCCAGGCGCCGCGGCTGGTGGAAGGGCGCAGTGACAACATCAAGGTCACCCGCCCCGAAGATCTGGAATGGTTGCGCCAGCGTTGGGCGGGTAGGCGCTGATCGTCGTTCTCCTGTACCGGCCTCTTCGCGGGTAAACCCGCTCCCACAGGGTCTCCACCGGGTCTGAAATCTGTGAGATACCTGTGGGAGCGGGTTCACCCGCGAAGAGGCCAGTACAAGCAGCACATCCCTTCAGCCGAAACGATATTCCGGCAACCCCGCCAACCCTTCCTTCAGGTAATCCACCAACCGCCGCACCTTCGGCGACAGGTGCCGCTGCTGCGGATACAGCGCCCACACTGCCGTATTCGGCGGCTGGTGCGCTTCCAGCAGTGACACCAGCGCACCACTGTTCAGGTGCTCCAGCACGTAGTAATCCGGCAACTGGCACAGCCCTATCCCTTGCAACGCCGCATCCAGCACGGCCTGGCCACTGTTGCAGCGCCAGTTGCCCTGTATCCGCTGGCTGATCTCGCGGCCGTCCTGTTGCAGTGCCCACAAGTCCGAACTGCCCACCAGGCAATTGTGCCGCGCCAGTTCCGACAGGCTGTGCGGCCGGCCATAACGTTCCAGGTAGGCCGGCGACGCGCACAGGTACATGCGTCGCGGCGCCAGGCGCGTGGCCACCAGCCGGGAGTCGGCCAGGCGGCCCAGGCGGATGGCCAGGTCCATGCCCTCATGCAGCAGGTCGAGGGTGTGGTTGCTCAGTTCCACATCCACCCGCAACTGCGGGTAGAGCGCCATGAACCGTGTCACCAGCGGCACAATGAAGCGCTCGCCGTAGGCGACCGCGCAGGTCATGCGCAGCAAGCCCTTGGGTTCGCTGGCCAGGTCGCCCATGGCGCGTAGGGCTTCCTCGCGGCCATCCTGCAGGCGTTGGCAATGCTGCAGAAAGGTCTGCCCGGCCTCGCTCAGGGTCACCCGGCGGGTGCTGCGGTACAGCAGGCGTGTCTGCAGGCGCTCCTCCAGCCGGGCGATCTGGCGGCTGATGTGCGACGACGAAACGCCCAGGCGTTCGGCTGCTGCCGTGAACTGGCCCGATTCGGCCACGGCGACGAATTCGTCGATGCCTTCCCAGCGGCTGCTCATTGATTATCCCTGTGTGGCAATAATGTTTTGTCTTTGGCCGGATTATTCATCAAAAGGCGGTGAATTACACTGTGAGCCTGAATCGACCCTCTGTCTGGAGACCTTTGATGATCAAGTCCCGTGCTGCCGTAGCCTTCGAAGCCAAGAAACCCCTGGAAATCGTCGAAGTCGACGTGGCCATGCCCAAGGCCGGTGAAGTGCTGCTGCGTGTGGTCGCCAGTGGTGTCTGCCACACTGATGCCTACACCCTTTCCGGTGCCGACCCGGAAGGCATCTTCCCGTCGATCCTCGGCCATGAAGGCGGTGCGATCGTCGAAGCAGTAGGCGAGGGCGTGACCTCGGTGGTCGTCGGCGACCACGTGATCCCGCTGTACACCCCGGAATGCGGCAAGTGCAAGTTCTGTCTCTCGGGCAAGACCAACCTGTGCCAGGCCATCCGTGCTACCCAGGGCAAGGGCCTGATGCCGGACGGCACCACGCGTTTCTCGTACAAGGGCCAGCAGCTGTTCCACTACATGGGCACCTCGACCTTCTCCGAGTACACCGTGCTGCCGGAAATCTCCGTGGCCAAGATCCAGAAAGAAGCCCCCCTGGAAAAGGTCTGCCTGCTGGGCTGTGGCGTCACCACCGGTATCGGCGCGGTGCTCAACACTGCCAAGGTCAAACCGGGTGACACCGTGGCCATCTTCGGCCTGGGCGGCATCGGCCTGTCGGCAGTGATCGGTGCGGTCAAGGCCAAGGCCTCGCGCATCATCGCCGTCGACATCAACCCGGCCAAGTTCGAGATCGCCCGCCAACTGGGTGCCACCGACTGCATCAACCCGAAAGAATACGACCGCCCGATCCAGGAAGTGATCGTCGACCTCACCGACGGTGGCGTGGACTTCTCCTTCGAGTGCATCGGCAATGTGCAACTGATGCGCGCTGCCCTGGAATGCTGCCACAAGGGCTGGGGCGAGTCGGTCATTATCGGCGTAGCCGCTGCCGGCCAGGAAATCGCCACCCGTCCGTTCCAGCTGGTCACCGGCCGCGTCTGGCGTGGCTCGGCGTTCGGCGGCGTGCGTGGCCGCAGCGAGCTGCCTAGCTACGTGGAAATGGCCGAGAAGGGCGAGATCCCGCTGGATACCTTCATCACCCACACCATGGGCCTGGAAGACATCAACAAAGCCTTCGACCTGATGCATGAAGGCAAGAGCATCCGCAGCGTGATCCACTTCTGAGGTACGCCATGAGCCTGGATAACATCTCCTGCCAGAAGAGCTTCGGCGGCTGGCACAAGCGTTACCGGCATCACTCCAAGGTGCTGGGCTGCGACATGGTGTTTGCCGTGTACCTGCCACCGCAGGCCGAGCAGGGCGAGAAGCTGCCGGTGCTGTACTGGCTGAGCGGCCTCACCTGCACCGACGAGAACTTCATGCAGAAGGCCGGCGCCCAGCGCATGGCCGCGGAGCTTGGGCTGATCATCGTGGCCCCCGACACCAGCCCGCGTGGCGAACAGGTGCCGGGCGACCCGGACGGCGCCTGGGACTTCGGCCTGGGGGCCGGCTTCTACCTCAACGCCACCCAGCAACCCTGGGCCCAGCACTACCGCATGCACGATTATGTGGTGGAGGAGTTGCCGGCGCTGATCGAGGCGCACTTCCCGGCGTCGGGCGAGCGCAGCATCAGCGGCCACTCCATGGGGGGGCATGGCGCACTGGTGTGCGCCTTGCGCAACCCGGGGCGCTACCGCTCGGTGTCGGCGTTCTCGCCGATCAGCAACCCGATGGATTGCCCGTGGGGCGAGAAAGCCTTCAGCCGCTACCTGGGTGAAGACCGCGCGCGCTGGCGCGAGTGGGATGCCAGCGTGCTGCTGGCCGAAACCCCTGCTGGCGAGTGCCCGCCGTTGCTGGTTGACCAGGGTGACCGTGACGACTTCCTCGAAAAGCAGCTCAAGCCTGAAGCGCTGGAGCAGGCGGCACGCAAAGGGGGCCATGAAATGACCCTGCGCCTGCAGCCGGGCTATGACCATAGCTACTACTTCATTGCCAGCTTCATCGAGGAGCACCTGCGCCATCATGCGGTGGCACTGGGGCGGGTTTAAGGCATAGCATTTTGGGTGCCTGGGAGATCGAGCGCCGCCCGCGCGGCGCATCGCGAGCTGCGCTCGCTCCTACGTTTGTTTCGGGCCAGTAACGCCTGTGACGGGCGCGCGCGACCGCCTTGTTCGCACGACGCGATATCGCGCCATGTGCCAAAGCGTTCGCGCGCAAACTTCACAGGAATAATTGGCCCGAAACAAACGTAGGAGCGAGCGCAGCTCGCGATGCGCCGCGCGGGCGGCGCTCGATCTTGCAGGCGCTGAAAATCCCAAGGCGATCACCTCCAGCCCAATGCCTCAAAAGCAGGTAGAATCACGCCCTGACTCATTCAGGGCGTTTTTCTATGCGTATTGGCCATGGCTACGATGTGCACCGTTTCTGCGACGGTGATTTCATTACCCTGGGCGGGGTGCGTATCCCCCACAAATACGGCCTGCTGGCCCACTCCGACGGCGACGTGCTGCTGCACGCCCTGAGCGATGCCTTGCTGGGCGCTGCGGCGCTGGGCGATATCGGCAAGCACTTCCCCGACACCGACCCACAGTTCAAGGGTGCCGACAGCCGCGTGCTGCTGCGCCATGTAGTCGGCATCGTCAAGGCCAAGGGCTGGAAGGTCGGCAATGTCGACGCCACCATCGTCGCCCAGGCGCCGAAGATGGCCCCGCACATCGAGACCATGCGCCAGCTGATCGCCGAAGACCTGCAGGTCGAACTCGACCAGGTCAACGTCAAGGCCACCACCACTGAAAAGCTGGGCTTCACCGGCCGTGAGGAGGGGATTGCCGTGCATTCGGTCGCCCTGCTGCTGCCAGCATGACCGAACTGGAACTGCTGGGCCCGTGCGCATCGGGCGAACCCTTGGGCACCGCCGTCCTCAAGGCGGTGGCTGAAGACTTCCAGGTCGACGAAGTGCTGGACATTCCGCTGTCCGGCCAGGGCGAGCACCTGTGGCTGTGGGTCGAAAAGCGTGACCTGAACACCGAAGAGGCCGCCCGCCGCCTGGCGCGCGCCGCAGGCGTGCCGGTGCGTTCGATCAGCTACGCCGGGCTCAAGGACCGTCAGGCCCTGACCCGTCAGTGGTTCAGCCTGCACCTGCCGGGCAAGGCCGACCCGGACCTGTCGCGCGCTGAAGACGCCAGCCTGCGCGTGCTCAAGCAGGTGCGCCACCAGCGCAAGCTGCAGCGTGGCGCGCATTCGGCCAACGGCTTCACCCTGCGCCTGACGGCCCTGGCTGCCGACCACCAGGCTGTGGATGCACGCCTGGCACAGCTCAAGCAGCACGGTGTGCCCAACTATTTCGGCACCCAGCGCTTCGGTCACGGCGGGGGCAACGTCCATGACGCCCTCGACTGGGCCGCGCGCAAAGCCTTACCCGAGCAGCGCAACGTGCGTTCGCGGCTGCTTTCGGCCGGGCGCAGCTACCTGTTCAACCAGGTGCTGGCGGCACGTGTCGCTGAAGGTAGCTGGGCGCAGGCCCAGGTCGGCGACCTGCTGGCGTTCACCGACAGCCGTAGCTTCTTCCCGGCCGGCGAGGCGGAATGCGCCGACCCACGCCTGGCGATTCTCGACCTGCACCCGACCGGCCCGATGTGGGGCGAGGGCGGTTCGCCTGCAGGCGGCGCCACTGCGCAGCTGGAAAATGCCGTCGGCGCACGGCAGTCGGCACTTTGCCAGTGGTTGGCCCAGGCGGGCATGGATCACGAACGGCGTATTTTGCGGCTCCCTATTGGCGGCCTGACATGGCATTATCCCGAGCCTGATATCCTGCAACTGGAATTCGTCCTGCCGGCCGGATGCTTCGCCACCATAGTGGTGCGCGAAATTGTGGATCTGGTGTCGGCAGGGCAGACGGACAGCCCATGCGTATTCTGATTTCGAACGACGACGGTGTTACCGCACCCGGCATCGCCGCGCTGCACGCTGCGCTGGCGGATTACGCCGAGTGCGCGGTGATCGCCCCGGATCAAGACAAGAGCGGCGCCAGCAGTTCGCTGACGCTGGACCGGCCACTGCACCCGCAGACCCTGGCCAACGGCTTCATCAGCCTCAACGGCACACCGACCGACTGTGTGCACCTGGGGCTCAATGGGCTGTTGCCGCAGGTGCCGGACATGGTCGTGTCGGGGATCAACCTCGGTGCCAACCTGGGTGATGACGTGTTGTACTCCGGTACGGTCGCCGCTGCGTTGGAAGGCCGTTTCCTGGGCACCACATCGCTGGCGTTTTCGCTGTTGTCGCGTCAGCCGGACAACCTGCCGACGGCGGCCTACATCGCCCGTCGCCTGGTCGAGGCGCAGTCGCGCCTGGTGCTGCCGCCACGCACCGTGCTCAACGTCAATATCCCCAACCTGCCGCTGGAGCACATCCGTGGCATCCAGCTCACCCGCCTCGGTCACCGGGCAAGGGCGGCGGCACCGACCAAGGTGGTCAATCCGCGCGGCAAGGAAGGCTACTGGATCGCCGTGGCCGGTGATGCCGAAGATGGCGGCCCTGGCACCGACTTCCATGCGGTGATGCAAGGCTTCGTCTCGATCACGCCGCTGCAGCTCGACCGCACCTTCAATGATGCCTTCGAGCAGCTCGACGGTTGGCTGGAGGGCGTGCTCTGATGCGCGAGGACGATATGCTGCGGCGTGGCATCGGCATGACCTCCCAGCGTACCCGGGAGCGGCTGATCCAGCGCCTGTGCGAAGAGGGTGTGTCGAACACCAAGGTGCTCGACGTGATCCGTCGTACTCCGCGTCACCTGTTCGTCGACGAAGCACTGGCGCATCGTGCCTACGAAGACACCGCGTTGCCGATCGGCCACAACCAGACCATCTCCCAGCCCTTCATGGTTGCCCACATGAGCGAGCTGCTGCTCGAAGCCGGGCCACTGGACAAGGTGCTGGAGATCGGCACCGGCTCGGGTTATCAGACGGCGATCCTGGCCCAACTGGTGGAGCGGGTATTCTCGGTGGAGCGTATCAAGGTGCTGCAGGACCGGGCCAAAGAGCGCCTGGTGGAGCTGAACCTGCGCAACGTGGTATTCCGCTGGGGCGATGGTTGCGAAGGCTGGCCGGCGCTGGCGCCGTACAACGGCATCATCGTCACGGCAGTGGCGCCGGAAGTGCCCCAGGCACTGCTTGACCAGCTGGCCCCTGGTGGCCGCATGGTGATCCCGGTGGGGCCGGCCGGCGAAACCCAGCAACTGATGCTGATCGTGCGCGAGGAGCATGGGTTCTCCCGCCGTGTGCTGGGGGCAGTGCGCTTCGTACCGCTGCTCAATGGCCCGCTGGCCTGAGCGCTGCCTCGGGCTGGTCACTGCCGATATGAGCCGTGCGGTATTTTTGCGCCGGCGGCGAATTCTTACAGCTTCGCCCTGTCTATCTGGCGGAGCGAGGCGCTAGCACGCAGCGCCCACCGTGGCTTTGCAACAGCCTTTTGCATCAGCCTGCCATTACCGGCCGGCTTGGTTATAATTGCAACAATATTGCATTTCTTGTCTTCATATCGTATTTCGGCACCATGAGGGGAGCGCGGGTGGGTCACACAGTCATTCGGCAGCGCAAGGACGGGTCGGGTTTCAAGCTTCTGGTGATTGCACTGGCCATGGGCACGCTTCTGGTGGGTTGCTCGAGCACCAGTAACACCAGCGCGCGGGTGGTCGACCGCAACAACACCGTGCCCAAGCGCCCGACGGTGACGTCCGGGCAGTACGTCGTCAAGCCGGGTGACACGCTGTTCTCCATCGCCTTCCGCTATGGCTGGGACTACAAGGAACTGGCCGCACGCAACGGCATCCCGGCGCCTTATACCATCCGCCCGGGCCAGGCGATTCGTTTCAGCAGCGGTTCAAGCAGCAGTACCACGGTGGTGTCCAACCCGTCCTCGTCGAGCCGCACCACGGTCACGCGGCGGCCTGTGGGGAGCACGCCCACGTCGCCTGCCAGCACCAGCAAACCGGCCACGACGGCCCCTTCCACCAGCGCGCCGGTGGTTGCCACCGTGCCCGCTGCGGAGCGCGCGGTAGGCGGCTGGACCTGGCCTGCCAACGGCGTGCTGATTGGAAAATTTGCTTCAAACGGTAGTTTGAATAAAGGCATTGATATCGCCGGTGATTTGGGACAGCCTGTTTTTGCTGCGTCTGATGGTGCGGTGGTTTACGCCGGGAGTGGTTTGAGGGGCTACGGCGAGCTGATCATCATCAAACACAGCGATACCTACGTCAGTGCCTACGGTCATAACCGCAGGCTGTTGGTTCGGGAGGGGCAGCAGGTCAAGGCAGGGCAGTCGATTGCTGAAATGGGGTCCACGGGCACAGATCGGGTGAAGCTGCATTTTGAGATTCGCCGCCAGGGCAAACCCGTCGATCCACTCCAGTTCCTGCCACGCCGTTGATCGTTGTACCCGGCCTGTTCCTGTGATGTAGAGGGGACAGGCTCCAGCGCTGCCAGGGATAAAGGTGCCGCTCGAGTCTGAGTTCGAACTCAGCAAAGGACTATAACAATGGCTCTCAGTAAAGAAGTGCCGGAGTTTGACATCGACGATGACGTCCTCCTGATGGAGACGGGCATCGTTTTGGAAACGGATGTGGTGTCAGACGAACCTGCTGTATCTTCGGTTCGGACGAGGGCCAAGTCGGGCTCTTCGCTCAAGCAACACAAGTACATCGATTACACCCGGGCGCTCGATGCCACCCAGTTGTATCTCAACGAGATCGGCTTCTCGCCGCTGCTTTCGCCAGAAGAGGAAGTGCACTTCGCGCGCCTGTCGCAGAAAGGCGACCCCGCTGGCCGCAAGCGCATGATCGAAAGCAACCTGCGCCTGGTTGTAAAAATTGCCCGTCGTTACGTGAACCGGGGCCTGTCGCTGCTCGACCTGATCGAGGAGGGCAACCTGGGGCTGATCCGTGCGGTCGAGAAGTTCGACCCGGAGCGTGGTTTCCGTTTTTCGACCTATGCGACCTGGTGGATTCGCCAGACCATCGAACGGGCGATCATGAACCAGACCCGCACCATTCGCCTGCCGATCCACGTGGTCAAGGAACTGAACGTGTACCTGCGCGCCGCCCGCGAGCTGACCCAGAAACTCGACCACGAACCCTCACCGGAAGAAATTGCCACGCTGCTGGAGAAGCCGGTCGCCGAGGTCAAGCGCATGCTGGGCCTGAACGAGCGGGTGTCTTCGGTGGATGTGTCGCTTGGCCCGGACTCGGACAAGACCCTGCTCGACACCCTGACCGACGACCGCCCGACCGACCCATGCGAACTGCTGCAGGATGACGACCTGTCGCAGAGCATCGACCAGTGGCTGGGCGAATTGACTGACAAGCAGCGTGAGGTGGTGGTGCGTCGCTTTGGCCTGCGTGGGCATGAGAGCAGCACCCTGGAAGATGTTGGCCTGGAGATCGGCCTGACCCGGGAGCGGGTACGGCAGATCCAGGTAGAGGGGCTCAAGCGCCTACGCGAGATCCTTGAGAAGAACGGCCTGTCCAGCGAGTCTTTGTTCCAGTAGCGAACGCCTGTCACACAAAACGCCCCGATGACCTCGGGGCGTTTTTGTGTGTGTTATTTGAAAATGATGGGGGGCGCTGCGCGCCCCATTCGCAGCACAAGGCTGCTCCTACAGGGATACGCGATCATGCAGGCAATCACGGTCTTTTGTAGGAGCAGCCTTGTGCTGCGAATGGGCTGCAAAGCAGCCCCACATGTATGGCGCCACCTCAGTAACATTGCGTGTAAGCCTTTTCTTACTTGTTTTGTAAGCTATCTATGCATGTCGCAGTAAATCATTGTCGTTTTCAGTCTTTGTATTTTTACAACCCATTGAAAAACATGATTTATTCGGCTGTGAGGAAATGTGTCCCCTGCAATACCTTGTGAGGTATCGCGCTTGCCCGCCCGGCTCAACCCGCTAGTATTCGAACTGTGCACAGGGACATGCACAGGCTTTCAGGACGAAGGCCAGGGACGTCGCAAGAAGCGATTTCATCAGGATGATGTCAGGGACAAGCAGGGACTACGGAAAAAAATGTGGGCGGGTCAAACCGCCCCTTTTTTTTGCCCGTAGAAAAACAAAAAAGGCCCCGAGGGGCCTTTTTCGTGTCCGGGCGCTATCAGCGCTCCAGGTCTGCAATCTTGCCAGTCTTGCCGTCCCACTCTTCAGCGTCAGGCAGGGCATCCTTACGCTCGGTGATGTTTGGCCAGACTTCCGCCAGTTCGGCGTTCAGCTCGATGAAGTTCTCCATCCCGGCAGGGATTTCGTCTTCCGAGAAGATGGCTTGCGCCGGGCATTCCGGTTCGCACAGGGCGCAGTCGATGCACTCGTCCGGGTGGATGACCAGGAAGTTCGGGCCTTCGTAGAAGCAGTCCACCGGACAGACTTCCACGCAGTCGGTGTATTTGCATTTGATGCAGTTGTCGGTGACGACGAAGGTCATTTCTAATTCTCTCCTCAGGCGACGGCGGCGGCCCTTCCTCTCAGGGCCGCGCGGTTTACAGGTATGTGGCTGCAGGCCAGGCTAATAACCTGCAGCACCAGCAAACCGCGGCGGATTCTACCAGCTTGTAGTGGGCGCCGTTATAACAGGTTCTTTAGTTGATATAGCATTTCGATAGCTTGGCGCGGGGTCATGTCGTCCAGTTGCAGCTTGCCCAGCTTCTCGATGGCCGGGTGTGGCAGGCTGGCGAACAGATCGCTCTGGTGCGGCACCTGTGGCACATCCCTGGCCTTTTCGGCCGGGGTTTGTTCATGCGGCAGGCTGGTGGTTTCCAGGCGCGCCAGGTGTTCGCGAGCACGCTGGATCACCACCCCCGGCACACCGGCCAGTTGCGCCACGGCCAGCCCGTAGCTCTGGCTGGCAGGGCCAGGCAGCACATGGTGCAGGAACACGATACGCTCGTTGTGCTCGGTGGCATTCAGGTGCACGTTGGCCACCAGCGGCTCACTTTCGGGCAGCACGGTGAGCTCGAAGTAGTGGGTGGCGAACAGGGTATAGGCGCGCAACTGGGCCAGGCGCTCGGCGGCAGCCCACGCCAGCGACAGGCCGTCGAAGGTACTGGTGCCGCGGCCCACTTCGTCCATCAGCACCAGGCTGCGGTCGGTCGCGTTGTGCAGGATGTTGGCGGTTTCGCTCATCTCGACCATGAAGGTCGAGCGCCCGCCGGCCAGGTCGTCGCTGGAGCCGATGCGGGTGAAGATGCGGTCGACCAGCGACAGTTCGCAGCTGGCTGCCGGCACGAAGCTGCCGATGTGCGCCAGCAGCACGATCAGGGCGGTCTGGCGCATGTAGGTGGATTTACCGCCCATGTTCGGGCCGGTGATGATCAGCATGCGGGTGCTGTTGTCCAGGCCCAGGTCGTTGGCCACGAACGGCGTGGTCAGTACCTGCTCCACGACCGGGTGGCGGCCTTGCTCGATGCGCAGGCACGGCTCGTCGACGAAGCGCGGGCAGTTCAGGTCGAGGTTCAGCGCACGTTCGGCCAGGTTGCTGAGCACATCCAGTTCGGCCAGGGCGGCGGCGCTGTCCTGCAGCGGCGCCAGGTGGCTGATCAGGGTTTCCAGCAAGGCGTCGTAGAGCATCTTCTCGCGGGCCAGGGCGCGGCTCTTGGCCGACAGCGCCTTGTCCTCGAACACTTTCAGCTCGGGGGTGATGAAGCGCTCGGCGCCCTTGAGGGTCTGACGGCGGATGTAGTCGCCCGGCGCCTGCTCGGCCTGCTTGGTCGGCAGCTCGATGAAGTAGCCGTGCACCCGGTTGTAGCCGACCTTGAGGTTGGCAAGGCCGGTGCGGGCCTTTTCCCGGGCTTCCAGGTCGATCAGGAACTGGCCGGCGTTCTCGCTGATCGCCAGCAGCTCGTCCAGCTCGTTGTCATAGCCGGTCTTGAGCACGCCGCCGTCGCGGATCACCGCTGGTGGGTTGTCGATGATCGCCCGCTCCAGCAGGCTGGCCAGCTCCGGATAGGTGCCGGTAATGGCCGCCAGGCGCGCAAGGTGCGGCGCCTCCAGTTCGGTCATGGCGTTCTGCAGTTCGGGCAAGGCACCCAATGCATCGCGCAGGCGCGCCAGGTCGCGTGGGCGGGCATTGCGCAGGCCGATTCGGGCGAGGATCCGCTCGATGTCGCCAATTTCTTTCAGCTGCGGCTGCAGCTTCTCGAAGCTGTAGCTGTCGAGCAGGCAGCGGATCGAATCCTGGCGTGCCTGCAGCACCTTGAGGTCGCGCAACGGTCGGTTCAGCCACCGGCTCAGCAAGCGGCTGGCCATGGCAGTCTGGCAGCGGTCGACCACCGATTGCAGGGTGTTGTCACGCCCACCCGCCAGGTTGACGTCCAGCTCCAGGTTGCGACGGCTGGCGCCATCGAGGATGACCGTGTCGTCCAGGCGCTCGTGGCGCAGGCTGCGCAGGTGCGGCAGGGCGGTGCGCTGGGTTTCCTTGGCGTAGGTCAGCAGGCAGCCGGCGGCGCCGATGGCCAGGGTCAGCTTGTCGCAGCCAAAGCCCTTGAGGTCCTTGGTCGCGAACTGCTGGCACAGGGCCTTGCGTGCCGAATCGCGGTCGAAGTCCCACGGCGCCCGGCGGCGGGCGCCCGGGCGTTTTTCGGCGGGCAGGTCGCGTGGCCAGTCGTCAGGGATCAGCAGCTCGACCGGGTTTAGGCGCTCAAGCTCGGCCAGCAGGTTCTCCCAGCCTTTGATTTCCTGCACGCTGAAGTTGCCGCTGGTGATGTCCAGCACGGCCAGGCCGAACAGGCGTTCGTCACCCAGCAGCGCGGCAATCAGGTTGTCGCGACGCTCGTCGAGCAGCGCCTCGTCGCTGACCGTGCCAGGGGTGATGATACGCACCACCTGGCGCTCCACCGGGCCCTTGCTGGTGGCCGGGTCGCCAATCTGTTCGCAGATCACCACCGATTCGCCCAGCTTGACCAGCTTGGCCAGGTAGCCTTCCAGCGAATGGAACGGAATCCCGCACATGGGGATGGACTGGCCGGCCGACTGGCCGCGCGCGGTCAGGGTGATGTCCAGCAGTTTCGCGGCCTTCTTCGCATCTTCGTAGAAGATTTCGTAGAAGTCGCCCATGCGGTAGAACATCAGCTGGTCCGGGTGCTGGTTCTTCAGCTTCCAGTACTGCTGCATCATCGGTGTGTGTGCGGAAAGATCTGACATTCAGGGCCTTACAGCGGGTGATCTGGTTGGCGATGGTAAACCCGCAATGGTACAGGCTTTTTTGTTGCGATGCAGGCGCAGGCTTCGGGGTATGTGCGCGCAGCCTGGCGGGCAATGGTGGAGCTGCGCCGCGTTACCCTCTAGAATGCGCGGCCCTCGACGAACGCTTCTAGCCGTGACCTGCACGATGAATGTGTCCAGCCCTGTCCCTCATGTCAAACAACAGCTGATCTACCTCCTGTACGGCGAGCGCCGGATCTATCAGCTGGAGGCCAAGCTCAGCATCCTCACCGCCGTGGCGCGCTGCAAACCGGCAGAGCTGCCGGTGATCCGCATACTCACCGACCAGCCGCAGGCCTTTGTCGGATGGCCGGTGGAAGTGATCACCCTGGACGAGCAGACCCTGCAGGCGTGGACCGGTGACGGCGGCTACACCCACCGGCGCAAGGCCTGCGCCATTGCCCTGGCAGGGCAGTGGGCGGACAAGACCGTGTTCATCGATACCGATACGGTGTTCCTGCAATCGCCGCTGAAGCTGTTCAGCCAGGTCGATACCGGGCAGTTCCTGGTCGACGAAGTGGAAACGAGCTGGGCCGAGGCTTCGCGCAGCAGCGACTACCTTCGCTTCAGTGCGGGGCTCGCCGAGGCTGGACATGCGCCGACCGACGATTTGCGCCTGTGCAACAGCGGTGTCATGGGCTTCACCCGCTGCAATGTCGGCATTGCCGAGCGCGCCATTCCGCGCATCGATGCCTGGACCCCCTATAGCGATGACCTGCACACCATCGAACAGATCGCCTTTTCCTTTGAGCTGCACGGCGCGCAAGTCAATGAGGCGCGCGGCGTGATCAGCCATTACTTCGCGATGAAGCAGTACGTGCATGCCATCCTGGAAATCTTCTTCGCCAGGCACGGCGAAGGCTTCCATCCACAGATGCCGAGCCTGGCCCTCAAGGTGCCGGCACATCGCCCTGTACCTTCGTGGCTGGCGCGGCTTTCGGTGAAGTGGAGCCTCAAGCGTGTGCCGCGGGAGCTGCGCGGCATCGGCCGCAAGCTGCTGTATGGCAGTGTGATGAGCGGCGACGACTACCAGCGTGCCTGCAAGGTGATCTGGTGGCGCTCGGCGATTGAAGACATGCGCAAGCAAGGTGATTTCGACTGGAGCCAGGAATGGCCGGCAGGGCTGCCGCGCCTGGGGCGGCGTGACGAGCGTGCGTTCAGCGAAATTGCCCGGGACAGCCTGAAGGTTTCCTGAGCCAGCGGCCGCGACAGGGTGATAGGGTAGAGGGCAGCCTTCCAGGAGCCCGACATGGACCCGATTACCACGCTTGCCACCCGTCTGGGTGAACACCTGCGCCGTTTCAATGCACAGGTGACCACCGCCGAATCCTGCACCGGCGGTGGCATTGCCGAAGCCATCACCCGCATACCTGGCAGCTCGGCCTGGTTCGAGGTTGGCTATGTGACCTATTCCAACGCCCAGAAAAACCGCCTGCTGGGTGTGCCCGAGGCCTTGTTCGGCGAAGTGGGCGCGGTCAGCCAGGAAGTGGTCGAAGCCATGGTCCGCGGGGCCCAGGCCGCCAGCGGCGCGCGCTTTGCCGTGGCGGTAAGCGGTGTGGCCGGGCCGGACGGCGGTTCGCCAGCCAAACCGGTCGGTACCGTGTGGCTGGCCTGGGGTGACGGCAACCGGGTGTTCAGCGAGCGCCGCCAGTTCGACGGTGACCGCGAAGCGGTGCGCCGACAAACGGTGAGCGCCGCGTTAGACGGCTTGTTACAGCTTGGTGCCGAGTAAATCGACGACAGGGGTTTGCGCGGGCGCCTGCCTGTGGAATAATACTGGCTACTTATACAGGTATTCCGGCCATCAGGGCCAAGTCGAACACGTGAGGATTTCAATGGACGACAACAAGAAGCGCGCCTTGGCTGCGGCCCTGGGTCAGATCGAACGCCAATTCGGCAAAGGCGCGGTCATGCGCATGGGTGACCAGGAGCGTCAAGGTATTCCGGCCATCTCCACCGGCTCCCTGGGCCTGGATATTGCCCTCGGCATCGGCGGCCTGCCAAAAGGCCGTATCGTCGAGATCTATGGCCCGGAATCGTCGGGTAAGACCACGCTGACCCTATCGGTCATCGCCGAAGCCCAGAAAAGCGGTGCCACCTGCGCCTTCGTCGACGCCGAACACGCCCTCGACCCTGAGTACGCCGGCAAGCTGGGCGTCAACGTCGACGACCTGCTGGTCTCGCAGCCGGACACCGGCGAACAGGCCCTGGAAATCACCGACATGCTGGTGCGCTCCAACGCCGTTGACGTGATCATCGTCGACTCCGTGGCCGCGCTGGTACCCAAGGCCGAGATCGAAGGCGAAATGGGTGACATGCACGTGGGCCTGCAGGCTCGCCTGATGTCCCAGGCGCTGCGCAAGATCACCGGTAACATCAAGAACGCCAACTGCCTGGTCATCTTCATCAACCAGATCCGTATGAAGATCGGCGTGATGTTCGGCAGCCCGGAAACCACCACCGGTGGTAACGCCCTGAAGTTCTACGCCTCGGTGCGTCTGGACATCCGCCGTACCGGTGCGGTCAAGGAAGGCGACGAGGTGGTCGGTAGCGAAACCCGCGTCAAGATCGTCAAGAACAAGGTGTCGCCGCCGTTCCGTCAGGCCGAGTTCCAGATTCTGTACGGCAAAGGTATTTACCGTAACGGCGAGATCATTGACCTGGGTGTGTCCCAAGGCCTGATCGAGAAGTCGGGTGCCTGGTACGCTTACCAGGGCAACAAGATCGGTCAGGGCAAAGCCAACGCTGCCAAATACCTGGCCGAGAACCCGGCTATTGGTACCGAGATCGAGAAGCAGATCCGTGAAAAGCTGCTGAAAGCTGGTGCTGCCGCTGAAGCCAACAAGGCTGCCGCCGTTGATGCCAGCGCCGACGATGTGGCTGACGCCGAAGCCGGTTATTGATTGAGCGGTAGATAGCCAACATGTCCGCCGTACTCGACACCCCCGTCGCCATTCGGCGGACAGCCATGGACCTGCTCGCGCGACGTGAGCACGGTCGCGTCGAGCTGACGCGCAAATTGCGTCAGCGCGGCGCTTCGGATGAGCTGATCGAGCCTGAACTCGACCGGCTCGCCGAAGAAGGGCTGCTTTGCGAAGCCCGCTACCTCGAAAGCTTCATCAGGTACCGTTCCAGCGCTGGCTATGGCCCTTCGCGTATTCGCGAAGAGCTGGGCCAGCGTGGTCTGGCGCGTGCTGATATCGAGCAGGCATTGCGCGAGAGCGAGGTGGATTGGCGCGAGCGCATGCGTGACGTGTGGCAGCGCAAGTTTGCCGGGCAGTGCCCGCAGGATCCGCGCAGCCGTGCCCAGCAAACCCGGTTTCTGGCTTACCGGGGCTTCCCCATGGACATGATCGGCCGCCTGCTCAGTGGGCGTGATCTCGACGATTACTGACCACCAGATCTGCAGTGCTACGCGACCGCCTATGGTCAAACGCCGACCTGAAATCTAAAAGCTGACGCAATCCTTGTGGGAGCGGGCGAGCCCGCGAAAAATCCTGCGCGTTGGATGGCACCGGCTTCGCCGGTGTTCGCGGCTAAAGCCGCTCCCACAGGTACTGCATAAGCCTGAAGCCTGCGCGGTCCTGTGGGAGCGGGTTCACCCGCGAAGAACCCAGCGCGGTTGATGGCATCGGCTTCGTCGGTGTTCGCGGGCGAGCACGCTCCCACAGTGATCGCGCAAACGCTTGGATTTTGATCAAGGCAGTTGTTCCCACAGGTGCTGCATAAGCCTGAAGCCCGTGCGGTGCCTGTGGGAGCGGGCATGCCCGCGAAGAACCCAGCGCGTTGGATGGCACCGGCTTCGCCGGTGTTCGCGGGCGAGCACGCTCCCACAGTGATCGCGCAAACGCTTGGATTTTGATCAAGGCAGTTGTTCCCACAGGTGCTGCATAAGCCTGAAGCCCGTGCGGTGCCTGTGGGAGCGGGCATGCCCGCGAAGAACCCAGCGCGGTTGATGGCACCGGCTTCGCCGGTGTTCGCGGGCGAGCACGCTCCCACAGTGATCGCGCAAACGCTTGGATTTTGATCAAGGCAGTTGTTCCCACAGGTACTGCATAAGCCTGAAGCCCGCGCGGTGCCAGTGGGAGCGGGTTCACCCGCGAAGAACCCAGCGCGGTGGATGGCACCGGCTTCGCCGGTGTTCGCGGGCGAGCCCGCTCCCACAGTGATCGCGCAAACGCTTGGATTTTGATCAAGGCAGTTGTTCCCACAGGTGCTGCATAAGCCTGAAGCCCGCGCGGTGCCAGTGGGAGCGGGTTCACCCGCGAAGAACCCAGCGCGGTGGATGGCACCGGCTTCGCCGGTGTTCGCGGGCGAGCACGCTCCCACAGTGATCGCGCAAACGCTTGGATTTTGATTAAGACAGTTGCTCCTAAAAATGGCGTCAACTGACCTTCAACGCCTCCCTGGCTCGCTGCGTGGTATGCATGGGTTGCGGTTTCGCCCAGTTCTCCGACAGGTTGATGAAGTCCACCAGTTCACGCAGCCGGCCCTGGTCGCGGCCATTGAAGGCAAATGACAGCCGGGTCAGGTGGTTGAAGTTGCCCACTTCATGTTCGGCACTGCTATCCGCTTGCTGGTGATACTTGCCACTCAGGCGCAAGTCGGCAAAGCCTTCCTGAATATCAAACAGCGCTGCTTCGCTGAGCGGGTGGTGCATGCGGATCACGAACTGGTTCTTCAGCCAGCGGCTGGAGTGGTAGTTGCTGTAGAACTGGTTGATTTCCTCCACCGCCTCATCGGCACTGTGCACCAGGCGCACCAGCTTCAGGTCGCTGGGCAGGATGTAGCGGTTTTCTTCCAACTGGCGGCTGATGAAGTCCAGGCAGTCGCGCCAGAAGCTGCCGCCGGGCGAGTCCAGCAGCACCACCGGCACCAAGGGGCTCTTGCCGGTCTGGATCAGCGTCAGCACTTCGAGCGCTTCATCCAGGGTGCCGAAGCCGCCCGGGCACAGCACCAGGCCATCAGCTTCCTTGACGAAGAACAGCTTGCGGATAAAGAAGAAATGGAAGGGCAGCAGCTTGTCGGTGCCGCCCACGGTGGGGTTGGCATGTTGCTCGAAGGGCAGGGTGATGTTGAAACCCAGGCTGTGGTCGCTGCCAGCGCCTTCGTGGGCGGCGGCCATGATGCCGCCGCCGGCGCCGGTGATGACCATCAGGTCGGAGCGGGCCAGGGTAGCGCCCAGCTCGCGGGCCAGGGCGTACATCGGGTGCTCCAGCGGGGTGCGTGCCGAGCCGAACACGGTCACTTTGCGCCGGCCCTTGTAGCGCTGCAGGGTGCGGAACGATTGGTCCAGTTCGCGCAGCGCCTGCAGGGTGATCTTGGCGCTCCAGCGGTCGCTGTCGTCATGGGCCATGCGCAGGATGGTCAGCATCATGTCGCGGTACAGCGGCAAGTTGGGGCTGTCGGGGGCTACCAGTTGAAGTTGTGCGTCGATGTTGCTCAGGTCGATATTGTTGTCACGGAAGTGGCTGAACAGCAGTTCATTCGCTTGGTAAGGCATGCAACGTCTCCTTCTGCACCAATACCTCTGACCTCAATCTAGACCCTCGCGCGTGATCGTGCCGGGCTGTTTGGCGCAGCCGCCCGTCGGTATGTGGCCACCGCCAGCAGGGGTTTGGTTAACTGGTAAAGCGAAACGTATCGATGCAGGAGGTGGCGGTATGCATCGCTTGATCATCGAGGTGGACCGGCAGCTTTACCAGCAGCTGGAGAGTGCGGCTCAGGTGCATCACGTGAGCCTTGAGGACGAGTGCTGTCGCAGGTTGGCGGGGCTGGAGTGCCAGTCGCGTTACTTGCAGGCGTTATTGGCCGAGATGCGCGCCGATGCGGCCGAAGGGCGCTGGCGCGCCCGCGAGGACGTGAAGGTGTAGCTTGAACAGCTGCTGTTACTTCTTCTTGTTGCCGGCCACGCAGCTGGCACTGTCGAAGGCCTGGTCCATGATCGGCTGGTTGGTCTTGTACACCGTGAAACGGTAGACCATGACCGCGCCCTTGGACATCAGGTTGCGAAAGCCGCTGTTGCGGCACACGCTGTCGCCCAGCTGGCTGCGGACCTGCGCAGGATTGGCCTGCATGCGCTCGGCGTGGCTCTGGCGTACGCTGAGGTGGTTGACCAGCGCCTTGCCTTCCACGGTGTAGCCTTGGTCGAGGATGTCCTCGTTGATGGCGCGTGGGGTGCCGACGCTGCTTTCTTTGGCGACCTTCTGCAATGTCGTGTTCAGGTCGTATTCCTGCTTGGAGGCTGCCTGGGCTGCCAGGGGCAGAGCGAGTAGCAGGCTCAGGGCGGGGACGATAAGGCGCAGCATGAATCTCTCCTGGTTCGATGACTGGCGCTTTGACATGCGCCGGTCGACGGCGTTCCGTGAAAGTCGCGCGAGCGCGAGGTTCGGGCACGGTAAGCGTCGATTATAAGGGGCACCTTGCCAGCTGCACAGTAAATGGCCCCTGTTCTGGTAAACTGGGCGCCTTGTTTTTTCCGAGTCATCCTTGTGTTCATTTCCTACCTGTCCAGAGGCCTGCCGGCATGAGCCACGCGGTAGCGCGGCTGCGCGCCGAACGCCTGGCCCGCAGCAACAAGCCTTTCATCGCCCGTGGCTCGCGTGCCGAGCGTTGCGCGGATTGCCGGGTCATCGCCACCCATTGCCTGTGTGCCTGGAAGCCTCGGGTGCAGGCCGAGTCTGGCGTGTGCCTGCTGATGCATGACACCGAGCCGTTGAAGCCCACCAACACCGGCTGGCTGATTGCCGACCTGATCGAAGACACCTCGGCCTTCGGCTGGCTGCGCACCTCGGTCGACGAACGCTTGCTGGCCTTGCTCGACGACCCTTGCTGGCAGCCCTACATCGTCTTCCCCGGTGAATTCGTGGCCGAGCAGCGGGTGGTCAGCGAGGTGGTGCGCGAGCCGGGCAAGCGCCCGCTGTTCATCCTGCTGGATGCCACCTGGACCGAAGCCCGCAAGATGTTCCGCAAAAGCCCGTACCTGGACCGCTTCCCGGTGCTGAGCCTGCAGGCCGAGCAGATGTCGCGCTACCGCCTGCGGCGGTCCAAGCGCGACGATCACTTCTGCACGGCAGAAGTCGCAGCCATGTGCCTGGACCTGGCCGGCGACAGCCAGGCCTCGCAGGCACTGGATGCCTACCTGGATGTGTTCAGCCTGCATTATCTGAGCGGCAAGCGGCGCCTGCCGCTGGACGATCAGGACGACACCCACCAGCGTTTGCATACCTTCCTATAGTCCAAGGGGCATAACCCCTGCTTTGGTTCATAATGACGGGGCTGGCAGCCAGGGTGGGCGAGGCGGCAGGGCGAATGGCTTGACCACCCTTGACCGTGCTCGGCATCCTTGGCGCCGATTCCCCGCCGGGCGCTTCTCCTACCCCCGAGCGCCTGGCATAGAACAGGATCCTTAGATCGATGGCCACTTACGAAATCCTGATTGCCGATGACCACCCGTTGTTTCGTGGCGCCCTGCGCCAGGCCGTTACCCTCGGCCTGGGTCCGGATGTGCGCCTGGTCGAAGTCGCGAGCATTGCCGAACTGGAAACCCGCCTGAGCGAAAAAGCCGACTGGGACCTGGTGCTGCTGGACTTGAACATGCCGGGTGCTTATGGTTTTTCCGGGCTGGTACTGCTGCGCGGGCAATACCCGCAGATCCCCGTGGTGATGGTGTCGGCGCAGGAAGAGGCCGCGGTGGTGGTCAAATCCCGCGAATTTGGCGCCAGTGGCTTCATTCCCAAGTCCAGCACCCTGGAAGTGATCCAGGATGCCGTGCGCAAGGTGCTCGATGGCGAGGTCTGGTGGCCGCCGCAGGCGTTCGAAAAGGTTGATGTCTCGGCCGAGGCCAAGGCCGCCAGTGAAGGCCTTGCAAGCCTGACGCCGCAGCAGTTTCGGGTACTGACCATGGTCTGCGAAGGCCTGCTGAACAAGCAGATTGCGTATGAGCTGAGTGTCTCCGAGGCCACCATCAAGGCCCACGTGACGGCGATCTTCCGCAAGCTGGGCGTGCGTACCCGCACCCAGGCCGCGCTGCTGCTGCAACAACTTGAATCGGTTGCCAGCAACTGACTGCGCGTGGCTTCACGCTTTTTTGACCCGTGCCGGTCTAGTCTGCTGGCCTTTCAGTTGTGAAGTGACTCACATGACATCGCCATTCAAGGGCCAGACCGGCCTGAAACGCATCTTCAACGCCGCCGGCTATTCGCTGGACGGCCTGCGCGCCGCCTTCAAGGGTGAGGCCGCATTCCGCCAGCTGGTGCTGCTCAACGTGCTGCTGATCCCGATCGCTTTCTGGCTGCCGGTCAGCCGTGCTGAGCGGGCGATCATGATCGCGGTGTGCCTGTTGGGGCTGATCGTCGAGCTGTTCAACTCGGCAGTGGAGGCGGCCATCGACCGCATCTCGCTGGAGCGCCACCCGCTGTCGAAAAACGCCAAGGACATGGGCAGCGCCGCGCAACTGGTGGCACTGACCATGGTGGCGCTGGTGTGGGGCGTGATCCTGCTTTAAGCGATCGGCGGCAGTACGATTTCATCACTGCGGGTATAGCCCGCAGTGAAGTTGCGGCACAGTTCGAGAAACTCGCGCATGGCCGAGGTCTGGTATTTCTGTTTGTGCCAGATGAAATAGAACTGGCGCATCAGGTCCAGTTCCGGCGTTTCTACCGGTACCAGGCTGCCCCGGCGGAAGGCATCACGCAGGGCCAGGCGTGAAATGCAGCCAATCCCCAGGCCCGACTCAACCGCGCGTTTGATCGCTTCGGTGTGTTCCAGCTCCAGGCGGATGTTGAGGTTGGCGCGATGATGGCGCATGGCCTGGTCGAAGGTCAGGCGCGTGCCCGAGCCTTGCTCGCGTAATATCCACGCCTCTTGCGACAGGCTTTCGATATCGGCCCGGCCCGGTTTGGCCAGTGGATGCTGCGGCGCGCAGAACACCACCAGTTCGTCTTCGACCCACGGCTGCACTTCAAGGTCGGGGTGGTTGCAATCACCTTCGATTAGACCCAGATCAATTTCGTAGTGCGCGACCTGTTGCACGATATGCACTGTGTTCTGTACATGCAGCTTGACCTGGCTTTCCGGGTGGGTCTGCATGAAGCTGCCAATCAGCAGGGTGGCCAGGTAGTTGCCAATGGTCAGTGTGGCGCCGACCGCCAGCGAACCGAAACCGGACTTGCCGTTGAGCAGGTCTTCGATTTCCTTGGCCTGGTCGAGCAGGGCCACCGCCTGTGGCAACAGTTGATGGCCCAGGGCGTTGAGCGCCAGGCGCTTACCGGCACGGTCGAACAGCTGGCAGCTCGATTGCCGCTCCAGTTCGGTGATGGAAGTACTGGCGGCCGACTGCGACAACGCCAGCAGGCTAGCGGCCCGAGAGACGCTTTGGTGCTGTGCGACGGCGACGAAGACTTGCAGTTGACGGAGTGTGAATCGCATATCGATATAACCGATAACACATATCTTGATAATCCAGTTAACAGATATTGTCGCTGCCCCTAAACTATCGCGCAACTGCGCGTTTTGCGCGCCGCGTTTTTCTTCAGGAGCCCCATCGATGAGCAACATGAACCACGAACGTGTCCTCAGTGTGCACCACTGGAACGACACCCTGTTCAGCTTCAAGTGCACCCGCGACCCGGGGCTGCGCTTCGAGAACGGTCAGTTCGTGATGATCGGCCTGCAGCAGGAAAGCGGCCGTCCGCTCATGCGTGCCTATTCCATCGCCTCGCCGAACTGGGAAGAGCACCTGGAGTTCTTCAGCATCAAGGTGCCGGACGGCCCGCTGACCTCGCAGCTGCAGCACCTGAAGGAAGGCGATGAGATCATCATCAGCAAGAAGCCTACCGGTACCCTGGTACTCGACGACCTGAACCCGGGCAAGCACCTGTACCTGCTGAGCACCGGCACTGGCCTGGCGCCGTTCATGAGCGTCATCCAGGACCCGGAAACCTACGAGCGCTTCGAAAAAGTGATCCTGGTGCACGGCGTGCGTTACGTGAACGAAGTGGCCTACCGCGAGTTCATCACCGAGCACCTGCCGCAGAACGAGTTCTTCGGTGAGTCGGTCCGCGACAAGCTGATCTACTACCCGACCGTGACCCGCGAGCCGTTCGAGAACCAGGGCCGCCTGACCGACCTGATGCGCAGCGGCAAGCTGTTCAGCGACATCGGCCTGCCACCGATCAACCCGCAGGACGACCGTGCGATGATCTGCGGCAGCCCGAGCATGCTCGACGAGACCAGCGAAGTGCTGGACAGCTTCGGCCTGAAAGTCTCCGCCCGCATGCGCGAGCCGGGTGACTACCTGATCGAGCGTGCCTTCGTCGAGAAGTAAGGCGCAGGCTGCTACAAGAAGGCGACCCTCGGGTCGCCTTTTTTATACCTGTGAGCTTTGAATTGTCTGTACTGGCCTCTTCGCGGGTAAACCCGCTCCCACAGGTACTGCACAGTACTTGAGCCTTGTGCGGTACCTGTGGGAGCTGGCTTGCCGGCGATGAGGCCAGTGAAGGCTGAACACAATCTATTCGACGCGCGTCTCGCCGCTGTACACCAGAATCTCCCGGCAGCGTTTGCACAGGTACCGCCGCCCCTGGCGCACCAGCTTGTGCCGCTGTGCAGTAAACGGGAAGTCCCCCTGCGGGCACGGGCAGCGGTAGATGTAGCGGGTCACCACGCGCCGTTGCACTTCGTAGTTGTGGCAACGGTTGGGGGGCAGCTCATACACCCCGCGCATGATCAATTGCCACTCTTCGCCATGGGCCTGGATGCGGTCGCCAAACAACTGGTGGGCCACCAGGTGCGCCACTTCGTGGGCAACGGTCTGGCGCAGGAAGTCTTCCTGGTTTTCCCGGTAAAGCTGCAGGTTGAAGCGCAGCAGGTTCTCGTGCAGGTGGGCGACGCCGGCTTTTTGCCCGCGCAGCTTGAAGCTGACTTCCGGGCGCGAGAAGGGGCGTTTGAAAAAGGTTTCGGCTTGCTGGTAACAGGTTTCGACGCGTTCTTTGAGCAGCTCGGGCATGGTGGGGCGGTTCTCCTGACCGGGCATTATGCCGCAAGCATCGGCGGCCTGCCGAGCCACCGGTCTGCGCACAGCCAGAGGCCGCCTTGCGGCGGCCCCTGGTTGATGCCCCAGTGTTGGTTGAGTCTGTCCTAGTTGGTGTAGACGGGCCCCACGCCCAGTCCCCAGATAATTACCGTGGCAGCCATGATCGCCACCAGTACCACAAGGCCCACCGCCAGCACCGAGCTGGAGAACAGGAAGCCTTCGTCGGACGGTATGTTCATGAACGTCGGCAAGCCGACATATAGCAGGTACACCGTGTAGCAGATGGCGGCAGTGCCGATCAGCATGCCCAGCCACAGGTGCGGGTACAGCGCCGCCAGCCCGCCGATGAACAACGGTGTGGCGGTGTAGGTGGCAAAGGCGATGCACTGCGCCATGGACGGGTTGGCATCGTAGGTGCGGGCCATCCAGTGGATGAACGCGCCCATTACCGCCACCCCGCCGAGCATGGCCAGGTACGACATGATGCTCATCCAGATGGCGCTTTCCATGGTCAGCATCACGGCTGGCCGGTCACCGATTACCCAGCCCACCTGGGTAGTGCCGATGAATGCGGAAACGGCAGGGATCGCCGCCAGGATCAAGGTGTGCGTCAGGTACATGTGGCTGATGGTTTCTTCTTCGCCACGAATTTCCCGCCATTCCTGATCGGGATGGGTAAACAGCCCCACAACGTGATGAATCATGCCGATCACTCCTCTCAATGTTGCAAAACGCCCCCCAGATGGAGCGCAAGCGGCCCGAGGCCCGAACACCGATGCAAGCGGTAATGTGGCCTTATGTCGCAGTATAGGAAGCGGTTACCGGCACGAACCGTGCTTTTTAGAGCAAATTGCGCTGTCGCGAGCGCTGTTGATTACATCGAAGTCTTTATCGGAATGCCTACAGCGATGCTGCGTTTGTGCGTAAAATAGCCGGCTTTTGTCACACCTCGCGGATCCAAGCGCTATGGGCACCCTCTCGGTCAACCAGAACAAACTGCAAAAACGCCTGCGTCGTCTCGCCGGCGAAGCCATCACCGACTTCAACATGATCGAGGATGGCGACAAGGTCATGGTCTGCCTGTCTGGCGGCAAGGACAGCTACACCATGCTCGACGTTCTGTTGCACCTGCAGAAGGTGGCACCGATCAAGTTCGAGATCGTCGCGGTGAACATGGACCAGAAGCAGCCGGGCTTCCCTGAGCACGTGCTGCCGGCCTACCTCAAAGCGCTGGGCGTCGAGTACCACATCGTCGAGAAAGACACCTATTCGGTGGTCAAGGAGCTGGTACCCGAGGGCAAGACCACATGCTCGCTGTGCTCGCGCCTGCGCCGTGGCACCCTGTACACCTTCGCCGACGAAATCGGCGCAACCAAGATGGCACTGGGGCACCACCGCGACGACATCGTCGAAACCTTCTTCCTCAACATGTTCTTCAACGGCGCGCTCAAGGGCATGCCGCCGAAGCTGCGCGCCGACGATGGCCGCAACGTGGTGATCCGCCCGCTGGCCTACTGCAGCGAGAAGGACATCCAGGCCTACTCGGACATGAAGGAATTCCCGATCATCCCGTGCAACCTGTGCGGCTCGCAGGAAAACCTGCAGCGCCAGGTGGTCAAGGACATGCTGGTGGAATGGGAGCGCAAGCACCCGGGCCGTACCGAGAGCATCTTCCGTGCCCTGCAGAACGTGGCGCCGTCACAACTGGCCGACCGCAACCTGTTCGACTTCACTAGCCTGAAAATCGACGAAAACGCCACGCCGCGTTTCCTCGACGTGCTGAACATCTGAGCCCATGCGCGATTACCAGTGGCTGCATGAGTACTGCCTGAACCGCTTCGGCTCGGCCCAGGCGCTGGAGGCCTTCCTGCCGCAGCCGCGCACACCGGCGCAACTGCGCGGCATCAGTGACGACCGCTACCTGTCGACCCTGGCCCTGCGCGTGTTCCGCGCCGGGCTCAAGCACAGCCTGGTGGATGCCAAGTGGCCCGCGTTCGAGCAGGTGTTCTTCGGCTTCGACCCGGAGAAGGTCGTGCTGATGGGCGCCGAGCACCTGGAGCGGCTGATGCATGACGAGCGCATCATCCGCCACTTGGGCAAGCTCAAGAGCGTGCCGCGCAATGCGCAGATGATCCTCGACGTGACGAAGGAGAAGGGCAGCTTTGGCGCCTTCATCGCCGACTGGCCGGTGACCGACATTGTCGGCTTGTGGAAGTACCTGGCCAAGCACGGTAACCAGCTGGGCGGGCTGTCGGCGCCGCGCTTTTTGCGCATGGTCGGCAAGGACACCTTCATTCCTACCGATGACATGGCGGCGGCGTTGATTGCTCAGAAGGTGATCGACAAGCAACCGACCAGCCAGCGCGACCTGGCGCTGGTGCAGCAGGCGTTCAACCAGTGGCATGAAGAGAGCGGGCGGCCGCTGTGCCAGTTGTCGGTGATGCTGGCGCATACCGTCAACCATTGAGATTTGCGTTGGCCTTTTCGCGGGCATGCCCGCTCCCACAGGTACAGCGCAGGCCTCAAGTGCGGCGCGATCCCTGTGGGAGCGGGCGAGCCCGCGAAAAATTCAGCTGCCTTCGCCCGCCAGGCGGCGCTCATGCTGGAACTTCCAGCGCACATACAGCAGCCCGGCAATGAACAAGCCCAGGCTCACCAGCACTTCAACCCAGCCAAACACCGCCCGTGCCGGGTCGAACGCCGCCAGCACGCCCTTGATGAAATAGATATTCACCACGAAACAGGTCCAGGCATGCGCCCGGGCACTGCCCATCAGCATGCCAGGCAGCAACAGCAGCAACGGCACCAGCTCGATTGCCAGGATCACCCCGACGCGCGCCCCATGCAGGTTGGCGAACCACAGGTTGTTCACCAGCAGCAGGGCGATCAGGCCAAAGAAAAACGCCAGGCTCAACGCCCGCGTCAGGCGCAGGCGCGGTGCCAGCCATTCCAGCGGCGGCAATACCTTGGGCTTTTTAGCCACGCGCGGCCTCCAGGGCCTTGGCCGTGGTCGCCAGGCGTTGGCCCAGGGCGCGGCACAGGGCGATCTCATGCTGATCGAGCTCTCGCTTGCCATCGGCCCCCGCATGATGGCTGGCGCCGTAAGGGGTGCCGCCGCCGCGGGTTTCCAGCAAGGCCGACTCGCTGTACGGCAAACCGATCACCAGCATGCCGTGGTGCATCAACGGCAGCATCATCGACAGCAGGGTGGTTTCCTGGCCGCCGTGCAGGCTGGCGGTAGAGGTGAACACGCCTGCCGGCTTGCCGACCAGTTCACCACCCAGCCACAGGCTGCTGGTGCCATCCAGGAAGTACTTCAGCGGCGCTGCCATGTTGCCGAAGCGGGTCGGGCTGCCCAGTACCAGGCCGGCGCAGTGGCGCAGGTCGTCCAGGGTGGCGTACAGCGCACCACTGGGCGGGATGTCCGGGGCCACCGCTTCACATTCGGTAGAGATAGCAGGCACCGTGCGCAGGCGCGCCTCCATGCCGGCCAGTTCGATGCCGCGGGCGATGTGCCGGGCCATTTCGCTGGTCGAGCCATGGCGGCTGTAATACAGCACCAGGATGTAGGGCGCGCTCACGGCAGGATCTCCAGCACTTTCTCGGGTGGGCGGCCTACCACAGCCTTGTCACCAGCGACCAGAATCGGCCGTTCGATCAGTTTGGGGTGCCGGGCCATGGCCTCGATCAGTTGCGCGTCGGTCAGTGCCGGGTCGGCGAGGTTCAGCGTTTTGTATTCGTCTTCGCCGGTACGCAGCAACGCACGGGGGGCAATGCCCAGCTTGTCGAGCAGGGCCTTGAGGGTGGCGGCGTCGGGTGGGGTTTCCAGATAGCGCACGATGGTTGGCGCCAGGCCACGGGCTTCGAGCAGTTCCAGCGCGCCGCGGGATTTCGAGCAGCGCGGGTTATGATAGAGCGTCAGGTCAGTCATGTCGGGTCGCATCCAGCTGGTTGTGGCGGCTATTCTAACCGTAGTGACTGACCCATTTGCTTTAAAACTCGAGAAGGATTGACCCATGGCAAGGCGTCTGGCAGCAGTACTGGCCATCACCGCGAGCCTGTTGCTCGGTGGTTGCGGTGCCGATTATGGCGTGGACCAACACGGTAATACGGTTAAGGCCGAACAGATCGAAGGGCACTGGCTGGTGCTCAACTATTGGGCCGAATGGTGCGGGCCGTGCCGTACCGAAATCCCGGAACTGAACACGGCGGCCAAGCAGTGGGCGGCCGATGGCATCAAGGTGGTGGGGGTGAACTTCGATGGCTTGCAGGGGCAGGACCTGAAACAGGCCTCCGAAACCCTGGGCATCGGTTTTACCGTGCTGGCCCAGGACCCGGCCGAGCGCTATGACCTGCCGCGCAGCGAGGCGCTGCCGGTGACCTACATCATCGATGACAAGGGCAAGGTGCGCGAACAACTGCTGGGTGAGCAGACCCTGGAAGGGTTGCAGGCCAAGATCAAGGCCCTGAAAGGCGCCTGATGCACCTGTGGCTGCCACATCACCCTGTAGGAGCAGCCTTGTGCTGCGAAGAGGCCGGTAAGGCTAAAGATCATCTTCGGCTGCAATGGCCTCTTCGCAGCACAAGGCTGCTCCTACAGGGCTTGTGTTTGCCTGGCAGTCAACACAGGCCGTGGGGGACTTCAGCCTTCCTCAGGCCAGAAGCGCAGTGGCTTGCCTTCGGCCGGCCAGAAGCGCATCTGCTCCACCGGTGACACGTCCCAGCGTTGAACTGTTTCCAGCGCCTGCAAAAAGCGCTTTTCCTGCTCCATCAACGCCGGCGCACACAGCTTGCGGGTCTTGCCGACCTTGCCGAAGCTCAGGTGCTCGCCCTCCAGCGTATACGGCGCAAACCAGTGGTTGCAGCCGCCATTGCCATAGGCGCGGCCGTCGCTGGCCAGGGTCAGGGTCAGGTGGCTGTAGTCGATCAGCGGGCGTTCGCCAATCCACTCCAGCACGTAGCTGCGCTCCTGCTGCAGCTTTGAAGGTTGTGCGGCGCAGCCGAGCAGGCCGGTGGCAATCAGCACGCCGGTCAGCAGATTCTTCACTCGGCGCTCTCCTGGCAACGCGGGCACAGGTGTTTTTCGCCACGGCTGGCCCAGCCCAGTTCGGCAATGCGTGCGCTGGCGGCGGGCTGACGGGCTTTCTTGCCCAGCTTGGCGTCCACGGCAAACTCAAAATCCAGCACGGCGTCGCAGCTGTCGCACTCGACCTGCCAGGTGAGGATTTCCAGTTCGTTGAACACCGGCCCGCTGGCTACGGCGACCCACTGGCCGCGCGGGTTGATCAGGTGGCGCACGCTGTCCACGGTCAGTCGCATGGACAAATCCTTGCTGCCCTTGAGGGTCACCAGCAGGGTGTCGCCTTTATGCATCGAGCCGCCGTTGCCGGTGACCTGATAGCGGCCCGGCACCAGTGCACGGCACTCGATCAGGGTGTGTTGCGGGTTGAAAAGGGTGTAGCGGAAATCGTGCTCGACCATGGGTCCTCCAGAAATGCCGCGTATCCTAGCACTAACCCATTACCAGATTCTGCGGATTGCCTGCCGCCCAGCGGTTGATGTTGTCCAGCGTGGTCGCGGCAATGGCGTCCAGTGCCTCGCGGGTGAGGAAGGCCTGGTGGGCAGTGATGATCACGTTGGGGAACGTCAGCAGGCGGGCCAGTACATCGTCCTGCAGCGGCAGGTCGGAACGGTCCTCGAAGAACAGCTGGGCTTCTTCTTCGTAGACGTCCAGGCCCAGGTAGCCCAGCTGGCCACTTTTCAGCGCGTCGATCAGTGCCGGGGTGTCGACCAGTGCGCCACGGCCGGTGTTGATCAGCATGGCGCCGGGCTGTAGCTGGGCCAGGCTTTGTGCATTGATCAGGTGCCGGGTGTGCTCGGTCAGCGGGCAGTGCAGGCTGATGATACGGGCTTCGCGCAGCAGCTCGGGCAAGGTCAGGTAGCGCGCGCCGAGGACCAGCAGCTCCGGGTTGGGGTAGGGGTCGTAGGCCAGCAGCTGGCAGCCGAAGCCGGCCATGATGCGGGCGAAGGCGGCGCCGATCTGGCCGGTGCCGACCACGCCGACGGTTTTGCCGTGCAGGTCGAAACCGGTCAGCCCGTGCAGGGTGAAGTCGCCTTCGCGGGTGCGGTTGTAGGCCCGGTGCAGGCGCCGGTTGAGGGCCAAGATCAGGGCCACGGCGTGTTCGGCCACGGCGTGTGGCGAGTAGGCCGGCACGCGCACCACGGCAAGGCCCAGGCGCTTGGCAGCGGCCAGGTCGACGTGGTTGTAGCCGGCCGAACGCAGGGCGATCAGCCGCGTGCCGCCTTCGGCCAGGCGCTGGAGCACTGGGGCGTCGAGTTCGTCATTGATGAAGGCGCAAACAACTTCATGGCCACTGGCCAGAGCAGCGGTGTCGAGGGTCAGGCGGGCGGGCTGGAAATGCAGCGCCAGCGCGCTGTCGCTGGCGGCCCGGGTGAAGCTTTCCTGGTCGTAATGCTGGCTGCTGAACAACAGGGCGCGCATGGTGAGGCTCCTTCTACAAGTGCTGCGTAGGCCACAGCAACGGCCATGCACTCAACCTGGCCTGCGCCGCCAGCCGGCTGATGGCGCCGTCCAGCTCATCCAGCGCTTGCTGTGCCTGTGGGTGATCCTGCTTGAGCAAGGTTTCGCTGCGCTGGCAGGCGGCGCGCAGCTGTGGCACGCCACAATAGCGCGAGGCACCGTTCAGGCGGTGTACCTGTTCTATCAGGCGGTCGCGGTCGCCCGCCTCGCGAGCAGCGCGTATGGCGTCGCGGTCAGCGTCCAGCGACGACAGCAGCATGCTCAGCATGTCGGCCGCCAGGTCCGCCTTGCCCGCCGCCAGGCGCAGGCCTTCTTCGGGGTCGAGCACCTTCAGGTCGTCACTGCTGGTCGCTTGCTCGGCCTGCGCCTGTTGCGGCATGCCCAGGCTCAGGCCGGTCCACTTCATCACCACCTGGGCCAGTTGCCGCTCGCTGATCGGCTTGGTCAGGTAGTCGTCCATGCCGGCGTGCAGCAAGGCGCGTTTTTCGTTGGCCATGGCGTGGGCGGTGAGGGCGACGATGGGCAACGGGTTGCCACTTTGGGTGTTTTCCCAGAGGCGGATCTGCTCGGTACAGGCGCGGCCATCCATGCCGGGCATCTGCACGTCCATCAGCACCAGATCGAACGGTTCGTCCTGCACGGCCTGTACCGCGGCGTAGCCGTTGTCGACGGCCAGCACCTCGGCGCCCAGGTCTTCGAGCAGGGTCTGCACCAGCAGCAGGTTGGCGGCATTGTCATCGACGCAGAGGACCTTCGGCTGGCGCTGGCCGTTGAGGCTATGCGCCTCGCTCTGCGGGCGGCGCGGTTGCACCAGCTCCATCAGCAGCCGGCGCAGTTTGCGCGTGCAGGTCGGCTTGGACAGCAACTGGCCATGGCCGTTGGGCAGGTACGGGTGGTACAGCGCCTGCTCGGTGGTCGGGCACAGCACCACGCACTGGCAGTGGTAACGTTCGAGTTGCTGGTGGTAGTGGCCCAGTTGCTCGGGCGACAGATTACCCAGGTTGGCCCCGAGCACGGCGAACTCGAACGGCAGGCCGGCCTGGCTGGCCGCTTGCACCGCCTGCAGCAACTGGTCGTAGGACGCAAACAGGCTGACGCTGAGGCCGCAGTCTTCCAACTGGTGCTCCAGCGCCTGGCGCGCCAGCTCGTGGCCATCGACGATGGCTGCGCGGCGACCCAGCAGCGGCTGCATCGGCTGCTCCTCGAGGTCGTCGTGGGCTTTGGGCAGGTTGAGGCTGATCCAGAACTGCGAGCCTTCGCCCGGGGTGCTGTCGACACCGATTTCGCCACCCATCTGTTCGATCAGGCGCTTGGAAATCACCAGCCCCAGCCCGGTGCCGCCGGGTTGGCGAGCCAGCGAGTTGTCGGCCTGGCTGAAGGCCTGGAACAGCGTGCGCACCTCTTGCGGCGACAGGCCGATACCGGTGTCCTGCACGCTGATGCGCAGCTGCGCGCTGTCTTCGTGCTCGTCTTCGAGCATGGCGCGCACGACGATGGTGCCTTCGCGGGTGAACTTGATGGCGTTGCTGACCAGGTTGGTGAGGATCTGCTTGAGCCGCAGCGGGTCGCCGACCAGCGAAGCCGGGGTGTCGCGGTAGATCAGGCTGAGCAATTCCAGCTGCTTGGCGTGGGCGGCCGGGGCGAGGATGGTCAGGGTGTCCTGGATCAGGTCGCGCAGGTTGAACGGAATGCTGTCGAGCACCAGCTTGCCGGCCTCGATCTTGGAGAAGTCGAGGATCTCGTTGATGATCCCCAGCAGGTTGTCGGCGGACTTCTCGATGGTGTTCAGATAGTCCAGCTGGCGTGGCGTCAGCTCGCTTTTCTGCAGCAGATGGGTAAAGCCGAGGATGCCGTTGAGCGGGGTGCGGATCTCGTGGCTCATGTTGGCCAGGAACTCCGACTTGATGCGGCTGGCTTCAAGGGCCTCCTTGCGCGCCATGTCCAGCTCGATGTTCTGGATTTCGATGGTTTCCAGGTTCTGGCGCACGTCTTCGGTGGCCTGGTCGATGCTGTGCTGCAGTTCTTCGTGGGCGTTCTGCAGGGTTTCGGCCATGCGGTTGATGCCGCGGGCGAGCTCGTCCAGCTCGTGGCTGCCCATGGTTGGCAGGCGTTCTTCAAGGTGGCCATCCTTGAGCTGGTTGACCGCGTGCTTGATGCGCTCGATCGGGTCGTTGATGGTGCGGCTCATGCGCAGCGCCAACAGGCCGCTGAGCACCAGACAGGCGAGGATCAGCAACAGGCTGGTGAACAGGTTGCGGTAGCCGCGCAGCAGGGTGCCGTCATGCGACAGCTCGATCTCGACCCAGCCCAGCAGGCGTTCCGCTTCGGTCGGCACGGCATCGGTGGCGAGGTCGCGGTGGTGGCCGAACACGGGCATCAGATAGCGGGTGGCGTCATTGCCGCTGCGTTGCAGCAATTGCGTGCCGGTACCGCCGCTGGGCGGCTGGTTGAGCATGCTCGGGCCGGCGTGTGCCAGGCGCGTGCGGTCCGGGGCCAGGAAGGCAACAGCGCGTACGTCGGCCTGCTCCAGGGTTTGCGCGGCAATGCGCTCCAGCTGTGCGGGCGCAAGCCGGGCCATGGCGGGCGCAGCCAATGGCGCCAGTTGCTCGGCGATCATCTTGCCGCGTTGCAGCAACTGGGTGCGCAGGTCGTTCTGTTGCAGCCAGGTGAAGTAACTGCCCAGCATCAGGGCCATCAGGCCGGCAGGCAGCAGGGCCAGTAGCAGAACCCGGCTGCGGATTCCCAAGCGATCGAGCACACTCGCCTCCTGTGATGTGCCTGGAAGCCGCCAAGCGATGACGGCCAAGCCGGGAAGTTACTCCGCCTGCAGCGCTATTGCACCTCTTTAGTCGTTGTTTTGCGCCGTTGCCGAGGCATTGGTCGCAGGGCGGTTGCCTGGCAGGCAGCGGATGCTCAATAATTGCGCAATTGAGAATGCATGGCAGTTGCCAATGAATCCTGTAGCTATTTACAACTCCAATATCCTCGCCATCGAGGACGACCCGGTGCTGGGTGCCTACCTGCACGAAGAGCTGCAACGTGGCGGCTTCCAGGTCACCTGGTGCCGTAATGGTCTGGAGGGCCTGGAAACGGCGGGCCGCGAGGTTTTCGACGTGGTGCTCATGGATATCCTGCTGCCCGGGTTGAACGGCCTGGACGCCCTGGCGCAGTTGCGCAAGCGCAGCGCCACGCCGGTAATCCTGATGTCGGCGCTGGGGGCCGAGGCCGACCGCATCAGTGGCTTCCAGCGCGGGGCCGACGATTACCTGCCCAAGCCCTTCAGCATGGCCGAGCTGCAGGTGCGCATCGAGGCAATCCTGCGCCGGGTGGCACTCGAACGCCGTCATCAAGCCCCGCAGGAGCATGCCGGCTGCGGCGAGCTGCAGTTCGACGAGGGGCTGTGCGACGTGCGCCTGAATGGCCGCCTGGCCGGCCTTACCCCCAGCGAATACCGGCTGTTCGACATCCTCAACCGCAACTTCGACGATGTCCTGAGCAAGCCGTTTCTTTACCAGCAGGTGTTGCAGCGCGGCTATTCGCGGCATGACCGCAGCCTGGACATGCACGTCAGCCAGATCCGCCGCAAGCTCAAGGGCATCGACTATCACGAACGCCAGATCCGTACCGTGTGGGGCAAGGGTTACGTGCTCAGCGCCAGCGAGGCAGAGTGAGCCATGCTTGACCGCCATTCGCTGTTCTGGAAGCTGGCCATCCTGCTGGTGGGTTTCTGCCTGCTGATGATCGGCCTCAGTTACACCTGGGGCCGGCACATGGAAATCCAGAACGCCTTCCTCTCGGAACCGGCGCGGCAGACGTTGCGAGGCTACGCCGACGAGGCTGAGCAGGCCTGGCGCAACGGCGGGCGGGCAGGGCTGGACCAGTGGGTGACGGCGATGCACCAGCGCGAACGGGGCTGGGTTGGCGTGCTCGATATCAACCTGCGACCGCTCGACAGCGCCACCCTCGACCCGCAGATCATGCAGCGGCTGACGCGCCTGCGCGGTGTCGACTGGCCGATGAGCCGGCGCAGCGTCGACCAGCCGTGGGTACGCATACCGTTCCCGGGGGCGCCGGAGCAGGGCATGCTGGTGATCGAACTGCCGCAGCGGTTCAACCCGGACCAGTACCGGTTGCTGTGGCGAATCGTCACCAACGGCATCATCCCTGGCCTGTTCACCTTGCTGTTGTGCGTGGGCCTGTACCGCATGTTGATCGTGCCGCTGAACCAGCTGCGTGAGCAGGCCAATGCCTGGCGCGCCGATCAGCTGTCGGCGCGCCTCGACTCGCGCACCATCGCCCGGCATGACGAGCTGGGCGAACTGGCCCGCGCCTTCGACCAGATGGCCGAGCGGCTGCAGGGCACGGTGGCCATGCAGCAGCAGTTGTTGCGCGACCTGTCTCACGAAATGCGCACGCCGCTGAGCCGGTTACGGGTGGCCTGCGACGGCGAGACCGACCTGCAGCGCCTGCGCGAACGCCTGACCCGTGAAGTGGACTGCATGCAGCAGTTGGTGGAAGACACCCTGCAGCTGGCCTGGCAGGACGCCGAGCGTGCGCCGATGAACCTGGAACCCATCGAAGTCCACGCGCTGTGGGAACTGCTGGCCGAGAATGCCAGCTACGAAAGCGGCTGGTCGCCCGCGCGCCTGCGCTGCGAAGTGCCGGCCGACTGCTGGGTGCAGGGCAACCTCAACCACCTGGCCCAGGCGCTGGAAAACATCTTGCGCAATGCCATTCGTCACTCGCCGGCCGAGGGTGTGGTGCGGCTGGGCGGGCAGCGCGAAGGCAGTTACTGGTGGTTGTGGCTGGAGGATGAAGGCGGCGGCGTGGCTGAAGAGGACCTGGAACGGATCTTCGCGCCGTTCTCGCGGCTGGACGGTTCTCGGCCGGGGGATGGCGGTTTTGGCCTGGGCTTGAGCATCGCCCGCAGTGCCATCCAGCGCCAGGGCGGGACCTTGTGGGCGCAGAATGGCAAGCATGGGCTGCGGCTGTGGATGAGGTTGCCGTTACATGTGCCGGCCCCTTCGCGGGCACGCCCGCTCCCACAGATACAGCAATTATCTTGAGTGCAGTGCGATCCCTGTGGGAGCGGGCGTGCCCGCGAATAGGTCCGCACAGGCTTGGTTATAGCTTGTAGCTATATGCACCACAGATTGCGTGATATGGCCGCGAGGGGTTTGCCGGTATGATAGGCGCCCCTGCCGTCCGGATTGTGAAAGACACCATGACCTTGCAGTACCCAACCATCGCCGATTGCGTCGGCAATACGCCCCTGGTTCGCCTGCAGCGCCTTGCTGGTGAAACCAGCAACACCCTCCTGCTCAAGCTCGAAGGTAACAATCCTGCCGGCTCGGTGAAGGACCGCCCGGCGCTGTCGATGATCACCCGCGCCGAACTGCGTGGCCAGATCAAGCCCGGCGACACCCTGATCGAAGCCACGTCCGGCAACACCGGTATCGCCCTGGCAATGGCGGCGGCGATCAAGGGCTACAAGATGATCCTGATCATGCCCGACAACTCCACCGCCGAGCGCAAGGCCGCCATGACTGCCTATGGTGCCGAGCTGATCCTGGTGACCAAGGAGGAGGGCATGGAAGGCGCTCGTGACCTGGCCGAGAAGCTGCAGGCCGAAGGCCGCGGCCTGGTGCTCGACCAGTTCGCCAACGGCGACAACCCGATTGCCCACTACAACAGCACCGGCCCTGAGATCTGGCAGCAGACCCAGGGCAACATTACCCATTTCGTCAGCTCCATGGGTACCACTGGCACCATCATGGGCTGCTCGCAGTACCTCAAGGAGCAGAACCCGGCGGTACAGATCATCGGCCTGCAACCGATGGAAGGCTCGGCCATTCCGGGCATTCGCCGCTGGCCCGAGGAATACCTGCCGAAAATCTTCGACGCCACCCGCGTCGACCGTGTGGTCGACATGTCGCAGCAGGAAGCCGAAGACACCACCCGCCGCCTTGCCCGTGAAGAGGGCATTTTCTGCGGCGTGTCTTCCGGTGGTGCGGTTGCAGCCATGCTGCGCCTCTCCCGCGAGGTGGAAAATGCCGTGATGGTCGCGATCATCTGCGACCGCGGCGACCGTTACCTCTCCACCGGCCTGTTTGATCCGAGCTAAATGTCCAAGAAAAAAAGCAACAGCGGCCTGCGCTTCCAGCCGGCCGGCGGCAACCGCACTCCCCAGGTCCCCGTGGGCAAGAAGCAGCGCCTGGAAATCGAGCGCCTGGCCGGTGACGGCCGTGGCATCGCCTTCCTTGAAGGGCGCACCTGGTTCGTCAGTGGCGCCCTGGCCGGTGAGGCCGTGGAGGCGCGGGTACTCAACGCCCGTGGCAAAGTGGTCGAGGCCCGCCTGGAGCGGGTGCTGCAGGCCAGTCCCGAGCGCCGTGAGGCACCGTGCCGCCACTACGCACGCTGCGGTGGCTGCAACTTGCAGCACCTGCCGCACGACGCGCAGCTGGCGCTCAAGCAGCGCACCCTGGCCGAGCAGCTGCAGCGGGTGGCCGGCGTGCAACCCGAGGAATGGGCCGCACCCCTGAGCGGGCCAGAATTCGGCTACCGGCGCCGGGCCCGTGTGGCCGTACGCTGGGACGTCAAGGCGCGTCAGCTGGAAGTGGGCTTCCGTGCCGAAGCCAGCCAGGACATCATCGCCATCGACGACTGCGCGGTGCTGGTACAGCCCTTGCAGTCGATTCTGCGCCACTTGCCGACGGTGCTGCGTTCTTTGAGCAAACCGCAGGCGCTGGGCCACGTGGAACTGTTCAGTGGCACCGCCGAGGCGGTGTTGGTGCGCCACGTCGCGCCGCTGCCGGCAGAAGACCTGGCAAAACTGCAGGCGTTCTGCGAGCAGGCCAATGCCCAGCTGTGGCTGCAGGGTGAAGGCGAGCCGGCGCCGGTGGACCCGGCCGTGCAACTGGGCTTTGCCCTGGCGCCGTGGCAGCTGGAACTGGCCTGGCGCCCAGGTGACTTCGTGCAGGTGAATGCCCAGGTCAACACGGCGATGATCGAGCAGGCCCTGGCCTGGCTCGCACCGCAGGCCGACGAGCGGGTGCTGGACCTGTTCTGCGGCCTGGGCAACTTTGCCCTGCCGCTGGCCCGCAAGGCCCGTGAGGTGGTGGCAGTGGAAGGTGTACAGGCCATGGTCGATCGGGCCGCGGCCAATGCCCGGAACAACAATGTGCATAACGCACGGTTTTTTCAGGCCGATTTATCGCAGCCTTTGGCAGGCGCCGGATGGGCCGCCGAGGGCTTTTCTGCGGTACTCTTGGATCCACCGCGCGACGGTGCTTTCGAGGTGGTGCAAGGCATCGCACGCCTCCAGGCCAAACGGCTGGTTTACGTATCGTGCAACCCGGCCACGCTGGCGCGAGACGCGCAGGTGCTGGTCGGCCAGGGGTACCGGTTAAAAAGGGCCGGGATTCTCGACATGTTTCCTCAAACGGCGCATGTCGAGGCCATGGCGTTATTCGAAGTGGGCTAGCAGACTGGCCCCTTGGTGTGGCTTCCATGGAATGGCAGCCTCACGGTGATCGCCAGCGCACCCGCGTGGTGCGCTGTATGGAAAGGTAAAACAAAGATGGTACAGGTGAGAGTGCACCAGCCGGTCAACACCGACGGCAGTATCAATCTCGATGGATGGTTGGACCATGTGGTAAGCGTCGACTCGGCACTGGATCGCGCAGCGCTCAAAGAAGCCTGCGAGTTTGCCCATGAGATCGAGAAGAAGGGCAACCCGGCCAAGCATTCCTGGGCGGACGGTACGTCCAGCTTCCAGGCGGGCCTGGAAATTGCCGAAATACTCGCAGACCTCAAGCTGGACCAGGATTCTCTGGTTGCCGCGGTCATCTACCGTTCGGTACGCGAGGGCAAGGTGACCCTGGCCGAGGTCAGCCAGCGGTTCGGCCCGGTGGTGTCCAAGCTGATCGACGGCGTGTTGCGCATGGCCGCCATCAGCGCCAGCCTCAGCCCGCGGCAGTCGCTGGTGCTGGGCTCGCAGGCGCAGGTCGAGAACTTGCGCAAGATGCTCGTGGCCATGGTCGACGATGTGCGTGTGGCACTGATCAAGCTGGCCGAGCGTACCTGCGCAATCCGTGCGGTCAAGGCCGCCGACGACGAGAAACGCCTGCGTGTCGCGCGTGAGGTGTTCGACATCTATGCGCCGCTGGCGCACCGCCTGGGTATCGGCCACATCAAGTGGGAGCTGGAAGACCTGTCCTTCCGCTACCTCGAACCCGACCAGTACAAGCAGATCGCCAAGCTGCTGCACGAGCGCCGGCTGGACCGCGAACGCTTCATCAGCGACGTGATGAACCAGCTGCAGAACGAGCTGCTGGCCACGGGCGTCAATGCCGACATCAGCGGCCGGGCGAAACATATCTATTCGATCTGGCGCAAGATGCAGCGCAAAGGCCTGGAATTCAGCCAGATCTACGACGTGCGTGCAGTGCGCGTGCTGGTGCCGGAAATTCGCGACTGCTACACCGCGCTGGGTATCGTGCACACGCTGTGGCGGCACATCCCCAAAGAGTTCGACGACTACATCGCCAACCCCAAGGAAAACGGCTACCGCTCGCTGCACACCGCAGTGATCGGCCCCGAGGGCAAGGTGCTGGAGGTGCAGATCCGTACCCACGGCATGCATGAAGAAGCCGAGCTGGGGGTTTGCGCCCACTGGCGCTACAAGGGCACCGACGTCAAGCCCAGCTCCAACCATTACGAAGAGAAGATTTCCTGGCTGCGCCAGGTGCTGGAATGGCACGAAGAGCTGGGCGACATCGGTGGCCTGGTCGAGCAGTTGCGGGTCGACATCGAGCCGGACCGGGTCTATGTGTTCACCCCTGACGGCCACGCCATTGACTTGCCCAAGGGGGCGACCCCGCTGGACTTCGCCTACCGTGTGCACACCGAGATCGGCCACAACTGCCGGGGTGCCAAGATCAACGGCCGTATCGTGCCGCTGAACTATAGCCTGCAGACCGGTGAGCAGGTGGAGATCATCACCAGCAAGCACGGCAACCCCAGTCGTGACTGGTTGAACTCCAACCTGGGCTACGTCACCACCTCGCGGGCACGGGCCAAGATCGTGCACTGGTTCAAGCTGCAGGCACGTGACCAGAACGTCGCCGCCGGCAAGACCTTGCTCGAGCGCGAGCTCAGCCGCCTGGGCTTGCCGCAGGTGGACTTCGAACGCCTGGCCGAGAAGACCAACGTCAAGACCGCCGAGGACATGTTCGCCTCGCTCGGCGCAGGCGACCTGCGCCTGGCCCACCTGGTCAACGCCGCCCAGCAGTTGCTGGAGCCTGAGCGCATCGAGCAGATCGAGCTGGTACCGCGCAAGCCTACCGGGCCGCGTACCGGCAAGCGTGGTGACATCCAGATTCAGGGTGTCGGCAACCTGCTGACGCAGATGGCCGGCTGCTGCCAGCCGCTGCCGGGCGATGCCATTGTCGGTTACATCACCCAGGGCCGTGGCGTGAGCATCCATCGCCAGGACTGTGCCTCGGTGCTGCAACTGGCGGGCAAGGAGCCGGAGCGCATGATCCAGGTGAGCTGGGGGCCGATCCCGGTGCAGACCTACCCGGTCGACATCGTCATCCGTGCCTACGACCGCCCGGGGCTGCTGCGCGATGTGTCGCAGGTGCTGCTGAACGAGAAGATCAACGTGCTGGCGGTGAACACCCGCTCGAACAAGGAAGACAACACGGCGCTGATGTCGCTGACCATCGAGATTCCCGGCCTGGACGCGCTGGGTCGCCTGCTGGGGCGGATCTCGCAGTTGCCGAACATCATCGAGACGCGGCGTAATCGTACTCCTTGAGACCGCGGCGGCTTCTTCGCGGGTAAACCCGCTCCCACAGGTACGGCGCACATCTCAGGATTTGCACGATACCTGTGGGAGCGGGTTTACCCGCGAAGCAGGCGCCACTAAAGGATCTGCCTAGATGACCTACACCCTCGAAGACCTGCTGCACCTCATGGCCCGCCTGCGCGACCCGCAGTACGGCTGCCCGTGGGACTTGAAGCAGAACTACGCGAGTATCGTTGCCCACACCATCGAAGAAGCCTACGAGGTCGCCGACACCATCGAGCGCGGCGATTTCGAGCACCTGCAGGGTGAGCTGGGCGACCTGCTGTTCCAGGTGGTCTACTACAGCCAGCTGGCCCGGGAAGAGGGGCGTTTCGAGTTCGATGGCGTGGTCGACAGCATTACCCGCAAGCTGATTCGCCGCCACCCACATGTATTCCCCACCGGCGAGCTGTATGCGCCGCTGGACACCCCCAGCCTGAACGAGGCCCAGGTCAAGTCGCGCTGGGAAGAGATCAAGGCGCAGGAACGCGCCGAGAAAAGCACCCCCGAGCAACTGTCGCTGCTCGACGATGTACCGTCAGCCTTGCCGGCCCTGTCGCGGGCAGCCAAACTGCAGAAGCGTGCGGCCACGGTCGGTTTCGACTGGCCTGGAGCATTGCCGGTGCTGGACAAGGTGCGCGAAGAGCTGGATGAAGTACTGCAGGCCATGGCCGACGGTGATGCCGATGCGCTCGAGGATGAGGTCGGCGACCTGCTGTTCGCCGCCGTCAACCTGGCTCGCCATCTCAAGCAAGACCCTGAAAATGCCCTGCGCCGCGCCAACCGCAAGTTCGAGCGACGTTTCCGTTTTATCGAGCAGGCATTGCGCGACAGCGGCCGCCCCATTGAAGATTGTAACCTTGACGAACTGGACGCCCTTTGGGGTGAAGCCAAACGTCAGGAAAAGAACCTGCCCAGCTGCGGCTGAGCTGTTGCATAAGTGAGTGAACATTCATGAGCCTTTCCCTTCGCGACCAATTGCTCAAAGCCGGTCTGGTCAACCAGAAACAGGTCTCGCAGACCAACAAAGCTGAAAAGAAACAGAAGCGCATGGAGCACAAAGGCCAGGTCGAAGTCGACGACAGCCAACAGCGCATCGCCAAGGAAGCCATGGCCGAAAAGGTCAAGCGCGACCAGGAGCTGAATCGCCAGCAGCAGGAAAAGGCTGAGCAGAAAGCCCGTGCCGCACAGGTCAAGCAGTTGATCGAAGCCACGCGCCTGCCCAAGCTGAACACCGAGGATTACTACAACTTCGTCGACGACAAGAAGGTCAAGCGCATTGCCGTCAACGCTTTGATGCGGACCCGGTTGAGTAACGGCGCATTGGCCGTTGTGGCCCATGCCGGCGGTTACGAGGTGATTCCCCGTGAAGCGGCGGTGAAGATCCAGGAGCGTGACCCCAGCCGTATCCTGCTGCTCAACACCCATGTCGAGGAAGCGGACGAGGACGACCCGTACGCGGCCTACAAGATCCCGGACGACCTGATGTGGTAAACACGAAAAACCCCGCCTTGGCGGGGTTTTTTATTTGAAGAGGGGTCACTGCGTGGTGCGCTGGTTTTCCAGGACTTCCAGCTCTACGCGGTACTGGTGCGCTTCATGTTCATTGTGGAACATGCCCACCAATTGGCCTTGTTGGTGCACATCCCAGATCCGCACGCCAGCGGCCAGGCCTTCGTGGGACATTTTCGATTCGTCGCGTTCGGTTACTTGGACTGTCATCGGTAAACTCCACTTCTTCAGTTGGCTGCGACAGTGTGTCGCACACCCTCTTTATAGAGTTTGTTAGCAGGCTAAGTAAATAAAACAGGCATGAAACAAGTTTCATAAAGCTGGAAGGTGTGTTGCCTGTACCGGCCTCTTCGCAGCACAAGGCTGCTCCTACAGGGGAAGCGCGATACCTGTAGGAGCAGCCTTGTGCTGCGAAGAGGCCGGTACAGGTATTATAAAAAACCCCGCACTGGGCGGGGCTTCGGGTGCAGCAGGCGGTGCTGGATCAGTTGCCTTTAACCGGCTTGCCATCGACCGTGCCATCCTGCAGCACGATCACGTACTCCTTGCCATCCGTTTCGACCTGGCGCAGTTGCACCAGCAGGTAGTCCCAGTTCTTGGCGAACCACAGCTCGGTGATGCGCTTGCTCTGGCTCGGGTCGCGTACGCGCTCGACCTTCACGGCATCGACCTGGCCGGTCTTGGTGGCGACCTTTTCAGTGCCCAGCACGCGGAAGTCGTAGGTGTCGATCTCGTCACCGTCAACCACCTGGTAGGTCATGCTTTTCTTGCCGGCGGCTACGTCATGCTGCAGGGCCAGCTGGTAGGACGACTTGTCCAGCACGCCGCGGTTCAGCGGCAGGCTGACAGCGTCGCCACGGTCGCTGCCGGTGACCTTCTTGCCGGTCCAGTCGAAGTTCAGGTCGACCTTCTTGGCTTTGCCCAGGCCGCCGCGCTCGAAGTGGTACTTCTGCGGCAGCAGGGTGTCGTTTTCCAGGCGCAGGGTGCTTTGCTCGGTCAGGCTGGCGATCATCATGGAAGCCTTGAAGTTAAGGTCCCAGGTACCGTTGGCATTCTTGACCAGGCTGCGCTCGGCGGTGCCGCTCATGGGTAGCTGCTTCCAGTCGGCGGTGTAGCTGGCCGAGAAAGGCTTGAGATCAGCTGCCTGGAGGGGCAGGGCGAGCACGGCGAGAGCCAAGAGCAGGGCGCGACGCATAAATTCTCCTAGGATCGAATCAAGTGACCGCTGGCCGCCAGCGGCTGGCCATCCAGTAATGCACCCTGTTCGCCAAGGCGCAAGCGCCCGTCAGCGAACCAGCGCACCGCCAGCGGGTAGATCAGGTGTTCCTGGTGGTGTACCCGCTGGGCCAGGCTTTCGACGGTGTCGTCAGACGCCACCGGTACTACAGCCTGTACGACCAGTGGGCCGCCATCGAGTTCCTCGGTCACGAAGTGTACGCTGCAGCCATGCTCGGCGTCGCCTGCCTCCAGCGCCCGGCGATGGGTATGCAGGCCCTTGTATCTGGGCAGCAGCGACGGGTGGATGTTGAGCAGGCGGCCCTGATAGTGGCGCACGAAGCCGCCACTGAGGATGCGCATGAAACCGGCCAGCACCACCAGGTCCGGGGCGAAACCGTCGATGCGCGCAACCAGTGCGGCATCGAAGGCTTCACGGCCGTCGAACTGGGTGTGGTCGAGCACCACGCAGTCGATGCCTGCCGCCGCCGCACGTTGCAGGCCGTAGGCATCGGCGCGGTTGGAAACCACCGCACGGATGCGCACCGGGCTGTCCTGGCCTTGGCAGCTGTCGATCAGGGCTTGCAAGTTGCTGCCGGAACCCGACAGCAACACCACTACATTGCAGGTCTTGCTTGGCATCAGTGTGCCTTGAGGTTTTGCAGCTCGACCTGGGCGGCGCCTTCGGCGGCTTCGGCGATGTGGCCGATGACCCATGGCTGCTCACCGGCGGCGCGCAGTTCGTTCAGGGCGGCTTCGACCTGATCCTGGGCTACGCAGATGACCATGCCGACGCCGCAGTTCAGCACGCGGTGCATTTCATGCTCGTCGACGTTGCCTTTTTCCTGCAGGAAGTCGAATACCACCGGGCGCTGCCAGCTGGCGACGTCAACCACGGCCTGGGCGTTTTTCGGCAGTACGCGCGGGATGTTGTCCAGCAGGCCGCCACCGGTGATGTGGGCCATGGCCTTCACGGCACCGGTGTTCTTGATCAGCTGCAACAGCGGCTTGACGTAGATGCGGGTAGGCGCCATCAGCAGGTCGGTCAGCGGTTGGCCGTCCAGCTGGGTGTTCTCGATGTCGGTGGCGGACACTTCGAGGATCTTGCGGATCAGCGAGTAGCCGTTGGAGTGCGGGCCCGAGGACGGCAGGGCGATCAGCGCGTCGCCAGTGGCAACCTTGGAGCCGTCGATGATCTCGGCCTTTTCCACCACGCCGACGCAGAAGCCGGCCAGGTCGTAGTCTTCGCCTTCGTACATGCCAGGCATTTCGGCGGTTTCACCACCGACCAGCGAGCAACCGGCCAGTTCGCAACCGGCGCCAATGCCGGTGACGACGGTGGCGGCCACGTCAACGTTCAGTTTGCCGGTGGCGTAGTAGTCGAGGAAGAACAGCGGCTCGGCGCCGCACACCACCAGGTCGTTGACGCACATGGCGACCAGGTCCTGGCCGATGCTGTCGTGCTTGTTCAGGTTCAGCGCCAGGCGCAGCTTGGTGCCGACGCCGTCGGTGCCGGAGACCAGCACTGGCTGCTTGTAGCCGGCCGGGATCTCGCAGAGGGCGCCGAAGCCGCCCAGGCCACCCATGACTTCAGGGCGTGCGGTGCGTTTTGCCACGCCCTTGATGCGTTCGACCAGTGCTTCGCCGGCGTCGATGTCTACACCGGCGTCCTTGTAGCTCAGGGAGGGTTGCTTGCTCATTGATCCAGGCCTTTAGGAGGGAGGGATTCTTAAAAACGACCATGACGGCCAAGACCGGCGGGTAAGCGGCGGCTGCCTGAAACATCAGTGGTCTGTGAAGGCGCGCGATTTTATCAGGGTTGCCGGGCAGCGGCCATCCTCAGGCCGACGGGCAGGGCATGAAAATAGGTATTTAGTGGGGGCACCAAGGGGGCACGCGCCGTTGCCTCAGGAATAATTGGCGCGAAACAAATGTAGGAGCAGCCTTGTGCTGCGAAGCGCCGCGCGGGCGGCGCTCGATTTCACCGGCGCTTAACCTGTTGTGGCGAACACCTGTCAACCTCGGGCTCCCCTTCCCGACAACACCCCGCAACCAATCTTTCACCCCCTCGCGACTGGTGACCTTGCTCCCCCGTGTATAAGGTATAGGCATTGCGGTAACTGGACAGGAATCCTCCATGCGTTTTTTCAATATTCTGGCAGCCGGTTGCCTGGCCCTGATAGCGGCCACCGCTCAGGCTGAAAATGTCTCTGGCCTTTATCAGGTACGCGAGCCGGTCACAGGGCAGGGCCCTGAAGCCCGTACCGCAGCCACCACCAAAGCCCTCGACACGCTGGTGCTGCGCCTGACCGGCGACGCCAAGGCCGCGCAGAGCCCGGCGCTGGCCGAGCTGCGCAAGGACCCGCAGCAGATCATCAACCAGGTTGGCAGCGAAGCCGGCCCGCCCGAGTCGGTGCTGGTGGAGTTCGACCCGGGCAGTACCGAGCGCGCCCTGCGCAAGGCCGGCCTCGCGCTGTGGGGCAGCAATCGGCCCTCAATTCTCGGCTGGTGGCTGAATGACAGTGTCGAGGGCAGCAGCCTGGTCGGTGATGGCCAGGCCAGCGCCCAGCCGCTGCGTCGTGCCGCGCAGCATCGTGGCCTGCCGCTGCGCCTGCCGCTGGCCGACCTGCAGGAGCAACTGGTGGCCAATGCCAAGCAGATCGAAGGCAGCGACCCGGCACCGTTGCGGGAGGCCTCCGAGCGCTATGGCGCTGACGCCTTGCTGGCGGTGCATGCCCAGGAAACCGATGGCAAGTGGCAGGGCAAGTGGCAGCTGTGGCTGGGCGACCAGCGTGAGCAAGGCACTGCCGAGGGGGCCGACCCGGCAGCCTTGGCCGATGCGGTGATGTTGGCGGTAAGCAGCCGACTGGCGCCACGTTATGTCGCCCGCCCGGGCGCCAGCAGCCAGATGCAGGTGCAAGTACAGGGGATGAGCCTGCAGCGTTATGCCGAGCTTGCCCGTGTACTTGAGCCCTACGGCCCGCGCCTGAAGATGGTCGAAGGCACCACCCTGACCTATGGCGTGACCGGCAACCGCGAGCAATTGCGTGCCCAGCTTGGCCTGGCCAAATTGCAGGAACTGCCCGCCGAGCAGGCGCCGGCAGTGCCCGTCACGCCAGCCCCGGCCGCGAGTGCAACGGCTGAACAACCCGCGCCGGCCTCGTCTGCGCCCAAGCCGTTCGACGGCCTGCGTTTTCGCTGGTAAAGGGAGCATACCGTGATCGATGTACGTCGCTGGATCTGGCTGGGTGCTGCCCTGCTGATCGCTGTGCTGCTTTATAGCTTGCACAACATTCTTACGCCGTTTCTGGTCGGCATCCTGCTGGCCTACCTGGCCGACCCGCTGGTTGACCGCCTGGAGCGCCTGGGGCTGTCGCGAACCTGGGGCGTGGTGGTGGTGTTCGGCCTGTTCACCTTGTTACTGATGGCCTTGCTGCTGGTGCTGGTGCCGATGCTTGCCAAGCAGCTGGTGCGCCTGTACGAGTTGGCGCCGCAGATGCTCGACTGGCTCGAACAGGTGGCGCTGCCATGGGTGCAGGGTCGTCTGGGCCTGGCCGATGGCTTCTGGAAATTCGACAAGATCAAGGCCGCCATCGGCGCGCACATGGGCCAGACCACCGACATCGTTGGCATGTTGTTGTCCCATGCCACCGCCTCGAGCCTGGCGTTGATGGCCTGGCTGGCGAACATGGTGCTGATTCCTGTGGTGGGCTTCTATCTGCTGCGCGATTGGGACCTGATGATGGGCAAGCTGCGCGGCCTGCTACCGCGCCAGCGTGAGCCGCAGGTGATGGGCCTGGCAGGCGAATGCCATGAGGTACTGGGGGCATTCGTGCGCGGGCAACTCATGGTGATGGTGGCCTTGGGCATCATCTATTCGGCCGGGCTCATGCTGGTGGGGCTTGAGCTGGGCCTGCTGATCGGCATGCTCGCGGGCCTTGCGGCCATTGTGCCGTACATGGGCTTCATCATCGGCATTGGTGCCGCGCTGGTGGCTGGCCTGTTCCAGTTCGGCGGCGACCTGTACCCGATGCTGGGCATCGTTGCGGTGTTCATGGTCGGGCAGGCGCTGGAAGGCATGGTGCTGACCCCGCTGCTGGTGGGTGACCGCATCGGTCTGCACCCGGTTGCGGTGATCTTTGCCATCCTTGCCGGTGGTGAGCTGTTCGGCTTCACCGGGGTGCTCCTGGCCCTGCCGGTGGCGGCGGTGATCATGGTGCTCCTGCGGCATATGCATGACTTGTACAAAGAGTCGGACATGTATGCCGGGGAAATTGACCCGGATCTGTGAGGTGGGGGCATTCGCTTTCCCTGTGGGAGCGGGTTCACCCGCGAAAAAACCAACACGGTGTATGGCACCGGCAGAGCCGGTGTTCGCGGGTGAACCCGCTCCCACAGGGTCTGATGTCAGCCGTTAAACAGCGCAACTTGTTGATTTTGCTTGCGCTATCCATTGCCGTGATTGTGCGCCCCGCGTTGCGGGTATAGACTTTGCAGATTGTTCACCAAAGGCCCCCTGCGGTCCTGCTGACCGCCCGCGAGCATGAAACCACCGATCCAGTTGCCCCTGGGTGTGCGCCTTCGCGATGACGCCACCTTCATCAACTACTATCCGGGCGCCAATGCTGCGGCATTGGGTTACGTCGAGCGGCTATGCGAAGCCGACGCCGGCTGGACCGAGAGCCTTATCTACCTGTGGGGCAAGCAGGGTGTTGGCCGTAGCCACCTGCTGCAGGCCGCCACCCACCGTTTCCAGCAACGTGGCGAGCCCGCCGTCTACCTGCCGTTGGCGCAACTGCTCGACCGTGGCGTAGAGGTGCTCGACTACCTGGCCCAGTACGAACTGGTCTGCATCGACGACCTGCATGTGATTGCAGGCAAGGCAGACTGGGAAGAGGCCATGTTCCACCTGTTCAACCGCCTGCGCGACAGCGGCCGGCGCCTGCTGCTGGCCGCTTCGGCATCGCCACGGGAGCTGCCGATCAAGCTGCCGGACCTGAAGTCGCGCCTGACCCTGGCCCTGGTGTTCCAGATGCGGGGCCTGTCCGACGAAGACAAGCTGCGTGCCCTGCAATTGCGTGCTTCGCGCCGCGGCCTGCACCTTACCGACGAAGTCGGCCACTTCATCCTTACCCGCGGTGCGCGCAGCATGAGTGCGCTGTTCGACCTGCTCGAACGCCTCGACCAGGCCTCGCTGCAGGCACAACGCAAGCTCACCATCCCTTTCCTCAAGGAAACCCTGGGCTGGTAACCCCCTGAAAACGCTGGGCCAGAGCGGCAAAACAAAAAAGTCACATCTTTTTCGATAAAATTTGCAAATGGCCATGATAGAGGGCATAGTTTCCCCCTCTAAAGGATTACAGACACGGTCGTGCCCATGCTAAAGCGCTTCGCACCCCTCGTGCCACTCGCACTCGTGACCCTGCTTTTTGGCTGCGCGGCCCAAGGCCCAGCTTCTCATTCAGAGCCGCAGGATCACACCCCGATTGCCGCACAGTCGGCAATCAAGGCCAAAGCCTCGTCCTCGTCGGTATTCGGCGAACCGGAAGAGCTGGCCACTGAAGATGACCTGGCGGCTTTCTCCAGCAACAGCAAGCCTTACCAGCTGCCCGTTCTGGCGGACAGCATTCTCGAGCGCGGCATGGCCTTGATCGGCACCCGCTACCGCTTCGGTGGTACCTCGGAAAAGTCCGGCTTCGACTGCAGTGGTTTCATCGGCTACCTGTTCCGCGAAGAGGCGGGCATGACCCTGCCGCGCTCCACGCGTGAAATGATCAACGTCGATGCCCCGAAAGTGGCCCGCAACAAGCTCAAGCCTGGTGACCTGCTGTTCTTCAGCACCAATGGCCGCGGCCGCGTCAGCCATGCCGGCATCTACCTGGGTGACAACCAGTTCATCCACTCCAGCAGCCGCCGCAGCGGTGGTGTGCGCATCGACAGCCTCGGTGACCGCTACTGGAGCAAGACCTTCATCGAAGCCAAGCGTGCCTTGGCCATGGCGCCGACCAACATCGCGCGCAACTGATAGCAAAATGATATATCCTGCCGCGGCGGCGATGCTTTTGAAAAAAAGCTCGCCGCCGTGCGCATTTACAGAAAGCGTCTAATCTAAATTCTCAACTCTTTTCGGCTGCTGCGCAGCGGTCTCAGACAGGATGTTCTGGCCATGATAAAGATGGCGCGCTTCGCATTTCTCTCCCTGGCGGCATTGCTTGCTGCCTGCTCCAGCCGCGCGCCTGCGCCGGCCCCTGTGGTTCAGCCGCAGGTGAGCTATAGCCAACCGAGCCCTTCGCCGATTGCCGATGACGTGCTGATCCGTGCCATTGGTCTGGTGGGTACGCCTTATCGCTGGGGCGGCAACACCCCGGACTCCGGCTTCGATTGCAGTGGTTTGATCAAATACGTCTACCGTGATGCGGCCGGCATCAGCTTGCCGCGTTCCACGCGCGAGATGATCGTCATGCGCGCCCCGACGGTGGATGCCAAGGCGCTGCAATCCGGCGACCTGGTGTTCTTTGCCACCGGTGGTGGTTCGCAGGTCAGCCATGCCGGCATTTACGTAGGGGAAGGGCGCTTCGTGCATGCGCCCTCCACAGGTGGCACGGTACGCCTGGACTATCTGTCCAACAGCTACTGGGCCAAGGCCTACCTGCAGGCCAAGCGCGTGATTCCGCAAGGGCATCTGGCGCAGAACCCCTGATTCTCAATGCCTGAAGCAGCGGCCCCGTTCAGCGGGGCCGATACAGGCCGTCGGGCTCAAGGTGCTTTGCTCACCCGCCAGATGACATTGCCGACATCGTCGGCCACCAATATCCCGCCTTTCCCGTCGTTGATGACTCCCACCGGTCGCCCCATTGCCTTGCCATCGCTATCGAGAAACCCTGTGAGCAGGTCGATGGGGCGGCCCACAGGTTTGCCTGAACGGTCGAAGGGTACGAACAACACTTTGTAGCCACTGTGTGGTTTACGGTTCCACGACCCGTGCTGGCCGACCAATGCGCCCTGTTCGAAAGGCGGCGGCAACATGCCAGGTTCGGTGAATGCCAGCCCCAGGGATGCGGTGTGTGGGCCCACCGCGTAGTCGGGCGCCAGCGCCTGGGCGACCTTCTGCGGGGCCTGCGGGTGTACCCGTTGGTCTACGTGCTGCCCGTAGTAGCTGTATGGCCAGCCATAGAAGCCGCGGTCTTTCACCGAGGTGATGTAATCCGGCACCAGGTCGCTGCCGATTTCGTCACGTTCGTTGACTGCTGTCCACAAGGCCTTGCTGTGCGGCTCCCAGGCGAGTCCGTTGGGGTTGCGCAGGCCGGTGGCGAACAGCCGGTGCTTGCCGCTTGCCGGGTCCACTTCCCAGATCGCGGCGCGGCCTTGCTCTTTTTCCATGCCGTTTTCCCCGACGTTGCTGTTCGAGCCAACCGTGACGTAGAGCTTCTTGCCGTCGGGGCTTGCGATCACGTTCTTGGTCCAGTGATGGTTCAGGGGGCCGCCGGGCAACTCGGTTACCGGCTGCCCCTTGTCGGTAATCTGCATGGCGCCCGGTTCATAGTGAAAGCGCAGCAGCCTGTCGGTGTCGGCCACGTACAAGTCTTTACCCACCAATGTCATGCCGAAAGGGGAGTTGAGCCCTTCGATGAAAGGGGTGTGGATTTCTGCCACGCCATCGTGGTCGGCATCGCGCAGCAGGGTAATGCGGTTGGCACTGGGTACGGTCGCGCCGGCGCGTTTCATTGCCTTGCCCATGGCCCAGCCGCGAATGCCTTTGCCATCTTCGGGTTTGGGTGGCGCGTTGGTCTCGGCTACCAGCACATCGCCGTTGGGCAGTAGGTAGAGCCAGCGTGGGTGGTCGAGGCCGCTGGCGAAGGGGGCGACCTGGGTGCCTGGCGCAGCGGTGGGCTTCTTGCCTTTTGGCCAGCCGATTGCGGGGGCGATATTTACGGTGGGGATCAATGTCGTGACGGGGGCGGGGAGGCTGGGGTTGGGCCCGCTGCCCTCGTTTACGCTCAACAGGGCTGTTTCGCCGCAGCCTGCCAGGCTGGCTGCTATTAACCAAGGCATCAGGCATTTCATGTGCGGCGTCCTTTAACGAAGGCCTTTTCAATTGAGAGGCTGTCGGCGTTCGCCAGGTTCCCCTCGGCTTGCTCTTGCTCTTGCTCTTGCTTCGGCTTTTGCTTTTAAACGCGCGATAGTTCAGGCGACGCAGATTGCGACTTCAGGAGGCCGAGCGCAGGGCTTGCGGAGGGAGGTGACGGGCATGGATGCCCGTCAAGCGCTGGGCCCCAGGATGGGGCCTGCAGCGCGGTCCTCCCGGGAGCAAGCCCGGAGCGAGGGGACCCCGGAGCGCAGCGTAGGGGCCGGATGATGGGAGCGCAGCGTTTTTTGGTTACTTTTTGTCGCGTTTGACAAAAAGTGACCCGCCGTAAGGGCGGAAAGGTGACTATGCGCCACCTGCGCGAACGAATGTCTGCTCGGTGTGAATGCCCACACCTCAAAAGCTAAAAGCTAAAAGCTAAAAGCTTAAGCGTCGGTTTTGATAAGTCGAAAACTCCATTTGCGATGGTGACACTGACTCACCTTTTCGCTCTTACAGCGAGTCACTTTTTGTCAAACGCGACAAAAAGTAACCAAAAAACGCTGCGCTCCGATCATCCGGCCCCTGCGCTGCGCTCCGGGGTTCCCTCACTCCGGCCTTGCTCCCGGGAGGACCGCGCTGCAGGCCCCATCCTGGGGCCCAGCGCTTGACGGGCATCCATGCCCGTCACCTCCCTCCGCAAGGCCTGCGTTCGGCCTCCTGAAGTCGCGAAGATCAAAAGCCAGATCAAGATCAAGAGCTAGATCAAGAGCTAGATCAAGAGCTAGATCAAGAGCCAGATCAAGAGCATACGTCGCTGCAACACCCGCTTCGATTGACGCTCCGGGTGCAACCCTCTAACCTTCGCGCGTGTTTCAGGTGCCCTGCCAGCCCCGGCTGGGCAGGGTGAAACTGGGAAGCCGGTGGGCGCCAGCATGGCGCGATTCCGGCGCTGCCCCCGCAACGGTAGGTGAGTAGAAGGCCGCGCAGGGCCACTGGATGCCAGCATCCGGGAAGGCGCGCAGGCCAGGGCCAAAGCCCGCTCACAAGCCCGGAGACCGGCCTGGAACTGTCAACGGCATCACGGAGGGTGATGCGCGGTGCACCGTGGCCCCCTGCCATGGCCCCTGCGCGTTCTCCGTCTGCCTGCCTATTACCTGTCACCACGCCTTGCCATGGTGCCAGCCTGCGGAGAACCCTGATGAGCGAACCCACCGAACGCGACGAACGCCACTTGGCGCGCATGCAGCGCAAGAAGGCGGTCATCGACGAACGCATCGCCAATTCCCCCAACGAATGCGGCCTGCTGCTGGTGCTGACCGGCAATGGCAAGGGCAAGAGCAGCTCGGCCTTCGGCATGCTCGCGCGCGCCCTGGGCCATGGCATGCAGTGCGGTGTGGTGCAGTTCATCAAGGGCCGCAACAGCACCGGCGAAGAGCTGTTCTTCCGCCGCTTCCCCGAGCAGGTGCGCTACCACGTGATGGGCGAAGGCTTTACCTGGGAAACCCAGGACCGCCAGCGCGACATCGCTGCCGCCGAAGCCGCCTGGGCGGTGTCGCGCCAGTTGCTGCAAGACCCAAGTGTGCAGTTCGTGGTGCTGGATGAGCTGAATATCGCCCTCAAGCACGGCTACCTCGACCTCGACCAGGTACTGTCCGATATCCAGGCCCGCCCGCCCATGCAGCACGTGATCGTCACTGGCCGCGCTGCCAAGCCCGAAATGATCGAACTGGCCGATACCGTGACCGAGATGGGCATGCTCAAGCACGCCTTCCAGGCCGGTATCCGCGCACAGAAGGGCGTCGAACTGTGAGTCAATCGCGCCACTGCCCCGCCGTGTTGATCGCGGCACCGGCCTCTGGCCAGGGCAAGACCACCGTCACTGCTGCCCTGGCCCGCCTGCACCGCAACCTCGGGCGCAAGGTGCGGGTGTTCAAGTGTGGGCCCGACTTCCTTGACCCGATGATTCTCGAACGGGCCAGCGGCGCGCCGGTGTACCAGCTGGATTTGTGGATGATCGGTGCCGACGAAAGCCGCCGCCTGCTGTGGGAAGCGGCCGGTGAGGCCGACCTGATCTTGATCGAAGGCGTGATGGGGCTGTTCGATGGCACCCCGTCCAGCGCCGACCTGGCGCGCCATTTCGGGGTACCGGTGCTGGCGGTGATCGACGGCACGGCCATGGCCCAGACCTTCGGCGCCCTGGCCCTGGGCCTGGCGCGTTACCAGGCCGACCTGCCGTTCGCCGGCGTGCTGGCCAACCGGGTGGGTAGCCTGCGCCATGCACAATTGCTGGAAGGCAGCCTGACCGAAGGCCTGCGCTGGTATGGCGGCTTGTCCCGCGAGCGCGGCATCGAGTTGCCCAGCCGTCATCTGGGGCTGGTGCAGGCCAGCGAGCTGAACGACCTGGATGCCCGCCTGGATGCCGCAGCCGAAGCGCTGGGCGCCAGCTGTGACGCAGCCTTGCCACCGCCGGTGACTTTTGCCGAACCCGAACCGCAAGCCTGTGCCGCCTCGCTGGCTGGCGTGCGCATTGGTGTGGCGCGGGACGAGGCGTTCGCCTTCACCTATGGCGCAAACCTTGAACTGCTGCGTAACCTGGGTGCGCAGCTGGAATTCTTTTCGCCGCTGCATGACCGCGAACTGCCGGTGGTGGACAGCCTGTACCTCCCGGGCGGTTATCCCGAACTGCATCACCACGCCCTGGCCGCCAATGCGCCGATGAGCGAGGCAATCCGTGCCCATCATGCCCAGGGCAAGCCGTTGCTGGCCGAGTGTGGCGGCATGCTCTACCTGCTCGATGCCCTGACTGACGTCGCCGGCGAGCGTGCCGAACTGCTCGGCTTGCTGCCGGGCGAGGCGACCATGCAGAAGCGCCTGGCGGCCCTGGCCTTGCAGGCAGTGGAGCTGCCGGAAGGTACCCTGCGCGGTCACACCTATCACCACTCGCTGACCAGCACGCCGCTGGAACCGATTGCCCGGGGCCTCAGCCCCAACGGCGGGCGGGGCAACGAAGCGGTGTATCGCCTGGGCCGGCTGACGGCCTCCTACGTGCACTTCTACTTCCCCTCCAACCCGGATGCGGCGGCGGCGCTGCTGCGACCATGAGCGAACACGCTTACAGCGACGCCGAACGCGCCGCGATCTACCGGGCCATTGGCGAGCGCCGCGACATGCGCCATTTCGCCGGTGGCCAGGTGGCGCCGGAGCTGCTTGGCCGCCTGCTGGCAGCCGCGCACCAGGCGCCCAGCGTCGGTTTGATGCAGCCCTGGCGGTTTATCCGCATCACCCAGCGTGAACTGCGCACCCGCATCCAGGCCCTGGTGGAGGCGGAGCGGCTGCGCACCGCCGAAGCATTGGGCGAGCGGTCGGATGACTTCATGAAACTGAAGGTAGAAGGCATCAACGACTGTGCCGAGCTGCTGGTAGCGGCCTTGATGGACAACCGCGAGCCGCACATCTTCGGCCGTCGCACCTTGCCGGAGATGGACCTGGCCTCGCTGGCCTGCGCCATCCAGAACCTGTGGCTGGCGGCCCGTGGCGAAGGGCTGGGCATGGGCTGGGTGTCGCTGTTCGACCCCTTGGCGCTGGCGGCACTGCTGGGCATGCCGGATGGGGCCAAGCCGGTGGCGGTGCTGTGCCTGGGGCCGGTGACCGAATTTTACCCGGCGCCCATGCTGGTGCTGGAACACTGGGCCGAAGAACGGCCCTTGAGTGACATGCTGTACGAAAACCAATGGGGAGAGCGCCAATGAGCGTGGCCTTGCTGACCATGGCCGGGGTGGCCCTGGATGCCTTGCTGGGCGAACCGCAGCGGCGCCACCCGCTGGTGGCCTTCGGCAATATGGCCGGTAACCTGGAGCGTCGCCTGAATGCAGGTGGCCGCGGCTGGCGCAGCCACGGCGTGAGTGCGTGGTTTCTGGCGGTGGTACCGCTCACCCTGGTGGCGCTGATCCTGTCCTGGCTGCCCTACATTGGCTGGCTGGTGGATGTGCTGGCGCTGTACTGCGCCCTTGGCCTGCGCAGCCTGGGCGAACATGTGCTGCCGGTGGCCAGCGCCCTGCGCCAGGGCGACCTGGAAGAAGCGCGGCGGCGCGTCGGCTACCTGGTCAGCCGCGAAACCCGTGAGCTGGACGAGCCCGCCGTGGCCCGGGCGGCCACCGAGTCGGTGCTGGAAAACGGCAGTGACGCGGTGTTCGCCGCGTTGTTCTGGTTTGTGGTGGCCGGTGCGCCGGGTGTGGTGCTGTACCGCCTGAGCAACACCCTGGACGCTATGTGGGGGTATCGCAACGAGCGCTTCGAGCGCTTCGGCTGGTGCGCGGCGCGCATTGATGACGTGCTCAACTACATTCCCGCACGGCTGGTGGCGCTGACCTACGCACTGCTGGGCAAGACCCGCCTGGCCCTGGCCTGCTGGCGCAAGCAAGGCCCGCTGTGGGACAGCCCCAACGCCGGGCCAGTGATGGCTGCCGGTGCCGGTGCGCTGGGAGTAGAGCTGGGCGGCCCGGCGGTTTACCACGGCGAACTGCATGAGCGGCCACGCCTGGGTGAGGGGCCGATGGCTGACGCCGATGCCATCGAGCGTGGCTGGAGCCTGGTGCAGCGCGGCGTGTGGCTGTGGCTGATGTTGATCTGCCTGGGGGCTTACATCAATGCTTGAACACGGTGGCCGCCTGCTGCGTGCAATGCAGCACTATGGTATCCCTCGCGAGGAGTGGCTCGACCTGTCCAGCGGCATCGCGCCCTGGCCATTCCCGATCCCGTCGATCCCCACGGATGCCTGGGCCCGCCTGCCAGAGACCGAGGACGGCCTGGAGGAGGCTGCCCGTGCGTATTACGGCGCCCGCCAATTGCTGCCGGTGGCGGGCTCCCAGGCGGCGATCCAGGCTCTGCCGCTGCTGCGTGCGGCTGGCCGGGTAGGGGTGCTGACGCCGTGCTATGCCGAACACCCGTACGCCTGGCAACGGGCGGGGCATCAACTGGTTGAGCTGGATGAGGCGCAAGTCGAGGCGACGCTCGACAGCCTCGACGTGCTGGTGCTGGTCAACCCCAACAACCCGACCGGTCGGCGGGTGCCGCGTGAGCGCCTGCTGGGCTGGCACGCCCGCCTGGCCGCCCGTGGTGGCTGGCTGTTGGTCGATGAGGCGTTCATGGACAACACCCCGGCGCAGGGCGTGGTCGATTGCGCCGAGCGCCCGGGGCTGATCGTGCTGCGTTCGTTCGGCAAGTTCTTTGGCCTGGCCGGGGTACGCCTGGGCTTCGTCGCCGCCGAGCGCAGCCTGTTGCTGCGCCTGGCCGAGCTGTTGGGCCCGTGGACGGTCAACGGGCCAACCCGGGTGCTGGCTCAGGCCAGCCTGGCCGACACGCCTGCCCAGCGCGTGCAGATCGAACGTTGCGCTGCCGCCAGCCAGCGCTTGGCAACATTGCTGTCCAGCACAGGCCTTGCACCCAGCGGCGGCTGTGATCTGTTCCAGTACGTGCGCAGCGGGCGGGCCGCGCAGCTTCATGACTTTCTTGCCCGCCGCGGCATCCTGGTGCGCTTGTTCGAGCACCCAGCGGCCGTGCGCCTGGGGCTGCCCGAATGTGCGGCGGACGAACAACGCCTGGCCCAGGCCCTGGCGGATTATCAAAAGGAATCGGCATGACCACCCTCATGGTGCAAGGCACCACCTCCGACGCCGGCAAGAGCACGCTGGTAACTGCCCTGTGCCGCTGGCTGTTGCGCCAGGGTGTTGGCGTGGTGCCGTTCAAGCCGCAGAACATGGCGTTGAACAGCGCGGTGACTGCCGACGGCGGTGAAATCGGCCGCGCCCAGGCGGTGCAGGCGCAGGCTTGCCGGCTGCCACCCCACACCGACATGAACCCCGTGTTGCTGAAACCCAACAGCGATACTGGTGCCCAGGTGATCATCCACGGGCGTGCGGTCACCAGCATGAACGCGGTGGCCTACCACGACTACAAAGCCATCGCCATGCAGGCGGTGCTGGCTTCGCACCAGCGCCTGAGCGCCGCGTACCCGGTTGTCATGGTCGAGGGCGCGGGCTCGCCGGCCGAGATCAACCTGCGTGCCGGCGACATCGCCAACATGGGCTTTGCCGAGGCGGTGGACTGCCCGGTGATCCTGGTCGCCGACATCAACCGCGGCGGCGTGTTCGCCCACTTGGTGGGCACGTTGGAACTGCTGTCGCCCAGTGAGCAGGCGCGGGTCAAAGGCTTTGTCATCAACCGCTTCCGTGGCGATATTGCCTTGTTGCAGCCGGGGCTGGACTGGTTGGAGCAACGCACCGGCAAGCCAGTGCTGGGCGTACTGCCTTACGTCACCGACCTGCACCTGGAAGCCGAAGACGGCATCGATGTGCGCCAAGGCGCCAAAAGCGAGCGTGTGCTCAAGGTGATCGTCCCGGTATTGCCGCGCATCAGTAACCACACCGACTTTGACCCGCTGCGCCTGCACCCGCAGGTGGACCTGCAGTTCATTGGACCGGGCCAGCCGATCCCGGCTGCCGACCTGATCATCCTGCCCGGCTCCAAGAGCGTGCGCGGTGACCTGGCACAGCTGCGCGAGCGCGGTTGGGACAAGGCCATCGAGCGGCACTTGCGCTACGGTGGCAAGCTGATCGGGATCTGTGGAGGCCTGCAGATGCTTGGGCGTGACGTGCATGACCCGCTGGGGCTCGAAGGGGCTGCCGGTTCAAGCCCGGGGCTTGGCCTGCTCGATTACGCCACGGTGCTGGAAGCCGAGAAGCAACTGCGCAATGTTGCCGGCGCGCTGAACCTTGAAGCCGTGCCGGTTGGCGGCTATGAAATTCACGCTGGCGTCACCACCGGCCCTGCCCTGGAGCAGCCCGCCGTGCAGCTGGCCGATGGCCGCTGTGACGGCGCTGTCAGTGCCGATGGCCAGATCCTCGCCACCTACCTGCACGGCCTGTTCGAGGGCAGCCAGTCGTGTGCTGCGCTGCTGCGCTGGGCTGGCCTGGAGGATGTGCAGAGCATCGATTACGAAGCCCTGCGCGAACGCGACATCGAGCGCCTAGCCGACCTGGTGGAAAAACACCTGGACACCGCGCACCTGCGCCAACTGTGCGGGGTGGCCTGACATGCGCAGCCTGATCCTCGGTGGCGCCCGCTCCGGCAAGAGCCGCCTGGCCGAACAGCTGGCCAGCGCCAGCGGCCTGCCGGTGACCTACATCGCCACCAGCCAGCCGCTGGATGGTGAAATGAACGAACGCGTGTCGCTGCACCGCCAGCGCCGTCCCGCAGACTGGGGGCTGATCGAAGAGCCGCTGGCCCTGGCCGCAGTATTGCGTGCCGAAGCGGCCGAAGGGCGCTGCCTGTTGGTGGACTGCCTGACGTTGTGGCTGACCAACCTGCTGATGCTCGAAGACGACCAGCGCCTGGCCGAAGAGCGCGATGCCCTGCTGGCCTGCCTGGAGCAGCTGCCTGGCACCCTCATTCTGGTCAGCAATGAAACCGGCCTGGGCGTCGTGCCCATGGGCGAACTGACCCGTCGCTATGTCGACCTGGCCGGCTGGCTGCACCAGGCCGTGGCCGAACGCTGCCAGCGCGTAGTGCTGACTGTGGCCGGCCTGCCCTTAATGCTCAAAGGAGCTGCACTATGACTCAAGCCTGGTGGCGCGACGCCTGCCAACCCCTCGACAACGCCGCCATGGACCAGGCCCGCGCCCGTCAGCAACAGCTGACCAAACCTGCCGGTTCACTCGGCCAACTGGAAGGCCTGGCCATTCAACTGGCGGGCCTGCAAGGGCGTGAACGGCCAACCCTGGACCAGGCTGCCATCAGCATTTTTGCCGGTGACCACGGCGTGGTCGAAGAAGGTATTTCGGCCTACCCACAGGCGGTGACCGGGCAGATGCTGCGCAACTTCGTCGGCGGTGGTGCAGCGATCAGCGTGTTGGCGCGCCAGCTGCAGGCCAGCCTTGAGGTGGTCGATCTGGGCACCATTGACCCTCATCTGGAACTGCCCGGCGTGCGCCACCTGCGCCTGGGGGCCGGTACGGCCAACTTCGCCCGTCAGCCCGCGATGACCGAGGGGCAACTGCAAGCTGCCTTGCAGGCAGGCCGCGACAGCGCCTTGCGTGCCGCCGAACAGGGCGCGCAGCTGTTCATCGGCGGCGAGATGGGTATTGGTAACACCACGGCCGCTGCGGCCTTGGCCAGCGTTCTTCTGGGGTGCCCGCCTGCCGAACTGAGCGGCCCGGGCACCGGCTTGGACAACGCTGGCGTGCGGCACAAGGCTGAGGTCATTGAGCGGGCGCTGAGCCTGCATGGCCTGCAGGCCACAGATCCATTACAGGCACTGGGCTGTGTCGGCGGTTTCGAGATCGCTGCGTTGGCCGGTGCCTACATCGGCTGCGCGCAGGCAGGCGTCGCCGTGCTGGTGGACGGCTTCATCTGCAGCGTTGCCGCCCTGGTGGCGGTGCGCCTCAACCCGCAGTGCCGGGCGTGGTTGCTGTTTGCCCATCAGGGCGCGGAGCCTGGGCACAAGGCTTTGCTGGATGCGTTGCAGGCCGAACCGCTATTGGCGTTGGGCCTGCGCCTTGGGGAGGGCAGTGGTGCTGCGCTCGCCGTGCCGCTGTTGCGCCTGGCCTGTGCGCTGCATGGGCAGATGGCGACCTTTGCCGAGGCCGCCGTGGCGGACCGCCCGGCATGATCCTCGACCTGCTGCGCCACGGTGAAACGGAGCAGGGCGGCCTGCGCGGCAGCCTGGACGATGCCCTCACCGACAAGGGCTGGGCGCAGATGCGCAGCGCCGTGGCCGAAGCCGGCCCGTGGCATGTGCTGGTCAGTTCGCCGCTGCAGCGCTGTGCGCGTTTTGCCGATGAACTGGGTGGGCGTCTTGATTTGCCTGTGCAGCGTGAACCCGGTTTGCAAGAGCTGCATTTCGGTGACTGGGAAGGCCGTAGCGCGGCGCAGATCATGGAAGACCAGGCGGATGCGCTGGGGCGCTTCTGGGCGGACCCGTACGCCTACACCCCGCCCAATGGCGAACCGGTGCAGGCATTCGCCGAGCGCGTGCTGGCGGCTGTCGAGCGTTTGAGCCGCCAGCATGCAGGCAAGCGGGTGCTGCTGGTTACCCATGGCGGGGTGATGCGGTTGCTGCTGGCCCGGGCGCGAGGCTTGCCGAAGGAGCAGTTGCTGCAGGTTGAAGTCGGGCATGGGGCGCTGGTGCGGCTGGTGATGGGTGACCGCGGTCAACTGATCGAGGCTCACTGAGATGTTGCCGTTCTGGATTGCCTTGCAGTTTCTCAGCAGCTTGCCGGTGAGCCTGCCGGGCATGCCGGCACCGCGCGAGCTGGGGCGTTCGCTGCTGTTCTACCCGCTGGTCGGGCTGTTGTTCGGGCTGCTGCTGTGGCTGGCCAGCCTTCTGCTGCAGGGTACGCCGGCGCCGCTGCATGCGGCTTTGCTGCTGACGGTGTGGGTATTGCTCAGTGGCGCCTTGCACCTGGATGGCCTGGCCGACAGCGCCGACGCCTGGCTGGGCGGTTTCGGCGACCGTGAGCGCACCCTGCTGATCATGAAAGACCCGCGTAGCGGGCCGATTGCCGTGGTCACCCTGGTGCTGGTGCTGTTGCTGAAGTTCTGCGCCTTGTGGGTGCTGGTGGAGCAGGGCATAGGGGCGCAATTGCTGCTGGCGCCCTTGATCGGGCGGGCGGCGATGCTGGGTTTGTTCCTCTCTACGCCCTACGTGCGGCCTGGCGGGTTGGGGCAGGCATTGGCCGATCAGCTGCCCCGGCGTGCAGCCGGGTGGGTGCTGCTGGGCAGTGCACTGTTCTGCCTGGTATTGGGCGGCTGGGTCGTGGCGCTGGCGCTGGCGGTGTTTGCCTGGCTGCGGCATCTGATGTGCCGGCGCCTGTGTGGCACCACCGGTGATACTGCGGGTGCGCTGCTGGAATTGCTCGAACTGGCAGTGATACTTGGCTTGGCGCTAGGCCTCTGACGTCGCTCACAATCTAGAAGCATGCGCACGCTCCCACATGACTGAGCAGGATCATGAACTGTGAAACCTCTTGCAACACTCATGACGCGGGTATATACACGTATCCATGCTGACCAGTGAATGCATCTGTACCCATCTGCGTCGTGCCGCCCGCGGGGTGAGCCGGCATTACGACGAGGCCCTTGCCGGCTTCGGGGTCAATGTCGCGCAGTTTTCCCTGCTTAGGCACCTGCAACGGCTCGACCGCCCCAGTATCACCACCCTGGCCGAGGCCATGGGCCTGGAGCGCAGTACCCTGGGCCGTAACCTGCGGGTACTGGAGGCGGACGGGCTGGTGGCCCTGGCCGATGGCGACGACCAGCGCAACCGCGTGGTGCTGCTGACCGAGGCCGGTAAGCAACTGCTGCGTGCTGCGCACCCGGCCTGGGAACAAGCCCAGATCGAGCTGGTGGAGCGGTTGGGTGCAGGGCAGCGGGATGAACTGGTGCGCTTGCTGGACCAACTGGCCTGATTTGATACGACTATAAGCGGGTATATACCCGCAATTACCTTGCGATGTGCTGGAGATAACGACAATGACTTCGGTGTGGCGAACCAGCGGGTGGGTATTGGTAGGGGCGGCGTTGATCCTGGCGCTGTCTCTGGGTGTGCGGCACGGCTTTGGCCTGTTCCTGGCGCCGATGAGCGCCGATTTTGGCTGGGGGCGTGAGGTGTTCGCCTTTGCCATTGCCTTGCAGAACCTGATCTGGGGGCTGGCGCAACCGTTCGCCGGTGCCTTGGCCGACCGTTTGGGCGCGGCGCGGGTGGTAATCATCGGCGGTATTCTGTACGCCGTCGGCTTGATCCTCATGGGCATGGCTGATTCTGCCTGGTCGTTGTCGCTCAGTGCCGGTTTGCTGATCGGCATCGGCCTGTCTGGCACATCGTTCTCGGTCATCCTCGGCGTGGTCGGGCGTGCGGTGCCGGCAGAGAAGCGCAGCATGGCCATGGGCATTGCCAGCGCCGCCGGTTCGTTTGGCCAGTTCGCCATGCTGCCGGGCACCCTTGGCCTGATCCAGTGGCTGGGTTGGTCCGCAGCGTTGCTGGTGCTGGGCCTGATGGTGGCGTTGATCGTGCCTTTCGTCGGCCTGCTGCGCGACCGTCCGCTGCCCAGCCATGGGGCTGAACAAACCCTGGGCCAGGCGCTGCGCGAGGCGTGCTCGCATTCCGGCTTCTGGTTGCTGGCGCTGGGTTTCTTCGTGTGTGGGTTCCAGGTGGTGTTCATTGGCGTGCACCTGCCGGCCTACCTGGTTGACCAGCACCTCGCCGCGACCACCGGTACCACGGTGCTGGCGCTGGTGGGCCTGTTCAATATCGTGGGTACGTTCACGGCTGGCTGGCTGGGCGGTCGCATCTCCAAGCCGCGCCTGCTGACCGGGCTGTACCTGCTGCGTGCGGTGGTGATCGTGCTGTTTCTCTGGGCGCCGGTGAGTGAGTTCAGCGCCTACCTGTTTGGCATCGCCATGGGCCTGCTGTGGTTGTCCACGGTGCCGCTGACCAATGGCACCGTGGCTACGTTGTTCGGGGTGCGTAACCTGTCCATGCTCGGCGGTATCGTCTTCCTGTTCCACCAGTTGGGTGCTTTCCTCGGTGGCTGGTTGGGCGGGGTGGTCTATGACCGCACTGGCAGCTACGACCTGGTCTGGCAGATTTCCATCCTGCTCAGTCTGTTGGCCGCCGCCTTGAACTGGCCCGTACGCGAACGGCCGGTCGCCCGGCTTCAGGCCCAGGCCGCATGAACCGCTACCTGGCCCGCGGGTTGCTGGCCCTGGGCGCGCTGGTGCTGCTGGCGTTGGCGTGGTGGGGCTGGCACAAGGGCGGGATGGCGTTGATGCAACTGGGCATGAGTGTTTGTTAGGCGCTACCCTGCAAGCTCAAGGGTTGTCTAGCAGGAGAAACGAATCATGCGTGCTCATTGGTTGACGGTGCCGTTGTTGGCTGTGCTTGCCAGCACGTCGAGTTGGGCTGCTGATTGCCCGGCGTTGTTGCAGGGCAGCCTGCCGGAGTTGCGTGGCAAGGGGCAGGTCGACCTGTGCCAGCGCTTTGCCGGCAAGCCTTTGGTGGTGGTCAACACGGCCAGCTATTGTGGGTTTGCACCGCAGTTCGAGGGGCTTGAGTCGACGTACAAGGAGTATCACAAGGACGGCCTGGAAATGCTTGGTGTGCCGTCCAATGACTTCAAGCAGGAAGATGCCGACAGCGAGAAGACTGCCAAGGTTTGTTATGCCAACTACGGCGTTACGTTCACCATGACCAAGACGCAGGCGGTGCGGGGCAAGGATGCGATACCGCTGTTCGCTGAGCTGGCCAGCCAGAGCAGTGCGCCGAAGTGGAACTTCTACAAGTATGTTGTCGATCGTAAGGGCAAGGTGATCGGTAATTTCTCCAGCCTGACCAAACCGGATGATCCGGAATTCCGCGCAGCCATCGAGAAGGCCATCGCTTCGCAGCAGTAATCTCGCTGCACTTGCACTTGCACTTGCACTTGCACTTGCACTTGCACTTGCTCCGGCTTTTGCTTCTAAGCGCGCGATAGTCCAGGCGACGCAGATTGCGACTTCAGGAGGCCGAGCGCTGGGCCCCAGGATGGGGCCTGCAGCGCGGTCCTCCCGGGAGCAAGCCCGAAGCGAGGGGACCCCGAAGCGCAGCGCAGGGGCCGGATGATGGGAGCGGACGGTTTTTGGTTCCTTTTTGCCACGACAAAAAGGGACCCGCCGTAAGGGCGGAAAGGTGACTCAGCGCCACCTGCGCGAACGAATGTCTACACTGTGTTGAGGCCAACATCCCAAAATCAAGAGCTTCTGCGGCGGTATTGAAACGGAGAACAGTCCGTTTGCGATGGCGACGCATACTCACCTTTTCGCCCTTACGGCGAGTCACTTTTTGTCAAACGCGACAAAAAGTAACCAAAAAACGCTGCGCTCCGATCATCCGGCCCCTGCGCTGCGCTCCGGGGTTCCCTCACTCCGGCCTTGCTCCCGGGAGGACCGCGCTGCAGGCCCCATCCTGGGGCCCAGCGCTTGACGGGCATCCATGCCCGTCACCTCCCTCCGCAAGGCCTGCGTTCGGCCTCCTGAAGTCGCGAAGATCAAGATCAAGATCAAGATCAAAAGCCAGATCAAAAGCTGGAGCAAGATCAGTCGGCGTGGTTTGCCGGGTTACTTCACTTTGCATGCACCGTAATCGCCACCAGCCGCACCACCACCGGCCTGACCATCAACACACAAACGAACGCCACTGGCATCGCCAATTGATAGGCCTTCAGCACATTGTTCAGGTACTCCGGGGTAACCCCGGCATTTGCTGCCGTGATCACGAAGCACATCAACAGCGCCATGATCGACGACATGAAAAAAGCAAAAACGTAAGGCGTAGCACCCGGGTGCAGTTTGCGTCGGCTGCGCGACTGGGACAGGTTGCTCATGTGAACTCCTGAAAGTTGAATGGAGGCGCAGGTTAGCAATCCCCTCGGCCGCAGCTGTAGACCAGTGGTACTGAGTTCTTTATAAAGAGATTCTTACGAATCCAAGAGCTCACCCATGGACCTGCTCAACGCCATCCGCAGCTTCATCAAGGTGGTCGAGGCCGGCAGCATCGCCGGCGGCGCCCGTAACCTGGGCCTTAGCCCGGCAGCGGTCAGCCAGAACCTGGCGCGCCTCGAGGGCCATCTGCAGGTGCGCCTGCTCAGCCGTACCACCCGCAGCATGGCGCTGACGCCGGCCGGTACGCAGTATTATGAGCGGGTCAGGCATATCGAACGTGACCTCGCCCTGGCCGAGCAAGCCGTCACAACGCCAGACAGCGAACCCCAAGGGCGGCTGTGCATTGCCTCGACGTCCGCTTTTGGCCGCCACGTGCTGGCGCCACTCATACCCGCCTTCAGTGCCCGCTACCCACTGCTTTCGATAGAGTTGGTAACGACTGATCGCCGGGTCAACCATGCCCGTGAAGACGTCGACGTGAGCCTGCGCATTGCCCCGCAACTCGAAGACCAACTGTTGGCCCGGCACATTGCCCGTATCCCGTTCATTTGTTGTGCCTCGCCCGGTTACTTGCAAAGCGCCGGGGTGCCGGGTTCGCCCGAGGTATTGCGCGATCACCGTTGCCTGGTGTTCCGTTACCCGGTGGATGGGCGGTTTCTGCGCTGGGGCTTCATGCGTGATGGGCTGCGTTTCGAAGCGGAGTTCGGCAGCGTATTGATCAGCGACGACATCGACGCACTGACCCAGATGGCACTGCACGATGGCGGCATCACCCGCCTGGCCGAGTTCATGGTGCGACCGCACCTGGCCAGCGGTGCGCTGGTGCCGTTGTTCGAGTACAGCGACAGTGGCCAGGCCTACGCCCAGACCGAACCCATGGACATCTACCTGTGCCTGGCCGACCGTTTCGCCATGACCGCGAAAGTGCGCGTGTTCATGGATTATCTACGTGAATGCTTGGGGGACAGTTGGCAGGTGCAGGCATGAAAAAACCGCCACGAGGGCGGTTTTTCAGGGGTTACGTACGAATCAGAAGCGGTAGGTGAGGGATGCACCGATACCGTGAGCGCTGTTCTCGTACTTGGCCTGGTAGCTGCCTTTGGTGGCGCTCACCTGATTGACCTTGGTGTCTTCTTCCCACAGGTAGGAATAGGCCACGTCGATGGTCATGTCGTCGTTCGGGCTCCAGCCGGCGCCCAGGCTGAACACCTTGCGGTCGCCCGTCGGGATGCGTGGCGAACGGTCGTGGTTGTTGGTCGGCGACTGGTCGACGGTAAAGCCGGTGCGCAGCACCCACTCCTTGTTGACCTTGTACGACGCACCAATGGCGTGCGCCCAGGTGTCATGCCAGTTCTGCTCTTCGGTGATGGTCTGGAACGCCGAACCTGCCAATGGCGCCGGGACATCGTTCTGCACGGTGATGTCTTTCAGGCGGCTCCAGCGGGTCCAGGTGCTGCCTGCATACAGGGTCCACTGGTCGTCCAGTTCGTGGGTAACCGAGAAGTCGACCGATTCCGGCGTCTTGATCTTCAGCGAGGCGTCGAACTTGTTGCCGTTGAACGGCCCGATCAGCGGGGTGCTGACGCGGGTCTTGCCCTCGAGCTTGTAGTCGACCATCGAGTGGTAGGTCAGACCGAGGCGGGTGCTGTCGGTAGCCTGTACCAGGATGCCGATGTTGTAACCAACGGCGGTATCGTCACCCTTGATTTTCACTTCGCCATCGTTGCGGCCGGGGGTGAACGGGTTGATCAGGCTCGAGCCCAGTTCGCCCTTGATGCGGTTGATGGTAGGGCCGAAACCGATCGAGACCTTGTCATTGAAGGCGTAGCTGACGGTTGGCTGGAAAGTGACTACCTCGACGTGGCTCTTCTTGCCCCAGTAGCGTGCGGCATCATCGCTGCCGTAGTCGGTTACCAGGCCGAATGGTACATAGACACCGAAGCCGACGCTCCAGTGGTCGTCGATCGGCTTGACGTAGTAACCCATGGGTACGCCAACGAGAGGCACCATGTCACCATCGGTTTCCCCCCCGAGGTTGCTGCCCCGGCCCGAGATGTCGGACTTGGCGATGACGGCGGCGCCGCCCACGGTGAACTGTTCGCGTTTGAGCCGGGACATGCCGGCCGGGTTGCCAAACACGGTGCTGGCATCTTCGGCAGAAGAAGAACGTCCCGCGAAACCTGTCCCCATGCTGCTGATGCTCTGTTCGTTCAGGGCGAAGCCTGCAGCGAACACTTGGCTGGATGCCACGGCAACAGCGACGGCGAGGGAGGTTTTGAGCATTACTTTTTTCATTATTAGAAAACTCCTTGGGATCTCCGGGGCGAAAAGCTACCAACAAATCACGCGCCGCGCCATAGCCTCAATCGCTGAAGATAGAGCGGTTTTGTAGGACAATCCGACCAAAATTCCATTTTTTCCGGTAATGTTGTAGGACGCTTCTTAAGATACCTGTGGCAATCTCTGATCTATGCAGGTATGCCAGGCATGAGTGAAGTCGCGCAAGCGACCTTGGGGGTGGAAAATCTGACGCCATATCCGTGCCAACGCCAACAGGTCGTCAGCGGCAGGCAGTGGCGTGGCCTGCTCTTCGACGAGCATCCAGGCAATGGCTGTGGAATAGCGCAGGTTGACGGTGAGTTCCAGGTGCGGGCCGCCGAGGAAGGCGTGCTGGCTGGCCAGGCCGCGCACAAGGCTGGCCAGGTCGGGGTCGCGGGCCAGGTAATCGTCCCAGAGCGCCTGGTGACGGTGTTCGCCAATGCGGTAAAGGCCGTGCCCGCGTCGGTCATGCAAGGCTGACCCGAGTGCCGACTGGCTGGCGGCAATGCCCAGTAACAAGGCTTCCGCGCTGGCGCAGTGACGGTTCAGGTAGACCAGGGTGGGTCGGATCACATACTGACACAATTCATTCGCCGCAATACCCATGATGCCCTCGAGCAATTAAGGGCCGGACGGGCGCTGGAGCTTGGCAGCTGGTGAATGATCAGGCCCGCCGGAAGCGGTAAGCACCGCTCGAGTTGAAGTGTAGTGTGATAATCGTGGTGTAAAGAGCTGTTTTTAAATCGATTGCTGCCTGACGTACCGGGCTATATGCCCTGAGGCAATTACGCCAAGAACGTTCAGGCAGGCGTGCGATGGGATGATTCAGCGCTTGAATGCCCCGGTATTCGCCACTCACGCGGTGAGCGATTGGCGAGTCCGGGCGATGACCGCCTGCAGCGGTTCATTGCGGCTGTACTGTTCATGGTACAGGCGCTCGGTATGGCAGGCGACGCCGTGTTCGTCTACCAGGGTGAAGCTGAAGCTGCCCTTGCGTGGGGCAACGATAAGGCACTTCAACGGCGAGAAGGCCTGGGAGAGGGTGCCAATGGCAGCCTGAATCTGATGATGAGTTTGCATATTGTTGGAGGTTCCTGCTTTAAACACGGGGAATATGATCCGTGCATGATAGAAACGTTCCAGTGACGCCTTTATTAAGGGACGAACGAACCTGACTGGAACAAAGCAGCCAGAGAGAGCGCAATCAAATGTGGGCGCTTGGGCTGACTGGTAGGTACTTCGGAAGGCAGGCAGCACGTCGGGGCCAAGGTTCTAGGCCGTCGGGTGGAATCCTGATCAATCTGTCACGTGATTCGTGCTTGAGCAGCCTGAGGCTGGCGAGTGAATCATCGAATGGGCAATCCTGGTTTCAGCAGTGCACTCTTGGGAAAGTGGGTCTGCAAGGATGTTATGGCCCGAATTGACTTTCAGCTTGGTACTAACGAGGCGCACCTTACCGGAAATGCCGGTGCTTGGCAAGCACTACGTTTGTTCAGGTTAGCCGAGCAGTATGGCGCGTATTTGCACCGCTGTGAAGAGGGGGCAAATAGCCCGTATCCAGGCGGATGTGCCCATTTCGTGCACTCAAATGAGGGATCATGGTGCACTTGTTCACATTCGGGGCAATGGTTGTAACAGGCCGGCAACACGCTGCAACAGCCTCGCCAATGCCTTGACTGGGCGGTTAAGTCAATGAAAAAAAACACTATTTTTAGCTGGTGAAAAAATCGTCAGTTTGAGACGAAGCCCCAATTCACGGGGCTTTGCGGGGTGTGCAAGGGGGTTGTCCACCGAGTTATCCACAGGAACTGTGGATTGTCGCGGGCGCTTGCTCTAGCACGGGCGTGCCAGCAGTACGGTGAACTGTCCGACAATCGACAGACCCCGACAGACCGTTTGGTCATGCGCTCGAAAACGTCAAGAAAAGATCATTCAAATATTTTTTCAATCCTCCAGAAAACGACAGGTCACGGCGAAAAAAAAAGAGTAGAGTGGCGCGCCTTTCGAGTTGCCAAACCTGTTGCTCATGAAGTTTCGCGGTAAACACCTCGCCAGCCCTGCAGCATCGACGCCTCCTTCCGAGCGTTTTTCCTTGAAAGTGGCCTTGTGGCTGCTAGACAGCCCGCGGCTGGGCGACAAGCCCCAGGTCAAGCACCTGGCCGGGCGCCTGCTGAAGCAGCCTGCGCGCCAGGGCGTGGTAGTGGCTCAGAGCCGCTTGGGGCAGATGCTGTGCCGCGATTGCGGCAACGCCCGTGACCGGCGTATTGGCCATGAGCTGCTGCGCCAGGCAGCCCGCGCCGGTGACCGGCGGGCACAGCTGGAGTACGCGCGGCTGTGCGAGCGAAACGATCCGGACCAGGCGAAGTAATGCTCCGACAAGCCCCAGGCTGATAAGCTGCACTCAATTTGCATCAGCGTGATCGGGGTAAGCATGACAGTGGATCTGGCCAGCATTCTGCTGGGCTTGGCGGCAGGTGCTTTACCCTGTCTTTTTTGGGTCATGCAGGTGCAGCGCCGCCAGGGCGCACGGCAAGGCGAGCAGGCCTTGCTCGAAGAGCGCCTTAACGCAGCCCAACTGGCCCAGGCCGGCCTTCAGGCGCAGCTGGAAGCCAGCCGCGACGAAGTCAGCGACCTCAGCGAAGCCAACACCGTCAAGCAGGCCCAGCTGGCCGCCCAAGGCCGTGAACTGGAACTGCTGCAGATCGACCGCGACAACGCCCGTGACGCTGCCCACGCCTGGAGCCTGGAGCGCGCCAACCGTGAAGCCGAGCTGCGTCGTCTGGAGTCGCAGGGCGCACGCCTGGAGGCCGAGCTGCGAGAGCAGCAGGAAAGCCATCAGCAGCGTCTGGAAGACCTGCAGGAAGCCCGCGACACCCTGCGCGCCCAGTTCGCCGACATGGCCACCAAGATCTTCGACGAGCGCGAGCAGCGCTTCGCCCAGACCAGCCAGCAGCACCTGGGCCAGTTGCTCGACCCGCTCAAGGAGCGCATCCAGTCCTTCGAAAAACGCGTGGAAGAAAGCTATCAGCAGGAAGCCCGCGAACGCTTTTCCCTGGGCAAAGAGCTTGAGCGTCTGCAACAGCTCAACCTGCGCCTGTCCGACGAAGCCACCAACCTGACCCAGGCCCTGAAAGGCCAGAAAACCCAGGGCAACTGGGGCGAGCTGATCCTTGAAAGGGTGCTGGAACATGCCGGCCTGGAAAAAGGCCGCGAGTACCAGACCCAGGTCAGCCTCAAGAGCGCTGACGGCGAGCGGTTCCAGCCCGATGTGCTGATCATGCTGCCCGGCGACAAACAGGTGGTGGTGGATGCCAAGGTCAGCCTTACGGCGTACCAGCAGTTTGTTGCCAACAACGACGAGGCCGCGCTCAAGCAGCACGTGCAGTCGCTGCGCAGCCACGTCAAAGGCTTGTCGAGCAAGGACTACAACCGCCTCGAAGGCCTGCACAGCCTGGATTTCGTGCTGCTGTTCGTACCCATCGAAGCGGCCTTCTCGGCAGCCCTGCAGGCCGAGCCGAACCTGTTCCAGGAAGCCTTCGACCGGCATATCGTGATCGTCAGCCCTACCACCCTGCTGGCAACCTTGCGGGTGATCGACAGCCTGTGGAAGCAGGAGCGCCAGGGCCAGAACGCCCGGGAGATTGCCGAGCGCGCCGGCTGGCTGTACGACAAGTTCGTGCTGTTCATCCAGGACCTGGACGAGCTGGGCAGCCGCCTGCAACAGGTAGACAAGGCTTATGCCGCTGCCCGTAACAAACTGTGCGAAGGGCGCGGCAACCTGGTCAGCCGCAGCGAACAGCTGAAGCTGCTGGGCGCCCGCGCCAGCAAGGGCCTGCCGGCAGACTTGCTGGAACGGGCGCTGTCCGATGAGGTGCCGGACGCTGCGGTTACTGAACCTGGCTCAGATGGCGATTGAGCATGGCGCGCAAGGCTGCCGGCTTGACCGGTTTGGCCAGGTAATCCAGGCCTGACGCATGCACCATGGCGATGGTTTCCTTGCTGCCGTCGGCGCTGATCACCACGCCTGGCACCGGTTCACCCAGGCGCGCACGTAACCAGCCCATCAGCCCGGTGCCGGTCTCGCCGTCATCCAGGTGGTAGTCCACCAGTGCCAGATGCGGGCGCATGCCCTTGGCCAGCAGGGCTTCGCATTCGGCCTGGTTGCGCGCGGTCCATACCTGGCAACCCCAGCGGCTGAGTAAGCTGTTCATGCCAATCAGGATGCTGTCTTCGTTGTCCACGCACAGCACTTGCAGCCCGGCCAGTGGCTGGCCGCCTTGTTGTTCGGCGGGAGCGCTTGGCGCCGGGGCGGCCTGGCGGGCAATCGGCACGCTGACGCGGAATACCGTGCCCTTGCCCGGCCACGAGCGCACTTCCAGCGGGTGCCCCAGCACCCGGCACAGGCCGTCGGCAATCGCCAGGCCCAGGCCCAGGCCTTTCTCGGCGCGGGTCTGGTGACTGTCCAGACGTTTGAACTCCTGGAAGATCACTTGCAGCTTGTCGTCGGCGATGCCCGGGCCACGGTCCCACACCTCCAGCCACAGGCGCTCGCCCTGGCGGCGCGCGCCCAGCAGGATCGGGCTCTTGCCGTAGCGCAGGGCATTGGTGAGGAAGTTCTGCAGTACCCGGCGCAACAGCTTCATGTCGCTGTCCACCCGCAGGCGGCTGCCACGCAGGCGGAACTCCAGGTTTTTCTCGGCTGCCAGCACCTTGAATTCGGCACCCAGTGTGTCGAACAGTTCGTTGAGGGCGAAGGGCTTGGCGTCTGGGGTGATCTTGCCGTTTTCCAGGCGCGAGATGTCCAGCAGGTCGCTGATCAGCTCTTCGGCCGAGCGCAGTGAGCTGTCCATGTGCTGCACCAACTGCTGGGCCTCTTCGTTCATGCCCTCGGCCTGCTGCGACAAGGCGGCGGAGAACAATCGGGCGGCGTTCAGGGGCTGCATCAGGTCATGGCTGACTGCAGCCAGGAAGCGGGTCTTGGACTTGCTGACCGCTTCGGCCTGGCTCTTGGCTTCGGACAACGCCTGGTTCAGTTGCGACAGTTCGTGGGTGCGCTCGGCCACCCGTTGTTCCAGGCCTTCGTTGGCATCGCGCAGGGCCTGCTCGGCCTCACGGAACGGGGTGATGTCAGTGAAGCTCATGACGAAGCCGCCGCCCGGCATCGGGTTGCCGATCAGTTCGATCACCCGGCCATTGGGGAACAGCCGTTCGGAAGAATGCGCGCGGCCTTGGCGCATCCAGTGCAGGCGCCGCGCCACATGCACCTGCGCTTCGCCCGGGCCGCACAGGCCGCGCTCGGCGTTGTAGCGGATGATGTCGGCAATCGGCCGGCCCACGCTGATCAGCCCGTCGGGGTAGTTGAACAGCTCCAGGTAGCGACGGTTCCAGGCCACCAGGTGCAGGTTCTGGTCGACCACGCTGATGCCCTGGTTGATGTTCTCGATGGCGCCTTGCAGCAGCGCGCGGTTGAACTGCAGCACCTCGCTGGCTTCGTCGGCAATACGTACGACGTCTTCCAGCTGCATGTCGCGGCCTTCGATGGCGGCCTTGACCACGGCGCGGGTCGACGAGGTGCCGAGCACCCCGGCCAGCAGGCGTTCGGTGTGTTCGATCCAGTCGCCGTCGGCATTCTGGTTGGGGTTGAAGCCCTTGCCCTGGCGGTAGGCAAAGCGGATGAAGCTCTGCCGTGCGCGTTCCTCACCGACAAAACGCGAGGCCAACGTCAGCAGGTCGTCGATCTGCACCGCCAGCAGTGGCTTGCTGCTGGGGCGGGCGCTGGTCTGCTGGCCGATGAAGCGGCCTGCCTGCCAGTGCTCGGAAACCCGTGTGCGCGACAGTACCGACACCCAGGCGAACAGGGTGAAGTTGCCTGCCAGCGACAGCACCACCCCCTGGGTCAGCGGGCTGATCGGCAGGCCCAGCGGGTTGCCATGCAGCCACGCCAGCCCCGGGAACAGCTGCAGCGACCAGCCCAGGCTGTGCGCGGCAATCGGCAGGACCAGGGTGTAGAACCACAGGAAGATACCTGCCGCCAGACCGGCGAACACGCCACGGCGGTTGGCCTGCTTCCAGTACAGCGCGCCGAGCATGGCCGGGGTGAGCTGGGTGACGGCGGCGAAGGCGATCTGGCCGATGGTCGCCAGGCTGGCGGTGGAGCCCAGCAGGCGGTAGCTGACGTAGGCCAGCAGCAGGATCACCACAATGGTTACCCGGCGTACCGAGAGCATCCAGTGGCGGAACGCCTCGAACGGCCGCTCGGCGTTGTTGCGGCGCAGCAGCCAGGGCAGCAGCATGTCGTTGGACACCATGGTCGACAGCGCCACCGCCTCGACGATGACCATGCCGGTGGCCGCCGAAGCGCCACCAATGAATGCCAGCAGGGCCAGGCTCGGGTGCGCCTCGGCCAGTGGCAGGCTGATGACGAACGAGTCGGAGATCACCGTGCCCGGCAGCAGCATCTGCCCGGCCAAGGCAATCGGCACCACGAACAGCGCGGCCAGCGCCAGGTACATCGGAAACACCCAGCGCGCCAGGCGCATGTCCTGGGGTTCGATGTTCTCCACCACGGTGACGTGAAACTGCCGCGGCAGGCAGATGATCGCCATCATCGCCACAGCGGTTTGCACCACCATCGACGGCCAGTTGATGGTCTCTTGCCAATAGTCCTGCAAGTGGATCGACTGGCGTGCCTGGCTGAACAGGTCATCGAAACCGTCATACAGGTTGAACACAACGAATATGCCCACAGCCAGGAAGGCCAGCAACTTGATCAACGATTCGAAGGCAATCGCCAATACCATGCCCCGGTGGTGCTCGGTCACGTCCAGGCTGCGGGTGCCGAATACGATGGCGAACAGCGCCAGCACCAGTGACACCACCAGCGCGGTGTCCTGGACGCGGGTGCCGGTGGCGTCGGCGTTGGCCCCGATCAGCAGGTTGACGCCCAGCACGATGCCTTTGAGCTGCAGGGCAATGTACGGCAACACGCCAACCAGGCAGATCAGCGCCACCACCACCGCCAGGGTTTGCGACTTGCCGTAGCGTGCGGCGATGAAGTCGGCGATTGAGGTGATGTTCTGCTGTTTGCTGATCAGCACCATCTTCTGCAGCACCCAGGGCGCGAAGACCATCAGCAGCACCGGGCCCAGGTAGATCGGCAGGAATGCCCAGAGCTGTTCGGCGGCCTGGCCGACCGCGCCGAAGAAGGTCCAGCTGGTGCAGTACACGGCCAGCGACAGGCTGTACACCCAGGCACGCAGCTTCGGCGGCAACGGCGTGCTGCGGCGGTCGCCATAGAAGGCGATGGCGAACATGACGGCCATATAGGCCAGGGCGACCACGGCGATCAGCCCGCTGGACAACGACATGAAGACTCCGAAGCAAAAAAAGATAACGCGGTCCCGATCAACCAGTCTGGCACGCAGGCGCCGCTTCGTCAGCGCAGACGATGGTCGCAGTGGCAGGTGGTCGCAGGCTGCATGACAAGCCTGTGCTGGCCTCTTCGCGGGTGAACCCGCTCCCACAGGTACGGCGCTGCCCTCAAGGCATGTGATATCCCTGTGGGAGCGGGTTCACCCGCGAAGAGGCCAGCACAACCAACATCAATTACTGCGGGTACCCAGCCAGTAAAACACCCCCGCCAGTATCACCGACAGCACCAGCAGGTAGAAGATCACCCCCGGCCACAGGTGCACCAGGGCGAACCCCACCATCACCGGCCCCAGCGCCGCCCCCAGGTTGGACAGGTTCTGCGCGCCGTAATACACCCCGCGCAAGTGCTCCGGAGCGATCAGGTCGATGAACATGTACTCGGCAGGGATCACGATGATCTCGCCCAGGGTGAACACCAGCATCGCCAGGCACCACACCAGCACCGAGCCTGCCCACGAGAAGCCCAGCAGCCCGGCGATGAACAGGGCCATGCCGGCGAGCAACCAGGGCATCAGGTGCTGACGGCTGATGCGTCGGCCAATCAGGTACTGCAGGGCAATCACCGTCACCGCGTTGGTGGTGACCAGGTAGCCGACCAGTCGCGCGGCTTCTGCCGGGCTGCTGGTTACCACCAGGTACTGCGACAGGTAGGCGGTGAACTGGCCGAATACCACCGCGCTCAGCACCCCGCCCAGGGTGAAGTACACCAGCCGGCGGTCACGCGCCAGCCCCAGCGCCACCTGGCCGAAGCCGGCCGCAGGCTTGTCCGGGGCGCTGGCCTGCAGGTCACGGTCACCAAGGCGCCAGTAGGCCAGGCACATGCCCAGGCCAAGCAGGGCCGAGGCGATGAACGGCATGTGGTCGTCCAGTTCCAGCATGGCGACCCCCAGCAACGGGCCGGCTGCGTAGCCGACGTTGCTGAGGGTGTACTTGATGGCGAACACCTCGGCCCGCTCTTCCACCGGCAGCAAGGCACAGAAGCCTGCCTTGGCGGCAATGTCGACCACCGCCAGCGCCAGGTTGATCAGCACCAGGCACAAAAAGAACAACAGCGCCGATTTACTGGCGACCGCGACGACGAAGGCCAGGGCGAACAGCAGGGTGCTGGCGCTGACCAGCGTGTGGTTGCGCAAGGTGTCGACCAGGTGGCCGCCATACAGGCTCAGCAACGAAGCGATGATCAGTGCGCCACCGATCAGCAGGCCGATCTGGCTGATGGGCAGCTGGAAGTTGTCGGCCAGGTACACCACCAGATAGGGCAGGGTGAGGGCGCGGGCGACCGTGAGGGTGAAGGTGGTCAGCAGTAGCAGGCGTACGGTGTGCGGGTAGCGTTTCAGGGCGGCGAGCATTGCCACGTCCTTGTTGTGGAATAGCCGATTGGGAGCATATGCCACATGGGGTTTGCGTGCACTGGCCTCATCGCCGACAGGTCAGCGCTTCTAAAGGAACAGGGGCAGGCATGGATCAGGCTGAGGCCGAGGAAGATGCTGTTGACGATTATTCGGTCGGTCAACCACTCAAGGCATCAGTTCAAAGCTGGTTGTCTGCACTGTTTGCGAGTCCAGGCCGACCATCACGTCGAACCAGCCCGGTTCGACGACCCAGCGCAGGTTGCGGTCAACGAAGCTGAACGCGGAGGCGGGTAGATGAAGGGTAACTTCCCGTGTTTGACCAGGGGAGAGCAGCAGCTTGTCGAAGCCTTTCAACTCTTTCACGGGGCGGCTTACCGAGGCGCGACGATCACGGATGTACAGTTGCACGACCGTTTCGCCTGCGCGCATGCCTTCGTTGCGAACAGTAACCTGCACCTGCAGGCCTTGCCCGGCCTGCAGCCGTGTGCTGGACAAGCGGGGCGAAGAGACACTGAAGCTTGTGTAGCTCAAGCCGTGGCCAAAAGGGTAGAGCGGCGTATCGTCGATGTCGTAGTAGCGCGAGCGGTAGGCAGCCGGTCGTGCCGGGTCAAACGGCCGCCCGGTGTTGAGGTGGTTGTAGTAGAGCGGGATCTGGCCGACGCTGCGCGGAAAGGTAACTGGTAATTTACCGGACGGGTTGTACGCGCCAAACAGTACATCGGCGATGGCATTGCCGCCTTCGCTGCCACTGAACCAGGTTTCCAGCACGGCATCGGCCCATTGGCTTTCTTCACTGATGGTCAGCGGGCGGCCGTTCATCAGCACCAACACCAGGGGCTTGCCGGTCCCCTTCAGTGCGCGCAGCAGGGCACGCTGCTGTCCCGGCAGGTTCAGCTCGGTCCTGCTGGCGCCTTCGTGAGACATGCCGCGCGCCTCACCCAGCGCCACCACCACGACATCCGCCTGCTGAGCAGCGGCCACTGCCTCGGCGCGCAGGGTTTCAGCTGGACGTGGGTCGAAGTTGACCCGGTTGTCGGCGAGCAGCGCGAATGCCTGCGGGTTGTCACTGATGTTCGCCCCCTTTGCATACAGCAGACGTGCGTCGGCGGCCTGGCCACTTTGCAGGCCTTGGCGCAGCGTCACTGCCTGCTCGGCTTCGCCATTGGCGTGCCAGCTGCCAAGGATGTCCACGGCATTGTCGGCCAGGGGGCCGATCAGGGCGAGGGTTGCATGCCGGCTCAACGGCAGTACCTCATCATGGTTTTTCAGCAATACCAGCGAGCGGCGAGCCATGTCCCGGGCGTGGGCACGGTGCTGGCGCCTGGCTTCGTTGTCAGGGCCGCTGCCTGGCTGCAAACGGCGATAGGGCGCCTCGAACAGGCCAAGGTCGTACTTGGTGGCCAGCACCTGGCGTACGGCGCTGTCGAGTTGCTGCTCTGTCACCTGCCCTTGTTTGACCAGGCTTGTCAGGCCACGGGCAAAGTAGCGGTCGCTCATGCTCATTTGCGTGCCGGCAGCGAGTGCTGCCAGCGCCGCCTGGTTACCGTCCTCGGCCACACCATGGGCGATCAGTTCTTCGACAGCACCGTGGTCACTGATGACCAGGCCTTTGAACTGCCATTGCTGGCGCAGAATGTCGTGCAGCAGCCAGCTGTTGGCGGTCGCCGGAACACCGTTGAGGCTGGTCAGCGCCGTCATGACAGCGCCCGCCCCGGCATCCAGGGCGGCCTTGAAGGGCGGCAGGTACTCCTCGACAAGGCGGCGCTCGCTCATGTCCGAGGTGTTGTAGTCACGGCCGCCCTCGACCGCGCCATAACCGGCAAAATGCTTGGCACACGCCATCAGGCTGTCGGACGCGCCCAGGGTCGGCCCCTGCAAGGCACGTATCACTGTGCCGGCGATGCGCGACACAAGGTAGGTGTCTTCGCCATAGCCTTCCGAAATCCTGCCCCAGCGCGGGTCGCGACTGATGTCCAGCATGGGGGCGAAGGTCATGTCCAGGCCGTCGGCGGTGGCTTCGAGCGCGGCTACCCGGGCGCTTTTGCCGATCGCCTGCAAGTCCCAGCTGGAGGCCTGGCCCAGGTTGATGGGGAATATGGTCCGTTGGCCGTGAACCACATCCCCGGCAAAAAACAGCGGGATGCGGAGGCGGCTGCGCTGCACCGCGGCATCCTGCAGTTCGCGCAAGCCTGCCTGACTGGCAGTGGGTGCGGTGAACATCGCACCGACTTGCCCACTTGCGATGGTGTCGAGCATTGCCTGAGGATTTGGTTGGGCCCCCGCATACTCCATGCGCAACTGGCCGACCTTTTCCTGCAGGGTCATCTGCGCCAGCAGGCTGTCGACAAACCTGTCCTTGTTTGCTTGCATGTCGATGGCTGCCGCGTGGGCCAATATTGGCAACAGCACCAGAGCAGCGCTGAGTCGCGTTGCAATCATGCTTAGGCGGGCAGGTGTTTTTTTCATTCCATCGAGTCGTGGTTGGTCAAACCCGACAGTGGTGCCTGGACGATGCAACTCGCTACTGGTAGTTCTGTCAGTTGACATCGACGATGTGGCTTTGCATGGCCCGCGCGCATTCTAATAAGGCAACTGCCATCCGTGGCTGAATCCAGGACCAAGGACGATGAGTCACTCCTCGCAATTCACCTTGCTCGGCAAGCGGCGCTTCCTGCCGTTTTTCATCACCCAGTCGCTGGGTGCCTTCAACGACAACCTGTTCAAGCAATCGCTGATCCTGGCGATCCTGTTCAAGCTCAGCCTGGGCGACGGTGACCGTTCGATCTGGGTCAACCTGTGCGCCCTGCTGTTCATCCTGCCGTTCTTTCTGTTTTCGGCGCTGGGCGGGCAGTTTGGCGAGAAGTTCGCCAAGGACGCGCTGATCCGTGCGATCAAGCTGGCCGAGATTGTCATCATGGCAATCGGTGCGCTTGGCTTCATCACCAACCACCTGGCGCTGATGCTGGTGGCGCTGTTCGGCATGGGTACGCACTCGGCGCTGTTCGGCCCGGTGAAATACTCGATCCTGCCGCAGGCCCTGCGCGAGGAGGAACTGGTCGGCGGTAACGGGCTGGTGGAAACCGGCACCTTCCTCGCCATCCTGGCCGGCACCATCGGCGCCGGGGTGATGATGTCGGCCGACAGCTATGCCACGGTGGTGGCTGGCGGTGTGGTTGGCACCGCGGTGCTCGGCTACCTGGCCAGCCGCTGGATCCCGCGGGCCGCTGCCGCCTCGCCGAACATGCCGCTGGACTGGAACATCTTCCGGCAGTCGTGGGCGATCCTGCGCATGGGCCTGGGGCAGCCGCCTGCCGTGTCGCGCTCGATCGTGGGTAACTCGTGGTTCTGGTTTGTCGGCGCCATCTACCTCACGCAGATCCCGGCCTATGCCAAGGACTGGCTGCACGGCGATGGCACGGTTGTGACCCTGGTACTGACGCTGTTCTCGGTGGGCATCGCCCTGGGTTCGCTGCTGTGCGAACGGCTTAGCGGGCGCAAGGTGGAGATCGGCCTGGTGCCGTTCGGCTCGTTCGGCCTGACCCTGTTCGGCCTGCTGTGGTGGTGGCACTCCGGCGATGTGCCGGCTGCCGCAGTGCCGCACGACTGGCTGGCGCTGCTGGGCATGGGCCAGGCCTGGTGGATCTTGCTGTCGATCGTCGGCCTTGGCGTGTTCGGTGGCTTCTACATCGTGCCGCTGTATGCGCTGATCCAGGCCCGCACGGCCGAAGACCAGCGCGCCCGGGTGATCGCCGCCAACAACATCCTCAATGCCTTGTTCATGGTGGTGTCGGCAGTGCTCACCATCATCCTGATGGGCCTGGCCGAGCTGAGCATCCCGCAGCTGTTCCTGGTGGTGTCGCTGCTTAATATCGCGGTCAACGCCTATATCTTCAGGATCGTGCCCGAGTTCACCATGCGCTTCCTGATCTGGTTGCTCAGCCATTCGATGTACCGCGTGCAGCACCGCGACCTTGAGCGCATTCCCGACGAAGGCGCGGCGCTGCTGGTGTGCAACCATGTGTCGTTCGTCGATGCACTGCTGCTGGGCGGGGCAATCCGCCGGCCGATCCGCTTTGTCATGTACTACAAGATCTACAACCTGCCAGTGCTCAACTTCGTGTTCCGCACCGCAGGCGCCATCCCGATTGCCGGGCGCAACGAAGACCCCGCCACGTACGAGCGTGCGTTCGCACGCATTGCCAATTACCTGGCCGAGGGTGAGCTGGTGTGCATCTTCCCGGAGGGCAAGTTGACCGGCGATGGTGAGATCGATGTGTTCAAGGGCGGCGTCAACCGCATCCTCGAAGAAACGCCGGTGCCGGTGATTCCCCTGGCCTTGCAGGGGCTGTGGGGGAGCTTCTTCAGCCGCGACCCGGCCAAGGGTTTCTTCAAGCGCCTGTGGTCGCGGGTGACCATCGTCGCGGGCGCCGCCATCCCGGTGGAGGCCGCGCAGCCTGAGCTGTTGCGCGAGCAGGTCAGCCGCCTGCGCGGTGACCTGCGCTAGGGGAGGGGGTTAGCTGGCGCTGACTTTGAGGCCGACAAGGCCGCAGATGATCAGCGCCACACTCACCAACCGCACCAGGGCCATGGACTCGCCGAACAGGATGATGCCGGCAATCACCGTGCCGACGGCGCCAACACCGGTCCAGATGGCATAGGCAGTACCCAGCGGCAGTTCTTTCATGGCCAGGCCCAGCAGGCCCAGGCTGATGACCATGGCGCCGACGGTAAGTACCGTGGGAATCGGCTTGCTGAAGCCGTCGGTGTATTTCAGGCCGACGGCCCAGCCGACCTCGAACAGGCCGGCGAAGAACAGGATGATCCAGGACATGAGTGTGTCTCCATCGTTTGAATGATGGGGCCGTCCCCGGAATGGTCACGCGGTGCGTCGTGAGGCCGTCCTCACAGTGGGCACTATGGTGCACACCTGAAGGTTTCAGGGCAAGCCTGTGCTGGCCTCTTCGCGGGTAAACCCGCTCCCACAGGGACCGCACACAGTACCTGTGGGAGCGGGTTTACCCGCGAAGAGGCCCGCACAGGTAGACATCAATGCTTGGCCGGTTCGATCCCTACAACCTCAGTCTCGGACTCATCCATCCGCCGGAACCAGGTCGACAGCAATGCCCCGGAAATATTGTGCCATACACTGAACAGCGCACTCGGCACCGCCGCCAGTGGCGAAAAGTGCGCCGCCGCCAGTGCCGCGCCCAGCCCGGAGTTCTGCATGCCCACCTCCAGCGCCAGCGACTTGCGCTGGGCCAGCGGCAACTTGCACAGCTTGCCGGTCAGGTACCCCAGCAAATAGCCGAAGCTGTTGTGCAGCATCACCACCGCCATGATCAACAGCCCCGACTCGGCGATCTTCGCCTGGCTGGCCGCCACCACCGCGCACACGATCATCACGATGCTTACCACCGACACCAAAGGCAGCACCTGCACCGCTGCCTGCACCCTGGTACCGAGCAGGCGCTGGGCCAGCACGCCGAGCACGATCGGCAGCATCACCAGCTGCAGGATCGACCAGAACATGTCCATGAAGGACACCGGCAACCAGGCCGACGCCAGGAACCAGATCAGCGCCGGGGTCAGCAGCGGTGCCAGCAGCGTGGTGACTGCAGCAATCGCCACGGCCAGCGCCAGATCCCCGCGGGACAGCCAGACCATCACGTTCGAGGCCGTGCCGCTTGGGCAGCAGCCGACCAGGATTACGCCCACGGCAATTTCCGGCGGCAGGTGGAACAGCTGGCACAGCAGCCAGGCCATGCCCGGCATGATCACGAAGTGCGCGACCACCCCCAGCATCACCTGCCAGGGCTGGCGGGCGAGGGCGGCGAAATCGTCGAGTTTGAGGGTGAGGCCCATGCCGAACATCACCAGCCCCAGCAGCGGCACGATGGCGACCTTCAGGGCGATGAACCATTGCGGTTGCAGGAAGGCCAGCACGGCAAACACCAGCACCCACAGGGCGAAGGTATTGCCGACGAAGCGGCTTAGGGCGGCGAGGGCACGCATGGGGCAATTCCTTTTCTATTTATAGCTTTATATTAAATTCATTGGCCCTTTCGCGGGTGAACCCGCTCCCACAGGTACTGCACAAGACTGGGTATCTGTGCGGTCTCTGTGGGAGCGGGTTCACCCGCGAAGAGGCCGGTACTGGCGAAAAATCACTTTCCGGCCAGCACCGGCATTTCAAAACATCAGACCCCTTGCGGAATCTCCTCCCCACCCAGCGCCTCGAACAGCACCGGCAGGAACTCGGTAAAGGTCATCATCATCAGCAGGAAGCTGGCATCGAACTGCTGCGCTGCCTCATCGCCACCGTCCTGCTCGGCCTGCTCCTGCAGCAGCTCTTCGAACTTCAGACGCTTGATCACCATCTTGTCGTCCAGAATGAACGACAGCTTGTCCTGCCAGGCCAGGGCCAGCTGGGTTACCACCTTGCCAGTGCTCAGGTGCAGCTGGATTTCCTCGCCGGTCAGGTCCTGGCGTTTGCAGCGCACGATGCCGCCGTCTTCGGCGGTGTCACGCAGCTCGCACTCGTCCAGTACATAGAAACCTTCGGCAGTTTGCTGCGACTTGACCCAGTCGGTCATCGTGGCAACCGGTGCAATCTTCACCGTGGCCGGGCGCACCGGCAGCGAGCCCATCACTTCACGCAGGGTCGACAGCAGGTCTTCGGCACGCTTGGCGCTGGCCGAGTTGACCAGGATCATACCCAGGCGCGGGGCGATGGCGGCAAAGATCATCGAGCGGCGGATGAACGCGCGCGGCAGGAAGGCCTGGATGATCTCGTCCTTGATCTGGTCGCGCTCTTTTTTATAGACCTTGCGCATCTGCTCGGTCTCGATCTCTTCGACCTTTTCCTTGACTGCGTCGTTGACCACGCTGCTCGGCAGGATGCGTTCTTCCTTGCGCGCGGCAATCAGCAGGAACTCGCCGCTGACATGCACCAGGGGAGCGTCTTCGCCTTTGCCGAACGGCGCGACGAAACCATAGGTGGTCAGCTCCTGGCTGGCGCAGGGGCGGGCCGGCTTGCTGGCCAGTGCGGCTTCCAGCGCTTCAGGCTCGAACGGGACTTCCTGGGTCAGGCGGTAGGTCAGCAGGTTCTTGAACCACATGAGGGGTAACTCTCCTTAATGCATAAGGCGGGCATTATTCTCCGAGCGGTGCTCTCAGGCCAACCCTGTCAGAGGGCCAGTAGCGGCTTATGCATGAAAGAAACACCCGGCAACGCTAGGTCTTTGAAAGGCATGAGGTTTTTTTTGAAAAAAGTTTAAAAAGTGCTTGCCAGGGTGCAGGGTCGTCCGTAGAATGCGCGCCACACCGAGACGAAGGGTGATTAGCTCAGCCGGGAGAGCATCTGCCTTACAAGCAGAGGGTCGGCGGTTCGATCCCGTCATCACCCACCACTCGATGTATAGCGCAGCGGTAGTTCAGTCGGTTAGAATACCGGCCTGTCACGCCGGGGGTCGCGGGTTCGAGTCCCGTCCGCTGCGCCATATTCCACTTCCAGGCCCACTGAACACCTGGAAGTAACAAAGAAAGCGACCTTAGGGTCGCTTTTTTTGTGCCTGAATTTTGGTGTTTGAAAGAAGTGTGAAAAAACTTCGATAAGTGCTTGCCAGAGCGCAAAGTCGCCCGTAGAATGCGCGCCACACCGAGAGACATGGGTGATTAGCTCAGCCGGGAGAGCATCTGCCTTACAAGCAGAGGGTCGGCGGTTCGATCCCGTCATCACCCACCACTCGATGTATAGCGCAGCGGTAGTTCAGTCGGTTAGAATACCGGCCTGTCACGCCGGGGGTCGCGGGTTCGAGTCCCGTCCGCTGCGCCATATTCCGCTTCCAGGCCCACTGAACACCTGGAAGTCACAAAGAAAGCGACCTTAGGGTCGCTTTTTTTGTGTCTGCAATATGTCGAAGTCCTTAAAAGCGCCGCCAGGCCAGTGTGGGAGCGGGTTCACCCGCGAACACCGGCAAAGCCGGTGCCATACACCGTGTCGCATGCTTCGCGGGTGAACCCGCTCCCACAGGGGATTTGCGGCAGCTTCAGCTTCGGCGCTCTTCTTCCCGCAACGTCAGCACCTCGAACCCGTCCTCGGTCACCGCCACGGTATGCTCCCACTGCGCCGACAGGCTGTGGTCTCGGGTAATCACCGTCCAGCCATCCTTCAACGTGCGCGTACCGCGCCCGCCCTGGTTGATCATCGGCTCGATGGTGAACACCATCCCCGGCTTCAGCTTCATGCCCATGCCGCGCTGGCCGATGTGCAGTACTTCCGGCCCTTCATGCATCTGCTGGCCTATGCCGTGCCCGCAGTACTCGCGCACCACGCTATAGCCCGCCGCCTCGGCATGGGCCTGGACGGCATGGCCGATATCGCCCAGCGTGCCCCCGGGGCGCACCTGTTCGATGCCTTTCCACAGCGCGTCATAGGTGGTGTCGACGAGGCGTCGGGCTTCATCGCTGATGTGCCCGATGCTGTACATCTTCGACGAGTCGGCAATGTAGCCGCCCTGTTCCAGGGTAATGTCCACGTTGATGATCGAGCCTTCCTTCAGTACTTCATCGGCATTGGGCATGCCATGGCACACCACATGGTCCACCGAGGTATTGAGCGAGTAGGGGAAGCCGTACTGGCCCTTGCTCGCTGGCCGGGCCTCGAGCGTATTGACGATGAACGCGTCGGCACGGTCGTTGATCTGCATCGTGGTCACGCCGGGGCGGATGAAACTGTCGAGGTCGGCGAACACCTGGGCCAGCAGTTGGCCGGCGCGGCGCATCAGGTCGAGTTGGGCGGGGGTCTTGAGAATCACCTGGGACATAGGGGGAGGGCAGTTGCTCATGCTGGAATTTGCCCCAGCATAGCGCCAGGGGGCGGGAGGTTGCCACCGCATGGTGCGTCGCCTGTGCCGGCCTCTTCGCGGGTAAACCCGCTCCCACAGGGTTATCGCAGGACCTGAGGGCGGTGATATCCCTGTGGGAGCGGGTTTACCCGCGAAAGGGCCGGTGCAGCTGGCCCATTAATTGCTGATTCTCCTCAACACCGGGCTATCAACGTCGACAGCCCTCACCACTTCACGACAAAGGCGCCGTGTTGCCCCGCTTGCTCAGCAAGCCGGGGCAGCCGGCGCCTTTTTGCGTTTTCCACAGGAGCCCGCCCATGGCCAACAGCGAAGTACGCAGCGTGTGCCCTTACTGTGGCGTTGGCTGCGGCATCGTCATGAGCGTTGCCGATGGCAAGGTCGTCAAGGTCAGCGGCGACAAGCAGCACCCCAGCAACTTCGGCCGGCTGTGCACCAAAGGCCTCACTGCGCACGTGCCGCTGACCGCCGCCGGCCGCCTGGAAGACGCCTATGTGCGCCAGCAGCGCAACCAGCAACCGGCGCGCAGCGGCATGGACCAGGCCATCGCCGAGGCCGGCAAACGCCTGCGCGGCATCATCGACCAGCACGGCCCCGACGCCGTGGCGCTGTACGTGTCGGGGCAGATGTCGCTGGAGGCTCAGTACCTGGCCAACAAGCTGGCCAAAGGCTTTATCCGCACTCGCCATATTGAGTCCAACTCGCGCCTGTGCATGGCCAGCGCCGGCAGCGGCTACAAGCTGTCGCTCGGCGCTGACGGCCCGCCTGGCAGCTACCAGGACTTCGAGCACGCCGACGTGTTCCTGGTGATCGGCGCCAACATGGCCGACTGCCACCCGATCCTGTTCCTGCGCCTGCTTGACCGGGTCAAGGCCGGCGCCAGGCTGATCGTCGTCGACCCACGGCGCAGCGCCACCGCCGACAAGGCCGACCTGTTCCTGCAGGTGCGCCCCGGCAGTGACATGGCCCTGCTCAATGGCCTGTTGCATCTGCTACACCGCAATGGCCACACCAACCCCGACTTCATCGCCCGCCACACCGAAGGCTGGGACGCACTGCCAGCCTTCCTCGATGACTACACCCCCGAGCGCGTGGCCGCCATCACCGGGCTGGCCGAGGCCGACATCATCAAGGCCGCCGAATGGATCGGCAGCGCCAAGAACTGGATGAGCTGCTGGACCATGGGCCTGAACCAGAGCATCCACGGTACCTGGCACAGCAACGCCATCTGCAACCTGCACCTGGCCACGGGCGCCATCTGCCGCCCCGGTAGCGGGCCGTTCTCGCTGACCGGCCAGCCCAATGCCATGGGCGGCCGTGAGATGGGCTACATGGGCCCAGGCCTGCCAGGCCAACGTTCGGCGCTGGTGCAAGGCGACCGTGCGTTTGTCGAGCAGCAGTGGCAACTGCCACCCGGCAGCCTGCGCAGCGAAGGCGGCGAGGGTACGGTGGCGCTGTTCGAGCAGATGAAAGCGGGTGAAGTGAAAGCCTGCTGGATCATCTGCAGCAACCCGGTAGCCAGCGTCGCCAACCGCCAGCAGGTGATCGATGGCCTGCGCCAGGCCGAGTTGGTGATTACCCAGGATGCCTTCCTCGACACTGAAACCAACCGCTACGCCGACATCCTGCTGCCGGCCGCGCTGTGGGCCGAAGGTGAGGGCGTGATGATCAACAGCGAACGTAACCTCACCTTGATGCCGCGCGCGGTCGAGCCGCCAGGGCAGAGCCTGCCTGACTGGCAGATCATCGCCCGGGTGGCCTGCGCCATGGGCTACGGCGAAGCCTTCGACTACCCCGATGCCGAAGCGGTGTATGAAGAAATCCGCCGCTTCCATAACCCCGCAACCGGCTACGACCTGCGCGGCATCGGTTACCCCGAGTTGCGCCAGCAGCCGCACCAGTGGCCTTGTGCGCCAGGCCGTGACAGCAACCGCAGCCCTTTGCGCTACCTGAATGACGGCAGCAGCCAGACGCTGCTGCACGATGCCCAGGGGGACTGCCCGGCGCTGGCTTTCCCCACCGCCAGCGGCAAGGCCCGCTTCTTCGCCCGGCCCTGGCTGCCGGCGCCCGAGTTGCCGGATGACGACTACCCCATGGTGCTGAACACCGGCCGCGTGCAGCACCAGTGGCACACCCTGACCAAGACCGGCAAGGTGCCGGCGCTGAACAAGCTGGAGCCTGGCCCCTTCGTCGAGGTCCACCCGGACGACGCCGCACGCCTGGGCATCGCCGAAAAAGACCAGGTGGCCATCCGCTCACGGCGCGGTCAAGCCGTGCTGCCAGCGCGCATCAGCGACCGGGTCATGCCAGGCAACTGCTTTGCGCCGTTCCACTGGAACGACCTGGCCGGCGAGCAGCTGGCAATCAATGCCGTTACCTGCGATGCGGTCGACCCGCTGTCGCTGCAGCCCGCTTTCAAACACTGCGCCGTGGCCCTGCAACGGGTCGCGGGCGAGCGTATCGACGCCCTTGACCTGAACACCGCCATTCCGGAGCCAGCCCGCATGCCCACTGCCACCCTGTCCCGTCTGCTTGGCCTGGACACGCTGCCAGCCCCGGTGCTGGCAGAAGAAGAGCGCCATTACCTGCAAGGCTTCGTGCTGGGCCTGGACCAGGCCCGCGCCGAGGGCGTGCCCAGCCTGCCGGCCAGTGCGCCACTGGCGGCCAACCGCCGGCTGTTTATCGACGGCTTGCTGGCCGGGCTGTTCGCCCAGCCTGCGGCACTGCCCGTTGCGGCGTTGGCAGCGCCACGGCATCAGGTGCTGTGGGCCTCGCAGACCGGCAACGGCGAGCAGCTGGCCGAGCGCTGTGCCGAACGCCTGCGCGGTGCCGGCCTGGAGGTGCAGCTCAGTTGCATGGAGGCGGTCAGCCCGAGCCAACTGCAGGGCGCTGCCAGCGTGGTATTGATCGCCAGCACCTTCGGCGATGGCGACGCGCCCGACAGCGCGGCGGCGTTCTGGCAGGCCTTGCAGGGCGAGGAGGGTGCCTGCTGCGCCGAGCTCCCCTATGCCGTGCTGGCCCTGGGTGACTCCAGTTACGACCAGTTCTGCGGCTTTGGCCGCAAGCTCGACCAGCGCCTGGCCGAGCTGGGTGGCCGGCGCCTGTTGCAACGGGTGGACTGCGAGCCAGACTTTGACGAAGCGTTCGCAGGCTGGCTCGACGCGTTGCTGCCCTCGCTGGGCAGTGCCGCTGCGCCACCTCTGGCGAGTGAACCTGCTCCCATGGCGGCCTACAGCAAACAACAACCCTGGGCCGCCACCTTGCTGGAAAACCACCTGCTCAACGGCCCCGGTGCCAGTAAGGAAACCCGGCAACTGGTGTTCGACCTGAGCGGTAGCGGCTTCAGCTATGCCGCCGGTGATGCCTTGGGCGTGTGGCCGCGCAATTGCCCGGCGCTGGTCGATGAGCTGCTGACGCTGGCGCAGCTCGATGGCCAGGCCATGGTCGAGTTGAAGGGCCAGCCTGCCATGCCATTGGCCGAAGCCCTGCACGCGCACCTGGAGATCGCCAAGGTCACCCCGCAGCAACTGCAAGCATTCGCTGGCAGCGCCCCGGACTTGCAACGTCTGCTGCAGCCTGAGTGCAAGGTTGAACTGCAGGACTGGCTGTGGGGCCGGCAACTGGTCGATGTGCTGCGCGCCTTTCCGCAGCAGCTACCACTGGCCAGCTGGCTTGACCTGCTCAAGCCCTTGCAGCCGCGTCTGTACTCGATCAGTTCCAGCCCGTTGGCGCATCCGGGCCAGGTCCACCTGACCGTTTCCACCGTGCGTTATGGCGAGCGCAAGGGCGTGTGCTCGGCCTTCCTCGCCGACCGCGCGCAGGCGCTGAAGGTGGCAATCTTCCCGCAGGTGTCGAAGCACTTCCGGCTGCCCGAGGACGACAGCGTGCCGGTGATCATGGTCGGCCCGGGTACCGGCATTGCGCCGTTCCGGGCGTTTCTCGAAGAGCGGGAGGCGCGGGGGGCAAAGGGGGGTAACTGGCTGTTCTTTGGCGAGCAGTACGCGGCGACCGATTTCTATTACCGGGAACAGTTGCAGGCCTGGGAAACAGCAGGGCATTTGCGGCTGGACACGGCGTTTTCGCGGGACCAGGCGCAGAAGATCTATGTGCAGCAGCGCATGCTGGAGCAGGGTGCGCAGCTGTGGCAGTGGCTGGAGGCGGGGGCGTATTTCTATGTGTGTGGGGATGCGCAACGCATGGCCAAGGATGTGGATGCGGCGTTGCGCGCGGTCGTGGCTGAACATGGCGGGATGGATGCGGCGCAGGCGGCTGCCTATGTGGAAGGTTTGAGCAAGGCCAAGCGCTATCGGCGGGATGTGTACTGAGTGCACCGGGATGGGCTGATGTGCACCCCGGTTGTGCATTTTGATCACCTGTGGGGCCTCTTCGCAGCACAAGGCTGCTCCTACAGGAGCACGCGATACCTGTAGGAGCAGCCTTGTGCTGCGAAGAGGCCGGTACAGGTAAAGCAATTGGCACAGTCCCTGCTTTATCTCCGCTACAACAAGCCCCACTGATCAACGGCGATCAACCCGGGGGCACACCGTGATGAATACAGGCAAAGGCGCCTGGAGCTTCGGCTCCAGGCGCTTTTTTTTTGATCGAGGATCGGCTTATGAAGGCAACAGCGAGCAGCGGGCAACGAGAGCGACTGGTCATCGTCGGCAACGGCATGGTCGGCCACCATTGCGTCGAACAACTGGTCAGCCGCGGCGCCCTGCAGCGCTTCGAAGTGCGGGTGTTCGGCGAAGAGCGCCAGCGCGCCTACGACCGCGTGCACCTGTCCGAATACTTCGGCGGCAGCTGTGCCGAGACGCTGGCCCTGTGCGAGCACGATTTCTACAACGCCAGCGGCGTGCACCTGCACCTGGGTGAGGCCGTGCTGGAAATCGACCGTGAGCGCTGCGAAGTAGTCACCGCCGAGGGGCGCTACGGCTACGACCAACTGGTCCTGGCCACCGGCTCCTACCCCTTCGTGCCGCCGATGGAAGGCTCCAGCGGCAATGCCCGCCTGGTCTACCGCACCCTCGATGACCTCGATGGCATTCGCGCTGCCGCCGCCGGTGCCCGCCGTGGCGTGGTGGTCGGGGGTGGCCTGCTCGGCCTGGAGGCTGCCAACGCCCTCAAGTCGCTGGGCCTGGAAGCCCACGTGGTGGAATTCGCCCCACGGCTGATGCCGGTTCAGCTCGACGGCGAGGGCGGTGCCGCGCTCAAGGCGCAGATCGAAGCGCTTGGTGTGGGCGTGCACCTGTCGCGCGCCACCCAGTCGATCAGTGCCGGTGAAGCCTACCGCTACCGCATGAACTTCGACGGTGGCGAGCACCTGGAAACCGACCTGATCGTGTTCTCCGCCGGTATCCGCCCGCAGGATGCCCTGGGCCGTGGCTGTGGCCTGGACATCGCCGCCCGCGGTGGCGTGGTGATCGACAACCACTGCCGCAGTAGCGACCCGCGCATCTTTGCCATCGGCGAGTGCGCTTCGTGGAACGGTAGCGTGTTCGGCCTGGTCGCTCCGGGCTACAACATGGCGCGCAACCTGGCAGCGTTGCTGATGGGGGAAGCGGCGGTCGCGTTCACCGGCGCCGACATGTCGACCAAGCTCAAGCTGCTGGGTGTGGATGTCGGCTCGATTGGCGATGCCCACGGCGCCACCCCTGGTTCACGCAGCTATCGCTTCATCGACGAAGCCAACAGCGCCTACCGCCGGCTGGTGGTGGACGCCAGCGGCAAGCACGTGCTCGGCGCGGTGCTGGTCGGCGACAACAGCTATTACGACACCCTGCTGCAATACGCCCAGAACGGCATCGCCCTGCCAGCCGACCCCGCAGCGCTGATCCTCCCGCAAGGCGGTGGTGCACCGGCCCTGGGCGCCGATGCGTTGCCCGACAGCGCGACCATCTGCTCGTGCCACAACGTCAGCAAAGCTGCGGTGTGCGCCGCCATCGACAGCGGTTGCAGCGACCTTGCTGCGGTCAAGGGCTGCACCAAGGCCGCCAGCGGCTGCGGCGGTTGCGCGGCCTTGCTCAAGCAGGTGTTCGAGCACGAACTGACGGCCCGCGGCGTGGCGGTGGACAAGAGCCTGTGCGAGCACTTCGCCTACACCCGCCAGGAACTCTACGGGCTGGTGCGGGTGGAGGGCATCCGTACCTACAGCGAGCTGCTCGAGCGCCACGGCAAGGGCCACGTTGGCTGTGACATCTGCAAACCGGCGGTGGGCAACATCCTCGCCTCGTGCTGGAACCAGCCGATCATGGACCCGGCGCTGGTGCCGCTGCAGGACACCAACGACACCTTCATGGCCAACATGCAGAAAAACGGCACCTACTCGGTGGTGCCGCGTATCCCCGGTGGTGAAATCACTCCCGACAAGCTCATCGTCATCGGCCAGGTAGCCAAGAAGTACGACCTGTACACCAAGATCACCGGCGGCCAGCGCATCGACCTGTTCGGTGCCCAGCTGCACGAGCTGCCGCTGATCTGGGGCGAGCTGATCGAGGCCGGCTTCGAAACCGGCCACGCCTACGGCAAGTCGACCCGCACGGTGAAGTCGTGCGTGGGCAGCACCTGGTGCCGTTACGGCGTGCAGGACAGCGTCGGCATGGCCCTGCGCCTGGAAGACCGCTACAAGGGCCTGCGCAGCCCGCATAAACTCAAGTTCGCGGTATCGGGCTGCACCCGCGAATGCGCCGAGGCGCAGAGCAAGGACATCGGCGTGATCGCCACCGACAAGGGCTGGAACCTCTACGTGTGCGGCAACGGCGGCATGCGCCCGCGGCATGCCGAGCTGTTCGCCACCGACCTGGACGACGAAACCCTGGTACGCCTGATCGACCGCGTGCTGATGTTCTACATCCGCACGGCCGACAAGCTGCAGCGCACCTCGGTGTGGCGAGAAAACCTGGAAGGCGGGCTGGACTACCTGAAGCAGGTGATCCTCGACGACAGCCTGGGCCTGGCCAGCGAGCTGGAAGCGCAGATGCAGCACGTGGTCGACCAGTATGAATGCGAATGGGCCAATGCCCTCAACGATCCCGAGAAGCTCAAGCGCTTCCGCACCTTCGTCAATGACCGGCGTGCCGACCCGGACGTGCACTTCGTGCGCGAACGCGAACAACGCCGGCCTGCTGCGCCGTTGCACCTGATCCCAACTGTCGAGGAGGCTGTCTGATGAACCTGTCCAATGCTGCTGTGAAAACCCAAGAGAACTGGCAGGCGGTGTGCCAGGCGCAAGACCTGGTGGCCGACTCTGGGGTGGTAGTGTGGCTCGACGGGGCCCAGGTGGCGCTGTTCTACCTGCCGGGGCAGGCTCAGCCACTGTACGCGGTGGACAACCGCGACCCGCGTTCCGGTGCCAACATCATCGGCCGCGGGCTGGTGGGCAGTGTGCAGGGCGAACTGGTGGTGGCGGCGCCGTTGTACAAGCAGCATTTCAGTTTGCAGAGCGGGGCGTGCCTGGAAGATGCCGGGCAGCGCCTGCGGGTGTGGCCGGTGCGCTTGAATGGTGGGGCTGTGGAACTGGCTGTTGCCTGATACTCATATATCGCCTGCACCGGCCTATTCGCGGGTAAACCCGCTCCCACAGGTACTGCGCAGACCTGTAAGGCTGTGGAGATCTCTGTGGGAGCGGGTTTACCCGCGAAGAGGCCGGCACAGGTTATCTGCATGCCCCAATGCGGTAAGCTTGAGGCCATGAACCTCGATACCCGCATCAAATACCGCCACCTGCTGTGCTTCCTGGAGATTGCCCGGCAGGGCAGTCTGGCCAGGGCTGCCGACGCGCTCGCGATCAGCCAGCCGGCCATTTCCAAGACCCTCAAGGAACTCGAAGGCCTGCTGGAAGCGCGCCTGTTCGCGCGCAGCCGTCAGGGTGTCGAGCTGACCCCGGCCGGGGCGCGCTTCATGCGCTACGCCGGGCCCAGCGTACAAGCCCTGCGCGATGGCGTCAGCAGTTTGCGCGGCGAAGCACGGGCGCCGTCGCAGGTGCGTATTGGCGTGCTGTCGACGGTCGAGGGCCTGCTCATGCCCGAGGTGCTGTGCCGTATGCACCAGCGCCATGAAGCGCTGGTCATCAGTGTGGCCACCGGGGTCAGCGCGCAGTTGCTCGGCCAGTTGCGCCTGGGTGAGCTGGAACTGGTGGTCGGGCGCATGACCGACAGCCCACAGATCCAGGGCCTTTCGTTCGAGCACCTGTACAGCGAGTCGATGAGCCTGGTGGTACGCCCCGGCCACCCGCTGCTGGCCGCCACGCCGGTGGATCGCGCCCTGGTCGGGCGTTACCCGTTGGTGTTGCCGCCGGCGGGCACCACCATCCGCCAGCATGCCGACAGCCTGTTTGTGCAATGCGGCATCCAGATGCCGGCACAGCGCCTGGAAACCCTGTCGCTGGCCCTGAGCCGGCGCTACCTGCTTGGCAGCGATGCGCTGTGGGTGGCGCCGCGCGATGCGGTGCTGCTCGACCTGCGCCGTGGCGAGCTGGTCGAGCTCGACCTGGGCGTGCGCGAGCCGGGCGGCTCGGTGGGTATCTGCCGCAATGCCGCCTTGCCGCAAAGCCTGCCGGGGCAGTGGGTGTGCGAGGTGCTGCGCGAGGTGGCAGGGGAGTACCGCGAGGGCAACTACCCCTGAGTGCAGGCGTTTCAGAGTTCAGCGAAATAAATCGCCTGGACAACCGGGCAAAAACGGCACAACCGGTCAATACTGGCCAGTGGCTGCAAACCCAGGATGAATTAGCGTTTAACTACTGAACTTCCTTACCGAAACCCGCTCCTATGCCGGTAGCCATTGGTCATGGCCGCCTGCTAAGCTCGCGGCTTTACCCTGATTGCCCTTATGGCGCATGAACAAGGAAATAGCATGAAACAGCATCGTTTGGCGGCTGCGGTTGCCCTGGTAGGCCTGGTACTGGCTGGCTGTGATCAACAGGCCAGCAGCCCCGAGCTGAAGACTCCGGCGCAAAAAGCCTCCTACGGTATCGGCCTGAACATGGGCAAGAGCCTGGCTCAGGAAGGCATGGAAGACCTTGATTCGAAATCGGTCGCCCTCGGCATCGAAGACGCCGTTGGCAAGAAAGAACAACGCATCAAGGACGAAGAGCTGGTAGAGGCTTTCACCGCCCTGCAGAAACGCGCCGAGGAGCGCCTGGCCAAGGCCAGTGAAGAAGCCGCCTCCGCCGGCAAGAAGTTCCTTGAAGAAAACGCCAAGAAGCCAGGCGTGGTCACCACTGCCTCGGGCCTGCAGTATGAAGTGGTCAAGAAGGCTGATGGCCCGCAGCCCAAGCCGACCGACGTGGTCACTGTCCACTACGAAGGCAAGCTGACCGATGGCAAGGTGTTCGACAGCTCTGTCGAGCGTGGCAGCCCGATCGACCTGCCGGTCAGCGGTGTGATCCCGGGTTGGGTCGAAGGCCTGCAACTGATGCACGTTGGCGAGAAGTACAAGCTGTTCATCCCGGCTGAACTGGCCTACGGCGCACAAAGCCCAAGCCCGCTGATCCCAGCCAACTCGGTACTGGTGTTCGACCTGGAACTGATCGCCATCAAGGACCCGGCCCAGTTGCAAGGCGGCGAGCCGGAAGCCGAGGCTCCAGCTGAAGCACCTGCTGAAGCACCTGCCAAGTAACACTGGCTGGTTCTTGCAAAACGCCCCGTCCTGACGGGGCGTTTTCGTTTGTGGCGATTGGACGAACCTGCAACACCTGATACTGTCCGAGGAAATGCAGCTAGTAGATGTAGGATGTTTCTGGCGCAAATCGTTTGCGGCCAGGTACCCGCGGCTTGAAACGGTTGTGTAAAAAACGCCCGATCTGACCGTGGCCCTTGCCTGGCAGGCACCTGGGCTCAGAAACGCGACCCTGTTCACAAGGTTATCCACAATAAATGTGGATAACCTGTTCCGCCTGGAGGCTCCATGAGCGCACCCTGGAATTTTGCCCGTTTCCTGCCTTTGGCCGAGCGCCTGCTCAGCCGTGGTCGGCTGCCGGCCCTGCTGTTTGCAGTGGCCCGCAAAGGCCCGCGCATCGGCCAGTTGCGTGAGGACGTGAAACTGCTGCAGTCGCTGTGCCTGGCGTGGTGGCGTGGCGAATACCGCGCCATCAGCCCCAAGGCCCTGGTCACCATCGTGGCCGGTCTGCTGTACTTCGTCAGCCCCATCGATGCCATCCCCGACTGGTTGCTGGGCGTGGGTTTTCTCGATGACATCGCGGTGCTGGGCTGGGTGCTGAAGACCGTGGCCGACGAACTGGCGCGCTTCAAGGCCTGGCGCGACAGCCAGGCACCCGAGCGGCTGCGCGTGGTCGAGCGCTTGCCGGCTACCCCGCAAGCGCTGGGCCTGGAGCGCAAAACGCCGTGAAAACAGCCTGAACTGCACTCAACCGGACAGACCCCGGAGTTGGTAATATAATTGGCATAAGGGTTATGCCTACGGATTACATGCTGTAATCCTTTTTTAAGGGGTTTGTAATGGGTATTCAGGTAATTAGCCGGGACGGTCAACCCGAGTACGCCGTCGTTCCCTGGGAGCAGTACCAGGCACTGCTCAAGGCGGCGGGGCAAGCGCCTGCCGAGGCGGTCGTCAGCGAAGCGCCCGGCCAGGCTGCCGTGGCGCCATTGCCGGCGTTCGGCGAAGTGGCGCAGATTCGCCAGGCCAAGGGCATCGCCCCTGAGCAACTGGCGCGCAATGTCGGGGTGAGCCCGGCGTATCTGGCCATGATCGAATCGGGTGAGCGCCAGCCGGATGCTGCCATCCGCCGCGCCTTGGCCTGGCATCTGGGGGTGGCTGGCTGGAGCGAGCCATCATGAGCCAGGTCAGGATCAGCCGTCAGCACTGGGATAACCTGCTGGGCGAGCTTGACCTGGCCCGTCGTCAACGTCACTTGCTGACCTACCGAGCGCTGATCGAGCGCTTGCAACTGCCTAGCCCTGCCATGCAGACGCTAACCGCTGCGCTGGAGTACCTGGCGGTGCTGGATGCCCGTGCCGAGCAGCCGTTGCGCAGCTCGCTGGTGATCAGCCAGGGCGCCAGCCGCTTGCCGCGTACCGGCTTCTTCGAATGTGTCGAACGGCTGGGGCGGTTTGCCGGGCCGGTCGATGGCATGGAGGCGGCGTCGTGGCATGCCTCCGAGGTGGTCCGGGTGTTCGAGTACAGCTACCCCGAAACAGCCTGATTGTCAGTCTCAGCGCGGTCCCTCCCGCCGGTCCACCACCGGCCTGTAGGAGCAGCCTTGTGCTGCGAAGAGGCCAGTATGAGCAAATACTTTCAGTAGCAGTAATGGCCTCTTCGCAGCACAAGGCTGCTCCTACAGATACAGCGCAAGCCTCAAGGTCTGTGGTGTACCTGTGGGAGCTGGCTTGCCGGCGATAGGGCCAGAACAGGCAAAGAATGCCTGTGAATCAAACCACAAGGCCTGCCATCGGCATCAACCACCTCCAGTTCATCCAGGTGCTGGTGTCGGCCAAACAGCTCCAGCAACTGCCCGATCGTGGCATTCAACCGCACTGTCGGTTGCTCGGCCGCTGGTGTGCTCATCAGCGCCGGTAGCTCGCGCACCCCCAGCTCCTGCGGCCGCCCCAACAGGTAGCCCTGCACCAGGTCCACCCCCATCTCCCTCAACACCGCCAACTCCTCCGCCAGCTCGATGCCTTCGGCAATCACCTGTGCCTTCGATGCCCGGGCAATCTGCAAGATCGAGCCAACGAACTCGCGCTTGAGCGGATCGCGGTGGATGCCGTCGATGAAGTGGCGGTCGATCTTCACGTATTCGGGGCGCAGCTCCGACCACAGGCGCAAGCTCGAATAACCCGCCCCCAGGTCGTCGAGGGCAATCGAGAAGCCCATGTCACGGTAGTGGTGCAGGGCATTTGACAGCAGCTGGAAGTCGTCGGTCGGGGTGTGCTCGGTCAGCTCGATCACCACCTGGCTGGGCGGCAGGCCAACCTGCTCCAGCAGCTTCAGGGTAAGGCCGGACGGGTAGTGCGGCTCCAGCAACGATTCGGGCGAGATGTTGAGAAACAGCTTGCCCTGCAGTTGCTGCTCGCTGAAGCGCCGGCAGGCACTTTCCCGGCAGGCGGCTTCCAGCTCGGTCAGGCGGCCGGCCTGGCGGGCGATGCTGAACAGGTTCAGCGGTGCATGCAGCGGGCTGTTGGACGGCCCGCGGCTCAGCGCCTCATGGCCGAAAACCCGTTGCTCGCTCAGGCACATGATCGGCTGGAACAGACTGTGAATGCTGCGTTGAGCCAGGATGGCACTCAAGGCACTGAGCTGTTCGGCGACGGTCATGACGTATTCCTGAAAATGAAAGGGCCGGGCATCTGCATGCCCGGCCCCCGTATTTCACGACAGCGCGATGACTGTTTGATGACAGGTCACATTATTCTGCCATCACTGCCGTTGTGCCTTACTTCTTGGCCACCTTGGTGCTGGCGCTGAGGTAGTCGATCAGGATACGACCGGTTTCGGACAGGTAGGCGTCGTCTTCCGGCTTGGTGTTCTCATCCTCGACTGGCAACGCGTCCTCGTCCTCTTTCTTCAGCTCCTTGAGCGGCTCTTCACCCTTGGCCTTGCGGCGGACGTTTTCCAGCGCCAGCTGCTTGGCTTCGATTTCGTCGTGGCGTGCACGGCGATCCTGCTCGTTGAGGCTGACGGTTTTTTCGGTCATCAGCTTCTGCGTCAGGGCCAGACGGTCGCGAATGTAGGTGAACTCGGCATCCTTGTCGCTGCGCGCTTCATGCTGTGCCTTGAGCTGGGCCAGGTACGGCTTGAACGGGTCGGCCGCCGGCTTGACTACCGGGCGGATGGTGTCCCACGGCATGGCCTCGGGCAGGGCGCTCTCGCCGATTTCCTTGGTGTCGATGATCGACGGGTAGTCGATGTCCGGCAGTACGCCCTGGTGCTGGGTGCTCTGCCCGGAAACCCGGTAGAACTTGGCCAGGGTCAGCTTCAGCTCGCCATGGTTGAGCGGCTGGATGGTCTGCACGGTGCCTTTGCCGAAGGTCTGGCCGCCGATGATCAGGGCGCGGTGGTAGTCCTGCATGGCGCCGGCGAAGATCTCCGACGCCGAGGCCGACAGGCGGTTGACCAGCAGCGCCAGTGGGCCTTTGTAGAAGGCCCCCGGGTTTTCGTCTTCCAGCACGTCGACGCGGCCGTCGCTGTTGCGCACCAGTACGGTTGGGCCTTTCTCGATGAACAGGCTGGTGAGCTCGGTGGCTTCCTGCAGCGAGCCGCCGCCGTTGTTGCGCAGGTCGATGACCACGCCGTCGACTTTTTCTTTCTGCAGTTCGGTGAGCAGCTTCTTCACGTCACGCGTGGTGCTCTTGTATTCCGGGTCACCGGCGCGGTAGGCCTTGAAGTCGAGGTAGAAGGCCGGGATCTCGATGATGCCCAGCTTGTAGTCACGCCCGTCCTGCTTGAGCTTGAGCACCGACTTTTTCGCCGCCTGCTCTTCAAGCTTCACCGCTTCACGTGTGATCGACACGATCTTGCTGGTCTGGTCGCTTGGCGCATTGCTGGCCGGGATCACTTCCAGGCGTACCACCGAGCCTTTCGGGCCACGGATCAGCTTGACCACTTCGTCCAGGCGCCAGCCCACCACGTCGACCATTTCCTTGTTGCCCTGGGCCACGCCGATGATCTTGTCGGCCGGGGCTACCTGCTTGGTCTTGGCGGCAGGGCCAGCCGGCACCAGGCGCACGATCTTGACCTGGTCGTTGTCGCTTTGCAGCACTGCGCCGATGCCTTCGAGCGACAGGCTCATGTTGATGTCGAAGTTTTCGGCGTTGTCCGGCGACAGGTAGTTGGTGTGCGGGTCGTAGGACTGGGCGAAGGTGTTGATGTAGGCCTGGAAGATGTCCTCGGCACGGGTCTGGTCCAGGCGCGCCAGCTGGTTCTTGTAGCGCTTGGTCAGGGTTTCCTGGATCTGCTTGGGTTCCTTGCCGGCGATCTTCTGGCGCAGCACTTCGTCCTTGACGCGTTTGCGCCACAAGTCGTCGAGCTCGGCCTGGTCCTTCATCCACGGGGCGTCCTTGCGGTCGATCAGCAAGGTTTCCTTGGTGGTGAAGTCGATCTTGTCCACGCCTTTGTTCAGCTCGGCCAGGGCGAAGTCCAGGCGTTGCTTGACGCGGTCCAGGTAGCGTTTGTAGATGGTGAAGCCCGGGTCGAGATTACCGCTCTTGAGGAAATCGTCGAATTGCGTTTTCCATTTGTCGAATTCGGCAATGTCGGCCGCGGTGAAGTAGCTGCGCGCCGGGTCCAGCAGCTTGATGTAGCTGTCGTAGATGATGACCGAACGGGCATCGTCCAGCGGCGGCTTGCTGTAGTGGTGGCGCTTGAGCAATTCCACCACGTTGAGGCTGGCGACGATCTCGTCGCGGTCCGGCTGCAGGCCGTCCCACTTGTTGGCGGCCGCTGCATTGCCGCCGAGCGTGAGGCTGCCCAGGCCGATCATTACAGCGAGGGCGGTGCTTGGGAGGAAATGCTTCATGCTGATTCGACGTGGAGGCAATTGATCACGCATAGTAGGCCGTCTTTTCCGTTGCCGGTTCCATGGAACCGGGCAAATACTGCAAAAAGCCTGGGGTGTGCGTTCCCCAGGCCCAGTCATGATTCAACTATGGAGGCACTGTGAAGGCATTGCAAGGCGTTGACGGACATGTGGAGTGGGTCGAGGCCGAACGCCCGGCCTGTGACGCGGGCCAAGTGCGCATTCGCGTGGCTGCTGCGGGCCTGAACCGCGCCGATCTGCTGCAGATGAAAGGTTTGTACCCGCCACCGCCAGGCGCCAGCCCGTACATGGGCCTTGAATGCGCCGGCGTGGTCGAGGAGGTGGGCGCCGGTGCCGACTGGCGGGTGGGCGACCGGGTGTGCGCACTGCTGGCCAGCGGCGCCATGGCCGAGGAAGTGGTGGTCGATGCCCGCCATGTACTGCCGGTACCCGAAGGGCTCAGCCTGCATGAAGCGGCAGCGTTGCCGGAGGTGTATGCCACCGCCTGGCTGAACATCTTCCAGCTCGGTGCTGTGAAGGCTGGCGAGAAGGTGCTGGTGCATGCTGGCGCCAGTGGCGTTGGCTCGGCCGCCATCCAGCTGTGCAAGGCATTCGGCAGCCCGGTGTGGGTCAGCGTCGGTTCACCGGACCGCCTGGCCTATTGTGAAGCGCTGGGCGCTGCAGGTGGTGTGGTACGTAACGAGAACCTGGAGGCACTGGAAGGTTTCGGGCCGTTCGACGTCATTCTCGACCCGGTGGGCGCCAGCTACGGCGAGCTCAACCTCAAGCTGCTGGCCCGTGACGGGCGTTGGGTGATCATCGGCCTGATGGGCGGGCGCAAGTTTGAGCTGGACCTGGCCCAGGTGCTGGGCAAGCGCCTGGAGATTACCGGCTCTACGCTGCGCAACCGTGATGACGGCTTCAAGGCCGAGTTGCTGCGTGAGTTGCAACAGCAGGTGTGGCCGCTGTTCGCCGAAGGGCGTTTGTCGCCGCAACTGGTCGATACCTACCCGGTGGCGTTTGCCCAGGCGGCGTATGCCGCGCTTGAGAGCAACCAGGTGTCGGGCAAGCTGGTGATGGTCATAGATCCGAGCCTGGCATAAGCAGGCCTGGCCCTTTCGCGGGTAAACCCGCTCCCACAGGATCACCACAGATTCGAAATTTGTGCGATCCCTGTGGGAGCGGGCGAGCCCGCGAATAGGCCCACCCAAATCTTCAGGTCCAGCTCAGGATCGGCCAGCCATTGGTCTGGGCATGCTCGCGCAACACCGCATCCGGGTTCACCACATGCGGGTGATCCACCTTCAGCAACAGCGGCAGGTCGTTGCGTGAATCGGAATAGAAACTCGCGCCCTCCAGGTTCTCCTGCTCCTGATCCAGCCACTCCAGCAGCCGGGTGATCTTGCCTTCGCGGTAGGTCAGTACCCCGTGGGTCTTGCCCGTATACACCCCGTTCACCGCCTCCAGCTCGATCGCCAGGTACTCATCCACCCCCAGGCGCGCCGCAATCGGCCCGACCAGGTGCGTCCCCGAAGCGGAAATGATCAGAATGCGGTTCCCGCGCTTGCGGTGCTCGGCAATGCAGCGGCAGGCGTCGCCGTAGATGATCGGCTCGATCACGTCCTCGACCCACGGCTCAACCAGATGCTCCACCTCTTCCAGGGTACGCCCGGCCATCGGCTCCAGGCTGAAGGCCATGTAGTCCTCCATCTGCAGGTGGCCCTTGCCGTAGGCTTCCATCAGCTCACGGTCGCGGCGCAGGAAGTCCTTGCCGTCGACCCAGCCCAGCCGGGCCATCTGCTCGCTCCACAGCGACGCACAGTCCCCGTGGATCAGGGTTTCGTCCAGATCGAAAATTGCCAGTGCCATTGTGTTGAATCTCCTTAAGCCACTTCCCGCAGCGCTGTCGGGTCGATCGACAAGCTAACCCGTTTTCCGTCCGCGTGCAGGTCGGCAGGCGAGCGGTTGAGCACGTCGACCACCAACTCCACCTCGCGCACGTTCACGCGGTAGCGAATCACATTGCCCAACAGGCTGTGGCTGCGGACTTCTGCGTCCAGTTCGCCATTCACGCCCAGGGTGATCGACTCCGGGCGGATCGCCAGGCGGCTGGTGACCGGGCGTTGCAGCAGGCGGCTGGCGCTGTCGGCGTCGAGCAGGTTGTAGTTGCCGATAAAGCCGGCGGCAAACAGGTCCACAGGCGCTGTGTAGAGGGTTTCGGCATCGCCGCTCTGGACGATACGCCCCTGGTTCATCAGGAAGATGCGGTCAGACAGCGTCAGCGCTTCTTCCTGGTCGTGGGTGACAAAAATGGTGGTCAGCCCCAGTTCACGCTGGATGGCACGAATCTGCTCGCGCAGGTGTTTGCGAATACGCGCATCCAGTGCCGACAGCGGCTCGTCGAGCAGCAGCAGGCGCGGGCGGGTGACCAGCGAGCGGGCCAGGGCCACGCGCTGGCACTGGCCGCCAGACAACTGGTGCGGGTAGCGCCCGGCAAAGTTGCCCAGCTCCACCAGCGCCAGCACCTCGCGTACGCGGGCCTGGCTTTCGTCGGCCTTGACCTTCTGCATGCGCAGGCCAAAGGCCACGTTCTGTTCCACGGTCATGTTGGGGAACAGCGCGTAGCTCTGGAAGACCATGCCGATGCCACGCTTTTGCGGGCTCAGCGGCACGATGTCGTGGCCGTCGAGGAGGATTTGCCCGCTGTCCACCGGGGTCAGCCCGGCGATGCAGCGCAGCAGGGTGGACTTGCCGCAGCCGGACGGGCCTAGCAGGGTAACGAACTCGCCGCGTTCGATGTGGCAGTCGATGTTCTCGAACACCGGGCTGCCGGCGTAGCTTTTCTGCAGTTTCTGTACGCTGACGAAGCTCATGTCAGGTCTTGTCCTTGTTCAGGCGGTTGGCGACCCAGGTCAGTACCAGCACAAAGGCGAAGTACGAGATCACCAGCGCGCTGTTGAAGTGGCCGCTGCTGTTGCGCATGTTGTTCAGGTACACCTGCAGGGTCTCGTAGCGGGTGCCGACCAGCAGGTTGGCGAACACGAACTCGCCGAACAGGAACGAGAACGACAGCAGCAGTGCCACCATCAGGCCCTTGCGCAGGTTTGGCAGCACCACCAGCAGCGCGGCCTGCCATGTGCTGGCGCCAAGCAGCTGGGCGGCGTCCATCAGGTCGCGCAGGTTGATCGCCTGCAGGTTGTTGGTAATGGCCCGGTACATGAACGGCAGGGCGATGGTGAAGTAGCAGCCGATCAGGATCCAGGGCGTGCCGACCATGGCCATCGGCCCGCTGCCATACAGCTGCAGCAGCCCCACCGACGACACCACCGGCGGTACCGCGAACGGCAGCAGGATGAGGATGTTCATCAGGGCGTCGAGCCGCGGGAAGTGGTAGTGCACCACGAACAGCAGCGGCAAGATCAGCACCACCGAAAGCAGCAGTGCGCCCATGCACACCAGTAGCGACTGGCCGAAGGCGGCCAGGAAGCGCGGCTCGCTCCACAGCGCCACGTACCATTTCAGGGTCAGGCCGCTGGGCAGCAGGCTGGCCGACCAGCTGGTGGCCAGCGAGTAGAGCAGGGTGCCGGCCAGTGGCAGCAGCAGGATCAGGAACAGCAGGTAGACCACGATGCGGTGGTACCAGCCGCCGGAACGGGTGTCAGCGCGCATGGTAGCTCCTCTTCAGCAACCATTGGTGCACCACCGTGACCAGCGTCATCAGCCCCACCAGCACCATCGCCAGGGCGCTGGCCAGGTTGGGGTCGAGGCTGATGTCGCCGGCCACCAGGCCTGCGATGCGGATCGGCAGTACGTTGAAATTGCCGGTGGTCAACGCGTACACGGTGGCGTAGGCGCCCAGGGCGTTGGCCAGCAGGATGACGAAGGTGCCCAGCAATGCCGGGGTCAGCACCGGCAAGCCGATGTGCCGCCAGTATTGCCAGTGGTTGGCACCGAGCAGCGCGGCCGACTCGCGCCAGTCTTCACGCAGGGCGTCGAAGGCGGGGTAGAGCAGCAACACGCCCAGCGGGATCTGGAAGTAGGTGTACACCAGGATCAGCCCGCTTTTGGAGTAAATGCTGAAGTCTTCCAGCAGGCCGATCTGCTTCAGCAGCAGCGTCAGCGCGCCGTTGAAACCGAGCAGGATGATGAAGGCGAAGGCCAGCGGCACCCCGGCAAAGTTGCTGGTCATGTTGGCGAAGGCGCTGACGAAGTCGCGCAGTTTCGAGTCCACCTGGCGCAGCGAATAGGCGCCCAACGTGGCGATGACGATGCCGAACAGGCTCGACCAGAAGCTGATCTCCAGGCTGCGTTGCAGGGCCTGCAGGTAGAACTTCGAGCTGAATACCTTGCTGAAATTTTCGACGCCCCAGCCGGCTTCCGATTGCACGCTGTTGATCGCTACCCAGGCCAGCGGGGCGATCTGGAAAACGACAAAGAACACGGCAAACGGCAGCAGGCAGAGCAGGGCCAGGTAGCGGCCACGGGCGCCGCTGCGCTTGGGTGTAGTCACTTCAGCAGCTCCCGGCACACGGTCTTGTCGTGGGTAGCGCCAAGCAGCTCGCACATGGTGCCGCACAGCTCGGTCTGCAGCGGCTTGGCCGCCGGGTCCAGGCTGAACGCGTCGCCAAACACGAACAGCGGCACTTCGCGTTCCTCGGCCAGCAGGCCGTTGTGCGAGCGGTCGTTGTTCATGCCGTGGTCGGCGGTGACCAGCACCTGATAGCCCTCTTCGAGCCAGCCGGGCAGGTAGTCGGCCAGCAGGATGTCCACACTGCGGGCGGCGTTGCGGTACTGGCTGCTGTCCAGGCCGTGGCGGTGGCCGACATCGTCGATGCTCATCGGGTGCACCAGCAGGAAGTTGGGGGCGTGGCGGCGGCGCAGGTATTCGCCATCGGCCAGCAGGTGCGAATCGGGGTAGCGGTCGTCCCAGTAGAACAGCCCGTGCTGGATCGGCAGCTTCGGCGCGTGGGTGTGGCGGTCGCGCTGCGGGTCGAAGGGCGAGCGGTTGTACAGCTCGCTCATCCAGTGATAAGCCGCCGCTGCGGTGCCCAGGTTGGCCTCGCGGGCGTAGTGGAACACGCTGCGCTGGTTGGACAGGCGGTTGACGTTGTTGTGCACGATGCCGCTGTCGATGGGCGGCACGCCGGTGAGGATGCACTCGTACAGCGGCCGTGACAGCGACGGCAGCTCGCATTCCACGCGGTACAGCGCGGCGCGGTCGGCCTCGACGTAGGCATGCAGGTGGCCCATGGCGTGGTGGGCGACCTGGTAGTTGAGGCCGTCGAGCAGGACCAGGATGACGTTGTGTTGCATGGTGGCTCCAGTCATAAACCGCGTTGGCTTCTTCGCGGGCACGCCCGCTCCCACAAGGACTGCACAAGGCTCAGGACCTGTGCTGTACCTGTGGGAGCGGGTTTACCCGCGAAAGGGCCCGTCCAGGCACTAGAGAAACTAGCCCTTTACTCCATCTCGATGATCACTTGCTCCTGCCACATCTGCGGCAGTTTCTTCGAGGTGGCTTCCCAGGCATCGGCATTCTTGATCGGCTGGGCTGCACCGTACTGCTCGTTGGGCAGCAACTTGGCCTGCACGTCCGCCGGCAGCTTCAGGTGCTCGGCACGGATTGGCCGCGCGTGGCCCTTGGCCAGGTTGGTCTGCCCGGCATCGCTGAAGATGTATTCACGGGTCAGTTTGGCCGCGTTGGGATGCTTGGCGTACTTGTTGATGATGGTGGTATAGCCCGAGGTGATGGAACCGTCCGACGGGATCAGCACTTCAAAGCGTTTGGGGTCGATCTGCTCGCGGTAGCTCAGGCCGTTGAAGTCCCACACCACGCCGACTTCCACTTCGCCCTTTTCCAGGGTCTGGATGGTCGGGTTGGCCAGCGACAGGCGCTTCTGCTGGGCCAGTTTGGTGAACAGCTCCAGGCCCGGCGCCACGTTGCTTTCGTCGCCTTTGTAGGCGATGGCGGCAGCCAGCACCCCGTTGGCGGCCTGGGCGGCAGTGCCGACGTCACCGATGGCGACCTTGTACTTGCCTTTTTCCAGGTCATGCCAGGTTTTTGGCCGTTGCTCTTCCTTGACCAGGTCCTTGTTGATGATGAAGGCGATGGTGCCGGTATAGGCCAGCGCCCAGTGGCCGTCCTTGTCCTTGGCCCAGTCCGGCACCTGGTCCCAGGTGCTTGGCTTGTACGGCTGGCTCACGCCCTTGGTCAACGCGATTGGGCCGAAGGCGGCGCCCACGTCACCGATGTCGGCGCTGGCGTTGTCCTTCTCGGCTTCGAACTTGGCAATTTCCTGGGCCGAGCTCATGTCAGTGTCGCTGTGCTTGAGGCCGTACTTGCTGGCCAGGTCTTCCCAGGTGCCTTTCCAGTTGGCCCAGGCATCGGGCATGCCCACGCTGTTGACGGTGCCTTCCTTGCGGGCGGCATCTTCCAGGGCCTTGAGGTCCTCGGCCATGGCCGAGGTACAGAACGCGATGGCCGAACCGAGCAGTGACGCCATGAACAACTTTTTCATCCGTAGCTCCTTGGGTGGGTGCCTTTAGCCGATCGTTATCATTTCGGTGTGGGCGAGTGAAGCCGTTGCCTGGAACCTTTGGTCTAGGTCAGCAAACCTTGAGCCAAGGTAGGCCGCTTGCGTGACAATTTGATGTAGGGAAGGGCCCTGGCAGGTGGCTGGGGGCCCCTGGCAATACAGCGTAGACCATGGTTAACCCCCGGTTTTGCGGGGCTGGCCCGATTCTGGCAGTGCCCTGTGCGCAACCTTGTCACAGGATGTTCATCAGCCCTGCCTAGGCTTGCACTATTCTCCAAGTGCCCTGTTCTGGGGCTGGACTAGTCCAGATAGGTAACCTTTGATGCAGCCGATGCCACCGCGTGCGGTAACAGCCATCTGCCATGCCCTGCAGGAGCAGATCGAGCACGGCTTGCTGGCGCCCGGGGGCAAGCTGCCGGCGGAGCGCAAGCTTAGCGAGGTGTTCGACACCACGCGCATCACCCTGCGCGAGGCGCTGGCGCAGCTGGAAGCCCAAGGCCTGATCTACCGCGAAGAGCGCCGCGGCTGGTTCGTCGCGCCCGAGCGGCTGACCTACGACCTGATCGAGCGCAGTCACTTCCATGCCATGGTGCGTGACCAGGGCCGTGTCGCCACTACCGAACTGCTGTCGGCACGGCTGCAGCCGGCCTCGGCTGCCATCTGTGCGCGCTTGCAGTTGCCGGCGTTGTCCAGTGTGGTGCGTATCTGCCGGTTACGGCGGATTGACGGGCGGGCGGTGCTGTATGCCGAGCATTACCTGAATCCCCGGTACTTTCCGGACATTCTCGAACAGGACCTGGCGCAGTCGCTGACCGAGATTTACGGGCGGGTGTACGGCATCCGGTATGGGCAGGTGTGCTTCGAGATCCTGCCAACGGCGTTGCCGGTGGAGGCAGCGGCGGCCTTGAAGGTGTCGGTGGGCAGCCCGGGGTTGCACATTACCCGGGTCAACAGCGACCAGCATGGGCACCTGATCGACTGTGACCTGGAGTATTGGCGGCACGATGCGATCCGCATCCGCGCTCAAGCTGGTTAGGGGCTGCTTTGCAGCCCATCGCCGGCAAGCCAGCTCCCACCCCGACCGCATTGATTCCAGGACATGTGCAGTACCTGTGGGAGCTGGCTTGCCGGCGATAGGGCCCTAACTGGAGGAATTGGTTTCGGCCATCCCACCGCCCCCGGCGGTCACCACTTGCACCGACAACCGTGGCGTTGCCAAATCCAGCCCCGCCTCATCGAGCTGCCGCTTCAGCGCCAGGTTGAATGCCCGCGACACCTCCCACTGCTTGATCGGTGCGGTCTTGAACCGTGCCCGCAAGATCGCCGACCCCGACTCGAAACTTTCCACCCCCTGCAGCTCCAGCGGCGACCAGATATTGCGGCGCATCAACGGGTCGTTGCGCAGCTTCTGCCCGACCTCACGGATCAGGGTGATAGCCCGGTCAATGCTCATGTTGTGCGGGATGGCCACACGGAAGATGGCGTAGCCGAACTCCCGCGAGTAGTTCTTGATGCTCTTGATCTCGCTGAACGGAATGGTGTGCACGATGCCGTCGATGTCCCGCAGGCGTACGGTACGAATGGTCAGCCCCTCCACCGTACCCAGGTGCCCGCCCACGTCCACGTAGTCGTCGATGGCCAGCGAGTCTTCGATGATGATGAACAACCCGGTGATCAGGTCGGCGACCAGCGATTGCGCGCCAAAGCCGATGGCCAGGCCGATCACACCGGCACCGGCCAGCAGCGGGGTGACGTTCATGCCCATGTTGGCCAGGGCGACGATCACCGCAATGATGAAGATGACCACGAACAGCACGTTGCGGATCAACGGCATCATGGTTTGTGCGCGGGCGTTGGCCAGGCCCCGGCGCGAGCGCACCAGGGCGTGGTGCACGGCGGTGTCGGCCAGGATCCACACCAGCCAGGCGACGATCAGCGTGCCGGCCAGGCCCATCAGGCGCAGGCTGACTTCGTGGCCGTCGCCCTCGGCGAAGCTGATCATCGACAGGCCCCACACCCGCAGGCCCAGTTCGATGAACACCAGCCAGATGAACAGGTGCACCAGCAGGTAGCCGAAGTTGCGCAGGCGTTCGGCATACACCGCCTGGCGCTTGTTGGCGCGTTTGGGGTTGGCGGCGTGGCGACGCACCAGGCCGTTGAGCACCATGCACACCACCACCAGCACGGTACACATCAGCGACTGGCGCAGGGCGGTGCTGGTGTCCCCGGCCGAGACGAAGGTGGCGAACAGCGAGATGGCCACCAGGATCAGCGCCGGGATGAACCAGAAGCTGCCGAGGATCTCGATGGTGTCGCTGAGGGTGCGGCGGGTCAGGCGTCGCGCCAGCGGCTGGTTGCGGATCAGGTGGGCGATCGGGCGGCGGAAACGCAGGATGAACAGCCCGGTGCACAGCGCAGCGATGACGTTGGCCAGGGTCGCCAGGGCATGGGCCAGGTGGGTTCCCAGTGCGACCAGCATGCGCGGGTCGCTCATGGCCTCGCCAAACGCAGCGAAGCTGCCGATCAGCCACAGCGGGCGGAATGCCTGGTGCCGCAGAATGTGCAGGGCGCGGTGGCGGTGCGGGCCGTCGAGCAGCGAGAAGGCGATCACGCAGATGGCCGAGAAGCAGGTGCCGACGACCAACGCGTAGGCCAGCACCATGGCCAGCGACTTACCCAGCGACGGCGGCAGCACAAAGCTCAGGTACACGGTGAACACCAGCGCCACCAACCACGGGCCGAGCTTGCGCAGGGCAAAGCGCACCAGGTCCCAGGTACGCGGGTGCTGGGGCAGTTCTTCGCTCAGGCCAAAGCGCAGGCGTATCCGGTGGCCGACCCAGTTGAAGGCATAGGCCAGCACGCTCCACACGGCAATGACGGCGGCAAAGCCGAACAGGATCGCCGGCCACTGATGCACCGGCACCATCAGTTCGATCAGTTCGGCCTGGGCTTGTTCGATTTCCGTAGACCAGCGGTGGAAGGGGCTGGCATCGCCGCTGAACTGCTTTTCGAAATCATGCAGGGCGCCGCCGATCAGGCCGAGCACGCCCTGTTCCACGCTGGGCTGCGATTGCTTGGTGGCGTCGCGCAGCTTTTTCAGGTCGGCCAGCAGCTTGGCCCGTTGCTGGTCGTTTTCCAGGTTCTTGATCACTTCGTCCAGCGACTTGCCCAGCGGCTCGGTGGCCTCCGGTTGCGCGGGCGCACTGCCGCCCAGCAGGCCGGGCAGGCCCGCTGCCTGTACCGGTGTGATGAACAGCAACAGAAGCAGGAACAGGTAACGCAGGAGGGCAGGCACTGGCAAATCTACCTCAGGTCAAACGATTGACCGAGTGTAGAGGTTTATGTCGGCAGTTTCTCGAGGATCTTCCAGCAGGTGAGGCCGAAGATGCCCAAGGTGCCGATCCACATCATCAGCACACCGATATTGCGCTCGCGCATGCTGAAGCCGATGGTCAGCAGCATCAGGAACAGGAACACCGGCACGAACAGGGACAGAAACGGGGACATGGACAGCAATCCTTTTGCAGTGGGGCCATGTAACAAGCATAGCGCTTGGCAGGTGAAGCGGGATTGACCTTGGGCATTCGATCAGGTCACACCGCTTTTTGTAGGAGCAGCCTTGTGCTGCGAAGAGGCCGGTACACCCAGTAAATATGCATGGGTTGTACGGGCCTCTTCGCAGCACAAGGCTGCTCCTACAAGGGCGGTATGGGGCTCAACAGATCAGGGCAGTTCGCGGCTACGGTAGAAGGCGGTCAGTACCTTCACCAGGTGGGCCAGGTCGTGGCTGCCGCACAGTTCGCGAATGGAATGCATGGCAAAGGTCGGCAAGCCGATATCCACCGTGCGCACGCCCAGGTGGCTGGCGGTAATCGGCCCGATGGTCGAGCCGCAGCCCATGTCGCTGCGCACCACGAAGCTTTGCACCGGCACTTCCTCGGCCATGCACAGGTGGCGGAAGAAACCGGCAGTTTCGCTGTTGGTGGCGTAGCGCTGGTTGTTGTTCACCTTGATCACCGGCCCGGCGTTGAGCTTGGGCCCGTGGTTGCCATCGTGCTTGTCGGCGTAGTTGGGGTGCACGCCGTGGGCGTTGTCGGCCGACACCATCAGCGAGCGCTGGATGGTACGCACGTAGGCGTCGCCATCGGGCAGCAGGCGCTGCAGGGTCTGCTCCAGCATCGGGCCGTCGGCGCCGCAGGCCGAGCTGCTGCCGACTTCCTCGTGGTCGTTGCACACCAGCACGCTGGTTTCGTCGCTGTCGGCGGCCAGCAGGGCTTGCAGGCCGGCGTAGCACGACAGCAGGTTGTCCAGGCGGGCCCCGGCGATGAAGTCGCCGTTCAGGCCGACCAGCGCGGCGTCCTGGGTGTCGTAGAAGCTCAGCTCGTAATCCAGCACCACGTCGGCGATCAGCTCGTGCTCGCGGGCCAGCTGCTCGGTAAGCAGGGCGCGGAAGTCGATGCGTTCGTCACCCGCGACCTGGGCCAGGATGGGCGGCAGCTCGTTCTGCGGGTTGATCGCCCAGCCTTCATTGGCGGTGCGGTTCAGGTGGATGGCCAGGTTGGGAATGATCGCGATCGGCAGTTTGAAGTCGATCAGCTGGCTTTCAACCTTGCCGTCACGGCGATAGGTAACGCGGCCGGCCAGGGACAGGTCGCGGTCGAACCACGGCGCCAGCAGGGCGCCGCCATACACTTCCACACCCAGTTGCAGGAAGCCGTGGCGCTGCAGCTCCGGCTGCGGCTTGACCCGCAGGCACGGGCTGTCGGTGTGGGCACCGACCATGCGGATACCGTTCAGCAACGGTGCCTGCTTGCCCAGTTTGATGGCGATGATCGACGAGTCGTTGCGGGTGACGTAGTAGCGGCCGCCAGGCACCGTGGCCCAGCTGTCGCGCTCGTCCAGGCGCTGGTAGCCGGCAGCTTCGAGGCGCTGGGCCAGGCTGGCGGTGGCATGGAAGGGCGTGGGGGAGGCCTTGAGGAAATCGATAAGGCCAGAATTCAGTTCGTCGCGCATAGCTCACTCCAGACAGCAGTGGCGCGAGTTTAGCGCAGAATGTCGACAATTTGTGTCTGCATTACACCCTGTAGGAGCAGCCTTGTGCTGCGAAGAGGCCAGTGCCAACAACACAGATAGAGGTTGTTTGCACCGGCCTCTTCGCAGCACAAGGCTGCTCCTACAGGGGGATGAGGTGCGGCTTAGAAGGGTGCAGGGCACTCGAATTTCAACCGCTCCCCGGACACCGGGTGGGTAAAGCTCAGCATGGATGCATGCAGGCACAGCCGCTCGTGCGCCGCCAGCGCCTCGGGGTTGGCATACAGCCGGTCACCCAGCAGCGGGTGGCCGATCGACAGCATGTGCACGCGCAACTGGTGCGAGCGCCCGGTAATCGGCGTCAGTTCTACCCGGCAGTAGTCGCCGCAGCGCTCGACGATGCGCCAGAACGTCAGCGCATGCTTGCCTTGCTCGTGGTCCACCACATGCCGTGGCTTGGTTGGCGGGTCATAGCGCAGCGGCAGGTCGATGCTGCCGCTGTCCAGCGCCGGTTGGCCCCAGCACAGTGCGGTGTAGGCCTTTTCGGTTTCGCGGTCGTGGAACTGGCGCGACAGCTCGCGGTGGCTGTCGGCATCGCGGGCCAGCAGGATGATGCCGGAGGTTTCCCAGTCCAGACGGTGCACGATCAGCGCGTCGGGGTAGCCGTTTTCCTGCAGGCGGGTGATCAGGCAGTCCTTGTTGTCTTCGGCGCGGCCAGGCACCGACAGCAGCAGGGTCGGTTTGTTGATCACCAGGATGGCGGCGTCTTCGTGCAGGATCTGGATATTGGACAGCGGCATTGCGTGGTCTCTGTTAAATCGGGAGAAAAAAGCGGGGCCGCTCTGCGGCCCATTTGCGGCACGAGGCCGCTCCTACAGGGGAACGCGATCCCTTGTAGGAGCGGCCTTGTGCCGCAAATGGGCTGCAGGGCAGCCCCGGCTTTCAGCCAGATCAGCGATCCGGCAGGGTAATGTTCAGCTCCAGAATCGAGCAACTGCCCTGGTTTTCCAGCTCGATATGCACGTCATCGTTGCCGATGTTCACATACTTGCGGATCACCTCCAGCAGTTCTTTCTGCAGCGCCGGCAGGTAGTCCGGCTCGCTGCGTTGGCCGCGCTCGTGCGCCACGATGATCTGTAGACGCTCTTTCGCTACCGACGCGCTGGTCTGTTTCTGTCTGCCACGAAAGAAGTCAAAAAGGTTCATGGTTTACTTGCCTCCAAACAGGCGCGCGAAGAATCCTTGCTTCGGCACTTCAACAAAACGCAGGGGCTTGTCTTTCCCCAGCAGGCGGTCGACGGTGTCGCTATACGCCTGGCCAGCATCGCTCTGGTCGTCGAGGATGACCGGGATACCTTGGTTGGAGGCCTTGAGCACAGCCTGGGACTCAGGGATCACACCCTTGAGCTTGATCGCCAGGATGTCGGTGACGTCGTCGATGCTCAGCATTTCGCCGTTGACGACGCGCTCCGGGTTGTAGCGAGTGATCAGCAGGTGTTCCTTGATCGGCTCTTCGCCGTTTTCGGAGCGGCGCGATTTGCTCGACAGGATACCCAGCATGCGGTCAGAGTCACGTACCGAAGACACCTCAGGGTTGGTTACCACGATGGCTTCGTCGGCGAAGTACATCGCCAGGTGTGCACCTTTCTCGATACCCGCCGGGGAGTCGCAGATGACGTATTCGAAATCTTCTTTCAACGCCATCAGCACCTTCTCGACGCCTTCCAGGGTCAGCGCGTCTTTATCGCGGGTCTGGCTGGCGGCAAGTACATACAGGTTCTCGAGGCGCTTGTCCTTGATCAGGGCCTGCTGCAGGTTGGCTTCTTCGTTGACCACGTTGACGAAGTCGTAAACCACGCGGCGTTCGCAGCCCATGATCAGGTCGAGGTTACGCAGGCCCACGTCGAAGTCGACAATGACGGTCTTGTGGCCACGCAGTGCGAGGCCGGTACCAATGGCGGCGCTGGTGGTGGTCTTGCCCACACCCCCTTTGCCGGAAGTAACCACGAGAATCTTGGCCAAGGTGTTTCACCCCTAAAATAAGTCGGGACATGTGTCCCGGCAAAAAGCAAAAAAACGGCAACAGTTAAAAAAGTTGCTCTGAAAATGACGGCAAGTATCCGTTAAAGACGGGTGATGTTCAACACATCACCGGACAGGCTGACTTGCACGCCGGTGCCCCACAAAGGGTCGCGGCGCAGGTCTTCGCAAACCTTGTACTGGCCAGCGATGGAGACCATTTCGGCGGTCATCTGCTGGCAGAAGATACGTGCCTTGGTATTGCCTTTGATACCGGCCAGGGCCCGGCCGCGCATGGCGCCGTACACATGGATGTTGCCATCGGCCAGAAGTTCCGCGCCCGGGCTGACCGAGGCGGTGACGATCAGGTCGCCACCCTGAGCATAGATCTGCTGGCCGCCGCGCACCGGCGAAGTGATGATGCGGGTCGGGCGCACCTCAGGCTCGGGGGCGGGTGCTGGCGCGGGGGCCGGCTCGGGCTTTTTGACCACTTCGGGTTCGGGTTCCAGCGGCCGCTCGCGGGCGCCGGACGGTGGCAGCACCGGCAGGTCGATGGCGATGGCGGCGGCGATGTCCTCGATGCGGTTGGCGCGGATGGCCAGGGTACGCAGGCCATGGTGGCGGCAGATGCGCATCAAGCCCGGCAGGTCGATTGCCCCTTCGCCGGCCGGCAGCTTGTCCAGCGCCAGCACCAGTGGCGTATTGCTGAAGAAGTTCGGTGCCTGGGCAACTTTGGCCGCCAGCTGGCGGTCGAGGGCTTCAAGGTCATTGCGCGCCAGTTCCAGCACTGTGATGGCGAGCATGCTGCCCTTGAGCTGGAACACGGAGGCGGTGTCGGGTGTGTGGTTTGGGCTCATGGTCTGCATAGACGGCTTGTTGCGAAAAAAGTGCCCTGATTTATAACGAGAACACCGGTTGCCCGCAACATACGCTGATCCGTTGTAGAATGCGCAGCCTTTGTCTTTCCGGAAGCTTCAATGGAACGCCCGCGTTTTCGTCCCTATTTCCTTCACCCAAAGTTCTGGGGCCTGTGGCTGGGCCTGGGCCTGCTGTGGCTGGTGGTCCAGCTGCCATACCGGGCCCTGTTGAAAGCCGGTGCCGCGCTGGGGGCCGTGATGTATTGCTTTGCCGGCGAACGTCGGCGCATTGCCGCGCGCAACCTTGAGCTGTGCTTCCCGGAGCTGTCGGTCGACGAACGGCGGCGTTTGCTCAAGGCCAACTTCGCCTCCACCGGTATCGCCTTCTTCGAAATGGCCATGAGCTGGTGGTGGCCCAAGGCCCGGCTGGCGCGCCTGGCCCATATCGAGGGGCTGGAGCACCTGCAGGCCGCCCAGCAGGCGGGGCAGGGCGCCATCCTCATGGCCGTGCACTTTACCACCCTGGAAATCGGCGCCGCCCTGCTGGGCCAGCAGCACACCATTGACGGCATGTACCGTGAGCACGGCAACGCGCTGTTCGACTTCATCCAGCGCAGCGGCCGCGAGCGGCATAACCTCGATTCGCTGGCGGTGGAGCGCGAAGACGTGCGCGGCATGCTCAAGCTGCTGCGTTCGGGCCGGGCGATCTGGTACGCACCGGACCAGGACTATGGCGCCAAGCAGAGCATTTTCGTACCGCTGTTCGGCATCCCGGCAGCGACGGTAACCGCCACCACCAAGTTCGCCCGGCTGGGCAAGGCGCAGGTTATTCCGTTCACCCAGAAGCGCCTGGAGGATGGCAGCGGCTATCGTCTGGTCATCCATCCGCCGCTGGCGGACTTCCCCGGCGAAAGCGAAGAGGCCGACTGCCTGCGCATCAACCAGTGGGTCGAGGGGGTGTTGCGCGAGTGCCCCGAGCAGTACCTGTGGGCGCACCGCAGGTTCAAGTCGCGGCCAGAAGGCGCGCCGCGGCTGTATGACAAGAAAAAGCGCTGAACCTTGTGCAATCAGGTCTGGCCTCTTCGCGGGTAAACCCGCTCCCACAGGATTACCACAGGTTCTGAATATTGTGGGGTCCCTGTGGGAGCGGGTTCACCCGCGAAAGGGCCGGGCCTGAAAGCACATCAACCCCAAGAAGGAAGCCATGGCACCACCCCCGGTAACCGGTCTTATCCTTTCTGGCGGCGGCGCCCGCGCCGCCTATCAGGTCGGCGTATTGGCCGGCATCGCCGAGCTGCTGCCCGCCGGCGCACACAACCCGTTCCCGGTCATCGTCGGCACCTCTGCCGGTGCCATCAACGCGGTAACCCTGGCCAGCGGCGCCACCCACTTCAACGACGCCGTGCAGCGGCTTACCGCCTTCTGGCAGAACTTTCGCAGCCACCTGGTCATCCGCAGTGACTGGCCCGGCGTCGTCCGCCAGGCCAGCCGTTTCGTCGGCCACAGCCTGCTCGGCCTGGGCGGCCAGGCGCCGGTGGCGCTGCTGGACAGCAGCCCGTTGCGCAGCCTGCTGGAGGCGCACCTGAACCTGGATGGCATCGGCCATTCCCTGGCCGCCGAGCAGTTGCGCGCGGTGGCAGTCACCGCCTTTGGCTACGAGTCTGGCCAGGCGGTCACCTTCTACCAGGGGCGCGGCACTATCGAAGCCTGGCTGCGCCACCGCCGCATCGGCGTACCCACGCCACTGACCATCGACCACCTGCTGGCCAGCGCGGCCATCCCACTGCTGTTTGCCCCGGTGCAGCTGGGCGACGAATTCTACGGTGACGGTGCGGTGCGCCAGTCGGCGCCGATCAGCCCGGCCTTGCACCTGGGCGCCAGCCGGGTGCTGGTGGTCGGGGTCAGCGGCAACCCGCAGCGGCCAGCGCCACCCTTGCCCACTCAGCGTGTGTTCAGCGGGCAGCAGCCAAGCCTGGCGCAGATCGGTGGGCACATGCTCAACAGCACGTTCATCGACAGCCTGGAAGACGACATCGAACTGCTGCAGCGGCTCAACCACCTGAGCCGGCTGCTGCCGGCGCATCTGGATGCCCGGCGCCTGGGGCTGGCGCCAATCGAGGTGCTGGTGGTGGCGCCCAGCCAGCCGTTGGACGAGATCGCCGCCCGGCACCGGCGCGAGCTGCCAGCGGCGTTGCGCTTGTTCCTGCGGGGGCCGGGGGCGACCCGCACCAGCGGGGCGGGGGTGTTGAGCTATCTGCTGTTCGAGGCGAGCTATTGCAGCGAGCTGATCGAACTGGGGCGGCGGGATGCCCTGGCCAAGAAGCGCGAGCTGTGCCAGTTCCTGGGGATTTGATGTTGCCTGTACCGGCCTCTTCGCAGCACAAGGCTGCTCCTACAGGGGAACGCGTGGTTTTGTAGGAGCAGCCTTGTGCTGCGAAGAGGCCAGGCCTGCTTACTCGGCTATCTGCAACTTGCGCGCCTGGGTGTACACATACCGCACCTTCTCGTACTCGAACGGCGAGTTGAGCTGGCCATAGCGGAAGTTGGTGGTATAGCGCTTGTCCACCACCCGCAGGGCGAAGATTTCCGGGTGGTCGGTGCTGGTTTCGGCCACGTCCAGATAATTGACCGCCTGCTCACCCGCGTAGTCCACCACCAGCCCGGTGGTATCGCGCAGGTTCGATGGCCCCAGCACCGGCAGCATCAAGTACGGCCCCTCCGGCACGCCATAGAAGCCCAGGGTCTGGCCAAAGTCCTCGCTCTGGCGCGGCAGGCCCATGCTGGTCGCCGGGTCCCATAGCCCACCCACGCCGATGATGGTGTTGAACATCAGCCGTGCGGTGATCTCTGCCGAGCGCTTGGCCTTGAGCTGCAACACGCTGTTGAACAGGTTCGGCACATCACCGATGTTGTTGAAGAAGTTGCTCACCCCGGTGCGCACGAAGCGCGGTGTGACGTACTGGTAACCACTCACCAGCGGCAGCAGCACCCATTGGTCCAGCCGGTAGTTGAAGTGGTAGACGCGCCGGTTGATCGACTCCAGCGGGTCGTACACGTTCAGCGCTTCCAGGGTAGACCGCTCGAACTCGCGCTGGTCCAGCCCGGGGTTGAATTTCAGCTCGCGCAACGGGTCGATGAAGCCATCGGCCTCGGGCACCAGAGGCGCGGTGCCGACCACCTGTGGGTCGGCCTCCACCACGCTGGCCCGGGGGGCGGTTTCGGCAGCGAAGGTGTGGCCGGCGGCAAGCAGGGCAGTGGCGAAGAGGAGTTTGTTAACCACGGAAGAACTCCAGCATGGCGTCACTGTTGACGCGGTAGTTGAGGTTGCCGCAATGGCCGCCATGGGGGTAGAGGGTCAGACGGTCACCAAACACCTTGCGCAAAAAACCGATGTCGCCGGGGCCGAGGATGACGTCATCGGCATTGTGCATCACGGCAATCTTGTCGCTGCTGCGCAGGTAGTCTTCCAGGGCGTACAGGCTGACCTGGTTCACCAGTTGCAGGATGCTGTTGCCGTCGGTGCGGGCGCGCCACATGGGGATCACCTGCTCGGTCATGTAGCAGTCGAAGTCGCACTGCAGGGCACGCTTGAAGAACGGCGTGAGGCTGCTGCCCTCGGTGATCGGGAACTTCGGCGGAATGATCAGGCCGCGGCGGTTGATCAGGTCGGAGGTGAAGGCAATGTCGGCCGCCGAGAAGCGGAACGAGGTGCCGATCAGCATGGCCATCTGTTCGTTGGACAGGTGCTGGCGTGACTGCTGGAAGTCGTACAGCAGGGCGTCGTTGAGGTCGATGTAGCCCTTGTCCTGGAAGTAGCGGGTCAGCTTGGTCAGCATCAGCTCGTAGAAGGTAGTGCTGCGGTCGATGCCCTTGACCTGGGTTTGCACCAGTTTGTCCAGGTTGTTGATCGAGGTGTACAGGTTGACCGGCGGGTTCAGCAGCAGCACGCGCTTGAAGTTGAAGCTGCGGCGGGTTTCGTCCAGGTGGCTGACGAATGCTGCATCCAGCGCGCCCAGGCTGTAACCGGTGAGGTAGAACTCGCTGATCGGCAGGCGTGGGTGCTGGGCGCGCACGGCCTGCATGACCCGGTACATGTCCTCGGCGTCTTCCTGGCTGACGCCGGGGGTGGCAAAGCGCGAGGCGGCGCTCATGAAGTCGTAGCTGGTGGGCGACGACAGTTGCACCACGTGGAAGCCGGCCTGGTAGAACAGCTTCTTCAGGTATTCGTTGATGCTGCTGCTGTAGGGTGCGCCGGTGCCGGCAATGATGAAGATCAGCGGCGCTTCGTGGTCCTGGCGGGCCAGGCGGTACTTGAGCTTTTTCACCGCCCAGAAATTGTCGGGCAGGGTGAACTCACGCTCCGGGCGCAGGTTCAGGCTGTAGTCCGACTGGTTGATTTCATCGTCGCCGGGCAGCGTCGGGCGCTGGTCCGGCGGGGTGGTGGCGATGGTCGCCTCGAACGGGTTGGTCAAGGGGTAGCCGTAGCTGGCAGCGTCGATATCCCGCGCTGAAGCGGCCACCGCCATGAGCAGGCTACCGAGCACGGCAGCGAGGCGCAAAGATCGAAGCATGTAATCCCCCAAAAGAACGCAAGGTCGAGCAGTGTGCAGGCTAGGACCACATCCAACCGGGCAAAGTTGCCAGTTGCGGTGGCCTTTGGTGTGCTTGTTATCTGCAACATAGCTGCAGGGTTGTGATTTTGCCTTACAACCGGGCATAAGCGATCATGGATGCTTTCGATTACCGCTATTGGAGAACAGGATGTCTCGTTCGCTACCGGCTGCGCTGCTGGTGCTGTTTCTGGGGCTGTGGCTCGCTGCCAGTTATGGCGTGCGCTATGGGCTGATGGAGGATGGCCAGTGGGTTGGGCTGTGCACGGCGCCTGCGGCGTACTGGCAGTGTGAGGTGCGCTCGCTGCTGGGGTTGGGCATACACCATCAGGTGATGGCCTGGAGCGGGCTGGGCCTTGCGCTGCTGGCGCAGCTGGTTGCCGGCCGCGCGGGCTGGTGGCTGGCGGTGCTGGCGTTGATCTTCGCGGTGCCGGCGCTGGTGCTGTATACCGCCAGCATTGCCGTGTTTGCACTGGTGCTGGCGGGGCTGCGGCTGGTTCGGTAATTGCGGTGGGGCTCAAAGGTGCATGCCTTGGGTACTGCGGTGGGGCGGAAATCGAACGCCGCCCGCGCGGCGCATCGCGAGCTGCGCTCGCTCCTACGTTTGTTTCGGGCCAGTAACGCCTGTGACAGGCGCGCGCGACCGCCTTGTTTGTACGATACGATATCGAGCCATGCGCCAAGGCGTTCGCGCACAAATCCCACAGCTATAATTGGCCCGAAACAAACGTAGGAGCGAGCGCAGCTCGCGATGCGCCGCGCGGACGGCGCTCGATTTCCGCCCCACCTCAACAATCAAGCCGGACGCAGCCGCAAACTCCGCCACAACGCCGCTGTCATCACCACACTCACCACCGCCCAACCCCAAGCCTGCTGGTTCTCCAGCCCTTCCACGAACAACTGCGGCGCCACCCCGGCCCCGACAATGAACGCCAGCAACGCCACCTCCGCCCGCCGCGCCCGCACCGGCCACAGCACATACACCAGCGCTGGCAGGGCCAGGGCGGCGCTGGGGAAGCTGCGATAACGTGGGTCGAACACCATCGCCAGCATGCTCACCGCCGCGGCAAAGCCCGCCGCCAGCAACAGCCAGCCGGCCCGCGCCTGTAGCCAGGCGAACAAACGCTCGCGCCAGCCGGCCCGCTGCGCCAAGGCCAGCAGCGCATGGGCCAGCACCAGCAGGTTCAGCCCGGCCAGTGCAACGGCCCACAGCCACTCCCCGGCAAAGCGTGCATGGGTGCGCATCAGCTCGCCCCACAAGCCCAGGCAACCTGCGCCAAACGCGGCCAGCAATGGCAATAGCACGGCCGCCATCGGTGTAGCAGGGCGCCCGGCCAGCAACAGCATGGCCGCCATCAACAGTGCACTCGCCAGCAACCACTGTGGCCAGTAATGCAGGTTGCTCACCGGCCCTTCCAGCACGCCCTTGTCCTGCCGGTCGGCATCGTAAAGGCCCCAGTAACCGCCTACCGCCCCTTCATTGGCGCGCTTCCACGGCTGGTCGAACGCTTCGATCAGGTTGTAGTGCCAGCCGTTGCTTTCGGCCATGGCCACGAAGCCACGGATGAAGCGCGCCTCGTTGACCCGGCTGGGGATGGCGGTCTCGCGTTGGCGGCCTTCGCTGGGCCAGCCGGTTTCGCCAATCAGGATGTCCTTGGGCGCAAAGCGTGTGCCGAACACCCGGCGCACATCGGCCACGTGGGCCAGCGCATCGTCGATGCCGCGCGGGTCGTCTTCCCAGTAGGGCAGCAGGTGGATGGTCAAGAAGTCCACCTCGGGTGCCACCTGCGGGTGCTGCAGCCAGAACTCCCACACATCCGCGTAGGTCACCGGCACCTTCACCTGGCTTTTCACCCGGGCGATCAGCTTGGCCAGGTGCGCACCGGTGACTTCCTTGCGCAGCAACGTCTCGTTGCCCACGATCACCGCGCTGACCACATCGGGGTTGGCGTTGGCGGTGGCGATCAGCAGGTCGATTTCCTTGTCGGTGTCGGCCGGGTGAGCGTTGACCCAGGCGCCCAGCATCACTTTCAGCCCATGCTTGCGCGCCAGCGCCGGGATTGCCTCAAGGCCGGTCACGGAATAGGTGCGGATGCACTGGAAACGCTCAGCCAGCAAGGCCAGGTCGGCGTCCATGCGTGCCGGGCGCAGGCGAAACGGCTGGTCGTAGGGCGACTGGTCCTTGTCGAACGGCGTGTAGGACGCGCATTGCAACTTGTGCGTCGGGCTGGCCGCATCGGGCAGGTGCACCGGCTTGCCAAGCCCGTACCAGAGCCCGGCAAGCCCGAGCAGGGCCAACAGGCAGGCAAGCAGGTACAGCGGCAGCAACAGGCGGGCAGAACTGGGCATCGGGCGGTCCATCGTCAGGCGCAAAAGGGTAGATAGTAGCCCGGCGCCAAAGGTTTGGCATGCAAGGATCGCGCAGGCCGGCGTAGGCCGATGGCGCTAATGGCACAGTGCTGTCGCATATGGGGCGGGTGCAGGTCGCAGCTGGATCAGGTCGACCTGTGTTGCAGGAAGATGATGCAATCTCCAAGACCTGACGAGGGGATGCTTTGATGGCAACTTTGAAAAAAATGCGACGTTTCCTGGGTGTGGGCACCGCCCTGGTAATGGCCATGAGCGCTGCACAGGCAATGGCCAAAGAAGTAAGCATAGGTTACGTGGATGGTTGGGCCGACAGTGTGGCCACCACCAACGTGGCCGCCGAAGTGATCAAGCAAAAGCTCGGCTACGACGTGAAGTTGCAGGCCGTGGCCACGGGGATCATGTGGCAGGGCGTGGCAACCGGCAAGCTCGATGCCATGTTGTCGGCCTGGTTGCCGGTGACCCATGGCGAGTACTGGGCCAAGAACAAGGACAACGTGGTCGACTACGGGGCCAACTTCAAGGACGCCAAGATCGGCCTGATCGTCCCCGAGTACGTCAAGGCGGTGAGCATCGCCGACCTCAAGACCGATAGCAGCTTCAAGCAGAAGATCGTCGGCATCGACGCAGGCTCCGGCGTGATGCTCAAGACCGACCAGGCGATCAAGGACTACGACCTGACCGGCTACAAATTGCAGGCCAGTTCGGGCGCGGCGATGACGGCGGAGCTGGGCCGTGCCTACGCCAAGCAGCAGTCGATTGCAGTGACCGGCTGGGTACCGCACTGGATGTTCGCCAAGTGGAAGCTGAAGTTCCTCGAAGACCCGAAAGGCGTGTATGGCGCGGCGGAAACCGTGAACAGCATCGGCAGCAAGGAACTGGCCACCAAGGCACCGGATGTGGCGGAGTTCCTGAAGAAGTTCAGCTGGCAGTCCAAGGACGAGATTGGCGAGGTGATGCTGGCGATCCAGGAAGGGGCCAAGCCTGAGGCAGCGGCCAAGGATTGGGTAGCCAAGCACCCTGATCGCGTGGCGGAGTGGACTGGCAAGTAATCACCGGTTGCAATTCCCTGTAGGAGCAGCCTTGTGCTGCGAAGAGGCCGGTAAAAGCTGCGAAGATTCGGGCAGCCTGCACCGGCCTCTTCGCAGCACAAGGCTGCTCCTACAGGGCAGGCGCAAGCTGTTTTGTTACGCAATCGGTAAAACACCATTGCATCTAAGACTAAGGTCGTCTGGTTGCCGTCCAACAGCCGCATAAAGTAAGGGCGTGGGTTTCATCCCCTACCTGTGCTGCTAGGACAAAAACAATGAACGACAGCATTTACCTCTCGATACAAAACAGCCCCCGTTTCAAGGAGCTGGTCACCAAACGCGAACGGTTCGCCTGGATTCTCTCGGCGATCATGCTCGGCCTGTACTGCGCCTTCATCCTCCTGATCGCCTACGGTCCTCATCTGCTGGGTGCCAAGCTCAGCCCTGAGTCGTCGATTACCTGGGGCATTCCCCTGGGCGTCGGCCTGATCGTTTCGGCATTCGTCCTGACCGCCATCTACGTACGCCGCGCCAACGGTGAATTCGATGAGCTGAACAAGGCCATCCTGAAGGAGGCGCAACAATGATTCGCCACGCCAAAACCCTGGCTGTACTGGCCTGCGGCGCCTTCGCACCCGCCGTGTGGGCAGCCGATGCCCTGACCGGCGAGGTGCAGAAACAGCCGCTGAACGTTGCCGCGATCGCCATGTTCGTGGCCTTCGTCGCCTTTACCCTCGGTATCACCTACTGGGCCTCCAAACGCAACAAGTCGGCAGCCGATTACTACGCGGCCGGCGGCAAGATCACCGGCTTCCAGAACGGCCTGGCGATTGCCGGCGACTACATGTCGGCAGCCTCCTTCCTGGGTATTTCCGCCCTGGTGTTCACCTCTGGCTACGACGGCCTGATCTACTCGATCGGCTTTTTGGTCGGCTGGCCGATCATCCTCTTCCTGATTGCCGAACGCCTGCGCAACCTGGGCAAGTACACCTTTGCCGACGTGGCCTCGTACCGCCTCGGGCAGAAGGAAATCCGTACATTGTCGGCCTCCGGTTCGCTGGTGGTGGTGGCGTTCTACCTGATCGCGCAAATGGTCGGTGCCGGTAAATTGATCGAACTGCTGTTCGGCCTGGACTACCACGTCGCGGTGATCCTGGTGGGTATCCTGATGTGCCTGTACGTGCTGTTCGGCGGCATGCTGGCCACCACCTGGGTACAGATCATCAAGGCCGTGCTGCTGCTGTCCGGTGCCAGCTTCATGGCACTGATGGTGATGAAGCACGTTGGCTTCGACTTCAACACCCTGTTCTCGGAAGCGATCAAGGTGCACAGCAAGGGCGAGGCGATCATGAGCCCGGGCGGTTTGGTCAAAGACCCGATCTCGGCCTTCTCGCTGGGCCTGGCGCTGATGTTCGGTACCGCCGGCCTGCCGCACATCCTGATGCGCTTCTTCACCGTCAGTGACGCCAAGGAAGCGCGCAAGAGCGTGCTGTACGCCACCGGCTTCATCGGCTACTTCTACATCCTGACCTTCATCATCGGCTTCGGCGCGATCCTGCTGGTCAGCACCAACCCGGACTTCAAGGACGCCGCCGGCGCCCTGCTGGGTGGTAACAACATGGCGGCGGTGCACCTGGCCGATGCCGTGGGTGGCAGCATCTTCCTCGGCTTTATCTCGGCAGTGGCCTTCGCCACCATCCTGGCAGTGGTTGCCGGCCTGACCCTGGCCGGTGCCTCGGCGGTGTCCCACGACCTGTACGCCAGCGTATGGCGCAAGGGCAAGGCAAACGACAAGGACGAGATCCGCGTGTCGAAGATCACCACCATCGCCCTGGGCGTGCTGGCGATCGGCCTGGGTATCCTGTTCGAGAAGCAGAACATCGCCTTCATGGTCGGCCTGGCGTTCTCCATCGCTGCCAGCTGCAACTTCCCGGTACTGCTGCTTTCGATGTACTGGAAGAAACTGACCACCCGCGGCGCCATGATCGGCGGCTGGCTGGGCCTGGTAAGCGCAGTGACGCTGATGATCCTCGGCCCGACCATCTGGGTGCAGATCCTCGGCCACGAGAAGCCGATCTACCCGTACGAGTACCCGGCGCTGTTCTCGATGGCCATTGCCTTCGTCAGCATCTGGTTCTTCTCTGTCACCGACAAGTCCAAGGCTGCCGACGACGAGCGTGCGCTGTTCTACCCGCAGTTCGTGCGTTCGCAGACTGGCCTGGGGGCCAGCGGGGCGGTGTCTCACTAATCACGCAACAGGGGGCCGCCATGCGGCCCCCACGTGCTTCATGCTCTCCTGCGGAAGCGTATCCCCTCGATTGTCGTTAGGAAATGTCAACAACCCGCTCAGATAGTTCCCCTATTTCCATTGTGGGTAACTGCAGATACTCCTGCCTGTCAACGGCGCTTAGCCTGATTGACCCTCAATCAAAGCTTATGTCTACAGGTTCCAAGGAGATCTATTCGTGAAAGCACTCATGCTGGCACTTCCATTCGCTGCTCTCGTTGCCGGCCCCGCCATGGCCGAAGACCCGATCGAGAAACAGGTGCTGATTACAGCTACCGTGCCTAGCGCCAACTTCTACGTCGAGCCCGTCGGCGGCAACTGGATGAACGACCCGCAGGACATGGCCTGGAACTCGTTCCAAGGCACCCTGACCCCAGTCCGCAAGCAGCTGCAGGCCAAGAGCACCATCGGCCCGATCACCGCCCACCTGCTGTCCCCGGCAGCCGTCAGCAGTGGCCTCAACGCCATCAATCTGGACGTCAAGATCGGCGACACCGTACTCACCACCAGCGCGGCTGAAATCCTCTCCCACGCCCAGGCTACGCCAGGCGCGATCATCGACTTCGAAGTCTCGCCTCAAGTACCGGCGGGTGGCTACGAGCCCGGCAACTACCAGGGCCTGGTCAGCATGATGTTCGAAACCGCTGCACCGTGACCTGAAGCGCCCGCATTTTTCCCCTTCACCCGTTGTTGCTCTCCTTCGCCCCTGGGTCACCCCGGGGGTGAGGGCGACGTATTGCTCGCAGACAGGGTCATGGCCTTTTCCACAATTTCAAAGACTTTGCTGCTGATGGCATGCCTTGCGGTGCTTCCCCTCGCTGGCGCTGCCGAAGGCAACGCCATGGGGGTGGTCAGCCAGGCCCAGGGCCTGCCGCGTGAATTCGAGGAACACTTCTTCGATGTGCCGCTGGCAGTCCGGGTGGACCTGGATGGCCGCTACCTGGGCGATGCCATGGTCGTGCTCAGCCGCGACGAACGTGTGCAGTTGCTGGAATTCACCGACCACTTCGACAGCCGCGAACCCGAAACCCTGCGCCGCCGCTGGCAGGAGCGCCTGGCTTCCGGCCGGCCGCTGGGCGATTGCCGCAGCGACTGCCCCGATGGCCTGCGCGCCATCCACTACAGCCTGGTCAACTCGCAACTGTCGCTGCTCACCCACGCCGCCGAACTGGCCGGCGATACCCCGCGCTTCCATGCGTTGCCCGAACACGGCGGTGGCCTGCTGCTGCGCAACCAGCTCAACCTGGTCAGCGACGGGCGCGAAACCAGCGGGCTGTATGCGCTGCAAGGGCAGGGTAGCCTCGACAGCTGGACGACCCTGGCCGATGCCCAGGTCGACCGCGGCGGTCTCAGTGGTCAGGAAACCCGACATCGTGTCAGCCAGTTGTATGCCGAACGCCTTCACGATGAACACTTCTTCCGCCTGGGCTATTTCACCCCCGGTGCCCAAGGCCTCACCCGTCAGCCCCGGTTGCTCGGGCAGAGCCCCGATACGACGTTGGGCCTGATGTTCGGCAGCAGTGATAGCCTGCTGATCGACAATGGCCAGCCAAGCTCCACGCCGATCTACGTCACCCCCAACCGCCCCGGCGTGGTGGAGATCTACCGTAACGGCGTGCTGATCAACAGCCAGCCGGTGCAGCCTGGCCTGCAGGCGCTGGACACCCGGGTGCTGCCCGGTGGCATCTACCAGGTAGAGGTACGCCTGCTCGAAGACGGCCAGGAAACCGCGCGTACCGATGAATTCGTCTACAAGCCCAGTATCTGGCGCAACCCTGAAAGCCGCTGGCGCTACAACCTGTACCTGGGCCAGCAGACCAGCCTGCTGAGCAACTGGGACGAAACCCACGACGACAGCCTCAGCGCCGGGGTGCTGGCCAACTACCTGTTGCACCCGCGGGCGGTGCTCGGGCTTTCCGTGCAGCAGGTCGACGAAGCCATGCAGTACGGCACATCGCTGGACTGGGACGCGCTGGACCGGCTCAAGCTCTACGGCAACCTCTATCGCACCGAAGACCAGGGCAACGGTTACGACCTGCAGGTAATCCATAACCATGACTTCGGTTCGCTGGTGCTCAGCCACAGCCGCTCTTGGCTGGAAACGACCCGCAACGTCACCCACAGCCAGTTTGTGCGCTACGACGAGCAGAGCCAGAGCTCGCTGCTGATCACCCAGCGCCTGAACAACCGCAGCACGGCGACGTTGCGCCTGGCCCACAGCTCTGGCGCCGCCGATGGCCTGGGCGTCGACCTGGGCTGGTCGCACTACGGCAAACTCTTCGGTTCCGACGCCAACTGGCGCCTGAGCCTGTTCGACCGCCCCGGCACCCGCAGCAGCGGTGATGCTCGCAGCCGTGGTGTCAACCTGGCGCTGAGCATGAGCCTGGGTAGCCCCGGCGAGCGCGTCGCCGTCAGCATCGGCAGCCGCACTTCGCACGATGGCGGTCGTGATCAGAACGCCTCGCTGTCGTACCAGCGCGACGTCGACCTGGGGCTGGTACGCAACATCGGTGCCACTGCCACGGTAGACCGCTACGGCGCCGGCTTCGGCGGCAATGCGCAGTTTCAGAACCAGGTGCTGTATGGCGACGCCTACGCCCAGAGTTCGTCGTACAACGGCGAACTGAGTGCTGGCCTGAACCTGCAGAGCATCGTTGCCGTGGGCGAGGGCAAGGTGGCCATGACCGGCCAGTACCTGCCCCACGATGCCGGCCTGATCGTCGATGTCGAAAGCGATATCGATGGCCTGGCGCTGCGCGCCGATGACCAGCATGGCCTGAGCGCCACCTTGCACCCGGGGCGCAACGTGATTCCGGTGGGGGCGTACAAGTCGGGCTATGTGCAATTCGACCTGGAGGGCGACGACGAGACGGCGGCGGTGATCCAGCCCACCAGCTTCGACTACCACCTCAACCGTGGTGGGGTGGGCTATCGCCAGCTGCGGGTGATGCGCACAGTCACCGTGCTCGGCCGCCTGCTCGACCTTCAGGGGCAGCCGATGTCCGGTGCCCAGGTGGTCAACCATGCCAGCCGCAGCGTCAGCGAGAGCGGTGGGCACTTTGCCGTGGAGATGAGCGAATCTACTCCGACGCTGGAGGTGCGCCAGGGTGGTAAAGCGTTATGCCTGCTGGAACTTGACTTGCGTGCACTGGAACGTGAAGGCGATGTGTTGCTGGCAGGGGATGTGTCCTGCGTAGCAGGGCACGTGGCACAGCGCCAGGCCCCGGTCGGGGCGGGCAAGACGTGAAGCGGGCTGGCTACTCGCGTGCAAGCAAAGCCACGACGGTTGTCTTTAGGAAATTTCCACAACTCCACAGCGAAATTTCCTGCATTTAACCCGAGCTCGAAAGACCACAATCCATTCAATGATGCTGATTCGCTATCAGCGGCTTTTTGCTATGAGGAATTGCCCATGAAACTGGTCCGATTCATCTGCCTGGCCTTCGCGCTGCTGCCCTGTGCTGCCCATGCAGCCCCGGAGCTGAACGTCGGGGGGCTCTACGATTACCTGGAAGAGGGCAAGAGCACTTTGCTCAAGCGCGTGCGCAATGGCGGTGATTCCACGGCTTTCGTCAAGGTCAGTGTGGTCGAGCTGGTGTACGACGGCAGTGGCCCGCCCCGCGAAGTGGCCATTGAAGGCCTGGCCCTGGAGCAGCGTGGGCTGGTGGTCAGCCCGGCGCGGCTGATCGTGCCGGCGCGGGGCATGCAGGCGGTGCGCCTGTTGTACCGTGGCGCGCGCGACAACGAACGCTACTTCCGCCTGCGCTTTATCCCGGTACTGCCGGAAACGGGCGACGGCTTTGCCGTCAGCGATGCGGAGGCGGAGCAATACCGCGACAGCCTCAAGGCTGGGGTCAACCTGCTGGCCGGCTACGGCACGCTGTTGTTCGTGCGCCCCAACCAGACCCGCTACCAGACCCCGATCCGTCGCCAGGGCGGTGCGTTGACCGTAACCAACCAGGGCAACGCCACCGTGGTGCTCGACCACTTCCGCCAGTGCCAGGCCCAGGACCAGGTGTGCGAGCCGGCCGCCAAGCATCATCTGCTGCCAGGGCGTACCCGCCAGTTCGAAGGGCAGGCGGCCAAGGTGCACCAGTTCGAGTTGCATGAAGGCGCTGAGCGCAAGCCGATGGTACTGGAGGGATGAAAACCATGGCGCGTACCCGCAGGGTTCTGGTCTGGTTGCTGACCGCCCTTGCTTTGCCGCTGTCGTTTGTAGAGGCAGCACAAGTGACGATCTCCGCCCAGTATCGCGGCGGCGGCTCGGGCCGCTTCGACAATACAACGCCACCCGGCGGTCTGTGCCAGTACCTGACCTATACCTGTAGAACCCGCCAGACCGTGAGCCTGCCGATCAGTTTTACCAAGCGGAGCACGAAAGATGCAGCGGATGTGCGAGATGAGTTCTATGTACAGGTACCCAGTCGCAGGACGATCGATGTCTATCACGAGCAGACCGGCGAGCCTCGCCAGATCACCTTTGACTGGTCAGCCATCCATCAGCGGGTAACCGGCACCAGCCTTGACGACATCCCTGCCAGTGGTACCAATGTGCGCGGCGGCTGCCGGTATGTCGCTATCAATGGTCAGCACGCACCAGCAGTAGCCAATTACTTGTGGGATGTGACCAGTCCTGCGGCTCCCCAGCCCTGCTGGGGCAGTGTGAACCGGGTCCCGTCTGGCCGGGTGAATACCGTCGAGGTGCACGAAACCAGTGTTGCCTATCAGTTGGAGGTACCGCCCCCCTATCGCCTTCGTGCCGGTATCTATCGCGGCAGCGCCGTATACAGCGTGGGCCCGGGAGGGGATTTCGACTTCGGCAACCAGGTCAGTGGCTTGAGCACCAACACCCTGAGGGTCGATTTCGTGCTTGATGTCCAGCACGCGTTCATCTTCGAATTTCCTCCCGGCTCCGACCGCGCGGTGCTCGAACCCCGCGGCGGCTGGAAATCCTGGCTGTCCGGAAGGCGGCCGCCGCAGAGGCTGTATCGAGACCTGCCGTTTCGGGTGTGGTCCACCGGGCCGTTCAAGGTCTACAAACTGTGCCAGTACGACATGGCCGGCACCTGTGCCATCCGCAATACAGATCAGCACCAGGTGCCGGTGGGGATATCACTCAGCCTGCCTGCCGGCATTCAGCATCGCGGTCAGGCCGTTGAACGTGTACCACTGCCAACCGGCAGGGGCGCTGCGTTGCAGTTCGAAGCGGCTACGCCGGCGCTCAACCGGCCCGGGCAATTGCATTTCGAGGTCGCGAGCGCTGCGGTGGGCGAAATGCTCGACCATGCGGGCAGTACCTACAACGGCATGACCACCGTGGTGTTCGATGCCGAACTCTGAGCCAGCCTGCCAAGTGAGAACGCCTGATGAATAAAGCACTGGTGGTCGACGACCATCCTTTCATACGTTCCACGGTGTGCATGCTGCTGCGCCAGGAGCGCCTGGAGATCGTCGGCCAGACCGACAATGGCATCGACGCCGTGCGCATGGCCCGTGAGCAGGCGCCCGATATCATCATCCTCGACATCAGCCTGCCCGGGCTCGATGGCATGGAGGTGATCGCCCGGGTCAAGCGCCACGAACGGCCAGCCAAGACCCTGGTGCTGACCTCGCACCAGGCCGAAGCCTACTCCCTGCGCTGCATGCAAGCCGGGGCGGCGGGCTTCGTGTCCAAAAGCAACGACCTGGGTGAACTGAACAAGGCGGTGCGCGCTGTGCTGTCGGGTTTCACCTACTTCCCCGAGGTAGCGCTGAGTTCGGTGCACAGCCAAGACCTGTACGCCACCGACGCGCAGCGTATTGCCTGCCTCAGTGACCGTGAACTGATGATCCTCCAGCACCTGGCCCGTGGCATGAGCAACAAGGCTGTCGGTGAAGTGATGCTGCTCAGCAACAAGACGGTCAGCACCTACAAGGGCCGCCTGCTGGAAAAACTGCGCCTCAACTCGCTCATCGACCTGGCGGATTTCGCTCGTCGCAACCAGCTTATTTGAATGGTGCGTGCAATCTGGCTGCTGCTGTTGTGCTGTCTGTTTACCGTGCCGGGCCTGGCGGCGCCGGTGTTCCATGGGCGTGCGGCGTTCGAAGGCCCGCGTGCCGAACCGGTCAGCAGTGACCTGCGCTGGCTTTGGCACCATCGGGTACTACGCCTTGGGGTGTTGAGGGGCGACCAGCCGCCACTGGATATTCTCGGCACCGGGCGAGCCTACGAAGGCATCACGGCTGATTACGCGGGGCTACTGGCCGAACACCTGCAACTGGACATGCAGGTGCAGGTGTTCGAGTCGTTCCAGGCGGCGGTCGCGGCGTTGCGCGAAGGCACAGTCGACCTGCTTGGCTCGGTCACTGCGCAGCAGGCACTGCAGGCCGGCTTGCGCCTGTCGCAGCCCTACGCCGAGGACTATCCCCTGTTGCTGGCCCAGGAGCACAAGGCGGTTTTCCAGGGCGCCGAAACGTTGCGCCTGGTGATGGTGGACGGTTACCGCACACCCGAGCAGGTCAGCCAGTACTACCCACAAGCCGACCTGCAGGTGCACCCCACGGCGTTCAGCGCCCTGGCCGCGCTTGCCCTCGGCCAGGCCGACCTGTACCTGGGCAACGCCTTGATCGCGCGCTATGTGAAGGGGCGTAGCCCCTTCAGCGGTGTGGAGGAGGTTGGCCACGCAGCCTTGCCTCACCAGAAAATCGGCTTTGCCATGCTCGACAACGGCACGCCCTTGCCGCGCCTGGTGGATGAGGTGCTGCTGGGCATCAGCACAACCCAGCATGCGCGTATCCAGGCGCGCTGGAACCCGCTGGCGAGTGGCCCCCGCTCGGCCCAGTCGGTGCACTTGAGTGAGGCCCAGCAGCGCTGGCTGGCGGACAACCCCAAGGTGCGCGTGCTGGTGGACGATCAGGTGCTGCCACTGAGCTACCGCGACAGCAAGGGCCAGTTGCGCGGCCTGACCCTTGATGTACTGCAGCTGATCACCCGGCGCACCGGCCTTGAATTTGACGTGCAGGCAGGGGAGGGCGCCGAACAGATGATCGGCCAAGTGATTCAAGGCAAGGCGCAACTGATTGCCGGGCTGCCCTACAGCGACAGCCTGGCGCAGCGCCTGGGCTTCAGCCGCGCCTACCTCAGTGCTTCGCGGGTGCTGGTCAGCCGCACCGGCGAACAGGCGCCGGCCAGCCTTGAGCAACTGGCTGGCCGGCGCGTGGCGCTGGTGTGGGGCAGTGCCATGGTCGAGCTGTTGCAGCAGCGTTATCCGCAGGTGCGCCAACGCGTGTTGCGCGGCCCGCTGGATGCCCTGCACGCGGTGGCCGATGGCCGGGTGGACGCGGCGTTGCTGACCCTGGATGACGCCCGCCCCCTGGTTGCCCGGTGGTACCCCGGGCAGTTGCAGGTCAGTGCCAGCCTCGCCCTGCCGCCAGCGCATTTTGCATTGGCCAGTACCCGTGGTGCCAGCGAGCTGCTGGGTATCATCGACAGCGCGTTGCTCAGCCTGACGCCGCAAGAGACCACTGCGCTGGTGCGTCGCTGGCGCAACCCGATGATCGTCCCCGACGGCGTCTGGTCGCGCCATCGCGCCAAGGTGCTGTTCGGCTTCGGCGTCGCCCTCTGCCTGCTGATCATCGCCTTGTTGTGGATCCGTTACCTGCGCCGGCTGCAGGTGCGGTTGCGGCGGGCCAAGCGTGCGGCGGATGCGGCCAACCAGGCCAAGACCGAGTTCCTGGCCACCATCAGCCACGAGATCCGCACCCCGCTGCACGCGGTACAGGGCATGCTTGAACTGGCCCAGCGCAAGGCCGCCCAAGGCGTGCTCGACCGCCTGGCCATCGAAGTGGCCACCGAAGCGGCACGGGGGCTGAAAGAGCTGATTGGCGACATACTCGACATTACCCGTATCGAAACCGGCCACCTGCAGCTTTCGCCGCAGCGGGTGCGGGTGGGCGAGCTGGTCGGGCGGGTGGTGCAACTGTTCGAGCAGTTGGCCCGTGGCAAAGGCCTGGAGTTGCAGATGCAGCTGGGCGGGGCGGTGGGTGCCGAGGTCATGCTCGACCCGCTGCGGTTCAAGCAGGTGCTGGCCAACCTGCTGAGCAACGCGATCAAGTTCACCCAGCGCGGGCGGATCGTGGTCAGCCTGCACGCAGCGCCGGCAGGTGGGGTGCTCGATATCGTACTGCGGGTCAAGGACAGCGGCGTGGGCATCGCTGCCAGCGAGCTGGCCGCCTTGGGGCAGCCGTTTCGTCAGGCCAGCAACCACCGCCAGTCGCCACGTGCCAGCTCCGGCCTGGGCCTGAGCATCAGCCGTAACCTGTGCCAGTTGATGGGGGGGCAGCTGCGCCTGCGCAGTACCTTGGGGGAGGGCACCGAAGTGCAGGTGCAGCTCAAGTTGCCGTTGTTGCCGAGTGCGGCGCCGGCGCCTGAGGTTTCACCTTTGCTGGCGGCAGACCCTGACGCACGTTTGCGTGTGCTGGTGGTGGACGACTACCCGGCCAACCGGCTGCTGTTGGCGCAGCAGCTGGATTTTCTCGGGCATCAGGCGCGGGTCGCGGAAGACGGCGCACAAGCCTTGCGCCTATGGTTGAAAGAGCATTTCGATGTGGTGATAACCGACTGCAACATGCCGCGCCTGGATGGCCATGCCCTGGCCCGCGCCATTCGCGAACACGAGCGCCGCAGCGGGCGCCCACGCAGCCGGGTAATCGGCCTGACTGCCAGCGCCCAGGAAGCCGAGCGCAGGCGAAGTTGCGAGGCGGGGATGGACGACTGCCTGTTCAAACCGCTGGACCTGGGCAGCCTCACCCAGGCACTGAAGGGCACGCGGCCTGCACAGCCACCGGATGAACACCACAGCCTGCTGGACTTGCAGCATCTCAGGCATCTGGTGGGCAATGACGAAGCGGCGTTAAAGGCGCTGCTGGGCGACTTGCGTGCCAGCAACCGGGAAGACCTGCAGCGCCTGGAAAACCTCGGTGATGCGCCTGCGGCCATTGCCGGCTTGGCGCACCGGGTCAAGGGTGGCGCGCGCATTGCCCGCGCCGACGCCCTGGTTACCCTGTGCGAGCAGGTGGAGCATTGTTGCCAGGCAGAGCCGTTGCAGCGCCCGGCGCTCGGCCTGGCGGTCCGCGCCCTGGGCGACGGCATGCGTCGCCTGGAACGCCAGCTGGAACGCCAGGCCGGGGTGGCTCATATCATGCCAAGCAGTAACAGCACCAACAAAATCACCAGCACAACGCCGACGATGCCGGACGGGCCATAGCCCCAGCTGCGTGAGTGTGGGAAGACCGGTAAGCCACCAATCAGCAGGAGGATCAGGATGATGATGAGGATCGTGGTCATGACGGAGTCCTTGCGTGGTTGAGGGTCAAGGGCCTCGTACTGCTGGCCTCTTGTATGTTCGGACTGTTGCCGCTTGTGAAAGATTCCATTGGGTGTTGCCAGTACCGGTCTCTTCGCAGCACAAGGCTGCTCCTACAGGCGCAGGCGATCCCTGTAGGAGCAGCCTTATGCGGCGAAGAGGCCGGTACTGACTACACAGTCATGCCCGCCCATTCACTACCCTGATGAACCCTGCCTGCCCACTTGGCCTTGATTAGACTCGCTGCACTACCACCAAGAACAAGGCCAGCCACCATGCAAAACCGCATCATGATCACTGGCGCCGGGTCCGGCCTCGGTCGCGAGATCGCCCTGCGCTGGGCGCGCGAGGGCTGGCGCCTGGCGCTGGCCGATGTCAACGAAGCCGGCCTGCGCGAAACCCTGGACATGGCCCGCGCGGCCGGTGGCGAGGGCTTCGTCCAGCGTTGCGATGTGCGCGACTACAGCCAGCTCACCGCCCTGGCCCAGGCCTGCGAAGAGCAGTTCGGCGGCATCGACGTGATCGTCAATAACGCCGGCGTTGCTGCGGGCGGGTTCTTCGCCGAGCTGTCGCTGGAGGACTGGGACTGGCAGTTGGCGGTCAACCTGATGGGCGTGGTCAAGGGCTGCAAGGCCTTCCTGCCGCTGCTGGAGCGCAGCAAGGGGCGCATCATCAACATCGCCTCGATGGCCGCGCTGATGCAGGGGCCGGGCATGAGCAACTACAACGTGGCCAAGGCCGGCGTGCTGGCCCTGTCGGAAAGCCTGCTGGTGGAACTGCGCCAGCTGGAAGTGGCGGTGCACGTGGTGTGCCCGTCGTTCTTCCAGACCAACCTGCTGGACTCGTTCCGCGGCCCCAACCCGGCGATGAAAGCCCAGGTGGGCAAGCTGCTGGAGGGTTCACCGATCAGCGCGGCGGACATTGCCGACTACATGCATCAGCAAGTGGCCGCAGGCCAGTTCCTGATCCTGCCCCACGAAGCCGGGCGCCAGGCGTGGGCCTTGAAGCAACAGGCCCCAGAACGGCTGTATGACGAAATGGCCGAGATGGCGGTAAAAATGCGTGCCAAAGCTCATTCGCGATGAATGATCTGTAGGAGAAATTACCAAGAAATGTAGGGCGCTTCTGATTTGCTGCGGAACTATTGAGTAGGTAAATACCTACGAGGCACGCTCCGTTTTTCCCTTTCGCCAAAGGAGCGGAACATGCTGGTAATAGGACGCGAAGCGGGGGAGATCATCGTGATTGGCGATGACATCCGCATCATGGTGGTACAGGCCCGTGACGGGGTGGTGCGCTTCGGGGTCGAAGCCCCGAAAGAGGTGACAGTGCATCGGGAAGAGGTCTACAAGCGCATCAAGGAGGCAGAGCAGCGCAAGGCCCGCAGGGCTTGATGTTGCCTGTGCCGGCCTGCTCGCGGCTAAAGCCGCTCCCACAGAGACCGTCCAGGCCTTGATTACAGCGCTGTACCTGTGGGAGCGGGTTCACCCGCGAAGAGGCCGGGCCTGCTAATCGAGCAGCTCGCGGGGCACATCATGCTTGGCCAGCAACTGGCACTGCTGGCTTTCCGGGTCGAACAGGATGAACGCCTGGCCCTTCGCCAAAGCCTGGCGCACCCGCAGTACGCGCGTCTCCAGCGGGGTATCGTCGCCGTTGTCGGTGCCATCGCGGGTGACGAAGTCCTCGATCAGCAGGGTCAGGGTTTCGGCTTGCAGTTGGTCGTAGGGGATCAGCATGGTGGGAAGTGTCTGAAGTAAGTGTGGGCAATGCTACGCGAAACGTTCGGGATTTTGGGGCCGCTTTGCGGCCCATCGCCGGCAAGCCAGCTCCCACAGGATCACCACAGGCCTGAACATTGTGCGGTCCCTGTGGGAGCTGGCTTGCCGGCGATGGGCTGCAAAGCAGCCCCAAAGGCCATCAGCCTTTATTACCCACCAGGCTGTCCACCGCCGGCACCCGCGTGTCGCTCTCCATCTGCGCATCGTGCTCCAACTGATGGCTGAACCTTTCCAGCGAGGCATTGGCCGGCTGCGAGTCGCTGGCGAACACTGGCGGGCTCAGCAGGTACGCCGACAGCAACCGGCTCAACGCCGCAAGGCTGTCGATGTGCGTGCGTTCGTAGCCATGGGTGGCGTCGCAACCAAACGCCACCAGTGCAGTACGGATGTCATGGCCCGCCGTCACTGCCGAATGGGCATCGCTGAAGTAGTAGCGGAACAGGTCGCGCCGCACCGGCAGGTCGTGGTCGCCGGCCAGTTTCAGCAAATGCCGGGACAGGTGGTAGTCGTAAGGCCCTGACGAGTCCTGCATGGCCACGCTCACCGCATGCTCGCTGGAGGCCTGCCCGGGTGCCACCGGGGCGATGTCAATGCCGACGAATTCGCTGACGTCCCAGGGCAGGGCACCGGCCGCACCCGAGCCGGTCTCTTCGGTGATGGTGAACAGCGGGTGGCAGTCGATCAGCGGTTGGCGGCCGCTTTCCACCACCGCCTTCAGTGCCGCCAGCAAAGCTGCCACGCCGGCCTTGTCGTCCAGGTGGCGGGCGCTGATATGGCCGCTTTCGGTGAACTCGGGCAGCGGGTCGAAGGCGACGAAGTCACCAATGCTCACGCCCAGCGCCTCGCAGTCGGCACGGGTGGCGCAATAGGCGTCCAGGCGCACTTCCACGTGGTCCCAGCTGATCGGCATCTGGTCGATGGCGGTGTTGAAGGCATGCCCGCTGGCCATGAGTGGCAGCACGCTGCCACGGCATACGCCAGTGTCGGTGAACACGCTGACCCGGCTGCCCTCGGCAAAGCGGCTGGACCAGCATCCCACCGGCGCCAAGGCCAGGCGGCCGTTGTCCTGCAATTGGCGCACGCTGGCGCCGATGGTGTCCAGGTGGGCCGACACGGCGCGGTCGGGGGATGTCTGCCTGCCCTTGAGGGTGGCGCGAATGGTGCCGCGGCGGGTCAGCTCGAAGGGGATGCCCAGCTCGTCCAGGCGTTCGGCCACGTAGCGCACGATGGTGTCGGTGAAACCCGTGGGGCTGGGGATGGCGAGCATCTCCAGCAGCACGCGTTTGAGGTAGTCGAGATCGGGTTCGGGGAGTCGTTCGGACATATCCAGGCCTCCGGTCGGGTTGATATTCCAGGCTGTGGCGCGGTCTTTGTAGGAGCAGCCTTGTGCTGCGAAGAGGCCATTGCAGCCGAAGATAATCTTTAGCCTTACCGGCCTCTTCGCAGCACAAGGCTGCTCCTACAGGGTGTGGTGGCAGCCTGAGTGATGGTGCAAGACAGTTGCTCCCAAAAACCGAGCGGCTGTCAGGCCAAAGGCCGGGTATGCGGAAACAGCAGGTCGATAAAGCGCTCGGCCGTTGGCTGCGGTTCATGGTTGGCCAGGCCTGCACGCTCGTTGGCTTCGATGATCACGTACTCCGGTTGCCCGGCATCGCGCACCATGAAGTCCAGCCCGACCACCGGAATTTCCAGCGCCCGTGCAGCGCGCACGGCCGCGTCGGCCAGCACCGGGTGCAGGCGTTCGGTGACGTCTTCCAGGGTGCCACCGGTGTGCAGGTTGGCGGTGCGCCGTACGGTCAGGCGCTGGCCGGCAGGCAGCACATCGTCATAACCAAAGCCCGCCGCCCGCACGGTGCGCTCGGTTTCGTCGTCCAGCGGAATGCGGCTTTCGCCACCGGTGGCGGCCTGGCGTCGACGGCTCTGGGCTTCGATCAATTGGCGGATGCTGTGCTTGCCGTCCCCCAGCACCTGGGCCGGGTGGCGGACGGCGGCGGCCACCACCTCGTAGCCGATCACCACGATGCGCAGGTCGAACCCGGCATGGAAGCTCTCCAGCAGCACACGGCTGTCGAACTGGCGGGCGTGCTCCACGGCGCGGGTGATCTCATCGATGCAGGTCAGGTTCACCGCCACGCCCTGGCCTTGCTCGCCATCGACCGGCTTGACCACAACGGCGCCATGCTCGTCGAGAAACGCCAGGTTGTCGTCTGCATTGCCCGCCAACTGTTGCGCCGGTACCTGCAGCCCGGCGTTGTGCAGGGCATGCTGGGTGAGGCGTTTGTCCTGGCACAGGGTCATGGTCACGGCACTGGTCAGGTCGCTGAGCGATTCACGGCAGCGGATGCGCCGCCCGCCCAGGCTCAGGGTGAACAGGCCACCTACGGCGTCATCCACCTGCACGTCGATGCCGCGGCGCAGGGCCTCATCGACGATGATGCGTGCGTAGGGGTTCAGCTCGGCCTCGGGGCCCGGCCCCAGGAACAGCTGCTGGTTGATGCCGTTCTTGCGCTTGACCGCAAAGGTGGGCAGGTTGCGAAAACCCAGCTTCTGGTACAGGCGCTTGGCCTGGCGGTTGTCGTGCAGCACCGACAGGTCCAGGTAGGCCAGGCCACGGCTCATGAAGTGTTCGATCAGGTGGCGCACCAGCACCTCACCCACGCCGGGGCGGGTGCATTGCGGGTCCACCGCCAGGCACCACAGGCTGCTGCCGTGTTCCGGGTCGTCGAAGGCCTTGGCGTGGTTCAGGCCCATGACGCTGCCGATCACCGCGCCGCTGTCTTCGTCTTCGGCCAGCCAGTACACCGGGCCGCCCAGGTGCCTGGGGGTGAGCAGGTCGGGGTCGACCGGCAGCATGTTGCGCGCCTGATACAGGGTGTTGATGGCCTGCCAGTCGGCCGGGTTCTGGGCCCTGCGCACGCGAAAGCCGCGGAACACCCGCTGCGCTGGCCGGTAGTCGGTGAACCACAGGCGCAGGGTGTCCGACGGGTCGAGGAACAACTGCTGCGGGGCCTGGGCCAGCACCTGCTGCGGCGCGGCCACGTACAGGGCGATGTCGCGCTCGCCGGGGCTTTCGTCCAGCAGCGCCTCGGCCAGGCTGGCCGGGTCGGGGTAGGTCTGGCCGATCAGCAGCCGGCCCCAGCCGCAGTGCACGGCACGCGGCTGGTCGTGGGGCTGGCTGCCGTCGCCGGCCAGGCGCGCCTGCAGGCGCTCGTAGGACGGCGCCTGGCCGCGCAGCAGGCGCTGGCCGTATGCGATTTCATGGGCTTTCATCGGTCAGATTCCTTGTTCGCTCAACCACAGGTTCAGCGCCGCCAGCTGCCACAGCTTGGAGCCGCGTAGCGGGGTGAGCTGGCCGTGCGGGTTGCTCAGCAGGCGGTCGAGCATGGCCGGGTTGAACAGCCCACGGTCCTGGCTGGGGTCGGTCAGCAGGTCACGCACCCAGCCCAGGGTGGCGCCTTCCAGGTGCTTCAGGCCCGGCACCGGGAAGTAGCCCTTCTTGCGGTCGATCACCTCATGCGGGATTACCCGCCGTGCCGCCTGCTTGAGTACCTGCTTGCCGCCATCGGGCAGCTTGAAGCGCGCCGGAATACGCGCCGACAGCTCCACCAGGCGGTAGTCCAGGAACGGTGTGCGCGCCTCCAGGCCCCAGGCCATGGTCATGTTGTCCACGCGTTTGACCGGGTCGTCCACCAGCATCACCGTGCTGTCCAGGCGCAGGGCCTTGTCCACTGCGTCACGGGCCCCTGGGCGGGCGAAGTGCTCGCGCACGAAATCGCCGGCCGCGTCGGTTTCCAGCAGCCAGGGTGCCTGCACGGTGTCGCGGTACTCGGCGTGGCTGCGGTCGAAGAACGCGTCGCGGTAAGCCGCAAAGGCATCTTCGGCGCCGTCCACTTGCGGGTACCAGTGATAACCGGCGAACAGCTCGTCGGCGCCCTGGCCGCTTTGCACGCCCTTGCAGTGCTTGGCCACTTCCCGGGACAGCAGGTAGAAGGCGATGCAGTCGTGGCTGACCATCGGCTCGCTCATGGCGCGGAATGCCGCTGGCAACTGGTCGATGATCTCGTGTTCGGCGATGCGCAGCTGGTGGTGGCGGGTGCCGTAGTGCTTGGCGATCAGGTCTGAATACTGGAATTCGTCGCCACGTTCGCCACCGGCGTCCTCGAAACCGATGGAGAACGTCGACAGGTCGTCCACGCCCGCTTCGCGCAGCAGGCCGACCAGCAGGCTGGAGTCGACACCACCGGACAGCAGCACGCCGACGTCGACGGCGGCCCGTTGGCGGATGGCCACGGCGTCGCGGGTGGCGTCGAGCACGCGGGTGGTCCAGCCTTCCAGGTCCAGCTCACGCTCGTCCGGGTTGGCACCGTATTTCAGCTGCCACCAGGTCTGGCGTTCGACTTCGCCATGGCGGTCGACGCGCATCCAGGTGCCGGGTTCCAGCTTCTGCACGTTGGCCAGCAGGGTGCGTGGCGCCGGCACCACGGCGTGGAAGTTCAGGTAATGGTTGAGCGCCACCGGGTCGAGCATCGGGTCGATGTCGCCGCCCTTGAGCAGCGCTGGCAGGGTCGAGGCAAAACGCAGGCGCTCGCCGTTGCGCGACAGGTACAGGGGTTTTACGCCCAGGCGGTCGCGGGCCAGGAACAGGCGCTGGTTGTCGCGCTCCCAGATGGCCAGGGCGAACATGCCGTTGAGCTTGGGCAGCAACGCCGCGCCCCAGGCGTGGTAGCCCTTGAGCAGCACCTCGGTGTCGCCGTCGGACCAGAAGCTGTAGCCCAGGTCCTGAAGCTCCTGGCGCAGTTCGGGGAAGTTGTAGATGGCACCGTTGAACGCCAGCGACAGGCCCAAGGTGTTGTCGACCATCGGCTGCGCCGAGCCGTCGGACAAGTCCATGATTTTCAGGCGCCGGTGGCCGAGGGCGATCGGGCCTTGGCTATGGAAGCCCCACGCATCCGGGCCGCGAGGCGCCAGGTGATGGGTGATGCGCTCTACCGCAGCCAGGTCGGCTGGGCGAGGGGCTTGGTCGATGGGGGTGAAACGCAACTCTCCTGCTAATCCGCACATAAGTCCTTACCGGTTTTTCCGTTGGGGAGGTGATGCCCAGGATTAGGGCACCTTAAGGAACTGACCGGTGTGCTTTGTGAGAGTTTTAGAACGATTTGTTATATGAAGTTGGGTTGCTGGGTGTTCGTCTTGGATATTGTGGTGTTGCGCAGATCGAGCGCCGCCCGCGCGGCGCATCGCGAGCTGCGCTCGCTCCTACGTTTGTTTCGGGCCAATTATTCCTGTGGGATTTGTGCGCGAACGCCTTGGCGCAGGGCTCGATATCGTGTCGTACAAACAAGGCGGTCGCGCGCGCCTGCCACAGGCGTTACTGGCCCGAAACAAACGTAGGAGCGAGCGCAGCTCGCGATGCGCCGCGCGGGCGGCGCTCGAACTCACAGGCGCAGCAAATCCAACGGCCAGCACCCCGATGCAATCACTTCCCCCGAATCAACCGCCGCAACGCAAACCGGTTCGGATGACAAGCCTCCGCCACCGCCCGGGGCAACGGCAACGGTTCCCCACACACCCAAGCCGCTACCAGCTCGCCACTCAGCGGCGCCGTGATCAACCCGCGCGACCCATGCCCGCTGTTCACATACAACCCCTCCAGCCATGGGCAGGCCACATCCGGCACCTGCCGTGCATCCCGGCCCAGCACCGCATAGGCCTCGGCAAACAATTGCGCATCAGCCACCGGCCCTACGATTGGCAGGTAATCCGGGCTGGTGCAACGGAACGCTGCACGCCCCTGCAACTGCTCAGGGGCCAACGCGGCTGTGCCCAACCGCTGGGCCAGATCGACGGAGATCTCATCCAGCAACGCCAGGTTGCCCTGGTGCTCGGCAACCGTCGGCGCCAGGTCTTCGTTGTGGAAATCAAAGCTCGCGCCCAGGGTATGTTCATCCCCGCGCGGGGGCGCCACATAGCCCTCTGCGCACACCACGGTGCGCAGCGCCCGGCTGCCGGCGGTGGCCGGCAAGCGGGTGATCTGCCCGCGGATGCGCTTGAGCGGCAGCTGTGCGCAAGGCTCGAAGCGCCGCACCTCGGCGGCACCGGCTAAAACAACCACCGGCGCGCTAGCCAGCAGGCGCTCGTCGGCCCAGGCTTGCCATTGTTCATCGACCTTGCGCAGCTCGATAACCTCCTGATGTGTCAGCAGGCGAATCCCCGGGTGCTGCAACTGCTGCTGGCACAGCGCAGGCGGGTGCACCCAGCCACCTTCGGGGTAAAACAACCCGCCGGCGGGCAATGCCACCCCGGCGATGGCTTCGGCCTCGGCGCGCTCCAGTGCGTGCAGCAAATCGTGGTCGAAGGCGGCGGCCAGTTTGCCCTGGCGTTCGGCTTCCTTGCTGTCGAAGGCCAGTTGCAGCACGCCGCAGGCATCCCAGTCATGGCCACGCTGCAAGCGCTCAAGCTGGCGTCGCGTGTAGCCGAACCCGGACAGAATCATCTGTGAAAGTGCGGTGCCATGGGCGGACAGCTTGAGGTACAGCACCCCCTGCGGGTTGCCCGACGCTTCCTGGGCCGGGGCTTCGTGGCGCTCCAGCACGGTGACCTGCCAGCCACGCCGGGCCAGGCTGGCAGCGGTGGTGCTGCCGGCCAGCCCGGCACCGATCACCAGCGCCTCGCGCGGCCCCTGTGCAGCGGCGGGGCGTGCGTACCAAGGGGCGCCGGGGCCGGGCAGTGGGCCGACGTAGGCGCCGCTCATCACCTCCCACTTCTTGCCGATGCCTGGCACCTTCTTCATGGCGAAACCGGCGTCGACCAGGCTGCGGCGTACCCAGCCGGTGGTGGTAAAGGTGCCCAGCACAGTGCCCGGGTGCGATAGCCGCGCCAGCTGCGCGAACAGCTCCGGGGTCCACATGTCAGGGTTCTTGGCGGGGGCGAAGCCATCGAGGAACCATACATCGATCTGCGCATCGAGCTGTGGCAGCTGCTCGAGCACGTCGCCGATCAGCAGGGTCAGGGTGACCCGGCCATTGCCGAAGGTGAATTGCTGAAAGCCCGGGTGCACCGCCACATATTGCGCCAGCAGGGGCTCGGTGTAGGCGGCAAGTTCAGGCCACAGGCGCACGGCGCGGGCCATGTCATCGTGGCCGAGGGGGTATTTCTCGATACTGACGAAGTGCAGGCGCGCGTCGCTGTGTGCGTGCTCTTCAAACAATTGCCAGGCGCAGAAAAAATTCATCCCGGTGCCAAAACCGGTTTCGCCGATCACCATGCAGCTGTGCGGCGTCAGGCTGGCAAAGCGCTCGGCCAGGCGGGTCTGGCCGAGGAACACGTGTTTGGTTTCTTCGATGCCTTCGTTGACCGCGAAATAGACGTCGTCATATTGCCGCGAATGGGGGCGGCCCTGGTCGTCCCAGTCGATCTGGGCGTGCTGGAGGAGGGTGGACATGGTTGGCTCGGTTGCAGCGGATGGCGGGATTTTATGCCATCTGAAAGGTTTGCGCAGGCTGTGCCGGCCTCTTCGCGGGTAAACCCGCTCCCACAGGTATTTCACCACTTTCAAACGTTGCCCAGTGCCTGTGGGAGCGGGTTTACCCGCGAAGAGGCCGGCACAGACGCCCCATAAATCCGCTAGTCTTGCTTATCCATTGAAGGAGCCAATGCATGTTCGAATCCGCCGAAATCGGCCACAGCATCGACAAGGAGGCTTACGACGCCGAGGTACCCGCTTTACGCGAGGCCCTGCTCGAAGCCCAGTACGAACTCAAGCAGCAGGCGCGCTTCCCGGTGATCGTGCTGATCAACGGTATTGAAGGCGCCGGCAAGGGCGAGACGGTAAAACTGCTCAACGAGTGGATGGACCCGCGCATGATCGATGTGCTCACCTTCGATCAGCAGACCGACGAGGAGCTGGCCCGGCCGCCCGCCTGGCGCTACTGGCGGGCCTTGCCACCCAAGGGGCGGATGGGCGTGTTCTTTGGCAACTGGTACAGCCAGATGCTGCAGGGGCGGGTGCACGGGGTGTTCAAGGATGCCGTGCTCGATCAGGCGATCATGGGCGCCGAGCGCCTGGAACAGATGCTGTGCGATGAAGGTGCGCTGATCATCAAGTTCTGGTTCCACCTGTCCAAGAAGCAGATGAAGGCACGGCTGAAATCGCTCAAGGACGACCCGCTGCACAGCTGGAAGATCAGCCCGCTGGACTGGCAGCAGTCGCAAACCTACGACCGCTTCGTGCGCTTTGGCGAGCGCGTGCTGCGCCGCACCAGCCGCGACTACGCGCCGTGGCATATCGTTGAAGGGGTAGACCCGAATTACCGCAGCCTGGCGGTGGGGCGCATTCTGCTGGAAAGCCTGCAAGCCGCGCTGGCCAATAACCCCAAGGGCAAGCACCAGGGCAACGTGGCCCCGCTGGGCCGCAGCATCGACCAGCGCAGCCTGCTTGGCGCCCTGGACATGACCTTGCGCCTGGACAAGGCCGACTACCAGGAGCAACTGGTCACCGAACAGGCCCGCCTGGCCGGCCTGCTGCGCGACAAACGCATGCGCCGGCACGCCCTGGTGGCCGTGTTCGAAGGCAACGATGCTGCCGGCAAGGGCAGTGCCATCCGCCGCGTGGCGGCGGCGCTGGACCCGCGCCAGTACCGCATCGTGCCGATTGCCGCACCCACAGAGGAAGAGCGCGCGCAGCCTTACCTGTGGCGGTTCTGGCGGCATATTCCGGCGCGCAGCAAGTTCACCATCTTCGACCGCTCCTGGTATGGCCGGGTGCTGGTGGAACGGGTGGAAGGGTTTTGCAGCCCGGCGGACTGGATGCGTGCCTACAGCGAAATCAACGACTTTGAAGAGCAGTTGGTAAACGCCGGCGTGGTGGTGGTGAAGTTCTGGCTGGCGATCGACCAGCAGACCCAGCTGGAGCGTTTTCAGGAGCGTGAGCAGATCCCGTTCAAGCGCTACAAGATCACCGAGGACGACTGGCGCAACCGCGACAAGTGGGACGACTATGCCCAGGCGGTGGGCGACATGGTCGACCGCACCAGCAGCGAAATTGCGCCCTGGACGCTGGTGGAGGCCAACGACAAGCGCTGGGCGCGGGTGAAGGTGCTGCGCACCATCAACCAGGCGCTTGAGGCGGCGTTTGCCAAGGACAAGAAATAGCCCAGGCGCTTGATTGCCTGTACCGGCCTCTTCGCGGGTAAACCCGCTTGTGTCTTGAGGTGGGATTAGAATCTGGAGTGAGAGCGGTGAATGGCCAGCTGAATGCCGCAGGTGCCATGAGCACGAGTGGGAGCACAAGCTGCCATTCACCGTTCCACTTTGGCGAGAGCCCGAACAGTTGGATGCGGCTCTGATCTCGAATCACAAGCGTGGGCCAAGCCAAAGTCCTCTCACTGTGTTGAGTTTAGGAGGTTTTGGTGATGGCTTCCTTCTTGGGTATCGATGTTTCCAAACTTTCTCTGGATGGCTGGGTGAGTCCGCAGGGCGTCAAAATTGCTGTGACCAATGACCCGGCTGGATTTGAGGCGCTGGAAAGGATCGTGCGCAAGTTCAGTATCAAGCGCGTCTTGCTAGAAGCTACAGGTGGCTACGAGCGTGATGTTCTGCGCTTTCTGCAGGACGCTGGCTACAAGGTCATACGCGTCAATCCCTTGCGAGCCAGGAAATTCGCTGACTCGATGGGCGTCAAAGCCAAGACCGATGCTCTCGACGCTGAAGTGCTGGCCCACTTCGCCGAGGTCATTCCGGACCAGCCTACCCTGCGAATCAGCCCCGACAGGGCGCTGTTACGAGAGCTGCTGCAGCAACGTGATCGCCTGGTTCAGCAGCGAGACGATGACCGGCGGCGCCTGAAACAAGCCCAGTCACTTGTCGTGGCTAATTTCCTGAAAGCCAACCTCGAGTATTTCCGGTCGCAGATCAGGTTGGTGGAGCAAGAGATCAAACAGCAGGCCGTAAAACTGAACGATGAGCGAATTACTCAGCTGACTCGGGTCAAGGGCATTGGGATGGTGACAGCGGGCAAGCTTGTAACGTTGCTGCCAGAGCTAGGCCGCGTGGAATCCAGGGAAATAGCGTCCCTGGTCGGTGTTGCGCCGTTTAACCACGACAGCGGAAAGTCGGTCGGCAAGCGTTCAATCTCAGGAGGCCGGTTTGAGATCAGGCGGACGCTGTATATGGCCGTCCTTGTGGCTGTGAAGTACAACCCAGCGCTCAAGGCTCGGTATGAGGCGCTTCGCGATCGGGGCAAAGTAGCCAAAGTCGCTCTCGTGGCATGCATGAGGACCTTTATCGTACGGCTCAATGCGATGCTAAAAACGGGTACGCCATGGCGAGATTTGATCCTGCCTCAGCCGGCAGATGCAACGTAGATCAAGAAGGCAGCGTGATTGGTGTGGGAGCGGGCTTGCCCGCGAAGCAGGCGACGCGTTGGATGGCACGGGCTTCGCCCGTGTTCGCGGGCAAGCCCGCTCCCACAGTGATCGCGCAATCTTTTAGATTTTGATCAAGACAGTTGCTCCCACAAGGACCCCACAAGATTCAGAACCTGTGGCAATCCTGTGGGAGCGGGTTCACCCGCGAAGCGGCCAGATCAGGCTGCACACCTGCCAAGCCATGCCACAGAAGAATGACCTGATGAATTCTTTTCTCGGCACTCTTCCCCGTCACCGCCCTCCAAGCCCGTAGAATTCAGTCACCCCCACCACGGGCCTGATCGAGGATTTTATGCACACCACTTCTGGCCGCTGGAGCTATGGCCTGTTCCTGGCACTTCTGACCGCATTGCTGTGGGGCATCTTGCCAATCAAGCTCAAGCAGGTACTGCAAGTGGTCGACCCGATCACCGTCACCTGGTACCGCCTGCTGGTTTCCGGTGGCCTGCTGTTTGCCTGGCTGGCCGCCAAGCGGCAGTTGCCCTCGTTCACCCGGCTGGCGCCCAAGGGCAAGGGCCTGGTCGTGGTGGCCGTGCTCGGCCTGATGGGCAACTACGTGCTGTACCTGATCGGCCTCAACCTGCTTAGCCCGGGCACCGCGCAACTGGTAGTGCAGGTGGGCCCCGTGCTGTTGCTGGTGGCCAGCGTGTTCGTTTTCCGCGAGCGCTTCAGCCTGGGGCAGGGCGTGGGCCTGCTGATTCTGCTAGCGGGTTTTGGCCTGTTCTTCAACCAGCGCCTCGAAGAACTGCTGACCTCACTGGGCACCTACACCACCGGCGTGCTGACCATTCTGCTGGCCACCAGCATCTGGGTGTTCTACGCCCTCAGTCAGAAGCAACTGCTGACCGTGTGGCATTCACAGCAGGTGATGATGGTGATCTACCTCAGTTGTGCCGCGCTGCTCACGCCTTGGGTACACCCGCTGGAGGCGTTGCAACTGACCCCGGTGCAGGGCTGGCTGCTGCTGGCCTGCTGCCTGAACACCCTGGTGGCTTATGGCGCGTTTGCCGAGGCGCTGGCGCACTGGGAGGCATCGCGGGTGAGCGCCACCCTGGCGCTGACACCGCTGGTGACCTTCGTTGCGGTGGCACTGGCGGCGCTGGTCTGGCCGGAGTATGTGCACGCCGAGGACATCAATGCCCTGGGTTATGTGGGGGCGGTGACTGTGGTGTTCGGCTCGGCGCTGGTGGCGCTGGGGCCATCGCTGGTGGCCAGTTGGCGTGCCCGCAAAGCGCGGTTGGCCCAGGTTCACTGATCGCCTGTTCTGGCCTCTTCGCGGGTAAACCCGCTCCCACAGTGATCGCACAACATTCAGCCTTGTGGTGATCCTGTGGGAGCGGGTTTACCCGCGAAGAGGCCAGAACAGGCTGTAGATGACTTAGCCCTTGCCACCCGGTGCCAGCATGTTCTCTGGCCGCACCCACTGGTCGAACTGCTCATTGGTCAGGTACTTCAATTCCAGCGCCGCCTCGCGCAAGGTCTTGCCCTCGCTGTAAGCCTTCTTGGCAATTTCCGCTGCCTTGTCATAGCCAATGTGCGGGTTCAACGCCGTCACCAGCATCAAGCCCCGCTCCAGGTGCGCGGCCATTTGCTCGGCATCGGGCTCGATGCCCGCCACGCAGTGCAGCTGGAAGTTGCGGCAGCCATCGGCCAGCAGTTCGATCGACTGCAACAGGTTGTGGATGATCACCGGCTTGAACACGTTCAGCTGCAGATGCCCCTGGCTGGCGGCAAAGCCGATGGCGGCGTCGTTGCCCAGCACCTGGCAAGCCAGCATCGACAGCGCCTCGCACTGGGTCGGGTTGACCTTGCCGGGCATGATCGAGCTGCCCGGTTCGTTGGCCGGCAGGCGTACTTCGGCAAAGCCTGCGCGTGGGCCGGAACCCAGCAGGCGCAAGTCGTTGGCGATTTTCATCAGCGCCACGGCCAGGGTTTTCAGGGCGCCCGCCAGGCTGGTCAGCGGTTCGTGGCCGGCCAGGGCCGCGAACTTGTTCGGCGCGGTGACGAACGGCAGGCCGGACTCCGCCGCCAGCTCGGCGGCGATGGCTTCGGCAAAACCATGCGGGGCATTGAGCCCGGTGCCCACAGCGGTGCCGCCCTGGGCCAGCTCGCACACCGCCGGCAAGGTGGCGCGGATGGCGCGCTGGGCATAGTCGAGCTGGGCGACAAAGGCGGACACTTCCTGACCGAAAGTGATCGGCGTGGCGTCCATCATGTGCGTGCGGCCGGTCTTCACCAGCTTGTGGTGGCGCGCCGACAGCTCCGCCAACCCCGACGACAGCTCGGCGATTGCCGGCAGCAACTGCTCGTGCACCGCCTGCGCCGCAGCGATGTGCATGGCTGTGGGGAAGCAGTCGTTGGAGCTCTGCGAGCGGTTGACGTGGTCGTTGGGGTGTACTGGCGCCTTGCCGCCGCGGCCTTTGCCGGCCAGTTCGTTGGCGCGCCCGGCGATCACTTCGTTGACGTTCATGTTGCTTTGCGTGCCGCTGCCGGTCTGCCAGACGACCAACGGGAACTGGTCGTCGTGCTGGCCGTCCAGCACTTCGTCGGCGGCTTGTTCGATCAGCCGGGCGATGTCGGCGGGCAGGTCGCCGTTGCGGTCGTTGACGCGTGCCGCGGCTTTCTTGATCAGCGCCAGGGCGTGCAGCACCGCGAGGGGCATGCGTTCCTTGCCAATGGCGAAGTTGATCAGCGAACGCTGGGTTTGCGCACCCCAGTAGGCGCCATCAGGAACTTCGACCGGGCCCAGGCTGTCTGTCTCGATACGGCTCATTCTGTACTCACTCCTGTGTAGTTCGAAATCGCAGTTTAGGCCCTGATTCGACCGAGCGGTTCCGTCGCTCGTCGTGCCACTTGAGCACATCGCCACCACGGCGCAGAATGCTCTACTCTGAGGTACCCGCCTCCCTCTCCTTGAAGGAAATGCAATGACCCGTCTCCGTGTCCTTTGTGCCGCCGTTGCCCTGGCTTGCGCCAGCGGCCAGGTGCTCGCTGCCACCGCCAGCCACAACGCTGCTGCCGAGAAATTCCTGACCCTGGCCAACGCCGACAAGCTGGGCACCCCGGTGTACATGCAGGTCCAACAGATGTTCGCCCAGCGTTTTGCCCAGACCAAGGCCCCGGCCGCCAAGCAGCCGGTGCTGGAAAGCTACCAGGCCAAGGCCAACGCGGCGCTGGACAACGCCATCGGCTGGAACAAGCTGAAGCCGAAGATGGTCGACCTGTACACCCAGACCTTCACCGAGCAAGAGCTGAAAGACCTGGTCAAGTTCTACGAATCGCCGCTGGGCAAGAAAGTGCTGCGTGAAATGCCCAAGGTTACCCAGCAGTCGGCCCAGCTGACCCAGCAGAGCCTGGAGCCAGCAGTACCGGTGGTGAACAAGCTGCTGGAAGACATGACCAAGGAACTGGACCCTAACGCTGGCAAGGCCGCCGTCCCTGCCAAGAAGTGAGCACGCCGCGATGACCATGCAACAGCGCATTGAACAACAGCTGGGCGCCCTGGCGCCGCAGCACCTGCAAGTGCTCGACGAAAGCCACATGCACAGTCGTGGTCAGGAGACCCACTACAAGGCAGTGATCGTCAGCGAGCAGTTTGCCGGGTTGAACAGCGTCAAGCGCCACCAGAAGGTGTACGCGACCATGGGTGAGCTGATGGGTCAGATCCATGCCCTGGCCATTCATACCTACACCTCCGAAGAGTGGGCCAAGGTCGGCGTTGCCCCGGCCTCGCCGGTGTGCGCTGGCGGCGGGCACTGAAACCTTTCTGTTGTTCTGGTAGAATCCGTACCATCCAAGGGGGCCGCTGTGCGGCCCATTCGCGGCACAAGGCCGCTCCTACAGGGATCGCACGGCCCGTCGGGTTGTGTATTTTCCTGTAGGAGCGGCCTTGTGCCGCGAATGGGGCGCAAAGCGCCCCCTGCTTTTTGTCAAACCCGGTCCGCCCCTTACGAGGGCAACCACCTGGAGAACCCGCTTCATGTCACAACCTATCGTCGTCGCGGCGCTGTACAAGTTCGTCACCCTGCAAGACTACGTCGAACTGCGCGAGCCGCTGCTCAAGGCCATGCTCGACAACGACGTCAAAGGCACCCTGCTGCTGGCCCACGAAGGCATCAACGGCACCGTGTCGGCCACCCGCGAAGGCATCGACGGCCTGCTGGCCTGGCTGCGCAACGACCCGCGCCTGGTCGACATCGACCATAAAGAGTCGTACTGCGACGAGCAGCCGTTCTACCGCACCAAGGTCAAGCTCAAGAAAGAGATCGTCACCCTCGGCGTGCCGGGCGTGGACCCGAACCAGGCGGTCGGCACTTACGTCGAGCCCAAGGACTGGAACGCGCTGATCAGCGACCCGGAAGTGCTGCTGATCGACACCCGCAACGACTACGAAGTGGCCATCGGCACCTTCAAGGGCGCGATGGACCCGAAGACCGAAACCTTCCGCGAGTTCCCGGAGTACATCAAGGCCAACTTCGACCCCAGCAAGCACAAGAAAGTGGCCATGTTCTGCACCGGCGGCATTCGTTGCGAAAAAGCCTCCAGCTACATGCTCGGTGAAGGCTTCGAGGCGGTCTATCATCTTAAGGGTGGCGTGCTGAAGTACTTCGAGGAAGTGCCTCAGGAAGAAAGCCTGTGGGACGGCGACTGCTTTGTCTTCGACAACCGCGTCACGGTGCGCCATGACCTGAGCGAAGGCGAGTACGACCAGTGCCACGCCTGCCGCCACCCGATCAATGCAGAGGAGCGCGCGTCCGAGCATTATTCGCCAGGTGTCAGCTGCCCGCATTGCTGGGACACCCTGAGCGAGAAGACCCGGCGCAGTGCCATCGACCGGCAGAAGCAGATCGAGCTGGCCAAGGCCCGCAACCTGCCGCACCCGATCGGTTACAACTACAAAGCCGAGGCCTGATGCATGTCTGCACGCCTGATCTATGTGATGGACCCGATGTGCTCCTGGTGCTGGGGTTTCGCGCCGGTAGCCGCCGCCCTGATCGCCCAGGCGCGTGAGGCGGGCGTTGCCACCCGCGTGGTGCCGGGCGGGCTGCGCACCGGCGGCAGCGCCCTGGACAGCTCCACCCGCAAGTACATCCTCGAACACTGGCAGGCGGTGGCCGACGCCACCGGCCAGCCGTTTCGTTTCGAGGGGGCCATGCCTGACGGCTTCGTCTATGACACCGAACCGGCCTGCCGCGCCCTGGTCACGGCCCGCGAGCTGGACGCCGAGCGCGTCTGGCCGCTGCTGGCGCTGATCCAGCGTTCGTTCTACGAGCAGGGCGTGGACGTGACCACGGCGCCGCAGTTGGTCGAGCTGGCCTCGCAGTGCGGCTTCGACCGCGCCGTGTTTGCCGAAACCTTCGCCCGCGCCGACACCCGCGCCGCCACCGCAGCCGATTTCAGCTGGGCGCAGGACCTGGGCATTGCCGGCTTTCCGACCCTGCTGGCCGAGCGCAATGGCCAGTTGGCCCTGCTGACCAACGGCTACCAGCCGCTGGATCGCCTGCAACCCTTGCTCGGCCGCTGGCTGCAGCAGGCCGCCTGTGCTTGATGTGCCGGGGTCACCCGACCCGGTGCCGGGCAAGCCTCACACTGCGGGCGATCGACTGAGCTGGGCGGAAATCCGCCGCCTGGCCCTGCATCACAAGAAAAACCTCTGGTCTGCCAACCTCATCGCCGTGCTGGCGGCTTGCTGCAGTGTGCCCATTCCGTTGCTGTTGCCCCTGCTGGTGGACGAGGTACTGCTGGGCCATGGCGATGCTGCGCTGAAGTGGATGAACCACCTGCTGCCGTCCAGCTGGCAGGTGGCAGCCGGCTACATCGGGCTGATGCTGGCGCTCACCCTGTGCCTGCGTGTGGCTGCCCTGGGGTTCAACGTGGTCCAGGCCAAGCTGTTTGCCGGTTTGGCCAAGGATATCGTCTACCGCCTGCGCATCCGCCTGATCGAGCGGCTCAAGCGTATTTCGCTGAAGGAATACGAAAGCCTGGGCAGTGGCACGGTCACCACCCACCTGGTCACCGACCTGGACACCCTCGACAAATTCGTGGGCGAAACCCTCAGCCGCTTTTTGGTGGCCATGCTGACCCTGACCGGCACAGCGGCGATCCTGATCTGGATGCACTGGCAGCTGGCCTTGCTGATCTTGCTGTTCAACCCGCTGGTGATCTACTTCACCGTGCAGTTGGGCAAGCGCGTCAAACACCTGAAAAAGCTCGAGAACGACAGCACCGCGCGCTTTACCCAGGCGCTGACCGAAACCCTCGATGCCATCCAGGAAATCCGTGCCAGCAACCGCCAGGGCTACTTCCTCGGCCGTTTGGGCCTGCGCGCCCGCGAAGTGCGTGACTACGCCGTGGATTCGCAGTGGAAGAGCGATGCCAGTGGCCGTGCCAGTGGCCTGTTGTTCCAGTTCGGTATCGACATCTTCCGCGCCGCAGCCATGCTGACCGTGCTGTTCTCCGACCTGTCGATCGGCCAGATGCTGGCGGTGTTCAGCTACCTGTGGTTCATGATCGGCCCGGTGGAGCAGCTGCTCAACCTGCAATATGCCTACTACGCCGCCGGCGGCGCGCTGAGCCGCCTCAACGAACTGCTGGCGCGTGATGACGAACCGCAGTACCCGGCCGCCAGCGACCCGTTCGCCGGCCGCGAGACGGTGGGCATCGAAGTGCGCGACTTGCGCTTTGCCTATGCCGACGAGCCGGTGCTGGAAAACCTCGACCTGTCTATCGCCCCGGGCGAGAAGGTGGCGATTGTCGGCGCCAGTGGCGGCGGCAAGAGCACCTTGGTGCAACTGCTGTTGGGCCTTTATAGCGCCCAGGCCGGGACCATCCGCTTCGGCGGTGCCAGCCTGCAGGAAATCGGCCTGGAAACCCTGCGCGAAAACGTCGCGGTGGTGTTGCAGCACCCGTCGCTGTTCAATGACACCGTACGCGCCAACCTCACCATGGGCCGCGACAGCAGCGACGAGGCCTGCTGGCAGGCGCTGCGCATCGCCCAGCTGGACGCCACCATCGCCGCCTTGCCGCAAGGCCTGGACAGCGTAGTGGGGCGCTCCGGTGTGCGCTTGTCTGGCGGGCAGCGGCAGCGCCTGGCCATTGCCCGCATGGTGCTGGCCGAGCCCAAGGTGGTCATCCTCGACGAAGCCACCTCGGCGCTGGACGCCGCCACCGAGTACAACCTGCACCAGGCCCTGGCGCGCTTCCTCAGCGGCCGCACCACGCTGATCATCGCCCACCGGCTGTCGGCGGTGAAGCAGGCCGACCGGGTGCTGGTGTTCGATGGCGGGCATGTGGCCGAAGATGGCGACCACCAGCAGCTGATCGCCGAGGGTGGTTTGTACGCCAAGCTTTATGGGCACCTGCAGCAAAGCTGATCCTTGCGCTGGCTGTACTGGCCTCTTCGCGGGTAAACCCGCTCCCACAGGTACTGCACAGGTTTCTGGCCGTGTGAAGTCCCTGTGGGAGCGGGTTTACCCGCGAAGAGGCCAGCACAGGCTATACATATCCCGCGATTCCCTGTCATAAAAAACCCCGTCACGTTGATGGCAGATGGCCTACGCTGTGCTTGTCTGGGTCGATTTGCGCCTTATCTGCTCTGTGACAGGGACTCCATGAAGGGACATCGCACACTCGAAGCGCCGAAGTTGCTCGGCATCACCTGGCCCTTCATCGCCGTTGTGGTCTTTCAGGTGGCGCTGGGCAGCCTCAGCCTTTATACGCTCTCGGCCGTGCGCGCCTATGTTGCGGGCGAAAGCCTGTGGTCGAAGGCGCAAAAAGACGCGATCTACTACCTCAACCTGTACGCTGACACCCGTGACGAGAGCACCTACCAGCGCTATCGCCAGGCCATTACCGTGCCCCAGGGCGACCACCAGTTGCGCGAGGTACTCGACCAGCCCATCCCCGACCTGGAAGCTGCGCGCCAGGCCGTCCTGCAAGGCGGCAACCACCCCGACGATGTCGAGCGGATCATCTGGTTCTACCGTAACTTCCGCAACGTCAGCTACATGCAGACAGCCATCGACTACTGGGACATCGGCGACGACTACCTGGCCAAGCTGGATGTGCTGGCCGGCGAGATGCGCCAGAGCTTTGCCAGCGGTTCGGTCGAGCCCCAGGCCGTCAATGCCTGGAAGGCCCGCATCGTCACCATCAACGAAGGGGTCACACCTGCTGCCAAAGCGTTCAGCGATGCCTTGGGCGAAGGCTCGCGCATGTTGCTGCGGGTGCTGCTGATCACCAACCTGCTGACAGCGATGTTCCTCATTACCATTGCCTGGCGCCGCTCCAGCAAGCTGCTGGCCCAGCGTCAGGCCTTCGCCACCGCCCTGCAGGCAGAAAAAGAGCGGGCGCAGACCACCTTGCAGGCCATTGGCGATGCGGTGATTACTGCCGACGTGGATGGCTGCATCGGCTACATGAACCCGGCCGCCGAGCAACTGACCCATTGGCAGTCTGGCCAGGCCCAGGGCCTGCCGCTGTCGGCACTGTTCAGCCTGGTGGACGAGCAGGCCGAGGAAGATGGCCGCAGCCTGGTCGAGCAGGTGCTGAGCGGCAGCCTCAAGGGCGGCGCCGAGCATGCCCGGCTGATCCAGCGGCTGGACGGCAGCACCGTGTCGATCAACCTGGTGGGCTCGCCGATCGTCAGTGACGGCCAGCTCAGTGGCATCGTGCTGGTGCTGCATGACATGACCCAGGAGCGCCAGTACATCGCCAACCTGTCCTGGCAGGCCACCCATGACGCCCTGACCGGCCTGGCCAACCGGCGGGAGTTCGAATACCGCCTGGAGCAGGCACTGAACGGCCTTGCGCGCCAGGCTGGGCGGCATTCGCTGATGTTCCTGGACCTCGACCAGTTCAAACTGGTGAACGACACTTGCGGCCATGCTGCGGGCGACGAATTGCTGCGGCACATCTGCGCCGTGCTGCAATCCGGCCTGCGCGAAGGTGACACGCTGGCCCGGCTGGGCGGCGACGAGTTTGGCGTGCTGCTGGAAAGCTGCCCGCCAGACCAGGCCGAACGCATTGCCGAGCAGCTGCGCCAGATGGTGCAAAGCCTGCACTTCGTGTGGAAGGGGCGGCCGTTCGTCACCACGGTCAGTATCGGCCTGGTGCACATGGCCCAAACCCCCGGCACCCTGGAGACCTCGTTACGCGCCGCCGACATGGCCTGCTACATGGCCAAGGAGAAGGGGCGCAACCGCGTGCAGGTGTACCACGCCGACGACAGCGAGCTGTCCATGCGGTTTGGCGAAATGGCCTGGATCCAGCGCTTGCATGTGGCCCTGGAAGAAAACCGCTTCTGCCTGTACGCACAGGAAATCGCCCCGCTGAAAACCTTCGAAGGCCCAGGCCACATCGAAATCCTGTTGCGCCTGTACGACGAAAGTGGCCGCACCATCCTGCCCAGCAGCTTTATCCCTGCGGCCGAGCGCTACGGGCTGATGACTGCGCTGGACCGCTGGGTGGTGCGCAATGTGTTCCAGGTGGTGCGCCAATGCCTGGACGAAGGCCGTGAAGGGCCGCTGTCGATCTGCGCGATCAACCTGTCGGGTTCGAGCATCGGCGATGACAAGTTCCTCGATTACCTGCAGCGGTTGTTTGTCGAGTACGCCATTCCGCCGCGGATGATCTGTTTCGAAATTACCGAAACCAGCGCGATTGCCAACCTGGGCAGTGCCATTCGCTTCATCAACGAGTTGAAGGGGCTGGGGTGCCGCTTCTCGCTCGATGACTTCTGCGCCGGCATGTCGTCGTTCGCCTACCTCAAGCATTTGCCCGTGGATTACCTGAAGATCGACGGCAGCTTCGTCAAGGACATGCTTGACGACCCGGTCAACCGGGCCATGGTCGAGGTCATCAACCACATCGGCCATGTCATGGGCAAACGCACCATCGCCGAGTTCGTCGAAACACCCTTGATCGAGCAGGCCCTGCAGGAAATCGGCGTGGATTACGCCCAGGGTTACCTGATCGAACGCCCCCAGGTGTTCACCTGTGACAGTCTGCAGCGCCAACGGATCGCCGCCCGGCCTCTGTTGCAGCGGGCGCCTGGCACGTTTCGCTAGCGAGAAATCACAAGGATCAAGGAGCTGAAAGTGATTGATGCATTCGTTCGTATCGGGCCTTTGATGGACCCCGCCAGCTATCCCCAATGGGCCCAGCAACTGATTGAAGACTGCCGCGAGAGCAAGCGCCGGGTGGTGGAACATGAGTTCTACGCGCGCCTGCGCGACGGCCAGCTCAAGCAGTCGACCATTCGTCAGTACCTGATCGGTGGCTGGCCGGTGGTGGAGCAGTTCTCGCTGTACATGGCCCATAACCTGACCAAGACCCGCTACGGCCGCCATCAGGGCGAAGACATGGCGCGGCGCTGGCTGATGCGCAATATCCGGGTTGAGCTCAACCATGCCGACTATTGGGTGAACTGGTGCCAGGCCCATGGTGTGCACCTGCATGAGCTACAGGCCCAGGAAGTGCCCCCCGAGCTGAACGGCCTGAACGACTGGTGCTGGCGCGTGTGTGCCACCGAGAACCTGGCCATTTCCATGGCGGCGACCAACTACGCCATCGAAGGGGCGACCGGGGAATGGTCGGCGGTGGTGTGCTCGACCGATACCTATGCGCAGGGCTTCCCGGAAGACCAGCGCAAGCGGGCGATGAAATGGCTGAAGATGCATGCCCAGTATGACGATGCACACCCGTGGGAGGCGCTGGAAATCATCTGCACGCTGGCCGGCGAGAACCCGAGCCTGGGGTTGCGTACCGAGTTGCGCAGGGCGATTTGCAAGAGTTACGACTGCATGTTCCTGTTCCTGGAGCGGTGCATGCAGCTGGAAGGGCGCCAGCAGGGGCGCCTGCGTCCAGCGTTGGCGGCGGGCTGATCTGCTCTTCTGTACCGGCCTCTTCGCGGGTGAACCCGCTCCCACAGAGATAGCACAATGCCTGAGGGCGGTGATGTACCTGTGGGAGCGGGTTTACCCGCGAAGAGGCCAGTGCAGGTTTATTGGGCGTTGAGCGCCTGCCCGTTCACTGCTTTGCTGTCCGGCCCCATCAGGTACAGGTACACCGGCATGATCTCTTCAGGCAGCGGGTTGTTCTGCGGGTTTTCGCTGGGGTAGGCCTGGGCCCGCATCGCCGTGCGCGTGGCGCCCGGGTTGATGCTGTTGGAGCGCACGGGTGCCACGCCTTCCAGTTCGTCGGCCAGGGTCTGCATCAGGCCCTCGGTGGCGAACTTCGACACGCCATAGGCGCCCCAGTAGGCCCGGCCCTTGCGCCCGACGCTGCTGCTGGTGAACACCACCGAGGCGTCTTCCGACAGCTTCAGCAGTGGCAGCAGGGTGCTGGTGAGCATGAAGGTGGCATCGACGTTGATGTGCATCACGCGCATGAAGTTGTCGCCCGACAACTGCTCCAGCGGCGTGCGCGGGCCAATGATCGAGGCATTGTTCAGCAGGCCGTCCAGGCGGCCGAACTGGTCTTCGATCATCACGGCCAGCTCGTCGTACTGGTGGGGCAGGGCGGTTTCCAGGTTGAACGGGATGACCACCGGTTGCGGGTGACCGGCGGCTTCGATCTGGTCGTAGACCTCGTTCAGGTTGGCTTCGGTCTTGCCCAGCAGCAGCACGGTGGCGCCCAGCGCCGCGTAGGCCTTGGCAGCAGCGGCACCGATGCCGCGGCCGGCGCCGGTAACCAGGATGACCCGGCCTTGCAGCAGGTCGGGACGGGCGGTGTAGTCGAACATGGTTCTGTCCTTCGAGTTCGTGAGGGCGACTCCGTCCCCCTGTGGGAGCGGGTTCACCCGCGAATGCGTACGGTCAGGCACCGATGCTGTGTGGGCTGGCGCATTCGCGGGTAAACCCGCTCCCACAGTGACGGTGCCCGGGCATCAGGCGGTGTTCAGCAGCCGCACAGCGCGCTGTCGATCACTTTGCGCAGCTCCAGCGGGTGGTCCACCACCACGTCGGCACCCCAGTTGTTGGGGTTGTCCTCTGGATGAATATAGCCGTAGCGCACAGCTGCCGTGCGGGTGCCGGCGTCGCGGCCGGACTCGATGTCGCGCAGGTCGTCGCCGACGAACAGCACCGTGGCAGGGTCCAGGCCCAGCGTCGTGCAGGCCAGGGTCAGCGGCTCGGGGTCAGGCTTGCTGTTTTTCACGTGGTCCGGGCAGATCAGCAGTGCCGAGCGCTCGGCCAGGCCCAGCTGCTGCATGATCGGCTCGGCGAAGCGCAGCGGCTTGTTGGTGACCACGCCCCACAGCAGGTTGCCTTTCTCGATGTCGGCCAGCAGCTCGGCCATGCCGTCGAACAGCTTGCTGTGCACCGCGCAGTCGCGCTGGTAGCGCTCCAGAAACTCCAGGCGCAGGGCCTCGAAGCCTTCGGCTTCCGGGTCCATGGCAAAGGTAGTGGCAACCATGGCGCGGGCGCCGCCAGAGATCACGCCACGGATCAGGTCGTCGTCGATGGCCGGCAGGCCGCGCTCGGCGAGCATGGCCTGGCAGATGGCGATGAAGTCCGGCGCCGTGTCGAGCAAGGTGCCGTCCATGTCGAAAAGTACTGCTCGCAAACGCATGCTCATTCCTCGCGCAGGGTCTGGATCATGTAGTTGACGTCGACGTCGCTGTTGAGCTTGTAGTGCTTGGTCAGCGGGTTGTAGGTGAGGCCGATGATGTCCTTCACCTGCAGGCCGGCATCGCGGCTCCAGGCGCCCAGCTCGGACGGGCGGATGAACTTCTTGAAGTCATGGGTGCCGCGCGGCAGCATCTTCAGGATGTACTCGGCGCCGACAATGGCCAGCAGGTAGGCCTTGGGGTTGCGGTTGATGGTGGAGAAGAACACCTGGCCGCCTGGCTTGACCATGCGGTAGCAGGCGCGAATGACCGAGGACGGGTCGGGCACGTGTTCGAGCATTTCCAGGCAAGTGACCACGTCGAACTGCTCAGGCATCTCTTCGGCCAGGGCTTCGGCGGTGATCTGCCGGTATTCCACCTGCACGCCGGATTCCAGCTGGTGCAGTTGGGCCACGGCCAGGGGGGCTTCGCCCATGTCGATACCGGTCACCGTGGCGCCACGCAGGGCCATGGCTTCGCTGAGGATGCCGCCGCCGCAGCCTACGTCCAGCACTTTCTTGCCGGCCAGGTTGGCGCGCTCGTCGATCCAGTTGACGCGCAGCGGGTTGATTTCGTGCAGCGGCTTGAACTCGCTTTCGCGGTCCCACCAGCGGTGGGCCAGCGCTTCGAACTTGGCGATTTCGGCGCGGTCGACGTTGCTCATTGAACAGTCCTCTGAAACTTCGCAAAATTGCGCCGGAGTATACCCGAGCGCTCGGCCCCCAGGGTCGCTATAATCGCCGGCTTTTGACATGCGAACGACGGGGAGAGGCGATGCGCGAGCGACTTTTGGCGGCGGAGAAGGTGACCGGGATCCGCTGGCAGGGCGGCATCTTGCACCTGCTCGACCAGCGCCTGCTGCCGTCGGAAGAACGCTGGCTGGCCTGCGACAATGTCGCGCAGGTGGCGGCGGCAATCCGCGACATGGCAGTGCGCGGCGCCTCGGCCATCGGCATTGCCGCCGCCTACGGCCTGGTGCTGGCCCTGGAAGAGCGGCTGGCAGAGGGTGGCGACTGGGAAATGGACCTGGAAGAGGACTTTCTCACTCTGGCCGAAGCGCGCCCCACGGCGGCCAACCTGTTCTGGGCGCTGAACCGCATGCGTGAGCGCCTGCTGCGCCTGCGCCCGGATGAAGACGTGCTGGCAGCGCTGGAGGCGGAAGCGGTGGCCATCCACGAAAGCGACCGTGAAGCCAACCTGACCATGGCCCAGCAAGGCATCGAGCTGATTCGCCGTCACCAGGGCAATGCCCAGACCCTGCTTACCTACGGCAATGCCGGTGCCCTGGCCAGTGGCGGTTTCGGTACCGCGCTGGGGGTGATTCGCGCCGGCTACCTGGAGGGCATGGTCGAGCGGGTGTATGCCGGCGAGACCCGCCCGTGGCTGCAAGGCTCGCGCCTGACGGCCTGGGAGCTGGCCAACGAAGGCATCCCGGTGACCCTGTGCGCCGACTCGGCGCTGGCGCACCTGATGAAGACCAAGGGCATCACCTGGGTGGTGGTGGGCGCGGACTGCATCGCTGCCAACGGCGACGTGGCCAGCAAGATCGGCACCTACCAGCTGGCGGTCAGCGCCATGCACCACGGCGTGCGCTTCATGGTGGTGGCACCGAGCACCAGCATCGACCTGAACCTGGCCACCGGCGAGGATATCCCGCTGGAAGAGCGTGACGCCGACGAGTGGCTGGACTTTGGCGGTGCCCCGGCGGTAGCGGATGTCGAGGTGTTCAACCCGGTGTTCGATGTGACCCCGGCCGACCTGATCGACGTGATCGTGACCGAGCGTGGCATCGTCGAGCGCCCGGATGCTGCCAAGCTGGCTCAGTTGGTCTGCCGCAAGCGCCTGCACTGATTATGTGCTGCCTGTGCCCGCCTCTTCGCGGGTAAACCCGCTCCCACAGGGATATCACAGGCCCTAAGGGTAGTGATAGCCCTGTGGGAGCGGGTTTACCCGCGAAGAGGCCAGCACAGGCAATAAAAATCAAGATTCAAACCCGTCTGAGACCACCTGCCACATCTCCCCACCGCCCCCGCCTTTGTGATAACATCCGGCAGTTTCCAAGACCGCCCATCACGGCGGCCTTCATTGCGCAGATCCATGGCACAACTCATTGATTTGTCGTAAGTCGTCGCACGCTTATACGCTGCGGCGGCGAGCTTCGTTCGGCCCTTGATGGAGCTGCGAAGTTTCACCAGAAAAAGGAATCAGGCTTCTCATGGGCGAACTGGCCAAAGAAATCCTCCCGGTCAATATCGAAGACGAACTGAGACAGTCTTACCTCGACTACGCGATGAGCGTGATTGTCGGGCGAGCGCTGCCCGATGCGCGTGACGGCTTGAAGCCCGTGCATCGTCGCGTTCTCTATGCGATGAGCGAACTGGGCAACGACTGGAACAAGCCGTACAAGAAATCCGCCCGTGTGGTCGGTGACGTGATCGGTAAGTACCACCCGCACGGCGACACTGCGGTCTACGACACCATCGTGCGTATGGCCCAGCCGTTCTCGCTGCGCTACCTGCTGGTCGACGGCCAGGGCAACTTCGGTTCGGTGGACGGCGACAACGCTGCGGCCATGCGATACACCGAAGTGCGCATGACCAAGCTGGCGCACGAGCTGCTGGCCGACCTGCACAAGGAAACCGTCGACTGGGTGCCCAACTACGACGGCACCGAGCAGATCCCGGCGGTCATGCCGACCCGTATTCCCAACCTGCTGGTCAACGGTTCCAGCGGTATCGCCGTGGGCATGGCGACCAACATCCCGCCACACAACCTCGGTGAAGTCATCGACGGCTGCCTGGCGCTGATCGACAACCCGGAAGTCACCATCGATGAACTGATGCAGTTCATCCCTGGGCCAGACTTCCCGACTGCCGGCATCATCAACGGTCGCCAAGGCATCATCGAGGCCTATCGCACCGGCCGTGGCCGCATCTACATGCGCGCCCGCTCCGAAATCGAAGACATCGACAAGGTTGGCGGCCGTCAGCAGATCGTCGTCACCGAGCTGCCGTACCAGCTGAACAAGGCGCGCCTGATCGAAAAGATCGCCGAGCTGGTTAAAGAGAAGAAGATCGAAGGCATCACCGAGCTGCGCGACGAGTCCGACAAGGACGGCATGCGCATCGTCATCGAGCTGCGTCGCGGCGAGGTGCCGGAGGTGGTGCTCAACAACCTCTACCAGCAAACCCAGCTGCAGAGCGTGTTTGGCATCAACGTGGTCGCCCTGATCGACGGTCGTCCGCGCCTGCTCAACCTCAAGGACCTGCTCGAAGCGTTCGTCCGTCACCGCCGTGAAGTGGTGACCCGCCGTACCGTATTCGAGCTGCGCAAGGCCCGTGAGCGTGGCCACATCCTTGAAGGCCAGGCGGTTGCGCTGTCCAACATCGACCCGGTCATCGCCCTGATCAAGGCTTCGCCGACCCCGTCCGAGGCCAAGGAAGCCCTGGTTTCCACGCCGTGGGAATCCAGTGCCGTGCAGGTCATGGTCGAGCGCGCCGGCGCCGATTCCTGCCGCCCTGAGGACCTGCCTGAGCAGTACGGCCTGCATGACGGCAAGTACTTCCTGTCGCCGGAACAGGCCCAGGCCATTCTCGACCTGCGCCTGCACCGCCTGACCGGCCTGGAGCACGAGAAGCTGCTGGCCGAGTACCAGGAAATCCTCGAGCAGATCGGCGAGCTGATCCGCATCCTCAGCAGCGCCGAGCGCCTGATGGAAGTGATCCGCGAAGAGCTGGAAGCCATCCGTGCCGAATACGGCGATGTGCGCCGCACCGAAATCCTCAATGCAAGCCACGACCTCAACTACGGCGACATGATCCCGGAAGAAGAGCGCGTGGTTACCATCTCTCACGGTGGTTATGCCAAGACCCAGCCATTGTCCGCTTACCAGGCCCAGCGCCGTGGCGGCAAAGGCAAGTCGGCGACCGGCGTGAAGGACGAGGACTACATCGAGCACCTGTTGGTCGCCAACAGCCATGCCACCCTGTTGCTGTTCTCCAGCAAGGGCAAGGTGTACTGGAAGAAGACCTACGAAATCCCTGAAGCGTCCCGCGCTGCCCGTGGTCGCCCGCTGGTCAACCTGCTGCCGCTGGAGGAGGGTGAGCGCATCACCGCCATGCTGCAGATCGACCTCGAAGCGCTGCAGCAGAACGCCGACCTCGACGAAGAGCTGGAAGACGCTGATGACACCGTGCTCGAGGGTGAGCTGGTAGAGGCCGAGGAAGTCGACGAAGAAGACGGCGACACCGCAGAATGGGTGGCAGAGCCGACTGGCGCCTACATCTTCATGGCCACTGCCTCCGGTACCGTCAAGAAGACCCCGCTGGTGCAGTTCGCCCGTCCGCGCTCCAACGGCCTGATCGCCTTGAAGCTGAAGGAAGGCGACACCCTGATTGCGGCGGCCATCACCGACGGCGCCAAAGAAGTCATGATGTTCTCCGACGCTGGTAAGGTCATTCGCTTCGCCGAAAGCGTCGTGCGTGAAATGGGCCGTACGGCCCGTGGTGTGCGCGGCATGAAACTGGGCAAAGGCCAGCAGATCATTTCGATGCTGATCCCGGAGTCCGGTTCGCAGATCCTTACCGCCTCCGAGCGTGGCTTCGGCAAGCGTACCCCGCTGTCCAAGTTCCCGCGTCGCGGCCGTGGTGGCCAGGGCGTTATCGCCATGGGTACCAAAGGGCGCAATGGCCTGCTGATCGGTGCTATCCAGGTGCAGGAAGGCGAGGAGATCATGCTGATTTCCGACCAGGGCACGCTGGTGCGCACCCGGGTTGGCGAGGTGTCCAGCCTGAGCCGAAACACCCAGGGCGTTACGCTGATCAAGCTGGCGGCTGACGAGACACTGGTTGGCCTGGAGCGTATCCAGGAGCCGTCCGAGGACGAACTCGATGATGTGATCGAGCCGGACGAGGAGGGCGCCGAGGCTGAAGCGCCAGACAATGAAGAAGCTGCGGGTGCCGAAGAGGCCCCGCAGGAGTAAGCAAGCGTAGACCCGAACGGGGCGACCAAGGTCGCCCCGTTTGACTGATTACAGCAGGCAACGTCCTCAAGGGCGGTGCCTTACCCTGTGGGAGCGGGTTCACCCGCGAATCATGCGACGCGGTGCATGGCACCGGCAACGCCGGTGTTCGCGGGTGAACCCGCTCCCACAGGGTCCCGGCAGCACCGAATTACGATTTTGTTCTATTTGGCAGAGCGAGAGTGGATGTGAGCAAACGAGCCTTTAACTTCTGCGCAGGCCCTGCCGCGCTTCCTGATGCTGTGTTGCAGCGCGCCCAGGCCGAGATGCTGGACTGGCGCGGCAAGGGCTTGTCGGTGATGGAAATGAGCCATCGCAGCGACGACTACGTGGCCATCGCCGAAAAGGCCGAGCAGGACCTGCGTGACCTGCTGTCCGTCCCCTCCAACTACAAGGTGCTGTTCCTGCAGGGCGGCGCCAGCCAGCAGTTCGCCGAAATTCCGCTGAACCTGCTGCCGGAGAGCGGCACGGCCGACTACATCGAAACCGGCATCTGGTCGAAAAAGGCCATCGAGGAAGCGCGCCGCTTCGGCAACATCAACGTCGCCGCCAGCGCCAAGCCCTACGACTATCTGAATATCCCGGGCCAGAACGACTGGAACCTGACCAAGAACGCTGCCTACGTGCACTATGCGTCCAACGAGACCATCGGTGGCCTGCAGTTTGACTGGGTGCCGCAGACTGGCGATGTGCCGCTGGTGGTCGACATGTCCTCCGACATTCTCTCGCGCCCCATCGATGTGTCGCAGTTCGGCCTGATCTACGCCGGTGCGCAGAAGAACATCGGCCCAAGCGGCCTGGTGGTGGTAATCGTGCGCGAAGACCTGCTGGGCCATGCCCGTAGCAGCTGCCCGACCATGCTCGACTACAAGGTTTCGGCTGACAACGGCTCGATGTACAACACCCCGGCCACTTACTCCTGGTACCTCTCGGGCCTGGTCTTCGAGTGGCTGAAAGAGCAGGGTGGTGTCGACGCCATGGAGCAGCGCAACCGCGCCAAGAAAGAGCGCCTGTACGGCTTCATCGACAACAGCGATTTCTACACCAACCCGATCAGCGTCAACGCCCGTTCGTGGATGAACGTGCCGTTCCGCCTGGCTGACGAGCGCCTGGACAAGGCCTTCCTCGCCGGCGCCGATGCCCGCGGCCTGCTCAACCTCAAGGGCCACCGTTCGGTGGGCGGCATGCGCGCTTCCATCTACAACGCCCTGGGCCTTGAGGCTGTTGAAGCCCTGGTGGGCTACATGGCCGAATTCGAGAAGGAGCACGGCTGATGTCCGAACAGGAACTCAAGGCGCTGCGCGTACGCATCGACAGCCTCGACGAGAAGATTCTCGAGCTGATCAGCGACCGCGCCCGTTGCGCCGAAGAAGTCGCCCGGGTCAAGACCGCCTCGCTGAAAGAAGGCGAGAAGCCGGTGTTCTACCGCCCTGAGCGCGAAGCTGCTGTGCTCAAGCGCGTCATGGAGCGCAACAAGGGCCCGCTGGGCAACGAAGAGATGGCGCGGTTGTTCCGCGAAATCATGTCGTCGTGCCTGGCCCTTGAAGAGCCGCTGAAAATCGCCTACCTCGGCCCTGAGGGTACCTTCACCCAGGCCGCGGCCATGAAGCACTTCGGCCATGCGGTGATCAGCCGGCCGATGGCGGCCATCGACGAAGTGTTCCGCGAAGTGGCGGCCGGTGCCGTCAACTTCGGCGTGGTGCCGGTGGAAAACTCCACCGAAGGCGCTGTCAGCCACACCCTGGACAGCTTCCTTGAGCACGACATGGTCATTTGCGGCGAAGTCGAGCTGCGCATCCACCATCACCTGCTGGTAGGTGAGAGCACCAAGACCGACAGCATCACGCGCATCTACTCCCACGCCCAGTCGCTGGCCCAGTGCCGCAAGTGGCTGGACGCGCACTACCCGAACGTGGAGCGCGTGGCGGTTTCGAGCAATGCCGAGGCGGCCAAGCGGGTCAAGGGCGAGTGGAACTCGGCGGCGATTGCCGGCGACATGGCGGCCAACCTGTATGGTTTGACCCGCCTGGCGGAAAAGATCGAAGACCGCCCGGACAACTCCACGCGCTTCCTGATGATCGGCAGTCAGGAAGTGCCGCCGACCGGCGACGACAAGACCTCGATCATTGTCTCGATGAGCAACAAGCCAGGTGCCTTGCACGAGCTGCTGGTGCCGTTCCACGAGAACGGCATCGACCTGACCCGCATCGAGACCCGCCCGTCGCGCAGTGGCAAATGGACCTACGTGTTCTTCATCGACTTCGTCGGCCACCACCGCGACCCGCTGATCAAGGCGGTGCTCGAGCAAATCAGCCAAGAGGCTGTGGCGCTGAAGGTGCTGGGGTCTTATCCGAAGGCAGTGCTTTGATTTGAGGTTGCAGAGGGCGCTTTGCGCCCAATCGCGACCTTCGGTCGCTCCTACAGGGCGCGCGTAGACAGGTAGGAGCGACCAAAGGTCGCGATTGGGCTGCAAAGCAGCCCCCTGCGGTCTCACAGACTGTCCAGATTTCAGAACAGGGTTCGCACCAGTGGTAAATGCAGCAAAAACCAAACCCGCGCCAATCATCAACCGCCTGGTGGTGGTCGGCCTTGGCCTGATCGGTGGCTCGTTCGCCAAGGGCCTGCGTGAAAGCGGCCTGTGCCGCGAAGTGGTCGGTGTCGACCTGGACGCCCCCTCGCGCAAGCAGGCTGTGGCCCTGGGCGTGGTCGACCGCTGCGAAGAAGACCTCGCTGCAGCCTGTGTCGGTGCCGATGTCATCCAGCTGGCCGTGCCGATCCTGGCCATGGAAAAAGTCCTGGCCCTCCTGGCCCGGCTCGACCTGGGTGATGCGATCATTACCGATGTCGGCAGTGCCAAGGGTAACGTCGTCCGCGAGGCGCGATCTGTTTTTGTAAACGAGAGCGGTCAGCGCCTGCCGCGCTTCGTCCCTGGCCACCCCATCGCCGGTTCCGAACAGAGCGGGGTAGAGGCCTCCAACGCCACCCTGTTCCGCCGGCACAAGGTGATCCTCACGCCGCTGGCCGAAACCGACCCGGCCGCGCTGGCCCTGGTCGACCGCCTGTGGCGTGCGCTGGGTGCTGACGTTGAGCACATGTCGGTCGAGCGCCATGACGAAGTGCTGGCAGCCACCAGCCACTTGCCGCACCTGCTGGCCTTTGGCTTGGTCGATTCGCTGGCCAAGCGCAATGAAAACCTCGAGATCTTCCGGTACGCTGCGGGAGGCTTCCGCGATTTCACAAGAATCGCCGGCAGCGACCCGACCATGTGGCACGACATCTTCCTCGCCAACCGCGACGCTGTCCTGCGCACACTCGATACATATCGCAGCGATCTCGACGCCTTGCGCGACGCGATCGCAGAAGGGGACGGGCACCAGTTGCTGGGTGTATTCACCCGTGCGCGTGTTGCCCGCGAGCATTTCAGTAAAATCCTGGCCCGCCGGGCCTATGTGGACGCTATGAACGCCAACGATCTGATTTTCCTGGCCCAACCGGGTGGCCGCCTGTCCGGGCGAATCCGCGTACCGGGCGACAAGTCGATTTCCCACCGCTCGATCATGCTCGGCTCGCTGGCCGAAGGCACCACCGAAGTCGAAGGCTTCCTCGAAGGTGAAGACGCGCTGGCGACCCTGCAGGCATTCCGCGACATGGGTGTGGTCATCGAAGGCCCCAACCACGGTCGCGTGACCATTCACGGTGTTGGCCTGCACGGCCTGAAGCCGCCGCCCGGGCCGCTGTACGTGGGCAACTCGGGTACCTCGATGCGCCTGCTGTCGGGCCTGCTGGCCGGCCAGTCGTTCGACGTGACCATGACGGGCGACGCTTCGCTGTCCAAGCGCCCGATGAACCGTGTGGCCAACCCGCTGCGCGAAATGGGTGCTGTGGTCGAGACCGGCCCGGAAGGCCGCCCGCCGTTGACCATTCGTGGTGGCAGCAAGCTCAAGGCATTGACCTACACGCTGCCGATGGCCAGCGCCCAGGTCAAATCCTGCCTGTTGCTGGCCGGCCTGTACGCCGAAGGCAAAACCACCGTTACCGAGCCTGCGCCTACCCGTGACCACACTGAACGCATGCTGCGCGGCTTTGGCTATGCGGTCGAGTCGAACGGCCCGGTCGCCTCGTTGCAGTCTGGCGGCAAGCTGACCGCTACCCGCATCGAAGTGCCGGCCGACATTTCCTCGGCAGCCTTCTTCCTGGTGGCAGCCTCCATCGCCGAAGGTTCCGAGCTGGTGCTGGAGCATGTTGGCATTAACCCGACCCGCACCGGTGTCATCGACATCCTGCGCTTGATGGGCGGCGACATCACCCTGGAAAACCAGCGTGAAGTCGGCGGCGAGCCAGTCGCTGACCTGCGCGTGCGCGGCGCCAGGCTGAAAGGTATCGACATCCCGGAAGAACTGGTGCCGCTGGCCATCGACGAATTCCCGGTACTGTTCGTCGCCGCTGCCTGCGCCGAAGGGCGTACCGTGCTGCGTGGCGCTGAAGAGCTGCGGGTGAAGGAGTCCGACCGTATCCAGGTGATGGCCGACGGCCTGATCACCCTGGGCATCAAGTGCGAGCCGACCCCGGACGGCATCATCATCGACGGCGGGCAGCTGGGCGGTGGCGAAGTGCATGGCCACGGTGACCACCGTATTGCCATGGCCTTCAGCGTTGCCTCGCTGCGCGCCAGTGCGCCAATCCGCATCCATGACTGCGCCAACGTCGCCACCTCGTTCCCCAACTTCCTGGCGCTGTGCGCCGAAGTGGGTATCCGCGTGGCGGAAGAGGGCAAGTCGTGAGTTCGCTGGCACCGGTCATCACCATCGACGGGCCAAGCGGTTCGGGCAAGGGCACGGTCGCCGGCCTGCTGGCCCGTGAGCTGGGCTGGAAGCTGCTGGACTCCGGCGCGCTGTACCGCTTGCTGGCGTTCAACGCCAGCAACCACGGCGTCGACCTGACCAACGAGGAGCTGCTGACCAAACTTGCCGCCCATCTGGACGTGCAGTTCATCGCCGCCGAGCCCGGTAAGCTGCAACAGATCATCCTTGAGGGTGAGGACGTCAGCAACGTCATCCGCACCGAAACCGTCGGCGCAGGCGCGTCGATGGTTGCCTCGCTGCCGGCAGTGCGTGATGCGCTGCTGGTGCGTCAGCGCGAGTTTCGCGAGGCCCCGGGCCTGATCGCCGATGGTCGCGACATGGGCACCGTGGTGTTCCCGGACGCGCCGTTGAAGGTTTTCCTCACCGCCAGTGCGGAGGAACGTGCACGCCGCCGTTACCTGCAGTTGAAGGGCAAGGGTGAAGATGTTAGTCTGTCGAGTCTGCTGGATGAGATACGTGCGCGTGATGAGCGCGACACCCAACGCGCAGTGGCCCCGCTGAAACCAGCGGCCGATGCCATTCAGTTGGACTCTACCGAGTTGTCCATCGAGCAGGTGCTGCAACGTATCAGGAGCGAGATCGCACTACGCGATTTCCACTGATAACCAGGAAAGCAGGCAGGTGCACCAGTCAACGTCCTGCCGGCTTTCCTTTACTTAAAACAAACCCACATTGTCTGGAATGTGGCTATGGGCGTCTGTCTCGCCCGAATCTACAGGAATTAAAATGAGCGAAAGCTTTGCAGAACTCTTTGAAGAAAGCCTGAAAACCCTCAATCTTCAGCCGGGTGCGATCATCACCGGTATCGTTGTCGACATCGACGGCGACTGGGTTACCGTACACGCTGGCCTGAAGTCCGAGGGTGTCATCCCGCTCGAGCAGTTCTACAACGAAGCTGGCGAACTGACCATCAAGGTCGGTGACGAAGTTCACGTTGCGCTGGACGCGGTCGAAGACGGCTTTGGCGAAACCAAACTGTCCCGTGAAAAAGCCAAGCGCGCCGAGTGCTGGATTGTTCTGGAAGCAGCTTTCGCCGCCGAAGAAGTGGTCAAGGGCGTTATCAACGGTAAGGTTAAAGGCGGCTTCACTGTCGACGTTAACGGCATCCGTGCGTTCCTGCCGGGCTCCCTGGTTGATGTCCGCCCAGTGCGCGACACCACCCACCTCGAAGGCAAAGAGCTGGAATTCAAGGTCATCAAGCTGGACCAGAAGCGCAACAACGTTGTTGTTTCGCGTCGCAGCGTGCTGGAAGCCGAGAACTCCGCCGAGCGCGAAGCCCTGCTGGAAACCCTGCAGGAAGGCCAACAAGTCAAAGGTATCGTCAAGAACCTCACCGACTACGGCGCATTCGTGGACCTGGGCGGTATCGACGGCCTGCTGCACATCACCGACATGGCCTGGAAGCGCATCAAGCACCCTTCGGAAATCGTTAACGTTGGCGACGAAGTCGACGTACGCGTTCTGAAGTTCGACCGCGAGCGCAACCGCGTTTCGCTGGGTCTGAAGCAGATGGGCGAAGATCCGTGGGTAGCTATCACTGCCCGTTACCCAGAAGGTACTCGCGTACAAGCGCGCGTTACCAACCTGACCGACTACGGCTGCTTCGCTGAGCTGGAAGAAGGCGTTGAAGGTCTGGTACACGTTTCCGAAATGGACTGGACCAACAAGAACATCCACCCGTCGAAAGTCGTTCAGGTTGGCGACGAAGTGGAAGTCATGGTTCTGGACATCGACGAAGAGCGTCGTCGTATCTCCCTGGGCATCAAGCAGTGCAAGTCCAACCCATGGGAAGACTTCTCCGGCCAGTTCAACAAGGGTGACAAGATCACCGGTACCATCAAGTCGATCACCGACTTCGGTATCTTCATCGGCCTGGACGGCGGCATCGACGGCCTGGTTCACCTGTCCGACATCTCCTGGAACGAAACCGGCGAAGAAGCCGTACGTCGTTTCAAGAAGGGCGACGAGCTGGAAACCGTCATCCTGTCGGTCGACCCAGAGCGCGAGCGCATCTCCCTGGGCATCAAGCAGCTGGAAGACGATCCGTTCTCCAACTTCGTTGCTGTCAATGACAAGGGCGCTATCGTCAAGGGCATCGTGAAAGAAGTTGACGCCAAAGGCGCCATCGTCACCCTGGCCGACGACATCGAAGCCACTCTGAAAGCTTCCGAAATCAGCCGTGACCGCGTTGAAGACGCGCGTAACGTTCTGAAGGAAGGCGAAGAGATCGAAGCCAAGATCATCAGCGTTGACCGCAAGTCCCGCGTTATCAGCCTGTCGATCAAATCGAAAGACGACGCTGAAGAGCGTGAAGCCATCCAGAGCCTGAAAAACGCTCCGGAAGCGGCTGCCGACACCACCATGGCTGCGCTGCTGCGCGAAGCAATGGCCAAGCAGAACTGAGTTCTGTTTGATCGGTAAAAAGGGCGACCCTCGGGTCGCCCTTTTTTTTGAGTTGAAAATGCGTTTGGGCGGAGAGGGTTTGCCGTGGCATTTTCACCGCCTGTGAGATCGAGCGCCGCCCGCGCGGCGCATCGCGAGCTGCGCTCGCTCCTACGTTTGTTTCGGGCCAATTATTCCTGGGGTATTTGCGCGCGGACGCCTTGGCGCATGGCGCGATATCACGTCGTACCAACAAGGCGGTCGCGCGCCTCTGCCGCAGGCGTAACTGGCCCGAAACAAACGTAGGAGCGAGCGCAGCTCGCGATGCGCCGCGCGGGCGGCGCTCGATCTCTGGGGCGACGCACCTCTGTCGCCATACCCTCAAAGCCAAACCGCATCCCAGTGCGGGTAATCACCGACCTTGGTGACCAATCCCGCCCTGATCGGGTTGGCCACGATATACCTTGCCGCCTTGATAATATCTTGGTCTCGGCGTAAGGCGCGGTCGTAATAGCCTGCCTGCCATATCGGCGACATCATCAAGCCGGCTTTGCGCAATGCATTGCTGGATTGGCACTTGAATCGTTGCATTAGTTTGCTAAGTGTCGCGTCTTTCAACTCTATCAACCAGTGCAAGTGGTCTGGCATCAGTACCCAGGCTAGCGAGCGGCAGTGCTGTTGCTGATCTGCGTGGCGTAGGTTCTGGATTGTTAAGCGGGCATGGTGAATGTTGTGGAACAGGGGCTGGCGCCGGTGGGTAACAGTGGTCAACATGTAAAGCCTGCCAGGCACTGAGCATCGGGCATGGCGAAGCCGGCAGCCGTGGGGTTTGGTCATTGTGTTCATCCTTGAGAATGTGAGTGCCGGGACAGCCTAGCCGCGGTGATGGGGTGCCGGCGGTAATCAGGGTTGCAGAATGTAAATGGATGGCGTGGGATTGGTGGTGGGGCGGAGATCGAGCGCCGCCCGTGCGGCGCATCGCGAGCTGCGCTCGCTCCTACGTTTGTTTCGGGCCAGTAACGCCTGTGGCAGGCGCGCGCGACCGCCTAGTGTGTACGACGCGATACCACGTCATGCGCCAAGGCGTCCGCGCACAAATCCCATAGGAATAATTGGCCCGAAACAAACGTAGGAGCGAGCGCAGCTCGCGATGCGCCGCGCGGGCGGCGCTCGATTTCCGCGCCAGCGCAAATCCGCCGCCGGACACCAACAAGACCCCGCCAACTAGACCATTCTTGTAAAACTTCAATCTTGAATTTTTTTATTAAGTCAAGAACCACCCTGTTCAAATCCCTCCCGGCGTGCTACAAACTGGTTAAGCAATGATCTAGCTGCTTGATAACGAAGGGAAAAATATGACGAAGTCGGAGCTGATCGAACGTATTGTCACCCATCAGGGGCTGCTCTCGTCCAAGGACGTGGAGCTGGCCATCAAGACCATGCTTGAGCAGATGTCACAATGCCTTGCCACAGGCGATCGCATCGAGATTCGCGGTTTTGGCAGCTTCTCGCTGCATTATCGCGCCCCGCGCGTGGGCCGTAACCCGAAGACCGGCCAGTCGGTCAGCCTCGAGGGCAAGTTTGTGCCGCACTTCAAACCCGGCAAAGAGCTGCGTGACCGGGTCAACGAAGAAGACGAGGCTGAAGCCTGATCAATCAAGGAGCATTCTGATGCGTAACCTCAAGCGCGCCCTGGCGGCGGTGTTCGTGCTGCTGTTGGCGGCTGTGGTGCTGTTCTTCGTGCTGGAGAACCAGCAAGCCGTGTCGTTGGTCCTGTTCGGCTGGGCCGCGCCGGAAATGCCGGTTGCTGTACTGGTATTGGCAGCCCTGGTCATTGGTCTGGCAGTCGGGCCGTTGCTGGGTGCCTATGGTGTGCAGCGCAGCAAGCGCAAGATCAGGGCTTCCGCTCGCCAGGCGGCGCTGAGCGGTAACTAAAAGGAAATTTCCTACGCTTGCCTGGGAATTCACACCTATGCCTGCACGGGTGGTCATGAAGTAATAGCGCACTTTGATTTTGGCCCAGGCGAATGTGCGTAGCATGGAATATCCCGTCCTTTCCCATCATGGTGGTACCCGCGGCGTCACGGGGTCGTGCCACCAGTTGCACCTCGATCCGGCCACCAGCCTTCTGGTCGACTGTGGTCTGGAGCAGGGCGCCGACGCAGCGCCAGGCGCACACACCGCATCGCTCGGTTTCGATGTGCAGGGCATCGAAGCCCTGGTCGTCACCCATGTGCACCTCGATCATGTTGGCCGCATACCTGCGCTGCTGGCCGCCGGCTACCGCGGCCCCATCCTGTGTAGCGAGCCTTCCGCGCAGCTGCTGCCGTTAGTGCTGGAAGATGCCTACACACTGAGCGTCAGCAGCGAGCCCGTGCAGGTGGCGCGCTACCTCGACTTTGTCCGCGACCTTATCGTGCCGCTGCCGTTCGAGCAGTGGTACGCGCTGGTCGATCGCCCCGGCCTTGCTTGTCGTATCCGCTTGCAGCGCGCCGGCCATTTGCTGGGTTCGGCTTACGTCGAGTGCGACATACAGCATGCGCAAGCCAATAGCCGCTATGTGTTCTCTGGCGACCTGGGTGCGTGTGGCAACCCATTGTTGCGCCCGCTGCAGCCCCCTGAGCGGGCTGATGTGCTGGTGCTGGAAAGCACTTATGGCGACCGGCTGCATGTGCATGCTGGCGACCGCAGGCAGCGTCTTGAAGCGGCAATCGATCGCGCCCTGGCTGACAAGGGCACCATCCTCATCCCGGCTTTCAGCCTGGGGCGCACCCAGGAATTGCTGTACGAGCTTGAAGACATTCTTCATCGCAAGGCTTTGCTGGGTAGCGCTGGTCCCGGGCCCGATGGCGACCCGCTCGACTGGTCGCAGTTGCCCATTATCCTCGACTCGCCCCTGGCTCAGCGCATCACCGGTGTGTACCGGGAGCTGCACGGTTACTGGGGCGCCGAGGCCAGGGGGCGGCTTGCAGAAGGGCGCGACCCGCTCGGTTTCAGCCAGCTGATCAGCGTGGATAGCCATGCGCGGCACCAGCAGGTGGTGAACTACCTCAAGAGCACCGGCCGACCGGCGATCGTGATTGCCGGCAATGGCATGTGCTCGGGTGGGCGCATCGTCAATTACCTCAAGGCCATGCTGGGGGATGCGCGGCATGAGGTAATGTTTGTGGGGTACCAGGCCAAAGGCACGCCAGGGGCGGTGATACAGGCCAGCGAAAGGGCGGAAGGGGTTGTGCAGGTTGATCTGGGCGGGCGCCTGTACGGCATCAATGCAAAGGTGCTGACGCTGAGTGGTTATTCCGGGCATGCCGACCAGGCGGGGCTGGTGGCCTTTGCAACCGGTGTGGCCAAAGCCCCTGCGATGGTGCTTCTGGTGCATGGAGAGCCACATGCCAAAGTGGCGCTGGCAGGTGCATTGAAACGTCATATGCGCAGTCTTCGGTGGCCAACGCAAGTGCGGGTTGCAACCTAAATTTCACGATGTATTGAACGATGGTCCAGCGTGTTGTCTGATGCTCATCACGGTTTTTCTCATGCCCCGAAAGCATGTGGAGCGGCTCGGATTACGGGGCTGCAGGCCACGCCGCCTGCCGTCAGCCTGCAAGCTTCAATCAAGAATCTCTGGTATTCTTGCCGATGAAGCTTGCGTCTTGAGCCTATGGATAGCCAAGGATTTACACACGCTGGGCGCGTAACTAAGCGTTGTCGCAGATTATAGCGGCGGCGATCAGAAATAAGACTCATGCCGGTCTCATGAAACTGTGTTTCACGAGGCCTTAAGGATCCGAATATGGAATTGATCCCGGTAATTCTATCCGGTGGCGTTGGCAGCCGTTTGTGGCCAGTATCTCGTGAGGCTCATCCGAAGCCGTTCATGTCTTTGCCTGATGGGCAGAACCTCATCCAGAAAACCTTCCTGCGTGCTGCACGGTTGGAGGGCGTTGTCGAGGTGCTCACTGTTACCAATCGCGAGTTGCTGTTCAAGACCGAGGACGAATACCGCACCATCAATACCCAAGGCCATCCCCAGGGCTACATTCTTGAACCGTTTGGCCGCAATACCGCCGCCGCGGTGGCTGCTGCGGCCCTGCAGTTGCAGCAGTCCCACGGCCCGAAGGCTTACATGCTCGTGCTCGCGGCTGATCACCTGATCCAGAACGAAACGGCATTTTCCGAAGCGGTTGCCAAGGCTGTCCAACTTGCCGAGCAAGGCTGGCTGGTAACATTTGGTATCAAGCCACAATATCCGGAAACCGGTTTTGGCTACATCGAAGCAGCGGCGGGTGGCGAGCTTGATGGCGGGTTGAAAGTCGAGCGTTTTGTCGAAAAACCCGATGTCAAAACTGCCGAGTCCTATGTGGCTGCGGGTAACTACTTCTGGAACGCCGGTATGTTCTGCTTCCAGGTGGGCACGGTGATCGAGGAGTTCAAAGCGCACGCGCCAGATGTGCTGGAAGCCGTTCAGCAAACGCTTGAGTCATCGCGCTCCTCTACGTCAAAAGGCTATTGCTGCCTGGCGTTGGACCCTGAACGTTTCGCCAGCGTGCCCGATATTTCCATTGACTATGCCTTGATGGAGCGCTCGCGAAAAGTCGCAACCATTCCATGCGACATTGGCTGGAGCGATATCGGGTCGTGGAATGCCGTCAGCGAACTGACCCCGCCGGACGAATGTGGCAACCGCTTCGAAGGCGAAGTGATGGCCTATGAGTCGCGCAATAACTATGTGAGTACCGAGGATCGTCTTGCCGCGCTGGTAGGTGTGCAGGATTTGCTGGTGGTGGATACGCCTGATGCGTTGCTGATTGCCCACAAGGACCATGCCCAGGACGTCAAGCACATCGTCAAGCGTCTGAAGAACGATGGCCATGCGGCGCACTTGTTGCACCAGACGGTACACCGCCCATGGGGTACGTACACCACGCTGGAAGATGGCGATCGCTTCAAGATCAAGCGCATTGTGGTCAAACCCAAGGCTTCCCTGTCGCTGCAAATGCATCACCATCGCAGTGAACACTGGATCGTGGTGAGCGGTATGGCCGTAGTGGTCAACGATGACCAGGAACTGATGCTCAATACCAATGAATCCACGTTCATTCGTGCTGGCCACAAGCATCGCTTGCAAAACCCGGGTGTCATCGACCTGGTGCTCATCGAAGTACAAAGTGGCGACTATCTCGGCGAAGACGACATCGTCCGCTTCGAAGACAATTACGGTCGTTGCGACGCCTGAGTCCAGGCTTTCCCTGCTGGCCCGCTGCCGCGTTCCGATGCGCCGGGCCGGTCTTTGTCGCAGGCCGCTTCGGCTATCCCTGTTCTGATCGGTGACGCTCAGGCGTCACCGCACCAAGTGAGATGTATGTACCCACCAATCCAAACCCGTTGTTTCAAAGCCTATGACATTCGCGGGCAGGTACCTGCCGACCTGAATGACGATGTGGCCTATCGCATAGGCCGCGCCCTGGTCGCCGAATTAGGCGGGCGCACCTATGTGGTTGGGCGTGATATGCGCCTTGAAAGCCCGGGCTTGTCCCTTGCACTGAAGAAGGGCCTGACCGAGGGTGGGGCCGATGTGATCGACATCGGCTTGTGCGGTACTGAAGAAGTCTACTTTGCCACCAGCCACTACCAGGCCGATGGCGGCATCATGATCACTGCCAGCCATAACCCCAAGGGTTACAACGGCATGAAGCTGGTGCGCGAACAGTCTCGCCCCATCAGCGGCGACACAGGCCTGAACGATATTCGCCAGCGTGTCGAAGCGGGCAACCTCGGCGAGCAGGCAGCAACCCCAGGCCAAGTGACCGAAGCCTTCGACAAGGGCGCCTACATTGACCACCTGCTGACCTATATCGACCTGGCTTCCCTCAAACCACTCAAGGTGTTGGCTGACCCAGGCAACGGTGCCGTGGGGCCAGTGCTCGAGCTGCTCAAGGCCCGCTTGCCGCTGGACATCACCATCATCAACGGCCAGCCGGATGGCAACTTCCCCAATGGCATCCCCAACCCGCTGCTGCCAGAGAATCGCGACCTGACCCGGCAGGCGGTTATTGATACCAATGCCGACATGGGGATTGCGTTTGACGGTGACTTTGATCGCTGTTTCTTCTTCGACGGTCAGGGCCGTTTCATCGAAGGTTATTATGTAGTTGGCCTGCTGGCTGAAATGCTGCTGGCCAAGCACCCAGGCAGCAAGATCATCCACGATCCGCGCCTGACCTGGAACACCATCGAGCAGGTTGAAGCTGCCGGCGGGGTGGCAATCCAGAGCAAGACCGGGCACGCGTTCATCAAGGAACGCATGCGTGCCGAGGACGCCGTGTACGGCGGCGAAATGAGTGCCCACCACTATTTCCGCGATTTTGCCTACTGCGACAGCGGCAATATTCCGTGGTTGCTGGTAGCGGCCCTGATGAGCATCACTGGCAAGACGTTGGCCCAACTGGTGGACGAACGCATCGCCAAGTTCCCGTGCAGCGGCGAGATCAACTACGAGGTGGCCGATGTGAAGGCTACCATCGAAAAAATCCTGGCTTTCTATTTGCCACAAGCGCCCAGCGTCGACCGCACCGATGGCATCAGTGTGGCGTTTGCCGACTGGCGTTTCAGCCTGCGCGGTTCCAATACAGAACCGCTGCTGCGCCTGAATGTGGAGAGCCGCGGTGATGAAGCCCTGGTCGCTCAACGTGTCGCAGAAATCGCCTGTCTGATTCAAGGATAATTATGTTCGGCATGTTTCGGGGCGTCTGGGACTACAGAGGCTTCATCCTTACGTCCATCAAGAACGAGTTCATCTCACGGTTCGCGCGCAGCAAGCTGGGCGGCTTGTGGATGATCATCCACCCTCTGGCACAGGTTGCAATCTATGCGCTGATCCTGTCCAACGTTCTGGGGGCGCGTCTTCCGGGCATCGACAACAAGTACGCCTATGCGTTGTACCTGATCGCCGGCATCCTGGCCTGGAACCTGTTTGCCGAAATCGTCCAGCGTTGCCTCTCGGTGTTCATCGATCAAGGCAACCTGATGAAAAAAATGCGCTTTCCGCGCATTGCGCTACCGGTGATCGTGGTCGGTTCCTGCTTGCTCAACAATCTGTTGCTGTTCGTTGCGGTCATGATTGTTTTCGCGGTGCTTGGCCATGCGCCCAATGTGCAGATGCTGTGGTTGTTGCCCCTGACTTTGGCGGTGGTGGCGCTGGCGGTTGGCATCGGCCTGGTACTGGGTGTACTGAACGTGTTCCTGCGGGACATCGGCCAAGTCGTGCCGATCGTGATGCAGGTATGGTTCTGGTTCACGCCCATCGTGTATTCGGTGAATATTGTGCCGGACTACCTGAAAGGGACCCTGGACGCCAACCCGATGTACCCCATCGTCACGGCCTATCACAACGTGCTGGTGTACAAACAGGCACCTGAAATTGCGCAGGTGGGGGTTGTGTTCGCCATCGCCATGGGCTTGATGGTTCTGGGCCTGTTCCTGTTCCGCCGTGCTTCTGCTGAAATGGTGGACTCGCTATGACCCTGTTGGCCGTCAACAACGTAGGCAAGGCCTACCGCAGCTACCGTTCGGAATGGCAGCGCATCGCGCGCTGGTTCTATCTGCCGGTCAAGGCCAGCAGCGAACACTGGGTGTTGAAGCACATAAGCTTCAATATTCAGGCCGGCGAAGCCATTGGCCTGGTGGGCCAGAACGGTGCCGGCAAATCGACTTTGTTGAAGATGATCACGGGTACCTTGCAGCCCACCGAAGGCAAGGTGCATGTCAATGGCCGAATTGCCGCCATCCTGGAACTGGGCATGGGTTTCAACGGTGAGCTTACGGGCCGCCAGAACGCCTACCATGCGGCTGGGCTCATGGGGTTTACCACCCAGCAAATCGACGGTGTGATTGATGACATCGAAGCCTTCGCTGAAATTGGCGAGTACTTCGACCAAGCTGTGCGCACCTACTCCAGCGGCATGCAGATGCGTGTGGCGTTTGCCGTGGCCACTGCTTTCCGTCCTGAAATCCTGATTATCGACGAAGCCCTCTCCGTGGGAGACAGTTACTTCCAGCACAAGAGCTTTGGTCGCATCAAGGAGTTCCAGAAAGCCGGCACCACGCTGCTGATTGTTTCCCATGACCGCGGTTCGATCCAGGCCCTGTGCAACCGGGCGATCCTGCTGGATGGCGGTACCGTCATCAAGGACGGCCCACCTGAAGAAGTGATGGACTACTACAACGCCATCATTGCCCAGAAGGAAAACGCCACCGTCGAAGTCCAGACGTTGTCCGATGGTACCCGGCAGACGCGTTCGGGTAGCGGCAAGGCCAGCATCGAAACGGTTGCCCTGCACGATCGTGAAGGCGCCCCGGTGGAATACATCTCGGTAGGCGATGACGTTTGCCTGCGTATCCAGGTCAAGGTCAATGCACCCATACCGGAGCTGGTGGTGGGTTATGTGATCAAGGACCGCCTTGGTCAGGATGTGTTTGGCACCAATACCCATCACCTGAACTGCATCCGCACGGATTTGGCAGCAGGCGAACTGCTGACGTACAGTTTCCGTTTTCCTGCAAACCTTGGCGTTGGGTCGTATTCGGTGGCCGTAGCCCTGCATGCGAGTGAAACCCATATTGCCGATAATTATGAGTGGCGTGACCTGGCGTTGGTATTCAACGTTGTGAACATGTCCGAACAAACCTTCGTAGGCCTGGCGTGGATCCCGCCGACCGTGGAGTGCAATTGATGAATGCTGGTTTCTACAGGGCTTTCGAAGACCGCTACCGTGGCTCGAGGGAGCTCATCACCCAGCGGCTCGAAGCTTACTTGCCGTTTCTGCAACCCCTGAAAACGCTCTATGCCGACTGCCCGGTGTTCGATATCGGCTGCGGCCGTGGCGAATGGCTTGAGTTGATGAAGCGCGAAGGCTTCTCGCCAATGGGTGTCGACCTGGACGACGGCATGCTGGAAGCCTGCCAGGCCGCCGGCCTGCCTGCGCAGAAAGGCGATGCCCTGGAGGCCCTGCGAGCGCTGCCGGATGGCAGCCAGGTCGTGGTGAGCGGCTTTCATATCGCAGAGCATGTGCCGTTCTCGGTACTTGAAGAGCTGGTCAGCGAAGCGCTGCGCGTATTGCGCCCGGCCGGCCTGTTGATTCTGGAAACCCCCAACGCTGAAAACGTGATGGTGGGTACCAACAATTTCTACCTCGACCCTACTCACGATCAGCCGATCCCCAATTTGCTGATGTCGTTCCTTACCGAGCACACCGGCTTCGTTCGCTCCAAGGTGGTTCGCCTGCAGGAAGCCGCTGCCTTGCACGATGAGCAGGCCAGGGTAGGGGTGCGCGAAGTGCTGTCTGGCGCCAGCCCCGACTACGCCGTGGTTGCCCAGAAGCAAGCCGACGCCGAGCAACTGGACAATTTCGAGGCAGTGTTCGAAGCCTCCTACGGCTTGTCGCTTGACGATATCGCCCTGCGCTACGACCAGGGCATCGAAAGCCGTTTGGGCAAGTTGGAGAGCAGCGTAGAGGCAGTGCGTGCCACCTTTTTCGAGCCCGCCGAGTTCCAGAGGCTGATGGCCGAAGTGAGCCAGCAGCAAACCCAGCAACTGCTGGTGATGAAGGAAGGTTATGAGGCCACCACAGAGGCCTTGAACCGCCAATGCGGAGCCATGCAGGAAGCGCTCAGCCAGGCCCAGGCGCATGCCGAAGCCATGACCCAGGAGCGTAATGCTGCCCTGGAGAACTGCCATTGGCAGCACATGCGTGCCCAAGGTGCCGAGCAGCAGATTGAAGCCATGCGTACCAGCACATCCTGGCGTATTACAGGCCCCCTGCGCGTTACCGGGCGGGCAGTGCTGTGGCCGTCCCGCCACGGTAAAGTGTGGTTGCGCCTGAAGCTGCGTCACGCCGCGCCACACGCCCGGTTGTGGGTGGCACGCCGACCGGCTGTGCGGCGCCTGGCCCTGGCAGTGCTGAACCGCAGCCCCTGGCTGAGCGCCAAGTTGCGGAACCTGCTGGCGCCCGACCCTGCCAGCGTCGCCGTCGACCACCAGCACGGCGTGATCGATCACGCCCCTTTGACACCGCGAGGCCGCGCTATCGAAAACGCCCTCCAAGCAGCAATGAAAAAAGGCTGACACTGAATGCGTATTGTAATTGACATGCAAGGCGCGCAAACCGAAAGCCGTTTCCGTGGCATCGGCCGATACAGCGTATCCTTGGCTCAAGGTATTGTTCGCAATCGCGGCGACCATGAGGTTTACCTGCTGCTCAATGGCATGCTCAGCGAAGGGATTGAAGCCATTCGTGGCGCTTTTGACGGCTTGCTGCCGCAAAGCCATATTCGCGTCTGGTATGCACAAGGCCCGGTGGCAGGCATCAACCCGGCCAACCATAGCCGCCATGAAGTGGCCAAGCTCATTCGCCAGGCTGCTATCGATGAATTGCAGCCGGATGTGGTGCACATCACCAGCGCGGTCGAGGGCTTCATCGATGACGCAGTCATCGGCCGCCCGCCCGAGAACAAACGGGCGATTGTCAGCGTTACCCTGTATGACCTGATCCCGCTGACCAACCCGCAGCAATACCTGGATCATGCCCAGTACAAGCAGTACTACATGGACATCGTTGGTTCTTTCAAGGACCACGGCGTGTTGCTGGCGATCTCGGAATGTGCCCGTCAGGAAGCGCTGTCGTTACTGCCACTGGAGCAGCACAAGGTGTTCAATGTGTCGGGCGCCGCAGATGAAGTGTTCCGGCCCGTCACCCTCAGCGATGAGGCGCGCAGCGCGCTCAAGGCCAAATTCGGGCTGCGCGATGCGTTTGTGCTGTACTCCGGTGGGGCAGACGAGCGTAAGAACCTGTCTCGGCTGATTGTCGCGTTTGCCGACGTCAAACGCGAAGTGAAGGATGTACAGCTGGTGTTCGCCGGCAAGATGTCCCAGCACATTGTCGAGCGATACCGTGGCGAAGCATTGGCGCAAGGGCTGAGTGAGGATGACCTGGTGTTTACCGGTTTCATCACGGACGATGAGCTGGTAGCGCTGTACAACACCTGCCGCCTCTACGTCTTCCCGTCCTGGCATGAGGGCTTTGGCCTTCCGCCGTTGGAGGCCATGAAGTGCGGCGCTCCGGTGATCGGTGCCAATACCTCCAGCGTGCCTGAAGTGATCGGTTGGGACGAAGCCACGTTTGACCCGCTCGACACAGCCTCGATTGCCCAGAAAATGAACCAGGCGCTGGTGGACGACACCTTCCGCGAGGCCATGATCAGCCACGGCCTGGAGCGCGCCAAGCTGTTCTCCTGGGACCTCACAGGCAAGGCTGCCGTTGCCGCGTTCGAACAATGCTTGCAAGACCAAGCGGTTGTCAGCCACCCCGTGGATGAAGACTTGCCTACCGAGCAACGTATCCAGCAGTTGGCCGAGGCGCTGGTTGCCTCAGGTGAGCTGGCCAAGGGTGAAGTTGATGTGCAGCGCCTGGCTAAGGCCATAGATTATTCGCTGCAGGGGCCGGCTGCAAAACCGAATCTGTTGGTGGATATTTCACAGCTCTGCCGGCACGATGCCAAAAGCGGTATCCAGCGTGTGGTGCGCAGCATTCTCCTGGAATGGTTGACCAACCCGCCCGAAGGCTACACCGTCACGCCGATCTACACCAAGGTCGAGGAATCGTTCTACCGCTACGCCAGGCAGTTCACGGCCCGGTTCCTCGGCAATGCGCCCGGCGATGACGACGTGGACGAGGCCATCAGCTACAAGGCCGGTGACGCCTACATCTGCCTGGACCTGCTGCTGGATATGCTGCCGCAGCGCCAACCGTATCTCGATACCATGCGTGCCCACGGCGTAAGCCTGTTCTTCGTGGTGTACGACCTGCTGATCCTGCAGATGCGCCACTTCTTCTCGGACCACCTGCACCCGTTCTACGTTGACTGGATCAACACCATCGCTCGCTACGACGGTGCGATGTGCATTTCCCGTGCGGTAGGGGACGAACTGCAGGCGTGGATGGACGAGAACGCACCCAAGCGTAGCCGGCCATTCCGCATCGGTGTGTTCCACCTCGGTGCCGACATTGACCAGTCGGTACCCACTACCGGCATACCGGAAGACCCGGCCATGCGCCTCGAAGCCTTGCAAGCCAACCCTGCCTTCCTCATGGTCGGTACGCTTGAGCCGCGCAAAGGGCACCTGCAAACGCTGGAGGCCTTCGAGCTGTTATGGCAACAGGGTGTGCAGGCGAACCTGGTCATTGTTGGCAAGCACGGCTGGCTGGTGGAAGAGCTGGCGGACAGGCTCGCCAACCACCCGGAGCGCGGCAAGCGCCTGCTGTGGCTGGAAGGGGCAAGCGACGAATACCTGGAGCACCTGTACCAGCACTGTGACTGCCTGCTGGCTGCATCGTATGGCGAAGGCTTTGGCCTGCCGCTGATCGAAGCGGCACAACACGGGCTGCCGATCATCGCCCGCGACCTGCCGGTGTTCCGTGAAGTAGCGGGCGAGCATGCCTGGTTCTTCGCCGGCAACGACGCGCGCAACATGGCTGACAGCATCGCTGCCTGGCTGGAGCTGCACGCTCAAGGCCAGCACCCCAAGTCGGTCGACATGCCATGGCTTACCTGGCAAGGCAGTGCGCAACAGCTAATTGGCGAAATCAGCAAAAATGCGTTCTGACCGCATCGCCTTGAAAAACTGCATGGACGGGAAAATAGAATAATGGGTTTGAAGCTTGACTCAACAGGGAGAGCCGGCTTTGCGTTCGCATTGGCTTTCGGGTTGTTCTTTGTACTGCGGCACTTCCCGCTGGACTTCATTCTTGGCACCAATTCGTATTGGCAGACTGAAGTCGAGGACGTAACCCAGTATTTTGCGGGTTTCAATGCGTTCTTCAACGCTCCGTTCAGCTACCCGCTGCTGGCTTTTGACAGCATAAACTACCCGCAGGGGACCAGGGCTACGTTTGTAGATGCCATACCCTTGTATGCCTTCCTGCTGAAAGTGTTGGTGCCGAAGAGCTTCGCGCCGTTCAACCCGTTCGGCCTGTGGATTGCGGGCTGCTTCCTCGCCCAGGCCATCTGTGCGTGGTGGATCCTGCGCGAACTGCGGGTGCGCTCGTGGCTGGCGCTTGCCGCCGCGGTGGTTTGCCTGGTGAGCATGCCCGAGTTCACCTCGCGCATTGCACACGTGTCGTTGATGTCGCAATGGATCGTGCTGTGCGCCTTGGCGATGTACCTGCGCTGCCGCAACACCGGGCAGCCCCATGGCTGGGCCTGGGGCGTGCTGCTGGTTGCTGGCTTCTACGTCAACATCTACCTGTTCGCCATGGCCAGCGCCATCTACCTGGCCAGCTACCTGGGCCGCGCTGATCGCTTCAATCCTGCGTCGATTGCCCGCGCCCTGGTGCCATTCGTGGTGATCGGGGCCAGCCTGTTCCTGACCATCTTCCCGATGGGTGAGGCGGCGGTGTCAAAGGAAGGCGGTTTCGGCGTGTTCTCGATGAACCTGCTGTCTCCGCTGCATGGCGGCAAATACCTGCACTTCCCCAACCCGGAGATGCCAGGGCAAGGTGAAGGCTTCAACTACCTCGGCATGGGCGTGCTGCTGGCGTTTGTATTGAGCCTGGTGTTGAACCGCAAGAACAACGACGGCACGTTCGCCCGCCACAAGGCGCTTACCTGGCTGATGGCGCTGTTCACCGTCTATGCGCTGTCCAACGAGATCTATCTGGGCACCAGCCACCTGGTGTCGATCGACTACCCGTCAATCCTGAGCCCGATCACCTCTCAGTTCCGTGCCTCGGGCCGGTTCTTCTGGCCGGTTGGCTTTTGCGTGGTGATCTTCTCCATCACCTACCTGTACCGCCGGCTGGACACCAAGGTGTTCGCAGCGTGCATGCTGGTAATGCTGGTGGTGCAAATCAGCGACTTGTCTGCATTCCGGCGCTTGCTGGTGGCTGTGGCCAATCGGCCGGCTGAGTCTGTGATGACCCAGGCCGCGTGGGCCGAGCAGGCAACAAAAGATACCAAGTACCTGTATTTCTTCCCGAAATTCAAATGTGGCCGTGGCGAACTGGTGTTGCACTCCTTGATGCCGACCATGCGTTACGCTGCCGTGAACAATATCAAGATCAACACCGGGTACGTTGCCCGCTCCAATGCCAACTGCAGTACCGAAAGTACCCAGGCGGAAATTGCAGGTTCGCAATTTGCACAGTCCATGTACGTGTTCAATGCGGGTGACTTCCCGCAACTTGATCAGGTCAAGCAGCTCTTCCCATCAAACCGTCAGCCTGAGTGCAAAGTGATCGACTTTGCCTATGTCTGCCGCGTCGGCCAAGCAGGGCAGGTAAACCCATGACCGAACCGAACAAGCGCACAATCTCGCTGGTATCGCCTTTCTACAATGAGGAAAAAGGCGTAGATGCGTTCTTTCAGCGCATCAACGAAGTATTTGCCGGCTTGGCTGACCGCTACGAACTCGAAGTGATCGCCGTCAATGACGGTAGCCGCGACCGCACCTATGACCAGCTGGTACAGGCCAAGGCGAAGAATGCCTACCTGACCGTAGTGGACCTGTCGCGCAACTTTGGCAAGGAGGCGGCGATTTCAGCCGGCCTCGACTTCGCGACTGGCGACGCCATTGTGCCGATCGACTCCGATCTGCAGCACCCGCCAGAGGTTATTCTGGAGTTGGTCGAAAAGTGGGAGCAGGGCGCGGAAGTGGTGTTGGCCAAGCGCGTTGACCGCGAAACCGACCGGCCGATCCAGAAGCTGACGGCCAACTACTTCTACAAAGTGCACAACCGCATCTCGGACATCGACATTCCCGCCGATGTGGGCGATTTCCGCTTGATGGACCGCAAGGTCGTCGACGCGTTGAAGACATTGCCGGAAAGCCGTCGCTTCATGAAGGGGCTGTTTGCCTGGGTGGGCTTCCGTACCACTACGGTGGAATACAAGGTTGCCGCCCGGGAGCACGGTACTTCCAGCTTCAACACCTGGAAGCTGTGGAACTTTGCCATCGAAGGCATTACCAGTTTCAGCTCGGTGCCGTTGCGTATCTGGACGTACCTGGGCTGCGCGGTATCGGCGCTGTCGTTCGTCTACGCGGCCTTCCTGCTGGTGAAAACCCTGTTCTTTGGCGTGGATTTGCCCGGTTACGCGTCGATCATGATCACGGTACTGTTCGCCAGTGGTGTGCAACTGATCGGTATTGGTGTGCTGGGGGAATACGTGGGGCGGATTTTCACCGAGTCGAAGAACCGGCCTGTGTATATCGTGCGTGACGTGATCAAGTGAAACACATCATCCCTGCGCGTTATCACGAGTTCATTCGGTTTGGCCTGGTCGGCGTTGCCAATACCGCTGTGCATGCCGGTATCGTGGTGGCGCTGATGGAGTTGCTTGCGCCCCCGGCCTTCGTGGCCAATGGCGTGGCGTTCTGTTTTGCCAACGTGATGTCCTACCTGCTCAACAGCCGGTTTACGTTCAGAATGCCGGCGAGCCTGCTCGGTTATCGGCGCTTCCTGGCGGTGTCGCTGGTATCGTTGGGGCTGACATTGCTGATCACCTCTGTGGTGGAGTATCTCGGCCTGCATTACGCGGTGGGCCTGGTGATGGTGATCTTCGTGGTGCCGGTATTGAATTACCTGGTAATGAAGCTCTGGGCGTTCAAACCGGCAGCCTAGCTAAAGGGCGCATTACGCACCCTCATTACTGCCAAAAGGCCGACCCCGGGACCTATTTGGTCGCCTGCTCCAGCTCTACCGGTGCTGCTGGAGCGGGCCTTGCCTTGTGCTTGAAGATAGCTTTGCCCAGCTTCATTGTAGGCACCTCTACCAGTCGATGGAGGGCATAGGCCAGGGTCAAAACGAAGCCAAGGGTCAATAGCCCTGAGACGGGGAAGGAAAGCCCTTGATCCATCAAAATCCGGATGGACAGATAGCCAATGATCGAGTGCGTTACGTAAATTGAATAACTGATATTGGCGATGAAGTCCAACGGCGCAAACGGCCGGAAGTATCCCTTCATGCTGTAACTCAGCGCAAATACCAACAAGCCATACACATAGTTTTGCGGAACAGATGGCATCTGCACGATCCAGTCGGTATGGGGCCAGCAGATCAGGAATACGGTCATCAAGATGGTGATATAGGCCAGTAATTTACGCAGCGTGTAGGTGCCTGTGTAGTGATGGTAAAAACCTGTGCCGATAAACATGAAGATGACGCACATCAGTTCGGTTTTCAGCGAGTCTACCAAACCCGGGCGCAAGTCCCAGCCCGCCAGCAGTCCCGGCAATGCCTCGCACGCTGCCAGCACCGCAACCGCGAACAGGATGATCGGTAGGGTATTACCCGCCTTGATCGAGCGGTACAGCAAAGCGGCCATGATATAAAACTTTATCTCGATGGCCAGGGTCCAGTTCACCATGTCTATCGAAGGGTAGTGTGCATTACCTTGCAGCAAAAGCAGGTTGGCAAACAGCCTGTCCCAGGGCATGGTAAATGCCTGGCCCCAGTAACGGCTGGAAAGATAAACCAGCCCCAGCATGATCAGCGACGCGACGATATAGGTCGGGTAGATGCGCAGAAAACGGGCAACCAGAAACTTGGCCGGTTCCAGGCGATTCAGCGAAAACGGGATGACGAAGCCGCTGATCAGGAAGAAAATGGAAACGCCAAACGGGCCGTAATTGAACGTGGGGATAGTGAGCCAGTAAATCATGCTCGACGACGGCCCCTCCACGACGGGGGCATGGATGTAGGACGCCACCACATCCCGTGAAAACCAATACACCCCGCACCAGTGGACGATAAGCACGGCGATAACCGCTACGCCTCTTAACTGGTTGGCGAAAAGCGCTCTGTCTGAAGCGTGTTGCATGCCGGTTCTCCTTGAGATGGTGGCATTGTAGTTACCACCCAGACTGAGGAGAAGCTCGTCGTCATCATTCTGTAACATTTTTATGGAAGCGGCTAAGCTATGGCGAGACCAGGGCAACCTGAACGGCCCACCTAGAACCGGCGCCCATTGGGCACCGTTCCTATCCTGATCGACATGGCTGCGTCGGGTATTGCCGATACGGTCATTCTTCCCTATACCGGCTACCGGCAATACAAGCGCGGCAATGTGCCCCTTCGCCGGCTGGAATATTGAATGCCTGACAACACCGCTGATCTGCCAGATCAGCCGGTGCCCAGCCTGCGAGGCAGCTGACGCAGCCAGGCTTTCTTTAGCCAGGAATAATCATTCGAAGAACCGGGATTTTCCTGATGATATAGGTGATAACCCCGCACACGACGAACACTACCGCCATGACGGTCGGGATAGCCAGCCACGGGTTGGTGAAGTTCCAGGGCAGGCCATTGTGGTGCAGTTCCCAGATAACCATGGGGTGCATCAGGTAGATGCCAAAGGTGAGGCTGCCGAGAAAGATCATCGCTTGGCGGGCCCCCGGATATCGGTGGAGCAAAAGCTGGGCGAGGTACCTGACAACGCAGAACAGGGAAAGAGCAGCAACGACCACGAACGGAGCAAAGTACTCATAAAAAAGTTCGGTATTGGTCGCAGCGTTTCTGGAGTAGTACCACGTCAACACGGCAGTTCCTGCACTGCATAGCAGGTAGAAGAGCACGCCTGCGTACAACCCTTTCAGGCTCATCTTGAAATGGTGATACAACAGTGCGCCTGCCAATATATAACCGGGGTAGATATAGAAAAAGCGCGTATCAATGTACGCCCGTGCTTCACCGAAGGCGCGTTCGGCAAACGGTACGATACTGGCCGCTATCAACCACACCCCAAGCACCAGGCACTGCAGCCCCAACGGGCTGCTGCGGAAAAAACCCGCCAGCACCGGAATGAAGAAGTAAGCCGCCATCAGTGTGTACAGGTACCACAGGTGGCCCGCCACCGGCCAGCGCACGATCGCGACCAACCAGTGTTTGAGTTCCGAGAGGTCTGGCAGTATCAGCCCGGTGACCTTGTACTTGTTGTAGGCAAGGTATACCAAAGACCAGGCAAGCAGTGCGAAGCCCATGCGCCACACCCGGCGCAATACGCCGCTGATGTTGTGCGAACGCGGCAGCAGCAATGCACCCGTGATCATGAAGAAAATCGGCACACTGGCCCGGGACAAACTCTCGTAGGTATTGACCCCCCACCAGTGTGGTGCCAACTGGGCAAACCCAGTGGCCGAAACATGGATCACGATCACCATCAGTGTGGCGACCAGCCGTAACGCATCAAGTGAAACGTCATGGGTTATGGCGGCCGGGTACTGCACCGCGACCTGGGGCGGCGCGGTTGTTGCGGTCAAAGTATTCACGTGGCGTCCCATTGTATTTATTGGAGGGCGGCGTAAACGGAAAAGGGGTAGTTTGGCGCGACAGCTACTTCATCATAAAGCACGCGCTGGATAAACCCCACCCGCTCCGGGATCTAGCGGTACGGCTAGGGGCAGTGCTAAGGCGCGAGGTCTTGAAACGAAGGTCAGGCAAGGCAAAACAGCCGAGTAATGGCCGTTGTCGCACCCGACTCTACGGGTTTCAAACTAACGTTCCCGAGCTGTTCTCAATGCAGCATCACAGAGTTTCACGGCTTTGGCAACGCTGGGAAACGAGAACTATGAGCGGCGCTTACACGTTTGTTTTAGCAATGGAAGCGCGTACACGATAATGCTTCGCGTTTTGCTCCGATCATCAGCGGTGGTAAAGGCCATGGCTGAGCAAGTCAGCTGGGGACTGTCCTGTAGACATCTTCAAGCAAGATTAATACCTCAGTTGAAGAATTAAAAGATGATATTTCAGTCGATAATGATACAGCCATTCGAACTTGGTCTGAGTTTGAAATCATGTAATAAAAATTCTAGAGTTCGATTTGAATCAAGGTGAGGCAGCTCGTCGGAACTTTGTAGTTGTTGTTCGCGCGAATATGGGCGCAATCGCATCGGAGGGTTTGAATACATTTAGTTGCGGATTAATATGCCATGATAGCTGGGGGCGGCAGACGCAATTCATTCTAAGAAGCGCTATGGAAATTTAGTCATCGATGGGGAAAACGGTCCGTGCGATTTGGTGCTGCAAGTGGGTGTGCCAGAGCATGAGCTGAACCATCGCAGATCGGCTGTTCACCCATCAAGAAAGCTAGTTGATTCAAGAAGCTGTCCCAAGGAGCAGCCGATAGGGTGCTCGTTATGAGGAGGTGCTTGCGCTTGAGTATGCCCATCTCCACAGCCTCTTGGAGTGTTAAGAGGCCGGCGCGCCCAGGTAGGTGGCTGAACGTGGGGTTTTGAGTTAGGATACTAATCTTAATTCCTCGCTGCTTATGCTTAAGCGAGAGGATGGCTTATCGATGGAATGACGCAATGACAAATGTATTCATCTATGGCAGCTGTGTTACGAGAGATATTTTCAACCTCTCTGAAAGTCGTGGTTTTAAAGTCCATGAATATTATGCTAGATCGTCCATGGCATCATTGTGTAGCCGTCCATTCTCAGATGAGACAATGCTGGAAAAAATCACGTCGCCTTTCCAGAGGCGAATGGTTGAAAGAGACTTCAAAAAAGATCTGATCTTGGCTGCAGAGGCACTTCAAGGATCTGATCTTGTAATTATTGATCTTATTGATGAGCGATTTGATCTGATTGAGCTGCCTGATGGTAGAGTGTTCACCAATTCTGGAATAATTGGTGAGCATAAGCTGTTAGAGGATTCTTCATTTTCGGGTTATAGGGTTATCAAGAATGGTTCGCCCGAGCACAAAGATATGTGGCTGCAAGGGATGTATGCTTTTATTAAATTTGTTCGTGAAAATGGAAAGATTGACTGTACCTATGTAAACAAAGCTTACTGGGCTGCCAAGTTCGATGGCGATACATCTACAAAATACCCCTATGGCTCTGGCTTGGTGTCTGAAGCTAATAAAAGTTTAGATTGGATGTATGAGCATCTTCAGAAGTTTATCGATAAATCCAGATTTTTTGAACTGTCTAGTGCTTTGTTTGTGGCTGACGAAAAGCATCGGTGGGGCATATCGCCTTTTCATTTCTCTGAGAGGTATTATAGGGTAGCTCTTTCTCAGATGATAAAGGCTAGATTTGAGTGGTTCAGCAGAAATATTAATTCAATGGCGAGCGTACGCGTTCAGTCTCCACTTGTTTCATTTGGGTTGACTCTTTCTGTATCGGCCAAGTTTGTCGGCAATGAAGTAGTGTCGGTTTGCTCCCTAATGCTTGGGCCTAGCGAGTGCGACGAGACAAGCTTCGCCTTTTATTTGATGGTTGATGGCGTGCGGCAGGCAATGCGTTGGTATGAGCCTGCATGCAGAGCAGTCTTTCCTGTTTCTGCGGAGGTTGAGATAGTCGAAGTTGTTGTGTTTTATAGAGATGTTCTTGGTGAGGTGATTCGTTCTACCGCTGTTGTAGAACGAGCTTGATTCGCTTGGCCGGTCCGGGCTTCGAATGAAATGTAGCTGTTTGATGTCGAACTTAGAATCCTGATAGATCCCGCCAAGTGCGGGATTTTTTCGCCTATAGAAAACATGGCAAGATTTATTGAAGCCAAGTCCCGCGCGCTATGCTCTGTACGAAAAAGCTGTCGCATAAAATCGCATGGAACAGGCTAGTGAAGCCATGGCGGCGTAGTTTTTGCGAGCTTATCAAAGCGTGTCACGGTCCACCGGTTCTCTTTCAGCCAGCCAAATTGCACTCGATGGTGCTGCGCTGTCGGTACATGGGCCGATCAAACATTCCGGGTAAGCCAGGATTGGGTTTGCGCTTCATCGAGCGCAGCGGGATGACGTATTGCATTCGATACTGACGCAGTAACGGCGCAGCGCTATGGCGTCGTAGCCTTAGTCGGAAAGCCAGCATTCACAGCGTTAGCGCGGACGGCCAGGTTGGCTGAATGGAGTGCTAACGTCGTTCATTATGGGTTATGCGTAGCTGATGTGACTGGCTTGTCCACTAGGGAGAAGGCAGCTCAACGGTGTTCCGCTGACGTCGCATAGCATGTGTATTTTGGTAGTCAGGCCACCACGACTACGGGCTAGAGCGTGATCGACAGGCTCCCTTTTTTCGGCGCAAGAAGAGCGTCGGGTTGCGCGGCTGAGTCGATCATCCAGCTTTGCAAATCTATCCGGCCTTGCTTTTTCTTCTTAGGTACAAGCGCTTGAGCATATGATCGATTGTCCCGTGGTTTCGCCAGCCCGAAATCTTTGGTAGACCCTAGACCACGGGCCAAAAAGGTCCGGCATATCTCGCCACGCAGACCCCGAGTAGAGCACTCAGAGGACCCCACCGAGCATCAACTGGTCGCTCAGGCGGGGCCGCCCCCGGGATGGGTTTCGGTAAAGAAATCAGCAGCCACAGTCCCGGCCTCATCCGAGAGCTCGTAACGCTTTGCCATCACAGAATTTCTTACCGTAGCTGTCTGGAGACTCTGCAAAGATTCAGGTTGAGGGGGCGCGATTGGTTTCTTGGGATTTCTTACAGAGCCAAAGTTACGCCGATGCCTGTGTGCCCGATTGTCTGGGGTTTGCCAATCGGCTACGGCGCAGATATCGCTGAACCGGGCGTTCAAACCATCGATGGCAGGCCAGGCTGAGGGGAATGAGCACTGCAAAGAATGCCAGCATCAGCCCTGGGCTGTAGAAGTGTTCGCGCCCGTAACCCAGGCTATCCAGCGCCAGTGCAAACGCGATTTGCAACGGAAAATGCAGGAGGTAGGAGGCGTAGCTGATGTCCCCAACCCAGGCAGTGCTGCGCAACAGCCCTGGCCAGTGCAGGCCGGCAGCGGCCAGCGCAGCCAGGGTTGCAGGGAAGCACAGGCATATGACCAAGGTAGGGTTTATCGCTTCGTATAGCCCTATTTGCGCGCCCCAACTCGCTGACGCAATGCAGCAGGCAGCGAGAAACGCCGGGCCGGAGCCTAGCCATTTTCGTAACTCGCAAAGTACGCCATAAGCGAGCCAGCCAGCAAAAAAGCATAACAACCCGCTACCGATTTTGTAGTTGTCGGGGTACAGCATCAGGCCTGCGGCAAAAGCGATGGCGGTAAGTAACCAGCGCCAACGGCCGGCCAGACAGATGACGAAAAACAAGGTGTAGAGCAGCACCTCGACCGAGACCGACCAGATTGGCGCGTTGAACGACCACCCCCGTTCAAACCCCCAGGCGGGCACCAGCAAAAGATTCAGCAATGCGTGATAGGCATCGTTGAAAGGGTAAACAAAAAAGCCAGTATGGCTGTTGAAGTAGACAAACTGCAGCGCGGCTACTGCGGCCAATGTCAGCAAGTGCAGCGGGTATAGACGGCTGAAACGGTCGACCGTAAAGGTGCGCACGTTGACCCTGCCCGTGGCCACGCCTTGCGCGAACAACCAGAAGAATACAAACCCGGAAATGGAGAAAAACAGCTGCACCGCGAGGCCGCCATGCTGATACAACGGCGCAAGCGTGGTATAGAACGGTTGGCGCGTGGGCTCGAAACCTGACGGGCTGTTACCTACATAGAAAAAATGTTGCCAATGCCAGAACACCACGCAGAGCGCTGCGATACCCCGTAAAGTGTCCAGGATATAGAGCCGTTCGGCTGGGGGGGATGTGGCAGACATTGGCGTGGTCGCTGGTCGTAAAAAAGCGAAATGCTCCACCTGTTGCTGCGCCCTGTCAACGTAAAGCGGCCACTCATCCCATAGGGCCCACCGCCTTTACCCAGCGTAGCCACTGACGGAAACGATGGAGGCGAGGCCATGCAGCCTCGCCCATCTCATCAATCGAAACAGTCGGCGTCGGCTAGCGCGACTCCAAGCTGGTCTTTCCCTGACAGGCTTGGTGTGAAGTCGATAGGCCATTCGATGCCGATGGCCGGGTCATCCCAGGCAATGCAGCGCTCGTACTGCGGCGAGTAGAAGTCGGTTGTCTTGTACAGGAACTCCGCCGTGTCGCTCAGTGTGACGAAACCGTGAGCGAAGCCGGCAGGTATCCACAGCTGGCGCTTGTTTTCGGCCGAAAGCACTGCGCCTACCCATTTGCCGAAGGTGGGGGAGGCACGGCGAATGTCTACCGCTACGTCGAATACCTCGCCTTGTACGACACGGACCAGTTTACCTTGGGCATGGGAAGGGAGCTGGTAATGCAAGCCCCTTAGCACCCCCTTTGTCGAACGGGAGTGATTGTCCTGGACGAAGTCGGCTTGCAGGCCAGCCACTTCATTGAAGACGCGGGCGTTGAAGCTTTCGTAGAAGAAGCCACGGTCGTCGCCGAACACCTTTGGGGTAAGCAGCAGCACATCGGGGATGGCAAGAGGTTCGGCCAGCATTAGAAAACCTTGACTTGAAGAAGATTACGCAAGTACTGCCCGTAGCCGTTTTTCAACAGCGGTTGCGCCAACCGTTCTACTTGCTCGGCATCAATCCATCCTGCGCGATAGGCGATTTCTTCAGGGCAGGCAATTTTCAGGCCCTGGCGACGCTCCATGGTGGCGATATATTGGCTTGCATCAAGCAGGCTGTCGTGAGTCCCCGTGTCCAACCATGCGTAGCCGCGGCCCATGATTTCAACTTGCAGCTGATCTTGCTGCAAGTACAAGTTGTTCAGGTCGGTAATCTCAAGTTCCCCTCGGGCGGAAGGCTTGAGTTGCCGGGCAAGGTTGACGACCTGATTGTCGTAGAAATACAGCCCGGTGACGGCATAGCTCGACTTGGGTGCTTTGGGCTTTTCTTCGATTGAAAGGACGCGACCGGTGCTGTCGAACTCTGCGACACCGTAACGCTCGGGGTCATGCACGTGGTAGGCGAATACCGACGCCCCGTCCTGACGGCTGTCTGCATTCAACAGCAGAGCCTGGAAGTCGTGGCCGTAGAAGATGTTGTCACCCAGAACCAGGGCGCAACTGTCGTTGCCAATGAAGTCGGCGCCGATGGTGAACGCCTGGGCAAGGCCGTCCGGGCTTGGTTGTACCGCGTAGGTAAGGTTCAGGCCCCATTGGCCGCCGTCACCCAGCAGCTGCTCGAAACGGGGTGTGTCTTGCGGGGTCGAGATAATCAGGATATCCCGGATGCCGGCCAGCAACAGCGTGCTGAGCGGGTAGTAGATCATCGGCTTGTCATATACCGGCAGCAGTTGCTTCGACACTGACAGGGTGGCGGGGTGCAGGCGAGTGCCTGAACCACCGGCGAGAATTATTCCTTTACGCGCCATTTGCAGTCCTTATCGCTGGATCTCGTCCAGCATGCGTTGCACACCGAGTTGCCAAGGTGGCATCTTGAGGTTGAAGGCTTTTTCGAGTTTATCCACATTCAAACGGGAGTTGCGTGGCCTCGCCGCCGGTAATGGATAATCTTCGGTCCGGATCGCACCAATCTGCTCAGCAGCAACTTTCAAAGGCCAGCCTTGACGACCGGCATGCTCAAGCACGAACTGCGCATAGCCATGCCAGTTCGTCTCACCTGCGGCTGCCAGGTGATAGATACCGGCAAGCTCGCGGGCATCGTCCCGGGTGAAAACCTGGCTGATGATATGAGCGGTTACATCAGCTATCAGCTCCGCCCCGGTGGGTGCGCCAAACTGATCGGCGACAACATTCAATGCCTCGCGCTCCGTAGCCAGTCGCAACATGGTCTTGGCGAAGTTCTGACCGCGTGCCGCGTATACCCAGCTGGTGCGAAGAATCAGAGCGCGAGCACCGCTAGCCAGTACAGCTGCTTCCCCGTCACGTTTGGTGCGACCGTAAACCGAAAGTGGGTGGGTTGCTGCGTCTTCCGGCCAGGGTAATGACCCGCTGCCATCGAACACATAATCGGTGGAGTAGTGGATCAGCCAGGCGCCGATAGCCGCTGCCTGCTGTGCCAGTACCCCAGGCGCGTCGGCGTTGATGCGCCTGGCCAGTTGCGCCTCTTTTTCTGCGCCGTCAACCGCGGTGTAGGCGGCTGCGTTAACGATGATGTCCGGCTTCAATGCCCGTATCGTGGCCGCGATGGCGTGCAGGTCTGTGAGGTCGCCGCACAAGCCCGCACAACCTTTGCGGTCCAACGCCGTTACATGACCAAGCGGTGCGAGTGAGCGTTGCAGCTCCCAGCCCACCTGGCCATTTTTACCCAATAGCAGAATTTTCAAGATTTAACAGAACCGTATTGCTGCGCTACCCAGTCACGGTAGCTGCCATCGATGACGCCAGCTACCCATTGCTGGTTGTCCAGATACCACTGCACAGTCTTGCGGATACCCGTGTCGAATGTTTCAGCGGGCCGCCAGCCAAGTGCGCGCTCGATCTTGCGTGCATCGATGGCGTAGCGGCGGTCGTGGCCGGGGCGGTCTGTGACATAGGTGATCAGCTCTGCATACTGCTTGACTGGTTCACCGGTCTTCACGTTGATGACCTCTCGCTGGCTGGCAGGCGCCATTTCGTCGAGCAATGTGCACAGTGTGCGCACGATGTCGATGTTGGCTTTTTCGTTCCAGCCGCCGATGTTGTAGGTTTCCCCGCAGGCACCGGCTTCCAGCACGCGGCGGATACCGGCGCAGTGATCTTCGACGTAGAGCCAGTCGCGAATCTGCTGGCCATCCCCATACACGGGCAACGCCTTGCCGGCCAGGGCATTGACGATCATCAGCGGAATCAACTTTTCCGGGAAGTGGAACGGCCCGTAGTTGTTCGAGCAGTTGGTGGTCAGTACTGGCATGCCATAGGTATGGAAGTACGAACGCACCAGATGATCGCTGGCGGCCTTGCTAGCCGAATAGGGGCTGTTCGGGGCATATGCCGTGGCCTCGGTGAACGCCGGGTCGTCGCTACCCAGCGTGCCATAGACCTCATCGGTAGACACATGCAGGAAGCGAAAGCCTGCCTTGACTTCCCCCTCCAGCTGGTGCCAGTAGGCGCGGGCCGCTTCCAGCAAGCGGAAGGTGCCAACCACGTTGGTTTCAACGAATGCTGCGGGGCCTGCGATGGACCGGTCAACGTGGGACTCGGCGGCAAAGTGCACCACTGCGCGTGGGCGATGCTCGGCAAACAGCCGTGCAAGCAGGTCGGCGTCGCAGATGTTGCCTTGTATGAACCGATGCTGCTGGTTGCCTTGCAGCGACTGCAGGTTGGCCAGGTTGCCAGCATAGGTCAGGGCATCGAGGTTCAGCACCTCTTCGCCACTTTTCGCACACCATTGCAGCACGAAGTTGGAGCCGATGAAGCCGGCTCCGCCTGTGACTAGAATCATGTCAAATCCTCTGTCTGCAGCAGGGGATAATCAAGTATCGACGTATAGGCCGCGCCCAACTGCTTGCTCAAACGCTTCAAGTTGTACTGCTTGGCACGTTTTCGCCCGGCAGCCCCCAGCGTGCGAATTTTTTTCGGGTTACGGCAGAGCTGACGCAACCTGTTGGCGATCGCCTTGGTGTCACCGTGTTCGAAGGTGTGGCCATTGACGCCTTCATCAACCAATTCGGGCAGTGCCCCCCAGCGGTAAGCCAGTACTGGGCGGCTGGCGGCCATGCCTTCGAGCAGCGTACGGCCAAAGGTTTCCTGGCAGTGCGACAGGTTGAGCACAATGTTAGCTTGAGAAATGGCAGTTTGCGGGCTGGTTGCGTAAGGCAACAGGCTGAAGTTGGCCGGCAGTTGGCCACGCGCTTCCAGTGTTCTCAGGGCGGAGACACTTGGGGTATTTGGCCCAATCAGCAACAACTGAAGGTTAGGCGTGTCTCTTGCGGTATCGCAGGCCAGCTGCAGCAGGTCCTGGATACCTTTTTTCGGCAAGTTGCTGCTGATCAATGCGGCCGTTACACGCTTGTTGTCAATGACGTTAGGCAGGTCGAATGCTTTCAGGTCAATGATGTTGCTGACCACGTGGGTGGCCCCGGGCTTGGCCAGATGCTGCGCAGTAAAGGCTGAGTTGGCCAGTACATGATCGGCGCGTTCCAGGGCTTGTTCCACAATCTGCGGCGCAGCCAGGCCGATCGCGGCGCAGAGTGCCGGGTCATGGGCCGGGGACTCGTGTGCATGCAGCACTGCCGGTACGTTTTCGTTGCGCGCAGCCAGCAATGGCTCGCGCAGCATCAGCGTGTTGGCCTGGACCAACGCTACCGAATGCTCGCGGATCAGCGTGCGGAAACGTTCCACGGCCAGCGGGCATGGCGCTGTGCTGGCTGCCCATGGCCGGGTTGGAATGCAGGCGACGAACAGCGAGCGGGCACGCAATTCATCGATATAGGCCATGTTGACAACGCTTGGCACACTGACCAGCACATTGAGTTGCAGGGCGTTGCAGGCATCGAGTACATCCAGCAGGCTGCGTTCGGCACCAAACAGTTGCACATTGGCCGCATGGGCGCAGAGCAACACGGTTGGCCGACCCGCTCGGCTCGGCTGGCTACCCGTGAAAGTAGGGTGGGTAGGGTTGTAACCGGCCTGGCGACCGACCTGTTGGTAATGCACCAGCGGCGGCAGGCCACTGTCGCGAGCCTCTATGCATTGCTCCAGATACCAGGCTGTATTGAAGTCGGGGCCCGGCTCGCGGCCTTCGGCAAAACCGTTGGCAACATAGTGTTCCCAGGGGCTGATGCCAGCTTCTGCCACATCGGGGTAACGTTGCAGGTACCAGGCTGCGTCGAACAAGGCGGGTAGCCCTGTGCCGTTATCTTGCGCCGGAGCCGGCTGGGGCGCCTCGGGTTCCGCCAAGGCAGGGGCAGGAGCAGAGGCGCGGTGCTCGGCTACCGGGTGCTGCCCTTCGCTTGGCGCAAGGGCCAGGGCTGCTGGTGCAATTGCCAACTGCTTGGCTTCACGCACGGAGTCCACTACCTGGCAGCTTTGCAAGCCTTGAATGACCGGTACTTGATCCAGTGGGCAGGCGAGCAGATGACGCCCTACCAGCACCACACGCCGGGCATCCAGTGGCTGCTCGGCCAGGACGATGTCCACCGCACCGAGGACGGCCTTGCGAAGTATGTCGGTGCCCACCGGGCCGGGGCGCTGATAGTCTGGCCAATGCAGCAAGGCAACACGTTCACCTTGCCCTTGCAACCTGTCCAGTATCAGGCGCAAGGGCTTGGCGCTGCGCGCTGTTTCGCCAAGGTCGCTGATCAACAACCAGTCGTAGCTGGCTTGGGCAGATGACGTACGCAGCATCGGTGCGGGTGCCGGGAAGGCGCGTTCACCAACGCTTTCAGGCAAGCGCAGGTCAGCCGCATCTTCTGCCATGGCATGCCAGGTATCGGCCAGAGCGCTGTACAGCTGGCGCAGGCCGAAGAACGTTGAGCGCAGATGCGTGCCGGAAGCCATGGTCAGCGACTGAGGCAGGTGACGGGCAATGACCAGCGGCACCCCTGGCAGCAGGTAAAGCAGTGCCTCGTCGCCGTGGCGACGTTGCAGGCGCTGGCGCAGCTCATGGTCGGCCGCGACACGCACCTCATCCCAGCCGCCCAGTTCGCGCACGGCATCGCAGCGCATCATGATGGTGGATACGCTCGGTTCGATCAGGCTGTTTTCCATGCGCCAGCATTGGAAGTGCAGCTCGGTATCGGCCCTGACCCACTCAGCCAGGGTGCCGACCAGGCCCGGGTTCTGCAGCAACGGAGTGGCCATGAGCTCCAGGCGCTGAGGGTGGGACCAGTCGTCGCTGTCGTGGTTGACCACGAAGGTGCCGGTGGCGTGTTTCAACGCTGTATTGCGCGCCGCGTAAGCACCGCGGTTTACCGGTTGCTGAAGCAGCACAATGCGTGCGTCTTCGCGGGCCAGTTCAGAAACACGCGCAACCGTGGCATCGCTGCTGCAGTCATCGACCACCAGGATTTCCAGGTTGCTCCAGCTTTGAGCCAGCAGGCTGCGCAGGGCCGTTTCAATGAATGCCTCGGCGTTGAACGCCGGCATGATCACGCTGATCTTGGGCTGGGCCTGGGGCGCAACCTTCGCCGCAGACGCGGCCTGAAGGTTATCCAGGGTCAGCGCAGCTGCGGGGTTGCGCAGGGCAACCGGTGCCAGGTCGGCAGCGGCAAGCGCACGGTTAAGCCAGAACAGGCGCAGCGCGGCTGGCGGCTGATGCTGGGTGCCCTTGGTGGCCAGCGACACATTGGCCGCTGCCAGGCACAAGTCGGCTTGCAGGCCTTTTGCTGCGATGGCCTCGGCGATGCAGGCCTGCGCAAGCGACTGCTGGCCATTGCGCAGCAGCACCTCGGCCCTTAGCAATATCGGGCCAAGGGTGCCGATGTAAGGTGGCAGGGGCTGCGCGAGGGCGTCGATGTATGGCAGTGCGCTCGACCATTGCGAGGCACTGGCATGCCAGCGGGCCAGGGCCCAGGAAGCGTAGGCATGCTCTTCACGGTCCTCGGTGTGTGCCTGCAGGGCACTGAGCTCGGGCAACGCCAGCCCGCTGAAACCGCCCCACAGGGCCGACTCCAGGCGATAGGCCTGCAGGTACCGGGGCAAGCGGCCCTCAGCGGCACCATGCTGCTCGTAGTGCTGTTGCGGGTCTGCACCTGCAGCCGCTACATCCGGATAAGTCGCTACGTACCACTGGGGGTCGACCACGCTGTTGTACGGGCTTGCCGCCTGGGGCTTAGACATTGGCAGCCACCCGGCTGATCACTTTACGGGCACGGTGCAGCGTATGGTTGGATTGGTCCATCGCCGCGAGAATTTCGCGATTGGCCAGGTAGTAGTTTTCCAGCTCTTCCTGCACCAGGTGCAGTTGCGAGAGCAACAGCTCGTTCTCTTCACCCAGCGCCTGGGCATTGGCGGTAGCGCCGGCCAGGTCAACGCCGGACTGCTGTTGCGCGGCAAGGGTCTGGTCCAGCTCTTTCTTCAGCCTGGCATACTTGTCGTTGAAACCCTGGCTTTCCAGGTGGCGCTTTTCCAGCTCTTCCTGCACTTCGTGCAACTGGGCCAGCAGGAGCTCGCTTTCTTCCTTGTAGCGTTGGGCAACGCTATTGTCGGCATGCACTTGTTGGGCTTTTTGTTGTGTTGCGCGAGCCTGCGCTGCTTCCAGCTTCAGGGCTGCGACTTGTTGTTCGAGTACCAGGCCGGCCTGATGGCGCTTTTCCAGCTCTGCCTGCACGTCATGCAGTTGAGCCAGCAGCAGCTGGTTTTCCTCAACCAATGGCTTGGACCCTGCGCCGGCGGCGCTTATGGCCTGGGTGGCCAGCTGCTTGTCCGCCAGTGCCTGGGCCAGTTGTTGCTGCAGGTTGCTGTGCTGGTCCTTGAGAAGCTGGCTTTCTGCTTCGCGATCCGCCAGCGCTTGCTGGGCGCGGTGCAACTGCGACAGCACCTGCTCGCGCTCATCGTGGCGGCTTTGCTGGGCGTTGCGCGCTTGCTCGGTTTCACGACGCAGGCTGGTGATGGACCTTTCCCGCTCATGCAGCTGCAGTTGAGCGTTGGGCAATTGCCGGCCGGCATGGATCAGGTCCAGCAGTTCGATCAGCCCTGTTGTGGTTGGCAGTGGGCGATTGGAGCGGAACTCCGGTTCACCGTTTGGCAGCCATGATGCAGCTTCCAACGCTTCGTAAAGGGTCCAGCTTTCGGGGGCCATCTGCTCGAAGACGCCGGCCAGCGTGGCGGCCAACGGGTCGGCAAACAGCTGCACGGGTTGGTCGTTGTAAGCCAGGCCCAGGCGCTCGAACAACGCCTGCGGCGTCACCCTGTCGATGTTCACCAGAATCAAGCGTTGACGCAGCGTGCGGCGCAGTTGCAGCACTGCGCGTTGCTCGGCCTGCCACTGGTGCAGTGCCGCCGCGACATCGACGGTGGCACCGTCGGCCAACCAGGACCAAGGTGCGCGGTACAACCACACGCGCTGGTGTGCCCCCGAAGCGTGGCTGAAATCGACGCCAGCCATGAACTGCGCAGCGGGTTTCCACTGAATCGAAAATGCGTCGTCAAATGAGGCGCCTACATACGCGCGGCTGGCCTGTTCACTCAGGCCGGAGAGTAGGGTTTGCATCGATGTCTCCATAAAAACGGTAGCCATGTCATGGCCGCGCTCAGTCCTTGCTGTACAGGTCGCGGGTATAAATTTTGTCGAGTATATCGTTGATTTCATCGGTAAGCCGATTGGCTACAACGACATCGCAGCTGCGCTTGAACTCTTCAAGGTCTGTCAGGACCGGGGAGTTGAAAAAGGTCGCAGCCTTGAGCACCGGCTCATAGACCACCACCTCCACCCCCTTGGCCTTCAGGCGCTTCATGATGCCCTGAATGGAAGAGGTGCGGAAATTGTCCGAGCCGGCTTTCATGATCAACCGATAGATGCCCACCCGCCGCGGCTGGCGCTTGAGAATGGCCTCGGCGATGAAGTCCTTGCGGGTACGGTTGGAGTCGACGATTGCCCGAATGAGGGTTTGCGGCACGTCGCTGTAATTGGCCAGCAATTGCTTGGTGTCCTTGGGCAGGCAATAGCCGCCATAGCCGAAGGAGGGGTTGTTGTAATGGTTGCCGATCCGCGGGTCCAGCCCGACACCTTCGATGATCTGGCGGGTATCCAGGCCGTGGCTTTCGGCGTAGCTGTCCAGCTCGTTGAAATACGCTACGCGCATGGCCAGGTAGGTGTTGGCGAACAGCTTGATGGCCTCGGCTTCGGTAGCGCCGGTATGCAGTACGGGCACATCTTTCTTGATCGCGCTGTGCTGCATCAGGTCGGCGAACAGCCTGGCGCCTGCGGTGTGCCCACCGACCACGATGCGAGAGGGGTACAGGTTGTCGTAGAGCGCCTGGCCTTCACGCAGAAATTCAGGTGCAAAAATGATGTCGTCAAAACCGCACAACCGCCGCATGCGCTCGGTAAAGCCGACGGGCACCGTGGACTTGATCACCAACGTGGCCGCCTGATTCACCGCGCGCACGTCGCGGATGACCGACTCGACGGAACGGGTATCGAAGCGGCCGCTTTCCACGTCATAGTCGGTGGGTGTGGCGATGACAACGAAGGCCGCTCCGGCGTAAGCCTCTGCGGGATTGAGCGTTGCCTGCAGGTTGAGCGGCTTGTTGAGCAGGTAGTCTTCAAGCAACGGGTCCACAATCGGCGAGCGGCGCTGGTTGATGGCCTCTACCTTGGCCGGGTCGCGGTCCAGCGTTACTACTTGCCCGTGTTGAGCGAGCAGGGCGGCATTGGCAAGGCCTACGTAGCCCATGCCGACGACTGTGATTTTCATGGTCTGCGTACCCAGGCGGCGGGCCGGGGCAGGCACTGGGGCGAGGTAATGTTCATATTGTGCGTTCCCTTGCGCGCCTAGGCGTACTTAACAGCAGGTAATGAAGCGGGCCGGCTTGTCAGCCGGCCCTGCGAAATGCCGAGGCGGTGCCCTGGTGCATGGGCTATTTCAGGCAGGCATGCAATATAGGTATCAACCGTTGCAGGCGTTCGCCTGTGTCCGGCTTGGTTGCCCGTGTCGAGGCCACGGCAACCGCCTTGCTGATGGCTGCATAACCCCAGGGTTTATGGGCACGGATAAGAGCCGACTGCTGGTCGTCCGCCTGCCGGAACTCATTGTACAGGCTGGTATTGGGCGAGGGCAGTTCTTGCAGCCAGTCCTCGGGACGGGCCAACGCGACCATCGGGATGTCGCGTTGCTTACAGAATACAGACAGGTGCAGGTCTGCCATGCCCGGAGTACCGAAATGGGTAAGGTCCAGCCCGCGCAACAAGCCCGAGTGGAACGCTACGGTGCCAGTGCCCAGGTTGTTCACCAACGCATCCCGTTCCAGTTCCTTCTTGAACATGTGCACCTTGCGGAAGGACGTGAAGTAACCTTCTGCCTGCTCTGGCAGTAGTACCCCATGCACACCGATGACCGCCTGACGTTCGTAGTCTTCGATGCGACGCACCATGCTGGCAACGTAGTCAGGGGGATAGACGATGTCGTCATCTGCTGTGAAGTAGTAGCAGTCTTCCGCAAGGGCGGAAAACGCCAGGAACTTGCCGTTGTCGCGCAGACCTGGGTGGTCTTTGGACAGGTAGACCGTAACCTGGGGATGGCAATCGCGGACGAAGTCTGGGATCGAATCATAGCGGTCCAGGTATATATGCAACGCGTCTACCTGAGGCGCGAGGCTCGCGAGAACCTGGCGCAGCAAGTCGGTGCGTTCTGGGATGGAGCACAGACTGACGACCACGGGTTGGGCGGGGTTGGCGAGGCTGCTAAGCGCCGGTGGAACGGGGATCAGGTCACGAATGACCGGGAAGCGGAAGAACTCTTGGAAGCGTTCTGCGCCGAGTTCTTGGTGTAGCTGGGCAAATGCCTCTCTGGAACGTTTGCAATGCGCTACGCGATTATCGTTGATTTGCAACGCGCCAGCCTGACATGGAGTGGCTGCAATCAGTTCATCCACCAAAGCCTGGTAGACGAGCGGATGCTCGATCTCAGGAATCGAGCTTCCCTCGAATGATGCCCAGGTGTTAAGGCGCAAGTTGAATTCGTCAGCAGATGAGTTTCCGAAATAGCCAAAGTAGCCTATATGCTCAAACGTGGTACGGCTCAGAGCTGGCAGGGTATCTGATATATACTTGTCCGGCGCAGCTGCAATAACTCGGTTTGACGGAGTGAGAAGCTTTGCTCGGCCTTCCATAATTGCATTGACACCTGGCTGCAGCAGGTAGTGCATACTTAGACAAATACGTTCTGGATGAGATAGCTCATTGCCACTCTGGAAGAACAAAAAATCGCCACGAGCCTTCTGTAGGGCTAGGTTTCTTGCGAAGCTTTTGCCGAGATTGGTGTTGAGGCGGTAGCAGAAAAGATGGCCAACGGTTTTCCGCAATCGATCTAGTATTTTCCATGTTTGGTCAGTGCTGGCGTTGTCTACCACGATCAACTCTAAATTTGCCCAGCTCTGGCGGAGTACTGAGTCCACCGCTTGCTCGACAAATTCGGCATCATTTTCGGTGGTCAATACGACCGATACTAACGGAGCATGCGAAGTGGCAATTTTCGGTAATTTGGGTGAAAGCTTAGCAATGGCATTGTATATCTCGTTGAGGGCAACGGATGTCTCATTGGTGTGGCCATTATTTGTGAGGCTGTCAATGCTCAGCTGCAATGAGGTTGCATGGCTGGGCTTGGCTTGCTCTGTGTGATTGCCAAGCCGTCTTTCAGCGATATCAATGCTCAGTTGGTAGAGGTGAGCCAGCCCTGGCTGCTCCAGCATAGCGTTCTTATAAAAACCTATAGCTAAATCATACTGCCCGGCTAGAAAAGCTGCTTGCGCTCGATTAGTTAGCGACACGGGAGAAGCTCCTGATCGGACGAATGTCCTGATAGAGTCTTGTTTGATTTTCTCAAGTGAGCCAACGCACTTTTCGAGCGAAAATGCAGAGGCTTCGAAAGTTCTTCCGAGTACGAGCGAGTGTATGAGTGCTGTACCGGGGCCCTGGATGCGTAGTGCAATACGCAGAAAATGACAGTTGTCAGGTAAAATTAATGAATAGGCAGCGCCGGCACTGTTGATGGTGTGACCAATCCCAGTTCGACTAGGGTTTTCAAATTCGAACAGTGTATTCAGTTCAGTGAGATTGTGCTCTGAAATCAAGCGAACTTGATTATTTTCGAAAAGATTTATATCACTGCGGCTGAACCGGTTGGCAGCATATAGCGTGGCACACTTGTTATGCTCGAGTTGCGATATTATCAGCAGAGAGTCACCCTGAAGCTCAAGGGTTACTGCTTCCGGCAATCGGGGTTTTAGCCAGTCGTAAAGTGTCTCGCCGGTGATTTGTAGTGCAGTTGCGGAAACTATTGGTTGGCGATAGTCAGCAGCGGAAAGGCGCTCCGCAATAGGCAGAATATCTTTGGCTAAAGACAGTCCACTGTTCAGCGGTAGGTCGCCAGCTGAATTAGCCAGTATCGAGGGCGGAAGCTGAGCGCCATTGTGGCAATATTGGAATTCATCAGTTGCCAGCATTGTGCTAGGCCAATCTATGACGGCGCCTTCCATATCTTGCAGATACTGATTCAGCCATCCAGTCGGTAGTTTTTTAGTTAGCATTATTGCGGAGCGTGCAAATAATCTATCGACATGGCGATATTGAAGTCCATCTTCAATGAGATCGCATCCGCCGTTTTTGGCGGAAAAAAATGATCTTTTGCCAATAGCATTGGCTTGAGTGAACTGAGTTGCAAGTGTAAGGTCGGTTAAGTAATGAGGTCCATAAAAGTCATCGCTTACGAAAGATGCCAGCCAAGAGTGCTCGCGTAATGCTGCTTGAACTGCAAATTTGTACTCAAGCGTCTCAGTGTGAATAGTGATTCTATAGCCTTGAGCCTGTGCTGGTTGGCTATCATCTTTTTTGTAAGTTCGCAGAATGAGTGAACGGCAAGGGTGCCGTTGGCGTTTAATATTTTCAATAAGGCAGCGCTCGCCCTCAGCGCTCCGTGCTATTGCTAAAATTAATACCTCTGTTTCCGCAGGTTGCCAGCGCTCTCCGTTGATCCGAGCTTTTATATACTGTAGTCGATGCGTGTAAGTATGCTCACTCAAAACCTTTCGCAGCGCCATTAGACGCTGTTTTCGATAACAGGTCTCGTCATGCCATGCTGATGAAATATTATCTTCGAGTTTAGAGGTGTCGGGGCTCGAAATAATCAAGTCGCCAAAAAATAGTTGCATCCCTTTTGAAGGGTTACTGACAACTAGGCTGTTGCTGCCCATTAGCTCATACACCCGGCGCGCGAACATGCTCTGCGACTGAGTGACAGTGTTTATGTTTACTGCGAAGCGATAGCCCTTGTAAGCTAAGTCAATTTGAGAGAACGGCAAAAAACCTTTAATTAACGGTGTGTACTCTGGAGGGAATTGTGTTTCTGATTTTTCATTCAGATGGTTTCGATCGTAAATATCTAATCGGCCAATTTTTGAGATTGAGTCTACGAGGGATCTAAACTCTTTTTGACGGTCCGGGTAACGTTGATACCAAGAGCCAGCGAAGCAAAAAGCGTTTTGTCGCTCGATTGTATTCAGGGGGTTATGGAGTTTAGGTTGAACGCCGAATGGCAGAAGGGATACACGATCATGCCCAAGCGCTTTCTTGTATCGAGGAATGCAATCGATATCAGTTGTGAAGACATGGTCGAAAAACCTTGCCAGCGCAATGAAAGTGCCAAAGTGAACAGGGTCTTCCTTATTCCAAAATACCGTTGGAATATTCAGGGATTTGCAAAGCTCTAGGCATTTCAAAATTTCCTTGCCCGGAGGTGCAAGCTTTTTTTGCCAGGCGCCATCTTGGCCTAACCAAGCCGACTCGACGAGAAGGATGTCGGGTGAAGAATTCAGTATTTGCTCTTCGAACGAATCGGGATGAAGATGCTCGGTTTCGTCGGCAGCGAGGCTGAATGCGGCACTGCTGAATGCGTCCGCCAATAGTGCAATTTTCAAGTGCAAATGGTCCTTCGGCGCGTATATGTCATCAGCAATTTTCCCGCACCCGTAAATTTCTTTTAAACAGGATCAAACCATTGTCGCATTTGATCCTGCCATTAGTTCGGTTCGCCCTTAAGTGTTTGCTTCTAAGTGAGCGAATGGGTTTGAAGAGCCAATAGTTCCTGTACCAGGCAACACAGGTTTTTTTCGAAGCGAAACTCGCTCGATAATAACGGTCGCAGCTCTGCCCCAGTTCCAGGGTTCACAGTTTCTAAGGCAGTTTACACGGACTTCGAAGTCGACAGCTTTTTTTGCGTCAGTGTGGTAGGGGTGTATTGGAATCACTATTTGGTTAGTGTCCTTCCAGGCTGATACATCTGCTGTCAAAAGCTTTTTGCCATCGATCAGAACCTGATACTCAATCCGTCCGGGTATATTAGGGTTGGCATAAGGAGTTTTAATGTGAGCTACAAGGAAGCTGTCCTCTGGTTCGCTAACATTGATGCTGAGCTTGAAGCTGATCATCTCGCCAATTGTGGGGGCCGAATCGACGAATGAGAATTTCACGCTTTTCGGAGACCGCATGATCGACAGTGCGGGCTTCTCAGTACCCGAAGACGACGAACTGGAGATCTGAGCGGCCTCCAGGTTCATGGCGTCCGAAAATGAACTGCTTGCGACCTTGAATTCCGAGTAGATATTTGTTTTTTCGTTGATTTGCCAAAACTGCAGAGCTGGCCAGTTGCGTGCGCAAATTTCCAGCATAAGGTCATGACCCTGGCGAAGTGGCTCAGGTATGGAGAGCAATTTGCTCAAGAACCGCCTGTTGTTGAAGAGAATGAATGTGTCAAATGCAGAGTCACTCTCTAGCAGTACTAGCGAATGCCAAGCACCCATACGGTATTCCCAATAGAATAAATCGTAAGGGTCATAGTTTTCAATGTTGTTATAATTGCATTCATTCAGGTATTGATCAAAGATGTCTATGACCTGCTGGTCATTCTCGGCGCGTGACGAATAACATGTCACGGCTGCTTTTGTGTCTAACTTCCTAGGTAAGTTAAAGGAGTTTTTGTAGAAAATCCTTCCGATTTCCAGTAGGTTAGAGCGCAAATGCAGCAAGTTCTGATCTGCATAGCGGAGGATGTATTCGGCAGCTACAGTTGGACTGTGTGTCACATGTGAAGTGCGGATTTCGCTCTTTAATTTTTTAGACGCTTCAGAACGGCCGGATTCTGATAGATCAATGAGGTCATGATCGAGACCGAGATTGCTGCTGATTTCTGTAGCAATCAGTTTGTCTAAAGGTAAGATGTTCTTGGACAGCTCGCCTTCTTTCCCAAAGTAAGTGAAGTACTTAACATTTCGGGAATTGCTTCTGGTCGCAGACAATGTAACCCTGCTGTCAACACCTGCCGTGATCGAACACAAAATTCGATTATGAGCGGCTAGGTGCTCTGCCTGGCTTTTCAAGATCTCCGCTAGCTCATCAATGGTCGCGTTGATGTCATCAGGAGTATGCAGGGATTCTCGTGGGAAAAAGCGAATAAGCTTATTTGATTCGCAATCGAACAAGTGATTGGGGACCAGTTGCTTTATACTGTGAAAGAGGGTGCTGTTTCCAGGCAGGTGATAACTGCTGTATTCGGTCAGCCACTTTCCATAATCATTTCTTGAGGCGCCAATTTGCTTGGCTACAAGATCGGGGTGAGAGCTAATGCACAAGGGCTGCGTGGTCGAATAAAATACGCTTCGCATGCCCGTTGCGTCGTTAATTATGCGGATGCTGGAGGTGTCGCTGTTGTATGTTCCATAAAGAAGTATGAATCTACCGTTAATAGAATCAAGCTTCTCAAAAAGCGTATTCTCTCCAGCGATAAACGCATCAAGGAGAGTTGAGGTAACAAGGCTTGTGCCGTAATCCCCCGAGTCAAGATCCAGGGCAGTGCCAAGCATTGCGCAGAATTGACCATCCTTTATACGGTAGTCAAAGCTGACGCGAGGATCAAAATGGAAGTTCAAGCCCAGGGCATTTTCGGTGCGCCAATTGTTGATCTCTGACTTCACCGGCTCGGCTGAAATTATATATCCGCGCGAGTAGTTTGTATGTTTACTCATAACTGCGAGCTCCTGGTGCTATTCTAAAAATTAAAGCTTATGCGCTTTGCTTTTAAAATGATTATGTTGAACGATCCCTAGTGTGAGTGTGCGCATGAGATATGCGCACATCAGTATAGACCATTTTCAGGTTGATCGGTTCTATTGAAAAGCGCATAATAATTTCTTATAAACAATTGATCCGTATAAGTGATTTAGAAATCACATACACTTGTGTCCAAATTGTCAGCGATTACTTCCGTTTGCTTTCCGGAGAGGAAGTATTCATCTGTGGCGTCCCAGGTGTGAGCTGATGTTGCGCCTCTCCATACGATAAAGTTGAAAGGATCCGATGCGTAAATTTTGATCCCGTCTTTTTTGAGACGCCCAATCAGATCGCTGTCTTCCCCTCGGTTGAGAGATTGGAACTTGTATTTGTGGAATACGCTGGCTTTAAATACAAAAGTCGCTCCAGCAACAAAGTCCGCTTCGCAGTGTTTAACACCAGGGAAGCGCTTGATTAGCTTGCTAGAACCCGAGAGGTACATGAACAGCTCTTTTTTTCCAACAAGCCCATAATCGCCGAAGGAGAATGGAATAATCATGTCCGACAAGTAGTTCTTAAAGTACAAGTCGTCGTCATCCATTTTTGCGATGTACTCACCCTCTGCATAAGCTGCAGCATCGTTGAAGCGCTCTCCAAGGGTTACGTCCTGGTTATCATTTACGATGACTTCGATGCGCTTGATGTTAGAGGGTGTTGCTTTGAGTTTGGACACCAACTCAAACCGTTGGTGTTCATTGAAGTCCTGGAGGACCAGGATTAGTTCGCAATTAGGGTGATTTTGCCGCGTCATGTTTTCGACGATGCGGTCAATCATGTTGGGGCGACGGGTGCAGGTAATGATACTGATTAGGGGGGCAGAGTCATCTGCTGCCTGCCCAAGAGATTTCTGAATGTCTTGCAGGCGATGTGAGTAGGTATGTTTTTTCATTACCTCTCGGTAGCCGATATGAGACGACTTTTCCCAAAAGTGGTCATCGGTCAGAAGCTTTTCAATAATGACATTCGCTTCCTCCGCATCTTTTGCAACGTGAACGATCCCCGCGAACTGCTCCTCAATAGCTTTTGAGGGGGTAGATACAACTGGTGTTCCGCATGCGAGCAACTCGTAAACACGGCGGGACATCATCGTTGGGGAGTCGATGATGGTGTTAACGTTCAGGAAAACTTTGAAACGTTTGTAAAGTTTTACTACTTCAGTAAAAGGTACTGCGTCCCTGATGAACGGTGTGTATTGTGGTGGGAAAGCGTAACGATCGCCATCGATTTTTGACATTCTGTCATAAATGGCGCCATTGAACTCGATAATGGACGGCAGCAGTGCATCCATTTGGCGCTTTCTTTCGTCGTGTCCAACACCATAATACGAACCCGCAAAGCATACGGATTCTGGCGTGGTCCGGAATCTGTCTGACGGATTACAGATTCGTTGTTGTGCTGCAAAGGGGACGGCATGTACTTGTGCGCTAGGTATATCCCGCTGGTAGTCGGCGACCTTGTTCGCATCAGTTGTAAATATTATGTCTGCATGCTTTGCAATTGGTAAGTAGCGGTCATAATGCATCGGATCTTCTTTGTTCCAGAAGATGATAGGCATTTTTTTCTTAACTTGCACGATCGCGTCTAGCAGGGCCTGGGCATTCGCATGCTTCAACCCAGGAGATGTAAAGGCATACTCCCATGTGCCACGATTACCTTTCCAGCAGCTTTCCAAAAAGCAAAAATCCGAAACGGATTTTTCAATCTGTTCGCTATAGTTTTTTCGACTGATCGGGTAGCTGGTCATTTCGTATCGCCAGCACTCTTCAGAAATCTCGTCCATAATTGAGATGGACCGCAGGCGTTTCGTCGGTTTCACGCTTGCGATGTTAGGCGCATCCGCAGCCCTTGAATTGGTCAGATTTAGGTGCGGCGTTACTATATTTTTGGCAAAGTTTGCACCGACCACAATGCCCTGGATGCGGCGCTCGCACAGAAGTATGTTGGCATCAAAAAACTTCTGGCCAATGGTTTCTGCAAGGTATTTGTAGGTTTCGAGCGCGGACTCGTAATTGCCTTTGCTATATTCTGAGGCAGCAAGCCGCACTTGATTTTTTTTGGGAAGCAAGGTTGCCCTTGTTTCTTGAGGTTGTTTGTTGATGACCGTTGATTCTTTGCTGATCATGCAAAAATACCTACTGAATCAATGCAGTATGCGTGTTTGCGCAGGGTTTCCACAGCTTCAATGAATGGGCTGTGTTTTACTAGAACGCATATGACGTCCGCAGTTTCAACCGCTTCCTCCAAGGTCGCCAGGGTGGTGTTGGCTTGTGCGAGCTTAGTCGGGAGCATTTCAATATTTGGTTCGACCGCCACGATTTGGCAGCCCAACGCAGCCAGATTTCGGGTGATATCAACTGCTGGGCTTTCACGAAGATCGTCAATGTCAGGTTTGAAAGCAAGACCCAGACAGGCGACTTTAATATCGGATATGGTGCTGCCTTGTTTGGTGGCCATTGCGTCCAGAACAGCCGCTTTGATTTTATTCAATACCCATTCAGGTTTGAAATCGTTAACTTCTCGAGCAGTGCGGATGAGCCGTGCTTCGTCAGGAGTCGTATCAACGATGAACCATGGGTCAACAGCAATGCAGTGACCACCTACGCCAGCGCCAGGTTGAAGAATGCTTACACGTGGGTGCCGGTTTGCAAGCTCTACGAGTTCCCAAACATTGATTTTGAGTTTATCGCAAATCATTGAGAGTTCATTGGCGAAGGCAATGTTAACGTCGCGGAAGCTATTTTCAGTCAGCTTGCACATTTCAGCAGTGCGTGCGTCGGTGACAATGCAAGCACCTTCAACGAAGATCTTGTAGAGCGCGACAGACATTTCGCTGGCCTTTCCTGTCATGCCACCGATGATTCGGTCATTGGAAACCAATTCGTGTACGACTTTGCCAGGAAGTACCCGTTCTGGACAGTGTGCAATTTGGATATCGGCTTCTTCACCGGCCTGCTGAGGGAAGGTAAGATCCGGTCGCGCTTCGGATAGCCAAGCAGACATTTGCTCCGTGGCACCGACAGGCGAAGTCGATTCAAGAATGACCAAATTGCCTTTGCTCAGAATAGGTGCGATGGCTTTGGCAGCAGATTCAATGTAGCTCAGGTCAGGCTTGTGGTCGCCTTTGAACGGTGTTGGGACCGCGATCAGGAAAGCGTCAGCTGGTTCGGGCGTTCGAGTGGCGCGCAGGTAGCCCTCAGTGACTGCTGCATGAACTAACATGTCCAATTCGGGCTCTACAATGTGAATTTTGCCACTGTTGATGGTATTCACTGCATGTTCGGAAACGTCAACCCCAATCACTTTTTTCTTGCGCGAAGCAAAAAGAGTTGCAGTTGGAAGGCCGATATAGCCAAGGCCAATCATAGAAATTGTTTGGAAGGAATATTTTGAGTTTGGCATCGTCTTTCCTGACATTGTGTGCTGCATGCTCGCAGTGTTATCGAGCATGCACGCAAGGGCTATGGGGTTAAGCGTTCTTCAGCAGCGCTTGAATAATTCTTTGGCAAGCAGTGCCGTCGCCATATGGATTGTGAGCAAAGCTCATGGCTTTATAGGCTTCGTGGTCCGACAGGAGACGGTTCAGTTCACGAACAATATTTTCCACATCGCTGCCCACCAATTTTACGGTACCAGCAGCAACGGCTTCAGGCCGTTCGGTGGTGTCCCGCATTACTAGAACAGGCTTGCCCAATGATGGCGCTTCTTCTTGAATACCGCCTGAGTCAGTAAGAATGATATGTGAGCGGGTCATCAGATGAACGAAAGGCAGATAGTCCATCGGCTCAATCAGGTGAACGTTGTTAATGCCTGACAGCAGGCGGTTGACCGGTTCTCTTACATTAGGGTTCAGGTGAACTGGATAGACGATATCAACCTCTGGGTGCTGTTGAGCAACTTCAAGCAGCGCCTGGCAGATGCGTTCAAATCCGCTGCCAAAACTTTCGCGACGGTGCCCGGTAACCAAGATCAGCTTACGAGATGGATCCAGGAAGTTAGAAGGTGCTGAGGCTTTTTTAAGCAGTGCCTCATCGTTTTTCAGACGATTAACAACATCTAAAAGTGCATCGATAACAGTGTTGCCGGTTACGACTATCGAAGCATCAGCAACCCCCTCGCGCAGTAGATTCTCGCGCGAGTCATCAGTGGGTGCGAAATGTATGTTAGCCAATGCTCCGGTCAGCTTGCGGTTACCCTCTTCGGGCCATGGGGAATACAGATTGCCGGTGCGCAGCCCAGCTTCAACATGACCAACAGGTATTTGGTGGTAGTAGGCCGCAAGGGTGGTAGCAAAAGTAGTCGCCGTGTCGCCATGCACCAGGACCATATCGGGCTTGAAATCCTGGAAAACGCTTTTCATGCCTTGCAGGATCGAAGTGCTTACATCCGTGAGGTCCTGGCCTGGCTTCATGATGTTGAGATCAAAGTCTGGCTTGATTTCAAACAATTCCAGGACTTGGTCGAGCATCTCTCTGTGCTGCCCAGTTACGCATACTTTCGCATCGAAGCGCTCATCTGCTGCGAGTGCAAGCGCAAGGGGTGCCATCTTGATTGCTTCGGGGCGAGTGCCGAATACTGTTAGGATTTTCATGAGATTGTGCTCGTTTTACACCTTATGGGGGATGGAGATAAGACAAGCGTCTTTTTCCATTTTGCGAGTAGACATCTGAGCAGTCAGGCCCTCAACTTCGATGTCTTTCAGCCATAGCTGGACGATTTCCTTTTCATCTTCACGGATGTAGTCGTCGAGCAAGATGTCGATGTGCGCACCTTTGAACTCTGCAAGTACCGAAGGCACTGCAGGGTATCGCGCATGTTTTCCAATTGATGCAGGTGGGCCGTCGACTATGATTAGTATTTTGATATTTGAAGTTAGCTGTTCAGCCAGTTCATGTAGGGTGGGCTGACAGCTATAATATGAATATGTGCTGCCGTTGAGTGCCTTGAATTCGGCCAAAGGTGCCAGCTCCAGTTGCACAGCATCCAGCAACCCCGCCTGTTGCAAGTTCGCCTGCGTTTGCGCGTGGTACTGCTCCAGGTGTTCGAATGCCACTTGGACGGTGGCAGGCTTGCCGTGTTGCTGGCGAGCAATTCTGGCCAGCGCCTTGGCAATGACTACGGTTGAAGTGCCAGAGCCAAACTCGAGGATCAGGTCATAATCATTGCCGTCGATCAACTCGACCAGGTACAGCGCAAAGTCCGGGCTGATCGGCCAACCATGCATGCCGGGCAAATGTTCGCCGTGAGCCAGATAGTTCTGAACGCCCATAAATGCTTCCAACTGCTGTGCAGCATTAAGCATCTCCGACTTCACCGTACGTTCCAGAGACTGGCGCACTTTGACCATTTCGGCATTCTGCTGCTTGATCTGTTCGCTCAAGGTTGCGTGCTGCTTCTGCAAATCCTCCGACAGCTTCTGAACGGCGCTTTTCTCGGCGGCGGGGCGAATGGCGCTTGCGCCTGGCTTGTGCTGGGCTTCCAGGGCTGGCAGCCCAAGCTGGCCCAGTTCCTCGCGCACACGGGCTTGTACCAGCAGGCGTACATCTGCGCCGGGCGCGGCAATTTTCACGGCGTTCTGGAAGTGCCCCAGCGCCTGTTGCGAGCGGCCAGCAATGGCCGTGGCGCGGCCCAAGGTATTGTGCACGCCGGCAATCAGCACCTGGCTGATCAGCTTCTTGCTGCAACCCCAGTCTTGGGCCAGCCGGGTGAACTGGCGCGCGGCGGTCATGTTGCCCAGTTGCTGGTGGGCTCCGGCAGCCAGCAGCGCCAGCTTCGCGCGGTCCGGGTGATGCTGAAGGGTATCACGCTGCAGCTCGGCAAGGCTTTGCCAATCCCCGAATTGCCACTGCGTGCGGCTGCGCTCAAGCAGGTTTTCGTCGTAAGGGACCAACTGAGCATTCAGGCCTTCGTCGGCATCTTCCACAACTACCGGCTCTGCTGCGGGCGGTTGCTTGGCAGGTGGTGCTTTACGAAGGCGCAGCCAGTTGGCAATGGCCGTAAACATTGGCAAGCCCATCGTCAGAGCCCTGGCTCGCGCAGAAGCAGGTCCTTGATCAATTCGAGCTGGGCTTCGCTCTTGACCAGTTCCTCTTCCAGCAAGCGCTGCCGATGCTGATACTCGACCGCTTCGCGCTCAAGTGTGTGCACATAACCCTGATTGGCTTCGAACGTATGCTTCTGCTCGTCCAGCGCCTTCTGCAACTGGTCACGCTGTTCGCTGACCTTGTCCAGGTGCGCTTTGCATTCACCGGCCGCACTGCTTTGCGCATCGCAGGTCTCGGTGAGCCTGGCGTTGTCCTTGGCCAAGGCATCGCGCTCGCTTGCAAGCTCGTCGGCAGCGGCGCTTAGCGCCTCAGAGCGGGCCTGGCGTTCGTTTGCCAGTTGGGTCTGCGTCTGGCAGGCACCCGTCAGCTCGGCCCGCTGGTTCTCCAGCGCTTCGTTGATCAGGGCCAGTTCGCTGTTGCGGCTAGTCAGTGTGGCAAGCTCTGCTCGCAGGTCGTTTATCTGGCTGGCCTGCTGGTCGTAAGCCGTGGTCAGCGCTGCATGTTGTTGCCCTAGTGCTTCGCAAGCACTGGCAAGCTGGTCGCGCTCGTTGCCCATTGCATCCATTTGCGCCTGCCGGGCGCTGGCTTGGCTGGCCTGGTGTTGCAGCGCCTGGTGCAGCTCGGTTTGTTGGGCTTCCATTGCTTCGCACGCCGAGAACAGCCGGGCGTTGTCGTTGACCAGTTCATCAAGCTGTTGCTTTTGCTCGTTGGCCAGCCCGGTCAGTTCGAGCAGGGCTGCATCGCGTTGCTGCAGCTGCTGCTCCAGCTCCTGCAACTGCTGCTGGCTGTTTTGTGCTGCAAACGAAGACTGCGAGCGCAGCTGGGCCACTTCGCTGTGCAGGCGATGCTGTACCAGGCGCGTAGCGTTGCGTTCGAACAGCAGCTGGCTTTGCGGGAAGATGGCGTCCGGGTTATCGGTAACCAGCTCGAAGCCTATGCCGTCCATCCAGGCGATGATCTCGCTGTCACTGGCATCCTCCTGGTACAGCGGCTCACTGCTGCATTCCACAATCACCCAGCGAAAGGTGTGCAGCGCGGCGGCGGGGGTAGCTTGCAGCAGCTGCAATGCCTGCCCCGGTGCGGCAATGAGCAATGCGTGGGGTTGCCGGCTGTCCAGGGCCTGTTCTGCCACGATCGCCTCAAGGCTGCGCGCTGGAACCTGCAATGCTTCATCGCGGCGCAGATTGGGGTAGTAGGTAAACAGGTCGGCTGCCTGGTTGAGGCTGCTGTAGGCCAGGTTGTTCAGCGCTTGCAGCGTTGCCACTGGCTGTTCGTCGCCGGTAACGGCTACGGCAAGCAGGTGTTCGCCCTGGTCATGACGCAAGCGACGGCCCAGTTCCTCGGCCAGGCGTGGATGGGCCTCGGCCAGCAGCAACTGGCGGCTACCCAGTTGGCGCCAGTCACCGAGCTGGCTGCCGGTACCGGCACCCACGATCAGGCTGGTGTCCAGGCCGTCAGCGCTGTGTTCATGAATGTGGCGCAGCAGCTTTTTCATTTACTCACAGGCCTCGTCCAGCCGGGTTTCGACATCGTCCAGCAGGGCTTCAAGAATGGACTGTGCCTTGCGCAACTCATGCAGTTGCGTCATGCCCGGCAGGGTGTTGTCACTGGGCTCGCACAGTAGATCACCCAGCAATGCGCATGCCTGGGTGCTGTCCGGGCGCTTGAGCAGGAACGATTTGAGCAGGGCGATGGCTGCTTCGCGCTGCTGTTGGCCAAGTAGCAGGTCAACACGTTGCGGCAGGCCGTGGTCTTGCATGTACTTCAGGCGCTTGGCCAGCGCAGCGTCCTGCGGCTGCAGGGCGATGGCAACCTGCATTGCTTCCTCGGCCTGTTCGAACTGGCCCAGGGCGAACAGGCTGTTGGCCATGCCCAGGTGTGCCCAGTGCAGGCGCAGGTCGCAACCGGCTGCTACGCGGAAGGCCGCCAGGGCTTCATCGGCAAAGCCCAGCAGCATCAGGCATTCGCCCAGCTTGCAGTAGCCCAGCGGGTTTTCGCCGAGTGCGCCGTTGATGGTCGCCCATGCATTACGAGCTTCCGTGACCTCACCGGTTTCCTGCAGGCGTGATGCCAGCCGATAGGCCTGGGTAAAGTTGCGCAGGTTGCCAGCGAAGCGGCTGTAGCTGGCCTGGTTGATCATTTCGGCAAGCATGGCCAGGCCATGCGCCCGGGAGATCTGCGGGTAGCTGGGTTCGCGGCGCTCGGGGCCGAAGGCCTGAGGGCCTCCGCCAAGGATGCTGCCAGTGTCTGCAACGCGTGCGGTCAGTTCATGCACCTGGCCGTCGAACAGTTCGTGGGACAGTTGCAAATCGAACAGGTAGCAACCGTCGCCTATTCCGGCAGTTTGCAAGTCTTCTCGAAACTGCTGCGCGAGGCCCTGGGCAACGATTTCACCGTTGGCGATGATTTCAATGGTCAGCCGTTTTTGTGGGTGAGCAGGAGCAAACGCCCAGCCGAAAGCGCGGTCGTCAAGAATGTAATCGAAATGGCCGTTGACTTCGGTGCTTGATGCTGCGGGTGCAGAGAGGGAATTCATGGCGTTTGGTCTGCAATTGAGTACGAGTGGAAGTTTGCTGGCCGCCCCTGACAATGGCATTGGCGCTGTAGGGGCGCGCGCGGGTGGCGCGCCAGCGGCCGTGCAGGCGTGACGATGCCGTGGTCGGATGTAATAAAGCGCTTATTTATTGTGTGGCTAATACGGCAATAAAAACTTTTTATTGCGATACCGCAAAACCGCGCTAATCTTGGAACGGATTGGAATAACACTGCGACAGGCAGGGCATAAGGCAACGCCTGGTTCAACAGAACCAGCGCAGTGTCTAGACGTGAAGTGTTTTGGGCATTGCCATCCATGCCGTACATCTACCGATTCCTTTCTTCCCAGGCTCCAGGGGCCGGCTGGGTATGCTTCCGTTTAGCAAAGCTGCTAACGGGCATTGCTAATCCACCGTAGGGCCCGGTCAAGTAATCCAAGGCTAACGCTGGGTTATAAAACGGGTCATTGTAGTGGCCGAGCGTCCAACGCTCAATGAATTTCTGCTGTTCGCGTTGAGCGCGTGCGCGCTTTTCAGGCGCCAAATCTTTGCCGCGGCTGGCGGATTCTGCGTGAATCAATTGTGCACATGCACTCCACACCAGATGCAGCCCTAGTTGTTGAATTCTCAGGCAGAGGTCGACATCGTTGAATGCCACGGGGAATGTGAGCTCATCAAGCCCGCCCACTTCGTCGAACACCGCTTTGCGCATGAGCATACAGGCCGCCGTAACTGCACTTTGGCGACGCGTTAACTGGTTGAAACCCAGATATCCCGGGTCCTCTTCCGATAGCGTATTGCCACTATGTGCGGCCAGGCCATTTATACCTACTACTACACCGCCATGCTGAACCATGCGGTTGGGCCACAATAACTTCGCGCCCACTGCGCCTACGTTCGGCCGCAGAAGTTGCGCCACCATTTCTTTCAGCCAGCCGCTGTCGATGATTTCGATATCGTTGTTTACCAGGCCGATCAACTGGCCCGTGGCCAGAGTTGCAGCGCGGTTATTGATGGTCGAGTAATTGAACGGGAACGGGTGACGAAGCACTGTAACGCCGCGCTCACTTAATGCCGTCAAGTAATCCAGCGTTTGCGGGTCCGTGGATTGGTTGTCCACAACAATGAGTTCGAGATTTGGGTAGTCGGTGTCGTTGAGTAAGCCTTCCATGCATGCAGCCAGCAGTTTGTACTGGTCACGGGTTGGCACGATCAGGCTGACGCGGGGCAATTCCAACGGGAGTGGCCAGTGGGCCCGCAGCAATGCCGGGTATTGTTTCACCGTGCTCACGGTTGCGCCTGCTGCCAACTGTTCGCACAGCCAGCTGATAGCCTGTTGGCGTTCGGGGCAGGGTGCTGCCTGCTCGGGGCTGGCGGCTGCAGCGTGGGCACGGTGGTACAGCACGCGGGGCAAGTGGCCCACGCACAGTTGGTTGTGCTGCGTGGCGAGCGCAACCGCTGCGCTCAGTTCGTGCCAGTTGCAGGCCTGTGTGTCCGGCCCGGCAGGGAGCAGCGCCAGCGCTTGCTCGATAACCGCTTTGCCAAATAGTGCGCCTGGCGTGAAGATGTCGGCGCCGATGAACAGGTCAATGTCCCATGCGGGTTTGAACCAGGGGAAGCTGCGTTCGCCTTGTGCGCCATCCCGGTCGCAGTCGGCGTAGCCCCAGGCACTGCCGTCGTCCAGCAGGCTGCTGAGGTGGCTAAGCGCATGGGCTGCCAACCGGTCCCCTGCAGCCAGCGGCAGGATGCGATCACAGCCCGCCTCGAGCAACTGCCGCAGCCCAGCGGTGAGCCTCTGCGGTGGCGTGGTTGCCAGGGCGTGCACGCCGGCTCGGTCGGCACCCAGGCTTGCCAGGCTGGCCTGCTCGAGGGTGTTGTCACCGTCGCTGATCAACAGGATGCCGAGCGCACCTTGCAGGGTGGGGGCGGGTGCGTCGTCCAGGCGCTGAAAAGCGTCAAACCACTGTGGGTACAGGTGCCAGCCTGCGCTTTTGGGTAGGCGCAAGGCCTGCTCCTTGGCGATGCCGCCCAGCAGGGCCAGGGTAGGGTCGTCCTCGGCAACGGGTAGCTGCTGAAGCAGCCCCTCCAGGCCCTCCGGCAGGCAACGCAAGCGCACCGGGCTGCCTGGCAGTGGCTGGCCAAGGTCATTCACCACTTCCAGCACATGCAGTTCACCGTCGGCAAGTTCCCAAGGCAGGTCGAGGGAGAAACCGTGGTCGGCGCTGGCTCGGTAGGCCAGTGCCTGGTGATGTTGGTCGCAAGTTGCTTGCGCGAGCTCGATGCCGCGTTCGCGTACGCTGATTTGAACGTGTCGGCGGGGCGCCTTTGGGTCCCATGCCCAGCCGCTCAAGCGCAGGCCGCCCGTATGCCACACCTGCGAAGCCATGGCTGAGGTGTCCAGGGCTGGCGCGGCCGGGATCTGCACCTGGCCTTGAAGGGGCAGGCCGGTATTGGCGATTTGCGCGGTGATCGAGCGGGCTCCGTCCAGCCAGCTTTGGCGCAGTTGCACGGCAAAACCGTGGAATTGGTCACCTGCTGGAGCGCCCGGTTCGTATTGGTCGGCGCGGGCAATTGCGACGCTGGCGCCGTCGATGAGTACTTCAACGATCAAGCGTTGCTCAGGTTGAGCGGCATCGAATGCCCAGCCCTGCAATACGTCGCCCTGCAGGCCGATGATGGCACCGATTGCACTGGCGGGGCTGACGATAGGGTCGCCCGCCTGGGGCGTATCAAGGGCTGCGTGGGGCATCAGGCTTGGCTCAGTAGAAAGGTAATTGGGTGATCGGGGTTGCGCCGAGTGTGTCGGCAACGGCCCCGGAGTTAGCGTACAGGGGCACGCCCAGTTCGGCCGAAAGGGCGGCTGCGGGCCAGCCCGTCTCTGGGTTTTCAGTCAGGCTGAGTACGGCTTCGCAGCCTGCCGCTTTGGCCCGCTCGGCAAACGAGAAGGCCGCTATCTGCGGCAGCAGCTGTACCGCGCCAGTGGCTTGCAAGGGCTTCAGCCAGGGTGTCTCTGCCTTTGCCAGCAATACCGTGGGCAGGGCCTGGCGCGCCAGGTGGCGGGCCAATGCCAGCCATTGGCGCCCTGTGGTGGCATCGAGGTCGTCGCCAATCAGGAAGGCGCGAGGTGTGCCTGCAGGCAATGCTGGTGATGCTGGGGTGGCGTCGGTCAACAGCTGGCTGTCGTGGTGTGCATTGGCACGTTGCAGCGCTTGCGAGGGCAGCTGGATGCTGGTGGCCTCGCTTGCGAACCGCTGCCAGTCATGCGAGGCGTCGTTAGTCAGCAGGGACGGATCGCTGCCGACAATGCGGTAGGGTGTGCCCAGCAGGGCCGGAAGCTGGCACAGTTCAACAGGGCAGCGGTGCAGGCTTTCGAATACCAGCTCGTCTTGAGGGAGCAGGCGAAGCGCTTCTACCAGTTTGTCTAAGTCTTGTGGCAGTTCGAAATCGAGCGTCAGGGGCAGGGCAGTCAAAGGTGCCTGCAAGCACACCCAGCTTCGATGCGTGTCGTGCTGCCATGTCAGGCTGAAGCGGGCTTCGTTGGCCTGCCTGCTGTTCAGGTGCAGGGTCTTTTTGCCCCGTGCTGGCCATTCCCCCCGCAGCTTGCCTGCCTGGCGGGCAAGCTGCGCCAGGCGTGCACGTTGCAGGGCATCGCGTGCCGGCTTGATGGGGTCGCGCAGGCAGAATGCCTGATAGCGGGCCGACGCATCCGGGTACCTTTTGCGCAGTACGGCGTTGTTCTGTGCTACGCGGAGCATTTTTTCCGCGCCGAATGAAATGCCACCTTGGTGCGCCACAAATACGTTGGGTGCACCCACGTGCGTCCAGCCCAGGCTGCGCGCGCGCAAGCACCAGTCGGTCTCTTCGCCGTAACCGCGGGCCAGGTGCAGTTCGTCCAGGTAGCCGACCTTGTCCAGCGCTTCGCGCTTGATGTAAAGGCAAAAGCCGCAACCGGTTTCGATATCAACCGGCGTGCTCTGGGTGTTGCGCGCAAGGTCGTCCAGTTCGGCTTGTTCGGCTGCGCTGGGCATGTCGTGGCTGACCTGGCTGCGCGGGAAGCTCATCAGCTCGCCATTGTTGGTAAAAGGCGTTGCCGAGGCGATGCTGGCATCGCTGTAGGCGGCCTGGCGCAGGCGGTCGAGCCAGTCGCCGTGAACGCGCGTGTCAGCGTTCAGCCAAACGACGTCTTTGCCCGGGCTTAGCGCCATCCCCCTGTTCATGCTGCGGATAAAGCCCAGGTTCACGGGGTTGTTCACCAATGTGATCCTGCCCTTGCCAGCCAGAACCTTGAGTGCTTTGGCCAGCGCGGGTACCGGGGTGGCGTCTTCAATCACAACCAGCCGATGGGGTGTCCGGTTGCGCTTGCGGGCTTCCAGGGCGCTGTTGATGCATTCGAGGGTTTCATTCAGGCCGTTGTAAACCGGTATCAGTACGTCTACAGCCTGTGCCTTGCCGTGCTCAGGATGCGGGGCGGGCGGTACGAACGCCGGCATTGCGAACACAGGGCTGCCAAGCAGTGCGCTGCCATTGGCAAGGCTTACCTTTACCTCCGGGGTCGGGTTGGGTACGCGAATGCGGATGCCGCCGTGTGTGCCTGGCAGCCCGGCTGCTGTCAGCAGTGGGTGCGGCGCACTGGCAAAGGTGTCGATTTGCCGGCCATTCACTTCCACTTTCAGGGCCGGGGGGCTTTGCAGGTTGCGCAGGTCAATTGCCCAGCCGTGAATCTCCCGTTGCTCGGGCAGGTAGCGGACCACACCAAGGGTTGTCAGTGGTTCAGGCTGGCCCGCCAGCAGTTTGAGTACAAAGGCCAGCTCGTTGGCAGCGGTGATCTCGGGCAGGTGCGCGAGAATCATCTGTCGGAGGGTTGCGGGGGATTCGGACTGGCTGCATGCCTGCCACAGCGACATGCGCAGCGCGGGGTCGTTGGGCTGCTTGCGCCAGGCTTCGGTAAGGTACCGGCTAGCCAGGTGGGCGTGCCCCTGGGCCAACAGGCTACGCCCGATAAGGGCGTGAATGTCGGCGCGGTCAGGCAGCGCCTGTGCGGCGTTGCCAAAAAATAAAAAAGCCAGCGCAGGCGCATCCGGGAGCGCCGCTATACCCTTCCAAACCTGTGCTTCCGGCCGATATTCGGCGATTTGCAAGGCGCGTTCCAGTACGGCAGCAGCGAGGCCTGGTTCGTTGGCCTGGCGGTGACGGTGGAAAATATCCATGAGCGTTTCGCGCCCATGGTCGGGATGTCTGGACATAGGCTTGGCTTTACTACAAAAAATAAAAAGAGGGCGACCCGAAAGTCGCCCCTTTTTGCATACGACCCAGCCTTGCGGCTGGGCGTATCCTTGGCTAGAGCAGGGCTAGTTACACTTGGCCGTGCAGCACAACGACGTTGTCGATGTGCTCAACAGCTTCAGCGGAACCAACGATGCCCAGGGCGACGTCAGCGTGCGAAACGCCGGCAGCCAGAGCTTCGGTCCATGCAGCTTTGCCAGCTTCGTCAGCAGTACGGCCCAGAGCGGACTGGTACAGAGCGTCGACGAAGTCGCTGTTGGACTTGTCGGATGCTTCAGACGAACCAACGATGGCTTTGGCAACGTCCGCACGGCTTGCGCCGTTGAACAGTGCGTCTACCCAGTTGTTCAGGCCAGCTTCTTCAGCGTCACGGCCCAGTACGTTGACGTACAGGTCGTTCACGAAGGTAGCGTTCGAAGCGTCCAGTTCCTGTGCTTCTGCCGATACTGCGATTGCAGCAGCGATGTCAGCCAGCGAACCGCCGTTGGCCAGCAGCTCTTGCCATGCAGCCGAACCGCCTTCTTCAGCGTTGCGACCCAGCAGAGCGTTGTACAGCTCGTTGATGTCGGTAGCGTTGTTGGCGCCAGCGAACTCGGAAGAGTTCAGGAAGGCGTTGGCGATGTCGGACAGCGAGGTGCCAGCGTTGACAGCTTCAACGAAGGTCTTCGCGCCGCCAACGTCAGCGTCACGGCCCAGGATGCCTTGGTACAGGCGCAGGGCAGCTGCTTCGTCGTCGCTGTGAGCCAGGGCTACAGTTTCAACGGTGTCACCGTTGACGAAGGTCAGGAACTCAGCGTTGCTGATCGAAGCGGTTTGGCCAACACCTGGAGCAGCGCTGGTCAGGTTGACGTTGAAGTTGTTGCCGGTGGCGAAGTTGTAGTCGTCACGCGAGCCGTCCAGCTGCACAACGTCGAAGCCAGCGCCAGTGTCGACGATGTCAGCGTGGTTGATGCCGCTCAGCACGACAGTGTCGTTGCCCGAACCGGTTTTCACGTTGTTGTTGCCAGCGCCAGCGATAACGGTGTTGTTGCCGTTGCCGGTAACGATGGTGTCGTTGCCGTCGCCTGCGTCGATGTGGGTGTTCTGGTCGCCGTTCACGGTGATGACGTCATCGCCGTTACCGGTGGTTACTACCAGTTCGATAGCGCTGTCATCGGCAGTTACGGCGATGTCAGCAGCAGCGAAGGCAGCGAAGGCAGCAGGGGCAGCGGAGTTGCCCTGCAGGGTAACAACCAGGTTGGCATCGCTTTCCAGGATGTAAGTGTTGGCGCCAGCGGCTTCGGCAGCCGACAGGTCCAGAGTGACCTGGTCGCCTTTCGCGCCAGCGATTGCGCCGGTGACTACCTGGGTAGGAGCGTTGGTTGGCAGCTGCAGGTTAACGCCGTCGAACGAAGCAACACCAACGGTGGTGTCTTCGCCGGTCAGGTTCAGCAGCGAGCTGATAGCGGCAACGGTGCCGGCCGACAGGGTGGAGTTGTCCAGGTGCTGTTGCAGCTGGGAGGCCGCTACGGGATTATCGTATTGCATGATTTGTTCCTGTTACTTCAAGCCAGTTGGCTTGCTGCACTGATTTTCTGCTGAGGCGCAGAGTTTTCCCACGGAGACTTAGAGCGGGCAGCGTTCATCTTCGTAACGGGAGTAATGGCGATATGCAGCGCCACCAGCGGCTCGTTGCCGCTGGGGCCATGCATCATCTGATTGGTTACCAGGCGCTGTGGCTCGGCAGTACCGAATGCGATCAGGCCGGTCAATTCGTAGTGCTTGCGCAGCGGGCCAACCAGGCTGAAGCCTGCGCAGATCAGGGGCAGGCCCTGGCCGCGGGCACCGACGAAGGTGCCCGTGGAAACATTGCGGCTGGGGCCGGAGCCGGCCACCATGCAGGTATAAAGCAGGTCTACCCCGGCCGGCTTGTTCGGCCACTCGATGGCAAAGCCTTCGATGAAATATTCGCTTTCAGGTGCGCCTACCCAGCCTTCGCTGGACACCACTTCGCCTGCGTGCTGCAACTGGGCAGTGACCACCAGGGGCATGGGCGCGTTGTTGTCGGCGAGGGCTTGAGCGGGTTCGGCAGTGGCGACCACGGCAAAGGTGCGCATGATGGCAGGGGAGGTATCGATGCGGTCGATGCGCAGGTCGATAGGTTCGATCACGTCGTCGAACATGTGATATTCGGTGATCAGTACCGTCGTCACGCCGCCTTTGACGCGCGCCACGATGGTATCGCCGAGCTTGGTCAGCATGTTCTTGCTGATGCCTTCGGCAGGGAAGAAGTCGATGGAGCCTTTGCCTAGCGGTGCTTGCTGTAGCGCAATGCATACAGGCTTTTCGGCAGGTGGCTGAGAGGCGTAACGGAAGATGTACATGCCAGGTTCGAGCAGCGTCACCCGTGAGCTGATCTTCAGGCCGTCAAGGGTCTGTGATGGCATAGACATGGCGTTGTTAAGCTCCTTTTAAGCAAAAACACTGGCAGCTAACTTGCTCAGACCCGTGCATACACTAAACGGCCAGTGATGGCTCCCTGCGAGTGGCGAAGATGCAGTCAGAGGGAAAAGATGTCAACCAAAGATTCTAAAAAAAATTTCATGCGCCAATGGAACTTACGCAATATTGGAGTGTTCCCAATGCCCGTTTCCGGATTTCCTGAGTGTGGCGCTGGGCTATCATTTTGCCTCTAAAATGCCTTAGGAAACAGGTATTTGGGTTATTTGATGATGTTTTCACGCCTTTTTCAAGTTTTCATGCCGCAGGTAAACAGCCGGTTGATGAAGCGTCGCGCCGTCTGTCGGCTCGCAAATCTTCGATAGTGGCCCTTTGCTGGTTTTGGTCCATTCCCCCAATTGCGTTGGCCCAAACGCGCTTGGCAGAAAATTCATGTTGGAATGCAACTCGTCGGCAAGGTAGGTTGCTTGAAAGACAATCTGACACGCTGCCCCTATGTGTGGGTGGTACACTGCGCGCCGCTTTCGCCTTTCTCAGTATGGATACCATGAGTTCACAATCCGACAACAACCTGCATGCCGCCCTCAAAGCCTGTAAAAGCAGCTTTCTCTCGGTCGGCTTTTTCAGCTTCTTCGTCAACGCCCTCATGCTGGTGCCCACCTTCTTCATGATCCAGGTGTCGGGCCGGGTCGTACCGTCAAGCAGTACCTCCACGTTGCTTATGCTGACGTTGATCCTGACGGTGTTGGTTGTGACGATGGGCGCGCTGGAATGGGTGCGCTCGCGCATCATGGTCAGGATCAGCAATCGGCTTGACGTGATGCTCAGCCGCGATGTGTACCGCGCAAGCTTCAAACGGGCGCTGACCAGCGGTGGGGCCGATGCTACGGCGCAGTCACTCAATGACTTGACGTCGTTGCGCCAGTTCTTCACCGGGCCGGGCCTGTTTGCATTCTTCGATGCGCCGTGGTTCCCCATCTATACCATTGTCATGTTCCTCTTCCATCCCTGGTTCGGCTGGATGACCCTGGCGTGCGGTGCAGTGCTGACCATCCTCGCCGTGGTCAATCACCGGGTGACTGGCAGTGCGCTGGCAAGCGCGAACAAGCAAAACGTGGCCTCCAACGTGGTTACCACCAAGACGCTGCGTAATGCCGAAGTCATCGAGTCCATGGGCATGCTCGAAACCTTGATGAACCGCTGGGCCAAGCGCCAGCGCCAGATCATGATGCTGCAGTCCGAGGCGAGCGATAAGGGCGGGGTGGTCACTTCCACGTCCAAGACGTTCCGGACCTGGTCGCAGTCAATCATGCTGGCTATCGGGGCGTACCTCGTCATCACCCATGAGATCAACCCGGGGCTGCTGATGGCCGGTTCGCTGCTGCTGGGCCGGGCGCTTGCGCCAATCGACCAGATGATCGGCAGCTGGAAGGGCTTCGTAGCCGCCAAGGTCCAGTACGATCGCCTGAGCAAAGTGATGGACGATTTGAAGAACGAGCCAGAGCGCATGCCGCTGCCGGCGCCTGAAGGCCACATTCAGGTAGAGAACCTGATCGTAACCCCCCCTGGTGCGAAGTCGCCGGTATTGCGCAGCATCAGTTTCGTGGCGCCAGCCGGCTCCATTGTCGGCATCGTTGGCCCCAGTGCCGCGGGCAAGTCCACCCTGGTCCGTGCGCTGATGGGCATCTGGCCGCCGCAACACGGTGTGGTGCGCCTGGACGGTGCCGATATCGCAGCCTGGGACAAGCAAGCGCTGGGCCCCTACGTCGGTTACCTGCCGCAGGACATCGAGCTGTTCGAAGGCAGCATCAGCGAGAACATCGCCCGCTTTGACAAAGTCGACCCGCAGAAGGTGGTCGAGGCCGCGCAGATGGCTGGCGTACACGAGATGATCCTGATGTTGCCAGACGGCTACGACACCGTCATTGGCAGCGAAGGTGTGAACCTCTCCGGTGGCCAGCGACAGCGCATCGGCCTGGCGCGTGCCATTTATGGCAAGCCGCGCCTGGTGGTGCTTGATGAGCCCAACTCGAACCTTGACGATGTTGGCGAGCGCGCCTTGGGCGTTGCCCTGCAAAAGCTCAAGGAGTCGGGCGCAACCGTGTTCATCGTCTCGCACCGGCCCAACATTCTCACCCGCCTGGACCGCGTGCTGGTCATGGCCGGTGGTTCCATTTCGCTTTATGGCGAGCGTGACCGTGTTATTGCCGAGCTCGCGCAGCAGGCCAAGGCTCAGCAGCGCGTTGGCCAGCCGGCCGCACCTCAGCCGCCGGCGGCTGCCCCCGCAGTACCTAACCCCGCTCCACCTGCGGCCCCAGCCGCTGCGCCTGCCGCCACGACCAGCACTGGCGCTTGAAAGGATTCCTAGATGAGCAGCAAAGCTATCACCACGTTCGACCACAACTTCGATGACATGCCCACTTCCGACCGCGGCATTCGCCGCATCGGGCTGACCATCGTGTTTGTCACCTTCGGTATCTTCGGCACTTGGGCGGCGTTTGCGCCATTAAGCAATGCGGTGCACGGCGCAGGTACCGTGACCGTGCAGAATTACCGCAAGACCGTGCAGCACCTGGAGGGTGGCATCGTCAAGGAGCTTTATGCCCGTGATGGCGACCTGGTGAAAAAGGGTGATCCCCTGATTGTGCTGGATGAGTCTCAACTGAGTGCGGAGTACGAATCCACCCGCAACCAGTTGATTGTTGCCCGTTATAAAGAAGCGCGGCTGCGGGCTGAACGTGACGGGATGCAAGCCATCCCGGCGGTATCCATGGAAGGCACCGATTCGGAGCGGGCCATGGAGGCGCTGGCCGGCGAGCAGCAAGTGTTCAAGGCCCGCCACGATTCGTTGCAGGGCGAGATTTCGGTCAACCGCGAACGTATCGAACAGATGAAGCAGCAAATTGCTGGCCTGAACGACATGATCCGCACCAAGCGCAGCCTGGAAAAGTCCTATACCGGTGAAATCAAGCAACTGAAAGAACTGCTGGCGGAAGGCTTTGTCGACAACCAGCGCCTGCTGGAGCAGGAGCGCAAGCTGGACATGTTGAAGACCGAGGTTGCCGACCACGAATCGACGATCACCAAGACCAAGCTGCAAATCGGTGAAACCGACCTGCAGATCGTGCAGTTGAAAAAGAAGTTCGATTCCGATGTGGCCAATGAGCTCTCGGACGTGCAGGCCCAGGTGTTCGACCTTCAGGAGAAGGAGGCAGCCCTGCGCGACCGCCTTTCTCGTGTGGTCATCCGCGCGCCGGAAAGCGGCATGGTGCTGGACATGAAGGTGCACACCATCGGCGGTGTGGTCAGCGCAGCCACGCCTTTGCTCGACATCGTACCGGCGCAGTCCGAACTGGTGGTCGAGGCCAAGGTGGCGACCAAGGATATCGACCGGCTGGAACTCGGCAAAACTGCCGATATCCGCTTCTCCGCCTTTAACAATGCCACCACCCCCGTTATCGAGGGTAAGTTGACGCGCATCTCTGCAGACAGCCTGATCGAGGAGCGTACAGGCGACGCGTATTACCTGGTGCGGGTGAAGGTGACCGAAGACGGCATGAAAAAGCTCGGCAACCGCAAGCTGCAACCCGGCATGCCAGCCGAGGTCCTCATCAATGCAGGCGACCGCACCATGCTGCAGTACCTGTTGAAACCGGCGCGCAACATGTTCGCTGAATCGCTGATCGAGGAATGATTGTGCTGCGTTTGCTACCGGGAGTAATGATGTGCATGGTCGCCTGGCAGGCGGTGGCCGTGGAAGGGCAGGGTGCGGCAGGTGAGCAGCCTAAAGGGGTTTCCGCATCCACGTATGCGTTGGACCTGTCGGGGCTGTACCGTGAAGCGCGCCTGGAGGACCCGCGGGTGCTCGCCGCGTACGCGCGTGCGCGCTCTGCCGGCGAGCAGCAACGGGCGGCACTCGGCGGTTTGCTGCCGCAGGTGTCGGCCAATGCCAACTCTAGCCGCATCCTGCGCAAGAACGAGACCAGCCGCGACCTCTACAACACCGAAACCTACTCGCTCAGCCTCACCCAGTACCTGTACAACAAGCCGGCCTGGGAGCGGTACCAGAAATCCAAGAGTGTGAAAGACCAGAAAGGTCACGAAGCCGAAGATACCTTGGCAGAGGCCACGGTCGACCTTGCCAAGCGCTATTTTGTGGCGCTGGCCGCCGACGACGAGTTGGCGCTGGTGCAGGCTGAGCGCCGGGCCACCCAGAAAAACCTCGACCGTGTCAGCAGCATGTTCGATCGGCAGATGGCCAAGATCACCGACAAGCTCGACATGCAGGCACGCGTGGACTTCTTGCTTGCGCAAGAAGTGGAGGCGCGCAACCAGGTGCAGGTGAGCCGCGAGGCCCTGGCCGAGATCGTCGGGCGGCCGATCACCGAGCCGCTCAGCCGCGTACGCAACGATGTGGCACTGCAGGCGCCAACCCGCCCCTTGCAGAACTGGGTCACCCAGGCGGTTGAAACCAACCCGATGCTGAAGTCGTATCAAAGCGGGGCGGAGGCGGCCAATGCGGCGGTGCGCGAGGGTAAGGGCGAGCACTATCCACAACTGTCGTTGAGCTTGAGTGCGCAACAGAATGACCAGGGCTACGACAACACCCAGGCGCCACGCAGTGACAGCTATGTGGCTTCGTTGGGGGTGAAAATCCCGATCTATAGCGGTGGCTCTACCTCCGCTCGGGTGCGTGGCCTTTACGATGACCAACTGGCAGCCGAGGAGCAACTGGAAGGTGTGCGGCGTCAGGTGGTCAAGGAAACCACCACCGCTTATCTGACTGCACAGGCTGCAGTCGAGAAGATTCGCGCCAACCGCAACGCACTGTCATCGGCGCAGCAGTCCAGCATTGCCGCGCAGAAGGCGTTCACCTTCGGTGTGGTCAACGCCGTGGATGTGCTCACTGCTGTGCAGAACGAATTCAAGGCCCGGCGCGACCTGCTGAAGACGCAGTACGACTTCATCACCAACCTGTTCCTGCTCAACCGCTGGGCGGGTGAGTTGACGCAGGAAAGTGTGGATAACGTCAATGTATGGCTGAGCCCGGTGCCGGAAACCAGCTTGCCGGGTGGCGAGGTTGCGCGGGTGGATGCGCGTAGCTGATTGGGCTGCTGGGGTTCGCCTTGGGTAAGAGGGTGGGGCAGATATCGCGCGCCGCCCGCGCGGCGCATCGCGAGCTGCGCTCGCTCCTACGTTTGTTTCGGGCCAATTATTCCTGCGCCATTTGCGCGCGAACGCCTTGGCGAATGGCGTTATATTGCGTCATACCAACAAGGCGGTCGCGCGCGCCTGCCACAGGCGTTACTGGCCCGAAACAAACGTAGGAGCGAGCGCAGCTCGCGATGCGCCGCGCGGGCGGCGCTCGATATTTGCCCCACCTCTGCCTCAAGGCGAACCCCAACAAACGTCCAATTCGGACTTTTCCTACACAATTTGTAGTGGCGGCCTCGGGCCGTGGAACTTATTCTCCCCCCATGGCGCCCAAGCCGTTCAGCGGCGCCTGACCTGCCCTGGGCCGTTCCAGGCGCCCCCGCAGCTGCCAGCCTGCACCGTGCCAGTACTTTGTAAGTCGAGTAGTGCGTACGACCTATGTATACTTCTGCATGGAACCGAAAATGCGTGGTTGGAACTGCCCGCATCACAACCTATTAACACATGCCCGCACGGCACTATCGGAGTTGGTTAAGTCGCATGAAAGCAATCGTTACTGGGATCACTGGTCAAGACGGCGCCTACCTGGCGGAACTGCTGCTGGAAAAGGGCTATACAGTCTATGGCACCTATCGTCGTACCAGCTCGGTTAACTTCTGGCGCATCGAGGAGTTGGGTATTCACACCAACCCTAACCTGCACCTGGTCGAGTACGACCTCACCGACCTGTCGGCCAGCATTCGCCTGCTGCAAACCACCGAAGCCACCGAGGTCTACAACCTCGCTGCGCAGAGCTTCGTTGGCGTATCGTTCGAACAGCCACTGACCACCGCCGAAATCACCGGCCTGGGTGCAGTGAACCTGCTTGAGGCCATCCGTATCGTCAATCCGAAGGCACGTTTCTATCAGGCCTCCACTTCGGAAATGTTCGGCAAGGTCCAGGAAATTCCGCAGGTCGAGACCACCCCGTTCTACCCGCGTAGCCCTTACGGCGTGGCCAAGCTGTACGCTCACTGGATGACTATCAACTACCGTGAGTCGTACAACATCTTTGCCACCAGTGGCATCCTGTTCAACCACGAGTCGCCACTGCGCGGCCGTGAGTTCGTGACCCGCAAGATCACCGACTCCGTGGCCAAGATCAAACTGGGCCTGCTGGACAAGCTGGAGTTGGGCAACCTCGACGCCAAGCGCGATTGGGGCTTTGCCAAAGAGTACGTCGAAGGCATGTGGCGCATGCTGCAAGCTGAAGAGCCTGACACCTTCGTCCTGGCCACCAACCGCACCGAAACAGTACGTGACTTCGTTTCCATGGCGTTCAAGGCTGCCGGTATCGAAATCAAGTGGAGCGGCAAGGACGAGGCCGAGCAGGGTACCTGTGCAGCCAGCGGCAAGGTACTGGTTGTCATCAACCCTAAATTCTACCGCCCGGCCGAAGTCGAACTGCTCATCGGCAACCCTGACAAGGCCAAGCAAGTGCTGGGTTGGGAGCCGAAAACCAGCCTGGAAGAGCTGTGCCGCATGATGGTCGAAGCCGACCTGCGTCGTAACGAAAAAGGGTTCTCGTTCTGATGCAAATGGCCAGTAAACGCGCGCTGATTACAGGTATTCACGGGTTCACCGGGCGCTACATGGCGGCCGAATTGCGAGCCAGTGGCTATGAAGTTTTCGGGACTGGGAGCCAGCCTTTGCAGGCCCCCGACTATCGTCAGGCCGATCTGACCGATGGGCCGGGCCTGCGCGCGTTGCTGGCCGAACTGCAGCCGGATGTCGTCGTGCATCTGGCTGCCATTGCTTTTGTCGGGCACGGTGCTGCCGATGCGTTCTATCAAGTCAACCTGATAGGCACCCGCAACCTGCTCGAAGCCATCGCAGCCTGCGGCAAAACACCAGAGTGCGTGTTGATTGCCAGCAGCGCCAACGTGTATGGCAACGTTTCCGAGGGGATGCTGGACGAGCAGGCCTCGCCTGCGCCGGCCAATGATTACGCGGTCAGCAAGCTCGCCATGGAATACATGGCCCGGCTGTGGGCTGACCGGTTGCCGATCGTCATCACGCGTCCTTTCAACTACACCGGTGTTGGGCAGGCAGAAAACTTCCTGCTGCCCAAGATCGTTTCGCACTTCCGTCGCAAGGCTGACACCATCGAACTGGGCAATCTCGATGTGTGGCGAGACTTCAGCGACGTACGTGCGGTCGTTCAGGCGTATCGCGGCCTGATCGAGGCCCGCCCCCTTGGGCAGGTGGTCAATGTCAGCTCGGGGTCTACCCACTCGCTGCGTGAAGTGATCGCCAAATGCTCGGCCATCACCGGGCATTCCATCGAGGTGCAGGTCAACCCGGCATTTGTCCGCGCCAATGAGGTGAAGACCCTGTGCGGTGACAACCGTTTGCTCAAGGCGCTGGTGCCTGGCTGGCAAACCCCCTCGCTGGACGACACCCTGGGTTGGATGCTTGCGGGTAAATGAAGCTCATCCTTTCCGTCGAGCCGGTGCGTTTCCCCCTGACCGGCATTGGGCGCTATACATACGAACTGGCTTCGCGCCTGCAGCAAAATAGCGAGATCGATGAGCTGCGCCTGTTCGCCGGGCGCAGATTTTTGCAGGCGCTGCCCGAGGCTACCGACAAGTCGGATGCCGTGCATGGTTTGAAGCGTCTGGTGCAAAAAAATGCACTGGCGGTGGAGGCCTACCGCCGCTTGATGCCGTACTTGCGCGAGCGAGCGTTGCGTGGCCATGATGATTTCATCTACCACAGCCCCAATTACTACCTGCCATCGTTCGCGGGCCGTACGGTGGCGACGTTCCACGACCTGTCCCCCTTCACCTGGGCGCATTGCCACGCGCCGCAGATAGCCCGCTATTTGCAGAAGGAGCTCAAGCTGACACTTGAGCGTGCAGACGCGCTGATTACCGATTCGAGCTATACCCGGCAGGAGCTGGCAGATTATTTTGCCTGGCCGATCGAGCGTATTCACGCCGTTCCGTTGGCCAGTTCGCCAGAGTTCCACCCCCGTTCGCCTGAAGCGTTGCGCCAGGCCCTGTCGCGTCACGGCCTTGAGCCGGGTGGCTATAGCCTGTTCGTCGGTACCATCGAGCCGCGCAAGAACATCGAGACCCTGCTGGATGCCTATGGTCGGCTGCCCCTGGCGTTGCGCCAACGCTGGCCGTTGATCCTTACCGGCTACCATGGCTGGCGGAGTGAGGCCATCCATGCCCGCATTGCCCAGGCGCAACAGCAAGGTTGGGCGCGCTACCTGGGGTTTGTGGCCAGCGAAGATTTGCCCCTGCTATTTGCCGGTGCTCGGTTGTTCGCCTTTCCTTCGCACTACGAGGGGTTTGGCTTGCCCGTGCTTGAGGCCATGAGCTCAGGGGTGCCTGTGGTGTGTTCCAACAGTTCTTCGCTGCCGGAAGTGGCAGGCGCGGCGGCGTTGATGTGTGCGCCCGACGACGTCGAAGGCCTGAGTGAGTTGCTGTGCCAGGGCCTGGAAGACGAAGCCTGGCGCGCAGCTGCGGTGCAGCAGGGGCTGGCGCATGCCGGGCGCTTCTCGTGGGAGCGCTGTGCACAGGCAACCATCGAGGTCTATAAATCGGTCAGGGAACGATGATCAAGGTCCTGCATTTTTTCAAAACGTATTACCCCGACTCCATGGGGGGCATCGAGCAAGTCATTTTCCAGATTGCAGAAGGGACTCGGGCCCATGGCGTGCAGCCAGAGGTGCTGTACCTGAGCCCGCGTGGCGCCGCGCGCAACGAGGCAGTGGCCAATCATGTCACGCATCGCTCAAAGCTTGATTTGCATGTGGCCTCGACGGGCTTCTCACTGTCGGCCATGAAGGATTTTGCCGAGTTGGCCGCCCAGGCTGACATCATTCACTACCACTTCCCCTGGCCCTACATGGACCTGGTGCATTTCCTGGCCCGGCTGAACAAGCCGACGGTGGTCAGCTACCACTCCGACATCGTCAAACAGAAGTGGCTGTTGAAGCTGTATCAGCCGTTGATGAACCGGTTTTTTTCCAGTGTTGACCGGATTGTTGCGTCGTCGCCCAACTATGCTGCGCACAGCCCGGTCTTGACGCGTTTCAAGGAAAAGGTCGAAATCATTCCCTATGGCCTTGACCGTGCAACATACCCCAAGGCATCGGCTGAAAAACTGGCGTATTGGCGTGCGCGTCTGGGTGAACGCTTCTTCCTCTTCGTCGGGGCCCTGCGCTACTACAAAGGGCTGGATTACCTGCTGGAGGCCGCGCACATCAATCGGTTGCCGGTTGTGATCATGGGCGGCGGCTTTCTTGAGTCGCAGCTGAAGGCACAGGCGCAGCACAAAGGCCTCGACAATGTACAGTTCCTGGGTGGCCTGGCGGATGACGACAAGGCGGCATTGCTTGAGCTGTGTTACGCATTTGCATTCCCGTCCCACCTGCGTTCCGAGTCATTCGGCATTTCGCTGCTGGAAGCGGCCATGTATGGCAAGCCGCTGATTTCCTGTGAAATGGGCTCTGGTACAACCTTCATCAACCTGGCTGACCAGACCGGTCTGGTGGTCCCGCCGCGTGATGCCGTAGCACTGGCTAAGGCCATGCAACGCTTGTGGGATGACCCGCTGATGGCGCAAGCCATGGGCGCCAAGGCGTTGCAGCGCTATGAGGACGTCTTCACCGCATCGGCAATGGCCAGTGCGTATGCCGACCTCTACCGTAGCCTGCTGTAAAAGATTACCCGGCCCTTGGGCTACGCTGCCTTGCATCGAACCTTGTTCGCAGGCGTGGCGCGCAGCCTGGGTGGCAGCTGGGTGAATTGAGATCGAATTTCATGGAACGACGCACGATTCTAGTTACAGGCGCCAGCGGTTTTGTCGGCAGTGCACTGTGTAGCCGGCTGGCCACGATGGATGGCTTCGCTACCCGGGCGGCTGTGCGCGGCACTGGCCGGGGGGGTATTGCGGGCGTTCAGGCCGTGACGGTAAGCGACCTGGCTGCCACCACCGATTGGGCGCGGGCAGTGGCAGGTGTCGACGTTGTGGTGCATGCCGCAGCCCGGGTGCATGTCATGAAGGAAACCGCCGCCGATAGCCTGGCCGAGTTCCGTCGGGTCAACGTCGAGGGCACCCTCAACCTGGCCCGCCAGGCAGCGGCAGCCGGTGTGCGGCGTTTTGTTTTCATCAGTTCGGTCAAGGTCAACGGTGAGGCCAGTGCGCCCGGCCACCCACTGTGCGCCGACGACGCACCGGCCCCGCAGGACGCCTACGGCTTGTCCAAGCACGAAGCAGAGCAGGGCCTGCGCCAGCTGGCGGCGGCCACCGGCATGGAAGTGGTGGTGATCCGCCCAGTCCTGGTCTATGGGCCGGGTGTCAAAGCCAATTTCCACAGCATGATGCGCTGGGTGCAACGCGGTGTGCCCTTGCCTTTTGGTGCGGTTGATAACCGTCGAAGCCTGGTATCGCTGGCGAATCTGGTCGACTTGATCATCACCTGCACCGATCATCCGGGCGCCGCCAACCAGACCTTTCTGGCCAGTGATGGCGAAGATGTTTCGCTGACCCATCTGTTGTTTGCCCTCGGCCGCGCACTGGGCAGGCCGGCCAGGCTTGTGCCTGTTCCGTCAGGCCTGTTGCGCCAAGCAGCCCGGCTGCTTGGCCGGCGCGACCTTGCCCAGCGCTTGCTCGGCTCGCTGCAGGTGGATATCAAAAAGAACCGGCAACTGCTGGGCTGGCAACCCCCTTACACGTTGGAACAAGGACTGAACATGGCCGCCCGATCTTTTCTGGACGCCCGCCGCTCATGATATGGCTGATTGCAGTGGCAGGCGTTGCGTCCTGGTTGATGACTGCTGTGCTGCGCCGTTATGCACTGTCGCGCAGCCTGCTGGATATCCCCAATGCACGTAGTTCGCACACCTTGCCAACGCCACGTGGCGGCGGCCTGTCTTTCGTGGTGGCCGTGCTGGTTGCCATGCTTGGTCTGGCCTGGGGCAAGTACATCGCCCCGGCACAGCTGGTCAGTATGCTTGGCGCGGGGGGGCTGGTTGCGCTGATCGGCTTTATGGATGACCACGGGCACATCGCTGCACGATGGCGTTTGCTAGGGCATTTCGCAGCGGCGGGATGGGGGCTTGCCTGGCTTGGCGGGCTGCCGACGCTTACGGTCTTTGGCCTGGCGCTTGGGCCGGTCTGGTTGAGCAGCATCCTGGGCCTGCTGTATCTGGTATGGCTGCTCAACCTGTACAACTTCATGGACGGCATTGATGGCCTTGCCAGTATCGAGGCCATTTGCGTGTGCCTCGGGGGGGCCTTGCTTTACTGGGCCACCGGGCATGCCCAGGCCGCCTGGGTGCCGATGTTGCTGGCGGCGTCGGTGGCTGGCTTCCTGTTCTGGAACTTCCCGCCCGCACGCATCTTCATGGGCGATGCAGGCAGTGGCTTCCTCGGCATGGTGCTGGGCTTGCTGGCATTGATGGCAGGTTCGCTAAACCCGCTATTATTCTGGGGGTGGTTAATACTTTTGGGTGTGTTTGTGGTGGATGCCACGTTTACCCTGGGGCGGCGCCTGTTGCGCGGTGACAAGGTATACGAAGCGCATCGTAGCCATGCTTATCAGTATGCTTCGCGCCGTCATGGCAGCCATCGCGCTGTGAGCCTCGCCGTGGCGGCCATCAACCTCGGTTGGCTTTTGCCGGTGGCGCTGGCAGTGGTGCTCTTCAAGGTTGATGGCGCCACGGGAACCCTGGTTGCTTATGGGCCTCTCATACTGTTGGCGGTCACTTACCATGCAGGGAGAAAGGAATAGGATGGGCGCGCACGGAAGCCATAGCAGAGGGCTGCTGAAACCACAGTTTGGTCGGCAAGCGCCCAGGTCATGCAAACAAGGTCCTTTTGCGCTGAGGAGTGCCGAATGAGCGACGCGAAACAAGACAGAATGCGCCAGTACCTGGTCAATCTGTCCCGGCGCCAGAAACGCCTCATTCAGGTATGTACCGACATCCTGCTGATCTGGTTTGCGCTGTGGCTGTCGTTCATCGTGCGCTTGGGCATCGATGAAATGTACAACCCCATCGTCACGCATGCCTGGCTGTTCATGGCTGCTCCGGTGGTGGCCATCCCGCTGTTCGTCCGGTTTGGCATGTACCGTGCCGTGATGCGCTACTTTGGCAATGATGCCCTCGTTACCATCATCAAGGCTGTGACACTGTCATCGCTCATCCTGGCCGTGGTGGTGTACTGGTACAGCAACCATCAAGTTGTCGTGCCGCGGTCGATCATTTTCAATTACTGGTGGTTGAGCCTGGTCATCATCGGCGGTTTGCGTCTGATCATGCGTCAGTATTTTCTGGGTGACTGGTTTACCGGGGCCCATCAGATTCCGTTTGCGAACCGCGACGATGGCCTCATCAAAGTCGCCATCTATGGTGCGGGCACGGCAGGCAATCAGTTGCTGGCTGCGCTGCGAATGGGGCGGGTGATGCGGCCCGTGGCGTTTATCGATGACGATAGCGAACTGGCCAACCGCGTCATTTCTGGCTTGCAGGTGTACAAGCCCAAGCATTTGCAGCAGATGATCAAGGAAACGGGCGCCCAGGAGATTCTTCTGGCGCTGCCCACGGCCTCACGTGCAAGACGAAAGGAAATTCTGTCTTTCCTCGAACCCTATCCCTTGCACGTACGCAGCGTACCGGCCTTCGCCGACCTGGCCAGTGGGCGGGTGAGGGTGGATGACATCCAGGACGTGGACATTGCCGACCTGTTGGGGCGGGACCCGGTACCCGCCCAGGAAGGGCTGCTTGAGCGCTGCATCTACAAGCAAACCGTGCTGGTGACCGGGGCAGGGGGGTCCATAGGCTCCGAGCTATGCCGCCAGATCATCGGGCTGGGGCCAACCACCTTGCTGTTGTTCGATCACAGTGAATTCAACCTTTACAGCATTTTGAGCGAGCTGGAGCAGCGCACGGTGCGTGAGTCGCTGTCGGTGCGACTGTTGCCGATTCTGGGTTCGGTACGCAATCAGCAGCACCTGGTCGATGTGATGGCTACCTGGCGCGTCGACACGGTCTATCACGCTGCAGCCTACAAGCATGTGCCGATGGTCGAGCACAACATCGCCGAAGGTATTCTCAACAATGTTTACGGCACGCTGTGCACCGCCCAGGCAGCGTTACAGACCGGCGTGGCCAACTTCGTGCTCATTTCCACCGACAAGGCCGTACGGCCAACCAATGTCATGGGCAGCACCAAGCGCTTGTCCGAGCTGATCTTGCAGGCGCTCAGCCGCGAGGCGGCACCGGTTATGTATGGCGACAGCAGCAAGATCGCCCGGGTGAACAAAACCCGCTTTACCATGGTGCGCTTCGGTAACGTGCTGGGCTCTTCCGGCTCGGTGATTCCGCTGTTCCATGAGCAGATCAAGGCCGGTGGGCCGTTGACGGTCACTCACCCGAAAATTACCCGTTACTTCATGACCATCCCGGAAGCCGCGCAACTGGTGGTGCAGGCGGGTGCCATGGGCCAGGGCGGCGATGTATTCGTGCTGGATATGGGGGAACCGGTGCGTATTGTCGAGCTGGCCGAGAAAATGATCCACCTCTCGGGGCTGAGTGTACGCAGCCAGGGCAATCCGCAGGGTGATATAGCCATCGACTTCACGGGGCTGCGCCCCGGTGAGAAACTTTACGAAGAATTGCTTATCGGCGATGACGTGTCGCCCACGGCCCACCCGATGATCATGGCTGCTAATGAGGATTTCCTGGCGTGGGAGCTTCTGCGTGAGCGGCTGACCCAGTTGCTGGCAGCGGTTGCCGACGATGATTTCACCCGTGTGCGGCAGTTGTTGCGAGAACTGGTCAGCGGTTACTCACCCCAGGGGGAAATCGTGGATTGGGTGTATCTGCAGCGGCGCCAAGGGCCGTTGGAGCGATAGGGCGTCAGCTCATGCGGCCCGGCTTGCTGGCGACGGGCCGTATCAACGGCTCTGTTTTGATCGACCCACCGGCTGCAGACACTACCATCGGCTTTTCAACACGCCGTTGTTGAAGATGTCACGCCGTTCCAGGCGCCCCACCTCCTGGTGCTTGGCCAATGCATAAACACGGTCGAAGCCCGCGCGGCCAACGTTCGGGAAGTACTTGACCAGCGCGCGCTCTACCGCGCTGTCATAGTCCGCTTCGGTGATGTACCGATAAATCTCCCGGAAGTAGATAAACCCAAACTGGAAGCCCAAGGTTTCATCCGGGTAATCCGTGTGGCCGAAGAAGCAATTCTCCAGGTCGATGGCGCGCGCTTTGCCCTGTTCGGGCAGCATGACATTGGCAACCCACAGGTCCATATGTGTAACCCCTCGGCGCTGCAATGCATGCAGCAGCTCGAAGGTTGCCTCAATCACAGTGTTCACTGCGTCGGGTGTCGCGCAGATTCTGCTGATGCCGTCGACGTGATCGTGCAGCAATTCGGTGATGAGGAAAAAGTCCTGCATCAGCCCAAGCTTCGAGCTTGTGTATCCATAACCGATCAACTCTGGAACCCGGGCGCCTCGTTTGGCCGCTTCACGCGTGTTGATCAGTTCTTCGATAGGCCAATCGTACATCCCGTTGCGCTTCGGATTGCCGCGCTTCATACGCCATTTTTTCTTCAGGGAGTCGAGCTTTTCACGCTTGGCAAAAAGGTTGCTGGCGCTACAGGCAAGCGGCGCACTCACGCGTTTGGCGGCTGGCGTCTGCTCTACCAATTGCTCGATGGCTTGCCGGGTATGATGGGGAAGGGCGGTTTGGAAATGCAGGGTGGCATCGCGATAACGCACAACATGAGGGTATTCGTCTTGCCAAATCTGGGGATCACCAACCACGCCACATCCTTATGAAATCAAAAGGCCACTATATTTAATGGATCCAATGATACATTTTTGTGTTCGGCTTGGTACATTTTTTTACAATTTTCGCCGTTCCTCGGAATAGTGCGTAGCGGTGCCAGTTTGATGAAGTGGGGTTAGCGGCCAGGCCGAGTTCGCCCAGTGGTGTAGGAAAACGGTGCGGCGTGGTTAGGGAGGCATTACCGCGCAGATGGGGATCTGGCTGCTGGCACTGAGCCGGGGCAGGCCAAAGCGAGTCGGCTATTGCTGTTGGGTAGGGCACGTTGACTGTTTTGCAGACCGATTCGGTAACCATTCGCCGCTGAGGGTGGGTGTTTTGCTGTCAGGTTAACCGCTAGGGTTTGTGGCGCAGCCGAAGGAAAACGGTTGCTGGAAAATGACCAACCCAAGGAGTGTTGACCATGCGCAATAACGTTCTGTCGTACCTGCTGTTGCCGCTGTTCGCCAGTTTGTCTTTCTCCCTGAGCGCCGCCCCGGCCAGCGCCACGGCGGTGGTCGAGCCGGTGCCGGTAGTGAGCCAGCAGCAGGTGCAGCAACCCCAGCGGCTGGACCTGAACAAGGCTGACGCGCTGACATTGCAGAAAGAGCTGAACGGCATAGGCAAAGCCAAGGCCGAGGCCATCGTGGCCTATCGGGAGGCCAACGGGCCGTTTGCTTCGGTGGATGAGCTGCTTGAAATCAAGGGGATTGGCAACGCCTTGCTAGAGCGCAACCGGGACAAGGTGATGGTCGAGTAAGTGGGGAGGGGCCGGGGCAATGTCCTGGCCGTCTGCCTTGAGTCGTGTGGGGCTGCTGACATCGAGCGCCGCGCGGGCGGCGCTCGATGTCAGCAGCCCCACACGGCTAACGCCAGACGCATTAAGATTGCGCGCTACACGCGGCGCGTCAGCGGTCTTGCGCATCCTTGGCATCGGCTTCGGCGTTGCGTTCATGCACCTTGCGTAGTTGTTCATCGGTCAGTGGCAGTTTTTTTGCCGTATCGCGCAGCATCATCAGCCCACCGACGATGGAGCCGAGGGCTATGATGAGTATCAGCCAGGCATACCAAGGCATTATCGTTCTCCTTAAGCGGGTGAGGGGCGCTGCTTGTAAGAAATTTGAGCGAATACCCGTTCCGTTGGTTCAATTATAGAAGCCAGCTGCCGCCGGGCCAATTCCGTGACCCGCGGGCCCCAAAGCCTGCGTCACTTCGTTTACAATGCGCGCCGTTTTCGACTTGCCAAGAGACCCTGCCCATGTCCGCCTGCCAGACGCCCCTGATCGTCGCCCTGGATTTCCCTACCCGTGAGGCCGCCCTGAAGCTGGCTGACCAGCTAGACCCCGCGCTGTGCCGGGTGAAGGTTGGCAAGGAGCTGTTTACCAGCAGCGCTTCGGGCATCGTCGAAACCCTGTGTGACAAGGGCTTCGAAGTGTTCCTGGACCTCAAGTTCCACGACATCCCCAACACCACGGCCATGGCGGTAAAGGCCGCTGCCGAGATGGGGGTGTGGATGGTGAACGTGCACTGCTCCGGTGGCCTGCGCATGATGGCTGCCTGCCGTGAAGTGCTCGACAAGCGCAGCGGCCCGCAGCCATTGCTGATTGGTGTGACCGTGTTGACCAGCATGGAGCGTGAAGACCTGGCCGGTATTGGCCTGGATGTCGACCCGCAAGAGCAGGTGCTGCGCCTGGCGGCGCTGGCGCAGAAGGCGGGCATGGACGGTTTGGTGTGCTCGGCGCTGGAGGCCCCTGCATTGAAGGCGGCGCACCCGTCGCTGCAGTTGGTAACCCCGGGCATTCGCCCGGCGGGCAGCGCGCAGGATGACCAGCGCCGTATCCTCACCCCGCGCCAGGCGCTGGATGCGGGTTCGGATTACCTGGTGATCGGTCGGCCGATCAGCCAGGCCGCAGACCCGGCGCAGGCGCTGGCTGCGGTGGTGGCGGAGATTCGTGGGTAAAGAGCCCGCGTTAATCAAAAAGGCCAGCACGCGCGTGCTGGCCTTTTTTATTTCCTCTGGCTGACGCGGCCCCTTGTAGAAGCGGCCTTGTGTCGCGAAAGGGCTGCGCACACTATCGAGGGTTAGACCTTCAGCACAAGCTTGCCAAAGTTCTCCCCACTGAACAGCTTCAGCAAGGTCTCGGGGAACGTCTCCAGCCCCTCCACCACATCTTCCTTGCTCTTCACCTGCCCGCTGGCCAGCCACCCGGCAATCTCCAGCGCGGCTTTGCCGTAGTCCTTGGCATGGTCCATCACCACAAACCCTTCCATGCGCGCACGGTTTACCAGCAACGACAGGTAGTTGGCCGGGCCTTTTACCGCTTCCTTGTTGTTGTACTGGCTGATCGCGCCGCAAATCACGATGCGGGCCTTGAAGTTGATACGCGTCAGCACGGCATCGAGGATGTCGCCGCCCACGTTGTCGAAGTACACGTCCACGCCTTTGGGGCATTCGCGCTTCAGGCCGGCCAACACGTCCTCGGCCTTGTAGTCGATCACCCCGTCAAAGCCCAGTTCGTCCTTCAGGTACTGGCACTTCTCGGCGCCGCCGGCAATGCCGACCACGCGGCAGCCTTTGACCTTGGCAATCTGCCCGACAATGCTGCCCACCGCACCGGCCGCGCCGGAGATGACCACGGTTTCGCCGGCCTTGGGCTGGCCAACTTCCAGCAGGGCGAAGTAGGCGGTCATGCCGGTCATGCCCAGTGCCGACAGGTAGCGGGGCAGGGGCGCCAGGTTGGGGTCGATCTTGTGCAGGCCCTGGGGCTCGCCGGTGAAGTAATCCTGCACGCCAAGGGCGCCGCTAACGTGGTCGCCCGGTTTGAATGCCGGGTGGTTGGAGGCAACCACTTCGCCCACGCCGAGGGCACGCATTACCTGGCCCAGGGCGACGGGTGGGATGTAGGACTTGCCTTCGTTCATCCAGCCGCGCATGGCCGGGTCCAGCGACAGGTACAGGTTGCGCACCAGCACCTGGCCTTCGCCGGGTTGTTCGGCGGGCACGCTTTCGAAGGTGAAGTCGTCACGGCGCACGGCGCCGACCGGGCGTTTGGCGAGCAGGAAGCGGCGGTTGGTCTGGGTCATGGCGGGTCCTTGTGGGCAGTGGAAGATGACAGGCGTTAAATCTACCTTGTTGATGTAGGCAGGTCCTTAACATCACTGACAAGCATGGTAGCCCAACCGTCGGTGTGATGATGCTGCCCGGCCAGACGGTGGCTGACTATGCTCTGAACCCCACCATCCCCTTCAGGAGCACGCAATGAGCATGACCTTTTCCGGCCAGGTAGCGCTGGTCACCGGCGGCGCTGCCGGCATAGGCCGGGCAACGGCCCTGGCATTCGCCCGTGAGGGCCTGAAGGTGGTAGTGGCCGACCTCGACCCGCTGGGTGGGGAGGCCACCGTGGCGCAGATTCACGCCGCAGGCGGCGAGGCGTTGTTCATTGCCTGTGACGTCACCCGCGATGCCGAGGTGCGCCAGTTGCACGAGCGCCTGATCGCCGCTTACGGTCGGCTGGACTACGCCTACAACAACGCTGGCATCGAGATAGAGCAGAGCCGTCTGGCCGAAGGTAGCGAGGCGGAGTTCGATGCCATCATGGGCGTGAACGTGAAGGGCGTGTGGCTGTGCATGAAGTACCAGTTGCCCTTGCTGCTGGCCCAGGGCGGTGGAGTGATCGTCAATACCGCGTCGGTGGCGGGGCTGGGCGCGGCGCCGAAGATGAGTATCTATAGCGCCAGCAAGCACGCGGTGATTGGCCTGACCAAGTCGGCGGCCATCGAATATGCCAAGAAGGGTATCCGCGTGAATGCTGTGTGCCCAGCGGTGATCGATACCGACATGTTCCGCCGCGCCTACGTGGCCGACCCACGCAAGGCCGAGTTCGCCGCCGCGATGCACCCGGTGGGGCGCATTGGCAAGGTCGAGGAAATTGCCAGCGCCGTGCTGTACTTGTGCAGCGACGGCGCGGCGTTTACCACCGGGCATTGCCTGACAGTGGATGGCGGGGCCACCGCGATCTGAGCTGATCCCGCGCGGCCTTCTTCGCGGGTAAACCCGCTCCCACAGGTAAAGCGTTGCCCCCGGGTTGGGTGCGATCCCTGTGGGAGCGGGTTTACCCGCGAAGAGGCCGGGCCTGCCTACAGCGCGTCGTGCGACCTCTGCCGGCCTGAAAGCGACACGCTCATAGCTATTTGACACTATTCTGACGCCAGGCCCTTGTCCATCGGTTGGCAACGTTGCCACCCTTGGCTTTCGGGATAACCTCGCAAGCAGAAGGGGAGTCGGCGATGGGCACGAGCAAGCAGAGTGTGCTGGCCAACCTGGGCATGGCCCGCAAACTCGGCCTGGGCTTTGCCTTGGTGCTGGTGCTGACCCTGGCGGTGGCGGCCATCGGCATCGCCGCGCTGCACAGCGTGGGCCAGCGCTTCGACAGTTTGCGCCAGCTGGCACAGTTCAATACCGACCTGCTGCGCTTGCGTCAGCATGAGCAGGCGTTTGCCCTGCGCTCCGACATCCAGCAGGCCGAAGCCTTGCGCAGCGGCCTGCAGGGCCTGGCCGAGCGCGCCCGTGGCCTGCCGGCGCTGGTGGCGGCCGAAACCGACCTGGCTGCCTACGGGCAGGCGTTCGAGGCGTTTGTCGCGGCGGTGCAGGCCAAGGAGCTGGCGCTGGACATGGCCAGCTGGTCGGTGTCCAGCGTCGCCAATAACCTTGATGTGCTGCAGGCCGGCCTGGCCGACGATGGCGTCTATACCCTCAAGCAGTCCCAGGGCCAGCAGGGGGGCGAGTTTCTTGAGCAGGCTGCGCAGGTGGCGCAGGTGTCCAGGTTGATGTTGCAGGCCATGGACGAAGCGCGGGTGCGCCTGGAAAAAAGCCGCAAGGGCGAAGAGGGCGTAAGCCAGGAGCGCATTGCCCAGACGGTGGAGGCCGCCAGCCTGGTTGGCCAGTTGCAGGGCGCGGTCGGTGATGCCGGTTACCAGAGCGTGCTGGGTGAGGTGGCGGGCCACATCGGCAGCTTCTCGGAAAAACTCAACGAATACACCGACCAGCTGGCCCGCGAGCAAGGGCTGAAAGCCCAGTTGCAGGCCAGTGCCGAGCAAGTCACCGAGAGGGTCGATCAAGCCTATCTGGGGCAGGAGCAGGCCCTGCAGGCAGAGCTGCAACGCAATGCCGTGGCCATTGCCGTGGCCACCGGCCTGGCACTGTTGGTGGGTGTGCTGGCCGCCTGGCTGATCACCCGCGCGGTGGTCGGCCCGCTCAAGCATGTGATCGCCCGCGCCCAGCGCATTGCCGCTGGCGAGCTGGGTTTTGACGCCCAGGCACCGCGGCGTGACGAGGTGGGGCAACTGATGCAGGCCATGCAGCAGATGGCAGCGGGCCTGTCGGGCATTGTCAGCGGCTTGCAGCAAGGCATCGACCAACTGGCGGGTAGTGCTCAGGCGTTGTCGGCAGTGACCGAGCAGACCAACCGTGAGGTGGGCAGCCAGAAGGAGGAAACCGAGCAGGTGGCCACCGCCATGCAGCAGATGACCGCCACCGTGCACGATGTGGCGCGCAATGCCGAGGAAGCGGCGCAGGCGGCCCAGGCGGCGGACGACAAGGTCGAGTCGGGGCAACAGGTGGTGCGCCAGAGCATGCAGCGCATCGAGCAGTTGGCGGCGGCGGCAGAAACCGCCAGCGCTGGCATCGACAGCCTCAGTGCCGAAATCCACACCATTGGCGACGTGCTGGCAGTGATCAAGAGCGTGGCCGAGCAGACCAACCTGCTGGCGCTGAACGCCGCCATCGAGGCCGCCCGTGCCGGCGAGCAGGGGCGTGGTTTTGCCGTGGTGGCCGACGAGGTGCGTGCGTTGGCGCGGCGTACTCGGCAGTCTACCGAACAGATCGAGGTACTGGTCGCCAGCCTGCGGGGTAACGCCCAGCAGTCGGTAGCGCAGATTCGTGGCAGTACTGAACTGGTTCGCCTGGCGGTGAGTGATGCGCTGCAGACCGAAAGCGCGCTGGGCAGCATTGCTGCTGCGGTTTCATTGATTCAGCAGATGAACCAGCAGATTGCTGCGGCGGCTGAGCAGCAGAGCTCGGTGGCGGAAGAGATCAGCCGCAGTGTCACGCAGATTCGCGGCAGTGCGGACCAGGCGGCGCTGGCGATGCAGGACAATGCCCGGTCGAGTGTGGAGCTGGCGCAGTTGGGGACGGATTTGAAGGGGATGGTGGGGCATTTCAGGTTGTGAGCCTAGTCCGGAATATCTGTTGCCTGTACCGGCCTCTTCGCAGCACAAGGCTGCTCCTACAAGGGCACCACAGCCCTCAGGCCCAATGATATTCCTGTAGGAGCAGCCTTGCGCTGCGAAGAGGCCCGCACAGGCACCAATAACCTCAGGCTTTGCGCGGGTTGAGGATCAACAAGGCCAACACCCCCGCCACAATCCCCCAGAACGCCGAGCCAATCGAGAACAGCGTAAGCCCCGAGGCGGTCACCATGAAGGTAATCACTGCCGCCTCGCGCTCGCGCGCCTCGCTCATGGCCACGGTCAGCCCGTTCATGATCGACCCGAACAGCGCCAGTGCCGCAATCGACAGCACCAGTTCTTTCGGCAATGCTGCAAACAGCGCCGCCAAGGTCGCCCCGAACACCCCGGCAATGCCGTAGAAAATCCCGCACCACACCGCGGCGGTGTAGCGTTTGCTCGGGTCTTCGTGGGCGTGCGGCCCGGTGCAGATCGCCGCGCTGATCGCCGCCAGGTTGACCCCGTGCGAGCCGAATGGCGCCAGCAGCAGCGAGGCAAAGCCGGTGGCCGAAATCAGCGGTGAGGCCGGCACCTGGTAGCCGTCGGCGCGCAGCACGGCCACGCCGGGCATGTTCTGCGAGGTCATGGCCACCACGAACAGCGGAATGCCAATGCTGATGGTGGCCGCCAGCGAGAAGCTCGGTGTGGTCCACACCGGCTTGGCCACTTCCAGGTGGAAGCCGCTGAAGTCCAGCAGGCCCAGAGCGCCGGACAATGCCGTGCCCACCAGCAGCGCAGCCAGTACGCAGTAACGCGGCGACAGGCGCTTGACCAGCAGGTAGCTGAAGAACATGCCCAGTACCAGCAAGGTGCGATGCTGCGCCGCAACAAAGATTTCGCTGCCGATCTTGAACAGGATGCCCGCCAGCAGCGCCGAGGCCAGCGAGGCCGGGATGCGCTTGACCAGGCGCTCGAAGCTGCCGGTCAGGCCGCAGATGAGCACCAGCACGGCACAGGTAATGTAGGCACCAATGGCCTCGCCATAGCTCACCCCGCCGAGGCTGGTGATCAGCAGGGCGGCGCCGGGGGTGGACCAGGCGATGGTGATCGGGGTGCGGTAGCGCAGCGACAGGCCGATGCTGCACACCGCCATGCCAATCGACAGCGCCCAGATCCATGACGAGATCTGCGCGGTGGTCAGCCCGGCTGCCTGGCCGGCCTGGAACATCAGTACCAGCGAACTGGTATAGCCGGTGAGCATGGCGATGAAGCCGGCGACCACCGCCGACGGGGAGGTATCTGCCAGGGGCCGCAGGCGTGCGGAAGTGGCATCGGTCATGAACAAAGTCCTTGTAAAGGTGTAAGCAGTTTTTTCAGACTACAGCGAGCAAGATTGATCCTTGCCATACAGCGGCCATTGCTTTTAGCCGTACAGTCGCCAACTATTGGGCGCAAACGCGAAACTGCTTGGAAGCCGACATTTTCGGCACCCGCTTTTTGTAGGAGCAGCCTTGCGCTGCGAAGAGCCCGTTACTGGCGCAGTAATTGTATTGGCAGAAAGGTCCTCTTCGCAGCACAAGGCTGCTCCTACAGAGGCGGTCCAAACTTTGGGAGGGGAGGGGCGATGTACAAGGTCTATGGCGACTACCAGTCGGGCAACTGCTACAAGGTCAAGCTGATGTTGAGCCTGCTGGGCCGGCCGTATGAATGGCACCCGGTGGACATCCTCAAGGGCGAGACCGAAACGCCCGAGTTTCTGGCGATGAACCCCAACGGCAAGGTGCCTGTGCTGGAGCTGGAGGACGGCAGCTACCTGTGGGAGTCCAATGCCATTCTCAACTTCCTGGCCGATGGCAGCGAGTTTTTGCCCAGCGAGCCGCGTCTGCGCACGCAGGTGTTGCAGTGGCAGTTCTTCGAGCAGTACAGCCATGAGCCGTACATTGCCGTGGCGCGCTTCATCCAGTTTTACCTGGGGCTGCCGGACGAGCGCCTGCAGGAGTACCGCAAGCTGCACAAGGGCGGTTACAAGGCGTTGAAGGTGATGGAGCGGCAGCTTCAGATGACGCCGTACCTGGTGGGTGAGCAGTACTCGATTGCCGATGTGGCGTTGTATGCCTACACCCATGTGGCGCAGCAGGGCGGGTTCGATCTGGCCGAATACCCGGCGGTAATGGCCTGGCTGGAGCGGGTCAGCAACCACCCGCGGCATGTGCCGATGGTGGGCTGATCTTCAGTCTGTACTGGCCCTTTCGCGGGTGAACCCGCTCCCACAGGGATATCAACGCCCTCAGGCCAGGTGATATCCCTGTGGGAGCGGGTTTACCCGCGAAGAGGCCGGCACAGCAAAACTACAAGCCATCAGGCCGACGCGAATCGCTCATCCAGGTAGGCAATGATGGCCTTGGACTCATACATCCAGGTCACTTTTCCGGCTTCTTCGATGCGCAGGCACGGCACTTTCACCCGGCCGCCACCTTCCTGCAGGGCCTGGCGGTGCACCGGGTCGTTCTTCGCATCGCGCAGCGCCACCGGCACGTTCAGGCGGTGCAGGGTGCGGCGGGTCTTGACGCAGAACGGGCAGGCATGGAACTGGTACAGCGCCAGGCCCTTGGCCGCTTGCTCGACGCGGGCCTGGGCAGCGGCGTCGCGCTTGCGCTTGGCCGGGCGGCTGATCCAGTCAGCGAACACGATGAGCTGGCCGAGGCCAACCCGCAGGGCTTTGACGATCATGGGCAACTCCTGAAATGCAAAAGCCGACCCGGCGGGGTCGGCTTGGGGTCAGCAGCCAATCACTTGATCAGGCTGAGGAACTCGCTGCGGGTGGCGGCGTTTTCGCGGAACTCGCCCAGCATCACCGAGGTGATCATGGTCGAGTTCTGCTTCTCGACACCGCGCATCATCATGCACATGTGCTTGGCTTCGACCACGACCGCTACACCGGCGGCGCCAGTTACCTGCTGCACGGCTTCGGCGATCTGGCGGCTGAGGTTTTCCTGGATCTGCAGGCGACGGGCATACATGTCGACGATGCGCGCTACCTTCGACAGGCCCAGTACCTTGCCCTTGGGCAGGTAGGCCACGTGTGCCTTGCCGATGAACGGCAGCATGTGGTGTTCGCACATCGAATACAGCTCGATGTCCCGGACCAGCACCATTTCGCTGTTGTCAGAGCTGAACAAAGCGTTGTTGGTGACTTCTTCCAGTGTTTGCTCATAACCGCGGCAAAGGTACTTCATCGCCTTTGCAGCCCGCTTGGGCGTGTCGAGCAGGCCCTCACGGGAGACGTCCTCGCCAATCTGGCTGAGGATCTCGGTGTAGTTCTGTTCCAGGGACATGGATCTACCTGTGGGAAAAAATCGCAAAAACGAAGGTTACGGCGGTGAGGGCGGCGCTGCAAGCGCGGCGTTACTCGTCGCGGCCTTCGAGCATGGTTCGCTTGAGCATCACATACACCGCGCCGGTGCCGCCATGGCGTGCGCTGCACGAGGCAAAACCGAGCACCTGCGGGTGCTGGCGCAGCCAGGTGTTGACGTGGCTCTTGATCATGGGGCGCTTGCCATCCAGGCGTGCGGCCTTGCCGTGGGTAACCCGCACGCAGCGCACTTCCAGCTTGGTGGCTTCGGCGATGAAGTCCCACAGCGTTTCGCGGGCCTTTTCCACGGTCATGCCGTGCAGATCGAGGCTGCCCTCGAACGGGATCTGGCCCAGCTTCAGCTTGCGCAGCTGGCCTTCCTGCACGCCGTCGCGGCGCCACATCAGCTCGTCTTCGGCGCCAACGTCGATGACGAACTGGTCGGACATACCGTCGATGACCAAGGCCTTGTCACTGCGCACGGTTGCCGCCTGGCGCAGGCCGGCCAGCTTCTGGCGGTCGGCCTTGGGCTTGCCGACTTCGGCGCGGTCGTGGCGAATTTGCTTTACGCCACGCACTTCGGCCTTGAACAGGGAAAAATCGTCGTCTTGCATGATGCCTCCACGTGGGCGGCGTAGTTTACGCGACTGTGGGGCCATGTGCAGCCTGTGCGGGCCCTATCGCCGGCAAGCCAGCTCCCACAGGTACTGCACAACATTCAGGCCTGTGGCAATCCTGTGGGAGCTGGCTTGCCGGCGATAGGGCCCGCACAGGATTCAGTCGTGCTTTTTCATCAGGTGCGGCGACAGGTTCAGTTCCCGCCCGCGACGCAAGCGAATGCGGCTGCGCCGCCAGAAGCGCACGCCCAGCCACAACAGCAGCAAGCCAGCCCCGGTGAGGATGCTGGACAACGGCTTGTTGGTATTGAGTTCTTGCAGGGCAGGGTAGTTGCCCAGCAAGCCGGCGACGCCGGCCATGGCCAGCAGCACGCCCAGGGTCGCCAGCAGCGCCGACAGGCCGGCCGCCAGGCGGGCACCCCAGTTACGCGGCTGGCGCGTGCGCAGGCGCTTGGCGTCGAAACTGCCTTTAAGCTTCATTCCGCTCTCCTCTGTGGATATCCGGAATTCGACCTGCTGCCGCCCATCGGGTTCCGCCCGGCTGCCGGGCGGTCGTGCCTGGCCCTTAGATCAGGCTGGCGGTGGGTGCCACGCAAGCGAAGTTGTCGGCCATCACGGCCATTTCGCACTGGTGAATCTGCGCGGCCGGGATGACGCCATCCTTGAAGGCCAGGTCGCGGGTTGCCGAGGCGTCTTCCACCAGGGTGCACCGATAACCATAGTCCTTGGCGCGGCGCACGGTGGTGCTGACGCTGGAGTGGCTCATGAAGCCGCACACAATCAGGTCAAGGTGGCCCAGCGACTGCAGCGTTTCGTGCAACTGGGTGTTCTTGAAGGCGTTGGGCATGCGCTTTTCAATGACGATTTCACCTTCCAGCGGCTCGAGCCCCGGAATGAACTGGCCGGCAGGCCCCTGCGGATCGAAGCGGCCACCGACAGTGCCCAGGTGGCGAACATGGATGATCGGACGGCCGCTTTTACGGGCGGCGTCGAGCAACCTGGCGATGTTGGCCACGGCCTCGTCCATGCCCGACAGCTGCAGGGGCCCACTGAGGTACTCCTTTTGCGCATCGATGATGATCAGGCTGGCGTGGCTCAGCTTGGCCGGCGGGTAGTCGCGGCCAGTGAGGCGGAACATCGTGGTTGGAACGGACATCAAGGGCTCCTTGGAAGGGCTTTTGTATACCTATTGTCCCCTGCCTTGACGCCAATGGGAATGGTTGACAACGCAAGCGGCATGGTTACTGGCCTGTGGCTAGCCTTTGGGCACTGCAAACGAACAAATGTGCGGGTGGGGCTGTTAGACTTTTGTCCGGTCTGAAATAGGAGTACCCCGTGATCACATCCCGTCTGCGCACGTTGCGCGACTACATCCGCTGGGCGGTCAGCCGCTTCCACGAGCACGACCTGTTCTTCGGCCACGGTGCCGACAACGCCTGGGACGAGGCCCGCCTGCTGGTGCTGGGCGCAGTGCACCTGCCATGGGAGGTTGCCGACAGCTACCTTGACTGCATGCTCGAGGACGACGAGCGGGTACGCCTCCAGCATTTGCTCAAGCGCCGTATCGAAGAGCGGGTGCCGGCCGCCTATCTGTTGGGCGAAGCCTGGTTCTGCGGCATGGCGTTCATCGTCGACGAGCGTGTGCTGGTACCGCGCTCGCCCATTGGCCAGCTGATCGAAAAACGCTTCGAGCCGTGGCTGGCGAGCGAGCCGGCGCGCATTCTCGACCTGTGCACGGGTTCGGGCTGCATCGGTATCGTCGCGGCCGACGTGTTCCCCGAGGCCGAGGTGGTACTGGCCGACCTGTCGTTCGAGGCCCTTGAAGTGGCCAACCAGAATATCGAGCGGCATGGCCTGGACGGCCGTGTGTACACCGTGCAGGGCGATGGCTTTGGCGGTTTGCCGGGGCAGCGTTTCGACCTGATCCTGTCCAACCCGCCGTATGTCGATGCCGAAGACTTCGACGACATGCCGGCCGAGTACCACCACGAGCCCGAACTGGGCCTGGCCTGCGGCAACGACGGCCTGGACCTGGTGCGGCGCATGCTGGCGGAAGCTGCAGACCACCTGACCGACAAGGGCTTGCTGATTGTTGAGGTGGGCAACAGCCAGGTACATGTCGAGGCGCTATACCCCGAGGTGGACTTTGCCTGGCTGGAGTTCGAGCACGGTGGGCATGGGGTGTTCATGCTGACTGCCGAGCAGTGTCGCCAGCATCAGGAGCTGTTCAAAGCCCGGGTCTGACCTTCAGGGCCTCTTCGCGGGCTTGCCCGCTCCCACAGGTAATCCACTGTCCTCAGGTCCAGTGGTATTCCTGTGGGAGCGGGCAGGCCCGCGAATCAGGCGACTCGGTTTCAGCGGGTGGCAATCCAGATCAACAACCCCGCCTGAAACACCGCGAACGCCACCAGGCAGGTAATGGTAAAGCGCAGCCCGCTGTCTTCGCGGTGGTACTTGGCCACCCGCTCATCGCGCTCGCGCAGTTGCGCATCTTTCTCCTGCAACTGCTGGTCCGCCTGCTGCAACAGGTTTGCAGCATCCAGGATGTCCACCCGCTGCAGGCGCTCGTTGCTCCAGGCGGCCTTCAGCTGGCCGACGGTCATGTCCAGGGTACGGCCCTTCAGGTGCTGGCCGTCCTCGTACGCCACCTCGATACCCACCCCGCGCAAGCAGTTGTCACGGCGCAGGCGTGAGTCCTCGTTCAGCGAATCCTTGTTCGGCAGCGCCATGCCTTCAACCCGGTAATGCGGCCATTTGCGCTGCAGCCACTGCGCGGCCTGGGCCAGCATGAAGCGGCCGATGCCCCGGTTCACCGGCTCCAGTTGCAGGCCCTGTTCACTGCCAATGCGCACCAGGCGCTCGGCATGGTCGACGCGGATATCCAGGCGGTTCTGCTCTTTGTGCACCTTTTGCCCGGGCAGCTGGATTTCCATGCGCAGCAGGCTGTGGGCCTTGTCGTGGCGCTCTGCATGACCGAACTGCACAAAACGCAGCGGCCGTGCGCCGGTGCTGCGGTCGGTGGGCAGGGCGGCCAGGCGCAGCAGCTGGAAGTGTTCGGCGGCCAGCTCGGCCCAAGGCAGGGCAGGGCTTTCCTGGGGTTCTTCGGCCGGCTCTACGGCGGCGGGGGCGGTGGTCATCAGGCTTGTCCTCGGCTATGCCTGCTGTATCGGCAGGCTTGCCACGGACCTGAGCCCGTTTACCTCACGCCGAAGGCAAATGCTGGATGAACGTCACAATTCGCTCACCCAGCTCGCGCGCCAGCGGCAGTTCGGGGTTGAGGTAGCTGTCGCGCTGCTGGCTCATGCCCCTGGGGCTGATGCGCAGCATGTGGTTCATGCCATCAATCAGTACAAGCTGTGCGTCCGGCTTGGCCGCCTTCAGCCGTTCGGCGTCGGTCACATCCACCTGCACGTCGTTGCGCCCCTGCACGATCAATGCGGGCATGGGCAGGCGGGCAAAGGCGGCTGCCGGGTTCTGCTGGAACAGCGAGATCAGGTACGGCTGCACGCTGGGGCGGAATACCTGGCGCAGCGGCGCCGGTACTTCCAGGCTGGTTTGCCCGGCCTGCAGGCGGTCGAGCAGGGCGCTGCCACCGGCCAGTTGCGCCGGGGGCAGGCGCTGGGCCAGTTGCTCGCGAAGTACGTCGGCCAGCGGCCTGCCGCTGCCGGCCAGGGTGATCACCGCGCTGGCGCCGGCCTGTTCGGCGGCCAGGCTGGCGATCAGCGCGCCCTCGCTATGGCCGACCAGGATCAGCGGGCCGAAGCGCGGGTCGGCCTTGAGCTTGTGGCTCCAGGCGACCACATCGGCCACGTAGCGCTCCACGCTGAGGTCGCGTTCGTCGGGCGTGGCCGGCTGGCTGGCAGCCACCCCGCGCTTGTCGTAGCGCACGCTGGCGATGTGCTCGTTGGCCAGCAGCAGGGCCAGGCGCTTGAGGTTGTCGACCCGCCCCGACGCCGGGTTGTTGCCGTCGCGGTCGGTGGGGCCGGAGCCGGCGATGATCAGCACCACGGGCGGCGGGGTGGTCTGTTGCGGCAGCAGCAGGCTGCCGTGCAGCACGCCCTGGCCGGTGTCGAGATCGATCGGGCGTTGCAGCACAGTGGGGGCGGCGGCCTGGGCCAGGCCGGTGCACAGCAGGAGGAAGAAGGCGACAAGGCGCGACATCATGCGGTACTACTTGGGGAGATGGAGGTTTGACCCAATGTTTTCGGGAAGGTTCTCTTGCAGTGCATGGCAGGTTCGGCCTCTTCGCGGGTGAACCCGCTCCCACAGGAACTGCGCCACATTTGAATCCGTTATGGCCCCTGTGGGAGCGGGTTTACCCGCGAAGAGGCCAGCACAGGCGATCAATCCATCTGTATACTGCCGCTTTCGTCCATTTCAGGCAGAACTCGCGGAGCGTCCATGTCCGGCAATACCTACGGCAAGCTGTTCACTGTCACCACCGCTGGCGAAAGCCATGGCCCGGCGTTGGTCGCCATTGTCGATGGATGCCCACCGGGCCTGGAAATTTCCCTGGCCGACCTGCAGCATGACCTCGACCGCCGCAAGCCCGGCACCAGCCGGCATACCACCCAGCGCCAGGAGGCCGACGAGGTAGAAATCCTCTCCGGGGTGTTCGAAGGCCGTACCACCGGCTGCTCGATCGGCCTGCTGATCCGCAACACCGACCAGAAGTCCAAGGACTACTCGGCGATCAAGGACCTGTTCCGCCCGGCCCACGCCGACTACACCTACCACCACAAGTACGGCATCCGCGACTACCGCGGTGGTGGCCGCAGCTCGGCCCGCGAAACCGCCATGCGCGTAGCCGCAGGTGCCATCGCCAAGAAGTACCTGGCCAGCCAGGGCATCAGCGTGCGTGGCTACATGAGCCAGCTGGGCCCGATCGAAATCCCGTTCAAGACCTGGGAATCGGTGGAACAGAACGCCTTCTTCAGCCCCGACCCGGACAAGGTGCCGGAGCTGGAGGCGTACATGGACCAACTGCGCCGTGACCAGGACTCGGTGGGCGCCAAGATCACCGTGGTGGCCGAGGGCGTGATGCCGGGCCTGGGCGAACCGATCTTCGACCGCCTGGACGCAGAACTGGCCCACGCGCTGATGAGCATCAACGCGGTCAAGGGCGTGGAAATCGGCGCCGGCTTCGCCAGCGTGGCCCAGCGCGGCACCGAGCACCGTGACGAGCTCACTCCGGAAGGTTTCCTCAGCAACAACGCGGGCGGCATCCTGGGTGGCATTTCTTCGGGCCAGCCGATCGTTGCCCACCTGGCGCTGAAACCGACCTCCAGCATCACCACCCCGGGCCGTTCGATCGACGTCGACGGCAACCCGGTGGACGTCATCACCAAAGGCCGCCACGACCCGTGCGTGGGCATCCGTGCCACGCCGATAGCCGAGGCGATGATGGCCATCGCGCTGATGGACCACCTGCTGCGCCACCGTGCACAGAATGCCGATGTGAAGGTGAACACCCCGGTGCTGGGCCAGCTCTGATCCGCCTGCACCGGCCTCTTCGCGGGTAAACCCGCTCCCACAGGGATATCACTGTGGGAGCGGGTTTACCCGCGAAGAGGCCAGCACAGGTCCCCACAAGGCCATCCGATGCAACCCATCCCCTACTGGCGCCTGTCCAGCTTCTACCTGTTCTACTTTGCCCTGCTAGGCTCCACCGCCCCCTTCCTGGCGCTGTACTTCGACCATCTGGGCTTCTCCCCGGCGCGCATCGGCGAGCTGGTGGCCATTCCCATGTTGATGCGCTGTGTCGCCCCCAACCTGTGGGGCTGGCTGGGCGACCGTACCGGCCAGCGATTGCTGATCGTGCGCCTGGGCGCGTTGTGTACCCTGGCCACCTTCTCCCTGATCTTCTTCGGCAAAAGCTACGCCTGGCTGGCGCTGGTGATGGCCCTGCACGCGTTCTTCTGGCATGCGGTGCTGCCGCAGTTCGAGGTCATCACCCTGGCGCACCTGCACGGGCAAACATCGCGCTACAGCCAAGTACGGTTGTGGGGTTCGATTGGCTTCATCCTGACAGTGGTAGGCCTGGGCCGTCTGTTCGAATGGCTTAGCCTGGATATTTACCCGGTGGCCTTGGTCACGATCATGGCCGGGATCGTCGCCGCCAGCCTGTGGGTACCCAACGCCCAGCCGGTGGAGCAGGGCGAGCGCAGCGGCGCGGGCGGCTTCCTGCAGCAGTTGCGTGGCCCCGGGGTGATTGCGTTCTACGCCTGCGTGGCACTGATGCAGCTCAGCCACGGGCCGTACTACACCTTCCTTACCCTGCACCTGGAGCACCTGGGCTACAGCCGCAGTGCCATCGGCCTGCTGTGGGCGCTGGGGGTGGTGGCCGAAGTACTCATGTTCATGGTCATGAGCCGCCTGTTCGCGCGCTTCAGCGTGCAACGTGTCTTGCTGGTCAGTTTCCTGCTGGCGGCGTTGCGCTGGCTGTTGCTGGGCAAGCTGGCCCAGGAACCGGCGGTGCTGATCTTCGCCCAACTGCTGCACGCAGCCACCTTCGGTTGCTTCCACGCTGCAAGCATCGCGTTCGTGCAGGCCAGTTTCGGCGCTCGCCAGCAGGGCCAGGGCCAGGCGCTGTATGCGGCGCTGTCGGGCACCGGCGGTGCGCTGGGGGCGTTGTATTCGGGCTACAGCTGGAAACTGCTGGGCCCCACCTTCACCTTTGGTATGGCCAGTGCCGCAGCCTTGGCCGCAGCCGTTATCATTGCCTTTTGTTCGCAATCGACCAGGACCCGCCCCTGATGAGCATTCTCAGCGTTTTCCACCCCGCCAGCCCGGAGCTGCCGAACAAGGTGTTGACTCACCACGATGACATCGCCGCCACCCTGGCGGAGCATGGCGTGCGTTTTACCCACCGCGAGCATGGCCTGCGGGTGCGGCCTGGCACGGCCGAAGGCGAGGTGCTGGACGTCTGCCGTGAACATCTGGACCAGTTGATGACGGCACACGGCAGCAAGGCTTACGTGTTGTTGAACCGTGACGGTGAGGCCCCGGTGCAGGCCGATGTACGCGATGAGCATGTGCACGACGCCGAAGAGGTGTTTGCCGTGGTCAGCGGGCGTGCTCAGGTTGGCCTGCGGTTGGGCGACTGGGTGTATTCGGTGTTGTGCGAGAAGGGTGACCAACTGGTGGTGCCGGCTGGGACGCGGCGCTGGGTAGAGTTGGGCGATACGCCGTTTTGCCTGGCATTGCGGCTCTACGGCAGCGAGCAGGGGATGCAGGCTCGGTTTACCGGGGATGTGACTGCACGGGAATTTCTGGGGATTGACGAGTTTTGATGGGCTTGCCGGCCTCTTCGCAGCACAAGGCTGCTCCTACAGGAGATCGCGTCAGGTCGGCGATCGCGTTCACTTGTAGGAGCAGCCTTGTGCTGCGAAGAGGCCAGATCAGGCAACGCAAATCTCAGCGGTAGGTCGGCAGTGCAAACCGTTGCTGGCTTTGCAGCATGGCAATCACCGGCAATTCACTGGCCTGTTCAGCCAAGTCACGGCGGATTGCGCTGATCGCCCAGGACAGTTGTTCGGCGCTGTGCAGTTGCCCATAGGTCAGGACCCGGCGGGTCACCTTGCCATCCGTTGCGCGCAGGGTAAGCAACACCCCGCCATCAGGACGCGCCTGGGTGTTCACTTGATAGGCCGAAAATACCGAGACGAACTTTTGCTGGATGAGGTCCATATCAACTCCTGACTGTTATGTGGCAGACATGAGTTGATGGTTGCAGTGACCGTGCCAGAACTTGATTTGAAGAAAACGCCAGTAAATACAGTCACTTAAGGGGTTTTCTCAGGCGCTGTACCGTGCAGGTTGCATGGTCGTGCATTTTGCACAGTGCATTTTGCACGGATCAGGTTTTGCCTATTGGCCCTATAGAATCTGAACCTTTGACCGCAATGGCGTGCCTGACAAAGACTTGGGCAATCATTTATGCCAGGAGGTTCCCGATGTCCAGCCAAACCGCGCCCGCCACCATGACCGACGACGAAACCGCCGCATTCGCCGAGCAGGTGTTCGAACGTGCCCGCCAGGGCGATGCCGACATGCTTGGGCGCTTGCTCGCCAGTGGCTTGCCGGCCAACTTGCGCAACCACAAGGGTGACACGCTGCTGATGCTGGCCAGCTACCACGGCCACCACGACGCAGTGCGGGTGCTGCTGGCGCAGGGCGCCGACCCGCTGATTGCCAACGACAACGGCCAGTTGCCCATTGCCGGTGCCGCGTTCAAGGGGGACCTGGCGATGATCCGCCTGTTACTGGAGCACGGCGTGCCCGTGGATGCCGCTGCGCAGGACGGGCGCACGGCGTTGATGCTGGCGGCCATGTTCAACCGCAGCGAAATCCTCGACTACCTGTTGGCCCAGGGCGCCGACCCGGCGCGCCAGGATGCCCGCGGCGCCACCGCGCTGATGGCGGCGCAAACCATGGGCGCGGTGGATACCGCGGCACGCTTGCAAACGCTGGGCGGCTAACCGCCAGGGGGCATTTGCGGCTATCCTTGGCGACTTTTCACCCGTCGCAGGCCCCCTTCATGAAAACTCAGTTGCTCGAATTCATCAGCCTCATCGGCGCCGGCTGCATGCGCGAGGCAGACATCGAGCGCGTCGCCGACGAGGCTGCCCAGGCCTACGCCGACCCGGCCGCTTTCCTGGCCGCCAACCCCGACATCAACTACGACGACAGCTTCCCCATCCCGCTGGGCGAATGGGTGGTGCTGGGCAGCCTGCCGGACACGGTGGTGTTCCAGGCCGACAGCTACCAGGACCTGTTCCAGCAGATCAGCGACTCGTTCGACAGCAGCGTGCCGTTCACCCTCAAGCCCAAGCAGCTGGCCCGCACCGAACCACTGACCGCGCTCAACCGCATCCAGGTACAGATGGGCGCGTTGAACAAAGAGGCCGGTGGTTATGTGCTGCTGAACTTCAGCCAGCTGCTGGATGACGAGCTGCAGGTGGTAATGGTGGGCCAGCACGACCTGGCGCGGGTGCTGGAACTGGGTGCCGAGCTGGGCATCAAGGTCGAGCCGGCCCTGGAAGCCCTGAAAGTCGCCGTACACATCTAAAGGCTGATGGCCCTATCGCCGGCAAGCCAGCTTGTGTCTTCAACGCTCATTAAACTCAAAAGGGTGAGAGCAGTGGATGGCAGACTGATAGCCAGCGGTGCCTAAAGCACGAGTGGGAGCCTAGTCACCATCCACCTCTCACTCTGACCCTAAGCCCGAACAGTTGAATGAGCGGCAAACTCGAAATCACAAGCTTGGGCTAAGTCAGAGTGCTCTCACTTCTTCAGTGTAAGAGGGCGTGGCGATGATTTCCTACTTCGTTGGTCTCGATATTTCGCAAGCGACTCTGGATGTGGGGTTTTTTCCTGAGAAAATCCCGCATTTTCAAGTCAAGAATGACCCTGAGGGCTTCGCGCAGTTAATCGCATGCCTGAGCGAGCTTGAGGTCGAGCGGGTTTTGCTTGAGGCCACGGGCGGCTATGAAAGGGCCGTGCTCAGGGCCTTGCGCCGGGAGGGGCTGAATGTAGTTCGGGTCAATCCCAAACGCTCTCGCGACTACACAAGTGCCATGGGCAAGATTGCCAAGACCGACAAGATCGACGCTCAAATGCTGGCGAAATTTGCTCGTGAATTCGAGGATTTACCGCAGGTCGAGCCCAACCTGGATCGGGATGAGCTGGGAGAGCTGATCAAGCTGCGGGGCAATCTTGTTCAGCACCGTGACGACGACAAGCGCCGGATCAAGCAAACCATTTGTGCGACAGCTATCACCACCTATACAGACCACATCGTTTATCTGGGTGAAAAGATCAAGGAACTGGACGAAGCGATTGAAAAAGCCTCGAACGTACTGGATAGCGATACGACCAGGCGGCTGATGTCTGTTAAGGGGATAGGGGTCATCACTTGCGGCACGCTCATGGCGTACCTGCCTGAGCTTGGAACCGTGACGGGGCGTAAGATCGCCGGCTTGGCAGGGCTAGCGCCCTACAACAACGACAGCGGTAAGAAGAATGGCCCCAGATCGATCGAGGGCGGACGCTATCGAGTCCGCTGCGCGATCTACATGTCGATGTGGTCGATGATCAGGCACGATCCGGATTTTAACGCTCGGTATAACGCCCTGATGGCTCGTGGCAAGCGTGCGAAGGTCGCTGCAGTGGCTTGTATGCGGGTGCTGTTGGTGCAGCTGAATGCGATGCTGCGAGACGGAACAGAATGGAAAGAGCCGAAACTCAAGGTGCCCGCACCCTGATAGCAACAGAGGATTGATTTGCTGAAACGCGGGCTTCGCCAGCGACACCGCTACGCGGGATCGCTGGCGAAGCTATGCCTAGCGGGGGCAGCTTCAAAAAATCCTCAAAGACAGTTGCTCCCACAGGCTCACCACAGGGTTTGAACCCAGTGTTGTACCTGTGGGAGCTGGCTTGCCGGCGATAGGGCCTGCACAGCCAACCCAAAACTTCAGCCCAGCGCGGTATCCAGAAACATCATCACCGCAAACCCGCCCATCAACCCCAGGGTCGCCGCCGTCTGGTGCCCGTTGCGGTGGGTCTCGGGTATCACCTCGTGGCTCACCACAAAGATCATCGCCCCCGCCGCCAGCCCCATGCTGATCGGGTAGGCGAGGGCAAAACCGGTTGAAATCCCCAGGCCGATCACCGCCCCCAGCGGCTCCATCAGCCCTGACCCGATCGCCACCAGCGCAGCCTTCAGGTTCGACAGCCCGGTGGCGCGCAAGGCCAGCGCCACGGCCAGCCCCTCGGGGATGTCCTGGATGGCGATGGCGCTGGTCAGCGGCAGGCCGATGTTCATGTCGCCATTGGCGAAGCTCACGCCAATCGCCATGCCTTCGGGCAGGTTGTGCAGGGTGATCGCCAGCACGAACAACCACACCCGGCTGATGCGCTCGGCCTCGGGGCCGCACGGCCCGGTGCTTTCGTGCTCATGCGGGGTGAAGCGGTCCAGGCCCAGCATCAGCAGCACGCCCAGGCCCATGCCCAGCACCACGGTAAAGGCCGCAGCGGGGCCGTTGCCGGTGATCTCGCGGGCGGCGTCCAGGCCCGGCAGAATCAGCGAGAACGAACTGGCGGCCAGCATCATGCCGGCGGCAAAGCCCAGCATCACATCCTGGGTGCGGGCGCTGACATCGCGCAGCACTACCGCCAACACCGCGCCCAGGGCGGTGGCGCCGAACCCGGCCAACCCGCCCAGCGCGGCCAGGTGCAGGTTGTCGGCATGGTCGCCGTTCACTGCATTCCAGAAGCTGGCCGCCAGCAGCACGCACACTGCCAACAGGCTCAGGCCCAGGCCGGCGCTGAGCCAAGGCGTGTTGGTGATCTGCTGGCGCCAGGCATGCAGCAGTGAGGGTGGGGCTGCGCTTTGGCTGTGGGCGGGTGGCATACGAACCTCGAATCAATGAATACAAGCAGTCTACTCAGGGACCTTCGCCAATCGCCAAGGATTCCCTTCTATTGGCGCGATAGCTGACTATGCTGTGCAGCAAAGCCTCTGGACAGGAGTTTCGGCATGGGGTCTACATTCAACAGCCTGGTCGGGCTGATCATTCTGGCGCTGGATATCTGGGCCATCCTCAATGTGATCAAGAGTGGCAGCGAGGTGGGCATCAAGGTGTTGTGGATACTGCTGATCGCCTTGCTGCCGGTGGTAGGGCTGGTGATCTGGGCAATTGCCGGGCCGCGCGGGAATGTGCGCATCTGAACGCCTGTGCCGGCCTTTTTGCGGGCTTGCCCGCTCCCACAGGTACTGCGCCGCTCTCGAGAGTTGTGGGGTTCCTGTGGGAGCGGACAAGCCCGCGAAGAGGCCGGCACAGACAAAAGCCGCAACATCCCAGTGACAAAATTTTCACATTGGTTTAAACAGAATCCGCTCCCGCACAATGCTGCGTTGGTCTAGCGCCACCGCCTCTCCGCAAACCGTAATCCTAGGACCTTCCCATTCATGGCTAACACGGACGCCTTGAAGCAACAGGGCGCGCGAACGTCGTTTTCGCCGACCCTGAAATCCCACCTGGCCTACACGCTGCTCAGCGGCCTGGTGATCATGCTGATGCTCAGCCTGGTGCGCCTGGCGCTGCTGGTCTACAACAGCGACATGATCGGCGATACCCCGTATACGACCGTTGCCGAAGGCTTCCTCAACGGCTTGCGCTTCGACCTGCGGGTAGTGGTGTACCTCAGCATTCCGCTGCTGCTGGCCATCCTCAGCCCTTGGGCCATGGCCCGGCGTGGCGTGTTCCGCTTCTGGCTGACCCTCACCTCGAGCGTGGTGATGTTCCTCGGCCTGATGGAAATGGACTTCTACCGCGAGTTCCACCAGCGCCTGAACGGCCTGGTGTTCCAGTACATCAAGGAAGACCCGAAAACCGTCATGAGCATGCTCTGGTACGGTTTCCCGGTGGTGCGCTACCTGCTGGCCTGGGCCTTCGGCACCTGGCTGCTGAGCCTGCTGTTCAAAGGGATCGACCGCGCCACCCGTGGCGATGGCCTGCAGCGTGTTGCCCCGGGGTACAAACGCGTGGCGGTGTTCATGGTGATTCTGCTGGTGGCCGTGGTCGCTGCCCGCGGCACCCTGCGTCAAGGCCCGCCAATGCGCTGGGGTGATGCCTTCACCACCGACTCCAACTTCGTCAACCAGTTGGGCCTGAACGGCACCCTGACCCTGATCGACGCCGCCAAGAGCCGCTTCGGCGAAGACCGCGCCAACATCTGGAAGCCGGTACTGGAGCAGAATGTGGCCACGCAGAGCGTGCGCGAACAGCTGCTGACCGCCAACGACACCCTGGTCGATGCCGACGAGGCTGCCATCCGCCGCGACTTCGTGCCGCCGGCCGAGCGCACCCTGCCGATCAAGAACGTGGTGGTGATTCTGATGGAGAGCTTCGCCGGCCACTCGGTGGGCGCGCTGGGCAGCCCCAACAACATCACCCCGTACTTCGACAAGCTGGCCAAAGAAGGCCTGCTGTTCGACCGCTTCTTCTCCAACGGCACCCATACCCACCAGGGTATGTTCGCCACCATGGCCTGCTTCCCCAACCTGCCAGGCTTCGAATACCTGATGCAGACCCCGGAAGGCGGCCACAAGCTGTCTGGCTTGCCGGCACTGCTGAGCGCCCGCGATTACGACGACGTGTACGTCTACAACGGCGATTTTGCCTGGGATAACCAGTCCGGGTTCTTCGGCAACCAGGGCATGACCACCTTCATCGGCCGTAACGACTTCGTCAACCCGGTGTTCTCCGACCCGACCTGGGGCGTGTCCGACCAGGACATGTTCGACCGCGGTAACGAGGAACTGGCCAAGCACGACGGCAAGAAGCCGATCTACGCGCTGCTGCAGACCCTGTCCAACCACACCCCGTACGCGCTGCCCAAAGACCTGCCGGTCGAGAAGGTCACCGGGCAAGGCCGCCTGGACGAGCACCTCACGGCCATGCGCTATTCGGACTGGGCGCTGGGCCAGTTCTTCGAGAAGGCGCGTAAAGAGCCTTACTTCAAGGAAACCCTGTTCGTCATCGTCGGCGACCACGGCTTTGGCAACCACCAGCAAGTCACCGAGCTGGACCTGGGCCGTTTCAACGTGCCGCTGCTGCTGATTGCCCCGGGCATTCAGGAGAAGTTTGGTGCGGTGAACCACACCGTGGGCACCCAGGTCGACATCGTGCCGACCATCATGGGCCGCCTTGGTGGCGAAACGCGTCACCAGTGCTGGGGCCGCGACCTGCTCAACCTGCCTGAGGGTGACCAGGGCGTGGGTATGATCAAGCCGTCTGGCAGCGAGCAGATCGTCGGCCTGGTGCAGGGCGACCGCATCCTGATCGAGTCCAAGGACATGACCCCGCGCATGTACCGCTACCAGCTGGGCAGCGAGTTCAAGGCCGAGCTGATCGAAAGCCCGGACCAGCCGGAAATGCTGAAGAAGCTGGAAGCGTATATCCAGACGGCGACCAAGAGCTTGCTGGATAACACCGCCGGTGTGGTACACGGCACACCGAAGTAAGTGTTCCATTCGCGGCTAAAGCCGCTCCCACAGGGATATCATCGCCTTCGAGGTCTGTGACATCCCTGTGGGAGCGGGTTTACCCGCGAAGAGGCCCTCACAGACTGAACATTCTCTCAGCCCCAAGGTCAGTTGATCAGGCATCACACTTTGGTGTCTCTGGATTGGGAGGACTTGTTCAATGAAAGAGTGGGAAGTCACTTTTGCCGATCAAAAAGGCGAACCGTCCACCATGATGCTGCGGGCTGAGCATCGTCCCAGCGAAGAGGAGGCCGCAAGGGCCATCCGTTCGCAGCTGTTCCCGGTGATGGACGAGCTGGACCTCAACGACTTCCAGGACCGTACCATCTCCCCGACCGCCCGCTGGCTCAAGGAGCATAGTGGGGTGACCATCACCAGCATCCACGAAGCGCCTTGACCCACACGTTTGCGTGGCGCCTGTTCAGGCGCTACGATGATCAAAGGTGCCTGCCTATTCTGCGGGTTGGCGCCGTTTCAATTCGCGTCTTGCATCAGCTCGAACTGTTCGGCCATTGATTGCCGGCAGGTGCGTAGTGCACGGAAAGTCTATCCATTGCTTTATTCAGGAGGACGATTCATGAGCAGCCAGAACGACGATATCAGCACCAACGTCCTGCGCCAGATGAAAGCAGGCGGTTTCGACTTCACCCAGATCCACCCCATCGAGTTCTATGCCGTATTTCCCGACGAAGCAGGGGCCCGCCGTGCCGCCGGGCAGTTTCGTGGGGAATCGCTAAATGCCCAGGTGAAAGAGCTGGGCGACGGTGCCTGGCACCTGGAACTGAGCAAGGTCATGTACGCCACCTATGGCGGGATTGGCGACTTTGAAGAGGCCTTTGAGCAGCTGGTGACACCTTATGGGGGGGAGGTGGAAGGGTGGGGCGTCAAGCACGAACGGCCCACTGCCTGAAGGATCTGTTGCCTTCTTCGCGGGTATCTCATTGCCTTCGAGGCCAGTGATATCCATGTGGGAGCGGGTTCACCCGCGAAGAGGCCCTCAAGGTTTACGCGATTTCATATGGCCTAAATAAGCCAACAACGCATCCAGCTCCTGTTCACTCAGCACACTTTCAGCAAACCCCGGCATCTTCGCCTGTGGCCATTGCCGCAGGCTTTGCGGGTCGCGAATCAACTTGCGCAAGTAACCCGGTTGAAAGTACTCGGTCGGGTTGTGCGGCACATTCAAATCCGGCCCCATCTGCGCATCCCCGGCACCGTTCAGGCGGTGGCACGCCATGCAGTTCTGCTGGAACAAGGCAAAGCCCTGGCGTACTGGGCTGTCAGCTGGCAACTTCGGGTCGGGCAGCAATGCCGGGAACCGCGTCTCGACAGCCGCCAGTTTACGCAGGGTAGATATCTGGAATGGCCACTGCTCCGGGCGGATGCCGCTGGCCTGCGGCTGAGTCCAGACGAGATAAAACGGCCCCGCGCCGGGTTTGCCCTTGCCCAGTGCCGGCCACGGTTTGTCGGGGTCTTCCACGGCCAGCCAGGCCCGTGCCGGCCCTTGCTGCAGCAGTGGGGCGGCGGGCATTTCGGCGGCAAAGCCATCCAGCGCCACGGCTTGCAGGTGATCGCTGGGGCTCACGCCTTCCAGTAGCGTGGCCAACGGCACCGCCCGATAGTGCATGGGGCGTTTGTAGGAAACATCCTGATCGACGCTGATATCCTGCGCCTGTGGGTGGCCGAGCAGGTCGGCGCTGCTCCACTGGCGCGCGCTGGCGCCCAGTTCGAGGTGCAGTTGCGCCGCCGACAGCGGCAGGCTCAGAAACAACGCAAACAGGGCAAGGCAGTGGCGCATGGGCAATCTCCGTCCATCAAGGCCGGCAGGTTACCTGTGCGCTGCCTGTTGGCGCCACCGCCACTGTCAGCCGAACAAACGTGTCAGGTTCGGCAAGATCAACAGCAAAGTCGTGGCAAAGAGAATGAGCCCAGCTTGGCGAATTTTCGATTGTCTGAACATGGCGGACCGCCTTCTTGTTGTTATTCCTGAATACCCGTTGGCTTCCTTGTCGCGCTTCGGGTCGATCACAGTGGCACCGCGTGGCGCCTGAACTGCCTGCCTCTTGAAAGTCGATATACAACCAACAGTAGGGTGTGTGTCAGCCATGTTTGAGAACCCTTTGTTCTAATTGTCTGGTCCAGTGATTTCCATTGGCTATGAGGCCATGTGCCATCTGGCTGGCATGCTCTGGCTAGACAGTGGCGTAAGTGCCAGGCGGATGCCGACGAAATGTGACCGTTCGTCAGTGCAGCCTACTTGCTTGTACGTGCCTTTCGCGTCAGTCTCTACAGCAGATTCCCACCCATGTCGTTCAGGACTACCCCTATGTCGTTACGCATCTGCATCCTTGAAACCGATGTCCTGCGACCGGAGTTGACGGCGCAGTACCAGGGCTACGGCAGGATGTTCGAGCAGCTCTTCTCGCGTCAGCCGATCGCCGCCGAATTTCGTGTCTACAACGTGATGCACGGCGACTACCCCGCCGACAATGAAGTGTTTGATGCCTACCTTGTGACGGGCAGCAAGGCCGATTCGTTCGGTACCGATGCCTGGATCCAGACACTCAAGGCCTACTTGCTGAAGCTGTACGAGCGTGGCGAGAAGCTGCTGGGTGTGTGTTTTGGCCATCAGTTGCTGGCGTTGACCCTGGGTGGCAAGGCCGAGCGGGCCGACAAGGGGTGGGGCGTGGGCATCCATCGCTACTCGCTGGCGGCCCATGCGCCGTGGATGGACCCGGAGGTGTCGGAGCTGACCTTGCTGATCAGCCACCAGGACCAGGTGACCGAACTGCCGGAAGGCGCCACGGTGATTGCATCAAGCGATTTCTGCCCGAATGCGGCGTACCACATTCGTGACCAGGTGCTGTGCTTCCAGGGCCACCCGGAGTTTGTGCACGACTACTCCCGCGCGCTGCTGGACGCCCGCCAGGCGTATTTGGGGGATGAGGTGTACCACAAGGCTGTGGCCAGCCTGGCCAGCGAGCACCAGGGCGACCTGGTGGGGGAGTGGATGATGCGCTTTATCCAGCAGCCGGCGAGCAAGCACGACGTCGCCTGAAGCCGGCGCATACCGCTCTTTGTAGGAGCAGCCTTGTGCTGCGAAGAGGCCCTCATGACAGATGCATTTTTTGTGCTCATGAGGGCCTCTTCGCAGCACAAGGCTGCTCCTACAGGGGGGGGCGCCGGGCCTGAAGTCAAAGCCAGCCCGACTTCTTGAAACTGGCAAACAACCCCGTACACCCCAGCACGATCACCCCCAGCACCCCGAAATACCCGTAGTGCCACCCCAGCTCTGGCATGTTCTGGAAATTCATCCCGTAAATCCCGGCAATCGCCGTAGGGAACGCCAGGATCGCCGCCCAGGCCGCGAACTTGCGTTGCACGATGCTCTGCCGTGACGACTCCAGCAGCATGCCGATCTCGATGGTCTGGCTGGCGATGTCACGGATGCCGGCCAGGTCTTCCATCTGCCGCGTCACGTGGATCTGCACATCACGAAAATACGGGCGCATGTTCTTGTCGATAAACGGGAAGCTCAGGCGCTGCAACTCCTCGCTCACTTCCACCATCGGCGCCACATAGCGGCGCAGGCGCAGGATGTCGCGACGCAGGCTGTGCAGGCGGCGGATGTCGTCTTCCTGCAACGAGCCGCCGAGCACGCTTTGCTCCAGCTCTTCGATCTCGCCATGAATGGCTTCGCTGACCGGCTGGTAGTTCTCGGTGACGAAGTCGAGCAGGGCGTACAGCACGAAGTCCTCACCGTGCTCCAGCAGCAGCGGCCGGGCCTCGCAGCGCTGGCGCACCAGGGCGTAGGACTTGGAGTGGCCGTTGCGGCAGGTGATGATGTAGCCGTTGCCGGCAAAGATATGGGTTTCGATGAACTCCAGCTTGCCTTCGTGGCGCACTGGCGAGTAGGTGACGATGAACAGCGCGTCGCCGAAGGTTTCCAGCTTGGGCCGGCTGTGTTTTTCCAGGGCGTCTTCGATGGCCAGTTCGTGCAGGTTGAACTGGCATTGCAGGTTGGCCAGCTCCTCGGCGTTGGGCTCTTCCAGGCCGATCCACACAAAGTGCCCCGGCTTGCGCGCCCACTCGCTGCCTTCGTCGATGCTGATGTTGGTGACCTTTCTGCCGGCGCTGTACACCGCCGATGCCACGACTCGACCCATGGTTGCCCGCTTATTCCGGTTGAACACGGGGTATAGCTTGGGCCGTACCCGGCCCAAGAGCAACCCGCTTCAGGCCAGCTCGTGTTCCATGCGGTCGATGCATTGCTGCATCTGCACCCGGCACTGCTCGATCAGCGCCGGAATGTCCTTTTGGGTCATGCCGGCCGTGGCAATAGGCGGCAGCGAGCGCACGACTACGGTGCGCTGGCGCCAGCTGTTCAGGTTCATGCGCGTGGCGTAGCGGCTGACGCACACCGGCACAATCGGCACACCCGCCTCGATGGCCATGTGGAACGCGCCTTTCTTGAAGGGCAGCAAGTGTTCGCCAGGGTTACGCGTGCCTTCGGGGAATACCCAGATCGAGGTGTCGTCCTGCAGCACGCGGGTGGTTTGCTGCAGCGCCTTGCGTGCCTGGTAGCTGTTCTTGCGGTCGATCAGCACGTTGCCGCCCAGCCAGAACAGCTGGCCGAACAGCGGCACCCAACCCAGGCTCTTTTTGCCGATGGCCACGGTGCGTCGTGGCACCGCCTGGCCTATCACGAACAGGTCGTAGTTGGATTGGTGGTTGGCGATGATCACGCAACCGGGCGGCTGGTCCCACAGCGGGCCGACCTCGGCCTTGACCTTGATGCGCATCAGCCAGGTGGCCGGCCGGCTGTAGAGGTGGGCGAATACCCGGCTGTTGTCGGGGTTGAAGGGGCGGCACAGGCCAATGACCAGGCCCACTACGCCAACCACAAGGAAATGCAGCGCCAGCAGAAGCATGCGCAAAGAATAAAGCATGGTACGACTCACACCAGACGGTCGCCGGAGTGTACGGGTGTGCACTGGTTGGGGCAAACCTTGGTGTGAGCATGTTCCAACCCTTTCGCGGGTGAACCCGCTCCCACAGGTATCGCGCTATCCCCTGTGGGAGCGGGTTTACCCGCGAAGAGGCCAGTGCAGCTAGCCCATATGGTGCTGGTCCAGCTCGATCGCCTTGTCCAGCGCCTCCAGCAGCCCTTTGCGCACTTTCAGCTTGGTGTTCTTGTGCGCCAGCATGTTCAGCTTCTTCAATTCGCGCGCCGCAGCCAGTGCCGCTTCCTGCAGCTGCTCGGCCGGCACCACCTTGTCAAGGAAGCCGGCATCAACTGCCGCGTGCGGGTCGAACACCTCGGCATTGATTACCGAGCGGTGGAAGGCGGCGCGGCGCAGGCGGTCGCGGGCCAGCTCGATGCCGGCATGGTGCATGGTCATGCCGATCTGCACTTCGTTCAGGCACACCTTGTACGGCCCTTCGACGCCAATGCGGTAGTCGGCCGACAGCAGCAGGAAGGCGCCCTTGGCCACGGCATTGCCCGGGCAGGCGACCACCACCGGGAACGGGTGCGACAGCAGGCGGCGGGCGAGGGTGGAGCCGGCGGTGACCAGGCCGATGGCCTCTTTCGGGCCGCTGGTCATCACCTTGAGGTCGTAACCACCCGACAGGATGCCTGGCTGCCCGGTGATGATCACCACGGCTCGCTCTTCGGTAGCGCGGTCGAGCGCGGCATTGAAGGCGGTGATGACGTCCGGCGAGATGGCGTTGACCTTGCCGTTGTTCAGGGTCAGGGTGGCGATGCCGTCTTCGGCGTGGTAGGTAATCAGCTCGCTCATGGCAGAGTCCTTTTGTTGGCGTGGCGACGACGTTACCCAGCGCCAGAGGCCAGGTAAAGCAGCAAGGCTGACTGGTCGGTCAGCGTTTACCGCGGTCCAAATGCAAATACATGAAAAAATTGAAAAAAGTGCTTGCCAAAGGGAATGGCTTTCACTAAATTAGCGCACCTCGACGGGCCGCACGGCTTGAAGAGAAACGGTGAAGTGTCCGAGTGGTCGAAGGAGCACGCCTGGAAAGTGTGTATACGAGAAATCGTATCAAGGGTTCAAATCCCTTCTTCACCGCCACATTCTACGAAGAGCCCCCGCGCTGAAAAGCACGGGGGCTTTTTGTTTTCAGGGCCATTGGGGCCGCTTTGCGGCCCATTCGCAGCGCAAGGCTGCTCCTACAGGAGGGCGCGAGCCCTGCAACTGGCGCATTCCCTTGTAGGAGCAGCCTTGTGCTGCGAATGGGCTGCAAAGCAGCCCCAACAAACCTAGAAGCTGACCGAAGCCGACAGCCGAGCCGTGCGTGGCGCGCCCTGGAACAGGTAGTTATCCCCCAGGTAATCCCCCACATCGCGCCAGTAGCGTTTGTCGAACACGTTATCCACAGTCAGGCGCAGCACCGTGTCATACCCGCCAACGCGCGTACGATACCGGCTCCCCACATCGAACACGGTATACCCGCCAACCTCCACGTTCCCCGCCTGGCTCGCATACTTGCTGGCGCTGTAGCGCGCCCCGCCCAGCAGTGCCAAGCCCGGTACCGGAAGGGTGTACTCCGCCTGCAGCGCTGCCCGGAACTTGGGCACGTTGATCGCCTGGTGCCCTTCATAGGCATCGGTACCGCTGTTGTTCACCCGCGCACGAATGGCTGCGGCGCTGGCCTGCACCTGCAGGTTCTGCGTAACCCAGCCGCTGGCCCCCAGCTCCAGGCCGGTGTTTTTCTGCTGGCCTTGCTGCACGTAGGTGAAGTTGCCAGCACCGTCCGGGCGTGCGTACTGGTAGGCCTGGCGGATCTGGAACAGCGCGGCGCTGAGGCTCAGGCCCTGCCAGTCGTGCTTGAGGCCCAGTTCCAGTTGGTGCGAAGTCGTGGGCGCGAGGATTTCGGCGGCGTTGCTGGCAAACCAGGGTGCCGTGCCGCCGGCAGACAAGCCCTTGGCGTAGCTGGCATATACCGTGGTGTTCGGCTGCGGCTTGTAGATAAGCGCAGCATTGGGCAGCAACTCATATTGGCGGGTATGGCGCCCGGCAACACCGTTCTCGTCCCAGGTCTTCTCATCCAGGCGCACTTCGCGGGCGCCCAGCACGGTCTGCCATTGCTCGTTGAAGCTGATGCGGTCGCTGACGAACACGCCGTACTGACGGCTGTCCAGGCGGCGTTCGCTGGCGCCGACAGGTTTGTCAGACGGGTCGAAGGCAGGGGCGCCGGTGTAGATGTTGCCGGTACCGAGCCACTCGTTGTAGTACGGCCGCTGATCCAGCGTGCGCCGTTGCGCACTGGTGCCCACGGTCAGTTCATGCCCCACACCCAGCGCATCGAAATGCCCGTTGAGCATGGCCTGTGCCTCATCGGTGCGGCGGGTATCGTCGGGGCTGCGGAAGTCGTAGATGTCGTAGTCGCCGTTGCTGCCAAAGAACGCGCCTTCGCTCGAACCCCAGGCAAACGCGCTGTAATCGTCGATCACCACCTTGCTGCGTGAGGCACTCAAGGTGCCGGTCCAGGCCTCGTTGAAGCGGTACTCGAAGCGCCCGCCCAGGTTCAGCGAGTCGTTCTGCACCGGCTTTGCCCAATCCTGGTAAGCCAGGCGGTCATCAGGGTTGATGCCGTGAGGCACTTCGGTGCCGCCGAGTAATTGGTAGCCCGGCACCGAGCGCTGCTCGCGGTGCTGGTATTCGGCATCCAGTTGCAGGGTGGCATCCGGGCTGATCTGCCAGTCGAAGGCCAGCGAGGCGAAGTCACGCTTGCCATCGGCGTGGTCGACGTAGGAACGGATGTCTTCGTGGGCCAGGTTGGCGCGCAGGCCGAACTGCTTTTCGCTGCCGAACCAGCCACCCAGGTCGGTGGCCAGGTAGCGTTCGCCCTGTTCATTGGTCGACACCGTGACGCTGCGTACATCTTCGGCGCGCTTGGTCACGTAATTGATCAGGCCGCCCGGCTCCGACACACCGCTTTGCAGCCCGGACAGGCCCTTTAACAGCTCTACCTGCTGCTTGTTCTCCAGGGCCACGTTCTGCTCGCCGGCGATGGTCTGGCCGTTGATGCGGTAGCTGCTGGCGGCGTTCAGCTCGAAGCCCCGCACGTTGAAGTTTTCGTAGTAGCCGATGGGGGCATAGCTTTCGCCAACCGAGGCGTCGCTTTGCAGCACTTCGCTGAGCTTGCGCACCTGGCGGTCTTCCAGCAGTTGCTGGCTGAACACGCTGACCGAGGCGGGGGTGTCGAGCAAGGGCGCGGGCTGGAAGCCGCCCACCGCTGCCTGGCGTGCCTGGTAGCCGTCATTGGCGTAGGTGTCGGACACCTGTAGCGGGGCCAGCACCACGCTGTCTTCGGCAAGCACATGGGGGCAATGCAGGGCCAGGCCCAGGCTGAGCAGGCTCAGGGGCAGGCGGGGGTGACACGGGGGCATGCGGGGGCTCCTGGATGCGCATACCTGTGCGGGCCTCTTCGCGGGTGAACCCGCTCCCACAGGGTTATCACTGAACCTTGTGGGAGCGGGTTCACCCGCGAAGAGGCCCGCACAGGCCATGAAAAAGGCGGCATCTTAGCAGCCGCCTTCAGCATAAAACGATCCAGGCCCCGCGATATTCAGTCCTGGTTGGCGGGGCGTTTGTGCTGCCGCCAGCTGTCATCGATTTTCGACCAGGTCTTGCCGTCGGTAATGGCCATGAGCTTGCGCCCATCCTTGAAGGTGACCAGGAAGGTGGCCTCTTCCTCCTTGCCGCCTAGCCACAACCCGGCAAGCAACCCCACCGGGCCAGCCACCAGGGCGCCGGCCACGCCCCAACCCAGGGCGGTGCCCAGGCTGCGATTGGTTTCCAGGCTGGCCAGCCTGAGTTCGCTGATGCGGGCCAGGGAAATACGCTCGCCCGGGGAGGGGCTGCGCGGGGTCTTGAGTGTGAGCGATCCATTGCGATACTCGCCTTCACCTTGCAAGAAATCGCCGGATTGCACCGTGAGTCTTGTCATAAAGTCGTCCTGTCAGGGAAAGGGCATTTTCCAGCGACTACTGAGCGCTGCCCGGCCAGGCAAGTCAACGACCATGCGACGGAGGGTAGTGCGGTACATTGCCGCCGTGGCTAATGGCCTCTTCGCGGGCACGCCCGCTCCCACAGGCTTATCACTGCCCTGAGGCTTGTGATTCACCTGTGGGAGCGGGCGTGCCCGCGAAGAGGCCAGCAAGAATTTTTCAGGCCACCTGCACAGTGTTTATGCGCTTGCGCTCGGCCAGGCCCCACACCAGCAACGCCAGCCCGCCAATCACCAGGCCCGCCACCACAATGCCCATCCAGCCCTGGTACTGGAACAGCTGCGTGCCCAGCAACGACCCCAGCGCCCCGCCAATGAAGTAGCAGGTGATGTACCCGGCATTCAGCCGCGTGCGTGCCTCGGGGCGCAGGGCGATCACCGCGTTCTGGTTGCTCACGTGTACCAGTTGCACCGCCAGGTCGAGCATCAGCACACCCAGCAGCAGGGCCAGCAACGACTGCTCGGCAAAGCCCAGCGGTATCCACGACAGCAGCAACACCACCAGGCCTACGGTGGTACCCAGCGCGCCCTTGCCGCGGTCGGCCAGGCGCCCGGCCCAGTTGGCCGACAACGCACCGGCTGCACCGGCCAGGCCGAACAGGCCGATCACCGCATCCGAATAATGGTACGGGCCCTTGGTCAGCAGGAACGCCAGCGGCGTCCAGAACAGGGCGAACAGGCTGAACGACAGCAGGCCGAGCAGCGAGCGCAGGCGCAGCACCGGTTCTTCAACAAACAGGCGGAACACCGAACCGATCAGGGCCGGGTACTTCAGCCCGGCATGGCTGTGGTGCTGCGGCAGGCTGCGGTACAGCGCCACGGCGGTGATCGCCATCAGTACGGCGGCGAGCACGTAGATGCTGCGCCAGCCGCCCAGCTCGGCCATGAAACCGGCAGCAGTGCGTGCCAGCAGGATGCCCAGCAGCAGGCCGCTCATCAGCGTGCCGACTGCCCGCCCACGCTGATGCGGCTCGCTGAGGGCTGCGGCCATGGGCACGAGGATCTGCGCCACCACCGAGAACAGCCCGGTCAGCGCCGTGCCGAGGAGCAGCCAGGGCAGGCTCGGCGCACAGGCACTGATCACCAGGCCCAGGGTGGCAATGGCGGTCATCACGGTGATCAGCCGGCGCTGCTCGAACAGGTCACCCAGCGGCGCCAGCAGCAACAGGCCGGCGCCATAGCTGAGCTGCGCGGCGATGACGATGCTGCCGGCGCTGGCAGTGCTCAGGCCGAACTGCTGGGCGATGCTGTGCAGCAGCGGTTGGGCGTAGTAGTTGCTGGCCACGGCCAGGCCGGTGGCGGTGGCCATCAGCAGGATCAGGGCGCGGCTGAGAGTGGGGGCGTTCATGCGGTTCTCGTGGCGGGCAGTAGTAAGTGGGGGCAATTATCAGGAAGTGTCTGGCATGACACCAATGTATAGTTTTCAACTTATCCATCTTGAAAGCAGATAGATCGATGAACCTCAAGCAGCTCGAGTACGCCCTCGCCGTGGCCGACACCGGCAGTTTTACCCGTGCCGCCGAGCGTTGCCATGTGGTGCAGTCGGCGCTCAGCCACCAGGTGGCGCGGTTGGAGGCGCAACTGGGCGTAAGCCTGTTCGAGCGTAGTTCGCGGCGGGTGCGCCTGACGCCTGCCGGCGAGGCCTTCGTGCTCAGCGCCCGGCCAGCGGTGGAGGCGGCCCGGCGCATTGCCGATGACGTGGCCGCGGCCTGCGGGCAGGTGCGCGGGCGGCTGGCGATTGGTGAAATCAGCTCGCTCACGGCGCTGGACCTGGTCGACCTGTTGGCAGTGTTCCACGCTCGATTCCCCGATGTTGATGTGCGCTGGATCACGGCCAAGAGCGAATTGCTGATTGCCGATGTGGTCGAGCGGCGCCTGGACGTTGGCTTTATCGGCCTGTGGCAGGGCGAGGTGGTGCAGGGCGTGCAGCATCGCTTGCTGGCCCGGGAAGAACTGGTGGCGTTGTTGCCGGTTGATCACCGGCTGGCTGGCTGCGGGCAGCTGGCGCTGGCGGATCTTGCGGATGAAGTGCTGGTGGACTTCCCCGAAGGCACAGGGGCGCGACGGCAGACGGATGAGGCGTTCCAGGCCGCGGGGTTGCAGCATCGGGTGCAATTCGAGATCGGGCATGTGCGCCTGGTGGAAAAGTTCGTGCAGCGGGGCATGGCGGTGGGCCTGGTGCCGGAGCGGGTGGCCCAGGGCTTCGAAGGTGTGGCGCTGGCGCGGCTGGTGGATGCACCGGTGCGGCACCTGTATGCCGTGTGGTCCTCCAGCCCGACGCCGGCTGCCCGGGCTTTTCTGGAGGTGATGGAACAGCGGCTTGGGTCTGGGAGTGGATAAGCCTGCACCGGCCCTATCGCCGGCAAGCCAGCTCCCACTGGAACCCCACAGGTTCAAGGCCTGAGGTGATCCTGTGGGAGCTGGCTTGCCGGCGATAGGGCCGAAACAGGCAACCCATCAACTCAAGCTGCAAACCCACCATCAACGGTCAAGCTTGCCCCGGTGATATACCCGGCTTCTGGGCCCGCCAGGTAAGCCACAAAGCTGGCAATCTCCTCCGGCTCGCCATACCGTCCAATCGCCATCAACGGGATCAGGCTCTCGGCAAACTCGCCACTGGCGGGGTTCATGTCGGTGTCCACCGGCCCCGGCTGTACGTTGTTCACGGTAATGCCCTGTGGCCCCAGGTCACGCGCCATGCCGCGGGTCAGGCCAACCAGCGCCGACTTGCTCATGGCGTAAGGCGCACCGCCTGCAAAGGGCATACGCTCGGCGTTGGTACTGCCAATATTGATGATGCGCCCGCCCTGGCCCATGTAGCGCGCTGCGGCCTGGCTGGCAACAAACACGCTGCGCACGTTCACCGCCAGCATGCGGTCGAAGTCGGCCAGGTCGAATTCGGTCACCGGTGCCACCGTCAGCACACCGGCGTTGTTGACCAGGATATCCAGCCTGCCGAAGGCCTTCACGGCGTCATCCACTGCCAGTTGCACGGCGGCTGCGTCGGCGCTGTCGGCCCGCAGGGCCAGGGCTTTGCCACCGTTTTCGGTTATTTCGCCGGCCAGCTCTTCTGCCGGGCCTGCGGAGCTGACATAGGTGAAGGCCACCTGCGCACCTTCGCGGGCCAGGCGCCGTACGATGGCTGCGCCTATGCCGCGGGAACCGCCCTGAACCAGGGCCACTTTGCCTTCGAGTGAAAGTTGCTTGGACATGCTGATCTCCTGCTGGAAGCCAGGCCGAAATGCCTTGGATGGGCAAAGTATCGGCGCTTGATTACCTGCTGATAAGATGGCAATCACTATCTGCAGAGTAAACCTTGGGTTGCTAATCATGGCCGTGGAATCGTTCAACGCGTTGGAGTGCTTCATCCGCAGCGCCGAAGTTGGCAGCTTTGCCGAGGCAGCCAGGCGCCTGAGCATTACCCCCGCCGCCGTGGGCAAGCATGTGGCCCAGCTGGAGGCGCGACTGGGCGTGCGGTTGTTCCAGCGTAGTACCCGCAAGCTGACCCTGACGGAGGCGGGGCAACGTTTTCTTGGTGAGGTCGGCGACAGCTTCCGGACTATCCAGTACGCCGTGGCCAACCTGGCCAGCGCCGAAGGCCAGCCGGCCGGGCTGTTGCGGGTGAGCATGGGCACGGTGTTCGGGCGTTTGTACGTGTTGCCCCTGCTGGGCGAGTTCTTGCGCCGCTACCCGGCCATTACCCCGGATTGGCACTTCGACAACCGCCAGGTCGACCTGATTGGCCAGGGCTTCGATGCCGCGATTGGCGGTGGTTTCGATCTGCCGCCGGGGGTGGTGGCGCGCAAGCTGACCCCGGCGCACCGGGTGCTGGTGGCAGCACCGGCCTACCTGCAGCGGTACGCGCCGATTGACGACCCACAGGTACTGCAGCGGCACGACGGCATCCTGATCCGCTCACCGCAGACCGGGCGGGTGCGCTCGTGGCCATTGACCAGCCGCGGGCAGGCGCAGCAGCCGCTGCAACTGCGCCAGGCGATGACCATGAGCGATTCGGACGCGGCTTGCGCGGTGGCCGAGCAGGGGTTGGGCATTGCCCTGGTGAGCCTGCCGTTTGCCGTGCCTTACTTGCAGGGTGGTCGGCTGCGGCGCGTGTTGCCGGACTGGTACGTGGATGACGGGCATATCAGCCTGTATTTCGCCGAGCACAAGCTGATGCCGGGCAAGACCCGGGCGTTTATCGATTTTGTGGTGGAGCAGTTCGCCGCGCAGGGGTTGGCGGGGCGGTTTGATGCCTTGCAATCCCTATAGATGTGTTGCCTGAGAGGGCCTCTTCGCGGGCAAGCCCGCTCCCACAGGTAGAGCGCTACCCTCAGGTTTTGTGCGGTCCCTGTGGGAGCGGGCTTGCCCGCGAAGAGGCCCGTTCAGACAGCATCAACTATGAACAATGCCTGCGCTCCCAGGCTCACCTCGTCATCAATCTTCTTGCCCAGCAACTGCTGCCCCAGCGGCGAGCGCGGGGTGATCACGGTGACCAACTCATCCCCCTCGCCAATTTTCAGCCCAGCGGCCTCAGGCCCAAGGAACAACCGGCGCTGCCCGCCAGCTTCATCTTCCAGGGTCACCAGGTTGCTGACCTGCACCCCGCGCGCCGGGTCATGGTCGCGCAGCAGCAATTGCTGGTAGATCAGCAGCGCCTGGCGGATTTCGGCGCTGCGGCGGGCCTGGCCGGTGGCCAGATACGAGGCTTCCAGGCCCAGGGTGTCATACTTGTTTTCGGCAATGTTCTCTTCGGCGGTGGCCGTTTCGTAGGCGCTTTGCGCCGCGCGGGTCAGCACGTCGAGGTCATGCTCGAGGGTGGCGACGATCTGCGCCAGCAGGCGGGTCTTGTCCATGGTCAGTAGCAGAACTCCAGCACGTTGGCCTGGCTTTTGTCGGTGGGGGCGGTGCGGTTCTGCTGCATCCAGAACTGGCATTTGGGGCTGTTGAGGTTGCGCGGGTTGCCCTGGGCGGCCTCGGCGGCCTGTTGCAGTTCCTGCTTGTGCAGAATGTCCTTGTAGTGCTCGAACATCTCGGCCTGGGCATCTTGCGCCGGGGCTGGCGCCGAGGGTGCGGCAGGCCGGTACACACTGGGCGCCACGGCCTGGGCCAGCGGCTGCACCTGCTGTGGCCACAGTTGCAGCGCCAGCCACAGGCTTGCGGCAATGGCCACGGCGCCCAGCCACAGGCCAAAGGCAACGCATACAATCAACGGCAGCGGCTTGAGGGTGATTTTCAGTTCACGGTGGCGGGCCATGGCAGCCTCCTGGCAGGGTAGGTCGGGTGCATTGTCGCATGCGCTTGGGCATTTTTCCGCGCAGGTGCTTTTGTCGGCGACAATTTATCCGCAGAATTCGCGGTTTTTGCACCAGAACGGGAGGGGCGCATGAACGCCACCTGGGACATCTTCTGCAGTGTCGTCGACAACTACGGCGATATAGGCGTGACCTGGCGCCTGGCCCGGCAATTGGTGGACGAGCATGGTCTGGCGGTGCGCCTGTGGGTGGACGACCTCAACGCCTTCACACCCATGTGCCCGGGGGCTGATGCCGGCGCCGCGCAGCAGTGGCAGCACGGTGTGGATGTGCGTCAGTGGCCGGCCGCCTGGCAGCCGGTAGCGCCGGCGGATGTGGTGATCGGTGCCTTCGCGTGCCAGTTGCCGGTGGCCTATGTCGAGGCAATGCGTGCCCGCGCCACGCCGCCGCTGTGGCTGAACCTTGAATACCTCAGCGCCGAGGACTGGGTGGAGGGCTGCCATGGCTTGCCTTCGCCGCAGCCCAACGGCCTGCGCAAGGTGTTTTTCTTCCCCGGCTTTACCGATAAAACCGGTGGCCTGCTGCGCGAAGGCTCGCTGCTGGCGCGGCGTGACGCGTTCCAGCAGTCGGCCGAGGCACGCCAGGCGTTTCTGCAGGGCCTTGGTGTAGCGCCCGAGCACGGGGCATTGCTGCTCTCGCTGTTTGCCTACGAAAACCCGCAATTGGCCAGTTGGCTCGATGCCCTGGCCACAGGTACGCAACCGTGCCACCTGCTGGTGCCGCAAGGGCGCATCGTCGCGGGGCTGAGCCAGTGGCTTGGCGAGGCGCCGCTGCCAGTGGGCAGCGTGCGCAAGCGCGGGGCGCTGACCGTACAGGTGCTGCCTTTCGTCAGCCAGGACGACTACGACCGGCTGCTGTGGAGTTGCGACTTCAACGCGGTGCGCGGTGAAGACTCGTTCTTGCGTGCGCAGTGGGCCGGGCAGCCGATGCTGTGGCACATCTATGTGCAGGACGAGAACGCCCACTGGGAAAAGCTCGAAGCGTTTCTGGCGCATTATCGACGCGGCCTGTCAGATGAAGCCGATGCCGCCCTGCTGGGCCTGTGGCGTGCCTGGAACATGGACCGCGACATGGGCCAGGCGTGGCAGGCAGCCCGCCAGCACTGGCCAGAACTGCAACAGCACGCACGGCTTTGGGCGGTTCGACAGGCCGCTCAGCCGGACCTTGCCACAGCGCTAGTACACTTTTACCGAAATTCGCTATGATATGCGGCCTCGATTTTTATAAATCCATCCAGATTCGGATACTTCGTAATGAAAACTGGTAAAGAGCTGAAACCCGGTACCGTCCTGCGGATCGACAACGACCCGTGGCTGGTCCAAAAAGCTGAGTTCACCAAGTCGGGCCGTAACAGCGCGATCATGAAGACCAAGCTGAAAAACCTGCTGACCGGCTACAAGACCGAAACCGTCTACGGTGCGGACGACAAGCTGGACGACGTGATCCTGGATCGCAAAGAAGCGACCCTGTCGTTCATCAGCGGTGACTCGTACACCTTCATGGACACCACCGACTACACCATGTACGAGCTGAACGCCGAGGACATCGAAGCCGTTCTGCCGTTCATCGAAGAAGGCATGGAAGACGTCTGCGAAGCCGTGTTCTTCGAAGGCCGTCTGGTATCGGTTGAACTGCCGACCACCATCAGCCGTCAGGTTGTCTACACCGAGAACGCTGCTCGCGGCGACACCTCGGGCAAGGTCATGAAGCCTGCCAAACTGAAGAACGGTACCGAATTGCAGGTTGCCGACTTCATCAACATCGACGAGTGGATCGACATCGACACTCGTGAAGGTGGCGTGTACAAGGGCCGTTCCAAGAAGTAATCCTTCTTGTAATGAGCACAAAAAACCCGGCCTCGGCCGGGTTTTTTTATGCCTGCATTTTCGCCAGTTCTCGATGCTTGCTCTGACGGGAGCAACTGTCTTGCACCATGACCCATGGCTAACTCAGCACCCTGTAGGAGCAGCCTTGTGCTGCGAAGAGGCCATTGCAGCCGAAGATGATCTTTAGCGCTACCGGCCTCTTCGCAGCACAAGGCTGCTCCTACAGGGAATCGCGCGAACCGTCAGATTTCGCTGCTTAGACGCTCACGTGCAACCGCACATCCACATTGCCGCGGGTGGCATTGGAGTAAGGGCATACCTTGTGCGCTTTTTCCACCAACCCTTCGGCATCGGCCTGAGCCAGGCCCGGCAGGTTGATGAGCAGGTCGATGTCCAGGCCGAAACCGCCCGGGATCTGGCCGATGCCCACCTTGGCGGTAATCGAGGCATCTGTCGGCAGGGCCTTTTTCTCTTGCCCGGCTACAAACTTGAGGGCGCCGATGAAGCACGCCGAGTAACCGGCCGCAAACATCTGCTCGGGGTTGGTGCCGTCACCGCCTGCGCCGCCCAGTTCCTTGGGGGTGCTCAGGCTGACGACCAGCTTGCCGTCACTGGATTTGGATTTACCGTCGCGCCCACCGGTGGAGGTAGCTTCTGCGATGTACAGCGGAGTGACCTTTTGCATCTTGAGCCTCGCTAATGTGCTGTGCGCTCCCGGTTGAAGGAGGGCGGGGTTGGTGTGGGATTTAAATTAGCGCGCAATTAGTTTGCGCGCAAGATAAATCATCACCGCTCGTCCGAACGGCCATTTCACAGCATAGCGGTCAGAGGTTTTTCTGCAGGTTCTCACGCAGGTTCAGCAGGTCGGCCTGCAGTTTCTGCAACTGCTCCAGGCTGCGGCCGCTGGCCTTGAGGATGCACTGCGGCACTTCTTTGGCCTGCTGTTGCAGGGCGCGGCCCTTGTCGGTCAGTTGCACCATCACCACCCGTTCGTCCTCGCGGCTACGGTTACGCTGCAGCAGGCCTTCGCTTTCCAGGCGCTTGAGCAGGGGGGTGAGCGAGCCCGGGTCGGTCAGCAGGTGCTGGCTGATTTCACCCACGGTCAGGTCATCGCGCTCCCACAGCACCAGCATGGCCAGGTACTGCGGGTAGGTCAGGCCCAGGGCCTGCAGCAGCGGTTTGTAGACTTTGGTCATCAGCAACGAGGTGGAGTGCAGGGCGAAGCAGACCTGGTTGTCCAGCAGCAGCTCGTCACAGGAGGCTTGGGTGTCGGCGTTCATGCAGGTCCTTGAAAGTAATCAATGGGAAATTCTGGCACGCTGATCGTTAGTGCGCACATCACTCGCGCAGTTCACTGCGCAGGGCCAGGTCCCAGGGTGGAATCGGGCTGAAGCGGCTCTTGAGGAATTCGAGCAGCAAACGGCTGCGAGAGTTCGTTTCATGTTCCAGGCGTAGTGCGTAAATACCGCTGGTCTCGGCTTCGGGTAGGCCGCCGTCGCAAAACAGCGGCACCAGCTCGCCCCGCAGCAGGTATTCGCTGATCAGCCAGGTCGGCAGGTGGGCAACACCCAGGCCGGCGAGGGCGCCGAACAGCAGGGTTTCGGCATTGTTGGCGGCCATGCGCATGCGCGCGGGGCGGTACAGGCGGGTTTGCCCGGCCACGTTGAAGCGCCAGGCGAACGGTGGTGCCAGGCCGTCCCAGTCCAGGCCGTCGTGCCCCGGCAGTTCGCTGGGGGAGGTGGGTACGCCGCGGCTGGCCAGGTAGGCGGGGCTGGCGCAGGCGATGCGCACCATGTAGGCCAGTGGCGTGGCGACCAGCCGGGTGTCGGCCAGGGGGCCGGCGCGCAGCACCAGGTCGACCTCGCCCAGGTGGCTGCCATGCAGGTCGACGAAACTGTCGATCAGGCGCAGTTGCACGTCCAGGCCGGGGTAGGCCACCAGGAAATCGGCGATGGCCGGCGCCAGGTGACGGCGGCCGAACGCGGCGGGGGCGTCGATGCGGATCAGGCCTTCGGGGGCGTTGCTCAGCGACACCGCCTCGGCCCGGGCCAGGCGCAGCTCCTCGATGATGCGCCTGGCCCGTTCGGCAAAGGCATTGCCGGCGGGTGTGGCGCGCACGGCGTGGGTGCTGCGGGTGAACAGCCGGCTGCCGACGGCGTTTTCCAGGTTGTCGATGCGCCGGGCCACCGCGGACGGGGTCAGCGGATGGCGCCGGGCGGCGGCGGAAAAACTGCCGGTCTCCAGCACATCGAGGAACAGGCTCAACTGGTCGGTGAGGGTATCGGGGCTCATGGTTGCCTTGCTTTTGCGAAAAACGCACAGCCATTGTGCGCTGCTGTGCGTTTCCCCGCCAGCACACAGCCGTTAGCATGCTCGCATTCTCTGTACAGGCTAACGAGGCCCTGATGATTGAGTGGTTGTTGTATATCGTGCTGGGCGCTGGCCTGGGCACCATGGGGGGCTTGTTCGGCATTGGTGGCGGGTTGATCGCAATTCCCGCGCTGGGCGTGCTGTTTGGCCTGGACCAGCAGTTGGCGCAGGGTACGGCGTTGGTGATGGTAGTGCCGAACGTGCTACTGGCGTTATGGCGCTATCACCAGCGCAACCGCATCGAGCTGCGCCATGCCTTGCCGTTGTCGGCGTGCAGCTTCCTGTTCGCCTGGCTGGGGTCGATCTGGGCCGTGGGGCTGGATGCGCACTCCATGCGCCTGGGCTTTGTCGGCTTTCTGGTGGCACTGGCGGTGTGGAACGTGGCGCGGATGTTCATGAAAGTGTCGCCGCCCAGTGCTGAGCTGCGTTATGCCTGGCCATGGCTGGGCGTGCTGGGCAGCTTTGCCGGCACCATGGGCGGCTTGTTCGGCGTGGGCGGGGCAGTGGTGGCCACGCCGATCCTGACCAGTGTGTTCGGCACCACCCAAGTGGTGGCGCAGGGGCTGTCGCTGGCGTTGGCGGCGCCGAGTACCTTGGTGACGTTGGTGACCTATGGGGTGCACCACAGCGTTGACTGGGGGGTTGGGATTCCGTTGGCGGTGGGGGGCTTGCTCAGCATCAGCTGGGGGGTGAAGTTGGCCCATGCGTTGCCGGAGAAGGTGTTGCGGGCGATGTTCTGTGTGTTTTTGGTGGTGTGTGCGGTGATGTTGGGGTTTGAACTTTGAGATTTTGGGGCCGCTTTGCGGCCCATTCGCAGCACAAGGTTGCTCCTACAGGTGAAGCAAGGCTGCTGGTTTGCACTATCTCTGTAGGAGCAGCCTTGCGCTGCGAATGGGCTGCGCAGCAGCCCCGAATTACTTGAACCCTTCGACGATATAACCGGCCATGCAGTCGGTGATCGGCGATGGGTTCTGCGTACTGCGCACCAGCATCACATTGGCCACCGGCAACTGCGGCAGCCCGTCCTGTTCACCCAGTATGCGGATGTTCCCGCCAATCAGGCTTTGCAGCTGCGCCGTCACTGCCAGCCCCGCCGTGACAATCGCGAAGATCGCCGCCAGGCTGGGGCTGGTGTAGGCAATGCGGTAGTCGATGCCCTGTGCTTCCAGGGCATTGCAGGTCCAGGCCCGGCAGAAGCAGTCGGTATTGAACAGTGCCACCGGCATTGGCCGCTGCTCCTGCGGGCAAAAGCCTTCGGCGGCGGCCCATACCAGGCGCTCCTGTCGAAGCAGTTGACCCACCTCGTTACCTGGCTCACGGGTGACAATGGTCAGGTCCAGGTCCTGGCGCAGCATCAGTTGCTTGGACGAGTCGCAATGCACCTCCACCTGCACCAGCGGGTAGGCCTGGGCAAAGCTCGACAAAATGGTCGGCAGAAAGCGCATGGCGTAGTCGTCGGGCGTGCCAATGCGCACCAGCCCGACCATGTGCGGCATGCGCAGGGTGTTGAACACCTCGCCATGCAGCTTGAGGATGCGCCGGGCATAGCCCAGCAGCACCTGGCCCTCGGCGGTCAGGCGTACCTGGCGGCCGTCGCGCTCGAACAGCTGGCGCTGCAGGATGTCCTCCTCCAGGCGCTTCATCTGCATGCTTACCGCCGACTGGGTGCGGTTGACCACTTCGCCGGCGCGGGTGAAACCGCCTTGCTCGGCAATGGCAACGAAGGTACGCAAGACGTCGGCATCGAGGCTCTGGTACTGGGACATTGCATCAATCTCCGAGATGCATGGCATCAGAAACATTCGTTGGATTGATCTTAAGCCTGGCGAGAGACTGAGGCCATCCAACACGGAGGGCTTCACGATGAAAGGTCATGTCAGCACCATCCAGCAACCTGCCTTTTCCCTGAACCACCTGTGGCACGCGGCCCTGCAGCGCCCGGCGCGCTGGCTGCAGCTTTACCGCCAGCGGCAGGAACTGGCCAGCCTCAGTGACGCAACCTTGCACGACCTGGGGTTGAGCCGGGCGGATATCCAGCAAGAGGCCGAGCGGCATTTCTGGGATGATCCCCTGCGTAAATAGGCTAAGTTTGTCGGTGGACTTACCGGCCTCTTCGCGGGTAAACCCGCTCCCACAGGCACTGTGCAGTACCTGTGGGAGCGGGTTTACCCGCGAAGAGGCCAGAGCAGGCAATACAAGGAGACCAGGCTTGCCCCTCAAGCTGTCCACCCACCAGGCCCGCCGTCTGGCACTGTCTGCCCAAGGCTTCGGCAAACAGCCGGAAGCACCGCCAACCCTGCCCGCCGTGAAGCGGATGCTGCAACGCCTGGGCGTGCTTCAGATCGACTCGGTCAACGCTCTGGTTCGTTCCCACTACCTGCCGCTGTTCTCCCGGCTGGGCGACTATTCGCCCGCTACCCTCGACCAGCTTGCCTGGGGCCGCGGCCGCCAGCGCCAGTTGTTCGAATACTGGGGGCACGAAGCCTCGCTGCTGCCGTTAAGCCTCTACCCGCTGCTGCGCTGGCGCATGGCCCATGCTGCCGATGGCCGTGGTATCTACCGCCAACTGGCGCAGTTCGGCCGCGAGCGCCAGGACGTGATCGCCCGGGTGCTGGCCGCCGTTCGTGAGCAGGGCGCACTGGGCGCCGGCAGCCTGTCCACCCGCGAGGAGCGGGCCGGCCCCTGGTGGGACTGGAGTGAGGAAAAGCATGCACTGGAATGGCTGTTCGCCGCAGGCGAAGTAACGGTGGCGGGCCGGCGCGGTTTCGAGCGGCTTTATGATGTACCGGACAAGGTTTTGCCGAAGTCGATCCTCGACCAGGCACTGCCCAGCGAGGCCGAGGCGCATCAGGGTTTGATGCTGCACGCCGCCACCGCCTTGGGTGTAGCCACCGAACGGGACTTGCGCGACTACTTCCGCCTGGAGCCCGCTCAGGCCAGGGCTGCGCTGGCGGAACTGCTGGCCGACGGCCGGCTGCAAGCGGTCGAGGTGCAAGGTTGGAAGCAGCTGGCCTATTGCGTCGGCACACCGCGCATCCCTAGGCGCATCGAGACCAGCGCGCTGTTGTCGCCGTTCGATTCACTGGTCTGGGAGCGTAACCGCACCGAGCGTTTGTTCGACTTCCGCTACCGCCTGGAAATCTACACCCCGGCGCACAAGCGGGTGTACGGCTACTACGTGCTGCCGTTCCTGTATCGGGAGCGCATCGCTGCGCGGGTAGACCTGCGTGCCGAACGCGCCCAGGGGCAACTGGCGGTGCACGCCGTGCATGCAGAAGCGCCAGGCCTGGACGAGGAGGGCTACCACGCCCTGGCTGGCAACCTGTTGCGCCTGACCAGTTGGCTGGGGCTGGAGAGGGTGCAACTGAACTGCCCGCGCATGGAGGGCAGCCAGTTGCGCCGGGCGTTGCTCAGCGCCGCACTTGCTTGAGGGTTTCGGCAATCAGGAACGCCAGCTCCAGCGACTGATCGGCATTCATCCGCGGATCACAATGGGTGTGATAGCGGTCAGACAACGCATCCTCGGTGATCGGCCGGGCGCCGCCGATGCATTCGGTGACGTTCTGCCCGGTCATCTCGATATGAATGCCGCCGGCATGGCTGCCTTCGGCCTGGTGCACCTGGAAGAACTGCTTCACCTCGTCGAGGATTTGCGCAAAGTCGCGGGTCTTGTAGCCGCTGCTGGCCTTGATGGTGTTGCCGTGCATCGGGTCGGAGCTCCACAGCACCTTGCGCCCCTCGCGCTCGACGGTGCGGATCAGCCCCGGCAGGTGGTCGCCTACCTTGCTCGCGCCCATGCGCACGATCAGGTTCAGGCGCCCGGGGTCGTTGGCCGGGTTCAGCGTGTCGATCAGGCGGATCAGCGCTTCGGGGTTCATGCTGGGGCCGACCTTGACGCCGATCGGGTTGTGCACGCCGCGCAAGAATTCCACATGGGCGCCGTCGAGCTGGCGGGTGCGGTCGCCGATCCACAGCATGTGCGCCGAGCAGTCGTAGTAGTCGCCGGTCAGGCTGTCCTGGCGCACGAAGGCTTCTTCATAGTTCAGCAGCAGCGCTTCGTGGGCGGTGAAGAAACTGGTTTCGCGCAGTTGCGGTGCGCTGTCCAGGCCGCAGGCACGCATGAATGCCAGGGTTTCGTCGATGCGGTTGGCCAGTTGGTGGTACTTGTCGGCCAGCGCCGAGTTGGCGATGAAGTCCAGGTTCCACTTGTGCACCTGGTGCAGGTCGGCAAACCCGCCCTGGGCGAAGGCGCGCAGCAGGTTGAGGCTGGCAGTGGACTGGTGGTACGCCTGCAGCAGGCGTTCCGGGTCGGGGATGCGGCTTTTGGGGTCGAAGCCGATGCCGTTGACGATGTCGCCGCGGTAAGCGGGCAGGGTGATGTCGCCAATGGTTTCATCGCCGGAGGAGCGTGGCTTGGCGAACTGCCCGGCCATGCGCCCCACCTTGACCACCGGGCAGCCGGCAGCAAAGGTCATGACGATGGCCATCTGCAACAGCACCTTGAAGGTGTCGCGGATTTTGGCCGCCGAGAACTCGGCGAAGCTCTCGGCGCAGTCGCCGCCCTGCAGCAGGAAGGCGCGGCCTTCGGTGACCTCGGCAAACTGCCTGCGCAGCTCGCGTGCTTCGCCCGCGAACACCAGCGGCGGGTAGCTGGCGAGGGTCTGTTCAACCTTCAACAGGTGCGCGGCATCGGGGTAGGTCGGTTGCTGCTGGATCGGCAGTGCGCGCCAGCTGTCAGGGCTCCACGGTTGGTTCATCTCGGGCTCGGTCTTGTAGGTTATAGGCTATAGGCCATGGTAACAGTTGGCGCTGCGCTTGTTGCATCAAGGGCGTTGACGGACAATGCGCGTTTTTGCGCGGGTGGGTGGTAAACATGACGGCGGAACGGGAAGAGCGGCTGCTGGCACGGGTAGAGGACGCTTTTGGCGTCATCAGCGTGTATGAAGTAGACGACTACCGCTTTCTGGAATTCGGCGATGCCATCGAGCAGAGCTGCGTGTTCACGGCCGACCCCAGCTGGCTGGAGTACGACTACACCCGCGCCATGCTGGTAGGCGCGCTGTGCCATGAACAGCCGGAGAGCGCGTTGTTTCTCGGCCTGGGTGCCGGCACGCTGACCCAGGCGTGCATGAAGTTCTTGCCGCTTGAAGACATCGAGGCCATCGAACTGCGCCCGGACGTACCGCGTTTGGCCATGGAGCACCTGGGCCTGGATGACGACCCTCGGCTGTACGTGCGCATCGGTGATGCCATCGAGCTGCTGCCCACGGCAGAAAAGGCCGACCTGTTGTTTGTCGACCTGTACACCGACCACGGGCCGGGCGTGGGGCACCTGGCGTGGAAGTTCCTGGAGAACTGCCAGCAGCAACTGAACCCGGGCGGCTGGCTGGTGATCAACCAGTGGGCCACCGACGACGGCAAGCCGCTGGGCGCGGCGTTGCTGCGCGGGTTGTACCACCGGCACTACTGGGAGCTGCCGGTGAAGGAGGGCAATGTGATCTTGCTGGTGCCGGCAGACCTTGAGCAGACGCTGGACCTGGACGGGCTGCGGGCCCGGGCCGAGGCGCTGGCGCCGCGGTTGGGGTATAGCCTGGAAGGGTTGATACGCGAGATTCGACCAGCTACCTGAGACTGGCACGGTCCCTGTAATCGATGGACTCGCCCCCGCCGAGGCATCACAGTGCCACGGTGGCGTTCAAAGAAGCCAACGGCAGCGAGGGCGAGACCATGAAAAAGCATAGTTCGAAGCACGATCCCCTGTCTTCCACTGATGTGGAGCTTTGCACAACCATCTGCGTAGACCTGGCCAAACAGGTCTTCCAGTTAGCAGGCGAGGATGCTGCCGGTCGGGTGATCTACGAAGATCGCATCAAATCACGGCAGGCTTTCCATGATTTCCTGCTCAAGCTGCCAGCGACAGTGACCGTCTTGATGGAATGCGGTCCAGGTGCACAAGCCTGGGCCAGGCTGCTGCAGACCCAAGGTAATCCGGTTCGCATCCTGCCTGCGCAACGAGTGGCCGAACACCGCAGCGGCGCGAAGAACGACCGAAACGACGCCCATGCCATTTTGCGTGCCGGTCGCGATACCAGCATTGCCTCGATACCGATCAAGAGCACCACAGCATTGGCAATTCAAGCGTTGCACCGTGTCCGACGCGGCAGCATCAAGCGGCATACAGCACTGGGCAATCAGATACGTGGCTTGCTGCTTGAGCATGGCGTGTCGATGCCCCAAGGCGATGCCGCGATCAGTGCGCATGTACCGCGAGCTCTTGAGGATGCCACCTTGCCCCTGCCTGATTTGTTGCGCGAGTTGCTCGATGAGCTGCTGGCTGACTGGCTCTATCTAGGTGAGCGCATTGCGGTGCTGAGTAGGCGGCTCGAAGCAACAGCCCAGGAAGATGAGGTCGCACAGCGGCTGACCACCATTCGTGGCGTCGGCCCAATCATTGCCACGGCAATCGTGGCGAAACAGACGGAGCCCAGCCGCTTCGCCAGTGGCCGAATGTATTCTGCTTTCTTCGGTATCGTGCCCGACCAGCACAGCAGCGGAAACAAAATCAGACTGGGCAGGATGAGCAAGCGAGGTGACGGCTACATACGCAGCCTGATGATCCAAGGCGCGCATGCTGTCTTGAGTCAGCTGAGGCCTGATTCCGATCAGCCAGACGATCGCCGCCTCTTGCGCTGGCTGTCCCGCCTTGGGCGCAAGGAGGCGGCGATCAGGCTGGCTAATCGAAATCTGCGCATTATCTGGGCCCTGTTACAGAGCAATCAGGTTTACCAACGCAAACCGAACAACAACTCGGAGGCTGCTATGAGCCTCTGACCAACCGAGCAATGCCACCGGGGCGCCGAGCGCTCCAACCCCTGCTAGTGAACATTGACCTTTGGTAAGACCGTCGCAGACAGATGCCTCCGCTCCTACAGGCCTGATGTACTGGCCTCAATGTAAACGGCACGCTGCGAGCTCACCACGATGTTGGCCAGAAGCGAAAAGCTTCCTCGAATAGGCCTGATACATAGATGCAACCGGGCTCCTATGTTCAAAAGCAGCTAGACAGTGTGGGCGAGTCCATACATAGGAGCGGCCTTGCGTCGCGATAGGGCCGCAGAGCGGCCCCGGCAATATATGCGGCGAAGCTGAAATCCTGGGGGCGCTTCGCACCCCTATCGCGACACAAGGCCGCTCCTACAGGGCCTGCATCATGCTTCAGGGAATTATCGATTCAGCGTGGATTATTTGATGGCCCGATGGTGGCCTTGCACCCTGAAAAAATTCCTCACGGCTTTCACTATTTCGGGTATAGTACGCGCCGGTCTTTTAGCGGGCCGCAAAATCAGGTGGTGCAAATCCTCCGAGTCCAGCTTCGGCTGCACGTCCGCTAGGCGGACCTTCCCACGTTTTCTTTTTCAATCGTTTTCGCAAATCCCCGCCGCCAAAGCTGCCTGGGTGACCTGACGGTCTTTCAAGGCATGTGCAGCTTTGGAGCATGGGTCTTTGCGGATGCACCTAGAGGCAGACCCATGACCCAGGAAACCGGCGGCTTCGCCGCTCTCGATCTTAATCCGAACATTGTTGCTGCTGTTGTGGCTACCGGCTACGAAGAGCCGTCCGCCATTCAGCAACAATCGATCCCGATCATCCTCGCCGGTCACGACATGATCGGCCAGGCGCAGACGGGCACCGGCAAGACCGCTGCCTTCGCCCTGCCGATCCTCAACAAGATCGATGTGAGCAAGCGCGAACCGCAAGCCCTGATCCTGGCGCCAACCCGTGAGTTGGCGCTGCAAGTTGCTACCGCTTTCGAAACCTACGCCAAGCAGATGCCAGGCGTAAATGTGGTTGCCGTATACGGTGGTGCCCCGATGGGCCCACAGCTGCGTGCAATCCGTAACGGCGCGCAAATCGTCGTGGCCACCCCGGGCCGTCTGTGCGACCACCTGCGTCGTGACGAAAAAGTCCTGTCCACCGTGCAGTACCTGGTACTGGACGAAGCCGACGAGATGCTGAAGCTGGGCTTCATGGATGACCTCGAAGTGATCTTCGACGCAATCCCGGCTACCCGTCAGACCGTACTGTTCTCCGCTACCCTGCCGTCGTCGATCCGCTCGATCGCCGAACGTCACCTGCGTGAACCCAAGCACGTCAAGATCCAGACCAAGACCCAGACCGTTACCGCGATCGACCAGGCCCACCTGATGGTCCACGCCGACCAGAAGATCCCGGCTGTGCTGCGTCTGCTGGAAGTGGAAGAGTTCGACGCGCTGATCGCCTTCGTGCGTACCAAGCAAGCCACCCTGGACCTGGCCGCCGCGCTGGAAGCCAAAGGCTACAAGGCTGCTGCGCTGAACGGCGACATCGCCCAGAACCAGCGTGAGCGCGTGATCGACTCGCTCAAGGATGGCCGCCTGGACATCGTCGTCGCCACCGACGTCGCTGCCCGTGGTCTGGACGTACCGCGCATCACTCACGTGTTCAACGTTGACATGCCGTACGACCCGGAATCCTACGTGCACCGTATCGGCCGTACTGGCCGTGCCGGTCGCGAAGGCCGTGCGCTGCTGCTGGTCACCCCGCGTGAGCGCCGCATGCTGCAGGTGATCGAGCGTGTGACCGGGCAGAAAGTTGCCGAAGCCCGCCTGCCGAATGCCCAGGCCGTGCTGGATGCCCGCATCAAGAAGCTGACCTCGAGCCTGGCGCCGCTGGTAGCCGAAGCAGAAGCCACCCACGGCGAGCTGTTCGACCGCCTCACCACCGACCTGGGTTGCAGCGCGCGTGCCCTGGCTTCGGCCCTGCTGCGCAAAGCCACCAATGGCCAGGCGCTGGACCTGGCTGCGGTAGAGCGTGAGCAGCCGCTGGTGCCGGGCGTTGGTGCCCCGCGTGGCGAGCGTAGCGAGCGTCCTGATCGCGGCGAGCGTCCTGACCGTGGTGACCGCGAGCGCCGTGCGCCGCTGCCACTGGCCGAAGGCCGCGTACGTTGCCGTACCGCCCTGGGTGCCCGTGACGGTATCGCTGCCAAGAACCTGCTGGGTGCGATCCTCAACGAGGGTGGCCTGGCGCGTGACGCCATCGGCCGTATCCAGGTACGCGACAGCTTCAGCCTGGTCGAGCTGCCGGAAGATGGCCTCGAGAAGCTGCTGTCCAAGCTCAAGGACACCCGCGTGGCTGGCAAGCAGCTGAAGCTGCGTCGCTACCGCGAGGATTGATCCTGGCGCAATAAAAAAATCCCCGGCCTGAGTCGGGGATTTTTTTTGCCTGTGAGGGCCTCATCGCCGGCAAGCCAGCTCCCACAGGAATACAACAGAGGTGAATATTGTGGGTTCCCTGTGGGAGCTGGCTTGCCGGCGATAGGGCCCGTCAGTCGAACCGATAAATGTCCATCCCCAGCGCACCCAGGGTAAACCCCTGATGCACTACCCCAAACTTGCCCCCGGCCCCCAGGGCAAAGAACAGCGGCAGTAAATGCTCATCACTGGGGTGGTTACGCACCGCAAACGGCGCCTGCTTCCGGTAATCCAGCAATGCCGCCTGGTCATCCTCCTTCAGCCGCTCCACCACCCAATCCCTGAACGCCAGCGCCCACGGCTCGATCACATCCGGCCCGGCATGCCAGTCCAGTTCCCCGAGGTTATGGGTGATGCTGCCCGAACCTGTCAGCAGAACACCCTCGGCGCGCAGCCCTGCCAGCGCCTGGCCCACCTTCACCTGCAGCGCAGGCCCCATGTGGCTGGGCAGGGAAACCTGCACCACCGGAATGCTCGCCTCCGGGTACATCAGCGACAGCGGCACCCAGGCGCCGTGGTCGAACGGTCGCTGAGCGTCCAGCCGGGCTGGCAGCCCCGCAGCCTTCAACAGATCGCTTACTTGGCCTGCCAGGGAAGGCTCGCCCGGCGCCGGGTACTGCACCGCATACAAGGCCGGTGGAAAACCGTAGAAGTCGTGCCAGGTTTCTGGCTGTGCGCTACTGGTCACCAGTAGATCACGGCTTTCCCAGTGCGCCGACACCACCACGATTGCCTTGGGGCGTGGCAGGCTGTTGGCCAGCCCGGCCAAGGCCGGCCCGCTGGCACCCGGGTGCAGGGCGAGCATGGGGGAACCATGGGAAATGAACAGGCTGGGCAGCATGGCAAGGTCCTGAAGGTTAAGATGCACTCATCTTCGATCAGAAACTGATCGATATCCATCGCAAGTTTTACGCGTTTTCTATCGGTTTACTCGATAAACAAGGAGCAACCATGGAGCCAGCGTTCTGGCACAAGCGGTGGGCCGACAACCAGATCGGCTTTCACCAGGGGCAGGTCAATCCGTACTTGCAGGCGCACTGGCCGGCACTGGGCCTGGCGCCTGGCAGTCGCGTGCTGGTGCCGCTGTGCGGCAAAAGCCTGGACCTGGCCTGGCTGGCCGGGCAGGGGTACCGCGTGTTGGGCGTGGAACTGTCGCGCCATGCAGTGGAGCGCTTCTTCTGTGAGCATGGGCTTGAGGCCGAGGTTTCGCAGCGGGGTGCTTTCGAGGTGTGGCGCAGTGGCGAAGTCGAGCTGTGGTGCGGTGATTTCTTTGCATTGCGGGCAGAAGATATCGGTGAGTGCGCGGCGCTTTATGACCGGGCGGCGCTGATTGCGCTTCCGCCGCCGATGCGTGCGGCTTACATGCAGCTGTTGTCGGCATTGCTACCGGCGAGGTGTCGGGGGTTGCTGGTGACACTGGATTATGACCAGTCACTGTTGGCCGGGCCGCCGTTTTCGGTAGGGGATGAAGAGGTGCGGCAGGGGTTTGCCGGGTGGCAGGTGGATGAGCTTGAGGTTGCAGAGCTTATTCAGGAAAGCCCGAAGTTTTTGCAGGCCGGAGCCTCCAGCCTGTTGGAGCGGGTGTACCGGGTTAGCCGGTGATGGTTCGGGTAAACACCGATCTGTGTAGGAGCAGCCTTGTGCTGCGAAAGGGCCGTCATGTCTGAAGACGGTCTGTGGCGCCAAGGGCGTCTTCGCAGCGCAAGGCTGCTCCTACAGTTGGTTGTGCATGTCCGGACCATTGCGCAGGGCATGCACAAAAAAGGGCGACCGAAGTCGCCCTTTCGGTATTACCCGATGGATCAACCGCGGCGGCGAAGGGCCTCGATACGGTCTTCCAGTGGCGGGTGGCTCATCAGCAGCCCGGCCAGGCCGTGCTTGAGGCCGCCGTTGATGCCAAAGGCTTTCATGGTGTCGGGCATGTGCACCGGCAGGCCTTGTTCCACGCGCAGGCGCTGCAGGGCGCCGATCATGGCCGAGGTGCCGGCCAGTTGCGCGCCGGCTTCGTCGGCGCGGTACTCGCGGCGGCGCGAGAACCACATCACGATCATGCTGGCCAGGATGCCCAGGATCAGCTCGGCAACGATGGTCGCTACGTAGTAGGCAATGCCCTGGCCCTCTTCGTTCTTGAAGATGACCTTGTCGACGAAGTTGCCGATGATGCGGGCAAAGAACATCACGAAGGTGTTCACCACGCCCTGCACCAGCGCCAGGGTGACCATGTCACCGTTGGCCACGTGGCCGATTTCGTGGGCCAGCACCGCCCGCACTTCATCGGGCGAGAAACGCTCCAGCAGGCCCTGGGACACGGCTACCAGCGCGTCGTTGCGGTTCCAGCCGGTGGCGAAGGCGTTGGCCTCGTACGCCGGGAAGATACCCACCTCGGGCATTTTGATGCCCGCTTCACGGGACAGCTCTTCGACCGTTTGCAGCAGCCACTGCTCGTGGCGGGTGCGCGGCTGGCTGATGATCTGGGTACCGGTGCTCATCTTCGCCATCCACTTGGAGATGAACAGCGAGACGAGGGAGCCGGCAAAGCCGAACACGGCGCAGAACACCAGCAGGCTGCTGAGGTTCAGGTCGACCCCGTTGGCGGCCATGAACCCGTTGAAACCGAACAGGCTCAAGGTAATGCTTGCAACCAGCACCACCGCAAGGTTGGTGGCCACAAACAACAGAATGCGCATCATGGTTGTTACGTTCTCCTGACGGATGAATTGTCGCTTACTGCGGGGTATATAAGGGGCCCGTCGCGTCGATTCAATCGTGCGACTATTTCAAACTGTGTACGGCGGAGTATGGCAGAGGATGACGCGGGGGCTGTGGGATAGAGCGTTGCAGGATGTAAGAAACACCCTGTGAGAGTGCGAGGGGCTGCTTTGCAGCCCATTCGCAGCACAAGGCTGCTCCTACAGCAGAACGCGTACACCTGTAGGAGCAGCCTTGTGCTGCGAAGAGGCCATCATTTACTGCGAATACGTCCGCAGGAAATTGCCGATGCGGCCAATCGCCGCTTCCAGGTCGTCCACCCGCGGCAAGGTCACCACGCGGAAGTGGTCCGGCCACGGCCAGTTGAACGCCGTACCTTGCACGATCAGCAGCTTCTCGGACAGCAGCAGGTCCAGCGCGAACTTCTCGTCGTTGAGGATCGGGCACACTTTCGGGTCGATGCGCGGGAACGCATACAGCGCACCCATCGGCTTTACGCAGCTTACGCCCGGGATGTCGTTGAGCAGCTCGTAGGTGCGGTTGCGCTGCTCCAGCAGGCGGCCTGGCGGCAGCACCAGGTCGTTGATGCTCTGGTAGCCGCCCAGTGCGGTCTGGATGGCATGCTGGGCCGGCACGTTGGCGCACAGGCGCATGTTGGCCAGCATGTCGATGCCTTCGATGTAGCTTAGCGCGTGGTGCTTGGGCCCGGAGATGATCAGCCAGCCGGAACGGAAGCCCGCCACCCGGTACGACTTGGACAGGCCGTTGAAGGTCAGGCACAGCAGGTCGGGCGCCAGCGAAGCGGTGCTGATGTGCACGGCTTCGTCGTACAGGATCTTGTCGTAGATCTCGTCGGAGAACACCACCAGGTTGTGCTGGCGGGCCAGCTCCAGCATGCCCAGCAGCAGCTCCTTGGAGTACACCGCGCCGGTCGGGTTGTTCGGGTTGATGATCACCAGGGCCTTGGTGTTCGGGGTGATCTTGGCCTTGATGTCTTCAAGGTCGGGGAACCAGTCGGCCTGCTCGTCGCACAGGTAGTGCACCGGCTTGCCGCCGGCCAGGCTCACGGCGGCAGTCCACAGCGGGTAGTCGGGGGCCGGGATCAGCACTTCGTCGCCGTTGTTCAGCAGCGCCTGCATCGACATGACAATCAGCTCGGACACGCCGTTACCGAGGTAGATGTCCTCGATGGTGACGCCTTCGATTTCCTTCTGCTGGCAATACTGCATGACAGCCTTGCGTGCGCTGAACAGGCCTTTGGAGTCGCTGTAGCCCTGGGCGGTAGGCAGGTTGCGGATCACATCCTGGAGGATTTCATCGGGCGCCTCGAAGCCAAACGGCGCCGGGTTGCCGATGTTCAGCTTGAGGATGCGGTGGCCTTCCTCTTCCAGGCGCTTGGCGTGCTTGAGCACTGGGCCGCGAATGTCATAGCAGACATTGGCGAGCTTGTTCGATTTGCTGAACTGCATGATGGGATCCCGATATGAGAAAACGCGCAACCCACGCCGAAAGGTTTGAAACGGCAGGAAGCGGGTGCCAGACTGAACGCCTGGCACACGAAGCCAACTAATATACGTGCCACCCGCGCCCCGGAAAAGACGGTGCGGGGTGAAATTCAGCCTGCCGAGGTTTCCACATGAAAAAGATCGAAAAAACCCTGGATGAATGGCGGTCGATGCTCGACCCCGAGCAGTACCAGGTATGCCGCCTCAAAGGCACCGAGCGGCCGTTCAGCGGCAAGTACAACAGCGAGCGCCGCGATGGTATCTACCACTGCATCTGCTGCAGCTCGAAACTGTTCGATGCGCAGACCAAGTTTGATTCGGGCTGCGGCTGGCCGAGCTTCTACGCGCCGATTGAAGACAGCGCGATGATCGAGATCCGTGACACCTCCCACGGCATGATCCGCACCGAGGTCACGTGCGCCCGCTGCGACGCGCACTTGGGGCATGTGTTCCCCGATGGCCCGCCACCGACTGGCCTGCGCTACTGTATCAACTCGGTGTGCATCGACTTGCGCCCGCGCGACTGACCGGAGCCCGACCATGGCTGGATCGATGCTGGACATCCCCTGCGTGACCCTGGGCGGCGAGCACAAGAAGCTCGGCGATTTCCCGGGCAAGGCATTGTTGGTGGTCAATACCGCCAGCCAGTGCGGCTTTACCCCACAGTACAAGGGCCTGGAGCAACTGTGGCAGGCCTACCACGAGCGTGGCCTGGTGGTGCTGGGCTTCCCGTGCAACCAGTTCGGCAAGCAGGAACCGGGTGATGCGCGGGACATTGCGCAGTTCTGCGAGCGCAACTTCGGCGTGAGCTTCCCGCTGTTTCGCAAGGTCGAAGTCAACGGCCCGGGCGCCCACCCGCTGTTCGTCGAGCTCAAGCAGCGCGCACCGGGCATTCTGGGCAGCCAGAAGATCAAGTGGAATTTCACCAAGTTCCTGGTCGACCCGGCCAGCGGCCAGGTGACGCGTTATGCCCCCACCACCAAGCCACAGGCCCTGGAAGCAGACATCGAGCGCCTGCTCAGCCGTTGAGCGGCACCCAGTGGTCGACCAGCGCCAGTAGCTCTTCGCGGCGGAACGGCTTGGCCAGGTAGTCGTTCATGCCCGCTGCCCGGCAGCGTTCGCGCTCCTCGGGCATGGCGTTGGCGGTGAGGGCGACGATCGGCAGCTCGGGCCAGCGGCCGCTCTGGCGGATGCGCCGGCTGGCTTCGTAGCCGTCCATCACCGGCATGTTGCAGTCCATCAGCACCAGGTCGAAGTCATCCCGCTCCAGCAGCTCCAGGGCCTCGGCGCCTTGGGTCGCCAGTTGCACCTGGCAGCCGAGCTTGGCCAGCATGCCCTTGGCCACCAATTGGTTCACCGGGTTGTCTTCCACCAGCAGAATCCGCGCACGGCCTGCCTCCAGGGTGAGGGCCGGGCTGGCCAGCGGGTGCTCGGGATCAAAGCCTTGCAGGGTGCGGCGCAGTGTCTGGTACAGGGCATTGCGCGCCAGCGGCCGGGCCAGCTGATGGAGTGGGGCGAGGGCGGCCGACTGCTCGCTGGGCAGGAAGTTGCCGTAGGCGGTCACCAGCAAGATGGGCGTTTTAAGCGTTTGGCGCAGGTCGAACAGGCGGTCCACGTCGTCGGTAATCAGCAGGTCCATCGCCGTGGCGTTCAGCGTCGCGCTGCTGTCATGCCGCCGGTAGGCCAGGCCCCAGGCGGGCAGCAGGCCCTGCAACAGTTCATTAAGCCCGCTGCCTGCAGCGCTCAGGGCGGCTACGCGCCCGTGCAGCGGCACCGGGGCAATGGCTTCGGTGTGCTCGGCCAGCGGCAGCTCGGCACTGAAGCAGCTGCCAAAGCCCGCTTCGGAGCGAATGTGCAAATGGCCTTGCATGGCCTTGCACAGGTTGCGCGTCAGGGCTAGGCCCAGGCCGGTGCCGCCGTACTGGCGGGTAATGCCGGCACCGGCCTGGGTGAACGGCTGGAAGATCCGCGCCTGGGCCTCTTCGGGTATGCCGATGCCGGTGTCGCGCACCTCCAGGCGTACGCCGCCGACGATGCTCACCAGGCGTACATCGACACGGCCGAAACGGGTGAATTTCAACGCGTTGGACAGCAGGTTGCTGACAATCTGCCGCACCCGCGTGGGGTCACCGAGCACACTGCTGGGGAAGTCGCGGGCAATCAGGCAGGTCAGCTCCACGCTTTGCGCGGTGTTCTGCGACAGCAGGTTGGCGGTGTCTTCCACCATCGAGCCCATGTCGAACGGGATGCGTTCCAGCTCCAGTTGGCCGGCATCGAACTTGGACAGGTCGAGGATATCGTTCAGCAGCTCCACCAGCACTTTGCCCGAGTCGTGGGCAATCGCCAGTTGCTGGCGCTGCTCGCTGGGCAGCGGGCTGTCCAGGGCCAGGGCGATCATGCCAAGCATGCCGTTGAGCGGGGTGCGGATTTCGTGGCTCATGTTGGCCAAAAAGGCAGCGCGCGCCTGGGCCATGTCCAGCGCACGGCGGCGCGCTTCTTCCAACTCCTGGTTGGACAGGCTCAGGCTGCTGTTGCTGGCCTTCAGCTCGTTGGTGCGTGCCGAAACGATGTCTTCCAGTTCGTTCAGGTACTGGGTAAGGCGGTTTTCTGCGGTACGCCGCTGCTCGATCTCGGTGGCCATGCTGACGAACTGCTGGTTGGCGACCTTCACCAGCACGCCGATTTCGTCGTGTTCGTGGCCGTGTGGGCAGTCCAGGCGGGTTTGCCGGGGTTTGCGCGGGTCGCTGCCGCTGAGCGCACCGATCACCGTGACCAGCGGTTTGGTCAGCATCATGTAGAACAGCGCCAGCAGGATGCCGGTCAGCACCAGGCTGCGGGCGAAACCGTTGAGCAGGGTGATGCCGGCACGGTCGAGAAAGCGGCTGCCGAAGGCAAAGGTGTCGACGTCCAGGTACAGGGTGCCGAGGTATTCCTCGGGCATGTGGGTCAGGTACAGACGGTCCTTGAACTGGCGCTGCTCGCCGAACAGGAAGTCGCTCAGCGGCCGATAGCGGTCTTGCAGCCTGGGCCGCTCGACGTCGGCCAGCACGGTTTCGTTGTTGTCGATCAGCCGTGCACGGATGACGGCCGGCGACTGCAACAGGCCGCGTGTCAGCTCCAGCGCCAGTTCCGAGTCGATGTTGTAGGCGATGCGCGAGGCCGGGTTGTGGCTGATTTGCAGCAAGGCACGCACTTCACGGTTGATGGACGCGTCTTCGCTGGCATAATCGATGCCGATCTGGATGAGACTGAGCAATGTTCCCAGGATGAAGCCGACCAGGACTGTCAGCCGGGCTTGCTTGTATGACAGGCGATTGGTGAACTTGATATCCATGAGTCCCGAGCCGGTTTCACGTCCCTTGCGCTGCGCAAGCATAGCCGATCAACCCCGGCTACTGGTGGGCCTGTCACACATTCAGCCTTGATTGCTCAACTGGCTGTGCCGGCCTCTTCGCGGCTAAAGCCGCTCCCACAGGTACCGCGCCGCCCTCTGGCCTGGTGCGGTCCCTGTGGGAGCGGCTTTAGCCGCGAAGAGGCCGGTACAGCAGCCACGAATCTGAATTTGCAGGAGCCTTGATGGACGCTCGCTTGATTGCTTTCCTGGACCGCGCCGAATCGGTACTGGCGCGCCTCGAACCCTTGCTGCCGGCACAACGCCCGAACATCGACTGGGGTACCACCCTGGCCGCCCGCTGGCAGCGCGATGGCCGCAGCGGCTACCTGCTGCCGCTGGAAGTCAGCCTGGACATCCGCCTGACCGACCTGATCGGCGTCGACCAGCAGCGCGACCAGCTGGGCCGCAACACCCATCAGTTCATCAACGGCCTGCCGGCCAACCACGCCCTGCTGTGGGGCTCGCGCGGTACCGGCAAATCGTCGCTGGTGCGTGCGTTGCTGGCCGAGCATGCCGGTGCCGGCCTGCGCCTGATCGAAATCGAACGTGACCACCTGGCCGACCTGCCACGGGTGGTCGAGCAGCTGCAGAGGCTGCCGCAACGCTTCATCCTGTTCTGTGACGACCTGTCGTTCGAAGCCGGGGAGGGCGACTACCGGGTGCTCAAGAGCGTGCTTGATGGCTCGCTGGAGCAGGCACCGGACAACGTGCTGCTGTACGCCACCTCCAACCGCCGCCACCTGGTGCCGGAGAAAGAGAGCGACAACGAGAACTGGAAGCGCGTGGATGGCGAGCTGCACCCCAGCGAAGCGGTCGAAGACAAGATTGCCCTGTCAGACCGTTTTGGCCTTTGGCTGTCGTTCTACCCGTTTACCCAGGACCACTTCCTGAATGTTGTCGAGCACTGGATCGGCCAGCTGGCGGGCCCCGCGGGCCTGGTCTGGCAGCGTGACGAGCAACTCGACATCCTCGCCGTGCGCTGGGCCACCGGCCGCGGTAACCGTAATGGCCGTTGTGCCTATCAGTTCGCCCGCTACTGGGTCGGGCTGCAATTGCTGGAGCAAAAGTAAATGATCGACCTCAATGCCAGTGGCGCCGGCCTCGATGGCTACAACCTGCTGGCGGCGCAAGTGCAGGCGCTGTTCGCCGACGAGCGTGATTTCATCGCCAACGCCGCGCAGTTTTCGGCGTTTCTGTACAACCAGGTGGATGACCTGAACTGGGCCGGATTCTACCTCAACCGCAACGAAGAACTGGTACTGGGCCCGTTTCAGGGCCAGGTGGCATGCGTGCGTATTCCGTTCAGCAGGGGCGTGTGCGGAGCGGCGGCGGCAACGCGGCAGACCCAGCGGGTAGAGGACGTGCATGCGTTCCCGGGGCACATTGCCTGTGACAGTGCGTCCAACAGCGAGCTGGTGATCCCGTTGGTGAAGGAGGGCAGGCTGATTGGTGTGCTGGACCTGGACAGCCCGAAGGTTGGGCGGTTCAGCGAGGCGGACCAGGTGGGGCTGGAACGGTTGGTGGCGATCTTCCTTGAGCTGACTGACTGCTGATTGTTGTGGCCTGTATCGGCCTCTTCGCAGCACAAGGCTGCTCCTACAGGGATTGCACTGCTCTCAGGCTTGGTGCAATCCCTGTAGGAGCAGCCTTGTGCTGCGAAGAGGCCGGCACAGGTTAATGCATCAGTCGTAGATCACCTTCTTCTTCCAGGTCTCTTCCTCATCGGTCTTGAGCCCGTCGGTCAATTCGTTGTGCTCGTCTTCCGCCGGTGACATGCGGTCCAGTACCTGGGCATTGGCCCGGGCCAGCAGCTTCTCCAGATACGTCAGCTGCTCTTCATACACTTTAGGCTCCGGCTGCTTGCGCAGGTATTGCACGCCGCGCTCGAACGCCAGACGTGCCTGCCCCGGCTGGTTCTTCTGCAGGGCCTGCTGGCCGAGGTTGTTGAAGAACTCGATATGCAGCAACACCAGGATGTGGCGGATCTCCTTCACCCAGTGCTTGGCTTCGGCAGCCGGTAAAAAGCCTTCCTGGGCAGCACGGGTGACCTGGTTGTGCATGGCCTCCAGCAAGAAGCGCACGTCCTTGGCCTTGACCTCGGTGTGGATCGGGTTGGGCGGGTTGTTCACCGGTATCTTGTCGCCCAGAGCGATCAGCCCTTCCAGCTCGGCGATACGCGCCTTGAGTTCGGCATTGTGCTTGTCCACCGCCAGCTGGCGCTGATTAAGGTTCAGTTCCAGGCGGGTCAGCAGCAGTTTAAGGGCCGGGGTCATGAACTGGCCGGGGAAGGTCTCGGTGATTTCGCCACAGCGGCGCAGGCGGTCGGCCAGCTCGATCCGCGTCCGGACGCGTTCGATCTTGCCGTTTTCGACCACATTGTTGAGGTAGCCGATCACGATCAGCAACGCGATGCCCGCCACGATGAGCAGGGTGATCAGAAGTGGTGTCACCGTTAATGCCTCATTGAAGAAGAATTACAGCTTTGAGTGTAGTGAGTTTGCCAAGGGGCGAACAGCGGCTATATATCTGTGCCGGCCCTTTCGCGGCTAAAGCCGCTCCCACAGGTACTGCACAGGCCTGAGAGCGGCGCGGTCCCTGTGGGAGCGGCTTTAGCCGCGAAGAGGCCAGTGCAGGATTGCTTCTTTCTATATCGACACCCCGGCCCGCATCTGCACCCCAACCCACCCGGAAGTCATTGATTTAAATAAATTTCTACAAAGGGGTTGACGCACCTTCGAAGCATCCATAGAATGCGCGCCACTTGCAGCGTAAAGCACACAGCGAAACGCGGCAGGGAGTGAAAGCAGGCAGTAATGCCAGCAGCGTGTCCCCTTCGTCTAGTGGCCTAGGACACCGCCCTTTCACGGCGGTAACAGGGGTTCGAGTCCCCTAGGGGACGCCATATTGCGGGAATAGCTCAGTTGGTAGAGCACGACCTTGCCAAGGTCGGGGTCGCGAGTTCGAGTCTCGTTTCCCGCTCCAGTTTCTCCGGCAACGCTTAACGGCGCGGCAGGAAAAGAAAATCCAGGGTGAACCGTGAGGTTCAAGTCTGGTGCACTGAAAAGTGTTGTGTGTCCCCTTCGTCTAGTGGCCTAGGACACCGCCCTTTCACGGCGGTAACAGGGGTTCGAGTCCCCTAGGGGACGCCATTTGCGGGAATAGCTCAGTTGGTAGAGCACGACCTTGCCAAGGTCGGGGTCGCGAGTTCGAGTCTCGTTTCCCGCTCCAGTTTCTAAAACTATGGCGTTCATGACGGTGTAGTAGGTTGTAAAAGTTTCAAATGCGGGAATAGCTCAGTTGGTAGAGCACGACCTTGCCAAGGTCGGGGTCGCGAGTTCGAGTCTCGTTTCCCGCTCCAATACAAAACGCACCAAGGAATTCTAAAATTCCTTTGGTGCGTTTTTTTTGCCTGCGAAAAAGCCTGGCCATGGCTGTCAGGCCATGGCCAGGTTCCTTAGCGGTATTCGATGGTGAAGTTCAATGCGCCTTTGGCTTCGCCGGGCTTCACCGTTGCTTCGGTCTGGTAATACCGGGCACGAAGATCAAGGCGCGTGATGCCGGGGGTAAGGGGCATCATATCCACGAACTCTTCGAGCTTCAGTGGGGTATTGTCGCTGCGCATCACCTGGATACCGATGCCGCTGGCGCTCGAGTCCGTGGTCAGGGTGAACAACCCCAGGTCACGGTCCACCGGCACCGAGCCGTCCACGCCGTCCAGGCGCATGAACGCACGGGCAACGCTGCCGGCGGGGTCGTCCTCGCAGTCGTTGAGGGTGACGTAGAAATCAACCGGGTTGCTGGTGCTGCCCTGGCCTGTGAAGTCGGCAATGTCGTGGGTGCCAAGTTGTACCGGGTTGGCACTGACGGCATCGGCCCTGAGCGTGCACTGGGCCTGCTGGACTTGCCCGCCCAGGGTCAGTCTTACGGCATCCCCTACATCGCTGACAACACCCCTGACGACCTCCTGGTTGAATGAACTCATGCCGGCCGGAATGGGGCCGGTCTTGATCAAGGCCATGTACTTGATGGTGAGATTGGTCATTTCCAGGGACGTGGGCCTCATGTCCCTGCGGTTTTCACCCACATAGGGAACGGCGCCGATACCGCCGTCATTTGCCTGGAACGAATTGCTGGATGTTGCGTTGAGGAAACCGCCCAGCTCCAGATACAGGCCTACGCCCGGGATGGTGGTTTGTAGCACTTTGCCCGTCACATCCTTCCCGTCGACGCGGGGGAAGGTGCCGGGGGCGACAGATAATGGCGTCCCCATGATGGCGGACAGGCTTAGTGACCCGTCGTTGTCGCACTTCAAGGCAAAGCCGGGGCCCAGTACGCCAGTGGAGGTGGCTGAGTAGATCTTGCTACCCACGGGTGCATCGCGCGCCACCCACTTCATGCCGCCGAGGTTGTGTGTGAACTGTAGCGGCCCGGTGGTGGTTGGCCATTCGCATCCCAGTGCATGGGCCTGGCTTGACAGTGTCATCATCGTCGCCGCAGCGGCGAGGCCGATGAAATAACGCGAAAAATGGGGCATGGTCGGTTCCTGTTGCAAGCATGCGGCATCGTCGCACGGGCTGGGTCATGGGGTAGGGCAGCGCAAGGTCTGCAGCTGGTAGCCTTGCTCTTCTGGCATGGTTGCCGGGTCGATTTTCAACAGGCAGCGCTGTTCGGTGCGGTCGCCCCAGCGCGCCTCCAGGGTTTGTGCCTGGGCCTCTGTAGCAATCAGTGCCTGGCCTGCCTGGCCCACTACCGCCAGGTGGTTGCCCTGCTGGTCATTGACCTGGGTACCAAAGGGCAGTGGGCGGCCGTCGGCATGTTGCAGGGTCAGGATCAGGCGGCTGACCTGGCGCGCCTTGAAGGTTGCCAGGGCGACTGCGCCTCGGCGTGGGACAACCTGGGTGGCACCGTTTTCGATTTCCACATCCGGGCCGAGCTGGTCGGTTTGCAGGGTGACCTGGTTGACCCGGTAGGGGCGCATGTGCGGGGCAAGGATGTAGCCGCTGCTGTCGGTGCTGCCGCCGGGTACGTTGTCGACGCCTACGCCGGGCACGTCGGGCACATGCACCAGCGCAGTGGTCTCGCCCAGGTATTGCCCCAGCACGATGCCGCCGGCATGCGCCAACACCGCGCCACTGGCATTGACCGAGACGCTGCGGTAATCATCCGCTTCGGTGTAGCCGGCGCCTACGTTCACCTTCTGCGTCTGGTAACCCATTGACGCCGAGGCGGTCTTGCGCTGCTGTTCGTCGTTGGCCAGCGATGCCAGGTAGCTCAGGCGGTTGTCCTGTGAACCGCCGTTCAAGGTGGCGCGTTCGCTGAAGTGGCCATTGCTTTCCTGCACATCGAAACTTGCATTCGTCGATGTGCCCCAGCCCAGCGGGATAGTGACCCCGAGGCCAACGATACGGTCGCTGCCGCTGTCGTCGCTTAATGACTGCGAGGCGTACAGGTTGATGCTGACCCGGCGGTACTGGGTATTGAACTGGAACTGGTACTGACGCCGCTGGCGGTTGGTGTGCCAGTAATCGTCCTGTGACAGGGTCAGGCTCAGTGAGTTGCGGTTGCCGAACGCTTGGTAGATCGAGCTTTCCAGGCGGCTGCGGCGGTTGCCCTGGTAGCGGCTGGAGGCGTTGCGCTGCTGCACGGCTTCGTCGAACTCGCGATAGCCTTCGGTGGAGTAGCGGTAGCCGGCGAAGCGCAGGCTGGTGCCGGTCTGGAAGGCCTTACCGTAGCGCACGGAGTAACTCTGCCCTTGAACCTGGCCGCCTTGCGCGCCCAGGTCGGTACGGGCCTGGGTCACGTCCAGCGACACTGCGCCAAGGGTGCCGAAGTCGCGTGCGATACCAAGGTTGGCGGCATCGTAGTACTCGCTGCCCAGCAGCCCGCCATACAGTGTGGTGCCCCACTGGCCGCCGCGGGCCAGGGTGGCTTGCCACAGTGCGGGGTCGTCGATGCCGTCGGCGCCGTCATAGCGCCCGGCTACCAGGTTGTAGCGCCACACGCCTTCGCGCAGCAGGTTGCTGAGGGTGGAGTAGGGCTGGATGAAACGGCGCACCTGGCCATCGGCCTCGGTGAGGACGATTTCCAGGTCGCCGCTGCCGCCAATGCCCAGGTCGTTGATCTCGTAAGGGCCGGCGGCAACGTAGGTGGAGTAGATCGGGTAGCCGTTCTGCAATACCTCAAGCTTGGCCCGGCTCTGGGCCACGCCGCGGATCACCGGCGCGTAGCTTTGCATCACGTCGGGCAGCATGCCCATGTCGGTGGCCAGCTGTACTCCTTTGATGGGCAGGCTGCGGAACACATCGCCACTGCTGAAAGTTTCGCCCAGGGTCAGCGTGCCCCATTTCCCGGGCAGGTCGTGCTGGGCGTAGGTGTTGAAGTGCACCCAGTCCTGGCCTTCTCCGTCGTCGCGCCAGCTCTGGCTGCTGCGCAGGCGCCAGCCGCCCAGGTTGACCCCGCCATTGAGGTTAAGGTCCTGGCTGCTATTGGAGGTGCCGGTTTTGCCGCTGAAATGCTGCGCAGAGGCCTGGTAGCTGACGAAAGCGGCATTGATGCCGTTGTCCCAGCGCTCGGGTGCAACGCTGCCAGCCACATCGCGGCGCAGGGCGATCTGCGGGATGGACAGCGCCAGCTGGAGTTGGCCGGGGTCCAGGTCGTAGGTGGCATCGGGCACCAGCGCGGGCAGGTCGACGCAGCGCTCGTCGCTGGGCAGTGGCTCGGCCAGGCCCTGTTCACGCAGGCCCAGTTCGCGCAGCAGGCTGGCGCTGAGGCAGGGCTCCAGGCCCTTGCCGTCGCTGCGCTCACGGAAGTCGATTTCGTGCTTGCCCGCCGGGGCCAGGTTGACCAGCACTTCAACCCGGTAGCGGCCGGGCGCCAGGGAGGCTTCAGCGGCCAGGGTGCTCAGGGCGGCTACGCTGGCGTCGCTGGACTGGCCTGGCGTTTGGCGCATGAAGTTGGGGTTGAATTGCAGGGGGCGTTCTTCCCCTTGGGCCTGATCAGCAATTAAAAAAAATACGCCGCAACCCGCGATGGGCAGACCCCAAAAAAAATGACAAAGCATGAACTTATGTCGATGCTGAATGAGACTGAGCATGTTAAGCACCGTTTGTTTATGCCGTCCATTGGCCGTGGCGACTCATAGTAATCATGTGTACGAAGAGCTATTTGGTCGGGAGAATACGAGTGCGCACGGTAAAGTCATGTAGGAAAAAACTGATAAACAATCAGAAAATACTGCAGCTTATTTTTTATTCACAGGCATAAGGGCACCCTCTCGTGGGTTGTCCTTATGCCTGGTTTAAGTTTTTGTCTAATGTTCTTTTAGATAAACTTCGGATTCTTAGGCGGGAGGTATCTGTAGTTGGTTCGGCCTGGCCAGTGAAGTGTTCCCTCCTTTACTGCGCCGAGCGCACTTCCGCTCCAGTCAATAGTCGCCGGTTTAGATGGGGAAGGTGGAACTGGTGATATCGTAATTTCTTCCATATTGGTGCTTGGGCCGGGGGGTTGGAGGCTGACGGTGTCGTCTTCAAATGCGGGGTTATTTTTCAATACGCCTTTCTTGCCTGGTGGCATAACGTCCCAATCCAGCTCCCAAGTATTAGAGGGTTTGAAACTGGACGATGTGTCACCTATGGTTTCAATTTTTGCGATTTTCGCAGCGCGCGTTGATATTGGGCCTCCGCCCCGTTTGACTCCCCTGGCTACTGAACTTCCCGCTATGGATCGTCTGGCAGTACCTACTCCAATACTGGTTGTCTCCGTAACCGTCTGAGTGCCAACACTGGCGGCTTTACCCACTCCCTTCGCCCCCAGCCGGCTATACCCCATGATCCCCAACGTACTCAGCGCGCTGGCAATCCCCAGCCAGAACGCCCAGTCACTGGCCGCAGCGCTCCCTGTCACCAGTGCCCCCACAGAAACCGCCGTAGCGGCCACGTCAATGGCAAGGCTGGCTGCGCCAAACGCGAAGGCCATGGTCAGGCCTACCGGCGGCAGGAACATGAAGCTGACCACTGCAAACACAGCACCCAGCGCCACCCCAAGCCAGGATCGCCAATCGGCCTTGGCCTTTAATGGTTTGGGCGGTACGTACGGCGCCTCCATGCTGTGCCGCATGCCGTAGTGGCCGCTTGGGTCGCGCCAGTTGACCGGGTTGCCGCCGCAGTACACATACGGGTTGATACCGGCATCTTCTGGTGCCGCCGTGTCCGGGCTGTGGAAGCGCATCAGCCCAGGGTTGTAGGCACGGTAGCCGCGCCCCAGCAGCGACCAGCCCAAGGCCCGTTCGCGGGCTTCGCCATTGAAGCCGAGCATGCCCACCAGTTGGTCGTTGTCCGGTGAGTCGCCATAGGCTGTGTACGCGTTATCGTGCAGTTCATCACTGCTGCATTCACCCACCACGCTGTTTGCCGCGTCGGTCGCGTACAGCCGGTTGTCTGCAGTTTGAGCCGGGCGTTGCAACCCCAGAGGGCGGTCGCCTGCGTACAGGTACTCGGTGAGCAAGTCGGCATCGCGTGTACTGCTTACCCGGTAGCCCTGGTAACGGCGTAACACTTCCGGGTTTTGCTCATGGCGTACGCCGATCAGGTCGTTGTGGCCGTCATAGCGGTAGCGGTACAGGGGTTGCCCATCGCTGGCCCGTTGTACCTCGCTCAAGCGACCATGGTCGTCGTACACCAGCGTGTTGCCTTGTTCGTCGTTCAGCAGGTTGCCTTCGGCATCGTGCTCGAACGCCTGGCGGGCCGGATAATCGGGTTGCAGGGAGTGCTCCGCCAGTTTCAGGATGAAGCCGTCGTAGGTGTAAAAGGCCTCGTCAGATGCGCCATCGGCAAAATCGGTGTAGCACTCAGTGAGGTTGTTCAGCTCGTCGTAGACGAAAAACTGATTCTTGATAGCCCGGCCAGCAGCGTTGCGCGGCAGTGTGGTGCCTTGACAGGTGTGTTGCTCCAGCCGGTCGAGCGCATCGTAGTCGAAGGTTTCCAGCAACACTTGTTGGTTGTCACGGGTGAGGGTGCGGGTGCGCAGCTGGTCATCTTCCTGCCACTCCAGCGCGATGCTTTGGGTGAGGGTGGAGCCATCTTGCCGGGTGAGCGTTTGTTCGCGGTTTTTCTCTCGGCCAAGTTCGTCGTAAGTCTGCTCGCACAACAGTACCTGTTTGTTGGCCAGGTCCTGGGTCGTGGTTTTCCAGAGCCGCCCGAGCGTGTCGTATTCGAACGTGGCCGCCAGGTTACCTTGGCTGGTCTCTGTCAACTGGCCCAGCTCGTTGTAGTCGTGGGTCACCTCTGCGCCGCCACTTTCGGTGTAGCCCCATGGCAGGCCCTGCAACGAATTGCGGTAGACACAGTGGTGGCTATTGGCGTCATGGCCCTCCCATTCGGTTTTGCACAGGTAGCCTTGATCGGTGTAGGTATAGGTGTGCTCGCCTTGTGCGTCGCTGGCCGTGCTGATGGCCGAGGTTTTGGTGTCGTAATCGAACGTCGTGCTCTTTACCGCGTCAACGTCGATCTGGTTGGGTTGGGCGGAGCGCGTGGGGCGGTAGTGGTACTTAAAGGTGCGCTGCGCAGTGGTGCGGGTTTCTACCAGCGAGGTGTTGCGCTTGTAGGTGTAGGTTTCATCTTGCAAACCCGCCTTGAGCGACTTCAACCGGTCGAGGCCATCGTAATCCCGTTGCCAGGCAAGGGTGGGTTCAACACCTTTGCGCCGCTCGACCAGCAGTTGTTCGGCCAATGGGGCTGCACTGTGCAGCGCGAACTGGCTGAGCACTGCCGACTGGTCGGGCCGTTCGGTACGGGTCACGCGGCCTTCGGCGTCGTAAGTGTACTTGCTGGTTCGGCTGATCGGCCTGTCGTTTCGTTTGAAGGTGTGTTCTTCGCTGATGCAGCGGCCAAGGCCGTCGTAGCTTAAGTCATGGCGGCCAACGGTCTGGCCTGCGTCGTCCAGGCGGTACTGACTCGACAGTTTGTCGAAGCGATTGCTCTCGGTAACCTGCTGCTGCTGGCGAACACCAGGTTTGTCTGGTGTTTCGACCCAGCGGGTAACGACGTCGCCGGCTTCGCCAAATGGCGAGTATTCGCTGTGCTGCGTAGCGCCGTTCGGCAAGGTGGTCTTGCACAGCCGGCTCCACGCATCGTATTCGAAGGTGGAGGTCAGCGTCAGGGTCTTGCCGTCGTAGTAGTCGAAGGCGGTTTCTTCGCTCAGTTGGCCCAGTTCATCGTACTTGCGCTGCGCAACCACGTTACGCTGCCGCGAATGTTCAGCACCCGGCGCGGTACCCGGGGCTAGCGTTTCGCGCTCTTCGGTCACCACCCGGCTGCAGCCATCGAAGGTAATGAAGGTGCTCACGCCCGTGCTGCCTGTGACCACCTGCGAGGCCAGCCCGGCAGCGCCTTCTTCAGGGTGGGTGACCAGCCCGTAGGCATGGATTACCTTGGCCTCGTCCACACCCTGGCCTGGCGCAACGGTTTCTTCTACCAGGCGGGCGAGCGGGTCGTAGCGGCGGCGAATGCTGTTGCCGGTGTCATCTTCTTCGTACACGCTCTGGCCATGCAGGCCAGACACGGCCATGCTGGTGGTCTTCTGCACCAGGTCGAAGCCGGACACCGTTTCATCGGTCCAGTACTCAAGGCCATGGTCCTTGTCGACGGCCTTGCGGTATTCCCATTCGACACGTGAACTGCGGCTTTCAATGGCCCGGCGTACCGGGTTGCTGCTGTCTTCACCGTAGCGGGTGGTCACCTGGTGGTCCGGGCGGCCGTGCAGGAAGGCATTGTCAGGCATGTTCAGGTAGGCCCGCTCCACCTTTATCAGCAGTTGTTCGCGCTCACCGGGCTGCCCGGCATCGAACACTTGCAGCACCTGTTCTGCGCAAGGTGCAAGCCATTCGCTCGCTTGGCCAAGGCTGGCCAGCGCCGGGTAGGCCTTGTAGGTCAGCCGGGTGCGTTGGACGGGGGCATCGCCGGGCTGATCCTGCACGGGGTAGACCGTCTTGCATTTGACGTTGCGCACAAAGCCTTGCGGGTCGGGCGGGCAGGCCCAGGTATCGCCATCCTTCTCGCCATCCTTGTCGTAGTACTCGTAGGTGACGCGTACACCCGTGGGGGCATGCTCTTCGGTGACGTTTCCGTAATCGTCATACAGGGTGGTGGCGGTTTCCACGTGCAATTTGCTGGCGTCACCGCGCAGCTTCCAGCGTTTGGTGATGGTTTTGGGCAGTTGGAAGTAGCGCGGTTGATCGTCGAAACTGTTGCCAGGGCGTTCATGGAAGAGAGTTTCGGTCTCTTCGATATGGCCATCTTCTTCAAGCGTTTGCTTGGTCAGCAGGTGGTAGCGGTTGAACGTTTGTGTCTGTTTGCGCGCGACCTTGCCCGCTTTCCAGTAATGCGCGGTGACGCTGTAGCGGTAGCTGGATTGCGCCCGGTACAGGTTGTCCTCGCCGTCGTCGCGCCAGCTGACGTTGCTGTTGCTGCCGACAAAGCTGTGCGCCACCTCGATGCTGTTTTCCTCATCGAAGTGCGTGTAGGTGTAGGTGGTTTTCAGCGGTGGCTGGTCGGCGCGGGGTTTGACTTCATGGGTGGTTACCCGTGGCAACACGCGTTGAGGTCGCGTGCCGGGCAGCAGGTGGCCCGGGTCGTCGTTCTCGCCATAGCGCACCTCCTCCACGGCGCCTGAAGGCGTGGACACTTTTGCAAGGCAGGTCAGGCCCCGGGCGGTGGTGTAGCCGAAGCGCCAGTTGCCCCCCACTTCGGGTGGTAGTTTTACCTCCACCAATGCCCGGTTTCTCATCTCCAGCATGTAGCGCAGAAATGGCTGTTTGTCGGCCCCGGCGCCTGGGTGCGTATCGATGGTGACCCTGCTGTCGGTGTACTTCAACTCCAGCAGCAGCGTGCCATTGTCATCAACGATCTTTTCCAGCCGGCGGTTTTCAGGGACGTAGCTGAGCGTTATCCCGTGGCCGGAGGGCGCCCTGACCGTGGCGGGCAGGGCGATGGGGTTGACCACGTCGTGCAGGGTAAGTATTTCAACAAGACCGGACTTGTGCTCTACACGGTACGGGCCTTTGCCGTTCTCGCCATCGTCGTAAAAGTGAAAGCTGTGAACTTTCTTTTCGCGAATAGTGGGTTGCCGGCCGGTACCTGTCACTTTGTAGCTTTCCCCCGTGTGCAGGGTAAGCATTCGAGTGGCGGGCACGTATCGGGTCATTGCCAGCTGCCAACCAGTACCGAAGCCTGAGTCCTCGTTGTTGAACGGGCTGTACGACAGGCGCAAGGGTAGGCCGGGGCCGGTCAGGTCGTTGCCGGCCGGCACTTGCAAGTCAATGGCCAGGTTGTACTGGCCGGTACGCTGGTCGACATGGTTCTGCACGAAGCTCTGGAAGTTGGTGGCGTTGCTGTGTACCCCGGAAGAATTGGCCATGATCAATTGCTCCGCGGGGCCATGGTGACCACGATGCAGGCGAGTTCCCCCTGCTTGATCGGGTTGCCTTTACCGATGATCCGGAAACCACGGCTTGGTGCATTGCTATCGAGGCCGCTGTTGGTCAGGTAACCCGGCTTTTCCGGGCTGCCCGCGTAGGTCCAGATCTTGTCGATGCCCAGTTTTTCCAGCGAAGCGTTGGCGCGGCTCGTGTCAAGTTCGACCCAGGCGCTGTTGGCTTTTTCACAGCGCTCGTTATCAGTGAGCAGAAATGTCGATTTGATCGGCACGTTTCGAATGCGAATGGAGTGAGGCTCTCTGGCGTCTTCCGGGCATTGTTGTTTAGGTAGCAGTTTCACGGTAGTGCCGCTGCCTGTTTCCGGTAGTTCCAGCCCGCAAGCAGGTTCGGAGTTGTTATCCACTGTCTGGTACAGGGCGAGGATGGGCGTTGGATCGGCGTGAGTTGAATCGGTTGTGGTGGCTGCAAAGGTGGCCGCACCCATTAAAAGCATAGGCGCAGCCAGCATGGCCTGTTTAATGGCCGTTGTGAGGCTGAGGCGGCGGGATTGTAAGTGCTTCATTTTTCAGGGCTCCCTGTTCGGGTTATTTGAACAGACATGAGAAGAATTGGTCTGGATTACTGGGCAAATAGCGGTGTGTTGTCTGTTCGGAGCTTATGCAAGTTGCCATGCTGTGACACCTGTCAGAATTAACAGGTGTGCTGAAGTACCGGGCGTTGGGTTCGATGCGGTTGCATGTTTTATCGGTGTTGTCACCTGGTAGATTTATCAGGTGCCCGCGTGCCGGACGGGCGAGTGCTACCTGTTATTTCTGCCAGTAGCCAGTCGCGGCAGTGCGCCGTAAAACTAAGGGCATCTTGAACCCGCTAGGAGTATGTTCATGGCGCCCAACCGCTCAGTGAAATACGGGGCTGAACAGTCCCCGCACAACCCTGCCCCTGAAATCCCGACGCAAAACGCGTGGGGTGAAATTGATGTCAAGAACATGAAGGGTGCAGACCTGGAATTTGTCATCACGGGGGCGGATATCAAGTTTGGTCAACATATCTTTCCGGTCTGGCGCGGCATCGCTGCAGACGGCACCCCTTTTGATGAACTTGATGCGATGGTTGAGGTGCCTGCAGATTACGACACTACAAAAACGATGTCGGCACGCGTCACTAATCGTTTTGTTGAACCCTTCGACGGTGGGTGGGCCTTTTTATCTTATAAAGTTGATGACGCCGCAGAGAGCACGCCGGATTCAATGCGTGTCATGTGTTACCTGGGTTTGCGCGACCGTAGTGGCGTTGCCGAAACCTTATCGGTGGCGCAGGCACGTGAGTCGCATGACCGTGTGATTGTTGCTTCGGATCTGGACACTGAAGGCGTGCGCCTGTTTGCGCCACGCTATCGAGCCATGCAGGTTGGCGACAGTATTGAACTGGTGGCGCGCAAGTTCAATGCTACAGGCGTCGAAGTAACGCCCCCGGCAAGCGAAGTTTACGAGGTGACCGAGGCCAACCTGTCCGAGCCCCTGCAGTGGCAAGTTGCCAAATCGCATTTCATTCGCGTGCAGGATGGGCGGGTGGAGTTCCAGTACACCATTACACTGGCCGGCAATGGCGAGAAAATTGAATCGCCGGTGCAGGATGTGGCGGTAGCAAGGGCGCCGAGCCCTGTCGACCTGTTACCCGAAGCCGAAGTCGATGGTTTTACGGGTACACCGCTTGACCCTGGCAAGTTCCCCAATGGCGTCACTGTTCGCGTACCTTCTTATCCAGGTATTCAAGTGGGTGACTACGTGCTGCTGCACTGGAAAAGCCCGGCCCGGATCGAGCCTGTGGTGCAGTTTGCACGCATGGATGCGAGCAGCCTGCAAGGCGATGAGACTGTCTTCCGGGTTGACGCCAGCCTGCTGGTAGCGGGTGACCATCAGGTGTTTTACCAGTTTGCGCGTGCGGGGCATGCCTTGACTTCCGATAGCCTGGACGTCGAGTTCGAAACGGCACGCAGCCTTGCAGCACCGGCCATCGAGCGTGCCGAAGCGGATACTCCGGGCACGCAAAAGCTATTGGCAGACAGCGCAATTCTCGGGGCGTATGTAACAGTGCCTGATATCCCTTTGCGCCCAGGCGAGCACTTTGAAGTTCATTGGGACGGTTACGAGAAAAACGGGAAGCAGGTTACCGACACACCTGTGGAAGCAGGCGGTCGACGGTTCAAGATCGATCCCGGCGTTGTCGCCGCGAACATGCATCAACCCGGTGCGGATAACAGCAGGCGTTTCACCGTGTTCTACCACATTGTCGGTGCTGATGGAGTGCGCTCGGCGCCTTCCGCCGCTGTGGACTTGCGTGTCCAGCCGCTGGTTATCGATATCAATATCAAGTGCCTGCAAGCGGAAACCAACGGCGAACTTCGGCGCTCCAAGCTCACCTCGAACGGTGCAATGCTCGAGGTATCCGGGGCGCTGCTCTGGCCTTTCGCTGCGCCAGGCCAGCCCTTCACGTTGGCCATTGAAAGCGGTGCGGTATTACGTAATCGGGTGGCTGTCACTGCTGGCGAACATAGTAATAAGCGGATACAGCAGTGGTTGAGTGTTGCTGTTTATAACACCCTGGAAGAAAACAAGCAGTACACCGTTAACGGGACAGTAAGTTTCGATAATGGCGACAGTTGGCATGCACTTATGCCGCTGCTGCTTACTCCGAAAAAGTCAATGTAAGCGACCTTGAAATTGGCGCGGTTGGGCAAGTTGTCCGGCGGCTGGCGTTGCATAACGAAAACATGAAACATGGAGATTGATTCTGATGAACAGTAAAATGCCTGTACTGACTCAAGCCGTGAGTGCTCTATCGCTTGAAGCGTTTCTTGCAGAAATGGACAAGGGTGCAAAAACCCTGAAGTGGGATGCGCTGCTGGTGTTTGACCGGGGCGCTGCCAACGCCCTGCTGACCCAGGAGTATATTGACCGTATCGCTATTGAAGACCTGTTTTTCCCTACGCTACCCGACAGCAGCGTCGACGCAGGTAATGGCATCGAGCATGTCTTGCTTGGCTTCACACTTGACAAACCACGGCTGTCTTTCGAAAACGCAAGTATCCAGGATTCGAGAGGCAAGCTGCAAATGCGCTTGGTGGGCGGTAAGCGCCTCGAAGTGATCGAAAGGTACCTCGACGGCGATCCTGTCAGGAGCGTACAAGCCCTGACGGTCTATAACGCCGCCACTCGCGGTTTACTGGATATGAATATCAGGCTGGAGGCCGTAGAAGGCTCCGTTGACGGTGAAGGCAAAGTCTTGCTTGATTTGAATGACGCATTCGACCACCTGTTCAATGGAGGAGGCACTACGAATGAGAGGATTCTCTTGGGGATTTATTTCCAGGAGGTGTTCGAAACCTGGAGTGAAAGAGATGAAAAACTCACCCAGTTCCCCCTCAGCGAGATGGTCGTTGCCGAGGGGTCGCCTATCAATCCGGGTACCTTTGGTCTTCGCACCCACGCGGCCCCGGGGGCGACTGTGCTCGGCAGTGAGGGTTATGGTGACGGCGCAGTGGTTGTGTTTGTTGCCATGAAAGGCAGCGCACCTGGCACTTACCCCCATGACGATGCGGCGATGCTGTACATGCTGCCTGATGCGGCAGAGCCGTATACCAGCAATTTAGTGTTGTCGCAAAAATTCATTGCCAGCCAGGTTTTGAAGCTTGGTTTTGAACAATTTGAATGGCTAAAGGGGAAATTCGATCTGGTAGAATTGCCTGGCGATCGTTACAAGCTGGTCGCCAATGAAGGAAGCGTTGTAGGTGGTGCTTTCGAATACCGTGATAATAATCATGGAGGTACTGTTAATACTTGGCGTTGGAGGCTGTCGATGGATGGCTGTCAAGCGGGGCTGTTCTCCCAGGGTAGTGAACTTACATTTGAAGACCGGTTGCTTAAAGTACGTTGGGCCTGCAATACCCAGGGGGGCACTTTGGTCTACTGGCTTCAGACTAACGAATCGGTAGGGCACACTAAAAATCTGGAAGTAACCTCGGAGGTGACGGTTGAGGCGTCTTATACCTTTGAAGTCTCTGTAGAAGGAGGTGAGGTCGCGCTGAAATTTGCAATGAAGGATTTCGCCTCGAATGTATCTGTCGAGATTGAAAATGACTTTGGTTCCGGGGACGGTCCTAAGGATGCCAGGGAAAAGTCAACAGGTGTAATACAACCGCTGATAGCTGCAATTAAGGCTGAGCTCCAGGCAAGGGTCGAAAGCCTCAAGAACATGACGTTCGAAATCGACGCTTTGCGCCTTAACAACCTGCTATTTCGTGGCGAAAACGTCGTCGAACCGCGCGACGTAGCCTTGCCGACCGACTTGACCCTGCTCGGTAACCTGGCGCCCAAGCGCAGCACGTTGCTCATCAGCCCTTCGGAACCGATCGTTGCAAGCGGTCAGGTGGTCGAGTTCAAGGCCGACTCCGCACCAGGCGTTGTCACCTGGAAAGTGGAAAATCTCCCCGGCGAAACCGGTGAAACCGGGGCGTTCAACGATCCATCGACGGGGCGATATACGGCGCCATCGGATGATGCGCTGCGTGCCGAAGGCCACCGCCGGTTGATCGTGACGGCCACCAGTGGCGAACGGGTCAGCAGGGCATTGGTTAGCGTTGTACCAAGCCAGGTCACGGTGAACCCGTGGGTAGCGGCGGTCGATTTGGGCAAAGGTTATTCGCTAAGTGCGGGCACGCCGGATTCTGCCGCGCTGACATGGGACGCCCCCGCGCTGGGTGCCGTCGGCCCCGATAACGATCCGCTGAACCCTGAGGGTTACAAGTATACCGCGCCGACGTCACTGCCCAAGCGTGAACCATCAGACCCGATACACTACGCGTCGCTGCGCCTGGACCCGGTCACCGTTCGACCGGCTGCCGGAGGTGCGGCAGCGACCATCGACATGCTGGTGGTTGGCTCGAAGAACGCTAATTACTGGTTGGAACCAGAAGCCAGGGACGATGGAAGCGTGGCGCTGCCGTTCTACACGCTCAACTTCGATTTTGAGAAGGTTGAGGTTTCCGGCGAGGTCGAATGGACAGTGCTGCGCGGCAGCGGAGACGTCGACCCGATTACCCGGGTTTACACGCCTGCGCCCGGTGCTGACGAGCAGTACGTGATCATATCGGCGTACTCCAAATCAGGACCCGGTAACTTCGACTACGTCATTTTGCCGCTGCCATTCGTTCCGGTGCGGCGTTACGCCGATATCCTCAATCCGGCGATCAAGGAGGTGTGAGATGGACCGTGATGTGAATAAGGCAACTTTCCTAACAAGCCTTGAAACTTCGGTGCGTCTCGGCTGGGGAGGCGTGCTTGCCCTGGACCGCAGGCTCCTTGACCTTGTACTTCGTGAACAGTACCTCGATGCGCTCGCTAATTTCGGCATGATGAACCCTATCGACCTGGAGGCCTACCTTGACGAGGGAGAGCGAATCAGCGTTTCGTTTGAAGGGTTGGTACTGGGCGCGCCCCAGGTCAGCTTCGAAAATGCGACCCGGTTCAGCCAGGACCTGATGTTGCGGATGAACATCCTCGCCGGGGAATATAGGCGGGTCGTGGACCTGCCTGGCAGCCCCAAACGCGTCGTGGAGAGCTTCACCATTACCGAGGCCATGGGTTTTCGGGTCGAAGCACCGTTGTCATTGCAGGTCGGCCGGCCGAAAGGTAGCCGGTTCACCTTGCTGGAGCTGGACCTTGCCAGTGCGACCAGGTTTTCCACCAACCTGGGGCCAAACCCTTATGTCAACAACATGATTGGTCGGCGCCTGCAAGAATCGATCAGCTACATGCGGGCTTACCACCGCACCTATTCCCTGGGCAGTTTCGTGATGGACGATTACTACCCGCTGAGCCCGGATCAGTTCATGGTGCGTACCATGCCGGCACCTTGGGGACAAAGCGAAGGCAGCCCTCGCCATGGTGACGGTGCGGTGCTGGTCTTCATGCAGCTGGGGATCGATGTGCGTCCAGGGGGGCAGCCAGACCCAGGTACCGACTTCCCTTACCCGATCGCCGAAGAGGCGAGCGGGCTGCCGGGTACCCTGATCCTCGTTCCGGATTTAGCGGATCTGGGGGCGGGAGAAATCAAGGATGTACTGAACACCTTCAGCCTGCCCAGCGGCCATGATTTTATTCCAGGGGCACCAAAAAACGGAGTCGATCTTGTTGTGCCCGGCAACTGGCGTAAAAACCCGCAAGCCGTAACGGTCGAGCCGGCCTTCGCGAAAGTGGTAGCCGGGAAGTCCGTGCCGTTCACTGCCGATGGCGCAACTGGCCCGGTGCAGTGGTCGGCCATCAACCTGAAGCGCCCTGCGGCGATCGGCTCATTCAGTGGCGCCAGCTACAGCCCGCGCCCTGCAGCCAGTTTCGTCGAGGCCCAGCAGATGGTGCTGGTGACCGCCACCTCGCCTGAAGCAGGCGGCGAGGGGCGCAGCCACGCCTTGGTGATGGAAAGTGCCCGTGCGGTGCACGTGGCACCGCGTGTTTCCACCTGGGTGCAAGGTGAAGACCCAATCGAGCTCCGTGCCTCTAGCGTCGAAGCAGGCAGGCTGGAATGGGCGCTGGTGGGCGCAGCGCTTCTGTCGGAGGGTGAACAACGCGTTCAGACGCTTGACGAGCCGATTGGGGATCTAGACGACAAGGGTGACGGTCGGGCCATTTTCACGCCCCATACGCCTGGTGGAACGCCCAGTTTCTTCAAAGTCCAGCGAATCCGTTGCACAAACCGGCTGACCGGAGAAAGCGCTGAAGCTGCGGTGGTAGTGATCAGGCGGTATGCGAGCCTGAACGTGGTTCCGTTCCATGTGGGGCAAGCGCTGTCGGTTCAACCCACGCCGTTCACCGTGATGACTGAAGATTTCTCGCAAGACCTTGGCAGCGCCATGATCTGGACTGTGAATGGGGAGGGGGAATTCGATGGCAACGTGTATATGCCTCCGGAGAATCCGCAATTGCCCATTGCCGTGGTGACTGCATCTGACGGCGTTTCGAACACCGGCTACGCCATCGTGGAGTTCAGCGAAGGGCGGCAGGCAACAGCCGGTCTGTTGTCATGGGAGGGCCTCGGCACGTTTGAACTCAGAGCCATCGGTGCGCCCCAGTGCTTCGCCAACGGCTGGCAGCAGATCGAAGTCGAGGTCACCGTTGCAGCCGATGATGATCACAATGGACAACCGATCGATATCTCCGACGCCGACCTGGCAACCTTGAAGTTCCTGAATGCCGACAGCAATAACGATCTACCCTTCCTCGCGTCGATGGAAGAAGCCTTGAGCAGCGATGATCCAGGGGGAGAAGACTGGGCGGTAAACAGGTACGCAAACAACATCAACCGGCAACCTGCTGTAAACGGTGGGTCGAGCGCGCCCTTGCAGGCCAGAACCCGCCGGTTCTATTTCCATTCTCGTAAGCCGGGGATGATCAGGGTTATTGCTTCGATACAGAATACCTTGACAGGCAAAACGGTCACATCGTGGGGGAGTGGTGAGAAAGGCAGACTCGAGTTGCAGGCGCAGGACCTGCCTTCCTTCACACAGGAGCTCTATTCCTTCAAGCGCACCCGCGTGGCAGGGGAAGAGTCTCCGTCCGAAGGGGATGAGTTCGCTTATGTCGACAGAAGTACTGACAACTGGTTGCTTGAGCACGTCCTGAGGGAAAACCGGATCATCAAGTTTGCCCGCCTGTTCATCAGGGGTGCCGATAGAAAATCGGGTGTACGTTGGTCGTGGAAGCCCGGGTCGTCGACGCCGCCGATCAAAGACGACGATTTTGTCAGTTACACCGGCTTCTCGTTCCAGTCGGTGGATGGCGGAGTCCGCGACGAATTGTTGTTTGACGGGCTGCTCTACCGCATGGCGAAGCAGCGAGCGTATGCACTGCCGAAACTGATGCAAGGCGCGAAGCCGGGTGCCGGGCAACTGATGCTCACCCTGCAGCGGGATACGGGTTTCGTGCTGCAGAGTGGGCTGGAAGACCCGGCATATCGCCAGGCACTTGAAAAGGACCTGGTATTCACCCTTCTGGATGTGGAGGGCAACGAGCATCCGCTGACGTTTGCTTTTGCCGTCACGGCGGAAGAAGAAAGGCAAGGGATGACCCATCGGGACGTCCTGAAACTTTCCATTCGTTAAGCAATGGCTCACCTCGGCACAATTTGAGTGCTGGGGTGAGCACGCCACGACACCATTCGGATACTCAATGACATGGCTATCGAAACCGTACTCCATTCCAATGCATTCAATGCCTCTGACTTTGTGCAAAACAATGTCGACCCGCGCACCGGCCAGTATGCGTTAAGTATCAACCTGCCACCCCTCGTCGGTAATGACCAGGTGGGGCCAGAACTGCCGATTCGGCTTGTGTTCAACCCGTTCAGCGACAAGAACGTCGGCTTTGGCCGGGGTTGGTACCTTGAGCTTACCCAGTACGTGCCGGGCACGCGCATGTTGCGGCTGTACACCGGGGAAAGTTTCAAGGTGACCGGGTCTGGCGAAGAGCCAGGAATCAAAGAAAGAAAGCTCGAAAGTTTCCGCTTTTTCGATGACAGTGAAGGGGACAAGAAACAGTATCGTGTTGTTCACAAATCCCATATGGAAGAAGTCCTGAGCGAGTACGGGACCCGGGATAATCTGGTTGCATTGCCTTCTGAGATTCGCGCTGCTTCCGGCCATCGTATTGTGCTGAGTTATTCCCCCGATAACCAAAGGCTGGAACGTATTGTCGATGGCACGGGCCTGGAATTGCTGAAAATCAGCTATGGCAGCACGGTGACACTCGATCTGCACCCCAATGCCAATGGCGGCAATAAGCCGTTGGCGCAATACAAGCTCATTCTGCGCAATGAGACGTTGAGCCAAATTGATTTGCCGGACGAAGCAGGGGGCAATTGGCGTTTCGAATACACCACTACCTTTGGCCTGACCTGCTTGGGCAAGGTGTCCACGCCCTACGGTAGCGTGGAAGATATCCGCTATGGGGAGAATGGCGATACAGGCCATCTGTTGCCAGGCGGCGGGACGCGCACAGCGATACCGCGGGTGACCTCTCATGCGGTCAACCCTGGCGCTGGCCAGCCGCCGATGAGAACCACCTACACCTATACCGTTTTGCAAGACAGTATTGAGGCGCCAAACAACTTTGTCGGTAACGGCAGCGGTGTAACCTGGCGTGACGATGGCGAAGATAACCTGTATCGCGCCCGCTCCAGCTACCTGTATGGCAGCACAGCTCGCCAATGGCGCAAGGGCGCGGGCGCGGATGGCGAGGACCAGCTATTGCGCACTACCCAGCGCACGTACAACCGTTTTCACTTGCAGGTGAGTGAGGTTGTGTTCCAAGGCAACAACCAAGTTGCCACCAGCACCACGCACCACGGCAGTGTGACAACAGAGTTCGACAATCAGCCGAGCAACTTCCAGTTGCCGCTGGAACAAGCCCGCACCTGGTCGCTGCGAGGGGAGGGGGCCAAGGTTCGCTACGAGCCTGCCACCAGGACCGAGTATGACCTGCATGGCAATTTGACTGCTCAAACCCTGCCCTCAGGCCAGCGTACTGTCATCGAGTATTACCCTGCCCAAGGGGGTGACGGCTGCCCGCCCGACCCGGACGGCTTCGTGCGCAATCAGAAGAGCGTGACGGAGTACCCGGCATCAGGTGGAGACGAACCCGCACCCGTTTTGCGCAAGCGTTTTGAGTATGAGGCGCTCGCCCGGGTCAGCTACCCAGGTGCTTCGGCCAAACGGGTGGCATCCAATTGGCTGGTCCCCACCCAGGAACGCCTGTGTGAAGTGGTAGGCGAGGTGGAGCAGGCTGCGCTGCAAGTAACCACCATGAGCTCGATCGATGAACCCGCCGACTTGCTGCGCCATGGTCGCCCGCTGCTGCAAACAGTGCTCATGGGCGGTAAAACTACCAAGACCGGTTTTACCTACAGCAAGGAAGCCCTCGATGGGCACCCTGTGCTGGTGACCGAGCAGCGGGTGACTGGCTTTGATCATGGCGAACTTGACGCCGAGACCGGCCAGCCGCGGCATGCCTGCAAGGTGATCACGCTGAAGGATTCGATGCTCATTGGCCAGCCGCTGCTCAATCGCGACGACAACGATGTCGAAATCGAGTATGCGTACGATGCGCTGCGCCGGGTAGTTCGCGAAACGGTATCGCCCAATGAAGCGGCGTACACGGCATCGCGCGTCTATGAGTATGGCCTTGTAAGCGCGCCTGGCGGCAAGGCGTCGCAAATGCGGGTGGACGTCAAGGGGGTTGCCATCCGCTCGTACATCGATGGCCTGGGGCGAGTGGCCAGCGAAGAACGTCATGATGCCGACGCCGAAGATATCCGGCTGCATCAGGTCTTCCGCCCTCGCAATGCGTTTACCTACGATGAGCTTGGCCAGCTGACCGAGGCAGTCGAATACGATTGGAAAGGGGAGCAGCAAATGCCCCTGGCAACCCGTTATGAATACGATGACTGGGGCCAGCAGCGCTGCGAGATCGGGCCGGATGGGGTCAAGCGGTTTGAGGAGCATGACCCGATCGGGTCCAACCCTTACGGTTCAGACCCCAGGGGCAACCTGCCCACCCAGACCAGCTGGAGCGAATCTGCCGATGGTACGTTGAGCCTGGGCAAGACCACCACCTGGTTGAACCTGTTCGAGCAGCCTGCCCAGTTACGGCGTTTCGACTTGGCGGGTGAGCTGTATGCCAAGCATGAGTACTTCTATGACGGCCTGGGGCGTAATGTGCGGGAAGTCGATGCGCGCAATGCGGTTACCCGCTCCAGCTATGACGCGTTCGGCCGCCTGGTGGACCAGACGCTGGCGGACAGGTCCGTGGTGCACCGCGATTATGCCGTGCACAGCAGCGAGGACCTGCCGATCAGTATCAGTGTCGGGGGCACCGTACTGGGGGAGCAGGCTTTCGACGGCCTGAACCGCATGACCACCTCCATAACCGGGGGGCGGGCAAGGCACATGCACTATGAACCTGGCCAGTCGAAGCCGAGCAAGGTGAAGACGGCTGCAGGCAACGTCATCGAATACCAGTACATTCCGCAGTTGGGTGAGGACCCGGAAGTACGGCGCATTCCAGGTAAACAGGCGGACTACAAATTCGACCCGCAAAACGCGCGGCTTACCTGGTGCAAGGAGGAAGGGGAGGAGCTGACCCGGGCTTATTTCAGTACAGGCGAGATCAAGGAGGAAACCCGCACGATCGGGGACGAAACCTGGGCCATGGAATACGGGACCAGCCTGCTGGGGCGCCAGTTGTTCTACAAGGATGTTCTCGGCCAGAGGCAGACCTACGATTACTACGCCAGTGGCCTGCTGGAGCAGACGGCGCTGGGGAGCACCAGCAGCCGGTTCTTCTACGATGGGTTGAGCAATACCCAATGCATCCTTACCCTGGATGGCACCCAGGGGCTGGCCACTGAATTGGAGTATGACCACCAGGGACGTGAGAGCCTGCGCAGGTTCGTATTCCTGAGTACCGTGGTCGAGTCGCCGATTGAAGGCTGCAAGTTCGCCAACGAAACTGTGCAGACGCTGGTGGAAGAGGCCGGGCTGCGGGTGCAGGGTGTACAGGAACTGGTGCAGGAATATAGCGTGCTGGACCAGATCACTTTCAAGACGTTGAGCGAGAATGGCAGTGCCTTGCGTGAGGAAACGTACAAGTACGACGTGCGCGGCCGCCTGGAGGAGTACATCTGTGAAGGGTTGCTTTCCCATAGCCCGAAAGACCCGGCTGGGAAGACTATTCGTCAGCAGTATTTCGATTTCGATGCACTCGATAACATTACCTGGGTACTGACCGAATTTGAGGAAGAGGACGGTAGCAAGGGCGCAAACGAGGCCACTTACCTATTCGACAATGAAGACCCTGCACAACTGACCGGTGTGACTAACACACACGCCGCCTATGGCGACTTCACGCTGGAATATGATGACGACGGCAACATGAAGGTCGATGACAAAGGCAAGGCGTTGACGTATGACGCCCTGGGTCGTTTAAGCAGCTACGACGGTAGCGGCTATAGCTACGATCCTTTGGACAGGCTGGCCGGCCAGGAGGCATGAGGGAGGGGAAATGAAGATCGGGCCGTGAGGCCCGATTTTTTTTGCGGGGCTTACGGTATGTCCACCCTGAACTGGACATCAGTGTTGGCGAAACCGGCGGTTACCTGGGTATTGATTGCTTTGTAAGCGGCGGAAAACAACATGTCGGTAGGTAGGCTGTCATGCAGGGGGTACTGTTTGGAGGCGATCCCGTTATCCACCGGGGTGCCTACGTTGTCCTTGATGATCAAGGCCAAACCGGTGGCGCCACCTGGCTCCAGCGCATACAGTGTGCCGCTGGCGCCAGCGCCGCCGTAATTTCCGGTAAAGGTTACGCTGGCATTGGCGCCGGGCCGCAGTATGCAGCCGCTGCCGGGTGTAAGGCGCAAGCCGAAGGCGCGGTTTGCAGCCTCGTCGTCTGCTTGTTTGAACTGGGCAGCGTTCACGTTGCCCATGTAGATTCGGCTGGCGGGCAAGCCGGTTGAAGGGTCGATGATTTCAATCGCACAGGTTCCACTGCTGACCTGGCCGAAGAAGTTGATCGAGCCGGTGTTTGCCAGCGCCTGTTGACTGGCCATGGCGAGTCCAACGGCAATGACTAGCGGCTTCATGGAAGGCTCCTTGATTTTTGTGAAGTACGATAGCGAACGAGCCCGGAGGGCTCGATCGTATGTATTGGCAGGCAGGCTCAGGGAACGCTCGACAGTGTTTTTTGCATCGCCGCAGTGGCGACCCCGTAGTCATTGATGGTGGTAAAGGTCAACTGCAAACCATTTACCGACTTGATACGGGCAAGGTCATAAACCTGCTGGCCGAACGGCGGCGCCATGGCCATGGCCTGGATAGCCTCCGTTTTACCTGCAGTGCTGACCTCCAGGCGCCCGAAGGTGTAATGGTAGGGCGTCGGGTTGTCTACCACTAGCTGGACACGCCCAGGGCCTTGGCGCACGGACCATTTCAGCTCGCCGATGCGGTCGCCGGGCCGATCTTTCAATTGGCTGGGGCGGTAGAAGAGCTTGAGGCGCGTACGCAGCGCGATATTGAGTACGTTTACATCCTCAGGGGTTATTTCAGGGATTTCCTGAACATTGAGGTAGAACAGCGTTTCCCGGTCCTCAGGCAGTTTGTTGGGCAAACGGCTGATCTGCACCATCTGCTCCTTGCCAGGGTCCAGGCGAAACAACCCGGGCGAAGTCGCCAGAGGGACGGCTGTGTCGGTATCGTCCTTGGCGGTGTTGACCCAGCTTTGAACCGCGTAGGGGCGGGGGCTGGGGTTGGCGATTACCACAGAGGTGCTGCGTTTGTCGCTGTCGAAAACGATACGTGTGGTATTGACGGTGAGCGCTGCCTGAGCGGGTTGCAGGATGGCTGCGAGGCAAATACCCAAGCCAAGGCGGCGCAAGTGAGTCTTCATCTGGCGATACCTTCTGAACGGGATGAGTTAACCCCAGGCGGCTTCAACCCGCCCGGGGCGCTTTCTCATGGGATGTCGACAAGAAATTGCACATCGGTATTGGCGGTACCGGCAGTGACGGCAGCGCCAGTGGATTTGTATGCTGCAGAGAAGATCATGGTGGTGGGATTCGTGTCATCCAGTGGGTAATCCTTGGAAGGCGTACCGTTGACCACCGGTGTGCCGGTGTTGTCCTTGATGGTCAAGGCCAGGTCGTTGGCCCCACCTGGCTCCAGCGCATACAACGCACCACCTGTACCTGCGCCGCCGTAGGCAGCGGTGAAGGTGACCCTGGCGCTGCTACCTGGCGTGACGACACAGCCGCCTCCCGGGGTGACACGCATGCCGAAGGCGCGCGAGGCGGCCTCATCGCCAATGGCGTTGAACTGCGAAACGTTGACGTTACCCATGTTGACGCGGGCCACAGGCAGGCCTGTGGCTGGGTCGATGATTACGATCGGGCAGGTACCGGCATGGACCTGGCCGTAGAAGTTGATCGAACCGGTGTTGGCGAATGCTGCGTTGCTGGCCAGGCCAAGCCCGATGGCAAGCGTGATAAGCGTCTTTTTCATGTTGAACTCCACTGTGGAACAGTTGTGGGCAGGACGATTTGGTCCTTTGAGTTTCTGCCGAACAACTGGCCGGCAGGAGGACGCGAAGATTAGGCCGATTTGGAATTTACCGGTGTAGGAAAAGCCTGATAATCGCCAGGTATAGTCCTCTGAATTGATTCTCGGTTGAGAATGATCAACTGCAACGCCTCAGGCAACTGACAAAAATGCCAGTTTGCAATGCCGCTTGTTTATGCGTGAATTCATACTCAATTGAGTTGAGGGTAAACCCATGAGTGCGCCAAAAGACAGCAAAGCCTTTCAGGAAGCAGAGACGCCGGGTGCTCCTGAGGTCACAGATCAGCCCCTGCTCTGTGTCTTGGGTTATATTGACGAGCCAGTGCTCAATAGATTATGGGCAGAACGTTATACGCGTAGCGGTCATGACCTGAGGGAGGGGGAGGCGGTTGTTGTCGAGCGTGAGATGAATGCAACTACCTGGGAGTTGAGCGTTGTAAACCTGGGCTATCCGAAGTTACAGTTCAATACAGCCGGGCGCACGTTACAGCTAAGTAAAAAACTGTTGACCGACCTGCGGCTGGACCTGAGCAAGCCTTACGGCATGGCTGCGCGGCAGGCGTTACGCATAGAACAAGGGGACTCGAGTAGTGGCAAGGTGCTCGAGGTGACGCTGAACTTGAACAGCATCCACGTGGAATACCACGCGCTGGGAGGCAGCGAGGTCAAGGTGCACTGGTCGACACCTGCTACTTATGTGATACAGAACGATCGGGTGAATGCAGACCGGTTTAAGCAGCACTACGAAGCGTTGAAGCAAATGAAGCTTGCCAAGCTGACAATCCCGGTATCCCCTTTTCTTGCCAATACTTGGGTTTACTTTGAAAATAGGGGTGATCAACTGCAACCTGGGTTTTACAACCAGCCTCGTCAGTCCACCGCCCGGTTCGACCCACCTCAGGTTTCACAGAACGAAGAAGTGGCACTGGCCTTTCATATCGTGGCTTTCCCGATCACATTGACTCAATTGCCTCCGGTGGACAAGGAATGGGTAGTTGGCCTGTTCGCGCCCAGGGGGTCAATTACCTGGGCGTATGGTGCTTACCTACCCCCAATGGAGTATTACATTGCTGCCTACGTGGCTTCCGGCGCTGGGCAGGCGCAGGTCACCTCAGCTACCCCTGCACAGGCACTGCTGCTTTCTCCTCTGGTTACCTTTTGCGATCGTGGTGGCCCTGAGGAAGAGGTTGAACTCATGCCAGTGGGGGCGCAGGCCACGTGGGCACCGGAAGGCACACTGCGTGGCGAGCTGCTGTCGAAAGACGGCAAGCGCTATTACAAACCGCCGAAATCGATTACTCCTGCATCGGAAGTGCGGTACAAAGAGGGCGGGGACACGCTCATACCCGCAGCCCTGCGCAGCACCCTGGCCACGCCGACAGCCACCGATATCATCAAGGCAACCGCAGGTGGAGAGGCAGCCTACGCTACCTTCCTGATCAAGTGGGTGCACCCGACGCACTTCATCAGGGTTGCCAAACACGCCCTCGGGCTAAAGCTTTCGCTGTGTTACTTCAACTGGGATTCAGAGGAGGTAGCAGTGCCGGACCGGCTTGCATCCTGGGAGGTGGTCTTTGGCAATGGCACGATTACTTCCGGCGTTTTCAAAGCCGCTGTGCAGAACCCGAGCCCATATTCCATCATCGTGGGCGTGGACAAGGGCGTTCCGGATGCGTGGGCGTGGGGGCTGACGATCATTGCCTATCCCATGCTCGATATCGATACGCTGGTGGATTACTACTCGCGTTGAGCAGGGCCCAGGCTAGTGCCGATTCGTTGGCGGGGTTTGCGCCAGCAACTGCTTTTCCTGATGCCAGTCGAAGGGTTCGTCATTGCGCTCGGCTTCATAGCGACGTTCCTCGAGTTGCTGGTAAAGGGCCAGCTCTTCGTCAGGCATGAAGTGCAGGCAGTCACCGCCGAAGAACCACAGCAGGTCGCGGGGCACCAGGTGGGCGATTTGCGGATAACGCTGGATGACCTGGCAGATCAGGTCCTGGCCCAGGTACTGGCTGTGCAGCGGGTCCTGCGGCAGCAGGGTCAGCAGTTCGTCGAAGCGTTCGAGGAACAGGGCGTGGCTTTCCTCCGGTACCTGCTCGGCCTCACCCAACGCCACCAGGATGGTGCGCAGGTGGTTCAGCAGTTGCAGGTGGTATTCCAGGTGGGGGTTGGCCATGTGGAGGGTCCTCGAGGTGGTTGAAACGGGGGCGGAGTATACGCCGGTGGGCAGGGGGCCGCAAAACGGCCCCCTGCATTCAGCGCACCTTGCCTTGTTCAGGCAGTAGTTGCTCCTTGTCGAATGCATCCACGTCGATCACGGCCCTGCGTGCCTGTTCGGCTGCATGCAGGCGTTGTCCCTCTTCGACTTGCAGTGCACCACTCTGAACTGCCGCATCGATGGCCGACTGCCCAGGTGCCGGCCGTACCTTGCCCTCCTTGATCGCCTGATGCAGCACTTTGTGCAGTGGCGCAGCTTCGTCCAGAAGATCACAGGCCCGTTGCAGTGCCGCCACCGGGTCGCCCTCGGCTTGTGGCCTGAAGCAGCCGGCAAGCAATTCTTCCAGCGCCGGGTCGCCTTTGCTGCGGCCGATCAGCGCCGCCACTTCGGCATCCAGCTCATCGCTCGGCCCGGTGTGGCGGCGGCCGAAGGGGAATACCAGCACGCGCAGTGCGCAACCGACAAACCGGTTGGGGAAGTTGTCGAGCAGCCGGTCCAGCGCCTTTTCCGCCTGCCCCAGGCTTTCTTCCATGGCCCAGCGCAGCAGAGGCTGCATGTGCTCGGGCGAGCCCAGGTCGTGGTAGCGCTTGAGCGCAGCGCTGGACAGGTACAGGTAGCTGAGCACATCGCCCAGGCGCGCACTCAGGCGCTCGCGGCGCTTGAGCGCACCACCCAGCAGCATCATCGACAGGTCGGCCAGCAGGGCGAAGGCGGCAGCCTGGCGATTGAGGGCACGGAAGTAGCCCTGGCTCAAGGTGTCCCCTGGCACCGGCTCGAAACGCCCGAGCCCCAGGTTGAAGATCAGCGTACTGGCCGCGTTGCCGTTGGCGAACATGATGTGCTTCATCAGCAGGTCGTCGAATTCCTTCAGCGCCTGGTCACGGTTCTCACGGCCGGCCAGGGCCATTTCCCTGAGCACGAACGGGTGGCAGCGGATGGCGCCCTGGCCGAAGATCATCAGGTTGCGCGAGAGAATGTTCGCGCCCTCGACCGTGATGAAGATCGGCGCCCCTTGCCAGTTGCGACCCAGGTAGTTGTTGGGGCCCATGATGATGCCCTTGCCACCGTGCACATCCATGGCGTGCTGAATGCACTCGCGGCCCCGCTCGGTCAGGTGGTACTTGAGAATTGCCGACAGCACCGAAGGCTTTTCGCCAAGGTCCACGGCCTTGGCAGTCAGCAGGCGGGCACTGTCCATCAGCCAGGCGTTGCCGCCGATGCGTGCCAGCGATTCCTGGATGCCCTCGAAGGCTGCCAGCGGCACGTTGAACTGCTCGCGTATGTTCGCGTACTGGCCGGTCACCAGGCTGGTGTATTTGGCGGCGCCGGTGCCGACTGCCGGCAGTGAAATCGAGCGGCCCACCGACAGGCAGTTCATCAGCATCATCCAGCCCTTGCCGAGCATGGCCTGCCCGCCGATCAGGAAGTTCAGCGGCACGAACACGTCCTTGCCGCTGTTGGGGCCGTTCATGAAGGCCGCGCCCAGCGGCAGGTGGCGTTTGCCGATGTCGACACCGGGGGTGTCGGTGGGGATCAGCGCCAGGCTGATGCCCAGTTCTTCCTCTTCGCCCAGCAGGTGGTCCGGGTCATGGGCTTTGAAGGCCAGGCCCAGCAGGGTAGCGACCGGGCCCAGTGTGATGTAGCGCTTTTCCCAGTTCAGGCGCAGGCCGAGCACTTCTTCGCCATTCCACTGGCCCTTGCAGATGATGCCGGTGTCGGGCATGGCGCCGGCATCGGAGCCGGCCAGTGGGCCGGTCAGGGCGAAGCAGGGGATTTCGTCGCCACGAGCCAGGCGTGGCAGGTAGTGGTTGCGTTGTTCATCGGTGCCGTAGTGAAGCAGCAGTTCGGCCGGGCCCAAAGAGTTGGGCACCATCACCGTGGAAGCCAGGTCGCCGCTGCGTGTGGCCAGCTTCATCGCCACCTGCGAGTGCGCGTAAGCAGAGAAACCTTTACCACCGTACTCCTTGGGGATGATCAGTGCGAAGAAGCCATGCTGCTTGATGTGATCCCAGGCTTCGGGCGGCAGGTCCAGATCCTGGCCGATCTGCCAGTCGCTGACCATGGCACACAGGTCTTCAGTGGGGCCGTCGATGAAGGCCTGTTCTTCCTCTGTCAGCTTCGGTGCCGGGTAGGCCAGCAAGGTGCGCCAGTCGGGGCGGCCGCTGAACAGCTCGCCGTCCCACCAGACTGTGCCGGCATCGATCGCTTCGCGCTCAGTTTGCGACATGGGCGGCAGGGTGCGCTGGAACCAGTTGAACACCGGGCCGGTAAACACCTTGCGGCGCCACTCCGGGAGCGCAACCAGGGCGATCTTCAAGGCCAGTACGATCCAGATCACAGCCAGCAGCCAGCCGGGCGCACTGCTGAAAATGCCCATCAGCAGCACATAGGCCGCCATGATGCCGAGAATCTGCAAGGGCGCCAGGCGCCGGTGCGTGAGGTACGCCGCGCCAATCACCAGCACTACCAACCACAACAGCAACATAATCGGTCCTCCTTGGAACCAGGGGGCTTGAGCCGTCCCAGACAGCTTAGACGCAACGCTGTAAACGGCAGGGTCAGAACAGTGACAGGGTGTGGCGGCGGGAGTTTCAGTGCATTGTTTTCCTGTGCCGGCCGCTTCGCGGGCACGCCCGCTCCCACAGGATCATCACAATCTTCAAGCCAACGGTATTCCTGTGGGAGCGGGCTTGCCCGCGAAAGGGCCGGTACAGGCGGCGAAGGTCTGGAGTAGACTGCACCACCACCGCATTTCATAAGGACGTTGCCATGCTGAAGATCTGGGGCCGCAAGAATTCGAGCAATGTGCGCAAGGCACTGTGGGTCGCCCAGGAGCTGGGCCTTGATTTCGAGTCCATCGACGCCGGTGGCGCTTTCGGCGTGGTCAACGAGCCGCACTACCGCGCCCGCAACCCCAATGGCCTGGTGCCGATGCTCGAAGATGGCAACCTGACCCTGTGGGAGTCCAACACCATCGTCCGCTACCTGTGCGCCGAGTACGGCGCCGAGCAGGGCTGGTACCTGGAGGACCCGCGCCAGCGTGCCCTGGCCGACAAATGGATGGACTGGACCACCTCGTCCTTTGCCGCACCGTTCCGCCCGCTGTTCTGGGGCCTGTTGCGCACCCCGGAAGACCAGCGCGACTGGGTGGCGATCAACGCCGCGCACAAGCAGTGCGCCCAGCTGCTGGGCATTGCCGATGAAACCCTGGCCAAACAGCCGTACCTGTCCGGTGACCAGATCGGCATGGGCGACATCCCACTGGGTAGCTTCATCTATGCCTGGTTCGAAATGCCCATCGAACGCCCGGCCATGTACCATCTGGAAGCCTGGTATGAACGCCTGAAACAACGCCCGGCCTACCAGGCTGCGGTGATGACCGCGCTCACCTGACCCTGCTTCGATAGTCATTATCAATAGATGTGACTGTACTTGTGCGGCCTGGCCTTGCACCATTGGCCGCACTCACTGCGCCAGTGACTTTACCTGGCGTGTCCTGCACCTTTTTCCTCGGTAAGTGACCCGCTATGAGTTCCGCCCTGTCCATCCGACAGCTCACCAAGACCTACGGCAATGGCTTCCAGGCCCTCAAAGGCATCGACCTCGATGTTGCCGAAGGCGACTTCTTTGCCTTGCTTGGCCCCAACGGCGCCGGCAAATCCACCACCATCGGCATCCTCTCCACCCTGGTGAACAAGACCAGCGGCACGGTGAACGTGTTCGGCCATGACCTGGACCGCGAGCCCTCTGCGCTCAAGCGTTGCCTGGGCGTGGTGCCGCAGGAATTCAACTTCAACCAGTTCGAGAAAACCTTCGACATCGTCGTGACCCAGGCCGGCTACTACGGTATTCCGCCCAAGCTGGCCAAGGAACGCGCCGAGCAGTACCTGACCCAGTTGGGCTTGTGGGACAAGCGTGATGTGCAGTCGCGCTCGTTGTCCGGTGGCATGAAACGCCGGCTGATGATCGCCCGTGCGCTGATCCACGAGCCGCGCCTGCTGATCCTCGACGAGCCCACCGCAGGTGTGGACATCGAGCTGCGCCGTTCGATGTGGAGCTTCCTCACCGAGCTGAACCAGAAAGGCATCACCATCATCCTCACCACCCATTACCTGGAAGAGGCTGAGCAGCTGTGCCGCAACATCGGCATCATCGACCACGGCACCATCGTCGAGAACACCAGCATGCGCCAGTTGCTGGGCAAGCTGCATGTCGAAACCTTCGTGCTCGACATCAAGCAGGACCTGGCCAGTGCGCCGGTGCTGCAAGGCTACCCGTGCCGGCTGCTGACCCCGCACACCCTTGAGGTGCAAGTGGAAAAGGATATCGGCATCACCGCGCTGTTCGGCCAGTTGGCGCTGCAGAACATCGAGGTGCAGAGCCTGCGCAACAAGACCAACCGACTCGAGGAGCTGTTTGTGTCCCTGGTGGAAAAAAACCTGTCGAAGGTGGCCGTATGAGTGTGGAACTGCGCACCAACTGGGTCGCCCTGAACACCATCGTCTACCGTGAAGTGCGGCGCTTCCTGCGCATCTGGCCGCAAACCTTGCTGCCGCCGGCGATCACCATGGTCTTGTACTTCGTCATCTTCGGTAACCTGATTGGCCGGCAGATCGGCGACATGGGTGGTTTCACCTACATGCAGTACATCGTGCCGGGGCTGATCATGATGTCGGTGATCACCAACTCCTACGGCAACGTGGTGTCGAGCTTCTTCGGCAGCAAGTTCCAGCGCTCGATCGAAGAACTGATGGTTTCGCCGGTGTCACCGCACACCATTCTGGTCGGCTATGTGCTGGGCGGGGTGCTGCGCGGCCTGGCGGTTGGGGTGATCGTGACCATTCTGTCGATGTTCTTCACCGACCTGCAGGTGCATCACCTGGGTGTGACTGTGGTCGTGGTGCTGCTGACGGCTACCATCTTCTCGCTGCTGGGCTTCGTCAACGCGGTGTTTGCGCGCAACTTCGACGATATTTCGATCATTCCGACCTTCGTCCTGACGCCGCTGACTTACCTGGGCGGGGTGTTCTACTCGATCAACCTGCTGCCGCCATTCTGGCAGACCGTGTCGCTGGCCAACCCGGTGCTGCACATGGTGAACTCGTTCCGCTACGGCATCCTAGGGGTGTCGGATATCAGCATTGGCACGGCGATCACCTTCATGCTGGTGGCCACCGCGGTGCTCTACACGTTGTGCATCCGCCTGCTGGTCAGCGGCCGCGGCATGCGCGCATGAGCCCTGTTGTGAACATCTGAGCTTGCGCCGGCGCCACTGCCGGCCAATCCACCAGCGCCAGTACAGCAGGGTGGTGAAGTAGGCAGCGATGCCCAGCACCACCCCGCACACCACCGAACCCAGCAGGAACGGCTGCCACACGGTGGCAAGCTGGTCGGTGATCCACTCGAAGGTCAGTTCGTCGGGCAAGGTGCGCGGCGGCACCTGCATCAGCCAGGCGCCGGTCATGTAGGTGACGAAGAACACCGGCGGCATGGTCAGCGGGTTGGTCAGCCACACCAGGCTGACCGCGATCGGCAAGTTGCCACGTACCGGGATTGCCAGCGCCGCCGCCAGCAGCATCTGCATGGGGATGGGAATCAACGCCGCGAACAGGCCCACGCCCATGGCCCGTGCCACCGAATGGCGGTTCAGGTGCCAGAGGTTGGGGTCGTGCAGCAACTTGCCGAAAAAGCGTAAGGACTTGTGTTCCCGAATGCTGGTCGGGTCCGGCATGTAGCGTTTGAAAAGTCGGCGCGGCATGTAGGCTCCCGGAGCGTTGATCCGGGCAGTATGCCCTTAATCCTGCGCAGTCTCGTTTAGAGTTTGTGACAATTGTTGAGCAAGCTTTGCCGGCAATTGAGCTATGCCTCAGGGGGTGATTTGCCTTCTGGAGCTCTACCTCATGCGCACAGGGATGTTTGCGCTCGCGCTCGGGCTGCTGTGCCTGGGCTTTCTCCCCGTATTGCCATCGGTCGGATGGCTGCTAGCCCTGGCGGCCTGCGCTGTTGTCAGCCTGTTTACCCGTGCTTGGCCGTTGGGCTGCTTTCTGCTGGGCCTGTGTTGGGCGTGCTGGTCTGCTCAGCACGCCCTGGATGATCGCCTGGCTGCCGGCCTGGATGGCCGCACCTTGTGGCTGGAGGGGCGGGTGGTCGGCTTGCCAGCTCGCACGGCGCAAGGCGTGCGTTTCGAGCTGGAGGCCGCACGCTCGCGGCGGGCCGAGCTGCCGCAACGGTTGCAACTGAGCTGGTTTGACGGGCCGCCGCTGCGGGCGGGTGAGCAGTGGCGGCTGGCCGTGACCTTGCAGCGCCCGGCCGGGCTGCTCAACCCCCATGGGCCCGACCGGGAGGCCCAACTGCTGGCGCGGCGGGCGGGCGCCACCGGTACGGTAAAAACCGGGCAGCTACTGGCGCCGGTAACCGGTGGTTGGCGCGATGTGCTGCGCCAGCGCTTGCTGGCGGTCGAAGCCAATGGCCGGCAGGCCGCATTGGTGGCACTGGTGCTTGGTGACGGCACCGGCCTGGCCCGGGAGGACTGGCAGACGCTGCAGGCCACCGGCACGGTGCACCTGCTGGTGATCTCTGGCCAGCACATCGGCCTGGTGGCCGGTTTGCTGTATGGCCTGGTCGCCGGGCTGGCCCGTTGGGGGCTGTGGCCTGCAAGGTTGCCGTGGCTGCCGTGGGCGTGTGGCCTGGCCATGGCGGCGGCGCTGGCTTACGGCTGGCTGGCCGGTGCAGGGGTGCCGGTGCAGCGCGCCTGTCTGATGTTGGCGGTAGTGTTGCTGTGGCGCCTGCGCTTTCGCCACCTCGGCGCAATGCTGCCGCTATTGCTGGCGCTGGTCGCGGTGCTGCTGGTCGAACCGCTGGCGGCGCTGCTGCCTGGGTTCTGGCTGTCGTTTGCCGCCGTGGCCACGCTCATTTATTGCTTCAGCGCCCGTTTGGGCGGTTGGCGGCCCTGGCAGGCCTGGACGCGCGCGCAATGGGTCATTGCCATTGGTTTGCTGCCGGTGCTGCTGGCTACAGGCTTGCCGGTGAGCCTGAGTGCGCCACTGGCGAATCTTGTGGCGGTGCCTTGGGTCAGCCTGGCGGTGTTGCCGCTGGCGTTGCTGGGGACGCTGTTGCTGCCGCTAGGCGGGGTAGGGGAGGCGCTGCTGTGGCTAGCGGGTGGCTTGCTGGATGGGCTGTTCCGGCTGCTGGCGCTGGTGGCGCAGCAGCGCCCGGCATGGGTGCCGCCGGCTTTGCCGTTGTGGGCCTGGTTGCTGGTGTGCCTGGGCGCGCTGTTGGTTTTGCTGCCCCGTGGTGTGCCGTTGCGCGGGTTGGGTGGGGTGATGCTGCTGGCCCTGTGGGTGCCCAGGGAGCCGGTGCCGCTCGGGCAGGTCGAGGTCTGGCAACTGGACGTTGGCCAAGGGCTGGCGGTGCTGTTGCGTACCCGGCATCACAGCCTGCTGTACGACGCCGGGCCGGCCAGAGGCGAGACCGACCTGGGCGAGCGGGTGGTGCTGCCGACCTTGCGCAAGCTGGGGGTGGGCGGCCTGGACATGATGGTGATCAGCCATGCCCATGCCGACCATGCGGGCGGTGCTGCGGCGATACAGCGTGGTCTGCCGGTCAGGCGGCTGATCGGCGGGGAAGCGCTGGAAGATGTGCCGTTGCAGCCTTGTGCCAGTGGCGAGCAATGGGACTGGGATGGCGTGCATTTTTCGCTGTGGCGCTGGGCGGACGGGCAGAGCAGCAATGACCGCTCCTGTGTCTTGCTGGTAGAGGCGCAGGGCGAACGCTTGCTGCTGGCGGGGGACATGGAGGCGGCCGCCGAACGGGCCTGGCTGGCAGAGACTGAAGCGCCGCGTATCGACTGGTTGCAGGCACCGCACCATGGCAGCCGCAGTTCGTCCACCGAGGCGTTCATCCGCGCTACCGCACCGCGCGGGGTGTTGATTTCGCGGGGGCGTAACAATAGCTTCGGGCACCCGCATGTGCAGGTGGTGGAGCGTTATCGGCGGCATGGGATGGTGGTGCATGACACGGCGGTGGACGGGGCATTGCGGTTGGTGTTGGGGCAGCAGGGGGAGGTTGAGGGTGTTCGGGGGCACCGGCGGTTCTGGCGGGCTCAACTGGATTAGGGGGGCTGCTAGGTGTCCGCCTTTACATGTTCAGCGCCTATGAGATCGAGCGCCGCCCGCGCGGCGCATCGCGAGCTGCGCTCGCTCCTACGTTTGTTTCGGGCCAATTATTCCTGCGCCATTTGCGCGCGAACCCTTTGCGCATGGCGCGATATCGTGTCACACAAACAAGGCTGTCGCGCGCGCCTGTCACAGGCATGACTGGCCCGAAACAAACGTAGGAGCGAGCGCAGCTCGCGATGCGCCGCGCGGGCGGCGCTCGATCTCATAGGCGCTGAACATGTAACGGCAAGCACCTGTCAGCCCCAACCCAATTCCCTGACCTCCGGCAGATGAGCGCCCGGCGCGCCTGTGATAGAGTGGCGGCCTTTTTCCGAAGGGGCGTTTACTGTGTGGGAATTGGTCAAGTCCGGTGGTTGGATGATGCTGCCGATCATTCTGAGTTCCATCGCTGCCATGGCTATCGTCGTCGAGCGCCTGTGGACCCTGCGCGCCAGTCGCGTCACCCCGCCGCACCTGCTGGGCCAGGTATGGATGTGGATCAAGGACAAGCAACTGACCAGTGACAAGCTCAAGGCCCTGCGCGCCGATTCGCCATTGGGTGAAATCCTTGCCGCAGGCCTGGCCAACTCGCGTCATGGCCGCGAAATCATGAAAGAGTGCATCGAGGAAGCCGCCTCGCGCGTCATCCACGAACTGGAGCGCTACATCAGCACCCTCGGCACCATCGCCGCCATGGCCCCGTTGCTGGGCCTGCTGGGCACCGTGCTGGGCATGATCGACATCTTCAGCGCCTTCATGGGCTCGCAGATGACCGCCAATGCCTCTGTGCTGGCGGGGGGTATCTCCAAGGCCCTGGTCACCACTGCGGCCGGCCTGATGGTCGGTATCCCGGCAGTGTTCTTCCACCGCTTCCTGCTGCGCCGCATCGATGAGCTGGTGGTGGGCATGGAACAAGAGGCGATCAAACTGGTGGAAGTGATCCAGGGCGACCGTGAAGTGGAAGTGGCCGGAGGCAAGGCGTGAAGTTCCGGCGCAATCGCCAGCGGGAGAATGTCGACATCAACCTGGCGTCGCTGATCGACGTGGTGTTCGTCCTGCTGCTGTTCTTCGTGGTCACCACCACCTTTACCCGCGAGACCCAGCTGCGCGTCGAGCTGCCCGAAGCGGCCAGCGCCGAGCAGGCGCCGGCCGACCAGGACAAGCTGGTGGAAATCACCATCAGCGCCGAAGGCGTGTATTCGGTGAACAACCACCTGCTGCCCAAAAGCGACCTGGCCACCTTGAGCGAAGCCATCGAGCGTGAGTCGGGCGGCGACAACAAGCTGCCGCTGGCCATCAGCGCCGACGGCAAGACCCCGCACCAGGCTGTGGTCACCGCAATGGACGCCGCCGGCAAGCTCGGTTTCAGCCAGTTGCGCATGACCACCGTCGAGGCGGCCCAGGGCACGCCTTGATGGCTTTCGCCGACCGTTTGCTCGCCGCCTGGTACGCCGGGCACCCAGCGCTGGCGCTGCTGCGCCCGCTGGAGGCGTTGTACCGCCGCGTGGTCACGCGCAAGCGGGCGCGTTTTCTCAGTGGCCAAAGTGCCAGCTATCGGGCGCCAGTGCCGGTCATCGTGGTGGGCAACATCACCGTGGGCGGCACCGGCAAGACGCCGATGATCCTCTGGCTGATCGAACACTGCCGCCAGCAGGGGCTGAAGGTGGGCGTGGTCAGCCGTGGCTATGGTGCCAAGCCGCCGCAGTTGCCCTGGCGGGTGCAGGCCGACCAGCCGGCCGACCAGGCGGGCGATGAACCGCTGCTGATCGTGCAGCGCACCGGCGTGCCGCTGATGATCGACCCCGACCGTTCCCGTGCCGTCCAGGCGTTGCTGGCCAGCGAACCGCTCGACCTGATCCTGTGCGACGACGGCATGCAGCACTACCGCCTGGCCCGCGACCTGGAACTGGTACTGATCGATGCCGCCCGCGGCCTGGGCAATGGCCGCTGCCTGCCGGCCGGCCCTTTGCGCGAGCCCGCCGAACGCCTGCAGGATGCTGACGCAGTGCTGTACAACGGTGCCAGTGCCGACCGCGCCGATGGTTTTGGCTTCTGCCTGCAGCCGTCCGCCCTGGTCAACCTGCGCAGCGGCGAGCGTCGTGCCCTCGACCATTTTCCCGCAGGCCAGCGCCTGCACGCGGTGGCCGGTATCGGCAACCCGCAACGTTTCTTCAACACCCTGCTGGGGCTAAACTGGCAGCCGGTGCCGCACCCCTTCGCCGACCATGCGCAGTTCAGCGCCCAGAGCCTGGCCTTCAGCCCGCCGCTGCCGCTGGTAATGACCGAGAAGGATGCGGTGAAATGCCGGGCCTTCGCCGCTGACGACTGGTGGTACCTGGCCGTCGAGGCGCAGCCCACGCCGGCTTTCAGCGCCTGGTTCGACAACCAGCTGCAGCGCCTGCTGCGCAAGCCCTGAGCCCGTTTTCAATTTCCGGCCACCTGGCCTAAAGGAAGCCTCCAATGGACACCAAACTGCTCGATATCCTGGCCTGCCCGATTACCAAGGGCCCGCTCAAGCTCAGCGCCGACAAGACCGAGCTGATCAGCAAGGGCGCCGGCCTGGCCTACCCGATCCGCGACGGCATCCCGGTGATGCTGGAAAGCGAGGCGCGTACCCTGACTGACGACGAGCGTCTGGACAAATGAGCCTGGACTTCACCGTGGTGATTCCTGCCCGGCTGCGCTCCACACGCCTGCCAGGCAAGCCGCTGCTGGCGATTGCCGGCAAGCCGATGGTGCAGCATGTGTGGGAGCAGGCGCGCAAAAGTGCTGCCAGCCGTGTGGTCATCGCCACCGACGACAGCAGCATTTTTGAAGCCTGCCAGGCGTTCGGCGCCGAAGTGCTGATGACCCGCGCCGACCATGAGTCGGGCACCGACCGCCTGGCCGAAGTGGCCGCGCACCTGGGCTTGCCGGCTGATGCCATCGTGGTCAACGTGCAGGGCGACGAGCCGCTGATCCCGCCGGTGATCATCGACCAGGTGGCGGCTAACCTGGCTGCGCACCCGGAAGCTGGCATCGCCACCCTGGCCGAGCCGATTCATGAGCCGGAAACCGTGTTCAACCCCAACGCGGTCAAGGTGGTGAGCGACAAGCACGGCCTGGCGCTGACGTTCAGTCGCGCGCCGCTGCCCTGGGCCCGCGATGCCTTTGCCAAGGACCGCAACGTGTTGCCAGAAGGCGTGCCGTATCGCCGCCACATCGGCATGTACGCCTACCGTGTCGGCTTCTTGCAGGATTTTGTCGGTTGGGGCCCATGCGGGCTTGAACAGACCGAAGCGCTGGAGCAGCTGCGTGCCTTGTGGCACGGCGTGCGCATTCACGTCGAGGACGCCATCGAGGCGCCTGCCGTGGGCGTTGATACCCCTGAAGACCTGGAGCGCGTACGGCGCTTGCTGGAGGCTTGATGCGCGTCCTGTTCGTCTGCCTGGGCAATATCTGCCGCTCACCTACCGCCGAAGGCGTGCTGCGCCATCAATTGCAGGCCGCCGGGCTTGCCGATCGGGTGCAAGTGGCTTCTGCCGGCACCGGCGACTGGCATGTCGGCAAGGCGCCAGACAGCCGCACCTGCAAGGCGGCACTGGCGCGTGGTTACGACCTGTCGCCGCAGCGTGCCCAGCAGGTCAAGGCGGCGCATTTTGCCGAGTATGACCTGATCCTGGCCATGGACGAGAGCAACCTGCGCGATCTGCGCGCCCTGCGCCCGCACACCGCAGTGGGCGAGCTCGACCTATTCCTGCGCCGCTATGGCTCGGTGCTGGATGAAGTGCCTGATCCCTATTACGGCGGCGCCGACGGCTTCGAGCAGGTGCTCGACCTGGTCGAGGCGGCCTGCCAGGCGCTGGTGCTGGAAATCAAGGGGCGGCTATGACAGGGCAGTGGCAGGAGCAGGTATCGCTCAAGCCGTACAACACCTTCGGCATCGACGTGAAGGCGCGTTACTTCAGCCAGGCGCAGGATGACCAGCAGGTGCGTCAGGCACTGGGCCAGGCGCAACAGCGCGGCCTGCCGGTGTTGGTGATCGGTGGTGGCAGCAACCTGCTGCTGACTCGCGATATCGACGCGCTGGTGCTGCACATGGCCAGCCGTGGCCGCCGCGTGCTCAGCGACGATGGTGAACACATCGTGGTCGAGGCCGAGGCTGGTGAGCCGTGGCATGCATTTGTGCAGTGGACACTGGCGCAGGGCTATTGCGGGCTGGAAAACCTCAGCCTGATCCCCGGCACCGTGGGCGCCGCGCCGATGCAGAACGTGGGCGCCTACGGGGTGGAAATCAAGGACGTGTTTGCCGGCCTGACCGCCCTGGACCGCGAGACGGGCGAACTGCATGACTTCGGTTTGGCAGAATGTGCCTTCGGTTATCGCGACAGCCTGTTCAAGCGCAACCCCGGGCGCTGGTTGATCCTGCGTGTGCGTTTTGCCTTGAACCGCACCCTGCAGGCCCACCTGGACTATGGCCCGGTGCGTCAGCGCCTGGCGGAGCAGGGCGTGGCAGAGCCGACTGCGCAGGCGATCAGTGATGCTATTTGCAGCATTCGCCGCGAAAAGTTGCCAGACCCGTTGGAGCTCGGCAATGCCGGAAGCTTCTTCAAGAACCCGGTGGTGTCGGCTGAGCAGGTCGAGCGTATTCGTGCGCAGTACCCGGCAGTGGTGGCTTATCCTCTGGCCGATGGCCAGGCGAAGCTGGCGGCGGGCTGGTTGATCGAGCAGGCGGGCTGGAAGGGCCATCGCGACGGTGATGCGGGCGTGCATCGCTTGCAGTCGCTGGTGCTGGTCAACTACGGCCAGGCGAGCGGGGCGCAGATGCATACGCTGGCGCAACAGATCCAGGCAGATATCCTGGAGCGGTTCGGGGTGGTGCTGGAGATGGAGCCTAACCTCTATTGATTCATTGCCTGTGCTGGCCCTTTCGCGGCTAAAGCCGCTCCCCCAGGGTTTACACTAAGCCTGAGGGTGGTGAAGTCCCTGTGGGGGGCGGGTTCACCCGCGAACACCGGCAAAGCCGGTGCCATGCCTTTACTGATTCATTGGCTGTGATGGCCCTTTCGCGGCTAAAGCCGCTCCCACAGGGTTTGCACTGGGCCTGAGGGTGGTGAGGTCCCTGTGGGAGCGGGTTTACCCGCGAAGAGGCCGGTACAGGAAACACCCGGCCAAGAAAAAGCCCCGCCAATTCGCACTGGCGGGGCTTTTTCATTCAGCCTTGGCTATCAACCGTGATGAGGCTTGTGCTCATCGGCGGCTTCCAGGGCTGGCTCTTGGGAGGCTGCAGCAGCTTCCTGAGCGGCTTTGGCGGCGGCCTCGGCCTCGCGCTTGCGGCGGCGCACTTCACGCGGGTCGTTCGGCGCACGGCCGTTGGCCAGCATGACGGTGGCGGCTTCTACCTCTACCGGGGCCTCGACCGGGGCAGGCTCGACGACCACAGGTGCAGGCTCGTCCACTGCTTCTGGCTGGGCTTCGACAACCGGTGCAGGCTGCTCGGTAACCGGAGCGGTTTCAACCACGGCCGGAGCCTGTTCGATCTCACCCGCTTCAACGGCAGGCGCTTCGACAGGTGCTTCGGCGACGATCACCGGTTCGGCAGCAGGCGCTTCTTCAACCACGGGTTGTGGAGCGACTTCGACCACTGGCTCGGCAGTGACTTCGGCCACGACAACCGGCTCGGTGACTGGCTGCTCGACCACTGGGGCCACGGCAACTTCTTCAGCCTTGGCGGCAGCTTCAACCTGCTCGACCTTTTCAGCCTGCTCGACCGGCTGGGCGGCGTCGCGGTTGTCGGTCTCTGCTACGGCAGCGACTTCGGCGGTGGCCAGTTCAGCCTGCTGGTTGGCCTGGGCTTCGGCGTCGGCGCTGATGTTGCTGCTGGCAACAGCCGCAGTCACGGCCAGGCCGGCGGCCAGTTCGGCACCCAGCTCGGTGGCCTGGTGCTGTTGTGGCTGCTCTTCGCTGCCTTCTTCCTCTTCGCCACCGTCGATCAGCTCGCCATTGGCGTTGCGCTGGCGCTCACGACGGTTGCTGCGACGACGCTGGCCACGGGAGCGGCGGCGCGGGCGCTCGCCATCGGTGCCTTCCTGTTCGTCTTGCAGCAACTCTTCGTTCGGCAGTTGCTCTTCGGCCAGTTCAGCAGCCTGCTCGGCGGCTTCTTCGGCTACGCGTGGCTGGCGCTCTTCGCGTGGTGGGCGCGGGGCACGTTCTTCGCGTGGCGCGCGCTCTTCACGAGGCGCACGTTCTTCGCGAGGGGCGCGTTCTTCACGCGGAGCACGCTCTTCGCGAGGTGCGCGCTCTTCACGCGGAGCACGTTCTTCGCGAGGTGCACGCTCTTCACGTGGCGCACGTTCTTCACGGGCTACACGCTCTTCACGTGGCTGGCGCTCTTCGCGTTCGGCGGGCGGGGTGGCATCCAGCGGCTCACGCAGTTCGCGCACGCGCTCTTCGCCGCGGTTGCTGCGGCGGTCTTCGCGCGGCTGGCGTGGGGCGCGTTCTTCGCGCGGTGCACGCTCTTCGCGTGGGGCGCGTTCTTCACGAGGTGCACGCTCTTCACGTGGCGCACGCTCTTCGCGCGGTGCACGTTCCTCACGTGGTTGGCGCTCTTCGCGCGGGGCGCGCTCGGCACGCTCTTCGCGCGGTTTGCGCTCTTCGTCGCGGCGGCCGTTGCGGTTGCGGCTTTGCTGACGGCCGTTGCGGCGCTCCTCGTTGCGCGGGCTGCGCTCGGCGGCCGGTTTCTCGGCGACGACCGGTGCAGCAGCGGCAGGTTCGTCCTTGCCGGCGAACAGGCTGACCAGCGACTTCACCAAGCCTTTGAACAGGCTTGGCTCCGGGGCGCTCGGGGCCGGGGCGGCCGGGGCGACAGCCTGAGGCTCTTCAGCAACCGGTACCGGCGCGTTGGTGCGGGCCGGGGCGGTCTTGACCGCTGCTTCCTGGCGAACCAGGGTGCGGGTGGCGGTCTGCTGCGGTGCCTCCTCGGCTTCGGTGGTGGCGATCTCGTAGCTGGACTGGTTGTTCAGCACTTCCGGGTTGTCGTCGCGCAGGCGCTGGACTTCGAAGTGCGGGGTTTCCAGGTGATCGTTCGGCAGGATGATGATGCGGGCACGGGTGCGCAGTTCGATCTTGGTGATCGAGTTGCGCTTCTCGTTGAGCAGGAACGCGGCCACCGGGATCGGCACTTGTGCGCGGACTTCGGCGGTGCGGTCCTTCAGGGCTTCTTCTTCGATCAGGCGCAGGATGGCCAGCGACAGCGACTCGACGTCACGGATGATGCCGGTGCCGGAGCAGCGCGGGCAGACGATGCCGCTGCTTTCGCCCAGCGACGGACGCAGGCGCTGACGGGACATTTCCAGCAGGCCGAAGCGCGAGATGCGGCCAACCTGCACGCGGGCACGGTCCGCTTCCAGGCACTCGCGCACACGTTCTTCAACGGCGCGCTGGTTTTTCGCCGGGGTCATGTCGATGAAGTCGATGACGATCAGGCCGCCGATGTCACGCAGGCGCAGCTGGCGGGCGATTTCCTCGGCCGCTTCCAGGTTGGTCTGCAGGGCGGTTTCTTCGATGTCGCTGCCTTTGGTGGCGCGCGCCGAGTTGATGTCGATGGACACCAGGGCTTCGGTCGGGTCGATCACGATCGAGCCACCGGACGGCAGGTCGACCACGCGCTGGAAGGCGGTTTCGATCTGGCTTTCGATCTGGAAGCGGTTGAACAGCGGTACGCTGTCTTCGTACAGCTTCACCTTGCTGGCGTACTGCGGCATCACCTGGCGGATGAAGGTCAGGGCTTCTTCCTGGGCGTCGATGCTGTCGATCAGCACTTCACCGATGTCCTGGCGCAGGTAGTCGCGGATGGCGCGGATGATGACGTTGCTTTCCTGGTAGATCAGGAATGGCGCGGCGCGGTCCAGGGACGCTTCCTTGATGGCGGTCCACAGCTGCAGCAGATAGTCGAGGTCCCACTGCATTTCTTCGCTGCTGCGGCCAAGGCCGGCAGTGCGCACGATCAGGCCCATGTCGCCCGGTACGGTCAGGCCGTTCAGGGCTTCGCGCAGTTCGTTGCGCTCTTCGCCTTCGATGCGGCGGGAGATGCCACCGGCACGCGGGTTGTTGGGCATCAGCACCAGGTAGCGGCCAGCCAGGCTGATGAAGGTGGTGAGGGCGGCGCCTTTGTTGCCGCGCTCTTCCTTCTCGACCTGGACGATAACTTCCTGGCCTTCGCTGAGCACTTCCTTGATGTTCACCCGGCCTTCGGGGGCTTTCTTGAAGTATTCGCGGGAGATTTCTTTCAGCGGCAGGAAGCCGTGACGTTCGGAACCGAAGTCGACGAAAGCGGCTTCGAGGCTGGGTTCGATGCGGGTGATCTTGCCTTTGTAGATGTTGGCCTTTTTCTGCTCACGTGCGCCGGACTCGATGTCCAGGTCGTAGAGACGTTGGCCGTCCACCAGGGCTACACGCAACTCTTCGGGTTGAGTTGCGTTAATCAGCATTCTTTTCATGTTGTACCGTCGGTTTCCGGGCTGCCGGAAACGGCGTTCGGCACACACGACGTCTCATGGTCGGTGCCAAGGTGCGCAAAGGGTGGCCGGGCCACCCCCGTGTCGAGCGACGTTCGGCACCAGCCGGTTGCCCAGCCTGCCGTTGTCGCGACGACGCGTCCTGTTTGCTGCGGTGCCAACAAGGCCCCGGTGGCTTCGAATGGATATCGAATCAACCAAGCGGGCCTTGTGCACTCAGTCAGGAGGAGGAATCAACCTTCAGCCGTGGACGCCCGGGGGCATCTGTTCAGGACCTTATCCGCTCGCCAGCCGTCAGTGGCTGGTGGCCGGACGCGGTGCTACACGGTCCGAGGGCTGTGCATCTCCACCCTGCACGTATCCCTGATAATTCGGGTGCTGCCGCGCGCTGAATCCGCAACGGGTTGCATTTTTCGCCACTGCAGGTACTGCACTGGCGCCATTCATGTCCAAGGCAGGTATTTCCGAAGCATTCGCCGTGCGTTGCGTGGAAGCGACTCGCGGGCAGAGGTACTGCGAAAAGAATCGGGTAAGCAGGTGAAACACCGCGCTTGTCGTTTTTTTTCGCTCTTCTCTACACAGCGCTGGTGGCGATTCCAGGCAATTCGGTAAACTGGCGAAAACCCCGTAGGACGGCCTCGCGTCCTGGAGAATTGCGTTGGTCAGGGCCGGCTGAAAGCCTGGTGCCGCTGGCCTGCCGCTTTTGGCGGCGTTCGCGACTATAGCAGCAATGATTAAGTGCTTCAATTCCATAAAAAATTGTTATGATCCCGCAATGACGACCAATACCCCTCCGACTTCCGGCGTACAGCTGATCGAAGTCGCGCCGGAGCTTGCCGGCCAACGCATCGATAATTTCCTCATCACGGCCCTCAAGGGCGTGCCCAAGACTTTGGTCTACCGCATCCTGCGCAAGGGTGAAGTGCGGGTGAACAAGGGGCGGGTAAAGCCTGAGTACAAGATCCAGGCCGGCGACATCGTGCGGGTACCGCCCGTCCGCCTGCCGGAACGTGACGAGCCGGCACCGGTGGCCCAGGGCCTGCTGCAGCGCCTTGAGGCGGCCATTGTCTACGAAGACAAGGCGCTGATCGTGATGAACAAGCCGTCCGGCATTGCCGTGCATGGCGGCAGCGGCCTGAGCTTTGGCGTGATCGAGGCGCTGCGCCAGCTGCGCCCTGACGCCAAGGAGCTGGAGCTGGTACACCGCCTGGATCGTGACACCTCCGGCCTGCTGATGATCGCCAAGAAGCGCAGCATGCTGCGCCACCTGCATGCCGCCTTGCGCGGCGATGGTGTCGACAAGCGCTACATGGCGCTGGTGCGTGGCCACTGGCCGACCTCGAAGAAGCAGGTAAATGCCCCGTTGCTCAAGAGCAACCTGCGCTCCGGCGAGCGCATGGTCGAAGTGAACGAGGAGGGCAAGGAAGCGTTGACCCTGTTCCGCGTGCTGCGCCGCTTTGGCGAGTTCGCCACCATTGTCGAGGCCCGTCCGATCACTGGGCGTACCCACCAGATCCGCGTGCACACCCTGCATGCCGGGCACATGATTGCCGGTGACAGCAAGTACGGTGACGAAGACTTCAGCCGAGAAATTCGTGATCTGGGGGGCAAACGTCTGTTCCTGCACGCTTATGCGCTGACCGTGCCGTTGCCGGACGGTGGTGAGCTGAAGCTCGAAGCGCCTGTGGACGAAGTGTGGGCGAAAACCATTGAACGTCTGAGTGCGTCCTGACCTATGAAGAAAGGCTATGAGCTACTGATCTTCGACTGGGACGGTACCCTGGCCGACTCCATCGGGCGTATTGTCGAGGCCATGAATGCCGCCGCCGAGCGTGCCGGCGAGGCGCAATGCAGCGACGATGCGGTCAAGGGCATCATCGGTCTGGCCCTCGGTGAGGCGATCCATACTCTGTACCCGCACCTGGCGCCTGAACAGGTCGAGCGCTTCCGTCAGCACTATGCCGATATCTACATGGCGCTGGACCAGCAGCCTTCGCCGCTGTTCGAGGGTGTGGTCGAGTCGCTGGATGCCTTCCGTGCCGAGGGTTACCGCATGGCGGTGGCCACCGGCAAGGCGCGTCGCGGGCTGGACCGGGTGCTCAAGGCCAATGGTTGGGAGCAGTACTTCGACATCACCCGCGCTGCCGACGAAACCCGTGGCAAGCCGCACCCGCTGATGCTCGAGGAAATCCTCGGTCATTGCGGCGTCGAACCGGGGCGTGCGCTGATGGTCGGAGATTCGGCGTTCGACTTGCAGATGGCCAGCAATGCCGGCATGCATTCGGTGGCGGTGGGCTATGGTGCCATGTCGCTGCAGGCGCTGGCCGAGTTCGGTCCGCAGGTGTGCATCGATCACTTTTCCCAGCTGCGCGAGTGGCTGGCTGGTTCCCCAATTCCACTTCCAAGGTAGGTAAGCATGGCAGACGAATGGAAAGCCCCCGAGGCCGAACCCGATGAGCGCGAAGAGCGCAAGAGCTGGAAGCTGCTGGAAAAGACCTTGCTGGCCAGCGTGCAGGAGCAGCGTCGGTCGCGGCGCTGGGGGATCTTCTTCAAGCTGCTGACATTCGTCTACCTGTTCGGCTTCCTGGCGCTGTTCACGCCGCTGATGGACATGGACAAGGCGGCATCGCGCAGTGCCAGCCATACCGCGCTGGTCGAGGTGCGCGGGGTGATTGCCGACCAGGAGGGCGCCAGCGCCGACAACATCGTCAAGAGCCTGCGCGACGCGTTCAAGGACAGCAAGACCAAGGCCGTGGTGATGCGCATCAACAGCCCGGGTGGCAGCCCGGTGCAGGCAGGTTACGTGTACGACGAAATCCGCCGCCTGCGTGCTGAATACCCGGCGATCAAGCTGTATGCGGTCATTGCGGATCTTGGCGCTTCTGGTGCCTATTACATTGCCAGTGCGGCGGACGAAATCTATGCCGATAAAGCCAGTCTGGTGGGCTCCATTGGTGTGACGGCGGCCGGTTATGGCTTTGTCGGTACCATGGAGAAGCTGGGCGTGGAGCGGCGTTCCTACACTTCGGGCGAGCACAAGGCCTTCCTCGATCCGTTCTCGCCTGAAAAGCCCGAAGAAACCCGGTTTTGGCAGGGTGTGCTGGATACCACGCACCAGCAGTTCATTGCCATGGTCAAGCAGGGGCGGGGCGAGCGCCTGAAAGACAAAGAGCACCCGGAGCTGTTCAGTGGCCTGGTCTGGTCGGGTGAGCAGGCCAAGGCGTTGGGCCTGGTAGACGGGTTGGGCAGTGCCAGCTATGTGGCCCGCGAGATCGTTGGCGAAAAGGAGCTGGTGGACTTCACTGTTCAGGAATCGCCTTTCGACCGGTTCTCCAAGCGCGTAGGTGCCAGCGTGGCTGAGCATCTGGCGATGTGGATGGGGTTCCAGGGGCCGCAGTTGCGCTGAAGCCGCTGGGGGCGCTTTGCGCCCCTTGTGGGAGCGGGCATGCCCGCGAAGGGCTGCAAAGCAGCCCCATGATCTCAAGGAACCACCACCCCTTCCTTGGTCAGCATGTCCACCAGCCGAATCAGGGGCAGCCCGATCAGGCTGGTGGCATCGCACCCGTGCGTGCTCTGGAACAAACTCACCCCCAATCCCTCTGCCTTGAAGCTCCCTGCGCAATCCAGCGGCTGTTCCGCTGCGACATAGCGCTCTACTCGCTCGCGGCTCAGTTCGCGCATCGTTACGGTAAACGGCACGCAATCCACTTGGCACTGGCCGGTGGTGCTGTTCAATAATGCCAAGCCGGTCAAAAAACTCACCTGCTGCCCGCTGCACTCCAGCAGTTGCTCGCAGGCCCGTTCGAACGTGTGGGGTTTGCCCAGCACCTGTTCGCCCAGTACCGCAACCTGGTCTGAACCGATGATCAGGTGCCCGGGGTGGCTGCCCGCCAAGGCTTCGGCCTTTTGCCTGGCCAGCCGGCGCACCAGGTCCACGGCGGGTTCGTCATCCCGTCGCTGTTCGTCTATATCGGGGCTTGCCCAGGTGAAGGGCAGGCGCAGGCGTGTCAGCAGTTCGCGGCGATAGGCAGAGCTGGAAGCCAGTAACAAAGGAAGCATGGTAGACTCCGTTTCGGTTGAACCAATCCTATCACGCACGATGCCGCCGAATTTCCTTTGACAGGGACGGGGGGCATCCCTAGAATGCTGCGCCTATGTTGAATGACCCGATTCCACCTCACGTTGACCCGCGCAAGTTAGCCGATCGTGGCGTAACCCTTACCGGTTCGCTGCAACTCGCTGATTTGGAAAGACTCTGCGACCCGCTTTCCGACAATGTCGGTACGGTGCAGGCGAAGTTCGATTTTGAACGAGATGAACAGCACGTGGTGGTTATCCACACCGAGCTGAACGTCGAGGTCAAGATGGTTTGCCAGCGTTGTCTTGAGCTGGTCACCCTGCCGATCCACAGCGAATGTACATACGCTGTGGTGAAGGAGGGTGCGAATACCCAGTCGTTGCCGAAAGGCTATGACGTGCTGGAACTGGGCGAAGATCCTTTGGATCTGCAGGCATTGGCCGAGGAGGAGCTTCTGCTCGCCTTGCCAATCGTGCCTGCTCACCATCCGGAAGAATGCCAGCAGCCGGCGGGCGCAGACGAGCCCGAATCGAGCAAGGACGAGGTATCGCGGTCCAACCCGTTCAGTGTTTTGGCGCAGTTAAAGCGTGACCCAAACGTTTAGGAGTTAATCAATTATGGCTGTTCAGCAGAACAAAAAATCCCGCTCTGCCCGTGACATGCGCCGTTCGCACGACGCCCTGTCGGAAAACGCGCTGTCGGTAGAGAAAACCACCGGTGAAATTCACCTGCGCCACCACGTTTCGCCAGAAGGCGTTTACCGTGGTCGTAAAGTGATCGATAAGGGCGCTGACGAGTAATCCTTGTCCGCTCAGATCATCGCGATCGACGCAATGGGCGGGGACTTCGGTCCCCGCAGCATTGTCCAGGCTAGCATTGCCTGCCTTTCGGCTACCCCCTCGCTGCACCTGACCCTCGTCGGTCAACCCTCCCTCCTAGAAGATCTTGTCAGCGGCCTTGCGGCTGCGGATCGCGCGCGCCTGCAAATTGTCGCCGCCAGTGAGGTGATCGGTATGGACGAGCGGCCCTCTCAGGCGTTGCGCGGCAAACCGGACTCGTCGATGCGCATCGCCCTTGAACTGGTGCGTGACGGCAAGGCCCAGGCCTGCGTCAGTGCCGGCAACACCGGGGCGCTGATGGCGCTATCTCGCTTCGTGCTCAAGACCTTGCCGGGTATCGATCGGCCAGCCATGGTGGCGGCGATCCCCACCCAGGCGGGTTACTGCCAGCTGCTCGACCTCGGCGCCAACGTCGATTGCAGTGCCGAGAACCTCTACCAGTTCGCCGTGATGGGCTCAGTGGCCGCCCAGGCCCTCGGCGTGCATCGGCCGCGTGTGGCATTGCTGAACATCGGCACCGAGGACATCAAGGGTAACCAGCAGGTCAAGCTGGCCGCCAGCTTGTTGCAGAATGCCCGTGGCCTCAACTATGTGGGATTTGTCGAAGGCGACGGGTTGTACCGTGGCGAAGCCGATGTGGTGGTATGCGACGGGTTCGTCGGTAACATCCTGCTCAAGTCCAGCGAAGGGCTGGCGACAATGATTGCTGCGCGTATCGAACAGCTGTTCAAGGGTGGTGTGTTATCGAGGGCAGCCGGGGTAATCGCCATGCCGCTGCTCAAGCGCCTGCAGGCCGACCTCGCGCCGGCGCGGCACAACGGTGCGAGCTTTCTGGGGTTGCAAGGCATCGTCATCAAGAGCCATGGCTCGGCGGGTGTGCAGGGCTTCCAGAGCGCGATCCAGCGGGCGTTGATCGAGATTCAGGAAAACCTGCCCCAGCGCTTGCACGGGCGGCTGGAGGACCTGCTGCTTTAGCCTGTGCCGGCCCTTTCGCGGGCGAGCCCGCTCCCACAGGTAACCCGCAACCTTCAGGTTGTGGCAATCCTGTGGGAGCGGGCGGGCCCGCGAAGAGGCCGCAACGGGCAAACAAAGACCTTAGGCATATCGCCGATGAAGTGCTTAAATGTGACCGCTTGGTCTGCGTTTCCATCCAAGCTTTCAGATTCCGCGCCTGGCCCAGGGCCTGGCGCACCCTATCCGACGACAAGATCATAAGGGCTTGTTCAATGTCTGCATCTCTCGCATTCGTCTTTCCCGGTCAAGGTTCCCAGTCGCTGGGCATGCTCGCCGAGCTCGGCGCCGAGAAGCCAGTGATCATCGAAACCTTCAAGGAGGCTTCCGCCGCCCTCGGTTACGACCTGTGGAAGCTGGTCCAGGAAGGCCCGGAAGAGCAACTCAACCAGACCGACAAGACCCAGCCGGCCATCCTCACCGCGTCCATCGCGCTGTGGCGCCTGTGGCTGGAAGAGGGCGGCGCCAAGCCGGCTTTCGTTTCCGGTCACAGCCTGGGTGAATACAGCGCCCTGGTTGCCGCTGGCAGCCTGTCGCTGAAAGATGCCGTGCGCCTGGTCGAGCGTCGCGGTCAGCTTATGCAGGAAGCCGTCCCGGCCGGCCATGGCGCCATGGCTGCGATCCTCGGCCTGGATGACGCCGTGGTGGTCGAGATCTGTGCCAAAGCGGCCGAAGATGAAGTGGTCAGCGCGGTGAACTTCAACTCGCCGGGGCAGGTTGTGATTGCTGGCAACAAGGCTGCGGTGGACCGTGCCATGGAGCTGTGCAAAGAGGCGGGTGCCAAGCGCGCCCTGCCACTGGCGGTCAGCGTACCGTCGCACTGTGCCCTGATGAAGCCGGCCGCCGAGCGTTTCGCCGAGAACGTCAACGCCATCGAATGGAAGGCGCCGCAAATTCCGGTGGTGCAGAACGTCACCGCTGCGATTGCCGCTGACCTCGATGCCCTCAAGCATGACCTGCTGGCACAGCTGTACCAGCCTGTGCGTTGGGTCGAATGCGTGCAGACCCTGGCTGCCAATGGCGCGGTCAACCTGGTCGAGTGCGGCCCGGGCAAGGTCCTGGCTGGCCTGAACAAGCGTTGCGCCGACGGCGTGACCACCTACAACCTCAATACCCCTGACGCCGTTGCCGCCACCCGCGCGGCACTGGCCTGATTTGGAGAAGCTTGCATGAGCCTGCAAGGTAAAGTTGCACTGGTCACCGGCGCCAGCCGTGGCATTGGCCAGGCCATCGCCCTCGAGCTGGGCCGCCAGGGCGCGACCGTGATCGGCACCGCCACTTCGGCCTCCGGCGCCGAGCGCATCGCTGCCACCCTGAAAGAGCACGGCATCGCCGGTACCGGCATGGAGCTGAACGTGACCAGCGCCGAGTCCGTTGAAGCTGTTCTGGGCGCCATCGCCGAGCAGTTCGGCGCGCCGGCCATCCTGGTCAACAACGCCGGCATCACCCGCGACAACCTCATGCTGCGCATGAAGGACGACGAGTGGTTCGACGTGATCGACACCAACCTGAACAGCCTCTACCGTCTGTCCAAGGGCGTGCTGCGTGGCATGACCAAGGCCCGTTGGGGTCGTATCATCAGCATCGGCTCGGTCGTCGGTGCCATGGGTAACGCTGGCCAGGCCAACTACGCCGCCGCCAAGGCTGGCCTGGAAGGCTTCAGCCGCGCCCTGGCGCGTGAAGTGGGCTCGCGTGGCATCACCGTCAACTCGGTGACTCCGGGCTTCATCGACACCGACATGACCCGCGAACTGCCGGAAGCGCAGCGTGAAGCCCTGCAAACCCAGATTCCGCTGGGCCGCCTGGGCCAGGCTGACGAAATCGCCAAGGTGGTTTCGTTCCTGGCGTCCGACGGTGCAGCCTACGTGACCGGCGCTACCGTGCCGGTCAACGGCGGGATGTACATGTAATACTGCAACTCAATGTGACGGATTTCGTAAAAAAAGAGTCATACTGCGAGCCTAAAATCCGTTATAAAGCTGCAACCAGATTCCAGGCAGCGGGTGCGGTGACTCGTTTGAAGGTGCGTTGAGCTTGAAAAGCGAACGTCTTTCTATAAAATTGGCCACCGGCCAGCTGCCTGACATATATCCATTAGGAGTGAAAACTAGGTATGAGCACCATCGAAGAACGCGTCAAGAAAATCGTCGCCGAGCAACTGGGCGTGAAGGAAGAGGAAGTGACCAACGAGAAGTCCTTCGTCGATGACCTGGGTGCCGATTCGCTTGACACCGTTGAGCTGGTGATGGCTCTGGAAGAGGAATTCGAGACCGAAATCCCTGACGAAGAAGCCGAGAAAATCACTACCGTTCAAGCCGCTATCGACTACGTCAACAGCCACAAGGCCTAAGACGCTGTAGTCGTCGCTTCTTGACGAGAAAAACCGCACTGCCTTTGCCGGCGTGCGGTTTTTTCTTTGCGAACGCGCTGCTTTCGGGCGAGCCGGCTTCGCTGACCGCGCACCAAGAGCCTGTTGCCATTCCATTCCTGCGCTTGAATGTAATCGCAAGAGACTCTGTTATTAGAAAAGGAGAGTACTGTGTCGCGTAGACGCGTCGTGGTCACCGGTATGGGTATGCTGTCGCCACTGGGTACCGATGTACCGAGCACCTGGCAGGGCATTCTGGCTGGCCGCAGTGGCATTGGTCCGATCGAACACACGGACCTGTCTGCCTACTCCACCCGTTTTGGCGGCTCGGTGAAGGGCTTCGAGGTCGAGCAATACCTGTCGGCCAAAGAGGCCCGCAAGCTTGACCTGTTCATCCAGTACGGCCTGGCGGCCGGTTTCCAGGCGGTGCGTAATGCCGGCCTGGAGGTTACCGACGCCAACCGTGAGCGCATTGGCGTGGCCATGGGCTCGGGGATCGGCGGCCTGACCAACATCGAGGAAACCAGCCGTACGCTGCACGATTCGGGGCCGCGTCGCATTTCCCCGTTCTTCGTGCCGGGCTCGATCATCAACATGATCTCCGGGTTCCTGTCGATCCACCTGGGCCTGCAGGGGCCGAACTACGCTATTGCCACCGCCTGCACCACCGGCACCCATTGCATCGGCATGGCCGCGCGCAATATCGCCTACGGTGAGGCTGACGTGATGATCGCGGGTGGCGCCGAGATGGCTGCCTGTGGCCTGGGCATGGGCGGTTTCGGTGCCTCGCGTGCACTGTCTACCCGCAACGACGAGCCAAGCCGGGCCAGCCGCCCGTGGGACAAGGGCCGTGACGGCTTTGTATTGTCCGACGGTGCCGGTGCCCTGGTGCTCGAAGAGCTGGAGCACGCCAAGGCCCGTGGTGCGACCATTTATGCCGAGCTGGTTGGCTTTGGCATGAGCGGCGACGCCTACCACATGACTTCGCCACCGGACACCGGCGAGGGCGCTGCCCGCTGCATGGCCAACGCCTTGCGCGATGCCGGCATCCAGCCGGAAGAGGTCAGCTACATCAACGCCCACGGTACCTCGACCCCTGCAGGCGATGTGGCCGAAGTGGCTGCGATCAAGCGCGTGTTCGGCGAGCATGCCTACAAGCTGGCCGTCAGTTCGACCAAGTCGATGACCGGCCACCTGCTGGGCGCTGCGGGCGCGGTGGAAGCGATCTTCAGCGTGCTGGCGATCAACAGCCAGATGGCCCCGCCCACCATCAACCTGGACGAGCCGGACGAAGGTTGCGACCTCGACTTCGTGCCGCACCAGGCGCGCAGCATGCCGATCGACGTGGTGTTGTCCAACTCGTTCGGCTTTGGCGGCACCAACGGCTCGCTGGTGTTCCGCCGGTTCGCCGGTTGATGCACAGCTGGGTCGATGGCCAGCCCGCGGCTGCAGTCAACCTGCAGAACCGCGGCCTGGCTTACGGCGATGGCCTGTTCGAGACCATTGCCGTGCGCGGCGGCCAGCCCAGCTTGCTGGACGGCCACCTCGCCCGCCTGGCGCTGGGTTGTCAGCGCCTGGCGATCAGTGCGGACCTGGCGCTGGTGCGCGACGAACTCCTGCGCTATGCCAGCCAGCTTGGTGAAGGTGTAGCCAAACTCATCCTTACCCGTGGTGACAGCCAGCGTGGCTATGCGCCAGTAGCCGGTGCCGCGCCACGGCGAATCCTGCAGGGCAGCCCTTTACCCAGCTATCCTGTGGAGCATGCCGAGCACGGCGTGCGCTTGTTTCCGTGCCAGACCCGGCTTGGGGAACAACCGCTGCTGGCCGGCCTCAAACACCTCAACCGCCTGGAGCAGGTGCTGGCCCGTGCCGAATGGCAGGACAGCGAGCATGCCGAAGGCCTGATGCGTGACGGGCAGGGCAGGGTGATCGAAGGGGTGTACAGCAATCTGTTCCTGGTGCGCGATGGCGTGCTGCTCACTGCCGACCTCAGCCGCTGTGGTGTGGCTGGGGTGATGCGCGCGGCGTTGCTGGAACAGGCCGCGCTGCTGGGCATCCCGGTGCAGGTCGGTGATCTGTCGTTCGACGCGCTGGAGCAGGCAGATGAAGTATTTGTTTGCAATAGCGTTTACGGCATCTGGCCCGTACGTGGCGTAGCCGCGCTAAACTGGTCGCCGGGCCCACTCACCCGTAAACTGCAGGCCGTTGCCCGTACGTTACTGGAAACCTGAATTCGTGAGACGTAAATTCCTGCTACTGCTGGAAATGGGCTTGATCCTTGCCGGGCTGGCGCTTGGCTGGTCGGCCTGGAAGGTCAACTCGGTCCTGGAGCAGCCCTTGCACGTGACGCAGGAGCGCCTGCTCGACGTGCCCAATGGCACCAACCCCAACCGCATGTTCTACCGCATGCAACAGGAAGGGCTGCTCGACGACGCCGTCTGGTTGCGCTTGTACTGGCGCTTCAACATGGCTGGCACCGCCCTGCACACCGGCGAGTACCGCCTCACCCCTGGCATGACCGTCGAACAGTTGTTCGACGCCTGGCGCCGGGCCGACGTGGTGCAGTACAACCTCACCCTGGTCGAAGGCTGGACCTTCCGTCAGGTGCGCTCGGCTGTGGCCAGGCATGAAAAGATCAAGCACACCCTGGACGGCCTGTCGGATTCGGAAGTGATGGACAAGCTCGGCCATACCGGCGTGTTCCCCGAAGGGCGCTTCTTTCCGGACACCTACCGCTTCGTGCGTGGTATGAGCGATGTCGAGTTGCTGCAGCAGGCCTACATGCGCCTGGACGAAGTGCTGGCAAAGGAGTGGGCCGAGCGCACCACCGACCTGCCGTACCGCGACCCGTACCAGGCGCTTATCATGGCCTCGCTGGTAGAAAAGGAAACCGGTATCCCCCAGGAGCGTGGGCAGATTGCCGGCGTATTCGTGCGGCGCCTGCGCCTGGGCATGATGCTGCAGACCGACCCGACGGTGATCTACGGCATGGGTGAGCGCTACAACGGCAAGATTACCCGCGCCGACCTGCGCGAACCGACGCCCTACAATACCTATACCATGACAGGGCTGCCGCCCACCCCGATTGCCATGGTTGGCCGTGAAGCAATTCACGCGGCGCTTAACCCGTCCGATGGCACCAGCCTGTATTTCGTCGCCCGCGGCGATGGCAGCCATGTGTTCTCCGACGACCTCGACGATCATAATTCGGCGGTGCGTGAGTTCCAGCTCAAGCGACGTGCAGACTACCGCTCCAGCCCAGCGCCGCAGCAAGAGGCACAGCCGGGCGCTGAAGACGCCCAGCCCCAGGTGCCTGCAGCGGACGAGCCGGCTGCGCAGCCAGCACCCGAAGCGCCGCCTGCGCAGGACGCCCCTGCGGGTGGCGCGCAAGCGGCCGAACGGCCGACGCCTGACGAACAACATTAAGGACTGCCTGTGAGCGGCTTGTTTATTACGCTGGAAGGCCCCGAAGGCGCGGGCAAGAGCACCAACCGCGACTACCTGGCTGCGCGCTTGCGCGAGCAGGGCCTGGATGTAGTGCTGACCCGTGAGCCCGGTGGTACGCCGCTGGCCGAAAAGGTGCGCGAACTGCTGCTGGCCCCGAGTGACGAAAGCATGGCGGCCGATACCGAACTGTTGCTGGTATTCGCGGCGCGCGCCCAACACCTGGCGCAGGTAATCCGCCCGGCGCTGGCCCGCGGCGCCGTGGTGCTGTGTGACCGCTTTACCGACGCCACTTATGCCTATCAGGGCGGTGGGCGCGGTTTGTCGGTCGAGCGCATTGCTACCCTGGAGCAATTCGTCCAGGGTGACCTGCGCCCGGACCTGACCTTGGTCTTCGACCTGCCGGTGGAGGTAGGCCTGGCCCGTGCCGCCGCCCGCGGTCGCCTGGACCGTTTCGAGCAAGAGGGCCAGGCGTTTTTCGAAGCGGTGCGCCAGGCTTACCTGCAGCGTGCCCAGCGCGAGCCGCAGCGCTACAGCCTGCTCGATGCCGCGCAAACGCTGGAAGCCGTGCAGCGCGCCATCGATGCGCTACTGCCGGCGATTGTGGAGCGTTGCCGTGGCTGACGCCTACCCCTGGCAGCAGGCCCTCTGGCAGCAGCTGGCCGGCCGCAGCCAGCACGCACACGCCTACCTGCTGCACGGGCCGCAGGGTATCGGCAAGCGGGCCATGGCCGAGCGCCTGATGGCCCGCCTGCTGTGCCAGCAGCCCCAAGGGCTGGATGCCTGCGGCGCGTGCAAATCCTGCCTGTTGCTCAAGGCCGGCAGCCACCCGGACAACTTTGTGCTCGAACCTGAAGAGGCCGACAAGCCGATCAAGGTCGACCAGGTCCGCGAGCTGGTGGCGTTCGTGGTGCAAACCGCGCAATTGGGCGGGCGCAAGGTGGTGCTGATCGAGCCTGTCGAGGCGATGAACGTCAACGCCTCCAACGCGCTGCTCAAAAGCCTCGAAGAGCCATCTGGCAATACGGTGCTGTTGCTGGTCACGCACCAGCCCAGCCGCCTGTTGCCGACCATCAAGAGCCGCTGCCAGCAGGTCGCGTGCCCGCAGCCAAGCCTGGCCCAGAGCCAGGCCTGGCTGGCCGGTGCGTTGCCTGACAGCGACGAGGCCGAGCGCGACGAGCTGCTGACCCTGGCCGCCGGCTCGCCATTGATGGCGGTCAGCCTGCAGGCACAAGGTGTGCGCGAGCAACGTGCGCTGGTCACTGACGGGGTGAAAAAGCTGATCAAGCAGCAGCAATCGCCCAGCCAGCTGGCCGATGCCTGGAACGGCGTGCCACTGCTGCTGCTGTTCGACTGGTTCTGCGATTGGTCGCATCTGATCCTGCGCTACCAGTTGACCCAGGACGAGGAGGGGTTAGGCTTGGCCGATATGCGCAAGGTGGTGCAATACCTGGCGCAGAAGAGCCGCCAGGCCAAGGTGCTGGAGGTGCAGGCCTGGATCCTGGAGCAGCGCCAGAAGGTGCTGGGCAAGGCCAACCTCAACCGTGCCCTGCTGCTCGAATCGCTGCTGGCTCACTGGCTGCAACTGCCGGGTGCCCGCTGATTTTCATTTTTTCATGTGTGCGTTATCCCATGCTCGTAGATTCCCATTGCCACCTCGACCGTCTTGACCTGAGCGCCCATCAGGGCTCCCTCGATGCTGCCTTGCAGGCGGCCCGTGAGCGCGGGGTCGGGCATTTCCTGTGTATTGGCGTCAGTGCCGAAAACGCCGGCGCGGTGAAGGCGTTGAGCGAGCAGTACGCCGATGTCGATTGTTCGGTGGGCGTGCACCCGCTGGACCTGGCGCCGGGTGAAACCCCTGCGCTGGAATGGCTACTGCGCGAGCTGGCCCACCCCCATGTGGTGGCGATTGGCGAAACCGGGCTGGATTACCACTACGAGCCGGAAGCTGCCGAGCTGCAGCAGGCTTCGTTCCGCCTGCACCTGGAAGCCTCGCGGCAGACCGGCAAGCCGGTCATCGTGCACACCCGTGCGGCACGCGCCGATACCCTGGCACTGTTGCGCGAGGCCAACCTGCCGCAGGCTGGTGTGCTGCATTGCTTCACCGAAGACTGGGAGATGGCCAAGGCCGCGCTGGACCTGGGGTATTACATCTCGCTGTCCGGCATCGTTACCTTCCGCAATGCCGATGCCCTGCGTGAGGTGGCTCGGCAGGTGCCGGTCGACCGCTTGCTGGTCGAGACAGATTCACCGTATCTGGCACCGATCCCGCACCGGGGCAAGCCGAACCTGCCGCAGTATGTGCGGGAAGTGGCGGAGTATGTGGCTTCGCTGCGGGGGGCCAGTTACGAGCAGTTGGCCGAGCAGACCACTGCCAACTTTAAGCGGTTGTTCCCGTTGGCGCGGGTAGCCTGATGCTGCACGAGCCTCAGCGCTCTTGCTCTTGCTCTTGCTCTTGCTTCGGCTTTTGCTTCGGCTTTTGCTTCTAAGCGCACGATAGTTCAGACGACGCAGATTGCGACTTCAGGAGGCCGAGCGCAGGGCTTGCGAAGGGAGGTGACGGGCATGGATGCCCGTCAAGCGCTGGGCCCCAGGATGGGGCCTGCAGCGCGGTCCTCCCGGGAGCAAGCCCGGAGCGAGGGGACCCCGGAGCGTAGCGCAGGGGCCGGATGATGGGAGCCAGCGTTTTTTGGTTACTTTTTGTCGCGTTTGACAAAAAGTGACCCGCCGTAAGGGCGGAAGGGGGACTAAGCGCCACCTGTGCGAACGAATGTCTGCTCGGTGTGAATGCCCACACCTCAAAAGCTAAAGCGTTGGTTTTGATAAGTTGAAAACTCCGTTTGCGATGGTGACGCATACTCACCTTTTCGCTTTTACAGCGAGTCACTTTTTGCCAAACGCGGCAAAAAGTAACCAAAAAACGCTGCGCTCCCATCATCCGGCCCCTGCGCTGCGCTCCGGGGTTCCCTCACTCCGGCCTTGCTCCCGGGAGGACCGCGCTGCAGGCCACATCCTGTGGCCCAGCGCTTGACGGGCATCCATGCCCGTCACCTCTCTCCGCAAGGCCTGCGTTCGGCCTCCTGAAGTCGCGAAGATCAAAATCAAGATCAAGATCAAGATCAAGATCAAGATCAAGATCAAGATCAAGATCAAGATCAAGATCAAGATCAAGATCAAGATCAAGATCAAAAGCACGCTATGCGACCCGTCGCGGACGCAAAAAAAACCCGGGTTCTGGGGGGGGAATCCGGGTTAAGACCATTAGGAGTAAAACAAAGGTACGCGGTCCCTGAGCACCTTTATCGGCGCGCCACTTGGGGGGGATGCGCCGCGCCAACACTTCAAGTATTGGTCAGGTTTGGCGCAGTGCCAGCCTATATTGGTCGTTTTTTAAACAAATTTGGAATACGCCGAGGTTTCATTCCTCCCGCAGCGCATGGCAGTAAGCATGGTGAAACACAGACATGCGTGGATGATCCGTGCAATTTCTTGCAAGTTAGGCATAATAAACCGCTTCGATTGTCATCCAGTCCTTCCCATGCAGAAAGAACCTCGTAAGGTCCGTGAGTTTCGCCGTCGCGAACAGGAAATCCTCGACACCGCGCTCAAGCTGTTTCTCGAACAGGGTGAGGACAGCGTTACCGTCGAAATGATCGCCGACGCCGTGGGTATCGGCAAAGGCACGATCTACAAGCATTTCAAGTCCAAGGCGGAAATCTACCTGCGCCTGATGCTCGACTACGAGCGCGACCTGAACGAACTGTTGCACTCGGCCGACGTCGACCGTGACAAGGAAGCCCTGTCACGCGCCTACTTCGAGTTCCGCATGCGCGACCCGCAACGTTACCGGCTGTTCGACCGCCTGGAAGAGAAGGTGGTCAAGGGCAACCAGGTACCGGAAATGGTCGAACAACTGCACAGTATCCGCGCCTCCAACTTCGATCGCCTGACTCAGCTGATCAAGGGCCGCATCAGCGAAGGCAAGCTCGAAGACGTACCGCCGTATTTCCATTACTGCGCCGCCTGGGCGCTGGTGCACGGCGCCGTGGCGCTGTACCACTCGCCGTTCTGGAGCAATGTGCTTGAGGATCAGGAAGGCTTCTTCCAGTTCCTGATGGATATCGGTGTGCGCATGGGCAACAAGCGCAAACGCGACCCGGAACCGACCAACTGAAGCGTTCCGTCGCGTAACGCTGAAGCCGGCAGTGTGCGGGGGCTTGCAAAAACCTGATTTATGAGTCAGGTTTCGCCTGCCCCTTATCACCCATGCCGGAGTCATTCATGATTGTCGATCGTCAAGGCAGGCGCTTTCGTAACCTGCGTGTCAGCCTGACGGCTGCTTGCAATTATGCCTGCACCTACTGCGTGCCAGACGGCAAGCGCCTGGTGGCGGCGCAGGACGAACTGTCGGCAGATGCCTTGGCCCGCGGCGTGGCCTACCTGATCGAAGCAGCCGGTATCGAGCGTCTGCGCATCACAGGGGGAGAGCCGCTGGTCAGCCCGCGCCTGGATGGCTTCCTGGCCGCCGTGGCCAAGCTCGACCTCGACGATATCTCGCTGACCACCAATGGCCAGCTGTTGGCGCGCAAGTTGCCCCAGCTGCAAGCGGCGGGTATCCGTCGCCTGAATGTTTCCCTCGACACCCTCGACCCCCAGGCCTTCCGCCGCATTGCCCGGGGCGGCGACCTGGCCAGTGTGCTGGCGGGCATGGAACAGGCCAGTGCACTGGGCATGCGCATCAAGGTGAACATGGTGCCGATGCGTGGGCACAACCTCGATCAGGTGTTGCCGCTACTCGATTACTGCCTGGAGCGCGGCTACGAGTTGCGCTTCATCGAACTCATGCGCATGGGCCACCTGGCCCGTGAGCACAATGCCTTTGTGCAGCAGTTCGTCGGCCTTGAGCAGTTGCTGGCGCTGATCGGCGGTAAGCATGCCTATGTCCAGGTCGATGCGCCGCTCGACGCCACAGCCCTGCGCTATGCAATCCCGGGCATTGGCCACTTCGGCATCATCGCCAACGAGAGCGTACCGTTTTGCCGCACCTGCTCGCGCTTGCGCCTGTCTTCTACGGGCTGGTTGCATGGCTGCCTGTCTTCGGGCAATCGCCACTTCGTCGGTGACCTGCTGGAAAAACCGCGCCATCAAGCCCTGCCGGCCCTGCAGCGCTTGCTGGTCAAGGCGCTGGCAGACAAGCAGGACCTGGCGTTTTCCGGGGATGTGATGGTGATGAAGGTGATTGGTGGCTGAAGCTGGCGCAAAAGCTGCATCCGCCGGCTATTCGCCGGTTTTTCGTCGCCGGCCACTGGAGGAAAGATGCGTAGCCTGGTCTTGCTGCTGGCGCTGATGGCGCTGGGCGGCTGCATGAATGTCAGCGATATGGGCGAGGGCGTCCGCTACCACTTGAGTGATGCCGGTCTGCTGGACCACAGCGATACTCGGCGAACCCTGTCGATCCGCCTGCAGCCTGACTCGTTCATCTTCATCGGCCAAGGGGCCTTCGTGCCGCCGGGCAAGGGGCCGGTGCCACGGCAGAACGCGGTTGCTGACGAGGCGTTCAAGAGCTTTGTCGAGTATTTCCCGTTGGTGCGCCGCGCCCAAGGCCCACTGGGCCTGGAAGACGCCATTGCCCAGGCGCGTTCGGTGGGTGCCGACTACGTCCTGTACACCCGCTTCGCCCGTACCGACGACCGCATCGGCAATGGCGATGAGTGGTATGACGAGCAGGCCGTCGACCGGCTGGGCTGGGACACCGGCGTGGTGCAGATGATGTTGATCGAAACCAATACCCGCTACCTGATCGACACCGCACGCATCAAGAGCCGTGGCGGTTTGTTGACGTTCCACGACAACACACCGGAGGATTTGCTTGGTGCGCCGATGCGCGAGTACGCTCGTAGCCTTCTGGGTATGAGCGAATGAGGCAGGCGTGATGAGTGATTCCGGCAAGGCCAATGATCTTCTGGCACAGATCCCCAAGGCCAAGGGCCTGCCGCCGGTGCATCTGTGGAACCCGGATTTTTGCGGTGACATCGACATGCGCATTGCCCGCGATGGCACCTGGTATTACCTGGGCACGCCCATCGGGCGCAAGCCGATGGTGCGGTTGTTTTCCACGATCATTCGCCGCGATGGTGATGACTACTTCCTGATTACCCCGGTGGAAAAAGTCGGCATCCGCGTCGACGATGCGCCGTTCGTGGCGGTGGCGCTGGAGGTGCTGGGGGAGGGTGAGCAGCAGGTGCTGCGCTTCACCAGCAACGTCGAGGACCAGGTTGACGCCGGGCCGGACAACCCCCTGCGTGTAGTCATCGACCCGGTGACGCAAGAACCATCGCCCTATGTGCTGATGCGCAGCAACCTTGAGGCGCTGATTCATCGCAATGTGTTCTACCAGATGGTAGAGCTGGCGGTGCCGCGTGAGATCGAGGGTGAGGAGTGGTTGGGGGTGTGGAGCCAAGGCGAGTTCTACCCGATTGGGCGTAGTAGCTGAATTCTCTGTTTCCTGGACAGGCCTCTTCGCGGGCATGCCCGCGAAGAGGGCAGCACAGGCAAGAATCGGCCCCCTGCTTTTACCTCGAATTGGCCATTTGTCTTCAGCCAACGAGGGCCTAACCTGCTGGCAATTGCCATCCAGGAGAAGCCCACCATGAAGCCCCTAGCCATCGTCCTTTTTGCCCTGCTCGCCGGCCAAACCCCTGCCTGGGCCCACGGCGACGTTGCCGACCAGGTCAACGTCCTGCAGCAGCAACAACCCACGAATGCCCCCGGCAAAACCGCTGTCATGCTCACCGTGAGCTACGCCCCTGGCGAGGCCTCGCCCGCGCATCAGCATCCAGGCGCAGTGATGGCCTACGTTCTGGAGGGGGCAGTGGTATCGAAGCTGAACAACGATCAGGAAAAGACCTACAAGGCCGGTGAGTACTGGTACGAGGCGCCAGGCACCGTTCACAGCGTGTCGCGCAATGCCAGCAAGACCCGGCCAGCCAAGCTGCTGGTCTGGAGCCTGGTGGACGAGGGCAAGCCAGTGACCGAACCGCTGGGCCAGTAAACCTGATGCAACGAAAAAGCCCCCGGTTGCTTGCGCAACAGGGGGCTTTTCAATGTTTGGCTCCGCGACCTGGACTCGAACCAGGGACCCAATGATTAACAGTCATTTGCTCTACCGACTGAGCTATCGCGGAATCTGCGCATATCTTACTGATTGCCCGGGAGATGTCAAGCCTCTCCCAGGCAAATCAATAGGTTACAGCACTTCGACGATGGCCTTGGTGACCACATGGATGTTGCTCTGGTTCAACGCGGCAACTGCGATGCGGCCGGTGTCCAGCGCGTAGATGCCAAACTCGTTCTTCAGGCGCGCCACTTGTTCAACGGTCAGGCCCGAGTAGGAGAACATGCCCGCCTGGCGGCCAACAAAGCTGAAGTCGCGCTTGGCGCCGTATTCAGCCAGCAGGCTGACCATTTGCTGGCGCATGCCGTGGATGCGCTGGCGCATCTCGCCCAGCTCGGCTTCCCACATCTGACGCAGCTCGTCGCTGTTGAGCACGGTAGCGACGATGGTCGCGCCGTGGGTCGGCGGGTTGGAGTAGGTGGTGCGGATCACGCGCTTGACCTGCGACAGCACACGAGTGCTCTCGTCTTTCGATGCGGTGACGATCGACAGTGCGCCAACGCGCTCGCCGTACAGCGAGAACGACTTGGAGAACGAGCTGGAAACGAAGAAGTCCAGGCCCGATTCGGCGAACAGGCGCACGGCGAAGGCGTCTTCGGCGATACCGTCACCAAAGCCCTGGTAGGCCATGTCGAGGAACGGCACATGGCCCTTGGCCTTGACCACTTCCAGGACGTTTTTCCAGTCGTCCAGGCCCAGGTCGACGCCAGTCGGGTTGTGGCAGCAGGCATGCAGCACGACGATCGAACCGGACGGCAGGTTGTTCAGGTCTTCGAGCATGCCGGCGCGGTTGACGTCGTTGCTCGGCGCGTCGTAGTAGCGGTAGTTCTGTACCGGGAAACCGGCGGTCTCGAACAGTGCGCGGTGGTTTTCCCAGCTCGGGTCGCTGATGGCGACCACGGCGTTGGGCGACAGGCGCTTGAGGAAGTCGGCGCCGATCTTCAGCGCACCGGTGCCGCCAACGGCCTGCACGGTGACCACGCGGCCAGCGGCCAGCAGTGGCGACTCGGCGCCGAAGATCAGTTTTTGCACGGCCTGGTCGTAAGTGGCGATGCCGTCGATCGGCAGGTAGCCGCGCGAGGCGTGCTGGGCGGCACGCTGGGTTTCGGCTTCGATCACGGCGCGCAGCAGCGGAATGCGGCCTTCCTCATTGCAGTACACGCCAACGCCCAGGTTGACCTTGTCGGTACGTGGGTCGGCGTTGAATGCTTCGTTGAGGCCCAGGATAGGGTCGCGGGGTGCCAGCTCGACAGCGGAAAACAGGCTCATTGTTACCTTGGCTCTGATTGGAGAGTGATAGGACGTACACGCTCCAGCCGAATGCACTGAAGCGGTGCACAAACGGGGAGTCAGTATAGTGATACCGCCCGGTCACTGCGACACTCTGGCACAGCTTTTCCGGCTATTCGCGCAAATATTTTTCGACCATTGGTCTAATTGCCGTGTCCACTGTAACAAGCGCTCACAGCCCCGCCTAGAAAGCGCGCCCGGATAGCCGCATTTGGGTATAGACTACTGGCTAAATTTACAGTTGCTGCAACACCGCGAGGTCCGACATGTCCGAGTTCCAGCTCGTCACCCGTTTTCAGCCGGCCGGCGACCAGCCAGAGGCCATCCGCCAGATGGTCGAAGGCATCGAAGCGGGGCTGTCGCACCAGACGCTGCTCGGCGTGACCGGTTCGGGCAAGACCTTCAGCATCGCCAACGTCATCGCGCAGGTGCAGCGCCCGACGCTGGTGCTGGCGCCGAACAAGACCCTGGCCGCGCAGTTGTACGGCGAATTCAAGGCGTTCTTCCCCAATAACGCGGTGGAGTATTTCGTTTCCTACTACGACTACTACCAGCCCGAGGCCTACGTGCCGTCGTCGGACACCTTCATCGAGAAGGACGCCTCGATCAACGACCACATCGAGCAGATGCGCCTGTCGGCGACCAAGGCGCTGCTGGAGCGGCGCGATGCGATCATCGTCACTACCGTGTCGTGCATCTATGGCCTGGGCAGCCCCGAGTCGTATCTGAAAATGGTCCTGCATGTGGACCGCGGCGACAAGCTCGACCAGCGCGCACTGCTGCGCCGCCTGGCCGACCTGCAGTACACCCGCAACGAAATGGACTTTGCCCGGGCCACCTTCCGCGTGCGCGGTGATGTGATCGACATCTTCCCGGCCGAGTCGGACCTTGAAGCCATCCGCATCGAACTGTTCGATGACGAGGTGGAGAACATCGCCGCCTTCGACCCGCTCACCGGCGAGGTGTTCCGCAAGCTGCCGCGGTTCACCTTCTACCCCAAGAGCCACTACGTCACCCCGCGAGAAACCCTGCTGGAGGCCGTGGAGGGCATCAAGGAAGAGTTGAAGGAGCGCCTGGAGTACCTGCACAAGGCCAACAAGCTCGTTGAAGCGCAGCGCCTGGAGCAGCGCACCCGCTTCGACCTGGAAATGATCATGGAGCTGGGCTACTGCAACGGCATCGAGAACTACTCGCGCTACCTGTCCGGGCGCCCGGCCGGTGCGCCACCACCCACCCTGTATGACTACCTGCCCGCCGACGCACTGCTGGTGATCGACGAATCACACGTCAGCGTTCCGCAGGTAGGAGCCATGTACAAGGGCGACCGTTCGCGCAAGGAAACCCTGGTCGAATACGGCTTCCGCATGCCCTCGGCACTGGACAACCGGCCGATGCGCTTCGACGAATGGGAGGATGTAAGCCCGCAGACCATCTTCGTGTCCGCTACCCCTGGCCCCTACGAGGCCGAGCATGCCGGGCGCGTGGTGGAGCAGGTGGTGCGCCCGACCGGCCTGGTCGATCCGCAGGTCGAAATACGCCCGGCACTGACCCAGGTGGACGACCTGCTGTCCGAAATCCGCAAGCGCGTGGCGCTGGGCGAGCGGGTGCTGGCCACCACGCTGACCAAGCGCATGGCCGAAGACCTTTCTGATTACCTGGCCGACCACGATGTGCGGGTGCGTTACCTGCACTCGGACATCGACACGGTGGAGCGGGTGGAGATCATCCGCGACCTGCGCCTGGGCACCTTCGACGTGCTGGTGGGCATCAACCTGCTGCGCGAAGGCCTGGACATGCCCGAGGTGTCGCTGGTGGCGATCCTCGATGCCGACAAGGAAGGTTTCCTGCGTTCGGAGCGCTCGCTGATCCAGACCATCGGCCGCGCTGCGCGTAACCTCAATGGCCGGGCGATCCTGTACGCCGACAACATCACCGGCTCGATGCAGCGTGCGATTGACGAAACCGAGCGCCGCCGTGAAAAGCAGGTCGCCTTCAACGAAGCCAACGGTATCGTGCCCAAGGGCGTGGTCAAGGACATCACCGACATCATGGAAGGCGCCACCGTGCCTGGCGCGCGCAGCAAAAAGCGCAAAGGCATGGCCAAGGCGGCAGAGGAGAGTGCCCGCTATGAGGCCGAGCTGCGTACGCCAGGCGAGATCACCAAGCGTATCAAGCAGCTGGAAGAGAAGATGATGCAGTTCGCTCGCGACCTGGAGTTCGAGGCCGCAGCGCAGTTGCGCGACGAGATTACCCAACTGCGCGAGCGGTTGATTACCAGCTGAAGCCTGGCGCGGGCCCTGTGGGAGCGGGCGTGCCCGCGAAGAATTCAACGCGGTGGCTGGCACCGGCTGCGCCGGTGTTCGCGGGCATGCCCGCTCCCACACGGGGGCGTGCCCCCTTTTAGATTTTCAGCCAGGCAGCTGGTCCAACTGACTGTCTCGATTCCAAGGCAAGTACAGGACCTGTAGGAGCAGCCTTGTGCTGCGAAGAGGCCGTTGCAGCCAAAGATGATTTTCAGCCCTACCGGCCTCTTCGCAGCACAAGGCTGCTCCTACCTGGTGATGCGGTAGCCTGAGTGATGGTGCAAGACAGTTGCTCCCACAGGGACCGCATTTAATCTGAAATAGCCTCAATGGGCCTCCCCAGCCTTCAACCCAGCCGGCAGCTTACGCGTCATCAACACTGCCAGCATGCTCACCGCCAACCCGATCCCGACAAAGTGGAAGGCATCGTTGTACGCCATGATCATCGCCTGCTGGTGGGTAATCTCGCTCAACTTGCCCAACGCTGCATTGTCACTGCCCAAGCGCTCCGCCAGTTGCGCCAGCCGCTCCGCCACCTGCGGATTGCTCGGCACCACCGACTCCCTCAGGTAATCGAAATACACCTTGGTCCGCGCATCCAGCAACGTGGCCAGCAAGGCGATGCCAATCGCCCCCCCAAGGTTACGCAGGATATTGAATAGGCTCGACGCAGACCCCGCATCCTGCGGCTGGATGTAAGCCGTGGCGATCAGCGAAATGGTCACCATGATCATTGGCTGGCCAAGGGCGCGGATGATCTGGATATGGTTGAACTGCGGCCCGGCAAAGTCCGGGTTCAGTACGCCCGAACCGAAACTGGCGGCGCCGAACAGGCAGAACCCCAGGGCGCACAGCAGCTTGGGCGACACCACTTTCATCAATTGCGGCACCAGCGGGATCAGAAACAGCTGCGGCACCCCCATCCACATGATCACCTCGCCGATCTGCAAGGCGTTGTAGCCCTGCACCTGCGCCAGGTACAGCGGCAACAGGTAGATCGACCCGTACAGGCCTACGCCCATGCCCAGGCTGGCGATACTCGACAGGCCGAAGTTGCGGTTACCGAGGATGCGCAGGTTGATCAGCGGGTGTGGCTTGGAAAACTGCAGGATGACGAAGGTGATCAGGCTGACCAGGGCAACGCTGCCCAGGCCGACAATCAGGTGCGATTCCAGCCAGTCCTTGCGGTGCCCTTCTTCAAGAAACACCTGCAGGCAGCCCAAGCCCAGGCCCAGGGTGACGATACCTGCATAATCAGTGCTTTTCAGCAGCTCCCAATGCGCGTCCTTCTTCTCCAGCCCGTACAGCAGGCCAGCAATCATCACCAGGCCCGGCGGGATGTTGATGTAGAAAATGTACTCCCAGCCCCAGTTCTCGGTCAGCCACCCGCCCAAGGTGGGGCCGATGGAAGGGGCGAAGGTGGCGGTCATGGCGAACATCGCCATGCCTTTGGCGCGGTGGTGTTCGGGTAGCTTGATCAGGGTGAGGGTAAACGCCAGTGGAATCAGCGCACCGCCGGTAAACCCTTGCAGGGCGCGGAACAGGATCATGCTCTCCAGGTTCCAGGCCATCGAGCACAGCAGCGACGACAACAGAAAACCCCCGGAAACCCACACCGCCAGGCGCCGCGCCGACAGCAACTGCACCAGCCAGGCGGTCAGCGGGATCATGATGATTTCTGCCACCAGGTACGAGGTGGAAATCCACGAGCCTTCCTCCAGGGTTGCCGACAGGGCGCCCTGGATGTCCTTCAGCGACGAGTTGGTGATCTGGATGTCCAGCACCGCCATGAACGCGCCGAGCATCACACTCATCACTGCGATCCAGTCGCGCCGGGTGGGCTCGGCGCTGGGCCGGAGCAGTTGGTCACCGGCCATCGTGGCCTTCGCTTTCGCTGCGCAGGTCGATGGTGGCGGTCACTGACATACCGGGGCGGATGCGCCCATGCAGCGGGTTGTCGGCGCTGAAGGTGAGCTTGACCGGGATGCGCTGCACCACCTTGGTGAAGTTGCCGGTGGCGTTGTCGGGTGGCAGCAGGCTGAACTGCGCCCCCGAGGCCGCGAACACACTGTTTACCCGGCCTTCGATGGGGGTGTCCGGGTAGCTGTCGAACAGCAGCTCGGCGCGTTGGCCAGGTTGCATGTGGCCGATCTGGGTTTCCTTGAAGTTGGCCTGCACCCAGATGTCTTCGTCGGGCACGATCGACAGCAGGTAGGCGCCGGCCTGCACCACCTGGCCATTACGCGCATTGCGCTGGCCGATGGTGCCGCTGATCGGCGCGCGGATTTCGCAGCGGGTCAGGTTCAGTTCGGCCTGGGCAAGGTCGGCGCGGGCATTGGCGATTTGTGCATCGAGGCGTTTGAGGTCAGCGTTCAGGGCGTTGACCTGCTGGCGCTGGCTTTGCAGGTCGGCGCGGGCCTTGTCGACCTGAGAGCCGGCAACATGGCTGTCTGCCGACAGGGTGGTGACCCGCTCCTCGGAGATGAAGCCTGGCTTGCGCAGCTTTTCGGCACGGCTCAGGTCCACCCGGGAACGGTCGAACGTGGCCTGGTTGGCTGCCACCTGAGCCTGCCCGGCGGCGATCAGGCTACCTTGCTGGGTCAGGCGGCTTTGCGCCTGCGCATATTCTGCTTCGCGGGTGGCCAGGGTGGCGCGGGCGCGGTCAACCGCCAGGTCGAAGTCTGCCGCTTCCAGGCGTACCAGCAGGTCGCCTTTGTTGACGTGCTGGTTGTCCTCGACCGGCACCGCGTCGATGCGCGCGCCCAGCTGGCTGGAGATACGGGTGATCTCGCCCTGAACGTAGGCGTTGTCGGTGCTCTCGTAGAAGCGGCCCTTGAAGTACCAGTGGGCCAGGAAGGCGAGGGCGATGATGGCCACCAGGGTGAAGAAGATCGCCAGGCGGCGTTTGAGTTGGGCAGGCATGGGGACTATCGTTCCAGAAATGTAAGCAAATTTAACAGCGCAGCAGGGCCTGTCGACAAGTGACGTTCGCGCCATTGCTGGAGCCCGGTGCCTGCCTCCTGCTAACATCCCGCCTTTGTTTCATCTTCAGTTCGAGACCTTCCATGACCACCGTACGCACGCGTATCGCGCCATCGCCTACCGGCGACCCCCATGTCGGCACTGCCTACATCGCCCTGTTCAACTACTGCTTTGCCAAGCAGCACGGCGGTGAGTTCATCCTGCGCATCGAAGACACCGACCAGCTGCGCTCCACGCGCGAGTCGGAACAGCAGATCTTCGACGCCCTGCGCTGGCTTGGCATCGAATGGAACGAAGGCCCGGATGTGGGCGGCCCGCACGGCCCGTACCGGCAGAGCGAGCGTGGCGAGATCTACGCCAAATACGCCAAGGAGCTGGTTGATGCCGGCCACGCCTTCTACTGCTTCTGCACCGCTGAAGAGCTGGATCAGATGCGTGCCGAACAGCAAGCCCGCGGCGAAACCCCGCGCTATGACGGCCGCGCATTGCTGTTGAGCGCCGAGGAAGTACAGCGTCGCCTGGACGCTGGCGAGCCACACGTGATCCGCATGAAGGTGCCGAGCGAAGGCATGTGCGTGGTCCCGGACATGCTGCGCGGCGACGTTGAAATCCCGTGGGACCGCATGGACATGCAGGTGCTGATGAAGAACGACGGCCTGCCGACGTACTTCCTGGCCAACGTGGTCGACGACCACCTGATGGGCATCACCCACGTCCTGCGTGGCGAAGAGTGGCTGCCGTCGGCGCCCAAGCTGATCAAGCTGTACGAATACTTCGGCTGGGAGCAGCCCAAGCTGTGCTACATGCCGCTGCTGCGTAACCCGGACAAGAGCAAGCTGTCCAAGCGCAAGAACCCGACCTCGGTGACCTTCTACGAGCGCATGGGCTTCATGCCCGAGGCGATGCTCAACTACCTGGGCCGCATGGGCTGGTCGATGCCGGACGAGCGCGAGAAGTTCTCCCTGGCCGAAATGGTCGAGCACTTCGACCTGTCGCGTATCTCCCTGGGTGGCCCGATTTTCGACATCGAGAAGCTGTCGTGGCTCAACGGCCAGTGGCTGCGCGAGCTGCCGGTGGAAGAATTCGCCGCGCGCTTGCAGAAATGGGCGTTCAACAGCGACTACATGATGAAGATTGCCCCGCACGTGCAGGGCCGGGTCGAGACTTTCAGCCAGGTTGCCCCGCTGGGCGGGTTCTTCTTCGAAGGCGCGCTGAAGCTGGATGCCAAGTTGTTCGAAAGCAAAAAACTGTCGGCCGACCAGGTGCGCCAGGTGATCCAGCTGATCCTGTGGAAGCTTGAAAGCCTGCGCCAGTGGGAAAAAGAGCGCATCACCGGCTGCATCCAGGCCGTGGTCGAGGCCCTGGAGCTGAAGTTGCGTGATGCCATGCCGCTGATGTTCGCCGCCATTACTGGCCAGGCCAGCTCGGTGTCGGTACTGGACGCCATGGAAATCCTCGGCCCCGACCTGACCCGCTACCGCCTGCGCCAGGCCTTGGACCTGCTGGGTGGCGTGTCGAAGAAAGAAAACAAAGAGTGGGAAAAGCTGCTGGCCTCCATCGCCTGATTCAGCTTTGCACCTAACCTGTGGGAGCGGGCGTGCCCGTGAATGCGGTGTTTGATCTACCATCGCATTCGCGGGCACGCCCGCTCCCACAGGTCCAGCTAAACCCGGAAAAACTGGGGCAGGGCGGTAAGTGATTGTTATCTGTGAAAAAACTTTTGAATATTTTCAAAATTTCGTTTGACAGCCCTGCAATCCGATCTTAATATGCGCCCCGTCCACAGCGATGAACGAAACGAAACGCCAGCCACCCAGCCAGCGATTCGGTTCAAAGCGACATTGTGGGGCTATAGCTCAGCTGGGAGAGCGCCTGCATGGCATGCAGGAGGTCAGCGGTTCGATCCCGCTTAGCTCCACCAAATTCCGCTTGTCAGCCACGGCTGATAAGCAAGACCGGGTCCAGCAACCGGGTCTTGAAGGTAAGAAGGTTCGTCCCCTTCGTCTAGTGGCCTAGGACACCGCCCTTTCACGGCGGTAACAGGGGTTCGAGTCCCCTAGGGGACGCCAGTTTTACACAAGCGATGTTTCATTATGTCGCTGGGCCGCGAGGCTAGAAATCCGGGGCTATAGCTCAGCTGGGAGAGCGCCTGCATGGCATGCAGGAGGTCAGCGGTTCGATCCCGCTTAGCTCCACCAATTTTGCCGCGGTTCGCGTTAGCGGATCGGCACGAAGGTTACGTCCCCTTCGTCTAGTGGCCTAGGACACCGCCCTTTCACGGCGGTAACAGGGGTTCGAGTCCCCTAGGGGACGCCACTTTTTCCTGCGTTTTGCAGGGCTTAAAAAGGCTCGTCGATTATTGATGAGCCTTTTGTTTCGGGGCTATAGCTCAGCTGGGAGAGCGCCTGCATGGCATGCAGGAGGTCAGCGGTTCGATCCCGCTTAGCTCCACCATTTCTGCCAGGGTTCACGCAAGTGAATCTTCGCGAAGGTTACGTCCCCTTCGTCTAGTGGCCTAGGACACCGCCCTTTCACGGCGGTAACAGGGGTTCGAGTCCCCTAGGGGACGCCATATTTACCCGCGTTTTGCGGGACTTTAAAGGCTCATTCGCTTATTGAATGGGCCTTTTGTTTTTTCTCACTTCCAAACATTTCGCAGCTGACAAGCGGCGCGAAATTTCGCTTGCCAAAAAATATGATATGGATAATATTTCGATCATCATATTTTGATTGGCGAGTGCCCGATGAGCGACAAGAAGAGCAGAACCCGCGAGCGCATTCTGGAAGCGGCACGCAGTGCGCTGATCCAGCACGGCCCGGCCGAGCCCAGCGTCAGCCAGGTGATGGGCGCAGCAGGGCTGACCGTCGGCGGTTTCTATGCCCACTTCGACAGCAAGGACGAGCTGATGCTCGAAGCGTTCCGCCAGCTGTTGGGTGAGCGCCGCGCCTTGCTCGCCCAGATCGACCCGAGCCTTGATGGTGAAGGGCGACGGGCGCTGGCCAGTGCCTTCTACCTGTCGCGCAAACACCGGGATGCCGAAGTGCACGCCTGCCCGTTGCCCAACTCGCTGGGCGAGATGCAACGCCTGCCGGAGGTCTTCCGTGAAGTATTGGCCGAGCACATCGAGCTGATGACGGCTGCCATGGTCGATCGCCCCGAAGATGCCGACAAGGCCCTGGCCGACCTGGCGCTCATGGTCGGCGGCCTTGCCCTGGCCCGTGCCTTGGGTACCAGCGAGCTGTCTGACCGAATTCTGCGCGCCGCCAAATCGGCGGTGCTTTAACCCTGGAGCATGGCGATGACTACCCTGAGCTGGATTCGTGGTGTCAATGGCACCCTGGGCCGCCTGGCCCCCGAGCATGTCGCGGGCAAGATGCGCCGTGCCTTCATGACCCCGCGCAATCTGCCGCCTCGGGATTGGGAGCTGCCCGTGCTGGCCAGCGCCGAGCGCATTACCCTGCGTTTCGGCTTGTCTGCCTTGCGCTGGGGCAAGGGGCCGACCGTGCTGCTGATGCATGGCTGGGAAGGCCGCCCGACCCAGTTTGCCGCCTTGATCGAAACCTTGGTCCAGGCCGGGCACACCGTGGTGTCGCTGGAGGGGCCGGGCCATGGCCGTTCGCCTGGCGAGCAGGCCAATGTGGTGCTGTTCGCCCGGGCGCTGCTGGAGGCCGCTGCCGAGCTGCCGCCGCTGCGTGCGGTGATTGGCCATTCCATGGGCGGTGCCAGTGTGCTGCTGGCCTTGCAGATGGGGCTGCGCACAGAGGCGGCAGTCAGCATTGCTGCCCCGGCGCGGCTGCTGGGCGTGCTGCGCGGTTTTGCGCATCACCTGGGGATGCCGGCGCGTGCGCGGGCGGCGTTCATTCGGCAGGTGGAGCGAGATGTGGGCATGCAGATCGCACGGCTGGATGTGACCGGTTACCAGCTGGAGCTGCCGGGGTTGGTTGTGCATGCCGCCGATGATGCCCTGGTGGCCGCCGATGAAGCCCAGGTTATTCACAAGGCCTGGTTCGATAGCCGCCTGATGCTGCTGGAGGAGGGTGGGCACCAGCGGGTGCTGTCCGATCCTCGCGTGAGTGAAGCCGTGCTCGAATTGCTGGCCCGCGCAGCCGCACCGGCGCGGCAAAGCGCCTGATGGTAATGCCTGTACCGGCCTCATCGCCGGCAAGCCAGCTCCCACAGATACGGCGACTGACTCAAGTATTGCGCCGTACCTGTGGGAGCTGGCTTGCCGGCGATGAGGCCGGTAAATCCTATGCAAGGGCTGGACTTTTCTCCGCAGGTCGCGGCTAAATTCTTCTTTTCCGCCAAGGAAGCGAACATGAGCTGGGACCTGGCAACACCCTTCGTCATCGACCTGCGCGTCGGCAGCGAGGACATCGACGGCCTCGGCCACGCCAACAACGCGGTCTACGTCACCTGGCTGGAACGTTGCGCCTGGCGCCACTCCCAGCGCCTGGGCCTGGATCTGGCCGAGTATCGGCGCCTGGACCGGGCGATGGCGGTGGTGCGCCACGAAATCGACTATCTGGCCGCTGCCTACGAGGACGATGAACTGCAACTGGCCACCTGGATCATCGACTGGGACCAGCGCCTGCGCATGACCCGGCGCTTCCAGCTCAAGCGCCCGCGTGACGGCGTAACCCTGCTGCGCGCGCAAACCACCTTTGCCTGCATCGAGCTGTCCAGTGGCAAGCCCAAGCGCATGCCGGCAGAATTCGTCGAAGGTTACGGCCCGGCGCTGATCGGTGCCTGAGCGGGCGGCATTTTTTGTTAGACTGCCGCCTTTTCCCGCCGAGACCCCAACATGCAAATTGCCCTGGCCCCCATGGAGGGGCTGGTCGACAACATCCTGCGCGACGTCCTGACCCGAGTGGGCGGCATCGATTGGTGCGTCACCGAGTTCATTCGCGTGTGCGACCGCCTGCTGCCAGCCTCTTCGTTCGACAAGCTCGCGCCTGAGCTGCGTCAGGGCGCGCGTACGGCTGCCGGCGTGCCCATGCGCGTGCAGTTGCTGGGGTCCGATCCGGTCTGCCTGGCCGAAAACGCGGCGTTGGCCTGTGAGCTGGGCGCGCCGGTGATCGACCTGAATTTCGGCTGCCCGGCCAAGACCGTGAACAAGTCACGGGGTGGTGCCGTGCTGCTCAAGGAGCCAGAGCTGCTGCACGCCATCGTGCGCGAAGTGCGCCGCGCGGTGCCGGCGCATATCCCGGTCACCTCGAAGATGCGCCTGGGCTTCGACAGCCCGGACGGCGCGCTGGACTGCGCCACGGCGTTGGCAGAAGGTGGCTCGGCGCACCTGGTGGTGCATGCGCGGACCAAGGTCGAGGGCTACAAGCCGCCGGCGCACTGGGAGTGGGTGGCGCGGGTGCAGGATGTGGTCAAGGTGCCGGTGTTCGCCAATGGCGAAATCTGGACCGTCGATGACTGGCGGCGCTGCCGTGAAGTCAGTGGGGCCGAAGACATCATGCTGGGCCGTGGGCTGGTATCGCGCCCCGACCTGGGCCTGCAGATTGCCGCCGCGCGTGACGGGCGGGACTATCAGCCGATGAGCTGGGACGACCTGCTGCCGTTGTTGCGCGAGTTCTGGCGCCAGGCCCAGGCCAAGCTGTCGCCGCGTTATGCGCCGGGGCGCATGAAGCAGTGGCTGGCAATGCTGACCCGCAGTTACCCCGAGGCGGTGCTGTTGTTTGCCGAGTTGCGCCGGGAAGATGACTGTGCGCGGATCAGTCGGTTGCTGGGGGTTGAGGCTCAAGCTCTGGAAGCCTGTGTAGCCTGATCCGGCCTCTTCGCGGGTGAACCCGCTCCCACAGAGATCCCACAGGCGCTGAAGCTTGTGCAGTACCTGTGGGAGCGGGTTTACCCGCGAAGAGGCCTTCAGGCCCAGTGGAAAAAAATCAGGTTTTTTCGGATTCCCCCTTGAAAGCCTTTCCCCCGGCCATATCTCTTGAGTACGCGATGCCGAAGTCGGGTCGCGTAATGACTTACTTGCTGAATCTCAGGAGTTTATGACCATGACTACCGCTTTCTCTCTTGCACCACTGTTCCGCCATTCCGTTGGTTTCGACCGTTTCAACGACCTGTTCGAATCCGCGGCACGCAATGAGGCCGGTAGCAGCTACCCGCCCTACAACGTGGAAAAGCATGGCGAGGACCACTACCGCATCGTGGTTGCCGCAGCCGGTTTCCAGGAACAGGACCTCGACCTGCAGGTCGAGAAAGGTGTCCTGACCGTCACCGGTGGCAAGCGCGACAATGGCGCCGCTGAAGTGACCTACCTGCATCAGGGTATCGCGCAACGCGCCTTCAAGCTGTCGTTCCGCCTGGCCGACCATATCGAAGTGAAAGCCGCCGGCCTGGCCAATGGCCTGCTCAGCATTGACCTGCTGCGCATCGTGCCTGAAGAAGCCAAGGCCAAGCGCATCCCGATCAATGGCGACAAACCAGCGCTGAACTGATCGCGCCGCAATGAAGAAGGGCACCCCCAGGGGTGCCCTTTTTTGTGCCCCTCACGCGGTCCCTTGTAGGAGCGGCCGTGTGTCGCGATGGGCTGCAAAGCAGCCCCAAAATCTCCGCTCCAGCACAGATCGCCGGGGCTGCGTTGCAGCCCATCGCGACACAAGGCCGCTCCTACAAGGATTGCACCAGTCATGCGATCAGTAGTCTGCCGGCGCCTCCAGCAGCATCTTGCGAAATTCCGGCAACGGCAACGGCCGGCTGTGCAGGTAACCCTGGTACAGGTGGCAGCCCAGTTGCTCCAGAAACTCAAGTTGCTCGGTCAGCTCCACCCCCTCGGCAATCACTGCCAGGTCCAGGCTGCGGGCCATGGCGACAATGGCGCGGACGATTTCCGCATCGTTGGGGTCGATCGGTGCATCGCGCACGAAGGTCTGGTCGATCTTCAGCGCATCGACCGGCAGGCGCTTCAGGTAAGTCAGCGACGAATAGCCAGTGCCAAAGTCATCCATGGCAAAACTCACCCCGTAACGCTTCAGTTCGCGCATCTTGCTGATGGTGTCTTCCAGGTTCTGGATGACGATGCCTTCGGTGATCTCCAGCTTGAGCATGTGCCGAGGCAGCCGGTAGTCGTCCAGGCTGCGCAGCACGCGCTCGACAAAGTTGTTCTGGCGGAACTGCCGTGGGCTGATGTTCACGCACAGGCTGAAATCATCCGCGTCGATCAGCCCGTCGGTCAGCATGCGTGCGCAAGCATCGCAGGCTTCGTCAAGGATCCAGCTGCCAACTTCCAGGATCAGGCCGCTTTCTTCCAGCACCTGAATGAACTGCGCGGGCGGCTGCTGGCCCAGTTGCGGGTGGTGCCAGCGCAGCAGCACCTCGGCGCCGACGATACGGTTGTCGCGGGCATCCACCTGCGGCTGAAAGTGCAGCGCCAGTTCGCCACGGGCCAGGGCAAGGCGCAGGTCGTTTTCCATGCGCAGGCGCTCGCTGGCGGCCTTCTGCATGGTGGTGTGGAACAGCTGGGTGGTGTTGCGCCCGGAGTCCTTGGCCCGGTACAGGGCGATATCGGCACGCTTGAGCAGGTCGGCCGGGGTGGTGCCGTGGTCGGGGATCAGCGCCACGCCGATGCTGGGTGTTACCTGCAGGCGCTGGCCATCCAGCGACATCGGTTCGGCCAGCAGCTCGCGCAGGGTGTCGGCCAGTTCGCGCACTTTTTCTTCCACCAGCTCACGGCTGCCCTCCAGGCCGCTGAGCAGTACCACGAACTCGTCGCCACCCAGCCGGGCCACGGTGTCCTCCAGGCGCACACTGGCTTCCAGGCGGGCGGTGATGATCTTCAGCACGGTGTCGCCAACCGGGTGGCCCAGCGAGTCGTTGATGTGCTTGAAGTGGTCGAGGTCGAGGAACAGCAGGGCGCCGCGCAGGTTGTGGCGCTTGAGCAGGGCGATCTGCTGGCTCAGGCGGTCCATCAGCAGGGCGCGGTTGGGCAGGTTGGTCAGCGGGTCGTGGTAGGCCAGGTGGCGTATCTGCGCCTGGGCGTTTTTCAGCTGGCTGACGTCGCGTGCGGTCAACAGCAGGCAGTCGACTTCGTTGAGGGTGATCGGCTCGACAGAGACTTCCACGGTGAGGATATCGCCGCGCTTGTTACGCCCGAGCATTTCCCGGTGATGCACGCGGCCGCGGTCGCGCAATTCGGCCAGCAACGCGCTGCGCTGCTTGTCGTCGGCCCAGATACCGATCTCGTACACCGTGTGGCCGACCACATCGGCGGCGCTGTAGCCGGTCAGGCGGCAGAAACCGTCGTTGATTTCCAGGTAACGGCCGCTGTGGCGTTCGGTGATGGTGATGGCGTCGGGGCTGGAGTGGAAGGCCTTGGCAAACTTTTCCTCGCTGGACTTCAGCGCCGCCTCGGCGCGTTGCTGCTGGGTGATGTCGCGCAAGGTGGTAACGCTGCAGGGCTGGTCGTCGACGGTGATCAGTCGGCTGGAGATCACACAGGTCAACGGCGCGCCGTTGCGGTGGTTGACCACCACGGCAACGTTGCTCAGGGCCTGCTCGCGGATGACCCGCTCGATACGTTGCGCACGCTCGGTGGACTCGGCCCACAGGCCGATTTCCTCGGCGGTGCGGCCGATCACCTGGCCGCTGTCCCAGCCAAAGGTCTGGCTGAACGCCGGGTTGATCTCGATGAACTGGCCGGTGTCCTGGCGGGTGACGCAGATCGGGTCGGGGCTGACCTGGAACAGGCTGGCGAACTTCTCTTCCGAGGCGCTCAGGCGCTGCTCGCGCTCCACCTGGTCGGTGATGTCGAGCAGGGTGCCGGCCATGCGCAGCGGGTTGCCCTGCTCGTCACGGTACAACCGTGCGCGGCTTTCGATATAGCGTGAAATGCCGTTTTCCAGCTGCACGCGGTAGGTGATCTGGTAATTGCCGGCGGGCCCTTCGCGCAGGCTGCGGTAGGCCTGGCGCATCGAGTTGCGTTCCTGTTCCGGCACGCCCTCGAAAAACGCATCGAACGATTCGTGAAAGGGGGTGGGCGGCAGGCCGTGCAGCTGCGCGGCCCGGGCCGAGCCGTAGAGCATGCCGCTGGGGATGTGCCAATCCCAGGTGCCCAGCTGCGCGGAGTCCAGGGCCAGGTCCAGGCGCTCCTGGCTGTCCTTCAGGGCCTGCTCGGCGCGCTTGCGTTCGGTGGTGTCGACAAAGGTGCTGATCAGGAAGGTGACGCCCTCAAGCTCAATGCCCTGGGTGCAGAGGATGCCGTCGTGCACCTTGCCGCTGCTGGCGCGGAACTGCACCTCCATGATCAGCGGGCCACCGCTGGCGCGGGTCGACTCCATCACCTGGTGGCGCTGTTCGGGGTTGACCCACAGGCCCAGCTCCAGGCTGGTCTTGCCGATCACCTGGCTGCCGGGCCAGCCGAACATGTCTTCGAAATGCTGGTTGACCTCAAAGATCATGCCGTCGTGGCGGCGGGTCAGCAGAATGGCGTTGGGGCTGAGGTGGAACAGGGTGGCGAAGCGCTTTTCCGAGTTGATCAGCGCCGTTTCCCGTTCGCGCTGGCGGGTGATTTCGCGGATCACCCCGATCATTTGTGGCCGGCCATGCTGGTCGTGGGTCAGGCTGCCGTTGATCTCCAGCCAGTGCAGGCTGCCGTCCGGCCAGCGAATACGGTGGCGCATGGCCTGTTCCACCGGCTCGCCGTTGAACACCGCCTGGAATACCTGGCGCGTGCGCGCGCGGTCTTCCTCGGGCAGCAAGTCGAGGTAATCGACATCGGCGGGCAAAGGCCGCTGCGGATCGAAGCCGAACAAGGCCTGGGTGCCCCGTGACCAGCTGACCCGGCCGCTTTCGATATCCCATAGCCAAGCCCCCAGGCGCGCGCCGTTGAGCGCGGCCAGCAGTTGTGGGGCATTTTGCCAGGCCTGTTCCGACTCTTGGGGATCGGCCGCTGGGATACGCGGCAGGCGCAAAAAGCGGTTTGCTGATTTGGGCATCGGTACCAGACCTTTGGCGTATGACGCGTCCTTGAATTGGAAGTACCGGGCTGACGGCCGGTCAGGCGGGCCCTGCGTGGCTGTCGAGCAGGGCCATGAATGCCCTGGCCGCGTTCGATAGCGTTCGCTCCGTATGCAGAATGTAGCCTAGCTGGCGCGACAGCTGTATGCCCGGCAAGGCGATGGGTGCAACCTGTTCGTCGAGCATGGTGCGCGGCAATACGCTCCAGGCCAGGCCGATCGATACCATCATCTTGATGGTTTCCAGGTAGTTGGTGCTCATGGCGATGTTCGGCGTCAGGCCCTGGCTTTCGAACAGGCGCTGAACAATATGGTGGGTGAAAGTATTGCCGCCGGGGAACACCGCCGGGTGGCGGGCGACATCCGCCAGGCTGACTTCGTGGTTGTTGGCCAGCGGGTGCTCGGGGGCGGCGACGAAGTCCAGGGCGTCGTCCCACACCGGCACGGCCTTGATCAGGTGGTGCGGGTCGGGCGCCAGGGTGATCACGGCAATCTCGGCGCGGCCATGCAGAATTTCGTCGTAGGCCTGTTCTGAATCCAGAAACTGAATATCCAGCGCCACGGCCGGGTACTGGCGAGTGAACGCCCGCAGCAGTGGCGGCAGGCGGTGCAGGCCGATGTGGTGGCTGGTGGCCAGGGTCAGACGACCGCTCACGGCCCCGGTCAGATTGGTCAGCGCCCGTCGGGTATCATCAAGGACATTGAGGATCTGGTAGGCCCGTGGCAGCAGGGCGCGCCCGGCTTCGGTCAGGGTCACCTCGCGGCCCAGGCGGTCGAACAACCTTACACCCAGTTGCTGCTCCAGCCCGGCGATGCGTTTGCTGATGGCCGGCTGGGTCAGGAACAGCCGTTCGGCCGCCCCGGAAAAGCTGCCGGTTTCGGCAATGGCGATAAAGGCGCTGAGGTTGGCCAGGTCCATGAGGTTGTATTCCTTTGGGTTATCCAAAGCATAAAAATTATGAATTTGAGTTATTCAATCTAACCCCATAGCATCGTCCGTACAAGCCAAGGGGTCTTTGGCATAGAAAGACGCTGATGAGGAACAGTCTGATGGCTGGCAAAACGCTCTACGACAAACTCTGGGAAGCCCATGAGGTCAAGCGCCGTGATGACGGCTCGTCCTTGATCTACATCGACCGCCACATCATCCACGAAGTGACGTCGCCCCAGGCCTTCGAAGGCCTGCGCCTGGCCAACCGCAAACCGTGGCGCATCGACACCAACATCGCCACCCCCGACCACAACGTGCCGACCACGCCAGAGCGCAAGGGCGGTATCGAAGCCATCGTCGACCAGGTGTCGCGCCTGCAGGTGCAGACCCTCGACGAAAACTGTGACGAATACGGCATCGTCGAATTCAAGATGAATGACGAACGCCAGGGCATCGTCCACGTCATCAGCCCGGAGCAGGGGGCCACCTTGCCGGGCATGACCGTGGTCTGCGGTGACTCGCACACCTCCACCCACGGCGCCTTCGGTGCCCTGGCCCACGGCATTGGCACCTCCGAGGTCGAGCACGTGCTCGCCACCCAGTGCCTGGTCGCCAAGAAGATGAAGAACATGCTGGTGCGCGTGGAAGGCCAATTGCCTGCCGGCGTTACCGCCAAGGACATCGTCCTGGCCGTGATCGGCAAGATCGGCACCGCCGGTGGCAACGGCCACGCCATGGAGTTTGCCGGCAGCGCCATCCGCGAATTGTCGATGGAAGGTCGCATGACTATCTGCAACATGTCGATCGAAGCCGGTGCCCGTGTAGGCCTGGTGGCCACAGACGCCACCACCGTTGCCTATGTCGAAGGCCGCCCGTATGCGCCGAAGGGCGAGCAGTGGAAGCAAGCGGTCGAGTCGTGGAAAGACCTGGTGTCGGACGATGATGCCGTCTTCGACACCGTGGTCGAACTGGACGCGGCGCATATCAAGCCACAGGTCAGCTGGGGCACCTCGCCCGAGATGGTCCTGGCCGTCGACCAGCGCGTACCGGACCCGGCTGCCGAAGCCGACCTGGTCAAGCGTGGTTCTATCGAGCGTGCCCTCAAGTACATGGGCCTGACCGCCAACCAGGCGATCACCGATATCCAGCTGGACCGCGTGTTCATCGGCTCGTGCACCAACTCGCGTATCGAAGACCTGCGCGCCGCGGCAGAAATCGCCAAGGGCCGCAAGGTAGCCGCTACCGTCAAGCAAGCCATCGTCGTGCCGGGCTCGGGCCTGGTCAAGGCCCAGGCCGAGCGCGAAGGCCTGGACAAGATCTTCGTCGAAGCCGGTTTCGAATGGCGTGAGCCAGGCTGCTCGATGTGCCTGGCGATGAACCCGGACCGCCTGGAGAGCGGCGAGCACTGCGCGTCCACCTCCAACCGCAACTTTGAAGGCCGTCAGGGCGCCGGTGGCCGTACCCACCTGGTCAGCCCGGCCATGGCTGCCGCTGCCGCGGTGACCGGCCACTTCATCGATGTCCGCGAGTTGATCCAAGGGAGCGCAGCATGAAAGCCTTTACCCAGCACACTGGCCTCGTCGCGCCGTTGGACCGTGCCAACGTCGACACCGATCAGATCATCCCCAAGCAATTCTTGAAGTCGATCAAGCGCACCGGCTTTGGCCCGAACCTGTTCGACGAATGGCGTTACCTGGACGTGGGCCAGCCCTACCAGGACAACAGCAAGCGCCCGGTCAACCAGGATTTCGTGCTCAACCACGAACGCTACCAAGGTGCCAGCGTGTTGCTGGCGCGGGAAAACTTCGGTTGCGGCTCCAGCCGTGAGCACGCCCCGTGGGCGCTGGACGAGTATGGCTTTCGCAGCATCATTGCGCCGAGCTTTGCCGACATCTTCTTCAACAACAGCTTCAAGAACGGCCTGTTGCCGATCATCCTCAGCGATGAGGAAGTGGACGAGTTGTTCAAGCAGGTCGAAGCCAACCCGGGCTACCAGCTGACCGTCGACCTGCAAGCGCAGGCGGTGACCCGCCCGGATGGCAAGGTGCTGCATTTCGAGATCGATGCGTTCCGCAAGCACTGCCTGCTCAACGGCCTGGACGACATCGGCCTGACCCTGCAGGACAGCGATGCGATCAAGGCCTTCGAAGGCAAGCACCGCGCCAGCCAGCCTTGGCTGTTCCGGGATGCCTGATTGATGTAGCCGGCATTTGCAGTGGCTGTGCCGGCCTCTTCGCGGGTGAACCCGCTCCCACAGGTACGGCGTCGGATTCGAAACCTGTAGAGATCCTTTGGGAGCGGGTTCACCCGCGAAAGGGCCGGCAAAGGCAACAAAAATCTAAAGGATTGAGACATGACCAGCACCCAACACACCGACGTGGTCCAGCGCCAGTTCGGCGAACAGGCCAGCGCCTACCTCAGCAGCGCCGTGCACGCCCAAGGGAGTGAATTCGCCCTGCTGCAGGCCGAGCTGGCGGGGCAGGCGCATGCCCGCGTGCTGGACCTGGGCTGCGGTGCCGGTCATGTCAGTTTCCACGTCGCCCCGCTGGTTGCCGAAGTGGTCGCCTACGACCTGTCGCAATCCATGCTCGACGTGGTCGCCAGCGCCGCCGCCGAGCGCGGCCTGGCCAATATCACCACCGAGCGCGGCGCCGCCGAATGCCTGCCGTTCGCCGATGCCGCGTTCGACTTCGTCTTCAGCCGCTACTCGGCCCACCACTGGAGCGACCTGGGCCTGGCCCTGCGCGAAGTGCGCCGGGTGCTCAAGCCAGGCGGCGTGGCAGCGTTCATCGATGTGATGTCGCCGGGCAGCCCGCTGCTCGACACCTACCTGCAAACAGTCGAAGTGCTGCGCGACACCAGCCATGTGCGCGATTACTCCGCAGCCGAATGGCAGCGTCAGGTCAGCGAAGCTGGCCTGCATGTGCGCAGCCATACGCGCCAGCCGCTGCGCCTGGAGTTCACCAGCTGGGTCGAGCGCATGCGCACCCCCGAGCCGATGCGGGTGGCCATCCGCCAATTGCAGCAAGCCATGGGTGAAGAAGTACGGCAGTATTACCAGATCGAGGCCGATGGCTCGTTCAGCACCGATGTGCTGGTGTTGTGGGCCGAGCGTTAAGCACTTTTCGGTGGGGCCCGTCTGGCCGCACCGCGTGAATGGATAGAGGAAAGCATGAGCAAGCAGATTCTGATTCTCCCAGGTGACGGTATCGGCCCGGAAATCATGGCCGAAGCGGTCAAGGTGCTGGAACTGGCCAACGACAAGTTCCAGCTCGGCTTCAGCCTGGAACACGACGTGATCGGTGGCGCCGCCATCGACAAGCACGGCGTGCCGCTGGCCGACGAAACCCTGGAGCGTGCGCGCAAGGCCGATGCCGTGCTGCTGGGCGCCGTGGGCGGCCCGAAGTGGGACAAGATCGAGCGTGACATCCGCCCGGAGCGCGGCCTGCTGAAAATCCGTTCGCAACTGGGCCTGTTCGCCAACCTGCGCCCGGCCATCCTCTACCCGCAACTGGCCGATGCCTCGTCGCTGAAGCCGGAGATCGTTTCGGGCCTGGACATCCTCATCGTCCGTGAGCTGACCGGTGGCATCTACTTCGGTGCCCCGCGTGGCCAGCGCGAGCTGGAAGGCGGCGAGCGCCAGGCCTATGACACCCTGCCGTACAGCGAAAGCGAAGTGCGTCGCATTGCCCGTGTCGGCTTCGACATGGCCCGCGTGCGTGGCAAGAAACTGTGCTCGGTGGACAAGGCCAACGTCCTGGCCTCCAGCCAGCTGTGGCGTGAAGTGGTCGAAGACGTGGCCAAGGACTACCCGGATGTCGAACTGAGCCACATGTACGTCGACAACGCTGCCATGCAGCTGGTACGTGCACCCAAGCAGTTCGACGTGATGGTGACCGACAACATGTTCGGTGACATTCTGTCGGATGAAGCTTCCATGCTGACCGGTTCCATCGGCATGCTGCCTTCTGCGTCGCTGGATGCCGACAACAAAGGCATGTACGAGCCGTGCCACGGCTCGGCGCCGGACATCGCCGGCCTTGGTATCGCCAACCCGCTGGCGACTATCCTGTCGGTGTCGATGATGTTGCGTTACAGCTTCAATCAGTCGGTTGCCGCCGAAGCGATCGAGAAGGCGGTGAGCCTGGTTCTGGACCAGGGCCTGCGCACCGGCGACATCTTCTCTGAAGGCTGCCGTAAAGTTGGTACGCAGGAAATGGGCGACGCAGTAGTCGCAGCGCTGCGGAATCTGTAATCTCTCTGGCCCGCCACCCAAAATTCCCGGTGGCGGCCCACTTTTAGCAAAGGTGTAGTTGCGATGAAACGTGTAGGTCTGATCGGTTGGCGCGGTATGGTCGGTTCCGTGCTCATGCAGCGGATGCTGGAGGAGCAGGATTTCGACCTTATCGAGCCGGTGTTCTTCACTACTTCCAACGTTGGCGGCCAAGGCCCGAACGTGGGCAAGGATACAGCGCCGCTCAAGGACGCTTATTCCATTGAAGAACTCAAGACCCTCGACGTTATCCTGACCTGCCAGGGCGGCGACTATACCAACGAGGTCTTCCCCAAGCTGCGTGAAGCCGGCTGGCAGGGTTACTGGATCGATGCTGCCTCGTCCCTGCGCATGCAGGATGACGCCGTGATCGTCCTCGACCCGGTCAACCGCAAGGTCATCGACCAGCAGCTGGACGCCGGTACCAAGAACTACATCGGCGGCAACTGCACCGTCAGCCTGATGCTGATGGGCCTGGGTGGCCTGTTCGAAGCCGGCCTGGTCGAGTGGATGAGCGCCATGACCTACCAGGCAGCCTCGGGTGCCGGCGCGCAGAACATGCGTGAGCTGATCAAGCAGATGGGGGCTACCCACGCTGCCGTTGCCGATGACCTGGCCAACCCGGCCAGCGCCATCCTCGACATCGACCGCAAGGTTGCCGAGGCCATGCGCAGCGACGCCTTCCCGACCGAGAACTTTGGCGTGCCACTGGCGGGCAGCCTGATCCCGTGGATCGACAAGGAACTGCCGAACGGCCAGAGCCGTGAAGAGTGGAAGGCCCAGGCCGAGACCAACAAGATCCTCGGCCGCTTCAAGAGCCCGATCCCGGTCGACGGCATCTGCGTGCGCATCGGCGCCATGCGTTGCCACAGCCAGGCGCTGACCATCAAGCTGAACAAGGACGTGCCGATCGCCGACATCGAAGGCATGATCAGCCAGCACAACCCTTGGGTGAAACTGGTGCCTAACCAGCGTGAAATCAGCATGCAGGAACTGACCCCAACCAAGGTCACCGGCACCCTGAACATCCCGGTAGGCCGCCTGCGCAAGCTGAACATGGGCTCGCAGTACCTGGGCGCGTTCACCGTGGGTGACCAGCTGCTGTGGGGCGCTGCCGAACCGCTGCGCCGCATGCTGCGGATTCTGCTGGAGCGTTGATCGTTCTGCTTTAACTAAAAACCCGCGCTGGCGACAGCGCGGTTTTTTTTTGCCTGAAGGTTTTGTGCTTATGCCGCTGGCCCAATCGCCGGCAAGCCAGCTCCCACAGGTACTGCACAGGCCTGGAGAACTGTGCAGTACCTGTGGGAGCTGGCTTGCCGGCGATTGGGCGGGACATGTCATGCAAATGTTCGGGTCGGCAGCGTATTCCCGAGTTTTGTAACAGCACCCCTGAGCAGTGGCAAAATGCCTGGCTTAACGAGAAGTATTCTCATTATAATCGGCCTCCCCAGTTTGCCTGAGCATAGGAAAGTGCTGACGTGCTGGAACAACTCTTCAACGAACATGCCTCCGCCTTGCACCGCTACCTGCTGCGCAAGAACTGCACGCCATCCCTGGCGTCGGACATCGTCCAGGAAACCTTCCTGCGGCTGGCGCAGATGGAAGGGGTAGAGCGGCTGCTCGCCACCCCGGCCTACCTGTTCCGCGTTGCCCACAACCTGATGATCGACCATCATCGGCGCTATGGAAGCAGGCGCTACGAGGCCGAGCCGGCCAGTATCTTTGACGGCTTGATCGATGAAGCCAGTTCGCCAGAGGACCAGGCCCTGGGCGCCCTGGAACTGGAGCGCCTGCACGCAAGCCTGGAGCTGCTGCCCGAACGCACGCGTAACGTGTTTCTGCTGTGCCGGGTAGAAGGCATGACACACAAAGAGGCCGCCGAGTATTTACGGATTTCCACCAGCTCTGTACAAAAACACCTGGCCAGCGCATTGGCCCGAATCGGCAGAGGGCTCGAACCTGACCAGTAGACCAGGCGCAAGCGCTGACCTGGCGGGGCTACCAGAAAAACACCAACAGGCAGCAACAGCGTACCGTGAACCCCTCAGAACCTGTTGACCCGATCGAGCGCAAGGCTGCCGATTGGGTCTTGAAACACCGTCAAGGTCGCCTCGGCCCCGCCGAGCAAGCGGCCTATCGGCGTTGGCTGGAAGCCGACCCCCGGCATGCTGCCGTGGCTCAGCGCCTCGACCGCGCCTGGCAGGCCAGTGCCGCACTACGCCAGGGCTATGTGCGGCCTCCGCGCCCAGCCCGCGCCGGCGGGCCGCTGGGCTGGCTACAGCCCCTTTGGCAAAGGCCCTGGGCCAGTGGTGGCGCTCTCGGCGGATTGGCGATGGCCTGCTGGTTGTGGATGGCGCCGCCATTCTGGGTGCAGGGCCTGGGCGCCGATTACCAGACCGGCTACGGCGAAGTGCGCCATGTCACGTTGGGCGATGGTAGCCAGCTTGTACTCGGCAGCCGCAGCATTCTCAGCGTCGCGTATGACGGCCAGCGCCGTACGGTGCGGCTCAAGCACGGTGAGGCAGTCTTCAGCCCTTCACCGGTGGGCGAAGCGGAGCCACGACCCTTCACGGTCAGCACGCCAGGGGCAAACATCACCGCCCGTGGCACTCGCTACCTGGTCGCGGTCGACAAGGATGACCGATCCGGTTGGGTAGGCGTGCTTCAGCACAGCGTCGAAATCAACCTGGTTTCCCATGGCCTGGACGATGCGTCGGCATCTGCCGTGTTGCAGCAAGGTGACAGCCTGTACTTCGGCCCCCATGCCGGGCTCAAACCACTGGAGCAATCCCCCGAGGAGCTGGCCAGTTGGCAGGAGGGCAGGGTGGTGTTGCGCCAGCAGACCCTGGCCCAGGCGGTCGAGCAGTTGGGCCGTTATCGCACTGGGTTGACCCTGGTGCGCGGTGAAGCGCTGCGACGCCTGCCGGTGACTGCCGTGGCACGCACCGACCACATTGATGACGCCCTCAAGCAATTGGCCAGGCAAGCACATGCCCGGGTACTGGAGCTTCCCGGCGTACTGCTGATTTACTGATCTAAAAAAACTGATTAATAGATCATATCGCTCTACTGCGTTTTCCAGCTTCGCACGTTACTGAATGCAAATAACTCTTATTTGTCTTTAGCTAGGGTGCTTGGAAACGATGTCAAAGGGAGCTTCAGGGCGTTTTGCCCCTCAACGTGGAAAGCTGAGCCTGGGCATTCAGCTGGCACTGTTGGCCTGCTGCGGCGCCACGCCGGTAATGCCTGCCATGGCCGCCAGCGACCCGGCTGCCGCCGCACAGGCCGGCCAGTACCATCAGTTCGATGTGAAGGGCGGGGCACTTGAAGATGCCATGTTGCAGCTGGCGCGCCAGGCGGGCGCCGAGCTTTACCTCACCGGCGATGCCTTCAATGGCCTGTACGCCAACCCGGTGCAGGGCCGTTTCTCTCTGGAGGGTGCGCTCAAGCAATTGCTGAGCGGCTTGCCAATCAGCTTCAGCCTGAGTGGCGGGCCCGACCGCCCGGTAATCCACCTGCAATCGGCCACCAGCGCCGGCACCGATGACCTGCACCCGACCTACGTGTACAGCCAGCGTGACAGCCGCTCGAGGGACGAGAAGGGCTACAGCGACATCTACGACCAGGACATTTCCACCGTCTACGCCGGCAAGGAGCAGATCGAGCGCTACAAGGGCGCCGCCCCCGCCGACGTGTTCAAGGGCATGCTCAACGTTTACAGCGGCGACGCCCGCAACAGCGGTGCACTGGACCCGAACGTACGGGGCATTCAGGGCCCTGGGCGGGTGCCGCTGACCATCGACGGCACCGAGCAGGCGCTGACGGTGTACCGCGGCTATATGGGGGCCAACAACCGCAACTACATCGACCCCAACCTGATCGGTTCGATCAAGGTGATCAAGGGGCCGAACCTGGAGCGCAACGTCTACAGCGGCGTCGGTGGTGCGGTGGTGGCCAATACCCTGAGCGTCGATGACATCCTCAAGGAAGGCGAAGCGTTCGGCGGCGAGTTCAAGATCGAGGGCAGCAACAACTCGGTCTCACCGAAGCTGCCTACCTTGATGACCGGGCAGATGCCCGGTGCGGATTACCAGTACATCCCGATCAATTCGTACTACGACCCGTCGCTTTACAAACACCCGCGCACCAGTAGCAGCAACGACCTGTTGTCGAGCGACGACAAGGCTTACCGGCTGGCGCTGGGGACGCGCCAGGAGCAATTCGACCTGATGGGCGCCTATGCCTATCGGGAAAAAGGCAACCACTACGCGGGCAAGCAAAAGAGCAGTTATTACTCCAGTGGCGAACTGGTGGATGGCAAGTGGGACTGCGTGCCCAACCTGGCGCGCATCTACAAGCCCGGCGACGAGGTGCCCAACAGTTCCAGCAAGATGGAATCGTGGCTGGCCAAGGCCACCTGGAAGATCGACGAAGGCCAGAGCCTGGAGTTTGGCTACCGCGCCACCGACTCGTTGTATGGCGAGATCCTGCCCTCGCGCATTTCATTCTTCACCCCGGGCAGTACTTACGATGCCGCTACCTACGGCGTGCCGCAGTGGCCGCTGAGCCATGTGGACAGCAAGGCCTATAACGTCGAGTACAAGCTTAATCCCGATGACAACCGCTGGGTCGACTTCTATTCCAACCTGTGGATGACGCGAACCGTTAGCGATACCTACAGCTCGGGTGGCGTGCCCAATGAAACCACGATGCAGAACCGCGAGTTTCGCAACACGGCCGTGGCCAATGCCAAGCATGACCGTGCAGGGCTCACGGTCAGCAACAAGCTCAAGCTGCTGGACAGTCTTGATCTGACCCTGGGTGGCAGCTACCAGCATGAAAAACTGAGTTCGGGTGACAGCATGTTAGACCCGAGCACGTTCGGGGCAACGCGACTGTTTCCAAGGGCAGGTCGACGTGAGGAGCAGGAGTACAACTTCAACTTTGACTGGCAGCCGGTTTCGTTTGCGCGCTTTACGGCGGGTGGTCGTTATTCCTCGTATTGGTCGTTCGACGATTTTCTCAGTAAGCGGCAGCGTGATACGGGTGTGACTACCCAGTACGTGCAGACCGGTAAACAGGTCACGTACTCCACGAGCAGGCAATTGTCGGATGCAGAGTGGCGTGCGGCCGTGGACGAGAACATCGCGGGCAACCAATGGGTATGGGAGATGTTTGGTTATACCGAGGAGCAGATTCAGGCAGACATTGAAGCGACGGAACTCAATACACCGCGCTCAGTAACGACCCAGCACACGGCAGACTGGGCGCATGACGGAAAAGGGCGATATCAGCGCAGTAACAACCCGTGTATCGCAGCCGCAGCGGCTGGCGATATAGAGGGATGCACCGCCACGTTCTATGACGGTTCACCGGGCTACGTCGACAACGAGGGCAATCTGGTCAACCAAACGGTCGACACCTCGGCCAAGCACCGCAGGGATCAAGGCTGGGTACCTAATCTCTCGGCGACTTTCTTTACCTCGGAGAATGGCCGGTTCTATTTACGTTACAGCGAAGCGATTCGTTATCCGAGCATGTTTGAAAGTACCGTTGGCTTCTCTGCGTCACTGACGCCTTGGCAACTGGAGCCGGAACATGCACATAACTACGAAGTGGCTTACATTCACAACCTCAGCGGTTGGCTAGGCAGTGAGCAAGCGGATGTCAAGCTTACCTACTATCACAACACCACGGATAACGTCATCGAGCGCAGCCCGCAGCTGGTGTTCTCCAATGTTGAGAAACAGACGACGGCAGGTATCGAATTACAAGGCCGGTACGACAATGGCGGTTTCTTTACCGACGTGAGCGTGGCGCATGTGCTTAAAAATAAAGTGTGCGATGAAAACTCGGCCATGCAGCTGGATGCTAACGGCGGCATCGCCAATTGCGTGGATGATGGGTTCCTCGGGGGTTATCTAGTGGGCATGGCCATGCCTGAATGGTCTGCCAATCTTGGCTTGGGAGCGCGTTTCTTCGACCGTCGTCTGGAGGTCGGTGGGCGTGTCATTTACTACAAAGGGCACGACAGCAAATTCCATAGCAATTACAGCGGCAATCCCATGGTCTCGTATTACCTCAATACGCCGTTGTCGTGGGATGACATTGTGACCTACGACGCGTATGTCAATTACAAAGTGACGGACGATGTAAGTGTCGAGTTGGTCGGTACCAACCTGAGCAATCTTTATTACCTGGATCCCTTGACGCGTTCGGCCATGCCCGCGCCGGGGCGAACGTTGAAAATCGGTTTGACTGCAAACTTCTAAGGTGGAATGACTATGGACGGGTGAATGCGCCGAATGTCGGACGTGCTTGTGTGTTGGATACTATTAACTTATCAATGGATTATGAAATGAAAGCGTTCAATGTTTCCGTACTTGCAGTTGCACTTCTGGGCCTGGCTGGCGTTGCGCAGGCTGACGTATCCTCGGGGCAGAGCTATGCGGGCTCCATCGTAGTAGGTGGCTCCCAAGGCAACTCCACCAATCACCCTGGTGAAGCGGGTGCGCCAGCCGTGGGTGTGACGGCTTTCTACGGCGGTGCAAAAGTTGGCTTCAGCGGCCTCAAGGGCATGGTGGCTGCTGACGCCAATGGTGTAACCACCATTACCCCGGCAATGATGCCGGCATCGCACTCCGCCCTCGGCAACTTCGACTTCAAGCAGGTTTCCACCCAGCAAGTCTACTTTGGCGAATGGTCGCAGAACGGTACCAACAATGACCCGACCCGTGTCGTCTACTACTCGGGCGACACCGCCGGGCGCGTGCTGCCGACCACCAATGTTGCCTATGCAGTCCAGGGCATCAGCAACTACTCCGGTGCCAACCTGATGTCGGGTGACATGACGGCAACCTTTGGTGCTGCTGCGCCGAAACTCACGGGCTACGTCGGCAATAGCGCGCTGAGAGTCACTGTGGATGCCACCATCAACAAAACGAATGCATCCTTCTCGGGTACCTCCAAGGCCGTGAACCCGAGCAACAACGCGCAGCTGTCGGCGGGTACTACCCAAGGTAGCTTCTTCGGCGCCGGCGCCACTGCCTCCCTGGCCGGCATCGCCAAGTTCGATAACCGCAACTACGACACCGCGTTCGGTGGTGTGAAGAAGTAAGCCGACCCGCTTGATGCTGGTCAGTTAAGTGCAAGCAGGGTTGTCACGCAGCCCTGCTTGCAGCTATTTCAAGGCACCCCGAGAGCCGAGCAATGCCCCAGCCTTCACGCCTGCGTTACCTCTTGTTGCTGTCCCTCCCGCTTTCCTTCCCCATCACCGCTTTGGCCGACCAGGACACCAACCTGCGCCTGAACCAGAGCATCGAATATCGCGCCAACCGCCAGGAGCGCGAGCTGCTCAAGGACGAAATCGCCGGCACCACGCTGGTCATCGATGGCCAGACGTATCGGGTAGAGAACAACCTCAACGACCTCGGCCGTGCGCTCTATGTCTCGGTGCAGCGCCAGCAATGGGCCGACGTGACCGCCTTCCGCGCCCGCTACGTTGCGCTGGCAGGCCACGACCCGATGCTGCTGGCCTACGCCGATGGCGCACTGGCGCGCTCGCGCGGCGACCTGGACCAGGCCGAGGCGCACTACCGCACATTGCTGGCGCTGCAGGGCGACTTTCTCCCCGGCCAGCTGGAACTGGCCCGGGTACTGTTCGAAAACCGCAAGGATCGCGAATCCACTGACGCTTTCCGCCAGATCAGCCAGAGCCTCGGCCCGGCCGATGCGCGTAACCAGGGCCTGGGCAATACCGTCGACAGCTTCATCGAGGCGCTGGACCACCGCGAAAGCTGGCAGGGTTCGCTGGCCGTCGGCCCGACCTGGAACGACAACCTCAACCAGTCCTCGGAAAGCACCACCCACTACCAGTTGGAAACCAGCGACGGCGTGTACCTGGTCGAACGCAAGCTGCCCAAGGCGGTGTCGGCGCAGGGCATCGACTACGAAGCCACCTTGAACAAGCGCGTTGCGCTGTCCGGCCACCATGGCGTGTTTGCCCGGGCACTGGCCTATGGGCAGGCCTACGACAAAGAGGCCAGGTACAACGAAGACACCTTTATCGGTAACACCGGCTACAGCTATCAGGACGGGCGCAACCAGTACAGCCTGGGCCCACAGTTCGAATACAACCGCATCGGCAGCGACCCGATGTACTCGGCCTGGGGCCTGCGCGGTGAATGGATGCACAACCTTTCGGCCACCCGCATGCTCAAGCTGGAAGGCGAATACAAGGACATGGCCTACCGCCGCCAGGCCGCGGACACCTATGACGGCAGCGCCGCCTCGGTGTACGCCACCCTGTGGCAAGCCCTGCCGCAGCAATGGGTGCTGTTCGGCGGTTTCGACCTCACCGACCGCAACACCCGCGATGCGACCGAGGCTTACTTCCAGCGGGGCCTGCGGGTGGGCGTGGCCAAGGACTTCGACATCGGCCTGAGCAGTGTGCTGTTCGCCTCCTGGCGCACCCGCCAGTACGACGCCTACAGCGCCTTGCTCGACGACCGGCGTCATGAAGAAGAGCAAGGCTATACCTTCATCGTGCGCGCACCGCGCCTGGCCTTCCATGACCTGGTACCCAGCCTGACCTTCAAGTACAACAAGGTGAACAGCAACGTCGACTGGCTGTACAGCTGGGAGCGCAACAGCGTCAGCCTCAAGCTGGAAAAACAGTTCTGAGGGGGCTACACAATCTCAGAAGCCCTGCGTGATCCTCTGTGGGAGCGGGCGTGTCGGAGCGCCGAACCGCCGCGAACACCGGCGAAGCCGGTGCCATCCACCGCGTCGCCAGCTTCGCGGGCATGCCCGCTCCCACAGTGGGCTGTGCAGGCCTGCGCCGTTGAGCGCGGCAGTTATCCCGAGGGCCACAAGCAGCGTTGGCCTCGCCCGGGCAATGCGAGTAAAGTGCCGCTCCCGTTTCGCCTGAGGCAGCCCGCATCATGAACCCTACATTCGATATCGCCGTCGTCGGCGCCACCGGCAGCGTCGGTGAAACCCTGGTACAGGTGCTCGAAGAACTGGCGTTCCCGGTCGGCACATTGCACCTGCTGGCCAGCATGGAGTCGGCAGGCAGCAGCGTGATGTTCGCCGGCAAGAAGCTCAAGGTGCGTGAGGTCGACAGCTTCGACTTTGCCCAGGTCAAGCTGGCCTTCTTCGCCACAGGCGCCGCAGTCAGCCGCAGCTTTGCCAGCAAGGCGCTGCAGGCGGGTTGCACGGTCATCGACCTGTCTGGTGGCCTGGACGATGCCCTGCCCCTGGTGCCTGAAGCCAACGCAGAGCGCCTGGCCGGCCTGGCATTGCCGGCACGCATTGTCAGCCCGTGCTCGGCTGCCGTGGCCCTGGCGGTCGCGTTGGCACCGCTGAAGGGCCTGCTGGACATCGAGCGTGTGCAGGTGATGGCGGCGCTGGCGGTGTCCGCGCAAGGCCGCGAAGCCGTCAGCGAACTGGCCCGGCAAACGGCCGAGCTGCTCAATGCCAGGCCGCTGGAGCCACGCTTCTTCGACCGCCAGGTGGCATTCAACCTGCTGGCCCAGGTGGGGGCCGCCGATGAGCAGGGCCATACGGCGCCGGAGCGCCGCCTGGTCAGCGAGTTGCGCGTGCTGCTGGGCATGCCTGAATTGAAGATTTCCGTGAGCTGCGTTCAAGTCCCGGTGTTTTTCGGCGATAGCTTCAGTGTGGCCGTGCAGAGCCGTCGCCCGGTCGACCTGGAAGCGGTCAACCAGGCACTGGAGGCAGCCGACAGCGTCGAGTTGGTAGAACGTGACGATTATCCGACCCCGGTCGGTGACGCAGTGGGCCAAGACGTGGTCTATGTTGGTCGTGTACGTCACGGTGTTGATGAAGACCAGCAGCTCAACCTCTGGCTGACCACCGACAACGTGCGCAAAGGCGCCGCGCTCAATGCCGTGCAAGTGGCACAATTGTTGATTAAACAGATGCCGTAAAAGATACTGGCGAGCACTTTTGTCCTGCTCTGCTTGCAGGTTTCGGGACGATTCATACAAGGGAAGAGGTCATGCTTCGAATTCGCAAACTGGTTCTGGCCATGGCTGCAGCATCAGCGCTGTCGTCTGGCATGGCGAATGCGCTGGGCCTGGGGGAGCTGACCCTGAAGTCGGCACAGAATCAGCCGCTGGACGCCGAGATCGAATTGCTCGACGTGCGCGACCTCAAAGCCGCCGAAGTGGCGCCGAGCCTGGCGCCGCCGGAAGAGTTCAGCAAGGCCGGGGTGGCGTTTCCGACCTACCTCGAAGACCTGACCTTCACACCGGTGATCAACCCCAACGGCAAGAGCGTGCTGCGGGTTACCTCCAGCCAGCCGCTGCCGGGGCCAGTGGTCAAGTTCCTGGTCCAGGTGATGTGGCCACAGGGCCGCCTGCTGCGCGACTACAGCGTGCTGCTCGACCAGGCCAAGGCCCAGGGTGACAAGCCGGCGGCGGGCAATGTCGCGCCGGCGGTAACCGGTGCCAGCAACTACACCACCCAGCGCCGCGACACCCTGTGGCAGATTGCTGCGCGCAACACCCAGGGTGGCTCGATCCAGCAGACCATGATCGCGATCCAGGCGCTTAACCCGGACGCCTTCATCGGCAACAACATCAACCAGCTGAAGGTTGGCCAGGTACTGCGCCTGCCCGATCAGCAGCAGGTCCAGAGCATTGCGCAGGGCGAGGCAAACAGCGAGGTGGCCGAACAGTATGCCGCCTGGCGTGAAGGCCGCCGCCTGGGCCCGCGTGCCCGCCAGCTCGACGCTACCCGCCGTGGCGCCGCTGAAGCCGCCCCGGCGCGTATCGCCCAGGGTGACAACCTGCGCCTGGTCAGCCCGGGTAACCAGGCCGGTGCCGGCCAGGCCAAGGCACTCAACGACAAGCTGGCCGTGGCCCAGGAAAGCCTGGACACCAGCCGTCGCGACAACGACGAACTGAAAAGCCGCATGACCGACCTGCAGAGCCAGCTGGACAAGCTGCAGCGTCTGATCGAGCTGAAGAACGACCAGTTGGCCCGTCTTGAAGGCCAGGGTGCAGCCGCTTCGGCTGCCGCTGCCGCTTCACCGGCCCAGCCGGCAGCGGCAGCCGAGCCGGCGGTCAAGCCTGCACCCGCCGCCGTTGATACCGCGCCCCAACCCGTACCTGGCGCCACGCCTGCGCCAGCCACCCAGCCGAACAGTGCACTCGACCAGATCCTGGGTAATCCGTGGCTGCTTTGGCTGATTGCCGGCTCCAGCATCTTGGTGCTGGCGCTGCTGCTGTGGCTGCTGGCGCGCAAGCGCAAAGCCCAGCAAGAAGCTGAGAAGCACCTGCGCATGGCGCGGGCGCTGGAAGAAGAGCAAGCCCCAGGTTTCGACACCGATACCGAGAGCCTCGACGGCGTCGAAGTTTCGGAGCCGAGCGTGACCCTGTCGCCCGCTGTGGTCGCAGCTTCGGCTGCTGCGGCTGTCGCTGCGGAAAAAGTGGCTGCACCAGCCGCCGAGGCAGAGCCCGAGCCTGAGCCATACGCCGACCCGCACGCCGCACTGCTGGCGGAAGTCGATCAATGCCTGGCCGAGGGCCGCCTGAACCGCGCCACCGAACTGCTGGAGCCCGCCGTGGCCGCCGCGCCGGAGCGAGACGACCTGCGCCTGAAACTGATGGACACCTACGCCCGCCAAGGTGACCAGAGCGCGTTCGCCGAGCAGGAGCGCAAGCTGCCGGCCAGCGAGCAGAACATTGCCCAGGTTGCCGACCTGAAAGAGCGTTACCCGGCCATGCTTGGCCTGGCCGCTGCCGGCCTGGGTGCGGCGGCACTGGCTGCCGAAATGGATGAGCAGTACGTGCAGGAGCTGTTGCACGACGAGCCTGAGGCGCCGGTGGTTGCCGATGTGGTGCCTGACGAGGTGCCTGAGTTCGAGCCACAGGTAGACGCTGAGCCAGAGGTTGTGGCGCAAGCAGAGCCTGAAGCCGAGCTGGATGCCTTCGACGAAGTGCCGACCCTTGATGCACCGGGCCTGGATGAGCAGGACCTGGACAGTGACTTTGACCTGAGCCTGGGTGAAGACCTGCCGGAAGAAGACCCGCTGGCAGCGCCGCTGCTGGATGAGCCGGCGGCACAGGAACCTGTCCCCGACGAGCTGGTAATTGCCGAGCCTGTGCTGGATGAGCCTGAGCTGGAAGCGGTTCAGCCAGACGAACAGCCGTTTGCCGTGGATGCCGAACTGCAAGCCGACGCCGACGCTGATTTCGAAGCCATGCTGGCCCAGGCAGAGCCACAGCCTGCCGTGGACCTGTCCGATTTCGACCTCGATGTCACTGAGCCGGTTGCCCCGGCCGCCCCGGAAGCAGTGGAAGAGGCCCCGGTGGACATCGCCGCCGAACTGGCTGCCTTCGACAGCGTGCCGGCGTTTGACCCGGTGTCCGAGTTCGACATGCCGTCGGACTTCGACCTGTCGCTGTCGCTGGACGACGATTCGCCGGCCGCCAAGAGCTTTGCCTCGGAGCTGGACGACGTCAACGCCGAGCTGGACAAGTTGTCGCAGAGCCTCGAATCGCCCTCGCTGGAGCCACACTTCACCAGCGAGGACGCGGTTGCGCAGCCTGAGCCCGAGCCTTTGGACGACCTGGACTTCGACTTCTTCTCCGGCAGTGACGAAGTGGCCACCAAGCTCGACCTGGCCCGCGCCTACATCGACATGGGCGACAACCAGGGCGCGCGCGACATCCTTGATGAAGTGGTCAAGGACGGCGACGACACCCAGCGCCAGGAAGCCGAGGACATGCTCTCTCGCCTGGTCTGAGGTTGTTTGGCCCGGCCTCTTCGCGGGTAAACCCGCTCCCACAGGTGCTTCACAGATTTCAGATGCTGTGATGGCCCTGTGGGAGCGGGTTCACCCGCGAAGAGGCCCGTAAGCGCGACACACATCCAACGGCAGCCCTACACGGCTGCCGTTGTCGTTATAATCCCCGCCATTCCGTACACCCCACAGGTTTCATGCGCTTGGACATCATCGACACCGCTGCCGCCGAATCCGCGGCCGAAGGCTACTCCCGAATCGCCTTGGGCGTGGAATACAAGGGCGCCCGCTATCGCGGCTGGCAGCGTCAGGCCAGTGGAGTGCCCAGCGTCCAGCAAGCGCTGGAGCAAGCATTGTCCAAGGTCGCCAACGAACCGATTTCGGTAATCTGCGCCGGTCGTACCGATGCCGGCGTGCATGGCTGCGGGCAGATCGTGCATTTCGATACCCGCGCCGTACGCGACGAGCGCGCCTGGACCCTGGGCACCAACTTCAACCTCCCGCACGACATCAGCGTGGTCTGGTCGCGGCCGATGCCCGCCGACTTCCATGCCCGCTTCAAGGCGTGTGCCCGGCGCTACCGCTACGTCATCTACAACGACCCGATCCGTCCGGCACACCTGGCCGAGGAAGTGACCTGGAACCATCGCCCGCTGGATGTCGAGCGCATGGCCGAAGCGGCGCAGTTCCTGCTGGGTACCCACGACTTCAGCGCTTTCCGTGCCAGCCAGTGCCAGGCCAAGTCGCCGATCAAGCACATCTACCACCTGCGCGTTACCCGCCATGGTCAGATGATCGTGCTGGACGTGCGCGCCACCGCCTTCCTGCACCACATGGTGCGTAACATTGTCGGTGTGCTGACAGCCATCGGCGCCGGCGAGCGCCCGGTCACCTGGGCGCGTGAAGTGCTGGAAGGGCGCAACCGCCGCGAAGCCGGGGTCACCGCCCATCCGTACGGGCTTTACCTGGTCAAGGTGGAGTACCCCGAGGAATATGTGCTGCCCCAGCGTTACATCGGCCCACACTTTTTGACCGGCTACGAAGCGTTGGCAGACTGACGGACGAAAAGCCATTTGCTAACATCCGGCCTTTCACCGTAACAATCAGGGTTCGCTGTCCATGAGCAATGTTCGCAGCAAGATCTGCGGGATTACCCGTATCGAAGACGCACTGGCCGCTGCCGAAGCGGGTGCCGATGCCATCGGCTTTGTCTTCTATGCCAAAAGCCCGCGGGCCGTGGACGTACGCCAGGCGCGGGCGATCATTGCCGAGTTGCCACCGTTCGTGACCACGGTCGGGCTGTTCGTCAACGCCTCGCGGTGCGAGCTGAACGAGATCCTCGAAGTGGTTCCGCTGGACCTGCTACAGTTCCACGGCGATGAAACCCCGCAAGACTGCGAAGGCTATCACCGCCCCTGGATCAAGGCCCTGCGTGTGCGCCCGGGCGACGACCTGGAGGCGGCCTGCCAGCTTTACGCAGGGGCCCGCGGCATTCTGCTGGACACCTACGTGGCGGGCGTGCCCGGGGGAACCGGTGAGGCGTTCGACTGGTCACTGGTGCCGGCACGCTTGAGCAAGCCCATCATCCTGGCGGGCGGGCTGTCGGCCGATAATGTCGGCCGGGCCATTGCCCAGGTACGGCCTTACGCGGTGGATGTCAGCGGCGGTGTCGAGCAGGCCAAGGGCATCAAGGACGCGGCGAAAATCGAGGCCTTCATGCAGGCGGTGAAACAGGCGTGATGGCAGATGTGACGGCTGGCTGCGCGCCATCGTCCATAGCTTTCGCAGCCCTGCGGGGCAGCCGCCGGTGGCGGCACATCAACACATTAGCGGTGGAGTGGCACGCTGGAAGCCCCGGCGGCCGGTCCATCATTGTTTCATCAAAGATTTTGAGCTCAAGGGCAGGGCAGGGCCGGTGACGCCGCCCCCCGCCTGCCAATACTGGAGAAAGAAAGCATGAGCAACTGGTTAGTCGACAAACTGATCCCTTCGATCATGCGTTCCGAGGTGAAGAAGAGCTCGGTGCCTGAGGGCCTGTGGCACAAGTGCCCGTCCTGCGAGGCCGTGCTGTATCGTCCGGAGCTGGAAAAAACCCTGGATGTCTGCCCCAAGTGCAACCACCACATGCGCATCGGCGCACGTGCGCGCATTGATATCTTCCTCGACGCCGAAGGCCGTGCCGAACTGGGTGCCGACCTGGAACCGGTCGACCGCCTGAAGTTCCGTGACGGCAAGAAGTACAAGGACCGCCTGACCGGTGCCCAGAAGCAGACCGGCGAAAAAGACGCGCTGATCTCCATGAGCGGCACCCTGATGGGCATGCCGATCGTGGTCAGCGCCTTCGAATTCTCGTTCATGGGCGGCTCCATGGGTGCCATCGTCGGCGAGCGCTTCGTGCGCGCGGCCAACTACGCCCTGGAACACCGCTGCCCGATGGTCTGCTTCTCCGCTTCGGGCGGTGCGCGCATGCAGGAAGCGCTGATCTCGCTGATGCAGATGGCCAAGACCTCGGCGGTGCTGGCGCGCCTGCGCGAAGAAGGCATCCCGTTCATCTCGGTACTGACCGACCCGGTGTACGGCGGCGTGTCCGCCAGCCTGGCGATGCTTGGCGACGTCATCGTCGGTGAGCCAAAGGCCCTGATCGGCTTCGCCGGCCCACGTGTGATCGAGCAGACCGTACGCGAGAAACTGCCAGAAGGCTTCCAGCGCAGCGAGTTCCTGCTGGAGCACGGTGCTATCGACCTGATCATCTCCCGTGGCGAACTGCGCCCGCGTCTGGCCCGCCTGCTGGCGCAGATGACCGGCCAGGAAACCCCGGAGCAAGCGCGTGAGGCGGCTGCCGTCGCGTGATGAAACAACGATCCCTGGGCGAATGGCTCGCCTACCTCGAGCAGTTGCACCCCTCGGCCATCGACATGGGCCTGGAGCGGTCGCAGAAGGTGCTTGCCCGGCTGGCGCTGGGCAAGCTGGCGCCACGCGTGGTGACGGTAACCGGCACCAACGGCAAGGGCTCGACCTGCGCCTTCGTGGCCTCGTTGCTGCGCGCCCAGGGGCTGAAGGTCGGCGTTTACAGCTCGCCGCACCTGTTGCGTTACAACGAACGGGTAGTGATCGATGGCCAAGAGGCCAGCGATGAGCGCCTGTGCGAAGCCTTCGCCGCCGTCGAGGCGGCGAGGGGCGACATTTCCCTGACCTACTTCGAGATGGGCACACTGGCTGCGTTCTGGTTGTTCTACCAGTCGCAACTGGATGCCGTGGTACTGGAAGTGGGCCTTGGTGGCCGCCTGGACACCGTGAACGTGGTGGATGCCGACCTGGCCCTGGTGACCAGTATCGGCGTCGACCATGTCGATTACCTGGGCGATACCCGCGAGCTTGTGGCCTTCGAGAAGGCCGGCATCTTCCGCGCGGGCAAACCGGCCCTGTGCGGTGACCTGGACCCGCCACAGCCACTGCTGGACAAGGCTGCCGAACTGGCTGCGCCGCTGTTCCTGCGTGGTCGTGACTTCGATCTGGCCATTGCTGATGGCAGCTGGAGCTGGCGCGGTACCGCAGCTGATGGTGCGCAGGTAGGGCTGCGTGACCTGCCTTTGCTTGACCTGCCCATGGAAAACGCCACGCTGGCCCTGCAGGCTTACCTGCTGATGGGGCTGCCATGGGATGCCGCGCAGGTGCGCCAGGCATTGCTGGCGACCCGCATCACCGGCCGCCTCGATCGCCGGCTGCTGAACTGGCAGGGCAAGCCGGTGGAACTGCTGCTGGATGTGGGGCACAACCCCCATGCGGCGGAGTACCTGGCCCGGCGCCTGGCGGCCCGTCTGCTCAAGGGGCGCCGCCTGGTGGTGTTCGGCCTGCTCGCCGACAAGGACCTGGACGGCGTTGTCGCGCCACTGCAGGGCCTGGTCGACGACTGGGCCGTGGCGCCGCTGGATACCCCGCGCAGCCGCCCGGCTGCGGAACTGGCCACGGCCTTGACGAACCTCGGTGCTGCGGTGAAGTCTTATGTCAGCGTCGACGCCGCCCTCGAAGGGCAATGTGCGCAGGCGACGGCGGATGATCAGATCCTGCTGTTCGGTTCGTTTTTCTGTGTTGCCCAGGCGCTGGAATGGCTGGAGCGGCACACCCAGGAGGGTGGAGTAGATGGCAGTGCTGGATAAAGGGATGAAACAGCGCATGGTCGGTGCGCTGGTGCTGGTAGCGCTGGCGGTGATTTTCCTGCCGATGCTGTTTACCCGCGAGGACGAGATGCGCCAAGTGCACGTCGAAGCCCCGCAGGCACCGGCCATGCCAAGCCTGCCGGAAGTGAAAGTGGACCCGGTCGCCGTGCCGGAACCGCAGGTCATTCCGGAGGAGCCGCAGCAGCCACCGGTGGTAATCGACGAGTCCACTGCGCCAGCCGCTACGCCCAGCCAGCCGATCACGCCATCACCGCAGACCCAGGCGCAGGCTCAGCCGGCCAAACCGCAGGCCCCGGCACCGAAGGTCGAGCCGAAGCCGGCGGCCACCCCGGCACCTGCCACAGCAGTGGCCAAGCCAGCTGCCCCCTCGAAGATCGACGTCAATGGCTTGCCTGTCAGCTGGTCCATCCAGTTGGCCAGCCTGTCCAACCGTGCAGGCGCCGAAAAGCTCCAGCAAACCCTGCGCAGCCAGGGCTACAACGCCTATATCCGCGCGGCGGGCGGGATGAACCGGGTGTATGTCGGGCCGCTGATCGAGCGGGCCGAGGCCGAGCGCACGCGCGACGCCATCAATCGCCAGAACAGCCTCAAGGGCTTTGTGGTGCGGTTCCAGCCAGAGCGCAGTTGACAAAGCCATTCGCGGGCAAGCCCGCTCCCACAGGTTGTAGCGTAACCCATGCCGTTGCGCAGTCCCTGTGGGAGCGGGCTGGCCCGCGAATGGCTTAACACTAATCCCCCGACATTCCGCTTACTCCCAGCCCTGCGCTCTGATAAAATGCGCCGCCTCAAACGTCTGCAGGCAGCACCGTGGCATTTACCTTGGTTGATTGGGCGATCATCGCGATCATCGCCGTCTCCACACTGATCAGTCTCAAGCGCGGCTTCGTCAAGGAAGCCTTGTCCTTGCTCATCTGGATCATTGCCGGTGCGGTTGCCTGGATGTTCGGCGGTTCGCTCTCGGTGTATCTTGAAAGCTATATCCAGACGCCATCGATGCGCGTCATCGCCGGCTGCGCCATTCTTTTCGTCGCCACCCTGCTGGTGGGGGCCATGGTCAACTTCCTTGTCGGCGAGCTGATCCGTGTGACCGGGCTGTCCGGTACCGATCGTTTCCTGGGCATGGCCTTCGGCGCCGCGCGCGGGGCCTTGCTGGTAGTGGTGGCCATAGGCCTGATCAGCCTGGGGCCGGTTCAACAAGACACCTGGTGGCAGGAATCACGCCTGATACCACAATTTCTCTTGGTCGCCGACTGGTCGAAAAACCTGATTCTGGGTTTCACCGGCCAGTGGTCGCCCAGTGGGCTGATCAGCGCTCCGGCTGATCTGCCGTTCAAGGAACAGTTGCTCGGGCCCGCAAAGCCCTGAGCGCTTTTCACTCAAGTTTCGTCAAAGTAGGGGTTGCGTCGCATGTGTGGCATCGTCGGTATCGTCGGTAAGTCGAACGTCAATCAGGCGCTGTATGACGCGCTTACGGTCCTCCAGCACCGCGGCCAGGACGCTGCCGGTATCGTGACCAGCCATGACGGCCGGTTGTTCCTGCGCAAGGATAATGGCCTGGTGCGCGACGTCTTCCAGCAGCGCCACATGCAGCGCCTGGTGGGCAGCATGGGCATTGGCCACGTGCGCTACCCGACTGCGGGCAGCTCGACCTCGGCCGAGGCCCAGCCGTTCTACGTCAACTCGCCGTACGGCATCACCCTGGCCCACAACGGCAACCTGACCAACGTCGAGCAGTTGGCCAAGGAGATCTACGAGTCCGACCTGCGCCACGTCAACACCAACTCCGACTCGGAAGTGCTGCTGAACGTGTTCGCCCATGAGCTGGCGGTGCGCGGCAAGCTGCAGCCGACCGAAGAAGACGTGTTCGCTGCCGTTTCCCACGTGCACAGCCGCTGTGTCGGCGGTTACGCCGTCGTGGCGATGGTCACCGGCTACGGTATCGTCGGTTTCCGCGACCCCCACGGCATCCGCCCGGTGGTGTTCGGCCAGCGTCACACCGACGAAGGCGTCGAATACATGATCGCCTCGGAAAGCGTGGCCCTGGACGTGCTCGGCTTCACCCTGATCCGCGACCTGGCGCCGGGCGAAGCGGTGTACATCACCGAAGAAGGCCAGCTGTTCACCAAGCAGTGCGCCGAAGCGCCGAAACTGCAACCGTGCATCTTCGAGCACGTCTACCTGGCGCGCCCGGACTCGATCATCGACGGTATTTCGGTGTACAAGGCCCGTCTGCGCATGGGTGAGAAACTGGCCGACAAGATCATGCGCGAACGCCCGGAGCATGACATCGACGTGGTCATTCCGATCCCGGACACCAGCCGCACTGCCGCGCTGGAGCTGGCCAACCGCCTGGGCGTCAAGTTCCGCGAAGGCTTCGTCAAGAACCGCTACATCGGCCGTACCTTCATCATGCCCGGCCAGGCCGCGCGCAAGAAATCGGTACGCCAGAAGCTCAACGCCATCGAGCTGGAGTTCCGCGGCAAGAACGTGATGCTGGTGGACGACTCGATCGTGCGCGGCACCACCTGCAAGCAGATCATCCAGATGGCCCGCGAAGCCGGTGCCAAGAATGTCTACTTCTGCTCCGCAGCCCCTGCAGTACGCTACCCCAACGTCTACGGCATCGACATGCCGAGTGTTCACGAACTGATCGCCCACAACCGTACCACCGATCAAGTGGCCGAGTTGATTGGCGCCGACTGGCTGATCTATCAGGACCTGCCGGACCTGATCGAATCGGTCGGGGGTGGCAAGATCAAGATCGACCACTTCGATTGCGCGGTATTCAACGGTGAGTACGTCACCGGTGATATCGACGAAGCCTACCTCGAGCGTATCGAGCAGGCGCGTAATGACCTGGCCAAGGTCAAGAACCAGGCCGTCAGCGCGATCATCGACCTCTACAACAACTGATTCAGGGAGCGACGGCATGACGGATCAATGGGATGCCGGGCGACTGGACAGCGACCTCGAGGGTGTCGGTTTCGACACCCTGGCGGTGCGCGCCGGTCAGCACCGTACACCCGAGGGCGAGCACAGCGAAGCGCTGTTCCTGACCTCCAGCTACGTGTTCCGCACGGCCGCCGACGCGGCCGCGCGCTTTGCCGGTGAAACGCCGGGCAACGTCTATTCGCGTTACACCAACCCGTCGGTGCGTGCCTTCGAGGAGCGCCTGGCGGCCATGGAAGGCGCCGAGCAGGCCGTGGGCACCTCCACCGGCATGGCAGCCATTCTGGCCGTGGTGATGTCGTTGTGCAGCGCCGGTGACCATGTGCTGGTGTCGCAGAGCGTGTTCGGCTCGACCATCAGCCTGTTCGAGAAGTACTTCAAGCGCTTTGGCGTGCAGGTGGACTACGTGCCACTGGTCGACCTCGGCGGCTGGGAGAGGGCCATCAAGGCCAACACCAGGCTGCTGATCGTCGAGTCGCCGTCCAACCCGCTGGCCGAACTGGTCGATATCACCGCACTCAGTGAAATCGCCCATGCCCGTGGTGCCATGCTGGTGGTGGACAACTGCTTCAGCACCCCGGCGCTGCAGCAGCCACTGAAGCTGGGTGCCGACATCGTGTTCCACTCGGCCACCAAGTTCATCGACGGCCAGGGCCGTTGCATGGGGGGCGTGGTTGCCGGCCGTGCCGAACAGATGAAAGAAGTGGTGGGCTTCCTGCGTACCGCAGGCCCGACGCTCAGCCCGTTCAATGCCTGGATCTTCACCAAGGGCCTGGAAACCTTGCGCCTGCGCATGCGTGCGCACTGCGAAAGCGCCCAGGCGCTGGCCGAATGGCTGGAGCAGCAGGACGGCGTGGAGAAGGTGCATTACGCCGGCCTGCCCAGCCACCCGCAGCACGAACTGGCCAAGCGCCAGATGAGTGGCTTTGGTGCGGTGGTCAGCTTCGAGGTCAAGGGCGGCAAAGAGGGCGCCTGGCGCTTCATCGACGCCACCCGGGTGATTTCCATCACCACCAACCTGGGTGACAGCAAGACCACCATCGCCCACCCGGCCACCACCTCCCACGGTCGCCTGTCCGCGCAGGAGCGTGAAGCCGCCGGTATCCGCGACAGCCTGATCCGCGTTGCCGTGGGCCTGGAAGACGTGGCTGACCTGCAGGCCGACCTTGCACGCGGGCTGGCCGCACTGTGATCGAAATCCGCGGCAGTACCCCGGGCCAGAACGGCCGGGTAGCCTTGGTTACCGGTGCTGCGCGCGGCATCGGCCTGGGCATTGCCGCATGGCTGATCTGTGAAGGCTGGCAGGTGGTGTTGAGCGACCTGGACCGTCAGCGTGGCGGCAAAGTGGCCAAGGCCTTGGGCGACAACGCCTGGTTCATCACCATGGACGTTGCCGACGAGGCCCAGGTCATTGCCGGGGTGTCCGAAGTGCTCGGGCAATTCGGTCGGCTGGACGCGCTGGTGTGCAATGCGGCCATCGCCAACCCGCACAACCAGACGCTGGAAAGCCTGAGCCTGGCGCAGTGGAACCGGGTGTTGGCGGTTAACCTCAATGGCCCGATGCTGCTGGCCAAGCATTGTGCGCCGTACCTGCGTGCGCACAACGGGGCGATCGTCAACCTCACCTCTACCCGGGCGCGGCAGTCCGAGCCCGACACAGAGGCCTATGCGGCGAGCAAGGGCGGCCTGGTGGCCTTGACCCATGCCCTGGCCATGAGCCTGGGCCCGGAGATTCGCGTCAATGCGGTGAGCCCGGGCTGGATCGATGCCCGTGACCCGTCGCAGCGCCGTGCCGAGCCGTTGACCGAGGCCGACCATGCTCAGCACCCGACGGGCAGGGTAGGCACCGTGGAAGATGTGGCGGCGATGGTTGCCTGGCTGTTGTCGCGCCAGGCGGCGTTTGTCACCGGCCAGGAGTTTGTGGTCGATGGCGGCATGACCCGCAAGATGATCTATACCTGAGCATTTTGTATTGCCTGTGCAGGCCCTTTCGCGGGTAAACCCGCTCCCACAGGTACTGCGTAGTTCTCAAGGCCTGCGCAGTACCTGTGGGAGCGGGTTTACCCGCGAAAGGGCCTGCACAGGTAATCACACCATTTCTGCCTTTTTTGAAAAAAATTCAATGGGGCTATTGACTTAGCTTCGCCACCTGCGTAAATTTCGCGGCCTCAGAGAAGCAAACGCAACAAGCAACATCGCGAGGGTGATTAGCTCAGCCGGGAGAGCATCTGCCTTACAAGCAGAGGGTCGGCGGTTCGATCCCGTCATCACCCACCACTTCCTGAGAAGTTCCTGGTGCAAAGGTTTCGCAAGAAGCCGACAGCCAGAGAGGAGCGCACTGCGCAGCGGTAGTTCAGTCGGTTAGAATACCGGCCTGTCACGCCGGGGGTCGCGGGTTCGAGTCCCGTCCGCTGCGCCATTTTTCAGTAACAGATGGGTGCCATGCACCGGTCTGAAGCCACAAGGCAAATTGCCTTTGGCTGATCCCAGTTTCAATCAGGTGCAAGCCTGAACGATACGCAGCGGTAGTTCAGTCGGTTAGAATACCGGCCTGTCACGCCGGGGGTCGCGGGTTCGAGTCCCGTCCGCTGCGCCATCTTCGTTTCAAGGTCCCTAGAACACCTTGAAGCAAACACAAGAGAAGCGATCCTGTTGTCGATTTTTTTGTGCCTGCCCTGAGGCCATTGCGCCGGAAGGGTAGACCCAGGTTTCAATCGGGCGCAAGCCTGAATGATACGCAGCGGTAGTTCAGTCGGTTAGAATACCGGCCTGTCACGCCGGGGGTCGCGGGTTCGAGTCCCGTCCGCTGCGCCATCTTCGCCTCAAGGCCCCTTGAACGCCTTGAAGCACGAAAAAAGCGACCTTCGGGTCGCTTTTTTTGTTTCCACGGCTGGAAACGCCCGCCTTTACCCAGATTTACACCAACCTGACAGACTCTTCACCGACCAGTGGTTCCTGTGCCTGCCTGCTGTGTTGCACAATAGGCACCTTCCTGACTTACCCGGAATTCGCAATGACCAGATCTTCCGTCTTTGGTGCGCTCGGGCTGGCCCTGGTGCTGGCGGGGGTGGCCGGTTGTTCCTCGAAGAAAACCGCCGTGTACGAGCACGAGAACTTCGATGACTCGGGTACCTTCTCGCGCAGCTTTCCGGTGAGCGATGCCGGCTCTTGCGAGGCCGCCCGGCGTGCCTTGCTCAGCCAGGGCTACATCATCACCAACAGCGGCGCCAACCAGGTGGTGGGTAACAAGAGTTTCCAGCAGAACAGCGAGAACCACCTGCAGATCAGCTTCAACGTCACCTGCGCGCCGGATGTGAGCGACGAACAGCGCTCGACCATGTTCGCCAACGCCCTGCAGGACCGCTATGCGCTGAAAAAGTCCAACACCTCCGCCAGTTTGGGCGTGGGCGTGCTGGGTTCGGTATCGATGCCCATCGGCTCGAGCGACGACTCGATGGTCAAGGTGGCCAGCGAAACGGTGACGGCGGCGCAGTTCTATGACCGCTATTTTGCCCTGGTGGAGAGCTACCTGCCCAAGCCGAAGAAGGTCAGCAAGGCCAAGGTCGAGGCGCCCAAGGTCGAAAAACCGGCGGTTGACCTAGGGTTGCCGGAGCAGGCGGCTGCGAACCCTGTGGCCCCCGCGCCGGCAGTCGCGCCTGCCGCTGAAATTGCACCCGCGCCTGCGGCCGTTGCTCCAGCCAGTGAGGCGGTAGCGGCCCCTGCGGTGGATGACAGCCAGGGTTCGCAGCCGGTAGCGCCGCCGACGGAGGCTGCGCCGATTCAGGTGCAGCAGGATGCACCGCCTGCCGAGGCTGCGTCGCCGGCACTCTGATGGGTCGCCCACGCGTGCAGTGACGCTTTCCCTGATACTGGCAAATAGCTATTTCGCCTGTCATGGCTTGCCCCCTACAATCGCCTGATCATGCAGGCGGTTGGGTCGTCCAGCCGCGCCAGGTTGTGTCAGGGAGATGGCCTCGATGATCAATTCACCGCTTCAGTTCGGCATATCCATTTCTGCCAGGGAGCTGGCCGACCAAACCGGCTTGGCGCAGATACCGGGTGCGGTCGTCGATGTCTGGAAGTTGCTGTACCGGGATCATGGCCATGCTGAGTACGAAAAGGTCTGTGCGCTTTTGAGCCGGGGCCTCGAGCGCCTGCAACGTGTACGCTCGCGCATCGCCCTGAGCGATCGGCAGATTCAGTCATACCAGCCGAACCTGGACCAGTACGAGATCAACGCGTCGCTGCTGGCCCTCGAGACGCTCTACCACGATTACGAACAAGCTTTGGACATGCTTGTGCAAGGCATCCGCGAGCAGGCTGCGGGCGGGCTGCAAGGTGCAGCCGACCGGATGGTTGCCCTCGGGCGCTTGGGTGGCTTGAACAATCGCATCGCCGATGAAGTGGGTAAACACCTGTTGATCCTGCAGCGCTCGCTCAATAGCGACTACCGCCTGCAGTTCCTTTGGCCATTTTACGAGCAGCAGAGCTGCCGCGACTTCGTTTCGTACTTCTATACCAGCAAATTCTGCTATGCACGATGCTTCGTCGCCCAGGTCAAGGCGTACCTGTTGCTGCATCTGGTCCAGGCCGACCCCTTCTCACCGTTCCGTATCAAGGACGAACTCAATGAGTTCGAAACCCTGCTGGGCCGCCAGGAACGGGAAATGACCCACTGGTTGCCCGAGGAGGTCCAGGCTTTGGTCCAGGAGCTGGCGTTGGAGGCCCAGGGGGTGCGCGGCGCCGCCGCGGTGTCGTTCCGTTCGAGGCTGGGCGATCATGGCTTGCGCTTTGGTGAGGACAATCGCGTGCACCTTAGCAGCGTGGTTCAGGAGTGGCGTCTGGAACCCATCGAGCCGCTGGTGTTCAACCCGCACATCGATCAGCGTTTTCGCCTCAAGCATGCGGTATCTGGCCGGATCCTCCAGCTGGACGGGCCGGCTGGTGCCACGGGGGTCAAGGACTACAAGGACGCCAAGGGCGGCTGGAGGATCAGCTGGAACGGCTCCCGTGAAGCGTTCAACCTGCAGTTCAAGGGGGCCGCCGACGATCTTGAAAACAACTTCCGCCTGGTCGCGCGCAGCGGACCGAACAGGGCCAGCACCGAGGTGCGCCTGGCTGGCAAGCTGGTCGAACGGCCTTTCGATAACGATCTGCAATTCCATATCGAGCCCTATAACCAGCCATTCGCCGAGCGCGAGCGGCTGTTGGTCGATGAGCACCTGACGCCGGGGGGGTACCTGACCTCTGAGGCTGGGGCCTATACCCTGCATTATCGGCACGATGGCTCGGTAGAATTGGTCAAGGGGCGCGACGGCAAAGTGGTGTGGTCTGCGGCGACGGGCCACCCGGTGGCGCCGCAGCGCCTGATGCTGCAGCCTGATGGTAATTTCGTTGCCTATGACATGCTGGGGTCGCCGTACTGGGCCTCGGGCAAGTATTTCAAGGACCAGCAAGCGTTGTATCGGCGCTCGATACTGCGGGTGCGCAAGGACGGCCGTGTCGAGATTCGTGTACCGGGGCAGGAGATTTTCTGGATTACCCCGCAGCCGTAACCCGTGCGCGATCCGAAGCCACACGATCTTCCCGGGAGCACCAGCGGAATGCTTCCTAGTCAGGGAGAACACTGATAGCATCCGGCCACCTCGCTGGGGTCGATTCTGTAGATGCATGCTCTTTCTGTGTTCATCTTTTCGCTCCGGTAGCCGATAAGACGATTCAAGCAATTCATACTTTTACAGGGACGTAGCGAGATGAAGCAGGTTGTCTGGTGGGTGGCGTTGGCGTTGATCGGCAATGTGGCGCTGGCTGCCACCGAAGGCGACCCTTTGCTCGATGGTGCTACCCCCACCGTCAGTGAGGTGCGTGGCGTGCTGCGCGCCCGCTCTCAAGCGGTGCTGGCCAGCGAGTTGCCGGGCCGGGTCACTGAAATGCCGTTCACCGAGGGGCAGTCGTTCAGCAAGGGCGATGTGCTGGTGCGTTTCGACTGCAGCGCTTACCAGGCCCAGGCTAATGCCTCCAACGCTGCCGTGCGCGCAGCACGCGAAGAATTGCGCAACAAGCAGCAGTTGGCCGCGCTGAACTCGGTCGGCCGTTTCGAAGTTGCGCTGGCCGAGGCGCGCCAGGCACAGGCTCAGTCCGAGTCGCAGATCTATCAGGTACAGGTGCAGCGCTGCCAGATCAAGGCTCCGTTTGATGGCCAGGTAGTTACGCGCCGGGTCCAGGCCCATGAGAGCGTGGCCAGCGGCGCGCCGCTGCTGGAGATTGTCGATAACCGATCACTGGAAATTCAGCTGCTGGTACCGTCGCGCTGGTTGGGCAAGCTCAAGCCTGAGCAGGCCTTCAGCTTCGTCCCCGATGAGACCGGCAAGCCCATCGACGCCGTGGTCAAGCGTCTCGGCGCGCGCATCGACGAAGGTAGCCAGACCCTCCTGCTGATTGGCAGCGTGCCGGCCAATACCCCGGGCCTGCTGGCCGGGATGAGCGGTACCGCGCACTTCGCGCAGCCGCAATGAACGCACCCGTCCCCGGCGCGCTGGAACAGTTACTGGCGCACTACCTCAAGCTTGAGCGCCAGGCCCGTTCTGCGTCTTCCACCGAGGTGCTGGCGTTCAGCATGGTCAACGACAGCCAACCGCTGTTCGGCTATCGCCATGGCGCGCTGCTGATCACCGGCAAGGTGCGGGCACTGACCGGCATCAGCGTGGTCGAGCCGAATGCGCCCTTCGTGGTGTTCATCGAGCGCATGGCCGCCGGTCTTGCCGCCGGCGAGCGCTTTGCCCTGCCCGGAGCGGTGCCGCAGGACAGTGTCGACCAGGCCATTCGCGATGACTGGCAGGCGCTGTCGGCACCTTATGCGTTCTGGTTGCCGCTCAAGGATCGCGAGGGCCAGGTCTTCGGTGGCCTGTGGCTTGCCCGTGATGCCGCCTGGAGCGAAGCCGAGCAGGCCTTGTTGGCGCAACTTGGCGATTGCTACAGCCATGCCTGGCGTGCCCTGCAGCCGGGCAAACCGTGGCGCCTGCGGTGGCCGGCGCGGACGCGCTGGGCCCTGGCTGCCGCGCTGCTGCTGGTGCTGCTGGTGCCGGTACGCCAGTCGGTGCTGGCCCCGGCGGAGGTGGTGCCACGCAACGGCCAGGTGGTTGCAGCACCGCTGGACGGCGTGGTTGCCGAGTTCCTGGTCAAGCCCAACCAGCCGGTCAAGGCCGGTGACCTGCTGGTGCGCTTCGACGCCACCAGTCTCAAGGCCCAGGCCGATGTCGCAGAGCGAACCCTGGGCGTGGCAGAGGCGGAGTGGAAGGCCAACACCCAGCGCGCCTTTTCCGATGCCGATTCCAGCGCGCGCATCGACCTGTTGGCCGCACGGGTCGAGCAGAAGCGCGCTGAGCGCGACTATGCCCGTGACCTGCTGGGGCGCAGTGAGGTACGTGCCGAGCGCGATGGCATCGCGGTTTTTGCCGATGCCCAGCGCTTCGTCGGCAAGCCAATGCGTACCGGTGAGCGCCTGATGGATATCGCCGACCCGGCGCAGGCCGAGCTTCGCATTGAACTGCCAGTGGCCGATGCCATTGGCCTGGAGAAGGGCGCCGAGGTGGCGTTGTTCCTCGACAGCGATCCGCTGAACCGGCATGGCGCTGTGCTCGAGCGCGCCGCCTATCAGGCGCAGACCACCCCGGCCGGCCAGTTGGCCTATCGTCTCGATGCCAGTTTCGCGAGTGCGCCGCCGCGCATCGGTTTGCGTGGAACCGCCAAGATTTACGGTGACCGTGCACCGCTGGCTTTGTACCTGTTGCGTCGGCCGTTGGCGGCACTGCGTCAGGCGGTGGGCCTTTGAGGCTGCCGGCGCTGCGCCCTGACCTGCAGCTCTCGGCGGGTGCGCCGGGCCTCGACGGCTCGCCGAACTGGACCCTGGCCGATCCGCTGCGTGGCCGCTATTTCAAACTCGGAGCCCCGGCCATGCGCCTGCTGCGGCACTGGGCGCTGGGCGATCCGCAGCGGGTGCTCAACGCGGCCAACGCCGAACCGGGTGTCCCGCTGACCGGGCAGGCCGTGGAGGAGCTGTTGCGCTTCCTGCGCGGCCATGATCTGGTCAGTGCCGTCGATGCTGAGCAGCGCGATGGTTATGCGGCGAAGGCAGCGGCCCAGCGCCAAGGCATCTGGACACAGATCCTGCACAAGTACCTGTTCTTCCGGATTCCGCTATGGCGTCCGGATGCCTTCCTTAATCGCACCTGGCCGTGGTTGCAGCGCTATGGCCCGAACCTTCTGCGGTTCGGCCTTCCAACGGTGCTGTTGCTCGGCCTGTTCCTGGTGATGCGTGACTGGGAGCGCTTTCTTGCGACCTTCCCGCACCTGCTCAGCCTCGGCGGCATGGCCGCGTTTGGCATCGCCCTGGGCTTCGCCAAGCTGTGCCATGAATTCGGCCATGCGTACATGGCCAAACGCGCCGGCTGCCGGGTGCCGAGCATGGGGGTGGCGTTCATGGTACTGCTGCCGATGCTCTACACCGACGTCAGCGATGCATGGCGCGTGCAGGACCGGCGCACCCGCCTGCTGATCGGCGCCGGCGGCGTGCTCGCCGAATTGCTGCTGGCCTGTATTGCCCTGCTGGCCTGGTCGCTGCTGCCGGACGGGGCAGGGCGCACAGCCGCGTTCATGCTTGCCAGTGCCACCTGGATCACCACCGTGGCCATCAACGTCAACCCACTGATGCGTTTCGACGGCTACTTCCTGCTTGGCGACCTGTGGGGCGTCGACAACCTGCAGGGTCGCGGTTTCGCCCTCGGGCGTTGGCACTTGCGCGAACTGCTGTTCGGTTACGGCGAACCTATGCCGGAGCGCTGGTCGCCCGGGATGCGGCGACGCCTGCTGTGCTGGAGCTATGCCTCGTGGCTGTGGCGCGCGGTACTGTTCTTCGGGATCGCCCTGGCGGTGTACCACCTGTTCTTCAAGGTGCTCGGTATCTTCCTGATGCTGGTCGAGCTGGTGTGGTTCATTGGCCTGCCGGTGTGGACCGAGTGCAAGCACTGGTGGAAGCATCGCGACAAGGCCCAGCCGCGCAAGGTGCTGTTGCTGGGGGGTGGCTTGGTGCTGCTGCTGGCCCTGCTGCTGGTACCTTGGCGCAGCGGCGTCGAGGTGCCGGCAATGCTTGAGGCGTCGCGGGTCAGTGCCCTGCATGCACCGGCGGCGGCGAGAATTCGGGCGGTGCTGGTCAAGGATGGCGAGCAGGTGGCGCAGAACCAGGTCCTGGTAGAGCTGGAGTCTCCCGACCTGGAGGCGCGCATGACCATCAGCCGTCGTGAGATCGAGATTCTACAGTTGCAACTGCGCCGCCAGTCGGCGCGCAGCGAGACCGCTGCCGACAGCGGCATTCTCGAACAGCGCCTGGCTGAAGCCGTGGCCGAATACCGCGGCCTGGCAGCGCAGCGCGAGCGCCTGGTGATCCGTGCACCCCATGCCGGGAGCCTGCGCGACCTGGCCGACAACTTGGTGCCCGGGCGCTGGGTTAGCAGTGATCTGCCTTTGGCCCAGATCACTTCGCAAGGCCTGCGTCTGCGTGGCTACGTGGCCGAGGCGGACCTGTGGCGGGTCGAGCCGGGTGCGGCTGGGCACTTCGTTGCCGACGATGTACTGCGCGAGTCGCTGAAAGTGACCCTGGACGCGGTGGACAACAACGGCGTGGCCTACATTGATCAGGAGGCATTGATTTCCGATCATCACGGCCCTATTGCGATCCGCCGTGACGAAGAGAAGAGGGCGCAGCCGTTGCAGGCGCAATATGGCGCGCAATTCGTGCTCGAAAACAGTGCGCCCGAGCAGTTTTCACACCCGTTGCGCGGCGTCGTGGTTGTGGATGGCCGGGGCGAATCGCTGCTTGCTATGGCCTGGCGAAGAATCGCTGCAATTGGTGTGAGAGAAAGCGGATTTTAGTAGTGCGATTGTCAGACAATTTGTTGTAGTCTGATGTCAATTAGCCATGGCGCTAGCGGTGACTTTCGTCACTTGAAGAGTTGATCACCACGTTTTTCAAACAGGGAAGTTTGCTTTGATGTCGAAGTACGCTGTGACACTCCGTGCGCTAGAAACAACCGACATGGCTTTTTCGGAACATGTCTACGCCACCAGCCGTGCTGACGAAATGTCCCATAGCGGCTGGTCAGCCGGCGAAATTGCGGCATTTCTGAGCATGCAGTTCAATGCCCAGCATCGCTACTACCAGGAGCACTTTCGCGGTGGTGAGTTCCTCATCATTGAACTTGATGGCCAGCCCATCGGCCGCCTGTACGTGTTCGTTGGCAAAAACACACTGACCCTCATCGATATCGCCTTGCTTCCTGACTTTCAGGGGCAGGGCATCGGCACTTCACTGGTCCATCAGCAACTGCAACGGGCAGACGACCACGGCCTCGCGGTGGAACTGTCGGTGGAAACCTACAACCGGGCCCAGCGCTTGTACGTTCGCGCAGGCTTTCACGTAATCAATGAAACCGGGGTCTACCTGCGCATGCGCCGTCAAGCCCTTGTGACTTCCCCTGCGGTGGCCTCATGAGTGACCTCGATTTCCGTATCCCCACCCGGGAAGACCTGGCCAGTGGTGCCGCCGGCGGTGGTTTCACCCTTCAGATAGCTCCCGACGAGCACCTGCCGGTGGAGTTGGTGGACCTGCGCGATGGCTCGGCGCTGAACACTGACTACGACTGCTACCTGGCCACCTTCGTGTTGCCCCACGGGGTAAGCCTGCCGCAGGCGGTGTTTCGCCTGACCGGCCCGGATGCCCGCGAATGGTTGCTGTTGCTGACCCCAGTGTTGCCTGAGCCCGATGGCCGCCACGCATTGGAATTGGTGATTCATACACGGCGCGAATCCATCGCGGCTCACTGATCTGACCTACATGATGAACGGCTCGCTGGCGTTCATCATTCGCAACCTTTGCTTGGCCATCAACTTCATCATCTGCCGCTGCGGACAGATGCGGGTGCGTGCCAGCTGAGGGGTTGAAACAGGAATTTCCCAACCACGCAACAAAGGACATGTTCGATGAGCGATCCCTTTATCGGCGAGATCAAGATGCTGGCAAGCAACTACGCTCCCCGCGGCTACGCCATGTGCCAAGGCCAATTGCTGCCTATCCAGCAGAACAACGCGCTGTTCGCCCTGGTGGGTACTGCCTATGGTGGTGATGGCCGTACCACCTTCGGCTTGCCGCACTTTGGCGGCCGTTCGCCGATTGGCCAAGGCGTTGCTGCGCCCGGTGTGCAGAGCGTGTACCAGCTAGGTGAGAGCGGTGGTTCGGAAACCGCCACCCTGTCGCAGAGCAACATGCCGACCCACGCGCACCAGCAGAAGGCGTCGGCCGCCACGGCGACCACCGACAAGCCAGGTCCAGATACCTTCTTGGCTGCGGCAGTGGACGGCGGCGGCAACGCCGTGAACATCTACGGCATCGAGATCAGCAGCGCGCCGACCACCATGGCACCGCAGTCGATCGCGCCAAGTGGTGGTTCGACACCCTTCGCGATCCGCAACCCCTTCCAGGCCGTCAGCTTCGTCATCGCCCTGATCGGTGAATACCCAAGCCGCCCCTGATTGCGGCCATTGGCGACGGCCACGGCCGTCGCAACTTTTTCGGCCGCCTTGCCAAGCAGGCAAGGCGGGCATACCAGGAGGTGCAACATGAAGTTCATCGAACGCTTTTCGCGCAAGGCATCCGTAGGAACTGTAGCGGCCGGCGATGGTCAGCCGCCGCTGTTGATGGCCCTTGAACCGCGGATCATGTTCGATGCGTCCGTGGGCGTGGTCGCCCAGGATGCCGCTCAGGCCACCGCCGAGCCGGCCAAGGACAGCACCTCCAACGACCAAACGAGCCAACAGGACAGCCAGGCGTCAGCCAGTGCCGACAGCCGATCGGCGCAGAACGACCAGCGCCATGAAGTGGTATTCGTTGATGGCCAAGTGGCCAATGTGGGCGAACTGCTCGAAGGCCTGTCGGGCAAAGCCGAGGTGGTGATCCTTGACCCGAACAAGGACGGCCTGCAGCAGATGGCCGACTACCTCAAGGGCCGTGAAGGCCTGGACGCCATCCACCTGCTGTCCCACGGCGCCGACGGCTCCGTACAGACGGGCAATCTCTGGCTGGCCACCAACAACCTTGGCGAACACCGCGAAGCCTTGCAAAGCATCGGGGCCGCGCTCAAGGCTGATGGCGACCTGATGCTATACGGCTGCAACGTGGGTGAAAGCGGGCAGGGGCAAGCCTTCCTTGACCAGCTGGCCCTGATCACTGGCGCCGATGTGGCAGCGTCTGCCGACGATACCGGCGCTGCCAGCCTGGGCGGCAACTGGGCACTGGAGCGCAGCAGTGGCGTAATCGAGACCGCCAGCCTCGGCACCCAGCTTGAAGGCTATGACGGCTTGTTGGCCGCCACCTTCACCGGCGGCGCCAACCCCACCGCGCCAACCCTGCTCTCTGGGCAGTTGCCGCGCTTCGTGGTGGGCGATTTCAACAACGATGGCCGCAGCGACATCCTGTATCAGATCGGCGCCAACGGCAGCGCCTGGAAGTTCGCTGCCGGTAACGCCGACGGCACCTTCAGCATCGTCGACCAGATAGCCTCGCCGTTCGCCAACGTGACCCTGATCGATGCCGCGAGCAACGGCACCAACTACTATGCCGCCGACTTCGACAAGGACGGTGACATCGACTTGCTGGGCGTGACCGTTACCAGCGGTCCGGCCTATCTGTACCGCAACGTGAACGGTGTGTTCACCCGGGAAGTCGCAGCCGGCTTCAACGGCACCCAGTACGGCGTGCGCCTGGTGGTCGGCGACTTCAACGGCGACGGCGCGGCCGACATTCTCTATCAGCCTGGCACCGTCGACAGCGCCAACGCCTGGCGCTATGCGTTGAACAACGGCGACGGCACCTTTACCGACATGGTGCAGTCTGCCTCGCCCTTCGCGGCCTTCACCCTGGCCGCCTATTCGACCTTCAACTACAAGGTGATCGACTTCGACGGGGACGGCGACCTCGACATCCTTTACCAGCTCAACAACAGCACCGGCGCGCTCTACCTGAACAACGGCAACAATACCTTCAGTCAGGGCTCCACCGCTGGTTTCCCGGTGCCTGTCTTTGCCCCGCGCACCCTGTGGGGCGATTTCGATGGCGATGGCGACGCCGACGTGTTCTGGCAGGTCGGTGCCAACGGTACCGACTGGAATTACGGCACCAACAATGGCGATGGCACCTTCACCATCGTTACCCGGGCCAATTCGCCCTTCGCCGGGCTGAACATGACCGACTACGGCGTCAACAACTTCCGCATCGGTGACTTCGATGGCGACGGTGACATCGACGTGGTCGGCAGCTCGCCTGTTTCGACGGCCTTCGTCTACTACCAGGCCGGCACGCCGCCGACCCTGGTCAGCGCCACGCCGGCCGACGACAGCCTGAACGTGTCGCCGAGCGCCAACATCGTGTTGACGTTCAGCCAGAGCGTGACCAAGGGTACCGGCAACATCCACATCGTGCGCACCTCCGACAACCAGGTGGTGCAGACCATCCTCGCCAGCAGCAGCCAGGTGACCGGCTCCGGTACCACCTGGACCATCGACCCGAGCGACCTGGCCCAGGGCACCGCCTATGCCGTGCGCATCGACAGCAAGGCCTTTGCCAACGCCGATGGCAAGGTGTTCAAGGGCATCAGCAATAACACTACGCTGAATTTCACTACCTCCACCGTGCAAGCGCCGGTGATCGGCAACGTCAACGGCGACACCGTCACCTACGTCGAAGACAGCGCCTATGTACTGCTCGACGCCGGGGCCAATGCAACGGTCAGCGATGCCGATTCGGCCAACTTCAGCGGCGGCAAGCTGATCGTGCAGATCACTGCCGGCGGGACTGTCGGCGAAGACGTGCTGTTCATTCGCGACCAGATTGCCGGTGCCAACCAGATCATCCTTTCCGGTGCCGCGATCATGTACAACGGCCTGGTGATCGGCACATTCACTGGCGGCAGCAATGGCAACCCGCTGGTTGTCACCTTCACCAACAACGCCAACGCAATTACCGTTGCAGCTTTGGTGCAGAACCTGGCGTACCGCAACAGCAATACCGTCGAGCCGTCGACCGCCTCACGCAGCGTGTCGGTCAGCATGGATGACGGCGCGGGCGGCAGCAGCGCGATCTCGGTGGTCAGCGTTGCCGTCCAGGCGGTCAACGATGCTCCGGTGGTCAACCTCGCCGCCACCAACCCGACCTACACCGAGAATGCTTCGGCGGTGCAGCTGTTCAGTGGCGCGACGGTCAACACCGTCGAGTCCGGGCAGAAAGTGACCCAGATGACCTTCACCGTTACCACCGTGTTCAATGGTGCGGCCGAGAAGCTGGTGATCGACGGCAGTGATGTGACCCTCACCAATGGTACCAGCGTGGTCACCACCAACAACGGCACGGTGGTGACGGTCTCGGTGACCAGCGGCACTGCCAGCGTCACCCTCAGCAGCAGCGCAGGCCTGGACGTGGCGACGGCGCAGACCATCCTGAACACCATGGCCTATCGCAACGACAGCGACAGCCCGAACACCACCAACCGTGTGGTGACCCTGAGCACCGTGAGCGACAACGGCGGGTCGGCCAACGGAGGGCTGCCCACCCTCGCCGTAGGTATCTTCAGCACCGTGACCGTGGTGGGCATCAACGACGCGCCGGTCCTGAGCGGCGGGCCATACAGCTTCCCAAGCACCAACGAGGACACTACCAGCACTGGCACGCGGGTCTCGACTCTGCTGACCAACTACACCATGGTCGACGCTGATGTCGGCGCCCTGCGCGGCATCGCGGTGATTACCAAGTCCGGCAACGGCATCTGGCAGTACTCCACCGACAACGCCACCTGGACCGACTTCGGTGCCGTTTCCAGTACCAGCGCGTTGTTGCTGGCTTCCACGACCTACATCCGCTACGTCCCGGATGCCGCCAACGGCGAAACGGCCAGCCTCAGCTTCCGAGGCTGGGACCAGACCACGGGTACGGCGTCCGTAAACGGTATTCGCGGTACCTCTGATACCTCCAGCAACGGTGGCACCACGGCGTTCTCCACAGGCACCGCGGTGGCCAACCTGACGGTGACCTCGGTCAACGATGCACCGGTGATGACGCCGGTGTCGCCGGTTTTGAACGGGATCAGCGAAACCGCGCTCAACAACGGCGGCAGTACCGTTCTCTCGCTGCTAGGTGGTGTCACCGACGTCGATACCTCTGCGGTGAAGGGCATGGCGGTCACCGGCCTGACCGCCACTTACGGCACGTGGCAGTTCAGCCTTGACGCCGGCAGCACCTGGAGCGACGTGGGTGTTGTTTCCACCAGCGCCGCGCTGCTCCTCACCGCGCAGAACCTGGTGCGCTTCGTGCCGGACGGCATCCACGGCGAGACGGCGACCATCACCTACAAGGCCTGGGACCAAAGCAGCAATCCCGGCCTGCAAGGCTTCAAGCTCAATATCACTACCGCCGGCGGTACCTCGGCCTATTCCACGGGGGCCGACACCGCCAGCGTGGTGGTCACCGCGGTCAACGACGCCCCGGTGGTCACCGTGAGCGGTGGTACAGCATCCTGGAGCGAAGGCAACAACGTTGCGTCCACCCCGGTCCTGGTGGACCCGGGCCTGACCCTGTCCGACCCGGACGGTCCGAATCCGATCAGCGCCGCCGCGCGCATGCTGACCTACTACAGCGCTCAGGACAGCCTGAGCTTCGTCAACGATGGCCTCACCATGGGTAACATCATTGGCACCTGGACCGTCGGCACCGGCACCCTGACCCTGACCTCTGCCGGCAACCAGGCGACCGTGGAGCAGTTCCAGGCCGCGCTGCGTGCAGTGACCTACACCAACGCGTCGGAAACCCCCAATACCACGATCCGGACCGTGGGTTTCACTGTCACCGATGGCGAGGGTGCCCAGTCGGCCCTCGTAGCCCGTGACATCACCATCACTGCGGTCAATGATTCGCCGACCATCAGCGCCGTAGCGTCGCTGCCGATTACCGAGGACACGCCGACGGCGCTCGGCCAAATCACGTTCAGCGATGTCGATTCCACCCTTGGCGTCGTGACCTTCTCGGTGGGCAGCGGTACCTTCAGCGCCACCGGCTTCGGCGGCGTCGCCGTGGGCGGTACGGCGACGGCCCTGACCCTGAGCGGCACCCTGGCCAATATCAATAATTTCATCGCCGGCAACCGCCTGGTCTACACCCCGGCAGCCAACGCCAGCGGCGATGTGACCCTGACCATCAACGTCAACACCTCCAGTGTTTCCGACGCCACCACCACCGTGACCCTGCAGGTGGTCGCGGTGAACGATGCGCCTGTGGTCACCGTGCCACCGTCCATCACCGTGACCGAAGATGTGTCGAGCGTGATCAGCGGCATCAGCTTCACGGATGTCGATGCTGGCGCCAACACGGTCACCGCAACCTTCTCCGTGCCGAGCGGCAGCCTGAGCGCGACCGGTGGCATGGGTGTCACCGTCACTGGCTCCGACACCGGCGAGTTGACCCTGTCCGGTAGCCTGGCCGATATCAACTTCTTCATCGCGGCCAATGGCTTGACCTTCAAGACGGCCCAGGACGCCACCACCAGCGTGACCCTGACGGTGACCCTCAACGACAAGGGCTTCAGCGGCACCGGCGGCGAACAGACTGACACCAAGACCGTCACCCTCAACGTCAGCGCGGTCAACGATGCACCGGTCAACAATGTGCCGGGTACACAGACTGCCTCGCAGAACATTGCCCTGGGCTTCAACACGGCCAACGGTAACGCCATCTCCATCACCGACGTGGATGCCGGCAATGGCCTGATGACCGTTATCCTGATGGCAAGCAACGGCCAGCTCAGCCTGGGCAGCCTGACTGGCATCAGCTTGGTGATCGGCACCGGGCTCAACGACACCGTCATGGCGTTCGAGGGTACCCGCGCCGACATCAACGCCGCGCTGCAGACGCTCAGCTTCACGCCCGGCAGCAACTACATTGGCGGCGCCAGCCTCACCATCCAGACCTTTGACAACGGTAACTCCGGCAGCGGCGGACCGCTGACCGACTTCGATACGATCGTAATCAACGTGATCCCGGTGAACCCGGTAGTCACCAGTGTTGCGGCGCAGGGGTTGGACCGTGCCGTGAAAGTCGGCGACGAAGTGCTGATCAGCATGGTTTGGGACCAGGTGGTCAATGTCGATCTCACCAGCGGCAGCCCAAGTCTGTTGCTGGAAACAGGTTTGATCGACCGCAACGCGACCTATGTCAGCGGCAGTGGCAGCAACACCCTGGTCTTCAAGTACACGGTACAGGCCGGCGATATCAGTGCCGACCTGGACTTCCAGAGTACTGCGGCGCTGCAAATGAACGGCGCGGTGATCAGCAACAACACCAGCGACCTGGCGGTACTGACCCTGCCGACCGTGGGCGGCGCCGATTCCCTCGGCGGACGCAGCAATATCGTGGTTGACGGTGTGGTGCCGGTGGTGGCGAGCGTCAGCGCGCCGTCCGATGGCACCTATATCATCGGCCAGAACCTCGACTTCACTGTCAACTTCAGCGAAAACGTGCAGGTCGACACCACGGGTGGGGTGCCACGTATCGCCGTGACGCTGGATACCGGCGGAACAGTGTATGCCGACTACGTAGCCGGTTCCGGTGGCAGCGCCCTGGTGTTCCGCCTGACGGTTGCCAGCGGCCAGCTGGACAGCAACGGCGTGACACTGGGCGGTTCGGTACAGCTCAATGGCGGCAGTATCCGCGACAGCGCAGGCAACGACACCGTAGTGACCCTGAACAGCGTGGCCAGCACTGCCAACGTCCACGTCGACGGTGTGGTGCCGGTGGTGGCCAGCGTCACCGCGCCGCTCGATGGCAACTACAAGGCCGGCGATGTGCTGACCTTCACCGTCAATGCCAGCGAAGCACTGCAGACCGGCGCACTGGCGCCGCGCCTGGTGCTGGACGTGGGCGGCGTGACCCGCTACGCCACCTATGTTTCCGGTAGCGGCGGTGCAGCGCTGGTGTTCCAGTACACCGTGCAGGTCGGTGACAACGACGGCGACGGCATCGCGGTCAACAGCCTCGACTTGCGTGGCGAGCAACTGACCGACCTCGCGGGTAACGACCTGAACCTGACTCTCAATAGTGTAGGCAGCACTGCAGGCGTTGTGGTCGACACCACGGCACCAAGCGCCGGCAGCATCGTGCGTATCGATGCCAGCCCGAACACCGGCAGCTCGGTCAGCTACACCGTGACCTTCGACGAAGATGTCAGCGGCGTAGACGCCAGCGACTTCAACCTGGTCTTCGGCGGTACTGCCGGGGGCAGCATCAGCAGCGTCACGGCGGTCGATGGGCGAACTTACACCGTGGTCGTGGCTGGCCTGAGCGGCAGCGGCAGCCTGCGTCTGGACCTCAACAACAGTGGCACCGGTATCGTCGATCACGCTGGCAACGCCGTGGTCGGCGGCCTGAGCGGCGCCACCTACAGCATCGACCGGGTCGCACCGAGCGTGACCAGCGTCGCTGTGCCGAGCAACGGCACCTACCTCGCCGGGCAGAATCTCGACTTCACCGTACACCTCGATGAAGCCGTGCAACTGGACACCAGCAACGGTGCCCCGCGTATCGCAGTGACGCTGGACGATGGCACTGTTGCCTACGCCACCTACCTGTCCGGTGCCGGAACCGATGCGCTGGTGTTCCGCATGACCGTCGCCAATGGTCAGTTGGACAGCGACGGCGTCGCCCTGGGTGGCAGCATCCAGCTCAACGGCGCAACCCTGCGCGACGCGGCGGGCAACGATGTCAACCTGCCGCTGAACAACGTCGCCAGCACCGCTGGCGTGCAGGTGGATGCGGTGGTGCCGGTGATCGAGTCGGTGACCGTGCCGGCGAACGGCAACTACAAGGCCGGCGATGTGCTGACCTTCACCGTCAATGCCAGCGAAGCACTGCAGACCGGCGCACTGGCGCCGCGCCTGGTGCTGGACGTGGGCGGCGTGACCCGCTACGCCACCTATGTTTCCGGTAGCGGCGGTGCAGCGCTGGTGTTCCAGTACACCGTGCAGGTCGGTGACAACGACGGCGACGGCATCGCGGTCAACAGCCTCGACTTGCGTGGCGAGCAACTGACCGACCTCGCGGGTAACGACCTGAACCTGACTCTCAATAGTGTGGGCAGCACTGCAGGCGTTGTGGTCGACACTACAGCGCCAAGCGTCGGCAGCATCGTGCGTATCGATGCGAGCCCGAACACCAGCAGCTCGGTCAGCTACACCGTGACCTTCGACGAAGATGTCAGCGGCGTGGACGCCAGCGACTTCAACCTGGTCTTCGGCGGTACTGCCGGGGGCAGCATCAGCAGCGTCACGGCGGTCGATGGGCGAACTTACACCGTGGTCGTGGCTGGCCTGAGCGGCAGCGGCAGCCTGCGCCTGGACCTCAACAACAGTGGCACCGGTATCGTCGATCACGCTGGCAACGCCGTGGTCGGCGGCCTGAGCGGCGCCACCTACAGCATCGACCGGGTCGCACCGAGCGTGTCCAGCGTCGATGCGCCGAGCAACGGCACCTACCGCGCCGGGCAGAACCTCGACTTCACCGTACACCTCGATGAAGCCGTGCAACTGGACACCCGCAACGGTACCCCGCGTATCGCAGTGACGCTGGACGATGGCACTGTCACCTACGCCACCTACCTGTCCGGTGCCGGGACCAATGCGCTGGTGTTCCGCATGACCGTCGCCAACGGTCAGCTGGACAGCGACGGCGTCGCCCTGGGTGGCAGCATCCAGCTCAACGGCGCAACCCTGCGCGATACGGCGGGCAACGATGTCAACCTGGCGCTGAACAACGTCGCCAGCACCGCTGGCGTGCAGGTGGATGCGGTGGTGCCGGTGATCGAATCGGTGACTGTGCCGGCGAACGGCAACTACAAGGCCGGCGATGTGCTGACCTTCACCGTCAATGCCAGCGAAGCACTGCAGACCGGCGCACTGGCGCCGCGCCTGGTGCTGGACGTGGGCGGTGTGACCCGCTACGCCACCTATGTTTCCGGTAGCGGCGGTGCAGCGCTGGTGTTCCAGTACACCGTGCAGGCCGGTGACAACGACGGCGACGGCATCGCGGTCAACAGCCTCGACCTGCGTGGCGAGCAACTGACTGACTTGGCCGGCAACAGCCTGAACCTCACGCTCAATGGCATGGGCAGTACAGCAGGTGTGATGGTGGACACCGTCGCACCAAGCGCCGGCAGCATCGTGCGTATCGATGCCAGCCCGAACACCGGCAGCTCCGTCAGCTACACCGTGACCTTCGACGAAGATGTCAGTGGCGTAGACGCCAGCGACTTCAACCTGGTCTTCGGCGGTACTGCCGGGGGCAGCATCAGCAGCGTCACGGCGGTCGATGGGCGAACTTACACCGTGGTCGTGGCTGGCCTGAGCGGCAGCGGCAGCCTGCGCCTGGACCTCAACAACAGTGGCACCGGTATCGTCGATCACGCTGGCAACGCCGTGGTCGGCGGCCTGAGCGGCGCCACCTACAGCATCGACCGGGTCGCACCGAGCGTGACCAGCGTCGCTGTGCCGAGCAACGGCACCTACCTCGCCGGGCAGAATCTCGACTTCACCGTACACCTCGATGAAGCCGTGCAACTGGACACCAGCAACGGTACCCCGCGTATCGCAGTGACGCTGGACGATGGCACTGTTGCCTACGCCACCTACCTGGCCGGTGCCGGGACCGATGCGCTGGTGTTCCGCATGACCGTCGCCAACGGCCAGTTGGACAGCGACGGCGTCGCCCTGGGTGGCAGCATCCAGCTCAACGGCGCAACCCTGCGCGATGCGGCGGGCAACGATGTCAACCTGGCGTTGAACAACGTCGCCAGCACCGCTGGCGTGCAGGTGGATGCGGTGGTGCCGGTGATCGAGTCGGTGACTGTGCCGGCGAACGGCAACTACAAGGCCGGCGATGTGCTGACCTTCACCGTCAATGCCAGCGAAGCACTGCAGACCGGCGCACTGGCGCCGCGCCTGGTGCTGGACGTGGGCGGTGTGACCCGCTACGCCACCTATGTTTCCGGTAGCGGCGGTGCAGCGCTGGTGTTCCAGTACACCGTGCAGGCCGGTGACAACGACGGCGACGGCATCGCGGTCAACAGCCTCGACCTGCGTGGCGAGCAACTGACTGACTTGGCCGGCAACAGCCTGAACCTCACGCTCAATGGCATGGGCAGTACAGCAGGTGTGATGGTGGACACCGTCGCACCAAGCGCCGGCAGCATCGTGCGTATCGATGCCAGCCCGAACACCGGCAGCTCCGTCAGCTACACCGTGACCTTCGACGAAGATGTCAGTGGCGTAGACGCCAGCGACTTCAACCTGGTCTTCGACGGTACTGCCGGGGGCAGCATCAGCAGCGTCACCGCCGTGGACGGCCATACCTACACAGTGATCGTCAGCGGCTTGGTGGGTACCGGCAGCGTACGCCTGGACCTGAAGTCGGGCACGGATATCGCCGATGCGGCTGGCAACCTGGTTGCTGATGGACGCGTGGGCGCGAGCTATAGCATTGACCGCGACGTGCCGAGCGTGACCAGTGTCGATGTGCCGAGCAACGGCACCTACCTCGCCGGGCAGAATCTCGACTTCACCGTACACCTCGATGAAGCCGTGCAACTGGACACCCGCAACGGTACCCCGCGTATCGCAGTGACGCTGGACGATGGCACTGTCACCTACGCCACCTACCTGTCCGGTGCCGGGACCGATGCGCTGGTGTTCCGCATGACCGTCGCCAACGGTCAGCTGGACAGCGACGGCGTCGCCCTGGGTGGCAGCATCCAGCTCAACGGCGCAACCCTGCGCGATACGGCGGGCAACGATGTCAACCTGGCGCTGAACAACGTCGCCAGCACCGCTGGCGTGCAGGTGGATGCGGTGGTGCCGGTGATCGAGTCGGTGACTGTGCCGGCGAACGGCAACTACAAGGCCGGCGATGTGCTGACCTTCACCGTCAATGCCAGCGAAGCACTGCAGACCGGCGCACTGGCGCCGCGCCTGGTGCTGGACGTGGGCGGTGTGACCCGCTACGCCACCTATGTTTCCGGTAGCGGCGGTGCAGCGCTGGTGTTCCAGTACACCGTGCAGGCCGGTGACAACGACGGCGACGGCATCGCGGTCAACAGCCTCGACCTGCGTGGCGAGCAACTGACTGACTTGGCCGGCAACAGCCTGAACCTCACGCTCAATGGCATGGGCAGTACAGCAGGTGTGATGGTGGACACCGTCGCACCAAGCGCCGGCAGCATCGTGCGTATCGATGCCAGCCCGAACACCGGCAGCTCCGTCAGCTACACCGTGACCTTCGACGAAGATGTCAGTGGCGTAGACGCCAGCGACTTCAACCTGGTCTTCGACGGTACTGCCGGGGGCAGCATCAGCAGCGTCACCGCCGTGGACGGCCATACCTACACAGTGATCGTCAGCGGCTTGGTGGGTACCGGCAGCGTACGCCTGGACCTGAAGTCGGGCACGGATATCGCCGATGCGGCTGGCAACCTGGTTGCTGATGGACGCGTGGGCGCGAGCTATAGCATTGACCGCGACGTGCCGAGCGTGACCAGTGTCGATGTGCCGAGCAACGGCACCTACCTCGCCGGGCAGAATCTCGACTTCACCGTACACCTCGATGAAGCCGTGCAACTGGACACCCGCAACGGTACCCCGCGTATCGCAGTGACGCTGGACGATGGCACTGTTGCCTACGCCACCTACCTGGCCGGTGCCGGGACCGATGCGCTGGTGTTCCGCATGACCGTCGCCAACGGCCAGTTGGACAGCGACGGCGTCGCCCTGGGTGGCAGCATCCAGCTCAACGGCGCAACCCTGCGCGATGCGGCGGGCAACGATGTCAACCTGGCGTTGAACAACGTCGCCAGCACCGCTGGCGTGCAGGTGGATGCGGTGGTGCCGGTGATCGAGTCGGTGACCGTGCCGGCGAACGGCAACTACAAGGCCGGCGATGTACTGACCTTCACCGTCAATGCCAGCGAAGCACTGCAGACCGGCGCGCTGGCGCCGCGCCTGGTGCTGGACGTGGGCGGTGTGACCCGTTACGCCACCTATGTTTCCGGTAGCGGCGGTGCAGCGCTGGTGTTCCAGTACACCGTGCAGGCCGGTGACAACGACGGCGACGGCATCGCGGTCAGCAGCCTCGACCTGCGTGGCGAGCAACTGACCGACCTCGCGGGTAACGACCTGAACCTGACCCTCAATAGTGTGGGCAGCACTGCAGGCGTAGTGGTCGACACCACGGCGCCAAGCGCCGGCAGCATCGTGCGCATTGATGCCAGCCCGAACACCGGCAGCTCGGTCAGCTACACCGTGACCTTCGACGAAGATGTCAGTGGCGTGGACGCCAGCGACTTCAGCCTGGTCTTCGGCGGTACTGCCGGGGGCAGCATCAGCAGCGTCACCGCTGTGGACGGCCATACCTACACAGTGATCGTCAGCGGCTTGGTGGGTACCGGCAGCGTACGCCTGGACCTGAAGTCGGGCACCGATATCGCCGATGCGGCTGGCAACCTGGTTGCTGATGGACGCGTGGGCGCGAGCTATAGCATTGACCGCGACGTGCCGAGCGTGACCAGCGTCGCTGTGCCGGGCAACGGTACCTACATCATCGGCCAGAACCTCGACTTCACTGTCAACTTCAGCGAAAACGTGCAGGTCGATACCACAGGTGGGGTGCCACGTATTGCCGTGACGCTGGATACCGGCGGAACCGTATATGCCGACTACGTATCCGGTTCCGGTGGCAGTGCCCTGGTGTTCCGCCTGACGGTTGCCAGCGGCCAGCTGGACAGCAACGGCGTGACACTGGGTGGTTCGGTACAGCTCAATGGCGGCAGTATCCGCGACAGCGTCGGCAACGACACCGTGGTCACCTTGAACGGTGTTGCCAGTACCGCCAACGTCCACGTCGACGGGGTGGTACCGGCAGTGGTCAGTGTCACCACACCGCTCGATGGCAACTACAAGGCCGGCGATGTGCTGACCTTCACCGTCAATGCCAGCGAAGCACTGCAGACCGGCGCACTGGTGCCGCGCCTGGTGCTGGACGTGGGCGGTGTGACCCGCTACGCCACCTATGTTTCCGGTAGCGGCGGTGCAGCGCTGGTGTTCCAGTACACCGTGCAGGCCGGCGACACTGACGGCGATGGCATTGCGGTCAGCAGCCTCGACCTGCGTGGCGAGCAACTGACCGACCTCGCGGGTAACGACCTGAACCTGACCCTCAATAGTGTGGGCAGCACTGCAGGCGTTGTGGTCGACACCACGGCACCAAGCGCCGGCAGCATCGTGCGTATCGATGCCAGCCCGAACACCGGCAGCTCGGTCAGCTACACCGTGACCTTCGACGAAGATGTCAGTGGCGTGGACGCCAGCGACTTCAGCCTGGTCTTCGGCGGTACTGCCGGGGGCAGCATCAGCAGCGTCACCGCTGTGGACGGCCATACCTACACAGTGATCGTCAGCGGCTTGGTGGGTACCGGCAGCGTACGCCTGGACCTGAAGTCGGGCACCGATATCGCCGATGCGGCTGGCAACCTGGTTGCTGATGGACGCGTGGGCGCGAGCTATAGCATTGACCGCGACGTGCCGAGCGTGACCAGCGTCGCTGTGCCGGGCAACGGTACCTACATCATCGGCCAGAACCTCGACTTCACTGTCAACTTCAGCGAAAACGTGCAGGTCGATACCACAGGTGGGGTGCCACGTATTGCCGTGACGCTGGATACCGGCGGAACCGTATATGCCGACTACGTATCCGGTTCCGGTGGCAGTGCCCTGGTGTTCCGCCTGACGGTTGCCAGCGGCCAGCTGGACAGCAACGGCGTGACACTGGGTGGTTCGGTACAGCTCAATGGCGGCAGTATCCGCGACAGCGTCGGCAACGACACCGTGGTCACCTTGAACGGTGTTGCCAGTACCGCCAACGTCCACGTCGACGGGGTGGTACCGGCAGTGGTCAGTGTCACCACACCGCTCGATGGCAACTACAAGGCCGGCGATGTGCTGACCTTCACCGTCAATGCCAGCGAAGCACTGCAGACCGGCGCACTGGTGCCGCGCCTGGTGCTGGACGTGGGCGGTGTGACCCGCTACGCCACCTATGTTTCCGGTAGCGGCGGTGCAGCGCTGGTGTTCCAGTACACCGTGCAGGCCGGCGACACTGACGGCGATGGCATTGCGGTCAGCAGCCTCGACCTGCGTGGCGAGCAACTGACCGACCTCGCGGGTAACGACCTGAACCTGACCCTCAATAGTGTGGGCAGCACTGCAGGCGTTGTGGTCGACACCACGGCACCAAGCGCCGGCAGCATCGTGCGTATCGATGCCAGCCCGAACACCGGCAGCTCGGTCAGCTACACCGTGACCTTCGACGAAGATGTCAGTGGCGTGGACGCCAGCGACTTCAGCCTGGTCTTCGGCGGTACTGCCGGGGGCAGCATCAGCAGCGTCACGGCGGTCGATGGGCGAACTTACACCGTGGTCGTGGCTGGCCTGAGCGGCAGCGGCAGCCTGCGCCTGGATCTCAACAACAGTGGCACCGGTATTGTCGATCACGCTGGCAACGCCGTGGTCGGTGGCCTGAGCGGCGCCACCTACAGCATCGACCGGGTCGCACCGAGCGTGACCAGCGTCGATGCGCCGGGCAACGGTACCTACCGCGCCGGGCAGCATCTCGACTTCACCGTACACCTTGATGAAGCGGTGCAACTGGACACCCGCAACGGTACCCCGCGTATCGCAGTGACGCTGGACGATGGCACTGTTGCCTACGCCACCTACCTGTCCGGTGCCGGGAGCAATGCGCTGGTGTTCCGCATGACCGTCGCCAATGGTCAGCTGGACAGCGACGGGATCACGCTGGGCAGCAGTATCCAGCTCAACGGCGCGACGATGCGCGACAGCACCGGCAACAACGCCAACACAGCACTCAACGGCGTGGACGATACCCGCCAGGTGCGCATCGATGCCCTGGTGCCGAGCGTTACCACCGTCGGCCTGCCGGCGGCAGGTGCCTACAATGCCGGTGACGTGCTGCGCTTCACCGTCCATGCCAGTGAAAATGTCATTGTCGATAGCGGCGCCGGCACACCGCGCATCGCCCTCGACATCAATGGCGTGACCCGCTACGCCAGCTACGTATCCGGCAGTGTCAGCAATGCACTGGTGTTTGAATACACGGTGCAGTCGAGCAATAACGCCAACGGCATTACCCTGGGCGCGAACATCGACCTTAACGGCGCGACACTGCGTGATGCCGCCGGCAACGAGATGAACCTGGCGTTGAACGTACCGGGCCTCAACGGCGGTATCGTCATTGACACCCATGCGCCGCAAGTGCGCGCCATCGCCAATGTCGACATCACGCCGACCAATGCCAGTTCGGTGCGTTACACAGTGACATTCAGTGAAGGCGTCAGTGGTGTCGATATCGGCGACTTCAGCCTGGCCTTCACCGGCTCGGCCGCTGGTCGTATCGTTTCGCTGCAGCGTGTCGATGGCAGCACCTACACCGTCATCGTCGACAGCCTGACGGGCGCTGGCAATGTGCGCCTGGACCTGAATGCAAACGGCTCAGGGATCGTCGATGTGGCGGGCAATCCTTTAGCAGCAGGCCTGCAAGGCAACAACTACGTCATCGACCGTGTTGCCCCATCGGTGAGTAGTGTCGGCGTGCCGGCCAGCGGCACCTACGTTGCAGGCCAGACCCTCGATTTCATCGTCAATACCGACGAGGCGGTGGTGGTGGACAGCGGCGACGGTAACCCGCGCCTGGCGATTACCCTGGACAACGGGCGCATGGTCTATGCCGACTACGTGTCCAGTTCTGGTGGCACCGGGCTGCTGTTCCGCCTCAGTATCACCAGTGGCATGGCCGGCAACAGCACGTTCGCCGTGGCCCAGGCCATCGACCTCAACGGCGGCAGCATGCGTGATGCCCGAGGCAACGACGCCAATACCGGGCTGAACAACGTCGGTGATACCCGCGGGATCCTGATCGATGCCAAGGCGCCGCGCCCGAGCAGCATCGTGCTCGACGGCCCGGTGTTGCCGACTGATCGTACGCTGAGCTTCACCCTGAGCTTCGACGAGGCGGTCAGCGGTGTCGATACCCGCGACTTCTCGGTGCTCGGTACCGGCTCGGCCAGCGGGGTGGTGCAGACGGTGCAACAGATCGGTGCCGGGACTTACCGAATCGTGGTCGGCGATCTGCGGGGGCAGGGCAGTGTGTCGCTGAGTCTGAATGCTTTGAACAGCGGTATCCAGGATGGCGCTGGCAATGCTCTGGCGGTGTCGCTGGCGAGCCAGGTGCAAACCCTGCAGACCCAGGATGCAGGTGACCTGCATTACCGTCTCAATCCGCCGCAAACCACGGGTGCGCCGCAGGTGGCATTGACCCAGCCTCAGATTCCGGGGTTTGTCGCCAACGCCAGTGGCTCGCCGATGGTCATTCCGTCGCTGTTCGACATCCGTACCGTGGGTGGCGATCTGCAGCCGCTGGGCACCATCTTCCTCGGTGACGGGAGCAGCGCACCCAGCTTCATCGCCCAGGTATTCGGCAGCAGCGACGCCGGCCTGGGGGGCCACAGCGGCTTCCTCGGCTTCGGTGGCGGTGATGGCGGGGTGTTCGGCAGCAGTACCTTTGCCGCCGTGTTCAGCCGCGAAGTGCCGGGGGTCAGCGAGATGAGCGTATTCAACGGTAGCCAGTGGAAGCAGAGCGACTTGAACCAGGGGCTGCGCGGGGTCTTCGGGGCACCGACCTTCGGCCAGCAATTACAACAATTCAATGAAGCCGACCAGCGCCATGTACGCGAGTTGGCCAAGGCCCTGGCGCAGCCGACAGAGATCGGGAAGCGGGCATGAAAGACAGCACAACACTTGAAATCAGAGCCGTACCAGGGGGCGGCCCAAAGATGAACAAAAGTTACAGGCTTTTTGCCGCCAGTTTGCTGGCATTGGCGGTTAGCGGATGTGCAGTCACCAGCCAACCGATCGATCGCAGCGTCAGCGAGGAGCGGGCTCGTGCAGACCTGGCCAGCATGTTCAAGGGTCAGGAGCCGATCAATGGCCCCCTGACCCTGCATGAGGCGATGGCCCGGGCGGTGAAGTACAACCTCGAAGCTCGCCTGAAGGTGATGGAAGAAGCACTGTCCAAGCGTCAGGTCGACCTGGCTCGCTTCGACATGCTGCCGCGCATGGCACTGGCAGCCGGCTACGCCGGGCGCAACAATGTCGGTGCCTCGAGCAGCCAGAGTGTCGAGACCGGTACTCAGTCCCTCGAACCCTCCACCTCACAGGACCGCGACCGTGAAGTGGCGGACCTGACCATGGTGTGGAACGTGCTCGACTTCGGCGTGAGCTACGTCAGCGCCAAACAGCAGGCCGACCAACGCCTGATCCTCGAGGAACGCCGGCGCAAGGTGATCCACACCATTACCCAGGACGTGCGTTCGGCCTACTGGCGCGCCGTGGCCGCTCAGCGCCTGCTGACCCAGATCGACAGCCTGATGGGTCGCATCAACCAGGCCCGCGATAACAGCCGGAATATGGCCGCACAGCGGGTCGGTGACCCGGTGCAGTCGCTGAGCTACCAGCGTGCCCTGATCGAAGCTACCCGTCAGCTGGAAGAGCAGCGCCGCGCGCTGTCCTTGGCCAAGACCGAACTGGCCGCGCTGATCAACCTGCCGCTGAACACCAACTACACCCTGGCGCCAGAAGAAGGCTACCAGGTGCCGGCGTTCAAGGCCGATTTCGCCAAGCTCGAACAGCAGGCCCTGGCCAGCCGTCCAGAGCTGCGCGAGCAGGACTACCAGGCCCGCATCAGCGCCGCAGAAACTCGCAAGGCCATGCTGCGCCTGTTGCCGGGGCTGGAGTTTTCCGCTGGCGGTCACTACGACAGCAACTCGTTCCTGACCAACCAGAGCTGGGCCGACTATGGTGTGAAAGTGACCTGGAACCTGTTCAACGTGCTCTCGGCGCCAGCGGCCATCAAGGTCGCCGAGGCCGGTGAAGACGTAGCCGCAGCCCGTCGTCAGGCGATGTCCATGGCGGTGCTGGCCCAGCTGTATGTTGCCAACGCCAACTTCAACGAGGCTGTGCGGCAGTTCCATACCAGCGAAGAACTGGCGTCCCTCGACGGGCAGATTGCCGAACAACTGCGCAACCGTTACCAGACGCAGAACATCGGTGAACTGGAATTGATCCAGGGTGAGCTGAACAACCTGCAGACTCAGCTCAAGCGCGACTTGTCCTATGCCGAACTGCGCAATGCCTATGCGCAGCTGTATGTCAGCTCGGGCGCGGACCCGTTGCCGGACAATCTGCCGGATGACAGGCTTCAGACCATCGCCACGGCGCTGCAGAACAACGAGGCCAGCTGGAGTCGCTGACAGAGATCAATTGGACGCACTGGCGCCGCCGTTCAGGCGGTTGGCATTTTGCCAAGCGCTTCGCCCGAGGGCTCGAATCGGTCGCCAGTGTCCATCCGGACGTCGCGCAGCAGCTGTGTTTCCAGGTGCAAAGCGTACAGCGACTCGGCGCGGTAGCTGGCCATGAGCGTGCGACGTGGCTCGCCTGAGAAGTTTCGGCTAGCCGCGTGCACCAGGCCTACGTCGAACACCAGGATGTCGCCGGCACGTCCGGCAAGCTGTATCGACTGAGTTTCGTCATCGAAGTCGAAAGGTTGCGCGTCTGGCATGGGGCGATGGCTGCCGGGCACGATGCGTGTAGCGCCGTTGTCATGGCCGAAATCATCCAGGTAGATCAAGGCGCCCGCCGTATCGCCTGGCCGCAGGCCAAACAGGTCACGATGCAAGGGCTGGTGGCCGCCACCGGCAATGGGGTCGCGGCCATCCACCTGGGAAAGAAAGAATCGTTCGCCGATCAACTCGCCGACGGTAGTCAACAGGTGGGGCAAGCGGCATACGGCCTGGATCAGTGGGTCAGCATCCAGCTGTGAATGACGCCAGCCCGGGCCACGTGGCACCGGCCATTGCTCCAAGGGTTTCACACCACTTTCGAATGCGCTGCGCAGGTTGTCGAGCCATGCGTGCGCGATCACCTGGCGAAGCAGGACGTAGCCATTTCGATGGAGTTGTTCGCGTGCGGTCATGGCGTGTGTTCTTCCTTGTCGTTTGACTGAACAGGCATAGTAGGCTTCATTTCCAGGTAACCTTCATAACCGGAAAGTCACCTTGAAGGTGCAAGTGCAAAACACGTTTGAAACGAGCGATGGGCAAGTAGCGGATCACAAGCTTGTCATCATTCCTTCATCCCACCTGCTTAGGTTGAAGGCGACACCGACGAAGATACTATGAGTAAAGAGGGACCAGGGCTATGGATGAATACCAGGAAGAACTACTCGAAACCCAGGCGTACGAACTGGACACACCCGAACCGGCTGAAGACGCTACCGAGCTTTAGCCCGCACGTCGCTGACTGCGGCGGAACTCACCCGGCGTAAGGCCCGTCCAGCGCTTGAACGCGCGCTGGAAGGCCTCGGCCGAAGCAAACCCCAACAGGTAGGCAATCTCGCCAAAGGCCAGCTCCGTATCACGGATATAGGTCTCGGCCAGGTCGCGCCGTGTTTCGTTGAGCAAGTCGCGAAAGCGCGTGCCTTCCTCGGCCAGCTTGCGGCGCAGTGTCCAGGTGGGTAACTGCAAGTGCAGCGCCACCTCTTCCAGGTCCGGTTCACGGCCGCCATTGAGCAGCGGGCCCAGCAAGTGGGTGATGCGCTCACCCAGGCTGCGTACCCGTGTGCGTTGCAACAGCTCTGCCTCGCACAGTTGCAGCAGGTGCTGCCAGGTGCTCGGGCAGTGTCTGGGGTTGGCCAACTGCAGTGTGGCGCGGCTCAGTCGCAACTGGTTGCCCTCGGCCGCGAATTGCACGGGTGTGCTGCTCAGCGCCTGATAACGCGCAGCGTAGGCGGGCGCGGCAAATTCGATGTCCAGGCGTTCGGCCTGTACTGCCATGCCCGCCAGGTCGGCAAGTTGCGCCAGCCAGCCGGCAAGCAGTGAATCAACCACGAAGCGGTTATAGGCGTTGTAGGGGCTGATGGAGTAGAAGCGCAACCAGGCGCCCTGGGTATCTTCCTCAAAGCTGGAATGGCCACGATAGTTGGCCGCGTACAGTGGCTCGAAGCGCAGCAGGGTGCGGGCCGCATCGCCCAGGGTAGGCGCCTGGGCGGCGGTGACCCCGGCCAGGCCGGCATGTGCCAGGCGGCTCAGGCGCCCCATGTGCAGGCCCAGTGCGGCCTCGCCGCTCAGCTCGATGGCGGCGTGGCCCAGGTGCATGTAACGGGGGATCGACAAGCGTGCGCCAGCTTCGGCCAAGCGTGGTGTATCCAGGCCGTAGCGGCGTAGCAGCGGCTCAGGGTCGTGGCCCATCTCGCGCAGGGCCTCGGTCAGCGGCTGGACAAAGCCTACCGAAAGGTCGCCAAGGCGGACGCGGGGGCGGGCCATGAGCCTATAGCCACAGGTTCAGCAGTCGGGCACCCGGGCTGGGGGTACCTGCCAGCAACTCACCCGACTGGCGGGCAAAGCCTTGGCCGTCACTGGCCTGCTCCCAGAACTGCCCGCGCAGGAACACGCTCATGCTGCTGACGCTGGCCCCGGCGGCCTCGGTCAGACGTTGCCAGGCGCTTTGTTCGCTGACTTCACCACGTTGCAGGGCCAGCCCGGCGGTGGCGTTCTGGTGGCGATTGCCACGCCATGGCGCTTCCCAGCTGCCCTTGCCGCTGAGGAATACCGGGTTGGCGATCAGTTGTACCGCTTGTTGTGCCAGTTGCTGGTGGTTTTCCGGGTACCAGCTGTCACTGCCCACCAGCACACCCAGGCGCCCGGCAGGGGTTTGCACCACTTGCAGCGGTTGTTGGCGGCCATCGTGGACGTAGCGGCGGATTTCACTGTCGGGGAACTGCTGGCGCTGTGGCTGGCCCAGCAGTGAGCCATCACCGGCAAACACCACGCTGCTGTTGAACAGCGGGCCGCTGCCGGCGTGCAGCACGCCCTGCTTTACGTAGGGCGCAGGCAGCACGATGGAGCCGGCCACCAGGGTGACGCCAAATTCCCTGGCCAGCCCGCCGAACAGCTGCTGGTAGTCCGCAGCCATTTGCTCGGCCTTCATGCGCAGGTGCGCGTCAGCGCGCCAGTCGTCGCCGTCGGCAGCCAGCATGGCCAGGCCGTAGCGCACCGGGTTGCTCAGCTCCAGCCACTGCAAGGCCTCGCGGCTTTGCGTGACCTGGTACAGCTCGTTCTTTTCCCCGCGCGCCCACAGCCAGGTACCGATGTGCTCCGGCAGTACCACCACCGTGCGCGGGCTCACCAGCCCCTGGGCACGCGCCTGCTCCAGGTAGGCTGCCAGCTTGCGGTGCAGGCGTTGCAGGTTCTGGTAGTCGCCCGGGTACAGCAGCGGCTCGACGCCCAGCAGGTTGCCGTGCTCGCCCGGCACGCCATGGTTCAGCGCCAGCTCGATGCGCAGGTCGGACAGATAGTGGCCTTCCGGGCGTTGTTGGGTCCAGAAGCCGTAGCCGCAGAGAGCGGCGATCATCACCAGCGCCAGGGCGCTTGCCAGGAGTTTTCGCATCAAGCGTTGGGCATCGCAAAAAGTGGAGTGGCCATGCGGATCAATGTGGTCGCAAACCCAAGCCTTTTAACCAGGTTGAGCAGCGCACTGCATTGATCCATGCACAATCGACTTTTGATCATACCAAAGGAATGGCGATGGGCGTGCACGAACCCCGGGCATTGATGCCCGGGGTTGTGTTGGTGAGGTCAGGCGGCCAGCGTTGCCAGGGCCAGGCGTCCGTCCTGGATGCAGAACTTTTCGAGCAACTTCAGCGAGCCGCCGAATATCAGTGCACCGGAGTAGGTGATGTCGGTCAGGACAAAGGCATCTGGTTCACTGAATGGCCATTTGACCTGATTCGCCGCCACTTTGACCATGGGCGCTATGGACGGGATGTTGTTGGTTACCCCGCCAGCCACCACGCGCTCGATGATCACGTGGATGACGATGCTGACAATGGCCACAACCAACGCCGCGATGATGCCCACGATCAACGCCATCACCTTGCCGCCGACGCCACCGGCCACCGCAGTGGCCACGGCGGCAATTGCGCCCAGGATGGCTTCGGTAACGACCACCCAGGTGGCGATGTCGGTCGTGTTCTGTACATCCGGGTCTCCCACCATGGCATACACCATGACTTGTTCGCCCTTGTCGTTGACGCCCAATTGCAGCGTCTGCTTGGTGACGATGCGGGTATAGGCCACGATACCGGGCGAGATGTCCGTGCGTACCTTGCACTCGGTACGGATATAGGACTCGTCAAAGTTGATATCGAATTTTTCGGCCACGGGATGATAGGTGATGGCCCCATACTTTACGCTGTCGAGCTTGAGGTTGTTGGCCGTGATGGACGTGCCCGCCGCATCCAGGGTGAAGTTGGCCTCTGTGGTACCCTCGAAGATGAACGGCAATGCCGCCAGCAGTTGATACTTGACGAAGATTTCCCGGCTGATGAGGAAGTTGGCATTGTTGTCCGCAGCCAGCAGCACGGCAGGCAACTGGTTTGGCAGGCCGGTGGAGTCACGTTCGTTGGTCATGGCCAGTACCCCGAAGATACTGCTTTCCTCGCTGTTCTTGTCGGTGTAGGCGTAGCTCATGGACGTTGCTCGCAGCCATTTGAAATCCTCGCTTTCCTTGCCCATGTTGTTGATCAGTACGGTGCTGAACAGGGTGTCGAACTTCTTCAGGTTCTCGGGCTGGTTCAGCCAGGCTTCAAGTACGCCGCGCATCACACTCTGGTCGATGCCGCTCAAGACGTTGCCCGGGTCCTTGAGGGCAATCACCGCAGCGATTGGGTCATCAGGGTCGGTCGCCTGGGTGTTGATCTGCAGCTCGTATTTACCGTCAGAGGCCGATATCGGGTTGGGCGCCGGGAAGTAGCTGAGCTTGACGTAGACATCCGCAGACATCCCCTGGACCTGGTAGGTCTTGCCACCGAGGCCTTTGTAAGTCCCTGAACCAAAGGGTATGCGTACCTTGACGTTGCGCCCGTCGCCACCGGTGGTAATTGACCAGGCATCGAAGTCGGCCTTGAGCGAGAAGCTGTCGACCCCGGCGTCCATGTTGGCGGGGTAGGTTTTTTCCAGTGCTATGCGCTGGTTTAGCGCGGAGACCCGGCAGATGCTCACGGTATCCCAGCCGTTGGTCGAGACCGGGCTGGCCAATGTTGCGGCATTGGTCAGTAGCTGCGCGGCATGCAAGGCGTCTTCGGAACTGTGTACGCGCGCCGCGTTGCGGTATAGGGGCGATTCGCGCAGGGTCTGGCGCGCGGTTTCGTTGAGGTGATCGAGTCGCAGCGAGATGGGCTGGGCAAACCCGGACAGCATGACCTTGCTTTCATTGCTCATGATACGGCTCCTTGTGTTGGTGGGGTCACACGTAGTTGATGACAAGGGCCTCGGCGAGGTAGCTCGACGAAGCAGTATGCGTGTCGTTACTCCAGGACACGCAATCGATGGTGTCAGCCTTGACCGAGCCGCCACGCGCGGCGATGGCGCTGATCAGGTCGTCCGAGATGACAGCAGTGACGATGTGGGTGATCAGGCTGACGATGGGTGAGAGCCAGGCCAGGTACCAGGGAATATGCACTTCCTTTCTGAAGTCGGATGATTGCTTGACGAAGCTGATGGTGTTGCCATCGAACACCAGCTTCATCCGCAACCAGCCGTTCCACTTCATGTCGATACCTGCGTGCAGGTCGCAATCGCCCTGATAATCGACGGTGATGAAGTCACCGAGCATGCGTGCGGGGTTGCAACCGGCGAATACGACGGGGGTGTACCAGATGGCCCCTGACTTGATTGCCTTCATGCGCAAGGTTGAAATGTTCACCATTTGCGTATTGTCGATGCGGTAGTCCTGCGCCGTGGCGCCCTGGTAGAGCTGCAGCAGCCCAGGCAAGACCAGGTGTTCCAGGACCAGGCGTGGTGACAGCACATAGCTCGACTGCCCACCTTGGCTGATGCCCGACACATCGATATCCAGTGGCAGTTCACCAATGTCGCGTTCGGTACACACCGCCATGATTGCCAGAAAACCCGAATCGAGGTAGGCGTACGTGCATTTGCGTGGCCGGGCCCAATCGGGGGCGCTGGCTTTGCTGAAGTTGATAGTGGCGAAGGTATGGGTGAACTGTCGGGGCTGTTCGACCAGATAGTTGCAGATGCAATCCAGCACCACGGTGGCGAAAGGGCCTAACGAGCCGTCAGGGTCTTGCAGGGTAATACCGCGCAGCCAGCCACCTTCGTCGCCTTGTAGTTGTCGAGTGGAATCGGCTTTATGCAGAAAGGCCGACTTCAACTGCATCTGGCTATCGCCTTGTGGCAACAACGACAACGTGACCTCGATGATGGCTACCGCGCCGGCCAGCGAGCGGCTGGTGCCGCTGGCCTCGAAAAAGCCGGAACGTACAGGCATACGCAAACGCAACAAACGACCACCACCACCATTGATCACCGACCAGCAGTCGAAGACCCCGTGGCAGGCGTAGCCTTCATCCGAGGTGTAGGAAAATTCGTGGTCAAGGTTCTTCCAACTGGCCGCCATGTCACTGTTCACACTGTCCTGGCGAACGATGCTGATGGTGTCCCATCCTTTTGTCTGCATGAACGAACCCTCCGGGCGCACTGGGTAGGCGCCACGTTCCATGGGTGGATGATTTAACGCGCTTGAAGAGTCTGGCAGAGCCGTGTTGCCTGGCAAATGCACGGGCAGATCGTTTGGCGATCAAGCCATGCAAACCTTATAGCGGTGATGTCATTGAGCCTTGACGCTGCTGGGGCAGCTTTGAGTGCTCTTTGTGATCATTGAATTGTCAGTTTCGATCATTGAGCCAATTCAAACGGCTGTTTAATGTCGCTGACAGACAAACGACGGGCCCCGCCGACCAGTGAGGTGCCCGCATACCGTGATCACGCCACCAGGGGACCTTTCCATGGCCGCCGACCGCTACCCGCACCTGCTTGCCCCGCTGCACCTGGGCTTCACCACCCTGCGCAACCGCACCCTGATGGGCTCGATGCACACTGGCCTCGAGGAGCGCCCCGGCGGTTTCGAGCGCATGGCCGCATACTTTGCCGAGCGCGCCCGGGGTGGCGTTGGCTTGATCGTCACCGGCGGTATCGCGCCCAACGATGAAGGCGGGGGATACTCCGGCGCGGCCAAGCTCACTACCGAAGAGGAATCAGACAAGCATCGTGTCGTCACCCAGGCCGTGCATGCGGCAGGAGGCAAGATCTGCCTGCAAATCCTGCATACCGGCCGCTATGCCTACAGCCCACGCCTGGTGGCGCCGAGCGCGATCCAGGCGCCTATCAACCCGTTCAAGCCCAAGGAGCTGGACGAGGCGGGCATCGAGAAGCAGATTGCCGACTTCGTCAATTGTGCGGTGCTGGCGCAGCGTGCCGGCTACGACGGCGTCGAAGTCATGGGGTCGGAAGGCTACTTCATCAACCAGTTCCTTGCCGCCCATACCAACCACCGGACCGACCGCTGGGGCGGTAGTTACGAGAACCGAATGCGCCTGGCGGTGGAAATTGTCAGCCGGGTGCGTGGCGCGGTAGGGCCGAACTTCATCATCATTTTCCGCCTGTCGATGCTCGACCTGGTCGAAGGCGGCAGCACCTGGGACGAAATCGAGCTGCTGGCCAAGGCCATCGAGCAAGCCGGCGCGACATTGATCAACACAGGCATCGGCTGGCACGAAGCGCGTATCCCGACCATCGCCACCAAGGTGCCGCGTGCGGCATTCAGCAAAGTCACCGCCAAACTGCGCGGTGTGGTGAAGATTCCGCTGATCACCACCAACCGTATCAATACCCCTGAAGTGGCCGAGGCGGTGCTGGCCGAGGGCGATGCCGACATGGTCTCGATGGCGCGGCCGTTCCTGGCCGACCCGGACTTCGTCAACAAGGCGGCCGCTGGCCGCAGTGATGAAATCAACACGTGCATCGGCTGCAACCAGGCCTGCCTGGACCACATCTTCGGCGGCAAGCTGACCAGTTGCCTGGTCAACCCGCGTGCTTGCCACGAAACCGAACTCAACTACCTGCCTGTGCGCACGCTGAAGCGCATTGCCGTGGTCGGCGCCGGCCCCGCAGGTTTGGCAGCGGCCACCGTGGCAGCCGAGCGTGGCCACGCGGTGACCCTGTTTGACGCCGCCAGCGAAATCGGTGGCCAGTTCAACGTGGCCAAGCGGGTGCCGGGCAAGGAGGAGTTCTTCGAGACCCTGCGCTACTTCCGCAACAAGGTGAACAGCACGGGTGTTGACCTGCGCCTGAATACCCGTGTCGACGTAAAGGCGCTGGTGGATGGCGGCTACGACGAAATCATCCTGGCCACCGGCATCGCCCCGCGTACCCCGGCCATTCCTGGTGTCGAGCATGCCAAGGTGCTGAGCTACCTGGACGTGCTGCTCGAGCGTAAGCCGGTGGGCAAGGCAGTTGCGGTGATTGGTGCGGGTGGCATCGGTTTCGATGTGTCCGAGTACCTGGTGCACGAGGGCGTGGCCACCAGCCAGGACCGTGAGGCGTTCTGGAAGGAGTGGGGCATCGATACCCATCTTGAGGCACGTGGTGGCGTGGCCGGGATCAAGGCCGAGCCGCACGCTCCGGCGCGGCAGGTCTACCTGTTGCAGCGCAAGCAGTCCAAGGTGGGTGATGGCCTGGGCAAGACGACCGGCTGGATTCACCGCACCGGGTTGAAGAACAAGCAGGTGCAGATGCTGAACAGCGTCGAGTACCTGGGTATCGATGATGCCGGCCTGCACATTCGTGTGGCGGGTGGCGAACCGCAAGTGCTGCCCGTGGACAACGTGGTGATCTGCGCGGGGCAGGACCCGCTGCGTGAGCTGCAGGACGGGCTGGTGGCTGCGGGGCAGTCGGTGCACCTGATTGGCGGGGCAGATGTGGCGGCCGAGCTGGATGCCAAGCGGGCGATCAACCAAGGGTCAAGGTTGGCGGCTGAGCTCTGAGATTGCCGGGGGCCGCTTTGCGGCCTTGTGGGAGCGGGTTCACCCGCGAAGAGGGCTGCGCGGTGTATGGCACCGGCTGCGCCGGTGTTCGCGGGTGAACCCGCTCCCACAGGGGTCGCGACGCGCCCCTATGATTTCGCTGTAAACTCGCACCATGCTTCTCGACCTTCCTCAAGCCCCGCTGCAACCCTTGAACCTACCCTGGCTGCAACAAGCCCAGGTCGAGGCCGCCATCCTGCGCCTGGACCTGATCGACCCTCTGATCAGCGGCAACAAGTGGTTCAAGCTTCGCCATCACCTGCAGCAGGCCAGCACCCGCAAAGCCCCGGGCCTGGTCAGCCTCGGCGGCAACCATTCCAACCACCTGCACGCCCTGGCTGCCGCCGGCAAGCGCTTCGGCTTCGCCACCGCCGGCCTGCTACGGGGCCACGCCCAGGACACACCCACTGTGCGTGACCTTCAGGCGCTGGGCATGGAGCTGCACTGGCTGGGCTACGGCGGCTACCGCGCGCGCAACGAACCCGGATTCTGGGCGCCCTGGCAGGCACGCTACCCCGGCTGGCATTGCATTCCCGAAGGCGGCGGCGGGCCGGCCGGTGCACAGGGCTGTGCCCTGATCATGGAGCAGGCCCGCGCACAGATCGCGGCGCTGGGCTGGCCGGACTACAACACCTGGTGGCTGGCTGCGGGAACGGGTACTACCTTGGCGGGCCTGGTGCTGGCCGAAGCGGGTGCACATGCCGTACATGGCGCACTGGCTGTGCCCAGGGATCATGGCGTGCCGGAGACGGTGGCCGCACTGGCCGGCGCGCATGGCTACCAGCTACACGACGCCTGCCGTGGTGGTTTTGGCAAATTCGACGATGAGCTGCTGGCTTTCATCGCCGAGTGCGAACAGCACAGCGGTGTGCCGTTCGAGGCCCTCTACACCGGCAAGGCCCTGCTGGCCCTGCGTGATCAGGTCGACGCCGGGCTGTTCGCGCCCGGCACCCGCCTGATCTTCGTACACACCGGTGGCCTGCAGGGCCGGCGCGGTTACTTGTAGGGCAGCATGCGCAGCAGCGTGTTGTCGCGCTGCACATAGTGGTGGTACAGCCCGGCCACCGCGTGCAGGCCGATCAGCCAGTAGCCCCAGCTGCCCACGCGTTCATGCCAGCCTTTGATGAACTTGGCCTGGTCCGGGTCCGGGCCGATCAGGTGCGGCAGCTCCAGGCCGAAGAACGGCACCGGTTTGTCGGCGGCGCTGAGGATCAGCCAGCCTGCCAGTGGCAGGCCGATCATCAGCAGGTACAGCGCCAGGTGCATCAGGTGCGCAAGGCCGGTCTGCCAGGCCGGCGGCTTGGGCACGATGGGCGGGGTAGGGCGGCTCAGGCGGACGGCCAGGCGCAGCCAGACCAGCACGAACACGCTGAGCCCGAGCATGAAGTGCAGGTCCTTCATCAGGTTGCGTTCGGCACTGTCCTTGGGGAACAGGCCACGCAGTTCGATGAGTGCATAGACAGCGGCCAGCAGCACCAGCATCAGCCAGTGCAGGGCGATGGACAGGCGCGCGTAATGGGGCGCGGGGGTGGATAAAACCATGATCGGTCCTCGTCATCAGGTCAAAATGGCGCTCTTGCTGGCGCTCAGGTACCACTGTAGTGGTTACCAGAAACAAATCTTTGCGCTGGGTCTGTGAAAATTGTGTTGCCTGTGCCGGCCTCTTCGCAGCACAAGGCTGCTCCTACAGGGGCGGCATGGCTCTCAAGACTTGTGCGGTCCCTGTAGGAGCAGCCTTGTGCTGCGAAGAGGCCGGCACAAGCAACATCATGCCTGCGCTGAAAATGGCCAACTGTCAGCCACCAGAAACACCCGCTCCACCTCCTGCCAGGCACCCTCAGCATCTGGCTCCAACCTCACCAGCAACTGCGCCGGCGCCTGCCGCTCCAGCACATGCAACCAGGCCGCAAACTGCTCCAGCGTCCAGCCTTCGCCTGCCTCGACCCGCGCCGGTGCCAGCCAGGCATGCCGCTGCAACGGCTGCCAATGTTCACCCTCAGCCATGACCCAGTCGCGCCGGCGTACCCAGCGCCCGCGCAAGTGCTGCGGGTTGGCGCCCGCGGGTGGCTCGGCATGCCCAGGCCACGGATAGAACAGGTAGCCACCCAGCCACACGTGTGCCTGCACCTGCTCAACCCCCAACCGCGCCAGCAGCTCGCGGCTGTGCGTGCCGTTCGACATGGGCAACTGGTGCCCGGTCAGGTGCGCAAGTTTGGTCCCCAGCCGGTCATGGCACCCAGGCCCCACCCAGGCATGCGGGTCGTGTGCGGCGCCCTGCGGCCCCAGGTACAGCTTGATCGCCAGTTCCAGGTGGTGCACGCCGTCTCGGTCGCGCAGCACCACGTCCAGCTCGCCCAGGGTGTGCCCAGCGTCACGGATTGCCAGGTTGGCCGCCAACAGCTCGATGCCGGGTGCCTGGTCCAGGGCAAATTGCCACAGCCGTTCGTAGTACAGCCCCAGCCGCCGGCTACCGAGCTTTGCCAGCCACTCGCACAACGGGCGGTCATCGGCATCCAGCGCGCGCAACCAGCCCTCCAGGCGCTGCGGCTGCTCCGCCCAGAGGCTGCCGGTCAGCGGGTGGCGCTGGGGGCAGGGCGGGGCGCTGAGCAGGGGCGGCGACAGCAGGGCCCAGGCCAGGTCGCGCACGGCGGGGCGGCGTAGCTGCCGGGGCAGGTCGATGAGCAGGGCGAATGGCATCATCCAGCGAGCATAGCCGGTTTGCCGCTGCCCGGTGGTTTCGCCCATAATCGGTCCATCGTCACCCGTCGCAGAGCCCCGCAGGAGCCCCATGGAGCAATTTCGCAATATCGGTATCATCGGTCGCCTTGGCAGCTCGCAGGTGCTCGACACCATTCGCCGACTGAAAAAATTCCTCCTCGAGCGCCACTTGCATGTGATTCTCGAAGACACCATTGCCGAAGTGCTGCCCGGCCACGGCCTGCAAACCTCCACCCGCAAGCTGCTGGGCGAGGTCTGTGACCTGGTCATCGTGGTCGGCGGCGACGGCAGCCTGCTGGGCGCCGCCCGTGCACTGGCCCGGCACAATATTCCGGTGCTGGGCATCAACCGTGGCAACCTGGGCTTCCTCACCGACATCCGCCCCGACGAGCTGGAAGAGAAAGTAGCCGAAGTGCTCGACGGCCACTACCTGGTGGAAAACCGCTTCCTGCTGCAGGCCGAGGTGCGCCGCCATCACGAAGCCATCGGCCAGGGTGATGCGCTGAACGACGTGGTGCTGCACCCGGGCAAGTCCACGCGCATGATCGAGTTCGAGATCTACATCGATGGCCAGTTCGTCTGCAGCCAGAAGGCCGACGGCCTGATCGTCGCCACCCCCACCGGTTCCACCGCCTACGCGCTGTCGGCCGGTGGCCCGATCATGCACCCCAAGCTCGACGCCATTGTCATCGTGCCAATGTACCCGCACACCTTGTCGGGCCGGCCGATCGTGGTCGACGGCAACAGCGAGCTGAAGATCGTGGTGTCCAAGGACCTGCAGATCTACCCGCAGGTGTCCTGTGACGGCCAGAACCACTTCACCTGCGCCCCCGGCGACACCATCACGGTGAGCAAGAAGCCGCAGAAGCTGCGCCTGATCCACCCGCTGGACCACAATTACTACGAGGTCTGCCGCACCAAACTGGGTTGGGGCAGCCGTCTTGGGAGCAGGGACGACTGATGCTCGATCCGGCGCGAAGTTTCGACATCATTGGTGACGTGCACGGCTGCGCACTGACCCTTGAACGCCTGCTCGACGCCCTCGGTTACAAGCGTGTGGCCGGCGTATGGCGCCACCCACGGCGGCTGGCGCTGTTCCTGGGCGATATCGTCGACCGCGGGCCACGCATTCGCGAGGCGTTGCACATCGTCCATGACATGGTCGAGGCCGGCCAGGCCTTCTGCATCATGGGCAACCACGAATACAACGCACTGGGCTGGGTCACCCCGGCGCTGCCCGGTAGCGGCAAAGCGTATGTGCGCGAGCACACGCCACGCCATGCCCGGCTGATCGACGAAACCCTCACCCAGTTCGCCCACCACCCCGGCGACTGGCACGACTTCGTCAACTGGTTCTACCAGCTGCCGCTGTTCATCGACGCCGGGCGCTTCCGCCTGGTGCACGCCTGCTGGGACCCTCGGTTGATCGAGCCGTTGCGCCAGCAATACCCCGACGGGCGCATCGATGAACACTTCATCCAGGCCTCGGCGGTGAGTGGCAGTTTCGCCGACACGGTGTGCAACCGCCTGCTGCGCGGCACCGACATGCGCCTGCCGGACGGCCTGACCCTGACCGGGGGCGACGGCCTGACCCGTGCCTTTTTCCGTACCAAGTTCTGGGAAGAAGACCCGCAAACCTACGGCGACATCGTGTTCCAACCCGATGCCCTTCCCGAGGACGTGGCCAGTACCCCGCTCAGCCACAGCCAGAAGAACGCCTTGCTGCGCTATGCCGAAGACGAGCCCTTGCTGTTCGTTGGCCACTACTGGCGCAGCGGCCGACCGGCGCCGATACGGTCCAACCTGGCCTGCCTGGACTACAGTGCCGTGCTCTACGGCAAGCTGGCCGCCTACCGGCTGGATGATGAAACCCGCATCGACCCGCACAAGTTCGTCTGGGTCGACGTCGACCGCCCACAGGCCAACCAATGAACATTATCGAAGTGATGCGCCTGCCGCTGTCGGTCGACCTCAGCGGCTTTATCCACCTGCTGCAGCGCCTGCAGGTGCCGCACCGGGTGAGCGAGGATGGCGATTCCCAGGTGCTCTGGGCCCCTGACACCCTGGTCGAGGACGTGCTGCAACTCTACCAGCGCTACCCCGACGGCAACGCCGACATCCAGGCAACCGACGAACCTGTGGGAGCGGGCTTGTCGGGGCGCCGAACCGCCGCGAATAGCCCCACACAGCCCTCCCTGGTAGAACAGGCCAAAGCCTGCAAGGTCACCACCCTCACGCTGCTGCTGTGCTTCATCGTCGCCGGCCTCACCAGTCTGGGCGACAACTTCACCACCATCAGCTGGTTCACCTTCCTCGACTTCCGCGTCCAGGGCGACTACCTGTACTTCAGCTCACTGGCGCAAGTGCTGGACGAAGGCCAGTGGTGGCGCCTGGTATCGCCCATGTTGATGCACTTCGGTGTGCTGCACCTGGCCATGAACAGCCTGTGGTACTGGGAGCTGGGTAAACGGATCGAACTGCGCCAGGGCCCCTGGATGTTGCTGGGCCTGACCCTGCTGTTCAGCCTGGTGTCCAACCTGGCCCAGCACTACACCAGCGGGCCGAGCCTGTTCGGCGGCCTGTCCGGCGTGCTGTACGGCTTGCTCGGGCATATCTGGCTGTATCAGTGGCTGGCGCCCAACCGTTACTTCGACCTGCCCAAGGGCGTGCTGGTGATGATGCTGATCTGGCTGGTGGTATGCCTGACCGGCGTGGTCGGCACCCTGGGCCTGGGCCAGATCGCCAACGCCGCCCATGTTGGCGGGCTGCTCATCGGATGCCTGACCGGGCTCTTGGGTGGGGCGCTGGCCCGGCGTAAACTGTCGGCTTGAATCAGGAGACACTATGTCCACTTTCGCGCAAATGATTGAAAACATCACACCGGAAATCTACGAGAGCCTGAAACTGGCCGTGGAAATCGGCAAATGGTCCGATGGCCGCAAGCTCACCGCCGAGCAGAAAGAGCTGTCGCTGCAGGCCGTGATCGCCTGGGAGATCCAGAACCTGCCTGAAGACCAGCGCACCGGCTACATGGGCCCGCAGGAATGCGCGTCGAAGTCTGCGCCGATCGCCAACATTCTGTTCAAGTCGGACTCGGTACATTGATCGAACTCGCTCGTGGCTCATTGAGCAAAATGGCGGTAAGCCTGCAGGCACCCGTGGTGCAATACAGCTTCCGCCTGGATGACACGCAGGTGCCGGTCAACCCGCTGATCGGCCAGCGCCTGCGCCTGGAATACCTCGGCGCCATTCACTGCAACCACTGCGGCAAGCGCACCAAGACCAGCTTCAGCCAGGGGTACTGCTACCCGTGCATGACCAAGCTGGCCCAGTGCGACGTGTGCATCATGGCCCCGGAAAAATGCCACTACGACGCCGGCACCTGCCGTGAGCCGTCGTGGGGCGAGCAGTTCTGCATGACCGACCACGTGGTCTACCTGGCCAATTCGTCAGGGATCAAGGTCGGCATCACCCGCGCCACCCAGCTGCCCACCCGCTGGCTCGACCAGGGCGCCAGCCAGGCCCTGCCGATCATGCGCGTGGCTACCCGTCAGCAGTCAGGCCTAGTCGAAGACGTACTGCGCAGCCAGGTGCCGGACCGCACCAACTGGCGCACGCTGCTCAAAGGCGACGCCGAGGTGCTCGACCTGCCGGCTATCCGCGATCAGATCTTCGATGCCTGCGCCGATGGGCTGCGCGAGCTGCACGGGCGCTTTGGCCTGCAGGCGATCCAGCCGCTGCCCGACGCCGAAGTGGTGCAGATGAAGTACCCGGTCGAGGCCTACCCGAAAAAGATCGTCAGCTTCAACCTCGACAAGGACCCGGTGGCCGAAGGCACGCTGCTGGGTGTCAAAGGTCAGTACCTGATCTTCGACACCGGTGTGATCAATATTCGCAAGTACACGGCCTACCAGTTGGCCGTGCTCCAGTAAAAAGGACCTGCACATGCGTACCGAACAACCGCAAGTGATCTACCTGAAGGATTACCAGGCGCCCGAGTACCTGATCGACGAGACGCACCTGACCTTCGAGCTGTTCGAGGACCACACCCTGGTTCACGCGCAACTGGTCATGCGCCGCAACCCGGCACGCGGTGCCGGCCTGCCGCCCCTGGTGCTCGACGGCCAGCAGCTGGAACTGCTGCGCGCCGCGCTGGACGACCAGGAACTGCAGGCGGGCGAGTACCAGCTCGAAGCCGACAGCCTGACGCTGCACCCCAAGGCCGAGCAGTTCACCCTCGACACCAGCGTGAAGATCCACCCCGAGAGCAATACCGCACTGGAAGGCCTGTACAAGTCGGGCAAGATGTTCTGCACCCAGTGCGAGGCCGAGGGCTTCCGCAAGATCACCTACTACCTCGACCGCCCGGACGTGATGAGCACCTTCACCACCACGGTGATCGCCGAGCAGCATCGCTACCCGGTGCTGCTGTCGAACGGCAACCCGACCGGCAGCGGGCCGGCCGAGGATGGCCGCCACTGGGCAACCTGGGAGGACCCGTTCAAGAAGCCCGCCTACCTGTTCGCGCTGGTGGCCGGTGACCTGTGGTGCGTCGAGGACACCTTCACGCGCCAGTCTGGCCGTGATGTGATGCTGCGCATCTATGTCGAGCCCGAGAACCTCGACAAGTGCGACCACGCCATGGTCAGCCTGAAGAAGTCCATGCGCTGGGACGAAGAAGTCTACGGCCGCGAGTACGACCTGGACATCTTCATGATTGTTGCGGTCAACGACTTCAACATGGGCGCCATGGAAAACAAGGGCCTGAACATCTTCAACTCCAGCTGTGTGCTGGCCCGTGCCGAAACCGCCACCGATGCCGCGCACCAGCGCGTCGAAGGCGTGGTCGCCCACGAGTACTTCCACAACTGGTCGGGCAACCGTGTCACCTGCCGTGACTGGTTCCAGCTTTCGCTGAAAGAAGGCTTCACGGTGTTCCGCGATGCCGAGTTCAGCGCCGACATGAACTCGCGCACGGTCAAGCGCATCGAAGACGTCGCCTACCTGCGCACCCACCAGTTCGCCGAAGACGCCGGCCCCATGGCCCACCCGGTGCGCCCGGACAGCTTCATCGAAATCTCCAACTTCTACACCCTGACCGTGTACGAGAAGGGCGCCGAAGTGGTGCGCATGGTGCGTACCCTGCTGGGTAACGAGGGCTTCCGCAAAGGCAGCGACCTGTACTTTGAACGCCATGATGGCCAGGCGGTGACCACCGACGACTTCATCAAGGCCATGGAAGACGCCAACGGTGTCGACTTCACCCAGTTCAAGCGTTGGTACAGCCAGGCGGGCACCCCGCGCCTGGAAGTCAGCGAGGCCTACGATGCTGGCGCTCAGACCTACAGCCTGACCTTCCGCCAGAGCTGCCCGCAAACCCCGGACAAGGCCGAAAAGCTGCCGTTCGTGATCCCGGTGGAGCTGGGCCTGCTGGACGCTGCGGGCAACGACCTGCCGCTGCAACTGGCCGGTGAAGCTGCTGCCAATGGCACCAGCCGTGTGCTGTCGGTGACCGAGGCCGAGCAAACCTTCACTTTCGAGGGTGTCCAGGCCAAGCCGCTGCCTTCGCTGCTGCGCGGTTTCAGTGCGCCGGTGAAGCTCAGCTTCCCTTACGACCGCGACCAGCTGATGTTCCTGATGCAGCACGACAGCGACGGCTTCAACCGCTGGGAAGCGGGCCAGCAGCTGTCGGTGCAAGTGCTGCAAGAGCTGATCGGCCAGCATCAACGCGGCGAAGCCCTGAAACTCGACCAGCGCCTGATCACTGCCCTGGGCACCGTGCTGGGCAACGAGTCGCTGGACCCGGCCATGGTTGCCGAAATGCTGTCGCTGCCGGGCGAGGCGTACCTCACCGAGATCAGCCAGGTGGCCGACGTCGACGCCATCCACGCTGCCCGCGAGTTCGCCCGCCAGCAGATCGCCGCGCAGCTGTTCGACGCCCTGTGGGCGCGCTACCAGGCCAACCGTGACGTGTCGCGCAGCACCGCCTACGTGGCTTCTGCCGAGCACTTCGCCCGCCGTAGCCTGCAGAACATTGCCCTGTCGTACCTGATGCAGAGCGGCAAGCCGCAGGTGCTGGAAGCGACCCTGGAGCAGTTCGATCAGTGCGACAACATGACCGAACGCCTCACGGCCCTGGCGGTACTGGTCAACTCGCCGTTCGAAGCCGAGCGGGGCAAGGCCCTGGAAGCCTTTGCCGAGCACTTCAAGGACAACCCGCTGGTCATGGACCAGTGGTTCAGCGTGCAGGCGGCCAGCGCGCTGCCGGGCGGGCTGGCGCGGGTCAAGGCGTTGATGCAGCACCCGGCGTTCACCCTGAAGAACCCGAACAAGGTACGTGCGCTGGTGGGGGCGTTTGCCGGGCAGAACCTGGTCAACTTCCATGCGGCGGATGGCTCGGGCTACCGCTTCCTGGCAGACCTGGTGATCGAGCTGAATGCGCTGAACCCGCAGATTGCCTCGCGGCAACTGGCCCCGCTGACCCGCTGGCGCAAGTATGACGATGCGCGCCAGGCCCTGATGAAGGGCGAGCTGGAGCGGATTCTGGCTTCTGGCGAGCTGTCCAGTGATGTGTATGAAGTGGTAAGCAAGAGCCTGGCTTAAGTTTTCTGTAGTCAGGGCTGGCCTCTTCGCGGGTAAACCCGCTCCCACAGGTACTGCACCGTCCATGATAACGGTGCAGTACCTGTGGGAGCGGGTTTACCCGCGAAGCTTTTTGGGCCGACAACAAAACATAACACCCCGCCCGTTGTATCCCCGCCAACATCCCCGCTACAGTCCCCTCAAGCTATTGCAGGCCTCTAGATCAGGCTTTTCGCAGTACCTGCAATGCATTGACCCACCAAAAAGAACACAACAAGGGGGCAGTCATGAGGGAACAGCTACCGGCGCCAGCCAGGCGTGGTGCCTGGCCATGGGCGGCCAGCGCAGTGCTGGCACTGGCATTGGGGGTGTGGGCCGACAGTGCCCAGGCCGCCGCCGCCGACGAATACTCCACCGAATCCGCCAAGGCCAGCCAAAGCCTGCTGATCGGCGCCACCCATGCCGGCAAGCGTCTGGTGGTGGTGGGTGATCGCGGCCACATTCTGTTCTCCGACGACCAGGGCAGCACCTGGACCCAGGCCCGGGTACCTACCCGGCAATTGCTCACCGCCGTGTTCTTCCTCGATGACAAACGCGGCTGGGCGGTCGGCCATGATGCGCAGATCCTCGCCAGCAGCGACGGCGGGGCGACCTGGAGCAAGCAGTTCGAAGACCTCGCCCGTGAAGCGCCCTTGCTCGATGTCGCCTTCCTCGATGCCCAGCACGGCTTTGCCGTGGGTGCCTACGGCGCCTTGCTGGAAACCACAGACGGCGGCCAGCACTGGCAGGACGTGGCCGAGCGCCTGGACAACCCTGACCAGTTGCACCTGAACGGAATCGCCCGAGTACGTGACGCCGGCCTGTTCATCGTCGGCGAGCAGGGTGGCATGTTCCGCTCGGCAGACAACGGCCAGACCTGGAGCAGGGTCCAAGGCCCCTACGAGGGCTCGCTGTTCGGCGTGATCGGCACCGCCCAGCCGCACACCCTGCTGGCCTACGGCCTGCGCGGCAACCTGTTCCGTTCCACCGATTTTGGTGACAGCTGGCAGCCGATCGAGCTCAAGGCCACGCGCGGTGACCTCGAATTCGGCCTGGCAAGCGCTACGCTTCTCGATGATGGCACCCTGGTGCTGGTCGGCAACGGCGGCAGCGTGCTGCGCAGTACCGATGGCGGCCAGGCCTTCAGCGTGTACAACCGTGCCGACCGTATCGCCCTGGCTGGCGTCAGCGGCCTGGCCAATGGCGGCCTGCTGCTGGTAGGGCAGGGCGGTGTACACCTGGCGGATGCCCAGGGTGCCGAGGGGGCGAGCCAATGACCAGCAGGGAGAGCATTACCATGCACCCGCACCACCAGGACAAGGCCACGCTGCTCGAACGCCTGATCTTCAACAACCGCCCCGTGGTCATCGCGCTGTGCGTGCTGGTGAGCATTTTCCTGTTCTGGCAGGCCACGCAGATTCGCCCGTCCACCAGCTTCGAGAAGATGATCCCGCTGCAGCACCCGTTCATCGAGCAGATGATGGAGCACCGCAACGACCTGGCCAACCTCGGCAACACCGTGCGCATTTCGGTCGAGGCGGTGAACGGCGACATTTTCGACAAGGACTACATGGAGACCCTGCGTCAGGTCCATGACGAGGTGTTCTACATTCCCGGCGTCGACCGTGCGGGGCTGAAATCGCTGTGGAGCCCCAGCGTGCGCTGGAGCGAGGTTACCGAAGAAGGGTTTTCCGGTGGCGAGGTGATCCCCAACACCTACAACGGTTCGCAGGACAGCCTCGACACCCTGCGCGACAACGTGCTCAAGTCCGGCCAGGTGGGGCGGCTGGTGGGCAACAACTTCAAGTCCAGCATCGTCGACGTGCCGCTGCTGGAGAGCTACCCCGACCCGCAGGACCCCGGCAAGCAGGTGAAGCTGGACTACCAGCAGTTCTCGCACCTGCTTGAAGAGAAGATCCGCGACAAGTTCCAGGCGCAGAACCCCAATGTGAAAATCCACATTGTCGGTTTCGCCAAGAAGGTCGGTGACCTGATCGACGGCCTGGTGATGGTGGCGATGTTCTTTGGCGTCGCCCTGGCCATTACCTGGGTGCTGTTGTACTGGTTCACCTGGTGCATCCGCAGCACCATCGCCGTGCTCATCACCACCCTGGTGGCGGTGGTCTGGCAACTGGGGCTGATGCATGCGGTGGGCTTTGGCCTGGACCCCTACTCGATGCTGGTGCCGTTCCTGATCTTCGCCATCGGCATTTCCCACGGGGTGCAGAAGATCAACGGCATCGCCTTGCAGTCGAGTGACGCCGACAACGCCCTCACGGCGGCCCGGCGCACCTTCCGCCAGCTGTTCCTGCCGGGCATGATCGCCATCCTCGCCGACGCAGTGGGCTTCATCACCCTGCTGATCATCGACATCGGGGTGATTCGCGAGCTGGCCATCGGCGCCTCCATCGGCGTGGCGGTGATCGTGTTCACCAACCTGATCCTGCTGCCGGTGGCCATTTCCTATGTCGGCATCAGCAAGAAGGCCATCGAGCGCAGCAAGAAGGACGCGACCTGCGAGCACCCGTTCTGGCGCCTGTTGTCGAACTTCGCCAGTGCCAAGGTGGCGCCGGTGTCGGTAACCCTGGCGCTGATCGCCTTCGCTGGTGGCCTGTGGTACAGCCAGAACCTGAAGATCGGCGACCTCGACCAGGGCGCGCCGGAGCTGCGGCCCGACTCGCGCTACAACCAGGACAACAGCTTCATCATCAGCAACTATTCGACCAGTTCCGACGTGCTGGTGATCATGGTCAAGACCCCGTCGGAGCAGTGCTCGATCCACTCGACCATGGCGCCGATCGACGAGCTGATGTGGACCATGCAGAACACCCCGGGTGTGCAGTCGGCGATTTCCCTGGTGACCGTGTCCAAGCAGGTGATCAAGGGCATGAACGAGGGCAGCCTGAAATGGGAAACCCTGTCGCGTAACCCGGACATCCTCAACAACTCCATCGCCCGTGCCGACGGCCTGTACAACGGTGACTGCTCGCTGGCGCCGGTGCTGGTGTTCCTCAACGACCACAAGGCCGAGACCCTGGAGCGGGTCACTGCCGCGGCCAAGGCATTTGCCGACAGCCACAACAAGGAGGGCCTGCAGTTCCTGCTGGCGGCGGGTAACGCCGGGATCGAGGCGGCGACCAACGAGGTCATCAAGTCGGCCGAGCTGACCATCCTGATCCTGGTGTACATCTGCGTGGCGGTGATGTGCCTGATCACCTTCCGCTCGTTCGCCGCCACCCTGTGCATCGTCCTGCCGCTGGTACTGACCTCGGTGCTGGGCAATGCGCTGATGGCCTACATGGGCATCGGGGTGAAGGTGGCGACCTTGCCGGTGGTGGCGCTGGGCGTGGGGATTGGCGTGGATTACGGCATCTACATCTACAGCCGCCTGGAAAGCTTCCTGCGGGCCGGGCTGCCGTTGCAGGAGGCCTACTACCAGACCCTGCGCTCGACCGGTAAAGCCGTGTTGTTCACTGGCTTGTGCCTGGCCATCGGCGTGTGCACCTGGATCTTCTCGGCGATCAAGTTCCAGGCCGACATGGGGCTGATGTTGACCTTCATGCTGCTGTGGAACATGTTTGGCGCGCTGTGGCTGCTGCCGGCGCTGGCACGGTTCCTGATCAAGCCTGAGAAGATGGTGGGCAAGGAGGGTGGGTCGATTTTTGCCCATTGAATCGCAGGGGGCCGCTTTGCGGCCCATTCGCAGCACAAGGCTGCTCCTACAAGGGTTACGCGATCCCCTGTAGGAGCAGCCTTGTGCTGCGAATGGGCTGCAAAGCAGCCCCAAGGCTATAATGCCAACTCATTTCAGATTGGTACCCCCATGTCCCCCCTCGCCACCGCCCTGCAGTCCTGCGACATGCTCCTGATCGACGGCCTGCACGCCTTCGATTTCACCGCCGACGAATCCGGCCTCACCGTCGAATGCATGGACGGGCGCCAGCTGCGCCGCTGGTCCTTCACCCCCGATCAAGTCGCAGCCGCCATCGCCACCGGTGATGAATGGCAACTCAACGATGCCAACGGCGAGCATCGGCTAGTCTGTATGAGTGCCTTTCGTGCCCCGGATGATGACCAAGATGAACCGGACCTGGACGAGCCTGCTGACCGCTAGCCTGATGAGCCTGACAATTCACGCCCACGCCGCCACCTTGCTGGTGGGCAGCTACACCGATGGCGCCAGCCAGGGTATCTACCTCTACCAGTTCGACGACAAGGCCGGCCAGATCGACCCCACACCCCTGCAGGTGGTGAAGAGCGTCAGCCCTTCGTGGCTGGTGCTGTCGGCCGACCAGCGTCAGCTGTTCGCGGTGAATGAGACCCCGCAGGGCCATGCCAGCAGTTTCAGCATCAGCAGCGAAGGCGACATCAAGCCGCTCAACCAGGTGGCCTCCCAGGGCGACGAGCCGACCCACGCCAGCCTCAGCCGTGACCAGCGCTTCCTGTTCGTGGCCAACTACGCGGTCAACCCCGACCCCGGTGGCAGCCTGGTGGTGATCCCGGTGGGCAGGGACGGCAAGCTCAAGCCCGTGGTGCAACAGGCCCGGCACAAGGCGAGCGGGGTCAACCCTGAGCGCCAGGCCGGTGCCCACGTGCATTCGCTGGTGTTGTCGCCGGACGGTCAGCACCTGTACGCCAGCGACCTGGGTGCCGACAAGGTGTTCATCTACCGCTACGACGGTGCCAGTGCGGACCACCCGTTGACGGCGGCGATACCTGCGTCCGTGGCCTTGCCGCCGGGCAGCGGGCCGCGTCACCTGCTGTTCGACGCCAAGGGCCGGCACGCCTACCTCACCCTGGAGATGAACGCCGAAGTGGTGATGTTCGATGTGCAGGACGGCAACCTGATTGAACGCCAGCGCCTGCCACTTACCGAGCGCCCAGAGGCGGCGGCGAAAGCGGGGGGTGGCTTGCACCTGTCGGCGGATGGGCGCTTCCTGTACGTGAGCAACCGTGGCACGGCCAATGAAATTGTGGCGTTCAGCGTGGGCAAGCAGGACGGCCAGCTGAAGCTCCTGCAGCGTCGCTCGGTGGAAGGCGATCACCCCCGGGAGTTTGCCCTGGACCCGAGTGACAACTTCCTGCTGGTGGCCAACCAGAAGAGCAACCAGATTGTGGTGATACGTCGCGATCCGCGCAGTGGCAAGCTGCTGGAGACGGTGCAGACGCTGAAGCAGGAGGCACCCTCGGACCTCAAGTTCATCGAGTGATATCGATCAGCGTGATAATCGGTACTGCCGCAATGAATTTTTGCGTGCGGCCTTGGCGGCGTAAGTTTGACCCAAGGCCCAAACGGGTCACCGTCAAACCACCGCCGTCGAGGTCAGCCCAGATGAACTTCAATCTCTTCCCGGTCATTGCCGCATCCGCCATTTCCGCATCGGTCGTATTGCCAACGCATGCCCATGCCGACAGCAGCGCCAAGGCGTCCGCTACCCACAGCTACACCGAACAGTACCTGCGCCAGAGCGCCAACTTCCATGCGGCCCTGAGTGGCAAACAGCACCACTGAATCCTGTACTGGCCCTATCGCCGGCAAGCCAGCTCCCACAGGGGTTATGCAGGCCTTAGGTCCAGCGCTGTACCTGTGGGAGCTGGCTTGCCGGCGATAGGGCCAGTACAGGAAACAGGTTTCATTTGGCCATGACTGACCTGAACAGCGCCGAAGCCAGCCACCCCTCCAGCCAGCTCCGCACCCGCGGATAAGCCGCCTCGGCGAACCACTGCGGTTCGACCCCGGCAAACTGGCGCATCAGGGGCAGCAACGCGGCATCGGCAATGCTCGGGTGGTCGGCCAGCAGGTAGGGTCGCGCTACCAGCAGGCCTTCGAGCTCCGCCAGCCAGGTTTCGGCCTGCTGGCGGTAATGCTCGCGGGAATGCTCCGGGTAGCGCTCGGCATACTTGTACAGGTTCACCTGCGCCTTGAACGTGGTGTCATTGCGCGCAATCAGGGCTTGCGCCTGCTGCGCGGCCACAGGGTCAGCCTGTAGCTGCCAGTCCTGCGGGTCGTTTTGCGTCAGCGCCCAACGCATGATGTCCAGGCTCTCTTCCAGTACCCCGGCACCGGTATCCAGTACCGGCACCGTGCCCTTGGGCGACAAGGCCAGCAGTGCTGCCGGCTTGTTCTTCATCGCCACCTCACAGATTTCCACGTCGCACCCGGCATAACGCAAGGCCAGGCGCGCGCGCATGGCCCAGGGGCAGCGGCGGAACGAGTAGAGGATCACCCGCACACCTCCACATCGCTCAGTCCATTGCCCTGGCGACGCACCTGGATCTGCACCGGGATGCGCTCGTGCATTTCCTGCACGTGGGAGATCACCGCCACTTTGCGGCCCTGGGCCTGCAAGCCGTCGAGTGCGTCCATGGCCAGTTGCAGCGACTCGGGGTCGAGGCTGCCGAAGCCTTCGTCGATGAACAGCGACTCGATGCGCAGGGTGCTGGAGGCCATCGAGGCCAGGCCAAGGGCAAGGGCCAGCGAGACCAGGAAGGTTTCCCCACCCGACAGCGAGTGCACCGAACGCAGCTCGTCGCCCATCTCGGTGTCCAGCACCAGCAGGCCCAGGGCGCTGCCGCCGCGCTTGAGGCGGTAGCGGCGGGCCAGCTGGCGCAGCTGGGTGTTGGCGTGGTGCAGCAGCAGGTCGAGGTTGTAACCCTGGGCGATCTTGCGGAACACATCGCCCGAGGCCGAACCGATCAGGGCGTTCAGGCGCGCCCAGCGTTGCCATTGCTGATGGGCCTGTTCGATTTCTGCCGCCAACGCCTGGTGTGCCTGCTGGCGACGCTGGTCGTCGGCCTGCTGTGCACGCAGTTCGGCGCACTGTTGCTCGTGGCCGGCCAGGCGCTCGCGCAGTTCGGCCAGGGCTTGCTCCAGCGCTTCGCTTGAGGTGTCCACGGTCATTTGTGCGGCGTGTTGTTGCAGGCGCTGCTCGCGCTCTTGCAGCAGCACACGGCCCTGTTCGATGGCTTTTTCGGCGTTTTGCAGGTGCTGGCGCAGCTCACTGACTTGCGCATCGTCCATGGCTAGCAGGCGGTCCAGGCCTGCGTCATCCAGTTCCGGATGCTCACTGCGCCACTGGGTGATCTGGCCCTGCAACTGCTGGCACTCGGCGTCCAGCGCCTGTTGCTGCTGGGCATTGGCCTTGAGCTCACTGGCCAGTTGCACGCCCTGGGTGCGCAAGTCTTGCAGGCGCTGGGCGGTGTCGGCGTCGAGGGCGCGGGCTTGCTCCAGCACGGTGTCCATGTGCTGTTGCCAGGTTTCGGCGCTGGCATGTTCACCGAGCAGTTCGCCAAGCGAGGCCTGGGCTTGCTGGCGTTGCGCGTCGAGGGCGGCCAGATTCTGCTGCAATTGCTGCTGGCCTTGCACACGCGCTTGTTGCTGGTCGCGCAGCTTGTCCAGCTGGGCCTGGCGGGCTTGCTGTTCTTCCAGCTCGTCCTTGCGTTGATCCAGTTGCTGCAGGCGCTGGGCAATTTGCTGGTCCAGGGCGAGGAAGGCATTGGCCGGGTCGTCGTTAAGGGCCTTGACGGCGTCCTCGGGCAACACGCCGGCCAGGTCGTTCAGGCCTTGCTGCAGTTGCTGCTCGTCGTTGGCCAAGGCCTGGTGCTGGTGCTCCAGGTGGCGCTGGGCCTGCTGTTGCGCTTCTTGGGCGGCCTGCAACTGTTGGTTGAGGCGGGATGCATCTTTTTGCAGGGCGAGCAGGGCGCTCTGGCGCTTCTGGTCCTGACCGATTTCTTCTTCAAGGCGCCGCAGTTGGCTGTCAAGCCAGGTGCTGCGGGCCTTGTCGTCCTGCGGGGCGAGGGCAGGCCACAGGCTGTGCGCCTGTACCTCGGCCACCAGCGGCTGCAGCTGTTCGCCCAGTTGCTGCTGTTGTTGCTGGTAGTCCTTGAGCTGGGCGTTGATCACACCCAGCTGGGTACGCAGGTCTACCAGCTTGCTGCTGAGTGCTTCGACCTGCTTCTTCGCGGCGTCCACTTCGGCCTGATCGTGACGACCCAGGCTTTGCAGCAGCGCTTCGGGTTGATGGAACGGGTGCTCGGCGCTGCCGCACACGGGGCAGGGCTCGCCGTCGCGCAGCTGACCGCGCAGTTCTTCGACGCTGGTGTTGCGCGCCAGGCGCTGGCGTTCCAGCAACTGGCGGGTGAGGTTCAGCGCTTGCTCGGCGGCTTCCAGCTCGGCCTTGGCAGCGGTGCCTTCGGTAATCAGTTGCTGGCGTTGCTGCATGGCCTGCTGCTGCCGTTCGCGCACGGCATACAGCTGCTGGCGCAGCTCTTGTTCGCGGCCATGCAGGCGCGACAGTTCTTCGACGGCGCGCTGCTGCTTGCGGTTGTCCTGCAGCATGCCACCGAGCAGGTCGATTTGCTCGGCAAGGGCCTGCGGTTCGGCCTTGGCTTCGCGGAACAGCAGGTCGTAGGCGTCACGCTCGGCCTGCAAGTGCGCGTTGGCCTGACTGGCCTGGGCCTGCAGGCCGGGCAGCTCTTCACGGCCTTTGGCCAGGCGCCCACCGATCACCATCACCTGCTTCAGCTGTGGCAGGTAGGCGTGCCAGGCATTGGCCAGGCCCGCCAAGTGCTGGCTGTCGGCCAGCGCGGTGTCGATCTGGGCCAGTTGCTGCAGGCTGCGCTGCTGGTTGTCTTCCAGCTGCTGCACCTGCTGCTGGCCGTCGGCGACCTGCTGTTCAGCCTGTTGGCTGGTGCTGCGCTGTGCGGCCAGCTCTTGGTCCAGGCGGGCCAGGTTGTCCTGGGCGGCAAAGGCCTGACGCAGGCGCGGTGCGTTCTCGCCATGTTGGGCCTGGCTGTCGGCAAGCGCCTGGCGTGCGGTGCCCAGCGCCTGTTCGAGCTCAAGGGTGCGCACCTGCAACTCGGTTTGCTGCTGCTGTTGCTCAGCGATCTTCGCGGCCACGGGTGCCAGTTGCGCAGTCAGCGCCTGCTGGCGGTGGAACTGGTGGCGCTGCGGGGCCAGGCGCTCCAGGCGAACGAGGTCCAGGCGGGATTCGGCCAGTTGCTGCCAGGTGTGTTCGGCGGCCTGTAGCGCGGTGCCGGCTTCGGCATGCTGGGCCTGCAACTGGCGTTGTTCATTCAGCCAGTTGCGTTGCTGTTCCAGTTGGCGCTCGTCGGCTTGGTCGGCCTTGAACTGCTGTTGTGCTTGTTCCAGGCGCTGGTCAAGCTCGGCGCGGGCTTCGGCGGCCATCGGCAGCAGGTGGCTGGCGCGGTCATTCAGGGCCTTGTGGATTTCACCCGCATCGCGGGCTTTGCTGAAGGCACGCTGGCCAAGACGCGTGTAGATGGCGGTATTGGTGAGCTTTTCCAGCAGCTCGCTGCGCTCTCTGTCGTCAGCCTTGAGGAAGGCGCCAAACTCGCTCTGGGCCAGCATCACTGCACGGGTGAACTGCTCGAAGTTCAGGCCAAGGCGCGCTTCGACCAGTTGCTTGTATTCGTTCTTGCCGCTGCCCAGCACCTGTTCGCTGTCCAGGTCGTAGAAGCTCTGGCGGCTGTGTTGCAGCTTGCCATTGGCCTTGTCGCGGGCGCGGTTGGCTTCCCAGCGGGCGCGGTAGCGGCGGCCGTCGATGCCGACGAAATCGACCTCGGCAAAGCCACTGCCGGTACCACGACGCAGCAGGTTACGTGGGTCGTAGGTGGGGATTTCGCCGTCGGCATCGGGCACCTTGGCCTCGCGGCCGATGTCGTTCAGGCGTGGCACCGTGCCAAACAACGCCAGGCACAGGGCGTCGAGCAGGGTGCTTTTGCCGGCCCCCGTAGGCCCGGTAATGGCGAACAGGCCAGCGCTGGCCAAGGGCTCTGCGGTGAAGTCGATTTCGACCGGGCCGGCCAGCGATGCCAGGTTCTTCAGGCGAATGGCGAGAATCTTCATGGCTGTTCCTCTTCCTGCTGCACGTCCTGCAACAGCAGGGCAAAGTCGGCCAGCGCCTGCTCATCTGCGGGGTTGCCGTAAGCCTGCTCCCAGGCGCGGCTGAACAGGTCTTGCGGGGTCATCTGGGACAGCTCGACAAAGGCCAGGTCATCGTCTTCGGTGTTATTGCGGCCGGCGTATTCGGCGCTGATACGGATCAGCCGCACGGCCTTGCCTTCCAGTGCCGTTTCAACCTGCTGGCGCAGGTCGGGTTGCGGCTCGTCCAGTATCACCCGCACCTCCAGCCAGGGCTGGCGGTTGGGGTCTTCGAGCAGGTCGATTACAGGTAGCTCTGCCAGCTGTGCCAGTAACTCGCCCAACGGCGCCGGGCCGACCCGTTGCAGGGCCACCGCCCGGGGAACCGGGCGCGGTTCGACGCTGACCAGTTCGGTGCCGTCCAGCTCCACTTCCAGCACCTGGTGCGGGTAGTTGATTTCGGCGAACGACAGCGGGATCGGCGAGCCGCTGTAGCGGATGCGGTCTTCGCGGTTGACCTTCTGCGGTTTGTGCAGGTGGCCCAGGGCGACATAGCTGATGGCCTTGTCGAACAGCTTGGCCGGCAGCGCCTCGGCGTTGCCGATGATCAGGCTGCGCTCCGAGTCTTCCGACACCGAGCCACCGGCCATGTGTGCATGGCTGATGGCGATCAGCGCCTGGTCTTTCTTGCGCTTTTTCTGCGCGGCGGCGATCAGTTGCTGGTGCACCTGGGTGATGCCTTGCAGATAGTCGTCGCCCAGGTTCGGGCCGGTGACCTCGGCCGGGCGCAGGAAGGGCAGGGCCAGGCACCAGGCAGCGACCTTGCCGCGGCCGTTGGTCAGCGGGATCAACAGGCGCTCGGCATCCAGCTGGCCTTCGTCCAGCCAGTGCACACGGCCCAGGGCATGGGTACGCAGCCGGCGCATCAGTGCGGCAGGCAGCTCGATGCGCGAGCCGGAGTCGTGGTTGCCGGCGATCATCACGATGTCCAGCTTGGGCTGTTGCTCGTGGGCCTGGACGATGAAGTCGTAGAGCCGTTCCTGGGCTTTGACCGGTGGGTTGACCGTGTCGAAGATGTCGCCGGCAATCAGCAGCGCATCGGGCTGACGCAGGCGCAGTTGGCCGAGCAGCCAGTCGAAGAAGCAGGCGTGTTCGAAGTCGCGTTCCTGGCCGTGCAGGCTTTGGCCCAGGTGCCAGTCGGAGGTATGAAACAGACGCATGGATGACCTGTTGGTGTCGAGTCGAGCAAGCGGGGGAAAGGGCGGTATGGTAACCCATGCATGGGGCCGCTGTGCGGCCCAATCGCGGACAGCCAGCGCCCGCAGATATTGCACAAGGTTCAATGTATGCCCGGTCCCACATGGGCCGCGCTCGCCTGGCATTTTTGTCAGTTGCCTTGCCGTTGTTTATGGCTGAAAAATTGTGCTCGAGCAGACTACAACTGGCTCACTTGCATGAGGCTAGGCGATGGCAACCTTGACGCAGGTCTCTACGGCATTCGGGTACTCCGAACGGCCATTGAATAGCACGGTACTTGGCTTCAATGGTGAGCGGCTGGCCGTCGAGTTGGCGGGTTACCTGTTGGGCAATGGGTATCGAGCGTTCAGCCCGGTTCTGATGCGCTTCCGGTCGCCCGACAGCTTCAGCCCGTTTGGTGAGGGTGGGTTTAATCGCTATGCGTATTGTTCGAATGATCCGGTTAATCGGAGGGATCCCACTGGGCATGTATTTGAACGCAACGTTGGTACCCGGCGACCTATCCGCATCAAGCCTGTTCCCCCAATAAAAATGCAGTCGCTGACTACGGAGCGGCTGGTTAAAAGGTACAACGCGCTGGGCTCGCGAATGATCGAAAACAAACTCTCTAACGCCAGGACAACGCATAGCGAGTTCTACGACCAGCAGATGTTGCTGATCAACGAGCTGGCATCCAGGCAGGTCAAGAGAGGTCCTTCACTCCAAACGATTGAATCACAAGGCATGGTATCGGCAGCAACGCCGATGATCCACGCATTGTTGAATCCGAATGATTCATTTCCTCCCAGGTTTGGTCCTGCCGAAGTGGTCGCAGAACAACCATTGCAGTCGGCTGCGTGGCTGCGCGGCGATGAATGGTTTTAAACATGTCGTCCAGGTATTCGCGGTTCACTGGTGGAGCAACTGTCTTGCACCATCACTCAGGCTACCGCATCACCAGGTAGGAGCAGCCTTGTGCTGCGAAGAGGCCGGTAGGGCTGAAAATCATCTTTGGCTGCAACGGCCTCTTCGCAGCACAAGGCTGCTCCTACAGGTCCTGTACTTGCCTTGGAGTCGAGACAGTCAGTTGGACCAGCTGCCTGGCTGAAAATCTAAAACGGGGCATGCCCCGTGTGGGAGCGGGCTTGCCCGCGAAGAATGCGACGCGGTGGATGTCACCGGCTGCGCCGGTGTTCGCGGGCGCGCCCGCTCCCACAGGGATTGCGTCCAGCCCATAAATTGAGCCAGACACCGGTCCTGTGGGAGCAACTGTCTTGCACCATCACTCAGGCTACCGCATCACCAGGTAGGAGCAGCCTTGTGCTGCGAAGAGGCCGGTAGGGCTGAAAATCATCTTTGGCTGCAACGGCCTCTTCGCAGCACAAGGCTGCTCCTACAGGTCCTGTACTTGCCTTGGAATCGAGACAGTCAGTTGGACCAGCTGCCTGGCTGAAAATCTAAAAGGGGGCACGCCCCCGTGTGGGAGCGGGTTCACCCGCGAAGAGGCCGGTACTTGCAGCGCATTACTTGGGATAGAGCGGCGGCAAGCTGCCGTTTTCACCCGCTGGCAGCAACACCTGCTCGGCCGGCGGAATGGTGCCGATCGCCCGCCACAAGTCCTCACCCTGCCAATACTGCCCGCTCTCGCTGTACAACGCCCCGTTCAACCCGTCCAGCGCATCCGACAACGGCACGAAGCGCGCCGCCATCTCGGCCAGGGTTTCCGGCTGTTGCCGGGCCCAGGCATCCAGCGCCTGGCGGGTAGCCTGCGGGTCGTTGGCCAGGCACGCACGCTTGAGGTCGTCCAGCAGGGTACGCGGGCTTGGCCCGTTCTGCGCAGCACGCAGCACCGCAGGCCGCGAGCGGGCGCGCCACCACAGGGCGAAGCCAAGCAGGGTGGTCAGGGCGAACACCAGGGTGGCCAACTGCCAAGGCCACAGCAGGGTACTGGCGCTGCTGGTGTCACCCACCGGGGTGTCGGCGCTCAGCGCCGGGTTGTCCTGCACGTTCAGCGTGCGCGCCGGCAGGCTGGTGTGCTCCAGGTGGTCTTCGCGGGTGTTCCACCAGGCCACTTCCAGCGCCGGCAGGGCCAGCGTGCCCGCGTGGGTGGGCACCAGGGCCTCGCGCTCTTCGCGGTTGGCGGTCATGCCGCGCTCGTTGATTTCGTTGCGCAGCAGCGGCTGGTCGGGGTAGCGGCGCAGGCCGATGATCTCTGTGGCCGGCAGCGGTGGCAGCTGGGTGCTGGACAGGCCTTCGGCGCGCAGGGTGATGTTGCGCGTCAGCGAGTCGCCAATCTGTACCTGCTGGCTGTCGGGGGCGGGGTTCCAGTGTTCTTCCAGGGTCAGGCTACGCGCAGGCAGCCACGGCACACCGGCTGGCCAGGCGGCCGGTATGGGGCGCACGGCCAGCCGCAGCGGCAGCGAGCTGACCTGTACCTGGCGGCCGGCGCGGGCCGTACCGCTGGCCTGCGGGGCTTCGTCATTGCTGGCTGCGGCGGTGGCAGTGAACGTCAGCGGCGGGATTTCGAGGGTGCCGCTTTGCTGGGCGTACACCGCATAGCGGGTTTCGATCACCCCGTGACGCACGCCGTTGATTTCCTTTTCATACGTGCGCGATTCGCCCAGCGGCTCGACCTTGGCGTTCTCCAGTTGCAGCGGGCTGAGGTTGCTGTCGTCGTACAGCGCCACCGAATGGTAGATGCGCAGGGTCAGCACGGCCTGGGCCTGGACGTAGACGTCGCTGCTGTCGAGGGTGGCTTCGATGAACACTTGCGAGGCGCTGTCCTGGCGGCTGGCGTCGGCCTGCAGCACTTGCAGTTCGATGGCCTGGCTGTGCGACTGGCCCAGCTGCAGCTCGGGAATGCGCAGGCTGCCGCTGCGCCGTGGCAGCAGGGTGATGATCCACCGGGTGCTGGCGCGGGTTTCGCCGTCGAGGGTGTGCAGGCTGTTCAACTGGCGCGTGCCACGCACTTCGAAGTCGCCGTCCAGGGCGTGCAGGTCGGGCTTGCCGAACTGGGTGACGTCCTGGCTTTCCAGGGTCAGCTCCAGGCTCTCGCCGGCTTCAAGGCGGGTGCGGTCAACGCTGGCTTGCAGCAGCGGCTCGGCCTGGGCCAGTACGGCCCAGAGCAGGGTGAGAAGAAAGACGCCGAAGCGACTCATCGTGGGGTTTCCTGATGCAATTGCTGTTCATACCAGAATTTGCGCCGCAGCAGCTCCGCCGGGTTATCGGGGATCTCCCGCAGCCATTGTTCCAGGGCCTGGCGCTGTTCGGTGTCGAGGTTGGTCGATACCGGGCGCTGTGGCGGCTGGATGACATTGTCGTCAGCACCCGCCTGGTTGCCGGGCGAGGCCTGGCTGTTGTTGCTGCCTTCGCCGGGCTGTTCGGCGTTGGCTTGTTCGTCACTGCCGGGCGTGCCTTGGGCCGGGCTGCTGGCTGAACTGCTGTTACCCTCGGTTTCGCTGCCGGGGGTACCTTGGGCATCGCTGTTGGCCGGCTGTTCTTCGGCCTTGGCCTCGCGCTGTTGCAGCATCTGTTGCACCAGCGCCTGGTTGTCCAGCGCGGGTTGCAGGTCTGGCTGCCGCTCCAGGGCTTGCTCGTAGGCGTCCAGGGCGGCCTCCAGTTCGCCGCTGCGGGCCAGGGCATTGCCTCGATTGTAGTGGGCGGCGGCCGTATCGCCTTGGGAAAACGCCTCGGCGGCACCGGCGTAGTCACCGGCCTGGTACAGGGCCATGCCGCGCCACTGCGGGTTGTGGAAGTGGCGAGCGGCGCTGGCCGGGCGGTTTTGCTCCAGCAGGCGTTGGCCTTGCTGGTCGGGGCGCAGCCACAGGTCGGTGAACTCGAAGGCCTGGCTGGGCTGTGGCAGGGCCAGCAGCAGTGGCAGGCAGAACAGCCAGCCACGACGGCCGGCACAGGCAGCCAGCAACAGCAACGGGATCAGCAGCCAGTAACCCTGGTCGGCCCAGCTGTCCAGTTGCAGGGTCTGGCCGTCATTGCGCGCGGTGCGGGGGTTGTCGAACAGGCCCAGGCCGCGCAGGTCGAGGTCGTCGATGCGGGCATGCCGGTAGCGCCCGCCAGTGCCGCTGATGAAGCTTTTGAGGCTGGCGCTGTCCAGCCGTGGCAGCAGGATGCCGCCCTGGTCGTCCTTGAGGTATTCGCCGCTGGCCTGGCGCACCGGGGCGCCTTCGCGGCTGCCGATACCCAGCATCAGCAGGCTCGGGCCCTGCCGGCCGAGAGCCTGGCTGATCCCTTGGCGTTCCGGGGCGCTCAGCGACGAGCCGATCAGCAGCAAACGGCCTTGGCCCAGGCCACTCTGGGCCAGCAGGGCCAGGCCCTTTTGCACGGCCAGGTCGGCGCGCTGGCCGGGTTTTGGCATGATCGACGGGTCGATGGCCTCCAGCAGGTTGCGGGTAGTGGCCAGGTCATCGGACAGCGGCACCAGGGTGTGCGCGGAGCCTGCATACACCACCAGCGCAGTCTGGCTGTCGCGGCGGTGTTCGAGCAGGTCGAGGACCTTGCGCCGCGCCTGTTCCAGGCGGTTGGGCGGGCTGTCTTCGGCGAGCATCTGCGGGGTCAGCTCCAGCAGGATCACCAGTGGGTCGGCCGGGCGTTGGCGGCTTTCTTCCACGCGCTGCCAGCTGGGCCCGAGCAGGGCCAGGACCACCAGCGCCCAGGCCAGGCCCAGTGCTATCCACGGCAGCTTGCTGGAGCTGCCGCTGCCACCGCCCAGCAATACGCCATGGAAGGCGGGCGGCAAGATCATCTGCCAGCGCCCGGCGCGCTTGCGCCGGTGCCACAGCTTGTACAGCAGCCAGCCGAGCAGGGGCACGGCCAGCAACCACAGCGGGCGCAGCCATTGGGGCCACAGGTCGATCATCGCCGCCTCCTCAGGCGCAGGCGCTTCAGGCGCTGGCGCCATTCGGGGTGCGGCTGCAGGAAACGCCGCTTGCGCAGCAGGCGTTGCAGCAGGTTGTCGGGCCATTGCACAGCCACCACCAGCAGCACGCTGAGCAGCAGCGCCAGGGCCAGGGGCCAGGCGTACAGGGCCTGGGCCGTGCGTGCCTGGGTCGGCTGCTGGGCTACCGGCTCCAGTTGGTCGAGGGTGTCGCCGATGGTGTCCAGTTCGGCACCGTCGTGGGCACGGAAATAGGCGCCGTGGGTAATGTCGGCGATTTCCTTGAGTGAGGCTTCATCCAGGTCCAGGCTTGGGTTGAGGCCAAGCAGGCCGGGGGTGCCACTGGCCTCGGGGTTGGCGCCGATGCCGATGGTGTAGATGCGCACCCCTTCCTGGGCAGCCAAACGGGCAGCGGTCAACGGGTGGATTTGCCCGCCGTTGTTGGCGCCGTCGGTGATCAGCACCAGCACCCGGCTTTGTGCCGGCCGCTGGCGCAGGCGCTTGACTGCCAGGCCAATGGCGTCACCGATGGCGGTGTTCTTGCCGGCGATGCCGATCTGCGCTTCGTCGAGGAAGGTGCGCACCGTGCGCCGGTCGAAGGTGAGTGGCGCCTGCAGGTAGGCCTGGCTGCCGAACAGGATCAGGCCCACGCGGTCGCCTTCACGGTCTTGCAGGAAGTCGCCCATCAGCGCCTTGACCAGGTCGAGGCGGCTGATGTCTTCGTTTTGCCACTGCATGTCGGGGAAGTCCATCGACCCGGACACGTCCACCGCCACCAGCAGGTCACGGCCACTGGCGGCCACCGGTACCGGTTCACCCAGCCATTGCGGGCGGGCGGCGGCGCACAGCAGCAACAGCCAGATGACGACGAACGGCGCCTGCTGGCGCCAGGTGGGCAGGTTGAGCCGTGCGCGACGCCCGGCCAGGCCTTCCAGTTCGTCGAGGAAGCCTACCTTGAGCACCGGCTCGCCGCTGTCGGCGGCCGGCAGCAGCAGGCGCGCCAGCCAAGGCAGCGGCAACAGGGCGAAGACCCACGGCCAGGCCAGTTCAAACATGCTTGCGGATCCAGGTTTCGACGGCTTGGCTGAGCCCGACAATGGCCTTGTCGTCGAGCTTGCACTCGGGCTTGTAGGCGCCCTCGACCAGTACCATCCAGCGGGTCAGGCCGGCGGCCGGGCAACGGTTGTCGAGAAACGCCAGCCACTGGCGGCCGTTGAGGGTGTGGCTGTTGGCGCCCGGGTAATGGCTGCGGCACAGGCGCTTGAGCAGGGCATTGATCTGTTGCAGCCAGGCGCCGGCCGGGGCGCCGTCGTACGGGCGCGGCAGGCGTGCCAGCTCGACCAGGGCTTCCACACGCACCGGGTCCAAGGGTTGTTCGGCGCGCACGATGCGGCGTTTGCCCGGGCGCCAACGGCGCAGCCGCCACAGGCCCCAGCCCAGCAATGGCAGCACAGCCAGCAGCAGCCACCAGCCGGGTGCCGGCGGCCACAGGCCGACAGGCGTCGGGTCGATCAGCGGGTGCAGCTGGTCGAGCGGGTTCATGACGCGCTCCTTGGCCGCTGGGCGTTCAGGTATTCGCGCAACTGCTCGATCATGTCGCTTTGGGTGCTGAGTGGCATCAGCACGACACGCAGCTTCTGGGCCATCAGCTCCCAGCGCTCGATGCGTGCTTCGGCCTGCTTGCGATAGGCCTGACGCAGGTTGGCGTCCAGGGTGTCGAGCTCCAGCTGCGCGCCGCGCTGGGCGAAGCGTAACAGGCCGGCAGCGGGCAGGGCGTGGTCGAGCGGGTCGGATACCGGCAACAGCAGCAGGTCGCAGTGGCGCGAGAGCATGGCCAGGTGCTGTTCGCACTGTGCGGTCAACGAACGCTCGTCACAGATGACAATGGCCAGGCTGCCCGGGCGCAGTACCTCGCGCGCCCGGCGCAAGGCCAGGCCAAGGCTGTCGGCCTGGGGCACGGCTTCGGTGTGCAGCGACTGGTTGACCTTGGCCAGGCGGTTGAGCAGTTGCAGCAGGCTCTGCTTGCTGCGCCGGGGCTTGATTTCGTGGGGGTCGTTGTCGCCGAACACCAGCCCGCCGATGCGGTCGTTGTGGCCCAGCGCGGCCCAGCCGAACAGGGCCGCGGCCTGGGCCGCCAGCACCGACTTGAACAGCAGGCCCGAACCGAAGAACAGCCGCTGGCTTTGCTCGACGAGGATGAAGATCGGCCGCTCGCGCTCTTCGTGGAACAGCTTGGTGTGCGGTTCCTGGGTGCGTGCGGTGACGCGCCAGTCGATGTTGCGCACATCGTCGCCGGCCTGGTACACGCGCACCTGGTCGAAGTCCACCCCGCGCCCACGCAGTTTGGAGTGGTGCAGGCCCACCAGCGGGCTGCGCTGGCCGGGCTTGGAAAACAGCTGGATTTCGCGCACGCGGTGGCGCATGTCGATCAGCTCGGCAAGGCCGATGCGGATGCCGGGTTCGGCCAGCTGCGCGGTGGGCATGGGCTCAGGCAACGGCGACGACGTCGAGGATGCGCTGGACCACGCGGTCCTGGTCGATCCCCGCCGCCTCGGCCTCGAACGAGAGGATGATGCGGTGGCGCAGCACGTCGAACAGCACTGCCTGGATGTCTTCGGGGCTGACGAAGTCGCGCCCGGCCAGCCAGGCATGGGCCCGCGCACAGCGGTCCAGCGAGATGGAGCCGCGTGGGCTGGCGCCGTAGGCGATCCAGTCGGCCAGTTCGGTGTCGAACTTGGCCGGGGTGCGGGTGGCCATCACCAGCTGCACCAGGTACTCCTCCACCGCGTCGGCCATATAAAGGCCAAGGATTTCCTTGCGCGCGGCAAAGATGGCCTGCTGGCTGACCCGGCGCTCGGGCTTGGTTTCGCCGCCCAGGGCTTCGCCACGGGCCTGCGCCAGGATGCGCCGCTCTACCGCAGCGTCGGGGAAGCCGATTTTCACGTGCATCAGGAAGCGGTCGAGCTGGGCTTCGGGCAGTGGGTAGGTACCCTCCTGCTCGATCGGGTTCTGCGTGGCCATGACCAGGAACAGCGGCGACAGGTCGTAGGTGCTGCGGCCCACACTGACCTGGCGCTCGGCCATGGCTTCGAGCAGTGCCGACTGCACCTTGGCCGGGGCGCGGTTGATTTCGTCGGCCAGTACCAGGTTATGGAAGATCGGCCCCTGCTGGAACACGAAGCTGCCGGTTTCCGGGCGGTAGATTTCGGTGCCGGTGATGTCGGCCGGGAGCAGGTCGGGGGTGAACTGGATGCGATGGAACTGCGCCTCGATGCCTTCGGCGAGCTCTTTGATGGCCTTGGTCTTGGCCAGGCCCGGGGCACCTTCGACCAGCATGTGGCCGTCGGCCAGCAGCACGATCAACAGCCGTTCGACCAGTTTCTCCTGGCCTAGGATCTGGGAAGAAAGAAAGGTGCGCAGCGCGGTCAGCGCTTCACGGTGTTCCATCGGCGACGGTTCCTGGTATGGGGCCGCAGGCGGGGCTGGAGGCCGCTGCCCTGGCAAGGGGTGATACTTTAATCCATCCGGGGGGGTGGCGACCAATGGCGGCTGGGAAATTTATCCGGTCCCGTGCCATGCAATCACAGAAATGTCCTGCAGATGGCTGGCCATTGGCTGATGTTCTGCGGCGGCGCCCTGGCGCCTGCTTGTGTTTTTGACGCAAGCAGGAGCGCAACGATGATCTTGAGATTTGGCGTGTTTTTCGATGGCACCGGTAATAACCAGCACAATGTGACGCCGACAGAGTCGAACGGCAGCAAGGGTGCCAGTTATTTCAACACCTTGAGCAATGTGGCCCTGCTGCACGCGCTTTATCCGGCAGGGGGGGCCGGCGCCGACGGCTCCATGGCGTTTCTCAGCCGCTACGTCGAGGGGGTGGGAACCCTGGCGGGCGAGGAGGATCATGCGTATGCCTCGGCTACGGGGCGGGGGCGCACCGGCGTCGAAGCGCGAGTCACCGAGGCATTGGCGGGTATCGCCGGGCAGTTGCGGGATTGGGCGCACGCCCATCCGCACGCAAGGCTCGAGGGGGTCGAGTTCGACCTGTTCGGCTTCAGTCGCGGTGCCGCAGCGGTGCGTCACCTGGCCAATCTGCTGCATGCTGACGGGGGCAGGGTGTTGGCCGTCACTTGCCCCATCACGATCAATTTCATAGGCCTGTTCGATACCGTGGCGGCGATCATTGCGCCGTTACAGGGCGACTTTGACCCTGCCGATGCCCGCCATGGCGGTTTACGCCTGGGCCTGGGGGCGGGTATGGCCCGGAAGGTAGCGCAACTGGTGGCAGGGGATGAGCAGCGGTACAACTTCCCGCTGGTGAGCAGTGGTCACGACATCGTGTTGCCGGGTGTGCATTCGAACATCGGCGGTGGTTACCCGGACTTCACCCAGGAGCAGGTGCTGTTGTGCAAACCTCAGTCACAACGTGTGCCATCGGCTATGCGCGCCGAGCAGACGTGTGTGCATGCCAAGGTGAGCGACCTGCTGGGCGCAGCGTTTGGTGGCCTGGGTGCAAGGGTGATTACCTGGGAGGAACCGATTGCCGGCGGGCGTCCGGACGAGGCGCAGAAGCAGGTGTATGCGGCGGTGTACCGGGAGCGGGAGGTGGCTGGCCAGCTTTCACGGGTTTACCTGAGTGTCATGCGTGCGCTGGCGGTGCGTGCGGGGGTGCCGTTTGGTCCGTTGGGCGGGCAGGCGGAGCACCAGGTGCCAGATGAATTGGTGGGTATTAGCCGCAAGCTGCATGATTTTGCCTTGGGTGTCAGTGACGAGATGGGGTTGACCGAACAGGAGCAGTGCTTGCTGCGCGACAGGTACGTGCATACGTCGGCGAACTGGAATGCCTTGAAGGGGTTGCGCAACAGTGTGCTGGATGTGTTGTTCGTCAACAGGCCCGGAGTGGATGGACGTTTAGTGCATGCGACCCCGGCATCCTGAACAACCGGCAGTGCATCGCCGACCTTGTGGGAGCGGACAAACCCGCTCAAGGATCGCCCAGGCTTCAGGCTTATGCAGTACCTGTGGGAGCGGCTTTAGCCGCGAACACCGGCGAAGCCGGTGCCATCCACCGCGCTGGGTTCTTCGCGGGTGAACCCGCTCCCACAGTGATGGCGCAATCTTTTAGGGTATTGAGCAGGACAGTTGGTCCTACACGGTGCGCGCCAGCGGTTCGGCAGCTCGTTTCCTGGCCAGGTACACCTCCTGTGCCAAGGTCAGCAGCACGGTCAGCAGCATGAACACCACCGAAGCGATGAAGATGCCTTCAGGCAGGCGCTGGTCGAGCATCCAGCCAAACGCCACGGGCCCGATGGCGCCGCCGATGTTGAAGCCGGTCGAGACCAGCCCGAAGGTTTTGCCCTCGGCACCCCGTGGCGCTGCTGCCTTGACCAACATGTCCCGCGATGGCGCGATGACCCCGGTCAGCAAGCCAACGGCCCCCAGCACCACCACCAATGCCCAGCCCTGCACCAGCCCCAGCGCCACCAGCGTAGTCAGTGCCGCCGCCAGTGCGAAGGCCAGGGCCGCCACCAGGCCATGGCGGCGGGTGCGGTCAGCCAAGGCCCCGCCGCACAAAACGCCCACGGCACTGCACAGCAGAAAGGCCGTAAGCGCCGTGTTCGCCCAGGCCAGGGTCAGGCCTTGGCCCTGCACCAGGGCGGCCACGGAGAATTTCTCGATGGCACTGGTACTCAGGTTCAGCAGGACGAACAGCACCGTCAACACACCGATCATCGGCGTGAGCAAGCGCACGCCGCCCGGCGCAGCGGCCGCTCCGGCGTCACTTGAGCGGCCATGCCCGAATACCTGATAGACACCGCTGCCTGGCACCGAGATCAGCAGCAGCGCGGCAACACCCACCACTGCACCCGCTGCCAAGGCCGCCTGCGTACCGAACGCGGCGGCAATGCCGAGAAACACCGCTGGCGTTACCGCCGAACCTAGAAAGCCGGCGAACGTATGGATCGAAAACGAGCGCCCCAGGCGGCCTTGCTCGATGCCGTTGGCCAGCAGCGCGTAATCGGCAGGGTGGTAAACGCCATTGGCCAGGCCGGCCATGGCCATCGCTACCAGCAATACCGCATAGCCGGGGCTGACCGCCAGCAGCAGGAAACTGAGGCTGCCCAGCAGCAACCCGGCCTTGAGCACCTTGCGCGCACCGTAGTGGTCGACGGCATAGCCCAGCGGTGCCTGCACCAGGGCGGAAACGATGTTGAACACCGCCAGGGCTACGCCAAGCTCGACGAAGCCCACGCCCAGCAGGCCAGGGAGTACGGGCAGCAATGCCGGGATCAGCATGATGTGCACATGGCTGACGAAGTGCACGGCAGCAATTTGTGTAAGTAGCTTGGGGCGAGCGTGGGGCATGTCGATACCTGTCGAACGGCGTAGGCACATGGCGCAGGGTAGGGGGGCAAGCTTTTACCGGTGTGAGCGATTGATGCGGGGCAGGCGCCCGTTCAGCACGGCATAGGCCAGCAGGCCAATGACCAGCCCCCAGAACGCCCCGCCAATGCCGAACAGGCTGATGTTGGCCGCTGCCGCCAGAAAGGTGACCAGCGCGGCTTCGCGCGAGCGGGCATCGGCCATTGCACTGGCCAGGCTGCCACCGATGGTGCCCAGCAGGGCAAGGCCAGCCAGGGTGGTGATGAAGGTACCCGGCAGGGCCATGAACACACTCGCCAGGGTGACCCCGAATATCCCCACGAGGATGTAGCAGACACCGGCAGCAATCCCCGCCAGCCAGCGCTTGCCCGGGTCTTCATGGGCTTCTTTGCCGGTGCAGATGGCCGCGGTGATGGCGGCGATGTTGAAGGCGTGTGAACCGAATGGCGCCATCAGCAACGAGCCCAGGCCGGTGACCGCGACAATCGGGTTGGCGCTGGTCTTGAAGCCGTCGTTGCGCAGGACCAGCATGCCGGGCATGTACTGGCCGGTGAGGGTGATCAGGAACAATGGCAGGGCCACGCTGAGGGCGGCGTTGAGGGAGAAGGTGGGCGCCGTGAACACCGGTGCGGCGAACTCCAGGCGCAGTGTCGCCAGGCCTGCTTGCCCCTGCAGCAGCAGGTAGCCCAGCCCCAGTGCCAGAATGCCCACCACGGCGTAGCGGGCGGTGAAGCGTTTGAAGGCCACGTAGGCCACAATCAGCAGCCCTGCCAGCGTCGGGTCGACCGACAGGCCGGCAAAGGCGCCGATGCCGAACTGCAGCAGGATACCCGCCAGCAATCCGGCCGCAACGCCTGCGGGGATGATCCGCACCAGGCGCTCGAAGCACCCGGTCAGCCCCAGTACCACGAAGCCGACGGCCGACAACAAGTAGGCACCGATGGCTTCGCTGTAGGGCACGCTGGCCAGGGCCGTGACCAAAAAGGCGGCTGCCGGCGTGGACCAGGCGGTGATCACCGGTTCGCGGCTGTACCAGGACAGCACCAGGCCGCTGAGGCCGACACCGATCGACACGGCCCAGACCCAGGATGAAGTCAACTCCGGGCTCAGCCCGGCCACCTTGGCGGCCTGGAACACCAGGATGAAAGTGCCGCCGTAATTGACGATGACTGAAACGAGCCCCGCCACGATGGGGTGGAGGAGGTCTGTCAGCCGTAATGGCGTTGAAGGGCTGTGAGCAGGCGCGTCCATGGTTGCCTCTGGTCAAAAGTCAGGTTCAGGCACAGCACAAGGCTGTCCCTGCAGGAAAGACGATGCCCGGCAGCGTAGTGCCGCCGGGCGTGTTTCACGGTTAACTGGCCAGTTCGGCCAGCAGGCCTTTCAGGTAAGTGCTGCCCTGCGCATCCAGCGGCTGCAGGGGCAGGCGTGGGGCGCCGACATCCTGGCCAAGCATTTTCAGGCCGGCCTTGATGGTGGTGGGCAGGCCACGGCGGGTGATGTACTCCAGCAGCTCGAACTGGCGGTAGAACAGCGCGCGGGCTTCAGCCAGGTCGCCTTGCTGCACGGCGTCCCACAGCGCCAGGTTCAGTGCGGGGATCAGGTTGGGTGCGGCGGTGCACCAGCCCGTGGCGCCGGCCACCAGCGCTTCCAGGGTCAGCGGGTTGCAGCCGTTGTAGAACGCCACCTGGCCATCGGTGGCCTTGAACAGGCGGTGCATGCGCTGAATGTCACCGGTGCTTTCCTTGACCATGGTCACATTGGGCACTTCGCCGAGGATGCGCAGGATCAGCTCCACCGACAGGTCGGTGCCGCTGGTGCCTGGGTTGTTGTAGAGCATGATCGGGATGTCGATGGCCGCGCCGACGGCCTTGTAGTGGGCGATCACTTCGGCTTCGGTGAGCTTCCAGTAGGAAATGGGCAGCACCATCACCGCCGTGGCGCCGCAGGCTTGCGCCAGGCGGGCGCGCTGCACGGTGCGAGCGGTGGTCAGGTCGGAAACGCTGACCACGCTGGGCACGCGCCCGGCAATGCGTGCCTGGCTGAAGCGCACCACGGTTTCCCATTCGCTGTCGGAGAGGTAGGCCCCTTCTCCAGTGCTGCCCAGCGGGGCGATGGCGTGCACGCCGTCTGCGATCAGGCTGTCGATGGATGTGCCCAGGGCATCCAGGTCCAGCGTGCCGTCAGCCGTGAAGGGAGTGATGGTGTAGCCGATAACGCCGCGAATTACAGGTGTAGACATGACCAGGCACCTCTGCCGTTGTTGAGGAAAGAGTACAGCTTCGATCAGCCCAGGCAGTCGCCGTGGGCACGCAAGGCCCGGCGTGCGTAGTAGCTGAACGCGGCGCCGTGACGTTTGGGGGTGGAGATCCAGTCGTGGGCTTCTTTGCCCAGTGCTTCGGGGATTGGGCGGATGTCACCGGCGCCCATGGCCAGCAGTTGCATCTTTGCTGCGCGCTCGAACAGCAGGGCGAGTACGCAGGCTTCCTCGATCGAGCCACCGGCAATCAGCAGGCCGTGGTGCGAAAGCAGGATCGCACGCTTGTCACCGATCGCCTTGGCGATGATTTCACCTTCCTCGTTGCCCACCGGCACGCCGGGCCATTCCTTGAGGAATGCGCAGTCGTCAAACAGCGGGCACAGGTCCATGTGCGAGATGGCCAGCGGCACCTCCAGCATCGACAGGGCAGCGCTGTGCAGCGGGTGGGTGTGGATGATGCAGTTGACGTCGGGGCGGGCCCGGTACAGCCAGCTGTGGAAACGGTTGGCCGGGTTGGCCATGCCGCGGCCTTGCAACACGGTGAGGTCCTCGTCCACCACCAGCAGGTTGGAAGCGGCGATTTCGTCGAAGCCCAAGCCCAGTTGCTGGGTGTAGTAGGTGCCAGGCTCCTGCGCACGTGCGGTGATTTGCCCGGCCAGGCCAGAGTCGTGGCCGCCGTCGAACAGGATGCGGCAGGTGAGGGCAAGTTTTTGCCGGGCGGTGTAGGTGTTGTCGGCCAGCGCCGTCAGCATCTGTTGCTGGGCGAGTTTGACCAACTGGTCCTTGGGGGTGTGCATGGTGGTCGTCATGGGCGGTACCTGCTTGGAAAAGGGCGGGCACTGGCTGATCGTCGTAGTGGCGCTGCCAGGACACATGGCGATCTTAATGACACCTTGTGTCATATGCAAGCATTGTGTCATCCGCAAGAACGGGGCTGCTGCGGAGCCCATCCGACCGCGCATGCCTGCAAGCATGCGTGGTAGGGTCTGATGACAAACACACTGAAAGGAAGCACAGGTGACCTCTGTACGCAGCTGGCTCGAATGGATGACAGCCAAAAGACCGGTATCCGAATGGGCCGACTGGCGGCGCAACGAAGCGCTGGAGCTGATTGCGCGTGCTGACCAGGACGGCAGCTGGGAGGCATTGAGCCGTCATTCCAATGGTTTTGTGCGCGAGGTGGCAGTGCGGGCATTGAGCACCGATGCTTCGCCTCAGGCATTGGTGGCGTTGGTCGAGCGCCTGAATGACTGGGTCCCGCAGGTGCGTGAATTGGCCGCTGCGGGTGTACAGCCCTACCTGACCAGCGAGCATGTACCGTCATTGCTGCATGCACTCGACCCGTTGATGGCGCTGGCAGGCCAACACCGCATCGATCATGGCGCAACACTGGTCAGCGTGCGTCAGATCCTGCAAGTGCCACAGGTGCGCGCCCAAGTGCTGGGCAATTTCATGGAGCGCCAGGGTAAGGCGGCGCGGTTTCTGTTTGCGCTGCTGCTCGATACCGACGAGCCGGCAACGCCACTTCTGGGCAACGCGCTGGCCCACCGCGAAATCGTCGTGCGCTGCCTGGCCGTTGATGCCTGTCGCAAGCTTCCCCCAGCGCAGGCATTGCCGCTGTTGCATGCGGCCCTGGCGCAGCCGGTTGCTCGGGTTCGTGTCGGTGCGTTGCAAGTACTGCTGCCTTTGCTCGACGACCCGCGGGAGGTGCTGCGTGTGGCGCTGCTGGATGCATCGGCAGCCGTGCGTAGCCTGGCGCGTTGGGAGGCCAAACGACAGGGTATCGATGCCGGGGCGGTGCTGAATGCTGCGCTGGCGGGCAGCATGCCAACCCATAAGCGCGAGTGGCTGGGGCTGCTTGGTCTTGCCATTGAACTTGACCAGCAAGTGCCTGAGGTTTGGTGGCGGTCTGCCCTGCGTTCGCGCTGTTCGTCTGTTCGGCTTCGTGCGGTAAGCATGCCCGGAGATTGGCCGCTGTACGCGTTGCTCGACGCGCTGGACGACCCCTGCGACAAGGTGTTCAAGGGCATGATAAATCGCTTGGTCAAGCTGCCGTGGTCCGCCCTTGGCGAGCCACTGGTTACCAGGCTGGATAGCTGTTGGCAGGAATGCTCGCCAGCGCGTCGGCTGATGATGCTGCAGTTGCTGGCAGGCTGGCAGCAACTGGCATACCTGCTGAAACGGCTGGACAACGAACCTGTGCTCGAGGCCGTCTGGCTGCGCGAAATTGCGCAGTGGTGCGACCGCCAATATCGGATCATCGACCCGGTCACCCCTGTTGCGGAGCGCGATAGGCTGATGGCGACGCTGCGCCGCCTTGCTGAGTTGAACCTTGTCGATCGCGCCGCGATTGATCGGGTGGATGGCTGAATTATTTATACGGTGAAGAAATGGCTTTGGAATCACATATTCGGCTCGCCCGGCAAGCCGACCTTGATGCGCTCTTTGATCTTGATGTCATCGCGCAGCGCGAAGAAAGCCGGCGGGATTTCATTGCCCACGCGGTAGCTTGCGGCCAGTGCTGGGTGGCAATGGATGCTGACGATACTGCGCTGCTGGTGGGCTATGGCCTCCTGGACAACTCATTTTTCGGGCAGGAGTTCATCCCGCTCATCGTGGTACGGGATTCGGCCCGTCGGCGTGGCGTAGGCGCAGCGCTACTTCGTGGGCTGGAGTCCCGGGCCCTGGGGACCAAGCTGTTCACCTCGACCAATGCGTCAAACCTGCCGATGCAGGCGCTGCTTGAAAAGTGCGGTTTTATCGGCAGTGGTCAGGTTGAAAACCTGGATGAAGGCGACCCAGAGCTTGTTTTTGTGAAGTTCAGATCCTGATGCCTGCACGGCAACGCCGATGCCATTCACCGCGCTGGATGCTTCGCGGGCACGCCCGCTCCCACAGGTACAGCGCAGCCTTCAGCCTTATGCAGCACCTGTAGGAGCGGCTTCAGCCGCGAACACCGGCAAAGCCGGTGCCATTCACCGCGTTGGATTCTTCGCGGGTGAACCCGCTCCCACAGGGACAGCGCAGGCTTCAGGCTAATGCAGTACCTGTGGGAGCGGCTTCAGCCGCGAACACCGGCAAGGCCGGTGCCATCCACCGCGCTGGATGCTTCGCGGGCACGCCCGCTCCCACAGGAACAGCGCAGGCTTCAGGCTAATGCAGTACCTGTGGGAGCGGCTTCAGCCGCGAACACCGGCGAAGCCGGTGCCATCCTCCGCGCTGGATGCTTCGCGGGTGAACCCGCTCCCACAGGGACAGCGCAGGCTTCAGGCTAATGCAGTACCTGTGGGAGCGGCTTCAGCCGCGAACACCGGCGAAGCCGGTGCCATCCTCCGCGCTGGATGCTTCGCGGGTGAACCCGCTCCCACAGGGACAGCGCGGGCTTCAAGCTTATGCAGTACCTGTGGGAGCGGGCGTGCCCGCGAACACCGGCGAAGCCGGTGCCATTCACAGTGTTGGATTCTCCGCGGGCGAACCCGCTTCTACAAGGAGGATAGACCGTTGTTCTTGCGTCAATGGGTCACGCGCCCATGCAAAGGTCGTCCAGTCGGGTTGCCACATCCCTTTGCGGATACTGCCGGTAAGCATCTGAAATGGCGGCGATCAGTTGCGCATCCCTGATCCGGTCCAGCCCCGGAAAACGCTTGCCGTTGCAATCAACGTCGTGGGTAAGCACGGCCTCGACACTGGCGTCGTTTTCCCTGTAAACCCGCCTGATGGCCTGCGCTTCCAGCGCCTTGTCGTCTTTGCAGTGCAGGGCATGGTGAATGGCCAGGGCCGCGCCAAACGCCAGCGCCGGGGTTTCAATACCATGCTTGCGTGCAAGGTCGATGCTGCTGAGGATGCGTTCATTGCGTTGAAGCTTGCGCAGCGGGTCGCGCCCCACCCGGGCGCAAGGGTCCTTGAACGAGGTTTTACAGCGTTCCAGGAAGGTATCGGAAAACTGGCTGACCACCTCCGCCATCTCTGGGGACGCGGCCACCAGCGCGGGCCCGACTTCCTGGCGAATCAGGCGTTCGGCCAGTTCGCTCACACGTGCATCGCCCATACCCTGGCCTACCGAGTCATGGCCCAGCAGGCTGGCGTACCAGGCAACGATGGCATGCGGGCCATTCCACAGGCGGTTCTTGATGACCTGGATCTGGGTGATGTCAGGCACCGTCTTCACTTGGCGCAGGCGTTCGAGCAGGTCGCTGCCGTACTCGACATACAGCGGCATGTCGGGTTCGCTGTTGAACAGGATCAGGTGCAACTGGCTCATCGCGCTGCTGGGCTGGGCGAAGGGCCTGAAGCGCCCGATCAGTCGTTCGTATTCCGGCACTGGTGTCGATGCCTTTGCGGCGACTGCCGGCTCGTCTTCCAGGCTGTTCTGGAACATCTGCGACTTGATGCGCAGTTGCCGCACCAGTGCATCGTTGCTGAGCTTGGAGACGATGCGGCTGACGACTGTTTCGGCGAAATGGGTCTTTTCCAGCACCTGCTGGCCGATGGCTGGCGGGCACAGCAATGCCAGCTCTGCCTGCACATGGCGGCGCACGAACGCGGCGCCGCCCACCTTGTTCAGCACGATCAGCAACGTCAGCTCGCGGCCACGTCGTTCGAAACGTTGCAGCAGCCCCTTGGCAATCACCTTCGCCTGGTTGCGGATGGCCTGTTCGGGCAGGCTCAGGCCGATGATTTCGGCCGTGGTGTACATGCCGATGACTGCGTCGTCATCGTCCATGTCGATCATGCGCACGTTGTCGATGGTCTGGTCGAACGATGTAGCACCGTAGCGCACGCTGTAACGGCCGAAGGCATTGACGCTTTCACGCAGCATCCGCGAGCGGGTCGCGGCGATGATTTCACACGGCCGGGTGTAGCCATCCCAATGGGAAAAGACCTGCGTCAGGTAGCCACCCCCGATGGCGCCGAAACCATGAATGCCCACGCGGAACTGGTTCATGGAGGCCGGGAAGCTATCGTTCAGTTCGGGCATGCCCAGGTCGGGAACGCACTCGCTCAAATCGGCCAGGAACTCGGTCATGCTGCGGTAGGCCTTGAGCGCGCCGGCCTTGATTTCGGGGGCTGGTGGCTTGATGTCTTCGATCAGGATTGCCTGGCCTTCTGCACGGATGGCCGAGAGCATGCCGTTCTCCGAATCCTCGACCATGAAGCATTGGCCCGGCTCGCAATTGAGCGCGCGGGCGGCTTTCAGGAAAATCTCGGGGTGGGGTTTGCCCTGGCTGACTTCATCGCCACAGACGGTGATGTCGAAGTACTTCAGCACGTTGGCGTTGATCAGGTATTCCTCGGCTATGGCACGGCGGCTGGACGTGGCCACCGCCATGGTCAGGCCCGACTTGCGCAGGCGCTCCAGCACTTCCAGCAGGCCGGCCTTGATCGGTACGCCATGATTGCGCACGTACTCCAGCTCAAGTTCATCCGCGCGTTTGCGGATCTCGGCGTATGGGAAGTCTTCACCGTTATGCGCCTTGGCCAGCGCTTCGGCCTTGGTCGCGCTCAGCCCCAGCGAGCCGATCAATGTGTCCTCGCTCAGCGCTTTGCCGAAGATTTCCAGCGAGGCTTGCTTCAGCGTCTTGAAGCGCAAGCGCTCGGTGTCGAAGAGGGTGCCATCCATATCGAAGATGGCGCTGAGAATCTGTTTACCTTGAAATAAAAGCATTGAGTGTTGCCCCTGTGGGTGCGTCAGACATCTCGCCTGTAGCAAGCGAGTACGGCGTGTGAGCTGCAGCGTCGGCAGTCAGGTCGGGGGCACGCGTTTGTCAGGTGCACGCTCGGGCGTGACACAGAGATACGGCGGGGCAGAGCGGGGAGTGCAGAGGAGGTTTGCAACCTTTGAGGCAAGGCGGGCGGCTGGTTTGGCCTTGAAGTCACGCCCACTGGCTGCAGTCGGTTTTGCAGGCAGTGGGCGCAAGTAGCGATGGATACGTGTGATTCCAAGCATAAGGTGCTTTGCTTCCTTTTCGTCATGGGTGATCCTTTTTCAGCCTTGCACGTATGCGCCGCGACATGCAAGGCTTGGCCTTTCGCTCGAATCCCGCAACAAGGTGAACCGCAATGACCAAAGCTACCGACCAGGCTTTTTATGACCGTGCCGATGCGCACATCGAACTGGCGAACCAGCAGATCGAAAAGTTCGAGGACCTGGGCAAGGTCAGCGCCTCGCTGACCTTCGGTGCCGCGCGCTTCAGCGCCTGGATGAGCGCCCGCAGCTTCAAGAGTGGCGCCGAGCTTGGCGCCGCGCGGGAAGAGATTCTGAAGTACTTCTGCGATCAGTACCGGATGATGCTTGAGGACAACCTCGACGAGCATATCGAGCATTTTGACCAGTACATGCTGGGCAAGAACGGCTGAGGCTTCGCGGGCATGCCCGCTCCCACAGGGATAGCGTATCCCTGCACTCAACGCGGAACCTGTGGGAGCGGGTTCACCCGCGAACACCGGCAAAGCCGGTGCCATTCACTGCGGTGGCTTCTTCGCGGGTAAACCCGCTCCCACAGGTCCCTTGACGAGTGGTCACAGATGAGGCAGCGGCAGGGTGGGCCAAGCCTCAGCGATTGGTCCATTTCTCCAGCAAGATCGAAACGAACTTCTCCGCTGCAGGCGACAACGATGCGCCGCGCCGGTACACCAAACCCAGGGTGCGGCTAACCTGCGGCTCGATCAGCGGCACGCTGACCAGCGTCGGGTGGTCGGCGTCGGGCATGGCCAGGCTGGGCATGGCGGATACGCCCAGCCCGGCCTCGACCATGCCCAGCGACGTGGACAGGTGTTGCACTTCGTAGAACCATTTGGGCCGCAGGTTGAGCCCGGACAACGCGTGGTCCAGCAGCATGCGGTTGCCGCTCAGGCGGCCGACGCCGATCAGGCGGTAGTCAGCCAGTTCCGTCCAGGTAACGGAGGTCCGGTTCGCCAGTGGGTGGTCGCGCCTGCAGGCCAGCACAAAGTGCTCTTGCACCAGCGTGACAAACTCGATGTCCGGGTGCTGGCCGCTCATCATGTTGATGCCGAAGTCGGCCTCGCCGCGTAACACGGCTTCCAGCCCGTCGTTGGCGCTAAGGTCCAGCAGGCGAATGCGGATTTTCGGGTACTGCTCGTTGTAATCGCGAATCACCGACGGCAGGAAGTAGAACGCTGCGGTGGGAATGCAGGCGAGGGTAACCTGGCCGGTCTGGCGCTCGGCCAGCTCGCGGATGCTGAGGATCGAGTCTTCAAAATCATCCAGCAAACGCCTGGCCTTGGGCAGGAAGTCGCGGCCCACGCTGGTCAGGCTGACCCGGCGGGTGGTGCGCTCCAGTAGCGAGGTGCCCAGGCCTTCCTCCAGCTTCTTGATCCGCCGACTCAAGGCCGGCTGGGACAGGTGAAGCGCTTCGGCGGCCTCGTGAAAACTGCCAAGTTCGGCGATTTTCACGAAAGATCTGATGTCTTGCAGCTCATATTCCATAAGAAGACCCGCTACTGTCGCCGTGTTTGATTGATGTTTGAATCGCAATAATGGCTACGATATTTGCATTGGATTGATTTATCCATGCCTGTCACTCTTTTGCTCACAGCATCAATGATGTCCATTGATCAACAAGAGTGCAAAATCATGCAACGAATTCCTTGCGTACTCATGCGCGGTGGTACCTCGAAAGGGCCGTTCTTCCACGCCTGGGACCTGCCTGCCAATGTTGTCGAACGTGACGAGTTGCTGATCAACCTGATGGGCTCTGGCCATGAGCTGGAAATCGATGGCATCGGTGGCGGCAGCCCACAAACCAGCAAGGTGGCGATCGTCAGCCCTTCGTTGCACCCCGAGGCTGACGTCGATTACCTGTTCGTTCAGGTGATGGTCGCCCAGCGCCGCGTCGACACCGCGCCCAATTGCGGCAACATGCTGTGCGCCGTGGGCCCGTTCGCCATCGAGCAAGGCCTGGTGAAAGGCCAGGATGGCAAGACCCTGGTGCGCATCCGCAACCTGAACACTGGCACCTTGGTCAACTCGCTGGTGGAAACCCCCGGCGGTATCGTGCGCTACGAAGGCCGCACGGCAATCGATGGTGTACCGGGCACAGCCGCCCCGGTGCACCTGACCTTTCTCGATGCTGTGGGCAGCAAGACCGGCAAGCTGTTCCCCACCGGCAAGCCCACGGATGTGATCGATGGCGTACCGGTAACCTGCATCGACATGGCCATGCCCATGATGGTCGTGCAGGCCAGTCAACTGGGGGTGACCGGATCGGAAACCCCTGCAGAACTCGATGCCAATGAAAAACTGCTCAAGCGCCTTGAAGCACTGCGCCTGAAAGCGGGTAAGGCCATGGGCCTTGGCGACGTCAGTGGCATGGTCATCCCCAAGCCGGTGCTGGTGTCTGCGCCACGGTACGACGGCACGTTGCAGGTGCGTTACTTCATGCCGCACAACTGCCACCGTGCGTTGGCCATTACCGGGGCGGTCGGGCTGGCGACTGCCTGCGTCAGCCCCGGCACGGTAATCGCCGAACTGCTTGGCGAGGGCGCCCGGCAGTTGACCGAAGTGCGCCTTGAGCACCCGAGTGGCGGTATCGATGTGGCGCTGTCGCGCAGTGCTGCCGACGGCAAGACAACCCAGGTGTCGGTGGTACGAACCGCCCGGCGGCTCTTCTCGGGCTTCGTCTATGCCCCTACCTTGCGCAGGCTGGCAGGGTAGCCAGAGGCGGCCCAGCCGCCTGCTTTACACATGCACCAAGCGCATCCGCACAATTTCAACAATGGTGATGCCCCATGAAACTCGCCAAATCGCTGTATTTCCAGATCCTTTGCGCCGTCCTGCTGGGTGTATTGGTCGGCCACTTCCGGGCGCAACAGGCCGTTGCGCTCAAGCCCTTGGGTGATGCCTTCATCAAGCTGATCAAGATGATGATCGCCCCGGTGGTGTTCTGCACCATTGTCACCGGCATCGCCGGGATGACCGACAAGCGCTCGCTGGGGCGCCTGATGAGCAAGACGTTGCTGTTGTTCCTGGGCCTCACGGTGGTGAGCCTGGTGATTGGCCTGGCGGCGGTTTACCTGTTCAAACCCGGTGCGGGCATGAACATCGACCCCGCTACCCTCAGCACCGAAGGCCTCAGCCAGTACACCGCCTCGGCAGCCAAGCTGGGCGTGGTCGATTTTTTCATGCACATCATTCCCGATACCTTCATAGGTGCCTTCAACAAGGGCGAGGTGTTACCGGTGCTGTTCATCGCCGTGCTCAGCGGCTTTGCGTTGTCGTCCATGGGGGACAAGGGCAAGCCCGTGCTGGATGTGCTGGAGTCTGCCTCGACCATGGTGTTCCGCATTTTTGGCTACCTGATGCGCTTTGCGCCGGTGGGTGCCTTTGGTGCGCTGGCTTTTACCGTCGGGCAGTACGGCATCACCTCGCTCGGTGCCCTGGCCAAGCTGGTGGGTACGCTGTACATCGCCTGCGCGTTCTTCGTACTGGTCGTACTGGGTGGCATCTGCCGTGCCCACGGCTTCAGCCTGTGGAAACTGCTGCGCTATTTCCGCGAGGAATTCCTGGTGGTGCTGGGTACTTCGTCCACCGAGCCCGTGCTCCCGCGCATGCTGGAAAAGCTCGAAAAGCTGGGCTGCAAGAAAGGCGTGGTAGGCCTGGTGTTGCCAACCGGTTACTCGTTCAACCTCGACGGCACAGCCATCTACCTGTCGCTGGCGGCCATCTTCATCGCCCAGGCTTGCAACATCGACATCACCCTGGGGCAGACGCTGACCATGCTGGCGATCATGCTGCTGTCGTCCAAGGGGGCGGCCGGGGTGACCGGCAGTGGCTTCGTCGCGCTGGCCTCGACCCTGACCGTGATCCACGATATTCCGCTGGCTGGCCTGGCGCTGCTGATCGGTATCGACCGCTTCATGTCCGAAGCCCGTGCCCTGACCAGCCTTGCCAGCAATGCGGTGGCCACCGTGGTGATCTCGCTGTCCGAGAGTGCCTGTGAGCGGGATACCCTGTTGCGCACGCTCAATGGTGAGCAACCGGTACAGCCGGACTGCGCTGCACCCGAACAGACCGCCTGGCCCGCCGAGCCTCGCCGCCACGGCTGATCGCCCTTTGCACTACTGAACATTGACTTAGAATTCCACTCAGCGTCGCAGCGATGCCGAGTGGGGTTGGAGGCTGCCTGCCCGGCGGGCGGCCACGCACAATAAAAACAAGAGAGAAAGACCATGCTCGCACTCCTGGGCCTGATCATGGTGGTGACGTTCACCTACCTGATCATGAGCAAGCGCCTGTCGCCTATCGTTGCGCTGACCGTTGTCCCGATCGTCTTCGCCGTCATCGGCGGTTTTGCCCCCGAACTCGGCAAGATGATGCTCGACGGCTTGAAAATGGTCGCGCCATCGGCAGCCTTGCTGCTGTTTGCCATCCTGTTCTTCGGCCTGATGATCGATGCCGGCCTGTTCGATCCGCTGATTCGCAAGATCCTCAAGCGGGTAAACGGCGACCCGGTCAAGATCGCCATCGGCACGGCATTGCTGTCACTGCTGGTGGCGCTGGACGGCGACGGCACGACCACCTACATGATCACCTGTGCCGCCATGCTGCCGCTCTACAAGCGTATCGGCATGAACCCGATGATTCTGGCCACGGTGTCGATGCTGTCGCTGAGCATCATGAGCGGCCTGAGCCCCTGGGGCGGGCCGGCCACGCGGGCCATCGCCGCCCTTGGGCTGGACGCCAGCGAGTACTTCATCCCGATGTTGCCGACCATGATCGGCGGTGCAGCCTGGGTGGTGTTCACGGCCTTCCTGCTGGGGCGCACTGAGCGCCGTCGTATCGGCAACATCGCCCTGGAGTCCGGTGGTGGCAACTGCTACATCAAGGAAATCCTTGGCGACAAACCGTACAAGCGCCCGCGCCTGGCCTATGTGAACCTGTTGCTGGTGATCGCCGTCATGACCGCACTGGTGATGGGGCTGATGCATGCCGCCATCCTGTTCATGATCGGCTTCGTCGCCGCGCTGATGATCAATTACCCCCAGCTGGAACTGCAGAAGGAGCGCATTCTGGCGCATTCGGGTAACGCCATGACGGTGGTGCTGCTGGTGTTTGCCGCAGGTATCTTTGCCGGGATCTTCTCGGGTACCAAGATGGTCGACGCCCTGGCGCAAACCCTGGTGGACTGGATTCCCGAAGAATGGAGCCACTGGTTCCCGCTGGTGGTGGCGCTGACCAGCATGCCGCTGACCTTCGTGCTGTCCAACGACGCCTACTACTTCGGCGTGGTGCCGATCCTGGCCAACGCCGCAGCGGCGTATGGCATCGACCCGCTGGAAATTGCCCGCGCCTCGGTGCTCGGCCAGCCGGTGCACCTGATGAGCCCGCTGGTGGCTTCGACGTTGCTGCTGGTCGGCATGGTTGACCGTGACATCGGCGACTTCCAGAAGGCCACCTTCAAGTGGGCCGTGCTGACCTCGCTGGTGATCACCGCGCTGGCGTTGCTCACAGGGGCCTTGTCCTTCTTCGTCTGAGTGTTACCGGGCGCTGCCTGGCGCCCGCACCTTGTGCATCCTGAAAACAACAACAAGAGTACCGATCATGTCCCGTGCTGTGTTCCGTGGGGCCACTTGTGGCCTGCTCTGCGGCTGGCTGCCTGTTGCCGGCGCCGCCGGTTTTGTCGATGACAGCAAGCTCAAGCTGCAACTGCGCAACGTCTACTTCAACGAGAATTTCCGCGACGAACAGGGCATGAGTGCGCGTGCTGCCGCCAGTGCCAAAAGCGAGCGGGTGGAGTGGGCACAGGGTTTTCTGCTGGACTACCAATCCGGATTCACCCCCGGTGCATTGGGCGTAGGGCTGGATGCCCTGGGGCTGGTGGGTGTCAGGCTGGACTCTGGCCGTGGGCGCAGCGGCACAGGGCTGCTGCCGGTGCATGACGACGGCCGTGCGGCGGACGAATTCGCCAGCGCCGGGGTAACGGCCAAGGCCCGCGTCGGGCAGACTGTGGCCAAGCACGGTACCTTGCTGCCGAAAACGCCGGTGCTGGTCTACAACGATGCGCGGCTGTTGCCGCAGACGTACCAGGGCACGCAACTGACCAGCACGGATATCGACGGGCTGACACTGACGGCGGGGCACCTGGACCGCTTCAAGCAGCGTGATTCTTCGGACAGCACCGGGCTGTACCTGGATGGGTACGCGGGCGGCAAGACCGGTGACTTCAACTTCGCCGGCGCCGATTATGCCGTCAGCAAACAACTGCGCCTGAGCTACTTCCATGGCCAGCTTGAGCACTTCTACCGCCAGGACTTCGCCGGCCTGGTACATGAGCTGCCGCTGGCCGGCGGGGTACTGACCACAGACTTGCGCTACTTCAGGAGCCGAGACAGCGGCGCGGCCTACGGCGGCGGCATCGATAACCACATGTTCAGCGGCCAGCTGGCGTATGCGCATTCCGGTCATACCCTTGGCGCCGGCTACCAGGTGCTCGATGGTGACGCCGGCTTGCCGTACATCAGTGGTGCGACCGTGTATTCGTTCAGCAACGTCGGCATCGGCAAGTTCATCGAGGAAGAAGAAAAGACCTGGATGGCCAGCTACGTCTACAACTTTGCGGCAGCAGGCGTGCCGGGCCTGACGTTCATGGCACGGTACCTGAGTGGCGACAATGGCCGCTCGGGTGCCGAGGGCATCAAGGAGTGGGAGCGTGACGCCGAGCTTGCCTACGTGGTGCAGGGCGGGCCGCTGAAGGGGCTGGGGGTGAAGCTGCGCAACTATGTCTATCGCTCGGATTTTGCCCGAGGGCGCGACAGCAATCGCGTGTACCTTACCTACGATATCGCCATCTGGTAATGGCGCGGGCCGGATGGCATACCCGGCCCTGGCCCTGCTTGCGGTGCCGTGTTCAGCGGCGCAGCAGGCGCGACACCAGCAGCGTGGCGGCAGCAGTGATGGCCAATGCGGCGAACGGCTTTTCCTTGACGAACGAAGACACCGTGTCCAGGGCATCACCATAGGTCTTGGTCACCTGGCCAGCAGCTTGACGCGCATCGCCCTCGGCTTCCAGCGACGGGTCTTCGACCAGCCTGCCTACAGCGCTCTGCGCTTTGCCTGCAAGGTTCTCTGCAACACCTTCGATCTGTTCGCGTTTCATGATGGCTTAGTTCCTTCCTGTGAGCGGCTAGGGTTAACAGCACAGGCTTAGGGCGTTGGCAGGCCGCAATGGTTCCAAACGATTGCTTATCACCTTCAGGCCACGCGGTCCCTGTAGGAGCGGCCTTGTGTCGCGATCGGGCCGCAAAGCGGCCCCAGGATTTCAGCCACGATGCACAAATTGCCGGGGCTGCCTTGCAGCCCGATCGCGACACAAGGCCGCTCCTACAAGGGATCGCACTTGGCCTGAGAGGTCGAGGCTAGCGGGCCTTCTTCTCAAGGATTCGCGCGCCGGCACCTTCCTTGGCCAGAACATCCTCGGGGTTACGCAGCGGGCAGTCTTCCAGCGACAGGCAGCCGCACCCAATGCAGTTGTCGAGGCTGTCGCGCAACGCCTCCAGCGTGCGAATCCGGGCGTTAAGGTCTTCGCGCCAGGCCGTGGACATCTCGCCCCATTGCGCCGCCGTAAGCTTGCTGTTGGGCGCATACCGGCTGAATGCCTGCTTGATTTCCTCCAGCGGAATACCCGTGCGCTGCGCCACTTTGATGATCGCCAGCGTGCGCAGCACCAGCGAGGGATAGCGGCGCTGGTTGCCTGCGGTACGGACGCTGGCGATCAGCCCCTTGGTTTCGTAGAAGTGCAGCGCAGACACCGCCACGCCACTGCGTTTGGCCACTTCACCCACTGTGAGCATCCGCGTGTTGTCCGCTGCCATGCCTGTTGACCTCAAGTTAAGTTGAGCTCTTATAGTCCTGCCCGATCTTCCCCGCAACCGCTTTCCCCATGATCGGAGCTCTGCATGAACAAACGCACGTTACTGGCCTGGGCCGGCGCTGTAGCCGGCGTGTTGGCCGCTGCCTATGCGCTGGTGGGTAGCGGTTCGGCGGCACCCGCTGCGGCGGCGTGGCCGGCGACCAAGGTGGCGCTGGCCACGGCCGAGCAGGTGCCGCTGGCGCGGCAGAACTTTGCTTCGGGGGAGCTGGAGGCGGTCAACCAGGTGCAGGTAGCGGCCGAGACGGCGGGGCGCATTACCCGCATCGCCTTCGAGTCGGGGCAGGCGGTAACGGCCGGGCAGTTGCTGGTGCAGCTCAACGACGCGCCGGAGCAGGCCCAGCGGGTGCAGTTGCGGGCGAAGTTGCGTAACGCGCAAGTGGTGCTGCAGCGCAGCCGCAAGCTGCGGGCGATGAATGCCGTGTCGCAAGAGCTGCTGGACAACGCCGCCACTGCCGTGGACGTGGCCGGCGGTGAGCTGCAGCATGTCGAAGCGCTGATCGCGCAGAAGGCCATTCGCGCACCGTTTGCCGGCAAGCTGGGTATTCGGCGTGTGCATCAGGGCCAGTACCTGGGCGCCGGCGAGGCGATCGTCAGCCTGGCTGACATCAGCCAGTTGCATGTGAATTTTGCCCTGGGCGAGCAGGCCGCCCCCGAAGTGCACGTCGGGCAAGTGCTGGCACTGACGGTGGACGCGGCGCGCGGGCAAGGCTTCCAGGCCCGGGTGGTGGCGGTCGACCCGGTGGTCAGCAAGGCGCGCCTGGTGCAGGTGCAGGCAGCCTTGCCGAACCCGGACGGGCAGTTGCAGCCGGGCATGTACGCCGCCGTACGGCTGGATGCCGCGCAGCCGTCGAGCGTGCTGGCCGTGCCGGAAACCGCGATTACCTACACCGCTTATGGCCAGACGGTATTCGTTGCGACCCAGGACCCGGCGCATGGCACCCGGGTCAGCCGGGTGCGGGTAACCACCGGTGAGCGCTGGCAGGGGCGGGTGGAGGTTACCTCTGGCCTGGCGCCCGGTGACCGGGTGGTGGTTTCCGGCCAGTTGAAGCTCAGTGACGGCATGCCGGTCGAACCCGTGGCGCAGGACAGCCTGCAGGCCAGCCAGGGAGGGCGGCAGTCGTGAAGTTTACCGATGTCTTTGTGCGCCGCCCGGTGCTGGCGCTGGTGGTCAGCAGCCTGATCATCCTGATGGGGCTGTTTGCCATGGGCAAGTTGCCGATCCGTCAGTACCCGTTGCTGGCAAGCTCGACCATTACCATCAGCACCGAGTACCCCGGTGCCTCCGCCGAGCTGATGCAGGGCTTCGTGACCCAGCCGATCACCCAGGCCGTGTCGTCGGTGGAGGGCATCGACTACCTGTCCTCGTCGTCGCAGCAGGGTCGCAGCCTGATTACCTTGCGCATGGTGCTCAACCGCGATTCGACCCAGGCGCTGGCCGAGACCATGGCCAAGGTCAACCAGGTGCGCTATCGCCTGCCGGAAAAGGCCTACGACCCGGTGGTGGAGCTGTCGGCAGGCGACTCCACCGCCGTGGCCTACGTGGGCTTTGCCAGCGACAGCCTGTCGATCCCGGAGCTGAGCGATTACCTGTCGCGCGTGGTGGAGCCGCAGTTTTCCGGCATCGACGGCGTGGCCAAGGTGCAGTCGTTTGGCGGGCAGCGCCTGGCCATGCGCCTGTGGCTGGACAGCGAACAGATGGCCGGGCGCGGGGTGACGGCAGCGGACGTGGCGCAGGCGGTGCGGGCCAACAACTACCAGGCGACGCCGGGCCAGGTGCGCGGGCAGTACGTGCTGGCCGATATCCAGGTGGACACCGACCTGACCCGGGTCGAGGACTTCCGTGAACTGATCATCCGCAACGATGGCACCGACCTGGTGCGCCTGCGCGATGTTGGCACTGTCGAGCTGAGCGCGGCGGCCACCCAGACCAGCGCCACCATGGACGGCAAGCCTGCCGTGCACCTGGGGCTGTTCCCCACGCCGACCGGCAACCCGCTGGTGATCGTCGAGGGCATTCGCCAGCTGCTGCCGCAGATCCAGCAGACCCTGCCGCCCGGGGTTAAGGTAGCGTTGGCTTATGAGACTGCGCGCTTCATCGATGCTTCGATCCAAGAGGTGCTGCGCACCCTGGTGGAGGCGATGCTGATCGTGGTACTGGTGATCTGGCTGTGCCTGGGTTCGCTGCGCAGCGTGCTGATCGCGGTGGTGGCCATCCCGCTGTCGATGCTCGGTGCCGCTGGGCTGATGCTGCTGTTCGGCTTTAGCCTCAACTTGCTGACCTTGCTGGCGATGGTGCTGGCCATCGGCCTGGTGGTGGACGATGCCATCGTGGTGGTGGAGAACGTGCACCGGCATATCGAGGAGGGCAAGTCGCCGGTTGCTGCGGCATTGGCCGGGGCGCGGGAAATTGCCGGGCCGGTAATCGCCATGACCCTGACCCTGGCGGCGGTGTATGCACCGATCGGGTTGATGGGCGGGCTGACCGGCACGCTGTTCCGCGAATTTGCCCTGACCTTGGCGGGGGCGGTGATCGTGTCCGGCATTGTGGCGCTGACCTTGTCGCCGGTGATGAGCTCGTTGCTGTTGCAACCCGGGCAGCAGCATGGCGTGATGGCCAACATGGCCGATCGGTTGTTTGCTGCGGTGACCGGGGCCTATGGGCGGGTGCTGGCCTACTCCCTGGCGCATCGCTGGATCAGCGCGGGTGTGGCGCTGCTGGTGTGCCTGAGCCTGCCCTGGCTTTACCTGCTGCCCCAACGCGAGCTGGCGCCCCCCGAGGACCAGGCGGCGGTGCTGACCGCCATCAAGTCGCCGCAGCATGCCAGCCTCGAATATGCCGAACACTTTGCACTGAAGCTGGATCAGGTGATGAAGTCCATCGGCGAAACCACCGACACCTGGATCATCAACGGCACCGACGGCCCGGCCGCCAGTTTCGGGGGTATCAACCTCAGCGCCTGGCAGGCGCGCGAGCGCTCTGCCGCACAGGTGCAGGCGCAGTTGCAGCAGGCGGTGGCGGATATCGAAGGCAGCAGCATCTTCGCCTTCCAGGTCGCTGCGCTGCCGGGCTCCAGTGGCGGCCTGCCGGTGCAGATGGTGCTGCGCAGCGCCCAGGATTACCCCGAGCTGTACCAGACCATGGAAGTGCTCAAGCAACGCGCCCGCGACAGCGGCCTGTTCGCCGTGGTGGACAGCGACCTCGACTACAACAACCCGGTGGTCAAGGTGCGCATCGACCGGGCCAAGGCGGCCAGCCTGGGCATCAGCATGCAGGCCATTGGCGAGTCGCTGGGTGTGCTGGTGGGTGAGCAGTACCTCAACCGCTTTGCCCTGTTCGGGCGTTCCTATGACGTGATCCCGCAGAGTATCCAGGACCAGCGCCTGACGCCTGCGGCGCTGAACCGCCAGTATGTGCGCGCCGACGATGGCAGCCTGGTGCCGCTGGCCACGGTGGTGCACCTGGAGATCGAAGTGGCGCCCAACCGCCTGTTGCAGTTCGATCAGCAGAACGCCAGTACCTTGCAGGCCATCCCGGCGCCGGGGGTGTCGATGGGCAACGCCGTGGCCTTTCTCGAACAGCTCACCGCCGAACTGCCGCCGGGCTTCAGCCACGACTGGCAATCGGAATCGCGCCAGTATGTGCAGGAGGGCTTTGCCTTGATGTGGGCGTTTCTCGCCGCTTTGGTGGTGATCTACCTGGTGCTGGCGGCGCAGTACGAAAGCCTGGTCGACCCACTGATCATCCTGGTGACGGTGCCGCTGTCGATCTGCGGTGCGCTGCTGCCGCTGGCGTTGGGCTGGGCCACGTTGAACATCTACACGCAGATAGGCCTGGTGACGCTGATCGGCCTGATCAGCAAGCACGGCATCCTGATGGTGGAGTTCGCCAACGAGATGCAGGTGCGCGACAACCTCGACCGTGCCGCCGCCATTGTCCGTGCCGCGCAGATACGTTTGCGGCCGGTGTTGATGACCACCGCAGCGATGACGTTCGGCGTGCTGCCGCTGCTGTTTGCCAGCGGCGCCGGGGCCAACAGCCGCTTCGGGCTGGGGGTGGTGATCGTGTGCGGGATGCTGGTGGGAACCTTGTTCACCCTGTTCGTGCTGCCGACAATCTATGGGTGGCTGGCGCGGGATCACAGGGTGACCACGGTGCGGGGTCAGCAGTTGATCGAAGCCGAACAACAAATGCGTGCCCTCTAGGATCAACTGTCCTGCTCAAAAGCTAAGCGTTGCGCGATCCCTGTGGGAGCGGGCATGCCCGCGAACACCGGCGAAGCCGGTGCCATGCACCGCGTTGCATTCTTCGCGGGTGAACCCGCTCCCACAGGGGCCCGTATGGGCCTTGCTGTCAGGCGGGTGAGCGATCCCGGCGCATCTGGGTCACCAGGGTGAAGCGGTCATCCGGGTGCACGGTTTCGGAAACCGCCATCAAATCACCATTTTCCTCGCGGTAATGGCGGATGATCTTCAGCCCCGGTGAACCCGCCTCGGCCTTCAGCGCCTTGGCCATCTCTGCCGTCAGCAGCACTGCCCGCACCTGCTGGTCGACCACCGCGATTGCCCGGCCAAAGTGCTGCTCGATCAGCCCGGCAATCAGCTGGTCGGGGTGCTCGCGGGCCCGCTCGATGACCTCGGCATAGTCGCGCTGCGCATACACATCGGTCCAGCACAGCGGCGCCGCATTGTGCAGGCGGTCGACGCGGATGCTCGACACGCAAAAGTAGTGTTCCCCCGGTACCAACCCCAGCCGCGCCGCTTCGCTCAGGTCGGCGACGAAGTGGCGCACGTCCTGGATTTCCCGCTGCTGGGTTTCGGCCAGGTGCGCCAGGTCGGCCACGCTGGCCAGCGACTGCGAGTAGCCGCCGCGTGGGCTGCTGGCCTCGACCCGGGTGCCCACGCGCTTGCGCCGCGACACCAACCCCTGGTTGAGCAGCTGGTTGATCGCCGCGCGCACCGTGTGCCGGCTCACATCGTAAAGGTCGCACAGCTCGAACTCGGTCGGCAGCAGGCTACCCACCGGGTAGCGGCCATTGGCGATGCCTTCCATCAAGTCCTTTGCCACGGTGGTGTAGCGCGTCGGGTTCATACCTTTGGTCTGTCTCGCAAATTTCATCGGTTGACAGTGTAACAGCGGTGGGGCAAGAATTATGTACGGACATAAACAATATGTCCGGTCAAAAAATAACATTTCAGGATCCCTGCCCATGTCCACCACCGTTTTCGATTCCACCCTGTTCCGCGACATGTTCGGCACCGCCGAAATGCGTGCGGTGTTCTCCGACAAATCGCTGATCGAGCGTTACATCGAAGTGGAAGTGGCCTTGGCCAAGGCCGAAGCCCGTTGCGGCGTCATCCCTGGCGAAGCCGCCGTGCAGATTGCCGAGCTATCGCGCTACGAGGCCCTGGACCTGGCGCTGATGCAGCACGAGACCGAAATCGTCGGTTACCCGATCCTGCCGCTGGTCGAGCAGCTGTCGAAGCTGTGCGGCGAAGCGGGCCGCTACGTGCACTGGGGCGCCACCACCCAGGACATCATGGACACCGCCGTGGTCCTGCAGGTGCGTGCCGCCCTGGCTATCGTCGAGCGCGACATCCAGGCCGTGCGCGGCCTGCTGGCCGAGCTGGCGCTGCGCTACCGTGATACGCCGATGGCCGGCCGCACCCACCTGCAACATGCACTGCCGATCACCTTCGGCTACAAGTGCGCGGTGTGGCTGAGCATGTTCGACCGCCATGCCGAGCGCCTGGTCGAGCTGCGCCCGCGGGTGGAAGTGGGGCAGTTTGCCGGTGCCGCCGGTACCCTGGCTTCGCTGGGCGATAAGGGCCTTGAAGTACAAGCTGCGCTGATGGACGAACTGGGCCTGGGCGTGCCGCAAGCCACCTGGCACGTGGCCCGTGACGGCCTGGCCGAAACTCTGAACTTCCTCGGCCTGGTCACGGCCTCGCTGGGCAAGGTGGCGCTGGACATCATGATGATGATGACCAGCGAGCTGGGCGAAGCCTACGAGCCGTTCGTCAAGGGCCGTGGCGCCAGCAGCACCATGCCGCAGAAGCGCAACCCGATTTCCTGCGAGCTGATGTATGCCGCTGCCAAAGGCGTGCGCCAGCAGGCTGGCTTGATGCTCGACGCCATGATCCAGGACTTCGAGCGCTCCACCGGCCCATGGCAGGCCGAGTGGATCGCCATCCCCGAAGCCTTCGCCCTGACTGGCGCTTCGCTGGGCCAGGCGCGCTTCATGCTGGCCGGCCTGGACGTGCGCACCGAGCGCATGCGCAAAAACCTCGACATGACCCAAGGCCTGATCGTGGCTGAAGCAGTGATGATGGGCCTGGCCCCGGCGCTGGGTCGCCAGGTGGCCCACGACGTGGTCTACGCCGCCTGCCGCCTGGCCAATGACCAGGGCATCAGCCTGCTGGAAGCGCTGAAGGCCCAGGGCGAGGCCACCGCGCATGTCGACCTGGCCACCCTTGAGCAGCTGTGCGACCCGACCAATTACCTGGGCCTGGCGCCGCAGATGGTCGACCAGGCGCTGGCCCGCCCGGGTGCCGTCGCCCGTTGATCCGCTCGGGGCCCGGCTGCTGCTGGGCCCCGTCCTCTGCTTTTCGACAAGAACAATGAGAAAACAACCATGTCTTCCACTTCGAAAAAGCCGCTGTACAAAGACCTGACGTTTCAGGTCATCGCTGCGATGCTGCTGGGCATCGCCTTCGGTTTCCTCGCCCCCGAGCTCGCTGCCAAGTTCAAGATCCTCGGGGACATCTTTCTCAAACTGATCAAGACGGCCGTTGCGCCACTGGTGTTCTTCACCGTGGTCCACGGCATTGCCTCGGCCGGTGACATCAAGCGCGTGGGTAAAGTGGGCTGGCGCGCACTGGTGTACTTCGAGCTGCTGTCCACCTTCGCGTTGGCCCTGGGCCTGCTGTGGGGCAACCTGATCGGTATCGGCTCGGGCATGCACGGCGCGCACGCCAGCAGTGCCGCCTCGGCTGCCGCCAGCGCTGCCGTCGCCAAGGGCCACGCGCCGGCGTCGACCATGGACTTCATCTACAACATATTCCCCGACAACTTCGTAGGTGCCTTTGCCGGTGGCCAGCTGTTGCAGGTGCTGGTGATCGCCGTGCTGTTCGGCTTTGCCTTGCTGGCCTTGAAGCATGAGCGGCGTGCGGTGATCGAGGACGGCCTGAATCGGGTGTCGGAGTGCTTCTTCGAGTTCATCAACCTGATCATGAAGTTCGCCCCGCTGGGTGCGTTCGGCTCGGTGGCTTACGCGGTGGGCAGCAATGGCTCGGCCGTGCTCATGTCGTTGGCCAACCTGGTGCTGATGTTCTACGTGGCGATCGCCTTCTTCCTGTTCGTGGTGCTGGGCGCCGTGTGCCGGTTGTCCGGGTTCAGCCTGTGGCGCTTCTTGAAGTACATCAAGGACGAGATCTTCATCGTGCTTGGCACTGCGTCGTCGGAGAGTGCACTGCCACGCCTGCTGCAAAAACTTGAGCGCTTCGGCTGCTCGAAACAGAGCGTGGGCCTGGTGCTGCCGACGGGGTATGCCTTCAACCTGGATGGCACCTCGATCTACATGTCGATGTGCGTGCTGTTCATTGCCAATGCCTACGGCGTGCCGCTGGGGTGGGAGCAGCAACTGGGTATTCTGGCGATCATGCTGGTGACCTCCAAAGGTGCGGCGGCGGTGTCGGGTGGCAGCTTCGTGGTGTTTGCTGCGACGGTGACAGCCATTGGCGTGCTGCCGGTTGAAGGCCTGGCGCTGCTGTTTGGCGTGTACCGCTTCATGTCCATGGCCATGGCGGCCTGCAACACCATTGGCAACAGCGTGGCGACGGTGGTGGTGGCGAAGTGGGCCGGGGAGTTTACCGAGCAGAACGCGCGTGAAGAATATTCACGGGTGCTGGGCCGCGCGCCTGGGGCCGCACTTTAAGCGCATGCCCATTCAGTAGCCGTTATGCATTTCCTGTAGGAGCAGCCTTGTGCTGCGAAGAGGCCATTACTGCCAAAAAATTTGTTGGCTATGCCGGCCTCTTCGCAGCACAAGGCTGCTCCTACAGGGAGATGTGTCGGCATCAGAGCTGGTGTTTTGACCGTAACAGCAATGCCGCTACTGCACACCCGATCAACGCCAGGCAGGCCAGGTAGAACGCATCACTGTAAGCCATCAGGTAAGCCTCCCGCCGAATCGTCCCCGCCAACCCCTCCAGCAGCTGCTGCTGGTGCGGCAACCAGCTCTGCACTGTCTGGTTGATGCGCTCTTGCACGCCAGGCTCGAACACCGTCACTTGCTCGTGAATGCGCTCACTGTGAAAGCGCTCACGGCTCGCCACCAGTTGCGTCAGCCCGGCGGTGCCGATGGCGCCACCGAGGTTGCGCAGCATCGAGAACACTGCCGAGGCCGAGCCGGCTTCACGCTTGTCCAGCCCGGCCACCGCCAGCACCGACAACGCCACCATGATGAAGGGCTGGCCAATACCGCGCACCACCGTGGACGGGATGATCACGTTGTCAGCACTGTCGGCGCTCAGGCTCGCCCCCAGCCAGCAGCCCAGGGCCATGATCAGAAAGCCGCTGGCAACCATGAACTTGGCACTGGTCCAGCCCATCAGCCGGGGCATCAACGGCGCCAGCAGCAACTGCACCACGCCATAGGCAATCAGCGCTACGCCCACGTCGCGGGCGCTGAAACCCTGCAACTGCGACAGGTAGTTGGGCACCAGGAACACCAGGCCGAATGTGGCGCCGCCAAAGATGAACATGGCCGCACTGGCGACGCCGAAGTTGTAGCGCCCGAGCAAGCGCAGGTTGATGAAGGCGCGCTGGCCGAACAGCTGGGTCACCACGAACACCACCAGGGCAATGGCGGCGATAACACTCATGGCGACGATGAATGGCGAGCCGAACCAGTCCAGCCGACCGCCTTCCTCCAGCACGATCTGCAAACCACCCAGGCCGATCACCATGGCGGCGATACCCAGCCAGTCACCTTTGCGTAGCAGCTCAAGCTTCATCGGCCTGGCCTCGATCGACCAGGCGATGGCGAACAGCAGTGCAATGCCGGGGAACAGTTGCAAATAAAAGATCCAGCGCCACGAATAGGCATCGGTCAGCCAGCCACCAATCGATGGCCCAGCCGCCTGCGCGACGCTGTTGGCCAGGCTGAACAGCGCCATGCCCATGGCCATCTTGCTGGCCGGCAGTTCGGTGATGATCAGCTGGAACGACAGGGGAATCAGCACCGCGCCCGCAGCACCCTGGATCACCCGCATAGTAATCATCGCCTCCAGGTTGGGCGCCCAGGAACAGGCCACCGAAGCTACAAGGAATATGAGTGAGCCGGTCCACATCACCCGGCGCAGCGAGAACACTTCCACCAGCCAGGCCGTCAGCGGAATCATCACGATTTCCGCCACCAGGTAGGCGGTGGAAATCCATGAGCCTTCCTCGAAGCTGGCACCCAGCGAGCCGCGGATTTCCGGCAGCGCGGCGCTGGTGACATGCACGTTCATGCCGGCCATGAAACAGCCGAACAAGCCGCCGAGCACCGCCACCCAGGCGCGCAGCGAGACAGGTTGTTCAGTGCGCATCGGCCACCTCTGCGGGGCGGGTGTCAACCGTGCTCACCACCGACATGCCGGGCAGTACCTGCGGGCCATCCAGCGGTGTGTCGAGCAGAATGCGCACCGGGAAGCGCTGGACGATCTTGGTGAAATTGCCGGTGGCATTGTCCGAGGGCAGCAATGCGAAGACATTGCCTGAGGCCGGCGAGAAACTGGCCACATGGCCTTGCAGTGGCTGGCTGGCGAAGCTGTCGACGCGGATTTCCACTGGCTGCCCCGGGCGCATGTTGGCCAACTGGGTTTCCTTGAAGTTGGCCACTACATAGGCCTGCTGCAAGGGCACCACGGCCAGCAGCGGCTGGCCCGGCACCACGTACTGGCCGGCGCGCACGCGGCGTTGGCCGACTACGCCCGTGATCGGTGCACGTATCACGGTGTCCTGTTCGTCCTGCTCGGCCAGCTGTTGGCGGGCCTGGGCGCGGGCCAACGCTGCTGCGCGCTGTTGCAGTTCGGCGTCAGCCTGGGCTGACAGCCCCTTGGCCATGGCGAGTTGTGAGTGTTGCTCGCGCAGCGCGGCCTGGGCACCCTGCAGTAAGGCTTGCGCCTGGGTGGCGCTTGCGCTGGCGGTTTCCAGGCGCTGCACGGTCGCGGCGTTGTCGCGCACAAGGCCACGGTAGCGTTGCATGTCCAGTTCACTGCGGCGCTGTTCAGCAGTAGCGCTGCGCAGGGTTGCTTCAGCCTGCAGGATGGCTTGCTGTTGCTGGTTGATGCGCTCGCTGGCGACCTGTTGGCGGGCCTGGGCGGCGAGCAGTGCCGCCTGCGCCTCGGCCACGCCCGCCTGTGCCTGGTCGAGTCGGGCGCGGTAGTCGCGGTTTTGCAGGCGCACCAGTACATCGCCGGCCTTTACTGGCTGGTCGTCAGCCACCGCGACCTCGGCCACGTAACCGGCCACCCGTGGGCTCAGGGCCACCCAGTCGGCGCGGACGTAGGCGTCGTCGGTGGTCTCCAGGTAGCGGCCGGTGGTGAGCCAGTAGCTGGTGAAGGCCAGCAGCGCGAGTGCTGCCAGGCTGCCGCTAGCGGTGTAGGCCAGGCGGCGACGGGATCTGGCTTGCCGCTCGCCCGCAGCAGGCACGTTTTTTTCTACGGCGACATTCATGTTCGGTTTCCATTCTTGAGTTTGGGGCTGCTGCGCAGCCCATCGCCGGCAAGCCAGCTCCCACCCCGACCGCGTTGAACTCAGGTCATGTGCAATCCCTGTGGGAGCTGGCTTGCCGGCGATGGGGCGCGCAGCGGCCCCATGGATTTTTGCTGCTGGCTACCACCGCCCGCCCAGTGCGCGAAACAGGTTGACCTGCGCCTGCGCCAGCCGCCCTCGGGCTTCTACGTGGCTACCCCGCAGGCGAATCAGTTCGCGCTCGCTGTCGAGCAAGGCCAGCCCGTCCACGGTGCCGGCGCGGTAGTTGCCCTGGGCCAGGGCATAACCGCGCTGGCTGTGTGCCAAGGCGGCATCCAGCGCCTGCAACCGCTGCCGTTCACCGTCATAGCGGGCCAGGGCCTGGCGCACGTCTTTGAGCGCGCTCAGCGCCATGCCGCGGTAATGGGCAACCTGCGCCTGCTGCAAGGCTTCGGCTTTGCCGACCCGTGCGCGGTTGGCCTTGATATTGGGGAACTCCCAACGGATCAGTGGGCCAATGCCGAACATCACCGCGCGGCTGTCGCCAAGGTTGGCAAGGTGATAGTCCGAGGACGTCAGCGAAGCGCCGAAGCTGACCTTCGGGTACAGGTCGGCGCGGACGATGTCGGTTTCCAGGCTTGCAGCCTGCAACTCCCGTTCGGCCTGGCGCACATCCGGCCGACGTTCGAGCAAATGCCAGCCATCGCCAGCCGGCAACGGCGTCGACAGCGTGGGGATGGTTTTGCAAGTCGCGGTGTCAGCCAGCGAAGCCTGGCCACTGAGCATGCTCAGCTCAAAAAGCGCCATCTGCCGCCGGGCTACAAGCATCGGCAGTTGCGCCCGCACCTGTTCCCGCAAACCCAGCAGGCGCTCGCTGTCGAGGGCGGTGGCCACGCCGGCCTGGCGCTGGCGTTCGCTGAGTTGCACGCTGTGGTCGAGGGTTTGCAAGGACTGCCTTGCCTCGTCCAGGCGTGCGGCGTAGACGCACTGGTCGATGTAGGCGCGGCTGGTCTGGGCGACCACTTGCACGCGCACCAGGTCCAGCGCCGCAGCACTGGCTTCGGCCTGGGCCCGGGCGCGCTCGATGGCAGCGCGCACCTGGCCCCAGACATCCACCTGATAGGCCAACTCGATACCTGGGTTGAATTGCCATTGCGACGGCGCGTGGCTGTCGGTCGCCTCGGCCAGGGTCTGGTCATCGGCGCTCTTGCCATAGATAGCGGCGAAGCCCACTGAGGTTGACGGCCATCGCCTGGCATCGAACTCGCCGATGCCGGCCAGCATGGCCTGCACGTTGGCCTCGGCCTGTGCCAGGTCCTGGTTGTGCGTGAGGGCTTGCTGTACCCATTGGTTGAGTTGCGGGTCCTGGAACAGCGCCCACCATTGTTCCGGCAATGCTTGCCGGCTGACACCGGCCGGTACAATCGCCAGCGGGTTAGCCTGCAGCGCTGCGGGTGGCTCGGCAGGTGCGGGTTGCCGGGTGCACGCCGCCAGCAGGCCGAGCATGCCGAGTGCGGCAAGCCGGGCAGGGGAGGGAAATGAAGGCAGTAAGGGCATCACACATGTCGCTCAAGGGTGGTGATGCGAGGTTAACGAGGGTGGGGCGCATGCCGCTGTCGCAAGCGGGACAACCCTGCGCGCAAGTGGGACAACCTGCGGCTCAGTAGCCGCGCGCGGTACTGTTTTGCCAATCGCTCGGCGCGTAGCCGAGAATGCGCTTGAACATGGCGGCAAAGGCGCTGGCGCTCTGGTAGCCGTGCTCCAGCGCCACGTTCAGGATCGGCTTGCCTTCGGCCAGGCACTGCTGGCTGAGCATCACCCGGGCACGGGCGCGCCATTCGCCATACGACATGCCCACCTCACGCTGGAACAGCCGCGCCACGCTGCGGGCACTCATGTTCAGTTGCGCACCGCATTGCTCCAGGGTCAGGTCCTGGGCCGGGTCCTGCAGGAAGCGCTCGCACCAGGTGCGCAGCCGCGCATGGTGCGGCAGCTGCACAAAGGCATCGATGCGCCTGGCAGTGGCCAACTCAAGCTGGATCAGTGCCCGCACGTGCTCGCCGTCACGCAGGTCGAGCATGCGTGACGCAGCCAGGATCAGCTCGTGCAGCAGGCCGGATACCACAATGACCTGGCAACGCTCGATACGTGCTTCAAGCAGCAAGGTCCGCATGCAGACCGCGCCTTCCATGCGGATGGCATGGCTGACCCCGGCGGGCATCCACAAGGCATGCCCGCCGGGGATCACCCAGCTGCCCCCCTCACTGGCGACCCGCATCACGCCGCTGGCGGCGTAGATCAGCTGGTCTTCGGCGTGGCAGTGGCTGGCCACCTCTTCGCCGTGTCCGTAATCCATTTCCAATGCTTGCATGCGGGGCATCCTCGGTGTTGGATCCGATTATACGGCGGATTATTGATGCTGGATTGCGAAGGTTGGTGGTTCGACGCAATTATTCAGCGCCTGTGAGATCGAGCGCCGCCCGCGCGGCGCATCGCGAGCTGCGCTCGCTCCTACGTTTGTTTCGGGCCAGTCATGCCTGTGAAAAACGCGCGCGACCGCCTTGTTTGTACGACACGATATCGAGCCGTGCGCCAAGGCGTTCGCGCGTAAATCCCGCAGGAATAATTGGCCCGAAACAAACGTAGGAGCGAGCGCAGCTCGCGATGCGCCGCGCGGGCGGCGCTCGATCTCACAGGCGCCGAACATGTTGCGGCAAGCACCTGATGGCCCTGACCCGATCCCATGCCAGCCCCCCCAAAACCATACCCTGTAAGACATTTCTGAACATGAAACCAAATGCTTCAGAATCAACCCGTTTAGGAATTATCCTACGCGCGCTGCTGAACTATCGCTGTTGTCGGGGAAGTACCTCAGGGATAACGTTTTCGCGTCGCTCCGGCGACCGGGCGTGAGAACCCGACTGATACAAAGCTCCGTCGTTATGGCGGCCGTGCGCGGGCAGGCTTAGGCCTGGCCGAGTTTTGCCTTTGTTCCTCGGTTTCTCACCCCGCGCACGGCTGCCACCCACAATCCGTGAGAAAGATTGAAGTGGCAGTCTCCTTGGGCAGAACAAAGGTGATAGCCATGAAAAAGCTCGTACCCGATCCACCCCGCCGACCCATCAACACGCCATTCTTCACCGTCAAATCCGACATCTACCCACCCGTCGCCCTCGCACATGTGATCGAACTGCTACGCGGCGTCATCGAAACCCTCGACGAACACTGCCGCAGCCACGCTTGCGATGCCGGCCTGGGCAATGCCCTGCATGCAACTGAAATCGCCCATTCGCTGGTAACCCATTCCCATGCACGGCTGTTCGGCCAAAAGGAAGAGGCGTGAAAACATGGCAGACGAACCCAAGGTCATCGTCACCATCGGTGCAGAAACCTTCCTCGAAGTCGGCAACCCGCCAAAGGATCTGCTGCGGGTTCAGCCCGGCATTCCTATTGATGATGCCTACGAGCAAGTTTCGATCCTGCTGAGCTACATCAAGCATCTGCTGCGTGAAGGCGATATGGAGGACGACCACAAACTCCTGGGCGCCGCCGATTACCTCACGGCGTTGGCCAAGGCGTTGATGAACGAAGTTGAGCTGACCAAAAACACCCTCCGCTGAACAGCTGCCCTGGGGGGGCCGCTTTGCGGCCCTTATTGCGACACATGGCCCGATGGACCGGTCCATCGCGGTGTGTGCCTTCTGGTCACGCCTGGGTGGGCAAGCTCATATGCAGCAACGGGAATGGCCGGCCTTCGCCATCCAGCGGCGAGCGGCCGGTCTGGACGAAGCCGTAGTGCTGGTAAAACCCGGTTGCCTGGGGGTTCTGCTCGTTGACATCGACACTCATCGCGCTACGCGACTGGCGGCCAAAATCCAGCAGCGCCCGGCCAATACCCTGGCCATGTCGCTCGGGGTCGACGAAGAGCATTTCCACGTGGTGTTCATTGAAACCGATAAAGCCCAGCGGCTGGTCATCGGTGTCTACTGCAACCCACAGCTCGACGGCCGGGAAGTACACGTCACGCAGCTGTGGCAACAGCGCGTCGATGTCGGACGGTTGCAAAAAGTGGTGCGTGGCGCGTACGGCGCGCAGCCAGATGTCGAGCAGCTGCGGGTAGTCTGCAGCAATGGCTTGGCGAATGATCATGGGGTCATCCTGAATGTATAGATGGCGGATGGGCACGCCAAAGGTGGCTGCCCTTCGGGTGTCGGCATCATGAATGACCGCTTCGCGATTTAACGCCTGGGCGGTACACGGCAGGGGAGGCCGGAAGGGAAGAGTGCGGAAGGTTACCCGGGTTGCGCAGGGCGGCTCAAGCCTGCTCATCGGACTCTAGCCGCCAGCGCTGTGCAAGGGCTCCAGGGCGTTGTTCAGATACACCAACGCTCGCTGAAAGACTGGATGGCAGTCGTTGCAGGGCAGGTCGTCGAACGCGGCCCAGAAGAACGTGAACAGGTGGCCATGGTCATCCTGTGTCTGGTGGGACCAGTGTTCGGGCAGGGCACCTTCCACCTGGCACAGGTGAAACGACCACACTTGCCCGAGGTGTTCGGCATCCCAGCAGCCCAGGTCCTGCTTGACCGTAGCGTTGGTGATGCCTGATTCCTCACCCAATTCACGCAAGGCGGCCACGGCCGGCGCTTCGCCTTGTTCGATGGTGCCTTTCACCAGTTGCACGCCAGCCAAGGGGTGGCGGAACAGCAGGATTTTCGCAGGCAACGTGGATGAAAGGACCACGGGGCAGGCTTTATTCGGACGCATGAGCGATTTCCCTGTCTGCTAACAATATTCATGGGCTGACGCGGTCCCTTTAGGAGCGGCCTTGTGTCGCGATGGGCTGCGCAGCGGCCCCAGGGTTTCAGCCAGGCTGCACAAATTGCCGGGGCCGCTTTGCGGCCCATCGCGACACAAGGCCGCTCCTACAGGGGTTGCGGCGCGCATTCGGCCGAGTAGACGATGCCGGTTTCGGGCCAGCTTACAACAGTGTCTAGTGCAAGGCATTCAAGGTTGACTGATGTCATTTTGATGCTATTTTTGACGCCTTTTTGACGTCAAGGAATGTTGCAAATGGACCACGTAGGGTTTGCCCTCGCCATGGCCGCGCTGGCAATGGGCGCGCTGTGCGGGCTGTATCGGCAATACGTCATCATGCTGGTGACTGCATTCATCCTCGCCGCGCTGGTGGCCCACGGCGAAGCCGCTCACCACTGGCTGGCCACCTTCGTGGACAACCTGTTCCCGATGTTCCTCTGCAGCGCACTGGCTGCGCACATCGGCTATTTTGTCACCCGCTGGATCCCTGCGGTGTTGAAGCGCGCACGCAGCAAGCCAGCCGAGCCCACGCCTGGTCAAGACCAATGGAAATCCCTCGGTTGAGGCCTGCGCCGTCGGCAGCGTCGATCGACAGCTGGCCGCTGACCTTCCGTTTCGGCCAAGGCAAAGCCTTCACCGAGCGTTGGTCGGTCAACCGCAAGCGGGGTGTATTGCTGGCGCCTGCCAGCTCGGCCCTGCCGCTGATGCTGCATGGCGTCCGCGATCTGATGGTGCTTACACCTGGCCCCACCCGGGCAGACATGCCGTTGGGGTGGATTTATGATCTGGACGGTATCGACCAGGTGCTGGAGCACGTTTGCTTGTGATGGAGCGCCGAAGTCCTGCGTGCCTTGAGCAGGGCTTTGCCGCGGATTTCAGACGCCGCACTGGGCTACCGGGTTGAAATGGCGTGGCCCAGCACGATGCTTTTTAGCTTGGGGGTGGTGACAGTGCGTGGTTGAGTTGATTGCTTGTCAGTTACCTTCATTGAACGCTTGGGGCGTCCGGCGTTTGCGTGGTTTTTTCGTCGGGCGCTTGCCTGGCCGAAGTTGCCATAGGTCGGCATTGGCAAGTAGGCGCTCCTGGGTTGCAGGTGGGTAGTCGCTCAGTGTGGTTACAGGCGGCACAGGTTTGCCTGGCATGCCGGCCTCGCGGATTACTTTCGGCCAGCGCGGTCGCCAGCACAGCAGCAGGCTGAGCCAGTGCCCGGTGCCGATGATGACGAAGGCGGGCCAGACCATCAGCAAGATGACTTTGAACAGCCAGCTGCTTTTGCGGAAGAAACGACCAAGGCCTTCGAACTGGGCGCTGAAGGCCTGGATGGGTGAGGGCAGTTGCGTGCTCAGGCGGGGGCGGGGGACGGCGTGTGGGCCTTCTTCCATGTAGCGGCGAATGAACTCCCACTCGTCACGCAGTTCGCTGCCGCCTTGGCCTTGTTTGCCGAGTAGGGCCATTTCCATGTGCGGTAAACCGGTGCGGCTGGGGTGCCAGACCAGACCGAGTCGCATGCCCACGCTGAGTGAGTCATCTTCTGGGTCGATGCCTGTGCTTGCGGTTGTTCTCCATGGGAAGGTTACGATGCCGCCGCAGTATTTCGGCCGATGGAGGTGGACGTGTTGAGTCACTCGATTGAAGCGAATGACTAGGTGACGGCTTGTCAGCATTTCCAGTCGGCTGATTTTTATGCCGTACTTTGAATAGAAATACAGTGCTGACCCTGAAGCCAAGGCCAATGCAATAGCTAGTATGACTGTCAGAAAGGAGCTGGATTCCGGCTGGGTAAAGTCAAGCCAAATAGATCCGGCAGATATGATCGTGCCGAACGCTATGCCGGGGAGCACTCCGCCTAGCGTGACTAATGTAATAAGGCCACGTTTCTCTTCCGACCCGCCACAGCGCATCTCCATGAATGTTTCATTGAATGCATAAACAGGACCGCGTACGAGAGGACTTTGGCTAACGGGGCGAAAGTGGATTTCTTCGTCTAAGTCAGCCTCATAAAAATCATTCCTTGTGCGCTTTTCTGCTGGCGTCATCTCGGCTTCATAAGCGCTCCTAGCATGCTCCGATTCAGTTGCCATTTGCCAGAAGCCCCATTCGATCAGATACATTATAAAACCTCCGTGAAGGCTGAATGTAGGGTGCTAAGCTCATCCTGCTCTTCGTGGGGCTTGGAATTTTTTTCGATCCGAAAGCTGCTGCGTTTGCACCACTTTTCGAGAGCATCATCTTCAAAGAGGTAAATGATAAGTGTGAGTGCGAGACCTACCCGAAAGGCGCCTAGTACTAGACGCGCAAGTAGCAGGCGAGCGCTTTGTGTTCCCAGCTTTTTTGCAAGCTCACCCATAGAGGTTGCGAGCATTCTCACAACTTTGCTTTTAGCGCTGTGAGAGAGATGGTCAAACAACGGTTTTGCTACAGCAATTGCTGTTCCTGCTTCTGCCAGGGAGAGCGTGATGGTTGCCAGTGCGCGCATTGCGTATGCTAACGCCAGCGTTCTGGTTTTTTTCGTGCCCTGTCCGGTAGGTTCCTGCTGGCGGTATTTAAAGTTTTCGGCTGCGTCGGCAAAGTCCCACCATGCCAATACCAGTCCCCCAGTACCAGCCAGACCAGCCCCCCACAACTTCAACCTCCCCAAGGTTGCCGTAGCACCTCTGCCAGTCACACTTCTGGCGCCGTATCGGGTTACCACCTGGTCCACATAGCTGGCACCGACTTCAAAGCCGGCCGCTGCCGTGGTCATCGCGGCCGCCAGGAGTTCGGTCTTCACCCGCGCATCGCTGTCAGGCAGTTCCCGCGCCTTGAACGCCATTAGCATACCTTCCAGCAGGCATACCAGGCCGGCGGAACGGACTTTATAGAAGTCACTTTTCTTACCGTCAGCCTGCATCAAGCTCTCAGCCCAGGCCTGATCCAGATAGCGCGCAATCTGGCCGCCGCTGCGTTGTGGGTTAATGGGCTGCCCGCTACGCGCCGCTTCGCTCAGGCGTATCTCGACCGCCGTTTCATGTACCGAAGCAAACAACGCCAGGCGTAGTCCGTGGTGCAACGCTCGGTCTGCACTGTTGGGCGCGCCGGTTCGTAGTACTTGTCGCCCAAGCGCCACATACCACGCATGCAGGCCGATGCTGGCGGTGTTGTTGCTCTTCTGCAATTCCTCGTACAGCGAGTTGATACGCCCGAAAGCATTCGCGGCGATATGCGCCTGCCGGGCGAGCGATTCGCGAAGTACGAACGACGACTCTGCCGGTGGTTCGGCCTTGGCCGCTTTCAGCAGCGCCGCAAGCTCCTCCCGGATGTCGTCCTGGTTGTAGCTGATGCCGCGTATTGCCAGGTTTGCCCGGTCGGCCACGTCACTGCGCCACCAGTGGTCCAGCACCTTAGTGCCCCATTCACTCAACTCCATGCCGATCACACACTGGCCGGTCTGCTCGGCAAAGGCCAGTCCGTTGATAAGATCCGCGTTGTCGTAGCGGTCCAGCGCTTGCAGCAAACGCTCGCTGATCACCCAGCGGGCTTGGTCTTTGGCGCGGTCTTCTGCGGCTTGTTGGGCTTGATGCATGGCCTGCTCGAAACCATCGAGCTGATCGTGCATGGCCTGGCGGTCGACCAGGTGGCCGTATTTCTGGTCGAATTGCTTGCTGAACTCGCCGGCCTCCTGACGGGCCTGGACCTTGGCCCGGACGTCGCGCTCGAACTGCGCCAGGTGAGGCTTCATGCGCTCGTCATGTGCATCGGCCTGCTGCCTGGCCCGTTCGGAAAACGCATAGATCTCCGCATGCACGTAGGGTTGGTTACGTATGTTTTCTGCCATGACTTCACGCTTGACGATCTGCTCGGCCATCATCTGCGGGTAGAGCTTTTCGATCTCCAGGAACGACTGCGCGACCAGCAGCTTGCGCTCGTTGTCCACGCCGGGTTCCACGGTGCGCTCCAGCCATTTGGTCTTCACATCATCGACAGCGGCGTTGCGCCAGGCGTTGAGCTCCTGGGTGATACCGATGGCGTCTTCGATGACGATGGCCGCGCCACGGGGTTTGCTCTGGTTCACCAGCGGTGCCAGCGCTTGCCGGGAGGCGTGCGGCGAGACGATCTGGTCATGGTTGAACGGCTGCAGGTCCAGCAGCGCCTGCAGATCTGCATCGTTCTGGGCCTTGAAGTCGGCGACCCAGCCCAGTTGATCGTGCTTGAGCACGTTGGGCTGTGGCGGGGCGTCGGAAGGCTGGATGAAGCGGGCGATATCAATTGCGGGCAGGCTGTTGCGGTACTCATCTTCGAGCAGACGATAGTTGTCGAGCATGCGCGGGGTAAGCGGGGAGGGACTGAACAGCGGGCGCAGCTCCTGGATATCGTCGAGGTCGTAGAGGGTGATGGTCCAGCCGAAGCTGCGGATGATCTCGTCCAGGTTGCCAGCGAGGGGGGCGGGCTCCCAGGGAGCATCGGCGCTGATGTACAGCAGTGAGCCGTTGGGTGCCACGCGGTACTGGCTGTGCCACTCGTAGGCCGGTGCGCTGTGGCGCTTGATCAGCAGATAGAGAAAGCCTTCGCGCAGGGGGCGGATGGCGTAGCTGGAATGCGTCATCTCGCCGACATCCTGGAACGGGCTGAGATAGCCTGGCAGTTTGGGCAGACGGGCGCGTTGTGCCGGGTTGCCGCCGATGGCGGCGTAGCGCAGGGGCAGCAGTTCGAAGCGGCGGGTGCAGTCGGCGACCGGGCTGTTGCGCAGGGCGGGGCGGTAGCCGGTGGTGATGCGCCTGCACAGCTCGAGGGTTTCGTTCAATGAGTCCATGGATATGCTCCAGTGAGCAGGAGTGATCATCAAATGCATGCAACGCGCTGCATTCGACCCGAACCTGGACCCTAGCGAGGAATCACTTCTTGCTGGAGCTTCGCGCTTCCGATGATCGTGTAGGAGATTTCTGAAAATGCGGTGGTATTGACTTCGGTAGGTGTTTTCACCCGCTTTCACGTCAACGATGCGGCTTCTCGTTACGATACGGCAGGTCGGCGGGAGAGCCAGCCTGACAGGTTTTTTTACTGTGGTCTGGCCTCTCAAAAGGGCCGCAAAGCGGCCCAAGGGAATTTAGAGATATGTTTCAGAACGCGCCTTGCAAGGTCACCATGAAGTTGCGCGGTTCGCCATAGAAGTTGCCCCAGGCCGGCGCACCGATGGTGGCGTAGTACTTCTTGTCGAACAGGTTGTTGCCGTTGAGAGCGACGGTCCAGTTCGGATCGATGCGGTACTGCACGCGGCCGTTCCACACGGTGTAGCCTGCCTGCTCGACACGGGTAGTGCCGGTAGTGCGGAAGTTTTCGCTCTGGCTGTTCAGGCCGGCGCCGACGGTGAAGCGCTCCAGTGCACCGCCCAGTTGGTAATCACCCCACACCTTGAGCATGTGCCGCGGAATGAAGCTGGAGGTGAAGGTCAGCTCGGTCGGGTCGGTGTCTTCGATGGTATTCAGGTACTTGGTCTGGGTGTAGGTGTAGCCCGCCAGCAATTGCAAACGCTCGATTGGCGAGCCGCTGATTTCGGCCTCGAAGCCCTGGGCGCGCACCTTGCCGCTGTCGGTGTAGCAATAGCCATCACCTGACGGGCAGGCCTCGTTGTAGTCGCTTTCTGCGCGGTGTTTCTCGACAGTGCGGAACAGGTTGAACGAGGTGTTCAGCGCGCCGCCAAGCAGCTCGCCCTTGATGCCAACCTCGTAGTTGGCACCGGTCTTGGGCTGAAGCGACTGCCGCTCGGCGTTTACCTTGTCGCTTTGCGGCTGGAAGATGTCGGCGTAGCTGGCGTAGGCGGTCCACTGGTCGTTCAGGTCGTACAGCACGGCGGCGAACGGCGTGACCTGGCCGTTTTCCTGGCTGCGGTTATTCACCCAGTAATCGTAGAGCTGGGTGTAGGAGTCGCTCTTGTTGCGGTACCAGCTGACCCGCGCGCCCAGCACCAGGGTCAGTGGCTCCGCCAGCTTCAGGCGCAGGTTGGCGTAGGTGCCGTACTGCGTGGTGGTGGAGTCGGTTGGCACGCTGCCACCGCGGGTCGGGTTGACCAGGTAATCGCCCTTGGACGGGTGTGGGAAGTTCGGCGAGGGGGCGAACGGGTTTTGCTTGCCGTCCAGCAGTATCAGCGCGAAGTAATCATGGGTTTTCTGCCGGCTGGCGTTGGCGCCGATGATCAGCTCGTGCTGCAGGCCAAACGCCTCGAACTTGCCATCGACATAGCTATCGAAGCCGTAGTCGTCCTGGTCGTAGTCGAAACGACCGGCGCGGACGTTCATGCTGGCGGTGCTGGCGCCGACCGGCACCGTGCCTTCGGAGTAGGCGTATTCGATGTCCTGGTTGTTGTGGGTGTAGACCGAGGCGAAATTCAGCGTCCAGTCATCGTTGAAGCGGTGCTTGAGGTCGGCAAAGCCGGTAATGCGCTGGCTTTGCAGGTCGTTCCAGCTGGCCCCCAGGCAGGTGGAGCGCGACAGCTTCAGGTCACTGCCATCGGCGTAGCGTGGCACACCGGCATAGCACGGTGTGGCATCGACATCCTCGTAGGCCAGGCCAAAGCCCAGGGTGGTGTCGGCGGTGACGTCCCAGTCGATCGCGCCATACAGTATCTGGTCCTGGCGCTTGCCCACGTCATAGAAGTACTGGCGGTCCTGCAGCGTCGCCACGGCGCGACCGCGCACGGTACCCGATTCGTTCAGCGGGCCACCCACATCCACCTGGCCGCGATAGTTGTCCCAGCTGCCGGCAGACAGGGTGACGGTGGTGGCAGCCTTTTCCTGGCCACGCTTGCGCACGAAGTTGACGCCGCCGGCGGAGGAGCCGGAGCCCTTCATCATGCCGGCGGCGCCCTTGAGGATTTCGACGCGGTCGTAGAACGCCATGTCGCTGGAAAAGCTGTTGGCCTGCACGTAGTTGCCGCCCACGTCCAGCGGCACGCCGTCGTACTGGTACTGGCCGTCCAGGTTGAAACCGCGGGAGTAGAAATATTTGCCGCCCATGGGCGAGTCGTACACGGTGATGCCCGGGGTCTTGTCCAGCACCTGTTCCAGCGTGTTGAGGTTCTGGTCGTCGAGCATCTTGCGGGTCATCACGGTGACCGATTGCGGGGTTTCCTTCAGCGTGTGCACGCCCTTGCCGATGGTGACGGCACGGGCGGTGTACGACTGGGTGCCCTCACTGGTTGCATCCAGCCGGTTGGCGTCGATGGTCAGCGGCCCCAGTTCCATCGCCGAGCCGTTGTCTGCAGGTATCAGCACATAGCCGCCATTGCCCTGGCGCTGCGCCTGCAAGCCACTGTTGGCCAACAGGCGGATCAGCCCTTCATCGATGCTGTAGCTGCCTTCCAGGCCTGCGCTGCTCAGGTTGTGCGTTTGTGTGGTGTCGAACGAAATGGTCACACCCGCCTGCACGCCAAACTGGGTGATGGCGTTGCCCAGTGGGCCAGCGGGGACATGGTAGGCGGTCTGGCTTTGGGCCATGGCCTGGGCAGGCATCAGCAGCAGGCCCGGCGCGCTGGCCAGGGACATGCCGAACAGCACCAGGCGCACGGCCTGGCTCAGCTTGGTTGCAGGGGTGGGGTGCAGATGGGGCATTGCGTGATCCTTCCGTGTCATGGCAGAAAGTCGCTGTCGTCGCGGCTTGTGTCAGGGACGGGCGAGAATCGAAATCAGCAAGGTGTGGGTGAAATTATTTTTGCGCAGTTACTCAGGCGGGCTCCACGCTTACCCAGTAACGGCTGAGGTAGCGCACCTTCACAGGCAGGGTTTTCGGCAAGTTGGCCAATGCAATATCGGTATCGTCGATGCGGAATGCGCCGGAAATGCTCATGGACCGGATCGAGGCGGCGCAGCGCAGCACCCCTTGTCGGTAACGCCCCAGCTCCTCGACAAAGTCGCCCAGGTGCCAGTCGTTCACGCTCAACATGCCCTGCAGCCAGGCTGTGGAGTCGACGGGAAGGGCATGGGCGATGGCGAAGTCGTCGCGGTCAAAACTCACCTGCTGCCCGGCCTGCAGTTGCAGGACCCGATCAGGGTGGTGCTGCGGGCGTACTTCGACAGAGGCTTGCAGCACGCCTACGCGCGTTTGCTGGGCAAGTTTGCGGATGCTGAACTCGGTACTGCGGGCAAGTACGCTGCCATCTTCGGTGTGCACGATGAACGGGCGCTGCTGATGGCCACTGATCGGGCGGACGAGGATTTCCCCTTGGTAAAGCTGAATAGCCCGTACTTTTGCGTCATAGCGCACATCCAGCGCAGTATCCACGTTCAGCTCAAGCTGCGAGCCATCTTCCAGTTGCACGGTACGCCGTTCGCCGCTGCGGGTAAGTTGCTGGGCCAGCAAGGCGCGATAGGGCACCTGTTCGACTGCCAACCAGCTCCCAGCGCCCATGGCCAGTAACAGGCTCAGCACCTTCAGCACATCGCGCCGCTGTGCCTGCGCCGCGCCCAGGCTGGACAGCGCCGCCTGCGGCGGCACCATGGCCCATTGCTGCTGCAGTTTTTCTACCCGCGCCCAGGCGGCAGCGTGTTGCGGGCTGGCCTGCAGCCACTGCCGCCAGGCGTGGGTGCGGGCCTCGTTGCTGGCGCCATCGTTGAGCTGCACATACCAGGTGGCAGCGGCTTCGAGTGTCTTGATGTCCATTGCCCTCAGCCTTCGACTGCGAGCAGGCAGCGGGTCATGGCCTTGATCAGGTGGTTCTTCACGGTGGTAACCGACACGCCGAAGCGCTCGGCCGCAGCACCGTAGGTCAGGCCTTCGAGTTGAACGGCGAGGAAGATGGCGCGGGTCTTGGCGCCGAGTTCGTCGAGCAGGGTGTCGACGGCCACCAGCATTTCGATGATCGACAAGCGCACCTCCGGCGATACCTCTACCGGCTCCGGGCGTAGGGCCAGGGCTTGCAGGTACGCTTTTTCGATGGTTCGACGGCGGGCTTTGTCGATCAGCAGCGAGCGGGCGATCGCGCTCAGGTAGCTGCGCGGCTCGCGGATCGGCAACTGATTACGCGCGGTCATTACCCGCAGGAAGGTGTCATGCGCCAGGTCGGAAGCATCGGCGGCGTTGCCCAGGCGGGCGCGCAGCCAGCCCTTCAGCCAGCCGTTGTTTTCGCTGTACAGCTGGTGCAGGGCCTGGGGATCGAGCGTCGACATGGCGTCAAATTCGCAATATGAATAGGAATTGATCGCATTGTCGCGATGAGCCAAGGTGATTGCAAGGAGGGTTTGTGCCATTGGGGCCGCTTCGCGGCCCATCGCAGGCAAGCCAGCTCCCACAAGTTCGGCGCAGACCTCAGGCATTGCACATCCCTGTGGGAGCTGGCTTGCCTGCGATGGGCTGCGCAGCAGCCCCAAGTGTTGTGATTAGAAACCCGCCTCCAGGCTCAGCAGGTCCTGCACCGTCTGCCGGCGGCGGATCATCCGCAGCGCCCCGTTCTCGATCAGGAACTCCGGCAGCAGCGGCCGGCTGTTGTAGTTCGACGACATAGACGCGCCGTAGGCGCCGGCGTCGTGAATCACCAGCAGGTCGCCCACCTGTGCCTGAGGCAGGTCCTGCGGGGTCAGTTCCTGGTCATCCTGGGTGAACACGTCACCCGATTCGCACAACGGCCCGGCCACCACGGTCGGCTGACGTGGGCGGTCTACCGGCTGGCCGTTGGCATCGAGCAGGGTCATGCCGTGGTAGGCGCCGTACATCGCCGGGCGCATCAGGTCGTTGAAGCCGGCATCGATCATGACGAAGGTATTGCGGCCCACTTGCTTGACGGCCCGTACTTCCGCCACCAGGTAACCCGACTCGGCCACCAGGAAGCGCCCTGGCTCGATTTCCATGCGCACGGGGTGGCCCAGCATGGCTTCGATTTCCTTGCGCGCCACCGCCCAGGTCTGGGCGTAGCGTTGCAGGTCGACCGGCTTGTCGGTGCTGCGGTAAGGGGTAGACAGCCCGCCACCGATGGAGAACGCCTCGATGTCCACGCCCAGGCGGCCGATCAGCTCGATCATCGAGCGGGCCACCTGCTCCAGGTGCTGGTAGTCCACCCCGGAACCAATGTGCATGTGCACGCCCACCAGGTGCAGGTCATGGGCCGTGATGCACGCCAGCGCCTCGTCCAGTTCCTCGTGCCAGATGCCATGCTTGCTGTTTTCGCCGCCGGTGTTGGTCTTGCGGCTATGGCCATGGCCGTAGCCCGGGTTGATGCGGACCCACACGCGGTGGCCGGGCGAGCGTTCACCCAGTTGGCGCAGCATGTCGATGGAGCCGGCGTTGACTTCGATCTTCTCTGCCACCACCCGCTCCAGGGTTGGCCGGTCCAGCGCGTCGCAGGTCAGCACCACGCCGGCAGGGTCACCGTCCACGCTCGCACCTGCGGCGAAGGCCCGCTCCATCTCGCCCAGCGACACGGCATCCAGCACCAGGCCGTGGGCGCGCATCAAGCGCAGTACATGCAGGTTGGGGTTGGCTTTCTGGGCGAAACGCACGGTGTCGAATACGTTCAGTTGCTCGACACGCTCGGCGATGGTGCTGGCGTCGTATGCCCACAGCGGCGAGCCGTGCTGGCGAACCGCCTCGGCCAGAAGGGTGAAGGGTGCGGTCATGGTGGCGTTACTCGTATAAGGAAGGCCACGAGAATGAATCAAACCGTGAATTCAGAAAAATAGCTATTTTTCTGCAAGCCATTCATATCTGATATACCCATTGTCGACTCACCGGGTGTTGCCGTGAAACTGTCCGTCCGCCACATCGAAGTGTTCCGCGCCATCATGGCCGCTGGCAGTGTCACCGGGGCGGCGCGCCTGCTGTTCACCTCGCAGCCCACTGTCAGCCGCGAGCTGGCGCGGCTGGAGCAGGTGACTGGCTTGAACCTGTTCGAGCGCGAGGGTGGGCGCCTGGTGGCGACGGCCCAGGCATTGCTGTTGATCGAGGAGGTCGAGCGTGCCTACGTCGGGCTGGAGCGCATTGATCGCTTTGCCCAGGCCATTCGCAATTTCGAGCAGGGGCGGCTGGCCATCACCTGCCTGCCGTTGTTCTCGCAAACCTTGCTACCCAAGGCCTGCCAGCGTTTTCACCTGCAGCACCGGGGTGTGAGCGTGAGCATCGTGGCGCAGGAATCGCCGTTGCTGGAGGAGTCACTGGTCGCCCAGCAGCATGATCTTGGCTTGACCGAGGTCGAGCAGATACCGCGCGGCGCTTATGGTGAACTGCTGTTCAGCGCCAACATGGTGTGCGTGCTGCCCGAGCATCACCCGTTGCAGGCCAAGGCCGAGCTGGAGCTGAGCGACTTTCACGAAGTCGATTTCATCAACCTGGCCAGCCTGGACACCTACCGCCAGCGCCTGGACCAGCACTTTCGCGCGGCAGGGGTGAACCGCCGTACGGTGATCGAGACCACCAGTGCCGCCTCGGTGTGCGCCATGGTCAGGCAAGGCCTTGGCGTGGCGATCATCAACCCGCTGAGCGGCCTGGAGGCGGCGCAGGGCGGGCTACCCATCCGCAGGCTGCGGGTGTCGGTGCCGTACCAGGTGATGCTGATACGCCCGGACCACCGGCCGGCATCGGCAGCGGTGGAACCGTTTTGCGAGGCGCTGCGGGTGCAGGCGCAGCAGATGCAGGCAGCGTTGATTTAAGGCCTGGTGTGCGCCCACCTGCCCTGTGTTGATTTAAAGGCAAGCACAAGTCCTGTAGGAGCAGCCTTGCGCTGCGAAGAGGCCATTGCAGCCGCAGATAGTCTTGAGCCTTACCGGCCTCTTCGCAGCACAAGGCTGCTCCTACAAAGTGATGCGGCAGCCTGATGATGTGCAAGGCAGTTGCATCCACAAGGGACCGCGTTCAAATTTCGCAGACGAAGGTCCCGGTGCCGGCCAGGATGTTTTCCAGGGTTTGCTTCACTTCATCCAGGTCACTCAGGTCGCTGGTCAGGTTGATCTCCAGCACCTCGTCCCCCTTCAACGCATCCTGGTCGCCGGCCGCCACTTCGATCAGCAGGCGCTTGGCACTCAGCGTCACTTTCAGGCCATCCAGCGTCGACGGCTCGTCATCCAGGGTCAGGTCGACGGTGTCTTCGTCCGGGTAGCGGGTAAGCAGGAACATCTGACCCTTGTCGCTGTGGCAGCACAGGGTCGCCATGTTGTCTTCCTCGTCATCGCAAGGGGTGGCGAACAGCAGGGCGGTGTTGATTTGCATGAGCAGGCTCGGATCAAAGGAAACGGAAGGGAATTCTGACAGTCTTGCGTACAGGCATAAACGTAAAGTTACCGCCCCTTGACCGAAATTGTCGCAGCGCTGCAAGCGTTGATGACCGATCAGTCGTTAAGCTTCGGCGAGCCCTGAGCGTGCCTGCGCACGTTCAACGCCTGGTTTTACCGTCCGCCTTGCCACGGGTTGGCTATCGTTGATCCGTACACGGCGCACGCAGCGACGCTTCAACTATTACAAAGCCCAAGCGGAGTACCACAGATGGCGTTTTTCACCGCAGCCAGCAAAGCCGACTTCCAGCATCAACTGCAAGCGGCCCTGGCGCAGCACATCAGCGAGCAGTCCCTGCCACAAGTGGCGCTGTTCGCCGAGCAGTTCTTCGGCATCATCTCTCTGGACGAACTCACCCAACGCAGGCTTTCCGACCTGGCCGGCTGCACCCTCTCAGCCTGGCGCATCATCGAACGTTTCGACCCCGAATACCCGCAAGTGCGGGTGTACAACCCCGATTACGAACGCAATGGCTGGCAGTCGACCCATACTGTGGTCGAAGTGCTGCACCACGACCTGCCGTTTTTGGTCGACTCTGTGCGCACCGAGCTCAACCGCCGCGGCTATAGCATCCACACCCTGCAAACCACCGTGCTCAGCGTGCGCCGTGGCGCCAAGGGCGAGCTGCTGGAACTGCTGCCCAAGGGCACCCAGGGCGAAGGCGTGCGCCATGAGTCGCTGATGTACCTGGAGATTGACCGCTGCGCGAACGCTGCCGAACTGACGGTGCTGACCCGCGAGATCGAACAGGTGCTGGCCGAGGTACGGGTGGCTGTGGCCGACTTCGAACCGATGAAGGCCAAGCTGCGTGAAGTGGTAGCGCAGGTGGAACAGACCGCCTTTGGCCCTGCCCAGCACGAGAAGGGCGAGGTCAAGGCCTTCCTCGAGTGGCTGCTGGACAACCACTTCACCTTCCTGGGCTATGAAGAATTCACCGTCAAGCGCGACGCCGACGGCGGCCAGATGGTCTACGACGAGCCGTCGTTCCTCGGCCTGCCGCGCCGCCTGCGCGTAGGCCTGACGGCCGAAGAGCTGCGCATCGAAGACTACGCCGTGGCGTACCTCAACGAACCGCTGCTGCTGTCGTTTGCCAAGGCCGCGCTGCCCAGCCGCGTCCACCGCCCGGCCTACCCGGACTATGTGTCGATCCGCCAGCTGGACGCCGACGGCAAAGTCATCAAGGAACACCGCTTCATGGGCCTGTACACCTCGTCGGTGTATGGCGAAAGCGTGCATGCCATTCCGTATATCCGCGTGAAGGTGGCTGAAGTCGAGCGCCGCTCGGGCTTCGACGCCAAGGCCCACCTGGGCAAGGAACTGGCCCAGGTACTGGAAGTGTTGCCGCGCGACGACCTGTTCCAGACGCCGATCGACGAGCTGTTCACCACCGTGATGGCGATCGTGCAGATCCAGGAGCGCAACAAGATTCGCGTGTTCCTGCGCAAAGACCCGTACGGCCGCTTCTGCTACTGCCTGGCCTATGTGCCGCGGGAGATCTACTCCACCGAAGTACGGCAGAAGATCCAGCAAGTGCTGATGGAGCGCCTGAAGGCCAGCGACTGCGAATTCTGGACCTTCTTCTCCGAGTCGGTGCTGGCACGCGTGCAGCTGATTTTGCGGGTCGACCCGAAAAACCGCATCGACATCGACCCACAGCAGCTGGAACGCGAAGTGATCCAGGCCTGCCGCTCGTGGCATGACGACTACTCGACGCTGGTGGTCGAGAACTTCGGCGAAGCCCAAGGCACCAATATCCTGGCCGACTTCCCCAAGGGCTTCCCGGCCGGCTACCGTGAGCGCTTCGCCGCGCACTCGGCAGTGGTCGACCTGCAGCACGTGCTGAACCTGTCGGAAAGCAAGCCGCTGGCGATGAGCTTCTACCAGCCGCTAACCCAGGTTGGCGAGCGCATCCTGCACTGCAAGCTGTACCACGCCGATACGCCACTGGCGTTGTCTGACGTGCTGCCGATCCTGGAAAACCTCGGCCTGCGCGTGCTTGGCGAGTTCCCCTACCGCCTGCGCCATGCCAATGGCCGCGAGTACTGGATCCACGACTTCGCCTTCACCTACAGCGAAGGCCTGAGCCTGGATATCCAGCAGCTCAACGACACCCTGCAGGACGCCTTCATCCACATTGTGGGTGGCGATGCCGAGAACGATGCCTTCAACCGCCTGGTGCTCACCGCCGGCCTGCCATGGCGCGACGTGGCGCTGCTGCGCGCCTACGCCCGTTACCTGAAGCAGATCCGCCTGGGCTTCGACCTGGGCTACATCGCCAGCACCCTGAACAACCACACCGACATCGCTCGCGAGCTGACCCGGTTGTTCAAGACCCGCTTCTACCTGGCCCGCAAGCTCACCCAGGAAGACCTGGACGACAAGCAGCTGCGCCTGGAACAAGCGATTTTGACCGCGCTGGACGACGTACAGGTCCTCAACGAAGACCGCATCCTGCGCCGCTACCTGGACCTGATCAAGGCCACCCTGCGCACCAACTTCTACCAACCGGACGCCAACGGCCAGAACAAGTCGTACTTCAGCTTCAAGTTCAACCCCAAGCTGATCCCCGAACTGCCCAAGCCGGTGCCCAAGTTCGAAATCTTCGTCTATTCGCCGCGCGTCGAGGGCGTGCACCTGCGCTTTGGCAACGTCGCCCGTGGCGGCCTGCGCTGGTCCGACCGCGAGGAAGACTTCCGTACCGAAGTACTGGGCCTGGTAAAAGCCCAGCAGGTGAAGAACTCGGTCATCGTGCCGGTCGGCGCCAAGGGCGGCTTCCTGCCGCGTCGCCTGCCACTGGGTGGCGGCCGTGACGAGATCGCCGCCGAGGGCGTGGCGTGCTACCGCATCTTCATTTCCGGCCTGCTCGACATCACCGACAACCTCAAGGACGGCGGCGTGGTGCCACCGGCCAACGTGGTGCGCCACGACGATGACGACCCGTACCTGGTGGTGGCGGCCGACAAAGGCACGGCAACCTTCTCCGACATCGCCAACGGCATCGCCATCGACTACGGCTTCTGGCTGGGCGACGCCTTTGCCTCGGGCGGTTCGGCCGGTTACGACCACAAGAAGATGGGCATTACCGCACGCGGCGCCTGGGTGGGCGTGCAGCGCCACTTCCGCGAGCGCGGCATCAACGTGCAGGAAGACCCGATCACCGTGATCGGCGTGGGCGACATGGCCGGCGACGTATTCGGCAACGGCCTGCTGATGTCTGACAAGCTGCAATTGGTGGCGGCGTTCAACCACCTGCACATCTTCATCGACCCGAACCCGGAGCCCGCGTCCAGCTTTGCCGAGCGCAAGCGCCTGTTCGACCTGCCGCGTTCGGCCTGGAGCGATTACGACGCCAGCATCATGTCCGAAGGCGGCGGGATCTTCCCGCGCAGTGCCAAGAGCATCGCCATCAGCCCGCAGATGAAAGAGCGCTTCGCCATCGAAGCCGACCGCCTGACCCCGACCGAGCTGCTCAACGCGCTGCTCAAGGCACCGGTCGACCTGCTGTGGAACGGCGGCATTGGTACCTACGTGAAGGCCAGCACCGAAAGCCACGCCGATGTCGGCGACAAGGCCAACGATGCGCTGCGGGTCAACGGCAACGAACTGCGCTGCAAAGTGGTGGGCGAGGGCGGCAACCTGGGCATGACCCAGCTTGGCCGGGTCGAGTTCGGCCTGAGCGGCGGCGCCACCAACACCGACTTCATCGACAACGCCGGCGGCGTGGACTGCTCCGACCACGAGGTCAACATCAAGATCCTGCTCAACGAAGTGGTGCAGGGTGGCGACATGACCGAGAAGCAGCGCAACCAGCTGCTGGGCAGCATGACCGACGAAGTGGCCGGCCTGGTGCTGGGCAACAACTACAAGCAGACCCAGGCGCTGTCGCTGGCGGCCCGCCGTGCCCGCGAGCGGATTGCCGAGTACAAGCGCCTGATGGCCGACCTGGAAGCCCGTGGCAAGCTGGACCGTGCCATCGAGTTCCTGCCGTCCGAAGAGCAACTGGCCGAGCGCCTGGCTGCCGGCCATGGGCTGACCCGCGCCGAGCTGTCGGTGCTGATCTCGTACAGCAAGATCGACCTCAAGGAGCAGCTGCTGAAGTCGCTGGTGCCGGACGACGACTACCTGACCCGCGACATGGAGACCGCCTTCCCGCCGTCGCTGGTGAGCAAGTTTGCCGAAGCCATGCGCCGTCACCGCCTGAAGCGCGAAATCGTCAGCACCCAGATCGCCAACGACCTGGTCAACAACATGGGCATCACTTTCGTCCAGCGCCTGAAGGAGTCGACTGGCATGAGCCCGGCCAACGTGGCCGGGGCCTATGTGATCGTGCGTGACATCTTCCACCTGCCACACTGGTTCCGCCAGATCGAGGCACTGGACTACCAGGTGCCGGCAGAAGTCCAGCTCACCCTGATGGACGAGCTGATGCGCCTGGGCCGCCGTGCCACACGCTGGTTCCTGCGCAGCCGCCGCAACGAGCAGGACGCCGGGCGTGATACCGCGCACTTCGGGCCGAAAATCGCGCAACTCGGGCTCAAGCTTGATGAGCTGCTCGAAGGCCCGACCCGCGAACGCTGGATGGTGCGCTACCAGGGCTTTGTCGATGCCGGTGTGCCAGAACTGCTGGCGCGCATGGTGGCGGGTACCAGCCACCTGTACACCCTGCTGCCGATCATCGAAGCGGCCGACGTCACCGGTCACGACCCGGCACAGGTGGCCAAGGCGTTCTTCGCCGTGGGCAGCTCGCTGGACCTGACCTGGTACCTGCAGGAAATCAGCAACTTGCCGGTGGAGAACAACTGGCAGGCGCTGGCCCGCGAGGCGTTCCGCGACGACATCGACCTGCAGCAGCGGGCAATCACCATCTCGGTCCTGCAGATGGCCGATGCGCCGGATGACATGGACGCCCGTGTGGCGCTGTGGGCCGAGCAGCACCGGGTGATGGTGGAGCGCTGGCGTGCCATGCTGGACGACCTGCGCAATGCCACTGGCACCGACTATGCGATGTACGCGGTGGCCAACCGCGAGCTGGTCGACCTGGCCATGAGCGGGCAGGCGGCGGTGGTGCCGTCCTGAGCTTGAGCTGAAATGAAAAACCCGGCAGAGATGCCGGGTTTTTTTATCCCTGTGCTGGCCCTTTCGCGGGTAAACCCGCTCCCACAGGGATATCACAGGGCTTGAGTGCAGTGAGGTCCCTGTGGGAGCGGGTTTACCCGCGAAGAGGCCGGTTCAGGCTTACTTGAATCGCCGCTCCACGCCTTTCTCGACCAGAATCTTCGCCGAAATCTCTTCCACCGAAAAATGCGTGGAATTGATGTTGGGAATGTTCTCGCGGCGGAACAGGCTCTCTACCTCGCGCACTTCGAACTCGCACTGGGCAAAGCTGGAGTAGCGGCTGTTGGGCTTGCGTTCGTGGCGGATGGCGGTAAGGCGATCGGGGTCGATGGTCAGGCCGAACAGCTTGCTGTGGTGCTTTTTCAGCACCGCCGGCAGCTGCAGGCGCTCCATGTCATCTTCGGTCAGCGGGTAGTTGGCGGCACGGATGCCGAACTGCATGGCCATGTACAGGCAGGTGGGGGTCTTGCCGCAGCGTGACACACCCACCAGAATCAGGTCGGCCTTGTCGTAGTAGTGGGTGCGCGCGCCGTCGTCGTTGTCCAGGGCGAAATTCACCGCCTCGATGCGTTCCATGTAGTTGGAATTGCCGCCAATCGAGTGCGATTTGCCCACGGAATACGACGAATGGGCGGTCAATTCCTGCTCTAGCGGGGATAAAAACGAAGAAAAGATGTCGATCATGAAGCCGTTCGACGTCGCCAGGATCTCCCGGATGTCCTGGTTGACGATGGTGTCGAAGATGATCGGGCGCACCCCGTCACGCTCGGCCGCAGCGTTGATTTGCTGCACCATGGCCCGCGCTTTGTCTGGCGAATCGATGTACGGACGGGTGAATTTGTTGAACGGAATGCTCTCGAATTGCGCGAGCAAACTCTGGCCCAGGGTTTCGGCAGTGATACCGGTGCCGTCGGAGATGAAGAACGCGGTTCGTTTCATTTGCGATCTGGGCCTTAAGCTGATGACGATTCTTGGATATGATAAGTTCGGTTTGCCGAATGCGGCTGTCGGCATTCTCACTTATTTTCCAGGTACAGGCCACAAACGCCCGGCCAAGTCACCGAAGACAGGCGGGCGCCTTTTTGAGCTTTTCCAACACAGTTAGTGGAGAGATCACCTTGGTAGAGTACGTAGTTTCCCTCGATAAGCTCGGCGTCCATGATGTAGAGCATGTGGGGGGCAAGAACGCATCCCTGGGCGAGATGATCAGCAACCTTGCCGGTGCTGGTGTATCGGTGCCGGGCGGCTTTGCCACTACGGCGCAGGCGTACCGCGATTTTCTCGAACAGAGTGGTCTGAACGACAAGATTCACGCCGCGCTCGACGCGCTCGACGTGGATGACATCAATGCCCTGACCAAAACCGGCGCACAAATCCGCCAGTGGGTCATGGAAGCCGAGTTCCCCGCGCGTCTGGATTCGGAAATCCGAACCGCCTTCGCCGCCATGGCCGCCGGCAACGACAACATGGCCGTTGCCGTGCGTTCCTCGGCCACTGCCGAAGACTTGCCGGACGCCTCGTTCGCCGGCCAGCAGGAAACCTTCCTCAACATCCGTGGCGTCGACAACGTGATCCGCGCGGCCAAGGAAGTGTTCGCCTCGCTGTTCAACGACCGCGCCATCGCCTACCGCGTGCACCAGGGCTTCGACCACAAGCTGGTCGCCCTGTCGGCCGGCGTGCAGCGCATGGTCCGCTCCGAAACCGGCACTGCAGGCGTGATGTTCACCCTCGACACCGAGTCGGGCTTCCGCGACGTGGTGTTCATCACCGGCGCCTACGGCCTGGGCGAAACCGTGGTGCAGGGTGCGGTCAACCCTGACGAATTCTACGTGCACAAGCAAACCTTGCAGGCCGGCCGCCCGGCCATCCTGCGTCGCAACCTGGGCAGCAAGGCCATCAAGATGGTCTATGGCGAAGAAGCCAAGGCCGGCCGTTCGGTCAAGACTGTCGAAGTTGACCGTGCCGAGCGTGCGCGCTTCTGCCTGAGCGACGACGAAGTAAACGAACTGGCCAAGCAGGCCATGATCATCGAGCAGCACTACCAGCGCCCGATGGACATCGAGTGGGCCAAAGACGGTGACGACGGCAAGCTGTACATCGTGCAGGCACGCCCGGAAACGGTGAAAAGCCGTTCCAGCGCCAACGTCATGGAACGCTACCTGCTGAAAGAAAAAGGCACTGTACTGGTCGAAGGCCGTGCCATCGGCCAGCGCATCGGTGCCGGCAAGGTGCGCGTGATCAACGACGTATCGGAAATGGACAAGGTCCAGCCGGGCGACGTACTGGTCTCCGACATGACCGACCCGGACTGGGAACCGGTGATGAAGCGCGCCAGCGCCATCGTTACCAACCGCGGCGGCCGTACCTGCCACGCGGCGATCATCGCCCGTGAGCTGGGTATTCCGGCCGTGGTCGGTTGCGGCAACGCCACCCAGCTGCTGAAAGACGGCCAGGGTGTGACCGTGTCCTGCGCCGAAGGCGACACCGGTTTCATCTTCGAAGGCGAGCTGGGCTTCGACATCAAGCAGAACTCGGTTGATGCCATGCCGGAGCTGCCGTTCAAGATCATGATGAACGTCGGCAACCCCGACCGTGCCTTCGATTTTGCCCAGTTGCCCAACGCCGGTGTCGGCCTGGCGCGCCTGGAATTCATCATCAACCGCATGATCGGTGTGCACCCCAAGGCGCTGCTGAACTACGCCGGCCTGCCACCGGAGCTGAAAGAGAGCGTCGACAAGCGCATTGCCGGTTACAACGACCCGGTCGGTTTCTATGTCGAGAAGCTGGTCGAAGGCATCAGTACCCTGGCTGCGGCCTTCTACCCGAAAAAGGTCATCGTGCGCCTGTCGGACTTCAAGTCCAACGAGTACGCCAACCTGATCGGCGGCAAGTTGTACGAGCCGGAAGAAGAAAACCCGATGCTGGGCTTCCGCGGCGCTTCGCGTTACATCAGCGAGTCGTTCCGTGACTGCTTCGAGCTCGAGTGCCGTGCGCTGAAGCGTGTGCGCAACGAGATGGGCCTGACCAACGTCGAGATCATGGTCCCGTTCGTGCGTACCCTGGGCGAAGCCAGCCAGGTCGTCGACCTGCTCGCCGAAAACGGCTTGTCCCGTGGCGACAACGGCCTGCGCGTGATCATGATGTGCGAACTGCCGTCCAACGCCATTCTGGCCGAGGAGTTCCTTGAGTACTTCGACGGCTTCTCGATCGGCTCCAACGACCTGACCCAGCTGACCCTGGGCCTGGACCGTGACTCGGGCATCATCGCTCACCTGTTCGACGAGCGTAACCCTGCGGTGAAGAAGCTGCTGGCCAACGCCATTGCCGCGTGCAACAAGGCCGGCAAGTACATCGGCATCTGCGGTCAGGGCCCATCGGACCACCCGGACCTGGCCAAGTGGCTGATGGAGCAGGGCATCGAAAGCGTGTCGCTGAACCCGGACTCGGTACTCGAGACCTGGTTCTTCCTGGCCGAGGGCCAGGGCGCAGCCTGACGCGGTAAAACGCGGGGGGACGTCTGGCGTACCCCCGCCTGGTTTTTTCCAGGGCGTGTTCCAGTAATGGTCCCCGCCCTTTTTTGTGCACCAAGCAACCTTATGCAAAGCAGCAGCACTCTATTTCCTGTGGCCCTGCTCAGTGCCGAGCGCCGCGGCGACCTCAGCGAAGACGTGTACCGGATCAAGGCCGGCAATGGCCCTGACCCTAGCGTCGAGCTTGCCCTTACCCGCCTGGGGCTGGCCGATCAGGGCCAGCCTCTGGGCGTGCCGGTCATTCTCCTGCACGGCAGTTTTTCCAATCGGCGTTTCTGGTACTCGCCCAAAGGGATTGGCCTGGGCGCCTATCTGGCCCGTGCCGGTTTCGATGTGTGGATCCCGGAAATGCGCGGCCACGGCCTGTCGCCGCGTAACCACGCCTGGCAGCACAATAACGTAGCCGCCTATGCCCGTGACGACCTGCCGCTGATTGCCGCGTTCGTGCGCGAACAGTCGGGCCAGGCGCCACACTGGATCGGCCACTCCCTGGGCGGCACCACCCTGGCGGCAGCCCTGGGCGGTGGTTTTCTGGCTGCCGGGCAGGTGGCCAGCGTGGCCCTGTTCGGTACCCAGATCAGCCGCGTGTATTGGCCGCTGAAAGTGCCACCGCTGGCCTGGGGCGCGAAGCTGGTGCTCAAGCGCTGGGGGCAGATTTCCGGGCCGCGTTTCAAGCGTGGGCCGGAGGACGAGCCGATCGGCCTGGCGCTGGAGAGCATGCGCTGGCACGGCCTGTTCGGGCGCTTTGGCGACAAGCAGAGCGACTGGTGGGCGGGGCTGGCAGAGGTGGATGTGCCGCTGCTGGCGGTGGCCGGCGCGGGGGATTTCCAGGACCCGGTGTGGGCCTGCCGCAAGCTGTTCGAGCAGCTGGGGGGTGAGCGCAAGCAGTTCCTGCGGCTGGGGCGTGAGGAAGGCTTCGACGCCTTCGGGCATGTCGACATGCTGGTGAGCAAGGCTGCGCAGGTGCAGGTGTGGCCGCTGGTAGAGCGCTGGTTACGCAACCCGCTGCTGCCGGTGCATGAGTCCACTGTGGCAGCGGAGCCGGTGGCGGTCAGTTAGTTTTGGATTGCCTGTAATGGCCCTATCGCCGGCAAGCCAGCTCCCACAAGTACCCCACAGGCCTTGAGGGCAGTGGTGTTCTTGTGGGAGCTGGCTTGCCGGCGATAGGGCCGGTACAGGATGAATACAAATGACTGCTTGGTCCCGGATGACTGCGACAGCCTTCAAGGTGTAGCCTTGGCCGATACCCGCTTTCGTTGTGACTGACAGGAGCCTCCCATGCAGCATTACGTAACGCCCGACCTGTGTGACGCCTACCCGGACCTGGTACAAGTGCTGGAACCGATGTTCAGCAATTTCGGCGGCCGCGACTCGTTCGGTGGCCAGATCGTCACCATCAAGTGCTTCGAGGACAACTCGCTGGTCAAGGAGCAGGTCGAACTCGACGGCAAGGGCAAGGTGCTGGTCGTCGATGGCGGTGGCTCGCTGCGCCGCGCGCTGCTGGGCGACATGCTCGCGGAAAAGGCCGCCAAGAACGGTTGGGAAGGCCTGGTGATCTACGGCTGCGTGCGTGACGTAGACGTATTGATCCAGACCGACGTCGGCGTACAGGCCCTGGCCAGCCACCCGATGAAAACCGACAAGCGCGGCATCGGTGACCTCAACGTGACGGTGACCTTCGCCGGTGTGACCTTCCGCCCGGGCGAGTACGTGTATGCCGACAACAATGGCGTGCTGGTCTCGCCAAGCCCGCTGAAAATGCCGGAGTGATGCGCCGCACGCGCTGATGGAGCTTTGATGTTCGAGGAAGACAACGCGCAGTGGGGGCTGGTGCATGCCCTGGTGCTCGATGGTAAAGGCGGCGCGCGCTCGATTGCCCGTACCGAACTGGACGACCTGCAGCTGCAACCGGAGCAGAGCCTGTGGCTGCACTGGGACCGCAGCCATCCACAAACCCGCACCTGGCTGCTGCATGACAGCGGCCTGAGCGAGTTCGCCTGCGAGCTGCTGCTGGAAGAAAACACCCGGCCGCGCCTGCTGCCCATGGCGGACGAACAGCTGTTGCTGTTTTTGCGTGGGGTCAACCTCAACCCGGGCGCAGAGCCCGAAGACATGGTCTCGGTGCGCATCTTCGCCCAGGCGCAGCGGGTCATCTCGCTGCGCTTGCGGCCGTTGCGCGCCAGTGACGAGATTCTTCAGTTGCTGGAGCAGGGCAGGGGGCCGAAGTCGGCGTCCGAGCTGTTGCTGCTGATGGGCGAACTGCTGACTGAAAAGGTCCAGGGCCTGGTCAGCGACCTGTCCGAACTGGTCGACCTGGAAGAAGAAAAGGTCGAATCCGACGAACGGTACACTCCGGAGAACGGCAGCCTCCAGCAGATCCGCCGGCGTGCGGCGGGCCTGAGGCGGTTCCTGGCCCCGCAGCGGGACATCTACGCCCAGCTGTCGCGCAGCAAGTGGAGCTGGTTTGCCGATGCCGATGCCGATTACTGGAACGAGCTGAACAACAGCCTGATCCGCTACCTCGAAGAGCTGGAACTGACCCGCGAGCGTGCCGCGCTGGTGCTGGAAAGCGAAGACCGCCGGCGCAGCGAGCGGATGAACCGCACCATGTACCGCTTCGGCATCATCACCTGCATCTTCTTGCCCATGAGCTTTATCACCGGGCTGCTGGGCATCAATGTCGGCGGTATCCCGGGGGCAGAAAACCCCTATGGCTTCCTGTTCGCCTGCATTGTCGTGCTGGGGCTGGCGGTGGGGCAGTGGTGGATGTTCCGGCGGTTGCGATGGGTGTAGGTGTTCATTTTGAAACATTCGTCCCAATCGGATGTGTGACCCATTGCCCGGCCATCTCGTCTCTTGCTGACACTGCGCGAGGTGCCCATGCACGATCCGTTTGAAGAATCCCTGCGTGACCTGCTCAAGGCGTCACCCTCCGGCAATGACCGCGATGACCGGGATGACGCTGCCTGCCTGGGTCGCGTGCTGAAAACCGCCAACCGCCAGGTTGGCGCGGGTGATCTGTTCAGCCTGCTTGGCCGCTGGAGCCAGGCGCTGCTGATTGCCGTCAATAATGGCTCGGCGCATGTCGCGCCGGTGCGTCGACACTCTTCCCGCAACGCTGCCACCGGCGGCAAAGCAGATAAGGCCGATTGAATATGGAACTCGATCTCTGGACCCAGAGCCTGGTCGCCGCGATGACCGCCCTTTGGACCAAGGTAGCGAACTTCATCCCCAACCTGTTCGGCGCGCTGGTCGTGGTGCTGCTCGGTTTCGTGGTGGCCAAGCTCCTCGACACGCTGTTGTCCAAACTGCTGGCCAAGCTTGGCCTGGACCGCCTGATGGGCGGCACCGGCCTTACCAAGATGCTTGGCCGGGTCGGCATCCAGGTGCCGATCTCGACCCTGATCGGCAAGATTGTCTACTGGTTCGTGCTGCTCATCTTCCTCGTCTCGGCCGCTGAGTCGCTAGGCCTGGAGCGGGTTTCGGCCACCCTCGACATGCTCGCCCTGTACCTGCCAAAAGTGTTCGGCGCCGCCTTGGTGTTGCTGGCCGGCGTGCTGCTTGCTCAGGTGGCCAACGGCCTGGTGCGCGGCGCCGCCGAAGGCATCGGCCTGGAATATTCGGCAGGCCTTGGGCGTATCACCCAGGGCCTGGTGATCATCATCAGCATCTCGGTCGCCATCAGCCAGCTGGAGGTGAAAACCGACCTGCTGAACCACGTGATCGTCATCGGGCTGATTACCGTTGGTCTGGCCGTAGCCTTGGCCATGGGCCTTGGTAGCCGCGAAATTGCCGGGCAGATTCTGGCCGGCATTTACGTGCGCGAGCTCTACCAGGTCGGCCAGCAGGTGCGAATTGGAGAGGTCGAAGGGCATATCGAGGAAATCGGCACGGTCAAGACAACGCTGCTGACCGATGATGGCGAACTGGTGTCGCTGGCCAATCGCGAGCTGCTTGAGCAGCGCGTCAATAGCCGCTAACCGCACAAAAGCTGTTAATGTATGCCGCCGCGAAATTCGACCCACGGGGTCGCGCGGCGACATTGACCTGACTGTCGGCCAGATCCGTTTTGAATAAAGTTCATTCGCCGCCCATGCGTTATGACCCCCGCGAGCTCACCGATGAAGAGTTGGTGGCGCGTTCGCATGAGGAGCTGTACCACGTTACCCGCGCCTATGAGGAGCTCATGCGGCGCTACCAGCGGACCCTGTTCAACGTCTGTGCGCGTTATTTGGGGAACGACCGTGACGCGGACGATGTCTGTCAGGAAGTGATGCTCAAGGTGCTGTACGGGCTGAAGAACTTCGAGGGTAAATCCAAGTTCAAGACCTGGCTCTACAGCATCACCTACAACGAGTGCATCACCCAGTACCGCAAGGAGCGCCGTAAACGCCGGTTGATGGATGCCTTGAGTCTGGACCCTATTGAAGAGGCGTCCGAAGACAAGGCCCCGAAGCCGGAAGAAAAAGGTGGGCTGGACAAATGGCTGGTGCACGTGAACCCGATTGACCGGGAAATTCTGGTGCTGCGTTTTGTCGCAGAGCTGGAATTTCAGGAAATTGCAGACATCATGCACATGGGCCTGAGCGCAACGAAAATGCGCTACAAGCGTGCGCTAGACAAGCTTCGTGAGAAATTTGCCGGCCTTGATGAAACTTAGTGGCGTGCAAATATCTCTAACGAATCGGCGAGTTCTGCTAGACTTGCCGTCGAGTTGTCCCCCTTGTTTGTGGTGGGACTGCTTAACTATCACCAGATGGGGATTTAACGGATGAAATTGAAAAACACCTTGGGCTTGGCCATTGGTTCGCTCGTAGCCGCTACCTCGATTGGCGCTATGGCACAAGGCACAGGCGCTGTGGAAGTCGAAGGCTTCTACAAGAAAGAATTCTTCGACAGCCAGCGTGACTTCAAGAACGACGGCAACCTGTTCGGCGGCTCGATCGGTTACTTCCTGACCGACGACGTTGAACTGCGTCTGGGTTATGACGAAGTCCACAACGCTCGTGGCGAAGACGGCAAGAACATCAAGGGCTCGAACACCGCCCTGGACGCCGTTTACCACTTCAACAACCCGTATGACGCCATCCGTCCGTACGTTTCCGCTGGTTTCTCGCACCAGTCGCTGGGCCAGACCGGCCGTGGCGGTCGTGACCACTCCACCTTCGCCAACGTTGGCGCTGGCGCCAAGTGGTACATCACCGACATGTTCTACGCCCGTGCCGGCGTAGAAGCTCAGTACAACATCGACCAGGGCGACACCGAGTGGGCCCCAAGCGTTGGTGTTGGCCTGAACTTCGGCGGTAGCCCGAAGCAAGCCGAAGCCGCTCCAGCTCCAGTTGCTGAAGTCTGCTCCGACTCCGACAACGACGGCGTTTGCGACAACGTCGACAAGTGCCCAGACACCCCGGCCAACGTTACCGTTGACGCCGACGGCTGCCCGGCTGTTGCCGAAGTCGTTCGTGTTGAGCTGGACGTCAAGTTCGACTTCGACAAGTCGGTCGTCAAGCCTAACAGCTACGGCGACATCAAGAACCTGGCTGACTTCATGAAGCAGTACCCACAAACCACCACCGTGGTTGAAGGTCACACTGACTCCGTGGGTCCAGACGCTTACAACCAGAAGCTGTCCGAGCGTCGTGCCAACGCTGTCAAGCAAGTCCTGACCCAGCAGTACGGCGTAGAATCTACCCGTGTTGACTCGGTAGGCTACGGCGAAACCCGTCCGGTTGCTGACAACGCCACCGAAGAAGGCCGTGCTGTCAACCGTCGCGTTGAAGCTCAGGTAGAAGCTCAGTCCAAGTAATTGGCCTGATGTTTCATGAAAAACCCGGCCTCGGCCGGGTTTTTCTTTGCCTGGGTTTTAACCGGCCTCAAAGCCTGCACAGCACCTGTAGGAGCAGCCTTGTGCTGCGAAGAGGCCATTACAGCAACAGAATACCTTTGCCCTTACCGGCCTCTTCGCAGCACAAGGCTGCTCCTGCAGTGACGGGTAATCAGCCCGCGATTGAAACCAGATCCAAAGCCTGCTGTTCCCCAACCACTTCCCCAATCACCAGAATCGCCGGGCTACGCAAGCCAAACCCTCGCGGATCGACCACCATCCCCCGCACATCGCTCCTGCACTCCCGCTGCTGCGGCAACGAGGCATTCTCGATCATCGCCACCGGCATGCCCGCGGCCATGCCGCCATCCAGCAACCCTTGGCGTACCTGTGCCAGGGCCGCCCAGTTCAGCTCGCTGTCGTCCTGGGTGTGCGCCGTCACCAGCGTCACCCCGCGGCTGACACCGCGTGAAGTCAGCGAAATATCGGGGTATTCCTCATCGGCAGGGTGCGTTCAGCCTTTTAGCAGGCTGAGCAGCAAAATCAGGTTGAACAGCAAAGACAGCAGGGCCAGGGTGCGCCACACCTTCAGCGGCTCGCGCTCCAGCAATGGCCGTGGGCGGCTGGGCAGTTCCTGGCGGTCGCCGCGTTCAAGCAGCAGCAACCAGTGTTCGGCCGTTTCGAAGCGTTGCGCCGGGTCGGCGGCCACCGCCTGTTGCAGGTTGTGTTGCAGCCATTCCGGCAGGTCGGGGCGGTAGCGTGCGGCGTTGATTGGCTGGCCGAAACGCGGGCGCTGGAAGGCTTCCAGCTCGCCATAGGGGTAGTGCCCGGTCAGCAGGTGGTACAGCGTCACGCCCACGGCATACAGGTCTTGGCGCGGGCTGGGCGGTTGGCCATCGAAGGCTTCCGGGGCGATGTACGAGGGTGTGCCGGGCACGTCGTGCAGCGGGTCTTCGGACAGGCCCGGGCAGTAGGCCAGGCCGAAATCCAGCAGGCGCAGCTGGCCATCGCTGCCCAGGTGAAGGTTGTCTGGCTTGATATCGCGGTGCAGCAGGTTGCGCCGGTGCAATACACCGACCGCCTGCAGCAGTTGCCGGGCCATTTCCAGCCATTGCGGCAGGGGCAGCGGGCCGCGTTCGGCCAGCAGCGCCGCAAGGGTCTGGCCGGGGTATTCGCGCATCACGTAGTACAGGTGTTGCCGCTGGCTGGCAGCATGCAGCTCGGGGAAATGGCGGCCAGCGACCCGGCGCAGGAACCATTCTTCCAGCAACAGCCCTTGCGCTGCCTTAGGCTCCTGCTCGCGTGCGCCAGGCAAGGTCTTGAGCAGCCAGGGCTGACCTTGGCCGTCGCGCACCCGGTACAGCAGCGACTGGCGGCTGTGCGACAGCAGCTGTTCGGTGTGCCAGCCATCGATCACCTGGCCTTCGCGCAGCGGGCCGGGTAACGGCCATTGCTGTAGCTGTGCCAGGGTGTCGCCGAGGTTGCTCGTGCCCAGTTGCTCGACCTGCACCAGCAAGGCACTGGCGTTGTCCTGGCTACCATTGAGGTGCGCGCTGGCTACCAGCGTGTCGGCTGCCAGTTGCAGGTCGGGCTGCTCACGCAGCACCGCCTGGATGTGCTGGTCACCCAGGCTGGCCCAGACCCCGTCGCTAAGCAGCAGGAAGCACTCACCCGCCTGCAGCTCGCCCTCCAGGTAATCCACCAGCAGGTGTTGGTCCAGGCCCAGTGCGCGTTTCAGCACATGCTGCATGCCCGGCTGGTCCCACACATGGTCTTCGCTCAGGCACTGCAGGTGCCCAGCGCACCAGCGGTACACGCGGCAGTCGCCGACATGGGCCAGGGTGAAGCGCCGGCCCCGCAGCACCAGTGCGCTGAGGGTGGTCAACAATGGCTGGCCGCTACCCTGGGCGCGCAGCCAGCGGTTCTGCGCCAGCAGTAGGCGATCGAGTGCCTGGGCCACGCTCCAGGTGGCGGGGGTGGCGTAGTAGTCCAGGGCCAGGGCCTGCAAGCTGGCGCGGGCTGCCAGGCCGCCATCGGCGCATTGGCTGACGCCGTCGGCAAGGGCGAACAGGTAGCCCTTGCTGGCGGCCAGCTCTGGCGCCGGGGTCACCAGGCGCAGGGCGTCCTGGTTCTCCGCACGCGGCCCGGTGGCGCTGGCCTGGGCAAAACTCAGTTGCAGGCTCACTGGCGTGCCTCAGACCCGCGCTGCAGTGACTGCAGCCGAGCCCCAGGTAGTGCGCCAGCGTTGTTTCACGCCGTGCAGGCCGAACCACGCCAGCAGGCCCAGGCTGGCGAACAGCCACAGCCCCAACTGGTAGTCGCCGGTGTGCTGCTTGATGGTGCCAAGCCCGGCCGCCAGCAGGAAGCCGCCGATGCCGCCGGCCATGCCGATCAGCCCGGTCATTACGCCGATTTCCTGGCGGAAGCGTTGTGGCACCAGCTGGAATACCGCGCCATTGCCAGCGCCCAGGCCAAGCATGGCACTGATGAACAGCGCCAGTGCGGCGGCCGCAGATGGCAGGTTGAAACCGACTGCGGCAATGCAGATGGCGGCCACGCTGTACATGCCCAGCAGGGTGCGGATGCCGCCGAAGCGGTCGGCCAGGGCGCCGCCGAGCGGGCGCATCAGGCTGCCGGCGAACACGCAGGCAGCGGTGTAGTAGCCGGCGGTGACCGGGCTCAGGCCGTACTGGTCGCTGAAGTAGCCGGGCAGGGCGCTGGCCAGGCCGATGAAACCGCCGAAGGTGACGCTGTAGAAGAACATGAACCACCAGCTGTCACGGTCGCCGAGGGCCTTGAGGTAGTCCGCCATGGCTTTTGGCTTGGGGCGCTCTGGGGCGTTGCGTGCCAGGAGGGCGAACACCACCAGCGTCAGCGTCAACGGAATCAGCGCGAAGCCGAACACATTGTTCCAGCCAAAGCCGACGGCCAGCACCGGGGCCAGCAGGGCGGCGAACACCGTGCCGGAGTTGCCGGCGCCAGCAATGCCCATGGCTTTGCCCTGGTGTTGCGGCGGGTACCACTGCGACGCCAGCGGCAGCGAAACGGCGAACGAAGCGCCGGCAAAGCCGAGGAACAAGCCCAGCAGCAGCACCTGTTCATAGCTGTGTACGCCGAAGTGCCAGGCCGCCGCCAATGCGACGATGACCACCACCTGGCCTATCAGGCCAGCGGTCTTGGGCGACAGGCGGTCGACCAGCATGCCCATGGCAAAGCGCAGGATTGCCCCGGACAGGATCGGCATGGCCACCATCAGGCCCCGTTGTTGTGCACTCAGTTGCAGGTCACCGGCAATCTGCACCGCCATCGGGCCCAGCAGGTACCAGACCATGAAGCTCAGGTCGAAGTACAGGAACGCAGCGAACAGCGTGGGCACATGCCCGGATTTCCAGAAGCTGGTACTCATCGAACACCTCACTCGGCATAGCAACGGAACGAAAAAGACGCCGCTACCCGCTCCACGCAGGTGGAGGGGAGAGCGACGTCTTTGTCGGGATTTAAGTGGGGCAACCGCCGTTGGCTACCGGTGATGTTTGTTCAGCAAGAGATGGGCCAACTTCTGGGAGCGGCCGGCATGACATTTTCTGCGCCTGTGAGATCGAGCGCCGCCCGCGCGGCGCATCGCGAGCTGCGCTCGCTCCTACGTTTGTTTTCGGCCAGTAACGCCTGCGGCAGGCACGCGCGACCGCCTTGTTTGTACGGCGCGTTATCAAGCCATGCGACAAGGCATTCGCGCGCAAATGGCGCAGGAATAATTGGCCCGAAACAAACGTAGGAGCGAGCGCAGCTCGCGATGCGCCGCGCGGGCGGCGCTCGATCTCACAGGCGCCAACAATCTCATGGCGAGCACATCAGCCGAGCATCTCGTGCATGGCAATGATCTGTTCTGCCACCTGAATCAGCTTCTGCTGCCGGCTCATGGCCTGGCGGCGCATCAGGGTGTAGGCCTGTTCTTCGTTGCAGTCTTTCATTTTCATCAGCAAACCCTTGGCCTGCTCGATGCGTTTGCGTTCGGCCAGTTGCTGGTCGCGGGCTACCAACTGCGCCTTCAGTGCCTGGTCGCTTTCGAAGCGGGCCATGGCCACGTCCAGAATCGGCTGCAAACGGGCGGCATGAATGCCTTCGACGATATAGGCACTGACGCCCGCCTGGATCGCCTGGCGCATCACCCCGGGGTCGTGCTCGTCGGTAAACAGCACGATGGGGCGCGGCTGGTCACGGCTGACCAGTACCACCTGTTCCATCACATCGCGGTCAGGTGAGTCGGTGTCGATCAGCACCACATCCGGGCGCACCGTTTCGACGCAGGCGGGCAGGTCGATGGTCAGGCCTGGGGCTTCGGTGACCTCGAAGCCGGCCTCGATCAATGCCGCCTTGAGGCGGCCGAGTTTGTGCTGGGTGTCGTCGATCAGCAGGATGCGCAACATGGTGGCCCCCTCACGCGCCGACACGGGCATCGGGCCAGTCGCCCAGTGCATGCAGGCTGAAACTGCGGGCATAGCCGGAGGGGTCGCTGCCGTCCCAGCGGGTGCCGTCGATCAGCAGGCTGCTGCGCATCGGCTGCTCGGGGCACGCTACGCCCATGCTCTGCGCTGCCTCGCTGTACAGTGCCAGTTGCTGTACCTGGCGGGCTACGCCGAGGTAGTCGGGGTCTTCGCGCAGCAGGCCCCAGCGGCGGAACTGGGTCATGAACCACATGCCGTCGGACAGATACGGCAGGTTGGCCCGGCCATGGTCGAACAGGCGCAGGGCATGCCGGTCTTGCCAGTGGTTGCCCAGTCCATCCTGATAGTTGCCAAGCAAGCGTGGCTCGATGCTCTCCAGCGGTGTGTCCAGGTAGGCGCTGCCGCTGAGCAGTTGCGCGGTGCTGCGGCGGTTTTCCGGGCTTTGCTCGATGAACCGGCTGGCGGCGAGGATTGCCTTGATCAAGGCGCGGGCGCTGTTGGGGTACTGTTCGGCGAAGGCGCGGGCGCAAGCCAGGACTTTTTCCGGGTGGTCCGGCCAGATCGACTGGCTGGTTGCCAGGGTGAAGCCCTGGCCCTTGGCCACCGCATCGGCGGCCCAGGGCTCCCCTACGCAAAAGCCGTCGATGCGCCCGGCCTGGATATGTGCGGCCATCTGTGCCGGCGGCACCACCACGCTGTCGACGTCGCGCAGCGGGTGGATGCCCTGGCTGGCCAACCAGTAATACAGCCACATGGCGTGGGTGCCGGTGGGGAAGGTCTGGGCGAAGGTCAGGCGCGCGCCATGCTGGTGCACCCATCGCGCCAGTGCTTCAGGGTTGATCACGCCTTTGCGCTGCAGGGCCGGGGACAGGTTGATGGCCTGGGCGTTCTGGTTCAGGCCCATGAGCACCGCCATGTCACTGGCCGCTACGCCCCCAATGCCCAGATGCACGGCGTAGACCAGGCCATACAGGCAATGTGCGGCGTCCAGCTCACCACTGACCAGCTTGTCGCGCAGCCCCGCCCAGGAGCCCTGGCGCTTGAGGTTGAGGGTAAGGCCATGTTGCTGGGCGAAGCCCTGGGTGGCCGCGACCACCACCGAGGCGCAGTCGGTCAGGGCCATGTAGCCGATGTTCAGGCTGGGCTTCTCGGGCGCATCGCTGCCGTTGACCCAGGCCAGGGGCGTTGCTCGGGGTGCAGTGTTCACAAGGTTCCTCGCCTGTACTGATTAGGCTGTGGGCCAAACCGGTGCAACCGATGTGCCAGGGCTGCAGTGGCCCCATGATTTACTGTCCTGCCGGCGCCACGGTGGCTATAATCGCCCCCTCACTCACCCCGAGTCTTGCCCGCCCATGTATACCCTGGCCCGCCAGCTGCTGTTCAAGCTTTCTCCGGAAACTTCCCACGACCTGTCCCTGGACCTGATCGGTGCCGGTGGCCGCCTTGGCCTCAATGGCATGCTGTGCAAGCAGCCGGCGGCATTGCCGGTCACGGTCATGGGCTTGAACTTCGCCAACCCGGTGGGCCTGGCTGCCGGCCTGGACAAGAACGGCGCGGCCATCGACGGTTTTGCCCAGCTGGGCTTCGGCTTTGTCGAGATCGGCACCGTCACCCCGCGCCCGCAGCCGGGCAACCCCAAGCCACGGCTGTTCCGCCTGCCGGAAGCCTCGGCCATCATCAACCGCATGGGCTTCAACAACCTGGGGGTCGATAACCTGCTCGACCGTGTACGTGCTTCGCGTTACAGCGGCGTGCTGGGCATCAACATCGGCAAGAACTTCGACACCCCGGTCGAGCGTGCCGTCGATGACTACCTGATCTGCCTGGATAAGGTGTACACCGCCGCCAGCTACATCACTGTCAACGTCAGTTCGCCGAACACCCCGGGCCTGCGCAGCCTGCAGTTTGGCGATTCGCTCAAGCAGTTGCTCGATGCCCTGGCCGTGCGCCGTGAGCAGCTGGCCGCCACCCATGGCAAGCGCGTGCCGCTGGCCATCAAGATTGCCCCGGACATGAGCGACGAAGAAACCGCGTTGGTGGCAGCCGCATTGATGGAATCGGGTATGGATGCGGTGATCGCCACCAACACCACGCTGGGCCGTGAAGGTGTCGAGGGGCTGCCGTACGGTGGCGAGGCGGGCGGCCTGTCGGGCGCGCCGGTGCTGGAAAAGAGCACCCACATCGTCAAGGTGCTGGCAGGCGAGTTGGGCGGCAAGCTGCCGATCATTGCTGCCGGTGGCATTACCGAAGGCCGCCACGCTGCCGAGAAAATCGCCGCCGGGGCGAGCCTGGTGCAGATCTACTCGGGCTTCATTTATAAAGGCCCGGCGCTGATCCGCGAGGCGGTGGACGCTATCGCGGCAATGCCACGGGGTTGATCGACAGGCAAAAAAAGGGCCCCTTCAAGGGGCCCTTGGGCCTTCGCCCGCCGCCCGGATGGGGCGTGCATGGTAAATCGAATTCAGTGTCCTCGATCAGCCAACGGCGTGATTTTCGTTGAGTCTATGGATGCCAGCGGTGCCAGTCATTCCGTCCCAGTTATCACCGCGACCTTCGCGCCAGCCGTTGATCCAGGCTTGGCGAACAGAAGGAAGATTGAAAGGGCAAAGTTCGCGGGATTTGCCGGTGACCCCGTATTGGTAGCCACGTGAATATGCTCTTTCCAACGGATCACGCTTAAGTCTTCTCATAGGGTGTTGCCCTCACTTGTTGACTGTAATGTCCCGTCGGCCTCTCTGAGGCCGGGCAGAGTCTTTCTGCCGGTTTGCGCTCGCTGCCGGCGTGGCGAGCTGAAGGTGCCGCCTCGTTGCGAAGCGGCCTGAGACCAGTTCTAACGAATGCGAGTCACGGTGTGAATGATCGATTTGTCATAAGCACGTAACCTTTCATAGGGTCAGGGGATAAGTAAATAAATGCGACTTAACCTTATTTGAGGTTGAGCCCGCTATGATCGGGGTTTGCTGATCATTGACGTCATTTCGCCAGCGTTGCTCGTGGGTGACAGAAATAATTTTAAATGCGACGAAGGGTCACACGGGCCCCGCCATCGCCAGAATTTTTTGTACTGCCTGATGATCTAAGCTGTCTTTGCCACTGTGGCCGAGCGCAGATCGGTCAGGCGGCCCGGCCCTTCGCGGCACGCTTATGTGCCAGAAAAGGCCACCCGCACGCCTGCTGGAAAGGCATGCGGGCAAACATCGCGGGGCGATGCGTCGCCTCGTCAGTCAAATAGCCCAAGGCTCTGGAATACTCATGTCGGACCGTTTCGAACTCTACCTCACCTGCCCCAAAGGCCTCGAAAGCCTGCTTGCCGAAGAGGCCAAGGGCCTTGGCCTTGACGAGGTGCGTGAGCACACCTCGGCCATTCGCGGCGAGGCCGACATGGAAACCGCCTACCGCCTTTGCGTCTGGTCGCGCCTGGCCAACCGGGTGCTGCTGGTGCTCAAGCGCTTCTCCATGAAGAACGCCGACGATCTTTACGATGGCGTCAACGCGGTTGACTGGGCCGACCACCTGGCAGCCGACGGCACCCTGGCGGTGGAGTTCAGTGGCCATGGCTCGGGCATCGACAACACCCACTTCGGTGCGCTGAAGGTCAAGGATGCAATCGTCGACAAGCTGCGCAACCGCGAAGGCCTGCGCCCGTCGGTGGAAAAGATCGACCCTGACGTGCGTGTGCACCTGCGCCTGGACCGTGGCGAGGCCATTCTTTCCCTCGACCTGTCCGGCCACAGCCTGCACCAGCGCGGCTACCGCCTGCAGCAAGGTGCTGCGCCGCTGAAGGAAAACCTGGCGGCAGCCGTGCTGATCCGCTCGGGCTGGCCGCGCATTGCCGCCGAAGGTGGCGCCCTGGCCGACCCGATGTGCGGTGTGGGTACCTTCCTGGTCGAAGCCGCGATGATCGCTGCCGATATCGCGCCCAACCTCAAGCGTGAGCGCTGGGGTTTCAGTGCCTGGCTCGGCCACGTGCCGGCGCTGTGGCGCAAGGTGCACGACGAGGCGCAGGCGCGGGCGCAGGCCGGCCTGGCCAAGCCACCGCTGTGGATCCGCGGCTACGAAGCCGACCCGCGGCTGATCCAGCCGGGTCGCAACAACGTCGAGCGCGCTGGCCTGGGCGACTGGGTGAAAATCTATCAGGGCGAGGTCAGTACCTTCGAGCCACGCCCGGACCAGAACCAGAAAGGCCTCGTCATCAGCAACCCGCCCTATGGCGAGCGCCTGGGTGACGAAGCCAGCCTGCTGTACCTCTACCAGAACCTGGGTGAGCGCCTGCGCCAGGCCTGCATGGGCTGGGAGGCGGCGGTGTTCACCGGCGCGCCTCAGCTGGGCAAGCGCATGGGTATTCGCAGCCACAAGCAGTACGCGTTCTGGAACGGCGCCTTGCCGTGCAAGCTGCTGCTGTTCAAGGTGCAGCCCGACCAGTTCGTGACCGGCGAGCGCCGCGAAGCGCAGGCTGACAACACTGAAGTCCGTGAGCAAGCGCCGGTAGCCAGTGAGCCGGCGCGCCTGTCGGAAGGGGCGCAGATGTTTGCCAACCGCCTGCAGAAGAACCTCAAGCAACTGGGCAAGTGGGCCCGCCGCGAGCAGGTTGACTGCTACCGCCTGTACGATGCCGACATGCCCGAGTACGCCCTGGCGGTCGACCTGTACCACGACTGGGTGCACGTGCAGGAGTACGCCGCGCCACGTTCGATCGACCCGGAAAAGGCCCAGTCGCGCCTGCTCGATGCGCTGGCCGCTATCCCCCAGGCACTGGGTATTTCACCGCAACGTGTGGTGCTCAAGCGCCGCGAGCGGCAGAGTGGTACCCGCCAGTACGAGCGCCAGGCCACCGAGGGCCGCTTCCAGGAAGTGAACGAAGGTGGCGTCAAGCTGCTGGTCAACCTCACCGACTACCTCGACACCGGGCTGTTCCTTGACCACCGCCCGATGCGCATGCGTATTCAGCGCGAGGCTGCCGGCAAGCGTTTCCTCAACCTGTTCTGCTACACCGCCACGGCTTCGGTGCATGCGGCCAAGGGCGGCGCACGCAGCACCACCAGCGTCGACCTGTCGAAAACCTACCTCGACTGGGCGCGGCGCAACCTGGCGCTCAATGGCTTCTCCGAGCGCAACCGCCTGGAGCAGGGCGATGTGATGGCGTGGCTGGAAGCTAACCGCGACAGCTACGACCTGATCTTCATCGACCCGCCAACCTTCTCCAACTCCAAGCGCATGGAAGGCGTGTTCGACGTGCAGCGTGACCACGTGCAGCTGCTGGACCTGGCCATGGCTCGCCTGGCGCCGGATGGCGTGTTGTATTTCTCCAACAACTTCCGCAAGTTCCAGCTCGACGAGCACCTGATGACGCGCTACGCGGTAGAGGAAATCACCGCCCAGACACTGGACCCGGACTTTGCCCGCAACAACCGGATCCACCGCGCCTGGCGCCTGCAATTGCGTTGAGCCGACGAGGTACATTGCGCGGATAATGGCCAATAGCTATAAATGAGAGGAGGGCGAGATAATCCGCAGGACGCTGACGTGACGAGATGGGTGTATGTCAAAGTGTGGCGTGCGTGCGCGGTTATTTGGCCTGTGCACAGAAGCGGTGTCCGCCTGGGCGGTGGCGCTGGTGGCTTTGGTGGCGGGCGGCCTGTTGACGGCCGCCTTGGCGCTTGCCGCGCATACGTTTTACAAGCAGCAGCTGCGCCAGCGTTTCGAGTTGCTGGCCAGCGAGCGCTTTAGCCGCATTGCCGAGCGCTTTGACGAACAGCAGCAGCGCCTGGACGGCCTGCGGCGGTTCTTCAGCTTTTCCAACGAAGTCACCCCGCTCGAATTTGACGGTTATGCCCAGCCGTTGCTGCAACGCACCCTGGCCTACGCTTGGGCGCCGCGTGTCGAAGCCGCACAACGCGTCGAGTTCGAACGCCATGCCAGTGAGCATTCAGGCCCGGGCTATGTGATTCGTGACCAGGACGCACAAGGCCAATGGCGCCCCGCGCCGCTGCGCGATCATTACTTCCCTGTGTTGTATACCCAATCCGGTGAAATGCCAGGGCTGCCCTATGGGCTGGACCTTGCCGGCCAGGCTGCATCCCAAGCTGCCCTGGCACGGGCACTCGGGCCTGGCAGCATGGCGGTGTCCGAACCCTTGGTCATGTACGAGATCCCTTCGTACGCGCGTGGCTTGCTGCTGGTGGCACCGGTGTTTTCCGACGCCAACCCGCATGGCGCAGCCGTAGGCTATGTGACGGCCTTGCTGAGCATGCGCGAGCTGGTCAGCGATGGGCGGCCAGTACCGGCGGATGACAACCTGGTGGTGCGTATCGTTGATCCGTCCGGGATGCAGGGGCCGCAAGTGTTGTTCGACTCGCTGAACCAGGTCGCCCCCTTGTCGCTGGCCAGCAACCAGCTGTTGCACCTCGCCGACCACCACTTCCAGTTGAGCATCCTGCCGAGCCTGGCGTTCGTGCAGGCCAATCGTTCGTCGGCAGTGCTGGCAGTCGTCCTGCTGGGTGGGTTGTTGAGCCTGCTGCTCAGCGCCTTGCTCTACAGCCTGTTCAGCCAGCGTCAGCGCGCCTTGGCCCTGGTCGAGCAGCGCACCGCCGAACTGCGGGTCAGCGAGCAGTCGCTGCGCGGTACCCACAACCAGCTACGCAGCGTGCTGGATGCGGCGACCCAGGTGGCAATCATTGCCACCAACCTCAAGGGTGTGGTCAGTACCTTCAATGCCGGTGCAGAGCGGATGTTCGGTTACCCGGCCAGCGAGGCGATCGGCCAGTTGCGCCTTGAGCACCTGGTGCTGCCCGAGGAGCTGAGCCTGCGCGGCCATGCCCTGAGCCTGCGCTATGGTCGCCCGATTGCCGGTGGCCAGGCGATGTTCGCCGAAACAGTCCAAGAGCATGGCGCAGAGCCTGGGGAATGGACCTTGGTGCGCGCCGATGGCAGCCAGCTGGTGGCCAACATGCTGGTTACCGCCATGCTGGATGAACAGGGCTTGTGGGTTGGCTACCTGGCCATCTGCATTGATGTCACCGAGCGGCGGCGGGTGCACGAGGCGCTGGCCGCGCGCGACCGGCTGCTGGAAAAGCTCAGTGCCGAGGTGCCGGGCGGTATCTACCAGTACCGCCTGGATGCCGACGGCCATTCGTGCTTTCCCTATGCCAGCCAGGGCCTGTACGACATCTACGAAGTGGACCTGCAGCAGTTGCGCGAGGATGCCACGCTGGTGTTCGAGCGCATCCACCCCGATGACCTGGACCGCGTGCGCCGCTCGGTGCGGTACTCGGCCGAGCACCTGGCGCCCTGGCGCGAGGAATACCGGGTGTGCCTGCCGCGTGCCGGCCTGCGCTGGGTGCGTGGCGAAGCGACGCCGGAGGTGGGAGAGCAAGGCTGTACCCTGTGGCATGGCTACCTGACGGATATCTCCGACCTCAAAGGCGTGGAGGAGGAACTGCGGGCGTTGTCGGTGACCGACTCGCTGACCGGCATCCATAACCGCCGCTACTTCCAGGACCGGCTCAAGGTCGAACTGGAACGCGCCCAGCGCGACGGCCTGGCGTTGGCCGTGATCATGCTCGACATCGATCACTTCAAATGCATCAACGACCGCTTCGGCCATGCCATGGGCGACCGCGTGCTGCGCAGCCTGTGTCAGCGTATTGGCCAGCGCTTGCGGCGTACTGATGTGTTCTGCCGGCTGGGTGGGGAAGAATTCATGGTGTTGTGCCCGGGCAGTGATGCCGAGCAGGCGCGGCTGCTGGCGCTTGAGTTATGGCAAGGGGTGCGCACGGTGCCGGTGGAAGGCGTGGGCCAGGTGACCGCGAGTTTTGGTGTGGCGGGCTGGCGGCCAGGGGAGGGCGCTGATGCCTTGCTGCTACGGGCTGATGCGGGTGTCTATGCAGCCAAGCAGGCCGGGCGGGACCGGGTGGAAGGGGAGTCCGCCTGATAGCTGCCAGTTGTCGGTACTGGCCCTTTCGCGGCTAAAGCCGCTCCCACAGGTATTGCGTGGGCCCGAAGCCTGCGCTGTACCTGTGGGAGCGGCTTTAGCCGCGAAAGGGCCGGCACTGGCTGACCAATCAGTTGGCCGCTGTGCTACCGGCCAGCTTCGGCTGGCGATACAGGTCGAGCAGCACCTGGTCGAGCACCTGCGAAGCACCCCACGGTTTCGGGTCGTTGAGGATCGCCGCCACCGCCCAGGTATGGCCGTTGCTGTCGCGGCTGAAGCCGGCAATCGCCCGCACGGTGTTCAGCGTGCCGGTCTTGATGTGCCCTTCGCCGGTCATGGCGGTGCGCTTCAGGCGCTTGCGCATGGTGCCGTCCATGCCTACCAGCGGCATCGAGCTCATGAACTCGGCAGCGTAGGGGCTCTTCCAGGCGGCCTGCAGCATCTCGGCCATTTCCCGGGTGCTGACCCGCTCGGCACGCGACAGGCCAGAGCCGTTCTCCATGACCAGGTGCGGCGCGGTAATGCCCTTTTTCGCCAGCCATTGGCGTACCACGCGCTGGGCGGCGCGGGCATCGTCGCCATCGGCATCGGTGCGGAACTGCGCACCCAGGCTCAGGAACAGCTGCTGGGCCATGGTGTTGTTGCTGTACTTGTTGATGTCGCGGATCACTTCCACCAGGTCTGGCGAGAAGGCGCGGGCCAGCAGGCGAGCACTCTTGGGCACGTTCTCGATGCGGTCGCCACCCTGGATGCTGCCACCCAGCTCGTTCCAGATCGCGCGCACGGCACCGGCGGCGTAGGTGGCGTGGTCCAGCAGCGACAGGTAGGTCTGCGAGTTGCAGCCGTCACCCAGCTGGCCGCTGACGGTCACGCTGATGCCATCGGCCTGGGGCACCGGGTTGTAGCGCACATCGCCTGTGCACTGCTTTGATGCCACCGCCTTGACCTGGTTGTCGATGCGGATGCTGGCAATCGGTGGCTCGACCGCGATGGTGACCTTGCCACCATCGTTACGGGCCACGAAGCGCAGGGCCTTGAGGTTGACCAGCAGCGAGTCGGGCTTGACCAGGAACGGCTTGTTCTCATCACCGCCGTCATCGTTGAACTGCGGCAGGTTGGGCTGCACGAAGTGGCTACGGTCCAGCACCAGGTCACCGGTGATGGTGCGCACGCCATTGGCGCGCAGGTCACGCATCAGCAGCCACAGCTTTTCCATGTTCAGTTTCGGGTCGCCGCCACCTTTGAGGTACAGGTTGCCATTGAGCACGCCGTTGCTCAGGGTGCCGTCGGTATAGAACTCGGTTTTCCACTGGAAGGTCGGGCCGAGCAGTTCGAGGGCCGCGTAGGTCGTGACCAGTTTCATGGTCGAGGCCGGGTTGACCGAAACATCGGCGTTGAACACGGTCGGCGTGCCGGGGCCGTCCAGCGGCAGCATCACCAGCGACAGGGCAGTGTCCTGCAGCTTGTTGGCCTTGAGCGCCTGCTGCACTTTGGCGGGCAGGGTGGTATTGACAGCGGCGGCCTGGCTGGGCAGTGCGAGTGGCAACAGCAGGCTTGCAAGAACGAAGGGACGAAGCGTTTTGATCATAATGGATAAATACCCTGCGGCGAGGGAAAAGGGCATTGGGGCTGTAAGAGATGGTGGCCCCACGACGAAAGAGTACGCATTATGCCCCAAGCGTAGCGACGATGCGCCACGTTCGACGGAAAAGCACCGCCAATAAAAAAGGCCACCCGCAAGGGCAGCCTTTTCAGCAATCAAGCCAGGCAGGGATCACTCAGCCTTGTTGATCGGCTTTTCCGGGTACCAGGCGTCCAGCAGCGGGCTGACTTCGATCTTGGTCAGTTCGCTACGGCCCTTGAGCCAGGCTTCAACGGCGGCGCGCTGTTCTTCGCTGGCCGAGCCGCGCTTGATCGAGCACACCAGGCCGTAATCGTCACCGCCTACATAGTCCAGGCCGTTGGCGTCCATCGCTTCTTCCAGGAACGCATCGAGGAAAGCATCGATAGCCTGGTCATCCAGATCTTCCTTGAATTCCAGGTTCAGCTCGAAGCCCAATTCCTGAAACTCGTCGACACACAGCTTTTTGCGCAGACGACGGGAGCGGTTTGTGGCCATGAAACAATCCTCTTAGGTAATAACGCCGCGCAGTCTACCAGTTAACACGCCTGGTTGCCTGCCTGAGTGCATGCGCCGGTGCCCAGTTCCCTGGCCAAAGCCCGTTCCACCCGGCACATGTGCCGCGCCAGCGCCTGGCGCCGCAACCGCAGCTGGTGGGTAGGCAAGCCGCAGGTCTCCAGCGCTTCGCAGGCCGCCATCAGGTCGGGTGCTTCCAGCATGCGCGCGGCGCTCAGTACCTTGTGGGCCTGCTCGGCAATGGCGTCGCCGTCATGCTCCGGATGCAGCGCCATCAAGCTGGCCAGGTCGGCCTGCAGGCTTTGCTGCAAGGCCAGCAGGAAACGCTGGCGGTCGGCGGGGTCATGCCCGACCACGGCAGCCAGGCCGTCCAGGTGGTACAGCTTGCGCCGGGGCTTTCCTTGGCCGCGCGGGCGAATGCTCGCCAGGCGCTGGCTGAGGGTACCCAGGCTGATTGGCTTGAGCAGGCAGTCGTCCATACCGGCGCTCAGGCACTGGCGGCGTACTTCTGGTTGTGCGTTGGCGGTGTAGCCGAGAATGGTGCAGCGCCTCCGCTTGCCATGGCGTTCTTCGGTACGGACGGCGGTCGCCAGCTGGTAGCCGTTCATGTGCGGCATGTTGCAGTCGAGCACCAGCACATCGAAGTCGCCTGCCCGCCAGGTGGCCAGGCCTTCGCGGCCATCGCGGGCGCTGGCGTGTGCCAGGCCCAGATAGCCGAGTTGCTGCGCCATCAGTTGCAGATTGGCCGGGTGGTCGTCGATCACCAGCACGTTCAGCCGCGGGTCGGGCACGTCGAGGTGCTCCAGAAGCGGTGCTGGCAGCGCGCCGCCATCAATCCGTTGCAGCGGCATCTTCAGGCGTACCTGGGTGCCTACATCTTCCAGGCTCTTGATGGTCAGGCTGCCGCCCATCATTTCGCACAGGCTGCGGCAGATGGCCAGGCCCAGCCCGGTACCCGCACGGGCGCCCTGGCTATGCGGGTTGACCTGGATAAACGGGTTGAACAGGCGCTGCAAATCGTCGGCATGTATGCCGATGCCACTGTCGCGCACCTCCAGCTCCAGCACTGCGGGCGTGGTATTGCCGTTATCCAGCAGGCCGACGCAGATGCGAACCTGGCCATGTTCGGTGAACTTGATGGCGTTGCTCACCAGGTTGGACAGCACCTGTTTGAAACGCAAGGGGTCGAGCAGGGCATGGCAGCGCGCGGCGGGTGTGATGATCACCTCCAGGGCGAGGCCTTTCTGCCGCGCCTGCCCCTCGAAAATACGCCCCACCGATTCGACCAGGGCTGCAAGGTCGACGGCCTCGGGGGCCAGGGACAAGTGCCCGGACTCGATGCGCGCGATGTCGAGAATATCGCCGATCAGGCCAAGCAGGTCCTTGGCTGAATGGTGCGCCAGCTCCAGTGCACTGCGGTCCACCCGGCCTTGGTCGGCGCGTTTGACCGCCAGTTCGAGCATGCCGATCACCGCGTTCATCGGGGTGCGGATCTCGTGGCTGATGGTGGCCAGGAAGGTACTCTTGGCGCGGTTGGCGTCGTCGGCCTGCTGCTTGGCCTGGCGCAGCTCCATTACCAACTGGCGACGCTCGCTGATGTTGATCCAGCCGCCGATGATGCCCTGCACCTCTCCCAGCGAGTCGCGGTACGGCAGTATCCAGTGATAGATGGTCATTTCGCGGCCTCTGATCTGCAGCGTCCGGTCCATGATCAATGGCGAGCCTGCGGCCATGACCTTCAGGTAGTCGGCCTGGATCTGCCGGGTCTGCGCGCCGTCGGCAAACAGGCTGCCGTCCAGCTGTTTGCCGATGACTTCGTCGGAGCGGGCCTGCACGGCCTCCAGATAGCTGTAGTTGCAGCTTTGCAGGCAGCCCTCGCGGTCACGCACGTACATGGGGTGGGGTGTGCCGTTGAGCAGGGCACGCATGAACGCCAGTTGGTCGTTCAGTGCACGTTCGGCGCGTTGGCGCTGGCGGATCTGCAGGCGCAGGCGGGCGTTCCAGAGCAAGGCCAGCAACAGGAGCGCGACCGTACCCAGCACCGCTTGTAACGCAAGCCGGCTATAGCCTTTGTCGTTGCCATCGTCGTGCTGTCCGAAACCGCGCCAGCGGTTGTTGATCACCCCGAGTTCTTCGGGCGAGATGCTCAGCAGCGCCTTGTCGAGGATCGACACCATTGCCTGTGACGGGGTGCTGGTGGCCATGGCGAAGTTGGCGGGTTCGCTGCCGACCGTGGTACGGATGACCAGCCCGGGGTTGCTGGCCAAGGCATGGTTGGCGTCGATCAATGTGGTGATCACCGCATCGACGGCACCGCTGTTGAGCAATGCCATGGAATAGAACGCGCTTTCGGTCTCGACCCAGCCAATTTTCGGATAATGCCGAGACAACATGGCGCCCATGGCGCTATGGCGGGTAATGGCAACGCGATGCTCCTGCAACTGCTCCAGCGTGCTCAGCCCCTTGTCGTCCTTGCGGCCGACCAGCACGAAAGCGCTCTCCAGGTAGGGGCGGCTGACCTGCAGGTCGTTTTCGGTCACCCCGCCAGTGGCCAGAGCGGCAATTACATCTGCACGGCCATCTTTGAGGCGGGTGATCATGTCGGCGATGCCGCTGGCACGCTGCACTTCAAAGCGCAAGCCGGTGCGCAGGCTGATCAGCTCCAGCAGGTCGGCGGTGATGCCGCGAAAATGCCCCGAGCTATTGAAATACGATAGCGGCGCAGCCGTATCATCGATCGTCACGCGCATCACCGGGTGGTCTTGCAGCCATTGTTCCTCGGCGTCGGTCAGTTGCAGCTTGCGGTCGGTCAGCAGCAGGTCGCTGCCGGCGCTCCAGCGTTTGAAGATGCTGGCGCGCAGGGCCGGGGTCTGGCTGTCCAGAGTGGCGTTCACCAGCGCCAGTAAAAGCGTGTCCTGCTGGCGCAAGGCAAAGCCGAAACCAATGGCCTCGTGCTGGCCAAAATTTGCCATGCGCAGGCGCGGCAGGTGGCCGCGGTTGAGCAGGTAGTGGGTGGAGATGGTGTCGCCGATGTACACGTCGGCCTGGCCGAACGCCACGGCGTTCAAGGCTTGGCTGGAGGAGCCAAAGGCCAGCAGCTCGGCCATGGGGTAGGTGCTGCGTACCTCCTGCTTGGGCAAGTAATGGTAAAGCATGCCCAGGCGCATGCCGGTCAGGTCCATGTCGAGCGGGCGGCTTTCGTCTTCGCGTGTCACCAGTACCGGTTGGTCAACGGCATACGGGTGCGACAGGGCCAGCGCGTCGCTGGCAGCTTCGTAGCCATTGGCGGTGCCAAGCAGGTCGATATCGCCCTGCCTGAGCGCCTCTACCGCCGCCTGGCGGCTGGGGAAGCGCAGCACCCGTACGGGTAACTGCAACGCCGCGCCGATCAGGCTTGCGTATTCGGCGGTGAGCCCCTGGTAGTCGCGGCCGCCACTGGTGATGTCGAACGGCGGGTAGTCCGGAGCCGACGTGCCCAGTACCAGTTCCTGACGGCTTTCGAGCCATTGTTGTTGCTCGGCCGTGAGCATGGGTTGGGTCGGCTTGGCAGATGAACGGGCCAGTAAGGTATAGGACGAGGCTTCGTGGTAGGTAGCCTGTGCTACGCCGCTGAAGAGAAGCAGGGCGAGCAGCAGGCGAGTGACGGGGCGCGCCATGACCACCCTCAGACCAGCGCGTTGCGTTTGGCCATTTCGATCAGGTCGACCAGCGTACTGACCTGAAGTTTGTGCATGAGGCGCTTCTTGTAGGTGCTGACCGTCTTGCTGCTGAGGAACATGCCCTTGGCTATTTCCTTGTTGCTGCGGCCTTGGGCAAAGAGTTGCAGTACCATCAGTTCGCGGTCATTTACCTGGCGGAAAAGTTGCAGGTCGGTGTTGGCTGTCTGGTTATGCTTTATTGCCTGGCTGGGGAAATAGTTGTAACCGGCCAGCACTGCCTTGATTGCACTAAGCAGTTCACCCAGGTCTTCCTGCTTGCACACATAGCCTGCGGCCCCGGAGTGCATGCAACGCACGGCAAACAGTGCGGGAGACTGTGCGGTCAGTACCAGCACCTTCAATGGCAGGGCCATGGCCTGGAAGCGGGAAAGCACCTCCAGGCCGTCTAACTTGGGAATGCTGATGTCGAGGATGACCAGGTCGGGAGCCGTTTCACGAATCATCTGCATGGCGTCCACGCCATTGTCCGACTCGCCGACAATCTTGTAGTTCTGGTTTTCCAGCAGCATACGGACGGCCAGGCGGATGACAGGATGATCGTCGACAATAAATATGGAATGCATGTTCAACTTCCCTGCGGGCGATTGAGGGGGACAGCCGGCACCTTATCGCAGTTGCAAGTCATCGGGCATGCGAGGAAGGGCGATTCGCCTCTTATGGGAAATGGATTACAAGATAAAACAAAACGGGCTACGAAATTTAGGTTTTTGACCCAATGTCAAAGCGTGATTAGTAACTTTTCATGGACTTTTATTCGTGCTGTTTAACTTGCCGACAGTATATGTAGGAAGTTTCCTGCAACACCCCGTGCAGCAACGGCTCAAGGGCCGAGGCTGCACGGGCGTGCTTCAGGTGGGGCTGGAGCGGCCGGTCATTTCCCTGGCCATTTCGCTGGCGTAGCTGTCGGTCATCCCGGCGATGAAGTCGATCATGCGCAGGAAGGCGCTGTGCAGAGAGGCATGCGGGTCCGGGGCATTGTTGCCGATCAGGTCCAGCACCCGGCGGCTTTTGAACGAGGGTGTGCGCCCGCCGTGCTGTTCGAGCGCTGCGCCACAAAAGGTGTTGAGCAGAATCTCCAGTGTGGTGTAGGCGCCGATTTCGTGCAGGGTCTTGCGCTTGTCCTGGAAGATCTTGTTGCGCGCCATGTCCTTGGCCTGCAGCACGCAGCGCTTGGCCGGGCCGTGCATGTGCTCGACCAGGTCGCCCGTCAGGTGCCCAGCCAGCAATGCCTGCTGCTGCTCGACGAACGCCTGGGCGGCGGCGTTGGTCAGGTGCTCGATAGCCTTGCCACGCAGAATCGCCAGCTTGCGCCGGCGGGAATCGCGTGGGCCGAGTTGGCGATAGGTTTCTGGCAGGTCTTCGCCGACCAGGTCAAGCAGCAGCGCTTCCACTTCAGTGTATTCCAGCAGCTCCATTTCCAGGCCGTCTTCCAGGTCGATCAGCGCATAGCAGATGTCATCGGCGGCCTCCATCAGGTACACCAGCGGGTGGCGCGCCCAGCGCTGCTCGTCCAGTTGTGGCATGCCGAGCTTGCGGGCGATCTGCTCCAGCAGGGGCAGTTCGCTCTGGTAGCTGCCGAACTTGTGCTTCTTGTAGCCCAGGGCGTCAGCGTGGCGCGCGCTCCAGGGGTATTTGAGGTAGGTGCCGAGGGTGGCATAGGTCAGCCGGGTACCGCCGTCGAACTGGTGGTACTCCAGTTGGGTGAGTACGCGAAAGCCCTGGGCGTTGCCCTCGAAATTCAGGAAGTCAGCCCGCTCGTCGTCGCTCATGTCATCCAGCCAGCCGCGCCCTGCGGCCTGCTGGAACCAGTGGCGGATGGCATCCTCGCCGGAATGGCCGAAGGGCGGGTTGCCGATGTCGTGGGCCAGGCAGGCTGACTGCACGATCATGCCCAGGTCGCTGGGGGCGCACCAGCCGGGCAGGTTGTCGCGCAGGGTTTCACCGACGCGCATGCCCAGCGAGCGACCTACGCAGCTGACTTCCAGCGAGTGGGTCAGACGCGTGTGGATATGGTCGTTGCTGGAAACCGGGTGCACCTGGGTCTTGCGCCCGAGGCGGCGAAAGGCGCCGGAGAAGATGATGCGGTCATGGTCTTTGTGGAAGGGGCTGCGCCCGAGTTCATCGGCGCTGTAGAGGGCTTTACCCAGGCGTTCGCGGGTGAGCAGGGTGTGCCAGTCCAAGGCGCATTCTCCTGTGGATCGAAGGAAGCAGCATAACCTGTAGGAGCAGCCTTGTGCTGCGAAGAGGCCCGGTTGATCGACACACGTGTGTCGCCGGGCCGGCCTCTTCGCAGCACAAGGCTGCTCCTACAAAGGGACGTGCAGTGTTCAGGGGCGGCGGTTGCCTTGCAGGTACAGGCGCACCAGCGGCAGCAGGCTGCTGCCCAGGCGCACCAGCCGTGCCAGGTTACCGCTGCGCACACCTTTGCCGGTGAGGAAACCCAGCGCCACCACGGCGCCAATCCCCCACAAGGGCGCATGCTTGATCCCCAGCCCTTCGTGCAGTGAACTGCCCATGCCGCGCACGCGGCGCAACGGTTCCATCAGTTGGCCGGACTCATGGCGGATTTCCTGGCGGTGCATCTCCATGCGCAGGCGCAGCAGTGCTTTGCGCAGTTCGCGCGGGTTACGGGTGTTTGGCAGTTGTGGCAGGCTCATGGCAACAGGCGCTCCCGGTCCTTGGCGAGTTCGTCGAGGGTGGCCCCGAAGGGCGACGATTCGTCGAACACCGCAGCCTTCAGGCGCAAGCCGCAGTACAGCGCGGCAAGGCCATAGAACACGCACAGGCCGATGATGCCGGCCAGGCGATAACTGTCCCACAGCAGCACCAGCAACAACCCGGAAAGGGCTGTCAGCAGCAGCAGGGCAAACACCAGGGCCAGGCCGGCGAACAGCAGCAGGCGCAAGGTGCGGCCCTTCTGCTCCTGCAACTCGATGCCGAACAGTTCAATGTGGCTGTGCAGCAGCCCCAGCGCAGCCGCGCCCAGGCGCTTGCCCGAGGCGCTGGCGCCGTTGGCTTCATTCTCCATGGGAACCCCTTAGCGCCGGTTGGCCAGCAGGCCGATCAACAGGCCGACGCCGGCCGCGATGCCGATTGCCTGCCACGGGTTTTCCTGCACGTACTGCTCGGCGCTGCCCAGCGCGGCCTGGCCGCGTTCGCGTACCGAGTCCTGGGTCAGTTGCAGGGTTTCGCGAGCCTGGGTCAGGCGGTCGTGAATCTGTTCGCGCAATTCGTCGGCCTGGTCGCCGGCCAGGTTGGCAGTGTCGGCCAGCAGCCGCTCGGTATCGCGTACCAAAGCCTGAAAGTCAGCCATCAGTATTTCTTGTGCAGTCTTTGCCGATTTGCTGGCCATGGGCGTCTCCCTGTCGATGAGTGTTGGTAGTTCGAGTAATAGCACGCGCGGAAGGTTCAAGTGGCGGCGCTGGTATGGGCTTTGCTATGGCTTTGCCACGTTGCGGGGCGTCGCTGGGGCGCATTGCGCCGATTCAGGGCGCCAGCGCAGCGAATATCGATAAACCTTAACCCAATCCACGACAAACCCAAGAAAAAACCACGCAGGCTCCGACCCGCTCACCGAAAGAGGGCAGGGGGCTGGCACCGATTCGGTGCAGGGATGCAGGTTCTTGAACTGTCCTGGTGCCTTTTTCAGCAGGTCTGCCTATTTCATGGAAAACATGCACAGCGCGATGGACTCCCTGGTCCACGGTTCCAACACCCTGTTCATTCTCATGGGCGCCATTCTGGTGCTGGCCATGCATGCCGGCTTCGCGTTCCTCGAGGTGGGCACGGTGCGCCACAAGAACCAGGTCAACGCCTTGTCGAAGATCCTCAGCGACTTCGCCATCTCGGCGCTGGTGTATTTCTTCATCGGTTACTGGATAGCCTACGGGGTCAATTTCTTCCAGCCGGCAGCGGTGCTGGCGGTCGACCATGGTTATGCGCTGGTCAAATGCTTCTTTCTGCTGACGTTCGCTGCGGCGATTCCGGCGATCATCTCTGGGGGCATCGCCGAGCGCGCGCGCTTCGTGCCGCAATTGTGTGCCACGGCATTGATCGTGGCGTTTATCTACCCGTTCTTCGAGGGTGTGGTCTGGAATGGCAACCTGGGGCTGCAAGCCTGGTTGCAGGCCCGCTTTGGTGCGCCTTTCCATGATTTTGCAGGGTCGGTGGTGGTGCATGCCATGGGCGGTTGGCTGGCCTTGGCGGCGGTGCTGCTGCTGGGGGCGCGCCGCGGGCGCTACCGCGATGGCCGGCTGGTGGCGTTTGCCCCGTCGAGCATTCCCTTCCTGGCGCTGGGCTCGTGGATTCTGATCATCGGCTGGTTCGGCTTCAACGTGATGAGTGCTCAGACACTGCAGGGCGTCAGTGGCCTGGTAGCGATCAACTCGCTCATGGCCATGGTCGGCGGCACCCTGTCGGCCTTGCTGGCCGGGCGTAACGACCCGGGCTTCCTGCACAACGGGCCGTTGGCCGGCCTGGTGGCGATCTGCGCCGGCTCCGACCTGATGCACCCGATTGGCGCACTGGCCACCGGCCTGGTGGCCGGCGCATTGTTCGTCTGGACCTTCACCGCAGCGCAAAACCGCTGGAAGATCGACGACGTGCTGGGCGTGTGGCCACTGCACGGCCTGTGCGGCGTGTGGGGTGGCATTGCCTGCGGAGTCTTTGGCCAGACGGCACTGGGTGGCATGGGTGGTGTCAGCCTGGTCAGCCAGTTGCTGGGCAGCTTGATGGGCGTGGTGGTGGCACTGGTCGGCGGCTTTGCCGTCTATGGCGCAATCCGGGCGCTGCATGGGCTGCGCTTGAGCCATGAGCAGGAGTTCCAGGGCGCGGACTTGTCGCTGCACCGTATCGGCGCCACCAGCCAGGATTGAGCCAGGTCAGGTGCATGACGGGCGTGACAGACCTAGAATAGGTTTTTCTGCATGCCAAACCGGGACCTGCCCATGCTGCCTGAATGCCAACTGTTCGGCACCCTCGGCTGCCACCTGTGTGAAGTGGCCGAGGCTGTGCTGATGCCTTTCGTCGATCATGGCCTGCTGGTCGAGCTGGTCGACATTGCCGAGAGCGAGCCCATGTTCGAGCGTTATGGCCTGATCATTCCAGTGTTGCGGCGCTGCGACACCGCCGCCGAGCTGCACTGGCCGTTCGATGCCGAGCAGGTGGTGGCGTTCCTGGGGCAATGAGGGCAACAGGGGAGCTGCAACCCCGCTCCATGGTCTGTGCAGCGAGCTGATGATCAGGTGCCGGCGCACTGGCGCCGATAACTTTCCTCATCATCGGAACAGCTCGTCATGTTGATCACGCCACATTTCAAATTCAATGAAATGACCGTTTCGCAGCTCGCCTCCAGGGACGGGTTCGATAACACTCCCCCTCCCGAAGCTCGGGCCAACCTGCAGCTGCTGTGTTGTGCGCTTGAGCAAGTGCGTGCACTGTTCGGTGTTCCAATTTTCATCAGCAGCGGATATCGCAGTGAGAAAGTCAACCGGCTGATCGGTGGCGCCCCGAATAGCCAGCATGTACAAGGGCTGGCGGCAGACTTTACGGTCGTTGAGGTCACCCCGCGTGAGACCGTGCGCCGGATCAGCGAGAGTGATATCCCTTTCGATCAGCTGATCCTGGAATTTGACAGATGGGTGCACCTTTCGGTGACGCGTGGCACCCCGCGTAGACAGGTGCTGACCATGCGCAAAGGCAGCGGTTACCTGGCAGGCTTGCAATGAAGCGCATTGACGGCGGCAAGGGGATGTTCGTATGCTGTATATAAATACAGTATCGAGGTAAAGCCATGCTCAACGTCGAGCAACTCAAGTACAGCGTCAACCGCATGCCCGTCGAGCGGGTGGCCGACGCCGTGCTGGAACTGCGCCTCGAAGGCCTGGTCACCGATGACCGTACCCCGTTCGGCAAGGTCCACTTCAACACCTGCTTCGCCGAAATCGAAGCCCTGTTCCAGCGTGCCGGTTACCACCGCGGGCTGGACGTGGTGGGCTACCAGGGGTTGTTGTATGCGCTGTATGACCCCGGCCGCTGGGAGCCCGTACAGGTGCTGCGCTGGCTGAAGGCGCGCAGCGAGGCCATGGACGAGGCTGGTTGAGGGCGCTGGCTTGGGGGATAATGCGCGGCCTTGCACGCTTCGAGCCCTGCCATGACCACGCCTTTCGACCCCGCCCACCAGCAAGCCAGCACGGTGTGCCTGCCCCCCGGTAACTGGGCGACAGTGCTCGATTGCCTGTGCGACCATTTCAAGGCCATCGACCGCGCTCAGTGGCTCGACCGCTTTGCCCGTGGCCGCGTACTGGATGCCGAGGGGCGGGCGGTATCGGCCGAGTTGCCGTACAAACGCGGCATGCGCTTGCACTACTTCCGTGAAGTGCCGAACGAGCGACCCATCCCGGTGCAGGAGACGGTACTGCACATGGATGAGCACCTGGTGGTGGCCGACAAGCCGCATTTCCTGCCGGTAACGCCAACCGGTGAATACGTCGAGCACACCTTGCTGCGCCGCCTGATTCGCCGCCTGGACAACCCGCACCTGGTGCCGTTGCACCGTATCGACCGGCACACCGCAGGGCTTGTGCTGTTTTCTGCCAACCCGCACACCCGCAGTGCCTACCAACGGCTATTCCCTGAACGGCGCATCGACAAGCGCTACCAGGCCATTGCCGCAGCCATGACGCAGCACACGTTCCCGCTGGTGCATAAAAGCCGGCTGGTGCATGGCGAGCCGTTTTTCCGCATGCACGAAGTGGACGGGGAGGCCAACAGCGAAACTTTGGCCGAGGTGCTGGAGAAGAACGGTGAACTGTGGCGCTATGGGCTGTCGCCGGTGACCGGCAAGACCCATCAGTTGCGCGTGCACATGGCGGCGTTGGGGGCGGGGATCTGCAACGACCCGTTCTATCCGCAGTTGCTTCAGGAAGAAGATGACTACCAGCGGCCACTGAAGCTGTTGGCGCAGAGCCTGCGTTTCGAGGACCCGTTGAGCGGCGAAGAACGGTATTTCGAAAGCCGCTTGCGGCTGGACTGGTAGCGAGGCAAGCAGATGTGGGAGCAACTGTCTTGATCAAAATCTAAAAGATTGCGCGATCACTGTGGGAGCGGGCTTGCCCGCGAACACGGGCGAAGCCCGTGCCATCCAACGCGTCGCCTGCTTCGCGGGCAAGCCCGCTCCCACACCAATCACGCTGCCTTCTTGATCTACGTTGCATCTGCCGGCTGAGGCAGGATCAAATCTCGCCATGGCGTACCCGTTTTTAGCATCGCATTGAGCCGTACGATAAAGGTCCTCATGCATGCCACGAGAGCGACTTTGGCTACTTTGCCCCGATCGCGAAGCGCCTCATACCGAGCCTTGAGCGCTGGGTTGTACTTCACAGCCACAAGGACGGCCATATACAGCGTCCGCCTGATCTCAAACCGGCCTCCTGAGATTGAACGCTTGCCGACCGACTTTCCGCTGTCGTGGTTAAACGGCGCAACACCGACCAGGGACGCTATTTCCCTGGATTCCACGCGGCCTAGCTCTGGCAGCAACGTTACAAGCTTGCCCGCTGTCACCATCCCAATGCCCTTGACCCGAGTCAGCTGAGTAATTCGCTCATCGTTCAGTTTTACGGCCTGCTGTTTGATCTCTTGCTCCACCAACCTGATCTGCGACCGGAAATACTCGAGGTTGGCTTTCAGGAAATTAGCCACGACAAGTGACTGGGCTTGTTTCAGGCGCCGCCGGTCATCGTCTCGCTGCTGAACCAGGCGATCACGTTGCTGCAGCAGCTCTCGTAACAGCGCCCTGTCGGGGCTGATTCGCAGGGTAGGCTGGTCCGGAATGACCTCGGCGAAGTGGGCCAGCACTTCAGCGTCGAGAGCATCGGTCTTGGCTTTGACGCCCATCGAGTCAGCGAATTTCCTGGCTCGCAAGGGATTGACGCGTATGACCTTGTAGCCAGCGTCCTGCAGAAAGCGCAGAACATCACGCTCGTAGCCACCTGTAGCTTCTAGCAAGACGCGCTTGATACTGAACTTGCGCAGGATCCTTTCCAGCGCCTCAAATCCAGCCGGGTCATTGGTCACAGCAATTTTGACGCCCTGCGGACTCACCCAGCCATCCAGAGAAAGTTTGGAAACATCGATACCCAAGAAGGAAGCCATCACCAAAACCTCCTAAACTCAACACAGTGAGAGGACTTTGGCTTGGCCCACGCTTGTGATTCGAGATCAGAGCCGCATCCAACTGTTCGGGCTCTCGCCAAAGTAGAACGGTGAATGGCAGCTTGTGCTCCCACTCGTGCTCATGGCACCTGCGGCATTCAGCTGGCCATTCACCGCTCTCACTCCAGATTCTAATCCCACCTCAAGACACAAGCGGCCTTGTGTCGCGAAAGGGCCGCGCAGCGGCCCCAGGATTTCAGCTGAGATGCAAAAAATGATGGGGCCGCTGCGCGGCCCTTTCGCGACACAAGGCCGCTCCCACATTGACCGCATCGCCTTCAAGTCAAGCGCCGTACCTGTGGGCGCTTTCACAAGGGCAACTGAAGCCTAGGTAACGTTAGCGGTTGAACCGCTCCACCAAAGAATACTGGCTCCCCGCCGTGCTGGTCAGTTCTTCACTAAGCAGCGCGGAGTGTTGGGCCTGTTCGGCGGTCTGGTCGGCCAGTTCGGCGATGGTGCTGATGTTGCGGCTGATCTCATCAGCCACTGCGGTCTGCTCCTCGGTCGCCGCGGCAATCTGGGTGGCCATGTCGGTGATGTTGGCCACCGCTTCGCTGATCCCAACCAATGCCTCGTCAGCCTGCATCACCCTGTCGACGCCTTCCTGCGCCTGGCGGTGGCCGGTTTCCATGGTCAGCACGGCGTTGCTTGCGGTTTGCTGCAGCTTGGCGATCAGACCGTGGATCTGCCCGGTGGACTCAGCAGTACGCTGGGCCAACTGGCGCACTTCGTCGGCCACTACGGCAAAGCCACGGCCCATCTCACCGGCCCGTGCGGCTTCGATGGCCGCGTTCAGTGCCAGCAGGTTGGTCTGGTCGGCAATGCCCTTGATCACATCGACCACGCCGCCAATTTCGTCGCTGTCCTTGGCCAGTTGGGTGACCGTCTGGCCGGTTTCACCCACCGCCGCCGACAGGCGCTCGATGGCCTCGCGGGTTTCCCCGGCAATCTGCCGGCCCTGGCTGGTCAGGCGGTTGGCTTCCTGGGTGGCGTCGGCGGTGCGCTGTACGTGGTTGGCCACTTCCTGGGTGGTGGCGGCCATCTGGTTGACGGCGGCGGCGACCTGCTCGGTTTCTACCCGCTGGCGCTCCAGCCCCGAAGAACTCTTGTGCGCCAGGGCGTCGGACTGGCGTGCCTGGTCGCTGAGGTGTTCGGCACTGTCCTGCAGGCGGGTCAGGCAGGTTTTCATGCGGGCATCCTGGCTGAGCATGGCCATTTCCAGGCGCGCCTGCACGCCACGGCTGTCGGTGAACATCTGCGCGATCAGCGGGTCGGAAGTGGTCTGTTCGGCCAGGCGCAACAGGCGCTTGAGGCCACGCTGCTGCCAGCTCAAGCCGAGCAGGCCCAGGGGTACGGATAGCCCGGCAGCCAGGGCAAAGCCCCAGGAGTGGCCCAGCCAGTTGCCGATCAGGAAGCCGACCTGGCTGATCAGGATGAACGGCAGCCAGTCCTGCAGCACCGGCAGCCACTTGTCCCTGCGAGGTACAGCTGGCTTGCCCTGGTTGATGCGCTGGTACAGTGCTTCGGCGCGGCGGATCTGCTCGGCGGTTGGCTTGACCCGCACCGACTCGAAACCGACGACCTGGTTGTTGTCGTAAATCGGTGTGACGTAGGCGTTGACCCAGTAGTGGTCGCCGGACTTGCAGCGGTTCTTGACGATGCCCATCCATGGCTGGCCTTGCTTGAGGGTTTGCCACATGTGGGCAAACACGGCAGGCGGCACATCGGGGTGACGGACCAGGTTGTGCGGCGCGCCGGTCAACTCTTCGCGGGTAAACCCACTGATCTCGATGAAGGCATCGTTACAGTAGGTGATCACGCCCTTGGCGTTGGTGGTGGAGATCAACCGCTGCTGGGCAGGGAAAGTCCGTTCTCTCTGGGTAATCGGCTGGTTGTTACGCATGGGTTGATAGTCCGCAGGGCTTTGGACAGGTATCGGCAAGCCACTGGTTTTATTGAATGATTATTTAATATTACTGGGTTTGGGGTTCGTCGTTGGAGCGGTGGCGCCTGTGAAATCGAGCGCCGCCCGCGCGGCGCATCGCGAGCTGCGCTCGCTCCTACGTTTGTTTCGGGCCAGTTATTCCTGTGGCATTTGCGCGCGAACGCCTTGGCGCATGGCACGATTTCGTGCTGTACAAACAAGGCGGTCGCGCGCGCCTGTAACAGGCGTTACTGGCCAAAAAACAAACGTAGGAGCGAGCGCAGCTCGCGACGCGCCGCGCGGGCGGCGCTCGATCTTGAACACGTCGCAAAACGCCAGACAAGCCTGTAAGCCTCAGCCAGCGATCAGCTGGCGCAACACATAATGCAGAATCCCACCTGCCTTGAAGTACTCCACTTCATTGAGCGTATCGATCCGGCACAACACTTCGATCTGTTCCTGTTGCCCGTCCTCGCGTGTAATGCGTAAAGGCAGGCTCATGCCCGGGCGGATCTGTGCACCGTTCAAACCCAGCACATCGATCCGCTCCTTGCCGGTCAGCCCCAGCTGCTTGCGGTCGTGGCCGGCCTTGAACTGCAGCGGCAGCACGCCCATGCCCACCAGGTTGGAGCGGTGAATGCGCTCGAAGCTTTCCGCCAGCACCGCCTTGACCCCCAGCAGGTTGGTGCCCTTGGCTGCCCAGTCGCGGCTTGAGCCGGTGCCATACTCCTGGCCGGCAATCACCACCAGCGGGGTGCCTTCCTGCTGGTAGCGCATGGCTGCGTCGTAGATCGACAACTTCTCGCCAGTGGGCACATGCAAGGTGTTGCCACCTTCTTCACCCCCCAGCATTTCGTTGCGGATACGGATGTTGGCGAAGGTGCCGCGCATCATCACTTCATGGTTGCCACGGCGCGAGCCGTAGGAGTTGAAGTCCCGTGGCTCCACCCCTTGTTCACGCAGGTAGCGCCCGGCGGGGCTATCGGCCTTGATGTTGCCGGCCGGTGAGATGTGGTCGGTGGTCACCGAATCGCCCAGCAGCGCCAGCACCCGGGCGCCGCGGATGTCGGTGATTTGTGGCGGCGGTCCGCCGATGTCGTCGAAGAACGGTGGGTGCTGGATGTAGGTAGAGTCGGGCTGCCACACGTAGGTGGCAGCCTGTGGCACCTCGATGGCCTGCCACTGCGCATCGCCGGCAAACACTTCGGCATATTCCTTGTGGAACATCGCGGTATTGACCTTGGCCACGGCTGCGGCAATTTCCTGCTGGCTGGGCCAGATATCGTGCAGGTACACCGGCTGGCCGTCCTTGCCGGTGCCAAGCGGGTCGCGGGTCAGGTCCAGGCGCACGCTGCCGGCCAGTGCGTAGGCCACCACCAACGGTGGCGAGGCCAGCCAGTTGGTCTTGACCAGCGGGTGCACGCGGCCCTCGAAGTTGCGGTTGCCGGACAGCACCGATGCGACGGTGAGGTCAGCGCTACCGATGGCTTTCTCGATCGCTTCGTCCAGTGGGCCGGAGTTGCCGATGCAGGTGGTGCAGCCATAGCCGACCAGGTCGAAGCCCAGTTGGTCGAGGTAGAGGGTGAGCCCGGCTGCCTCGAAATAGTCGGTGACTACCTTGGAGCCCGGCGCCAGCGAGCTCTTGACCCAGGGTTTGCGTTGCAGGCCTTTTTCCAGGGCCTTTTTCGCCACCAGCCCGGCCGCCATCATCACACTGGGGTTGGAGGTGTTGGTGCACGAGGTGATTGCGGCAATCACCACGGCGCCATCGCGCAGGGTGTGAGTCTGGCCTCCATGGCTGTAGTCGATCTCGCCAGCCTGGTCGGCGTTGCCCACCGCTACACCGCCGCCGCCCTCGCTTTCCAGGCGGCCGACTTCCTTCGCCAGCGGCTTGGGTTGCAGTTCGATGAAATGGTCAAAGGCCTGGCTGACCTGGCCCAGCGCCACGCGGTCCTGCGGCCGCTTGGGCCCGGCCAGGCTGGCTTCGACCTCGTGCATGTCCAGGGCCAGGCTGTCGCTGAACAACGGCTCCTGCCCCGGCAGGCGCCACAGGCCCTGGGCCTTGCAATACTGCTCGACCAGTTGCACGGTCGCGTCCGGTCTGCCCGACAGGCGCAGGTAGTCCAGGGTCACCTCGTCAACCGGGAAGAAACCGCAGGTGGCGCCGTATTCCGGTGCCATGTTGGCGATGGTCGCCCGGTCTGCCAGCGGCAGTTCGGCCAGGCCGTCGCCATAGAATTCGACGAACTTGCCCACCACACCCTTCTTGCGCAGCATCTGCGTTACCGTCAGCACCAGGTCGGTGGCGGTGATGCCCTCGCGCAGCTTGCCGGTGAGTTTGAAGCCGATTACCTCGGGGATCAGCATCGACACGGGCTGGCCGAGCATGGCCGCCTCTGCTTCGATGCCACCCACACCCCAGCCGAGCACGCCCAGGCCATTGATCATGGTGGTGTGCGAGTCGGTACCGACGAGGGTGTCGGGGAAGGCGTAGGTGCGGCCATCGGCTTCACGGGTCCACACCGTACGGCCCAGGTATTCCAGGTTGACCTGGTGGCAGATGCCGGTGCCCGGCGGCACTACACGGAAGTTGTCGAAGGCGCTCTGGCCCCAGCGCAGAAAGGCATAGCGCTCGCCATTGCGCTGCATTTCGATGTCCACGTTCTCGCCGAAGGCCTGCGGCGTGCCGTAATGGTCGACCATTACCGAGTGGTCGATCACCAGGTCCACCGGTGACAACGGGTTGATCCGCTGTGGGTCGCCGCCGGCCTTGGCCATGGCTGCGCGCATGGCCGCCAGGTCGACCACGGCCGGCACGCCGGTGAAGTCCTGCATCAGCACCCGCGCCGGGCGATACTGGATCTCGCGGTCGGAGCGCCGCTCGCTTAGCCACTGGGCAAGGGCGCGCAAATCGTCGCCGGTGACGGTGTGGCCGTCCTCCCAGCGCAGCAGGTTTTCCAGCAGCACCTTCAGCGACATGGGCAGGCGTTGCAGGTCGCCCAGCTGGCGGGCGGCCTCGGTAAGGCTGAAATAGTGATAGGTCTGGTTGCCGACCTGGAGGGTCTTGAGGGTGTTCAGGCTGTCGAGCGAGGGCATTGCCAACTCCTTCTGCGCCGGTGCCCGGCAAATACGCAAGGTCTGCCGGTGTCACCGCTCTGTGTCGATCCGCACGGTACGGACCTGGCTGAGTGGTCAGGTTAGACCGCTTTGCGGCCCCTGACCCTTTTCTGGACCGGCGGGGCGTGTCGCAGGTTCCGAACTTCCTTTATCATCGCCGCCCTGCCGGCGCCTGTTGCGCGCCAGCCGTAGTGGAGTGAGAGATGAATACCCTGTTCATGCATTGCCGGCCCGGTTTCGAGGGCGAGGTGTGCGCCGAAATCAGCGAACATGCCGCCCGCCTGGGCATTGCGGGCTATGCCAAAGGCAAGCCGCACAGTGCTAGCGCCGAGTTTGTCTGTACCGAAGATGGCGGTGCCGAGCGGCTGATGGGGGCACTGCGTTTCAGCGAGCTGATTTTCCCGCGCCAGTGGGCCCGGGGCGGCTACGTCGAGTTGCCGGAAACTGACCGCATCAGTGTGTTGCTGGCGGAGCTGGCCGACTTGCCTGTGTTCGGCAGCCTGTGGCTGGAAGTGCTGGACAGTAACGAGGGCAAGGAACTGTCCACCTTCTGCCGCAAGTTCGAAGTGCCGCTGCGCAAGGCGCTGGAAAAGGCCGGCCGCCTGGTTGAGGACGCCAGCCGCCCACGCCTGCTGCTCACCTTCATCAGCGGCCGGCGGGTGTTCGCCGGCGTTGCCCCGGCCAACAACAGTGCCCTGTGGCCCATGGGCATTCCGCGCCTGAAATTCCCCCGCGAGGCACCCAGCCGCTCGACCCTCAAGCTGGAAGAGGCGTGGCACCAGTTCATCCCGCGCGAGCAATGGGAGCAGCGCCTGGGCGATGACATGACCGGCGTTGACCTGGGTGCCTCGCCGGGTGGCTGGACTTACCAGCTGGTGCGCCGGGGCATGCTGGTGACCGCTATCGACAACGGCCCGATGGCCGAAAGCCTGATGGACACCGGCCTGGTTCAGCACCTGATGGCGGATGGTTTTACCTGGCAGCCGAAGCAGCCGGTGGACTGGATGGTGTGCGACATCGTCGAGAAACCGGCGCGTACCACCTCGCTGATCGAAGCCTGGCTGGGCGAGGGGCTGTGCCGCGAGGCGGTGGTCAACCTGAAGCTGCCGATGAAGCAGCGCTACGCCGAAGTACGCAGGTTGCTCGACCGCATGGAGGCGACGTTCAAGGCGCGCAAGATCAGGGTATCGATTGCCTGCAAGCAGCTGTACCACGACCGTGAGGAAGTGACCTGCCACCTGCGCCGGCTCGATCTGAAACCACGCTGAGCGTAGCGCGCCTATCGCGCTGGTCTTGCTCTTGCCCTTGCTTCGGCTTTTGCTTCTAAGCGCGCGGTAGTCCAGGCGACGCAGATTGCGACTTCAGGAGGCCGAGCGCAGGGCTTGCGAAGGGAGGTGACGGGCATGGATGCCCGTCAAGCGCTGGGCCCCAGGATGGGGCCTGCAGCGCGGTCCTCCCGGGAGCAAGCCCGGAGCGAGGGGACCCCGGAGCGCAGCGCAGGGGCCGGATGATGGGAGCGGACGGTTTTTGGTTTCTTTTTGCCACGACAAAAAGGGACCCGCCGTGAGGGCGGAAAGGTGACTCAGCGCCACCTGCGCGAACGAATGTCTACACTGTGTTGAGGCCCACATCCCGAGATCAAGAGCTTCTGCGGCGGTATTGAAACGGAGAACAGTCCGTTTGTGATGGCGACGCATACTCACCTTTTCGCCCTTACGGCGAGTCACTTTTTGTCAAACGCGACAAAAAGTAACCAAAAAACGCTGCGCTCCGATCATCCGGCCCCTGCGCTGCGCTCCGGGGTTCCCTCACTCCGGCCTTGCTCCCGGGAGGACCGCGCTGCAGGCCCCATCCTGGGGCCCAGCGCTTGACGGGCATCCATGCCCGTCACCTCCCTCCGCAAGGCCTGCGTTCGGCCTCCTGAAGTCGCGAAGATCAAGATCAAGATCAAGATCAAGATCAAGATCAAGATCAAGATCTGGGCTGGCTGGCTGGCAGCTGCGCGTTTCTCAAGCGGTGCTTGGACCGCGTCGCGCTATGCGCGACAATGGCGATCATTTTCGGAGCCCCCCATGACCGATTTCACCCCCGACGCCATCCTCGATGCCACCGGCCTGAACTGCCCGGAACCGGTGATGATGCTGCACCAGCACGTGCGTGACCTGGCCGCTGGCGGCCTGCTCAAGGTCATCGCCACCGACCCGTCGACCCGCCGCGACATCCCCAAGTTCTGCAACTTCCTCGGCCACGAACTGCTGCAGCAGCAAGAAGACGCCGGCACCTTCCTGTACTGGATCCGCAAGAAAGCCGACTGAAGCGCTCTGGAACACGCCCGGCGTTGCGCCTACACTGCGTTCCCCAGACAGGAGAGCGCCATGCTGATAGTTGCCGACGAGAACATCCCGCTGCTCGATGCCTTCTTCCAGGGTTTCGGTGAAATCCGCCGTTACCCCGGCCGAAGCCTCGATGCCGCCAGCGTCAAGGACGCCGATATCCTGCTGGTGCGCTCGGTAACCAAAGTCGACCGGCAGTTGCTCGAAGGCAGCCGCGTACGCTTTGTCGGCACCTGCACCATCGGCACCGATCACCTGGGCCTGGACTACTTTGCCGAAGCCGGCATTCGCTGGAGCAGTGCGCCGGGCTGTAATGCCCGCGGTGTGGTCGACTACGTACTGGGCAGCCTGTTGACCCTGGCCGAGCTGGATGGCGCGGCACTGCCCGAGCGCGTGTATGGCGTGGTGGGCGCGGGTGAGGTGGGCGGCCGCCTGGTGCGGGTGCTGCATGGCCTGGGCTGGAAGGTGCTGGTGTGCGATCCGCTACGCCAGGCCGCCGAGGGCGGCAACTACGTCAGCCTGGAAACCATCGTGCAACAGTGCGATGTGATCAGCCTGCATACCCCGTTGCAGCGCGGTGGCGAGCACCCGACCTGGCACCTGTTGGGCCAGGCGCAGCTGGCGCAGTTGCGCCCGGGCGCCTGGCTGATCAACGCCAGCCGTGGCCCGGTGGTGGACAACGCCGCCCTGCGCGAGCTGCTGCTGGACCGTGAAGACGTGCATGCGGTGCTGGACGTGTGGGAGGGCGAGCCACAGGTCGACCTGCAACTGGCCGACCTGTGCACACTGGCCTCGCCGCACATTGCCGGCTACAGCCTCGACGGCCGCCAGCGTGGCACGGCGCAGATCTACCAGGCGCTGTGCCGTTTCCTGGGTGTGGACGAACAGGTGCAGCTGGCCGACTTGCTGCCCCGACCGCCGCTGGCGCAGATCGAGCTGGATGCCAGCACCGATCCGGCCTGGGCCTTGGCCACCCTGTGCCGCGCCGTGTACGACCCACGCCGCGACGATGCCGACTTCCGCCGCAGCCTGAGCGATGACCCGCAGCAGCAGCGCGCGGCGTTTGACCAATTGCGCAAGCAATACCCGCCTCGGCGCGAGATCGAAGGGTTGGCGGTGCGCTTGCGTGGGGAGTCGCCGCAGCTGGCGCAGCTGGTCAGTGCCTTGGGTGCGGAGCTGGTCTGATAACTCGTTGAAAGCTTTGCTGGCCTCTTCGCGGGTGAACCCGCTCCCACAGGATCCTCACTTGGCTCAGGCCCTGTGCAATCCCGGTGGGAGCGGGTTCACCCGCGAAGAGGCCGGTACAGGATTACGGGCAATAAAAACCCGGCGCAAGGGCCGGGTTGCAAAAATTCGCCGATCAACCTTTGTGTACGCGCTCGACCCGGCTTTCTTCCAGGGCCTTGCAGGCTTGCTGGATCATCTGCTCGGTAATAGGCACTTCGCGCCCCTCGCCGTCGATGATCGAACCGCATGCCTGGGGTGGCGGGGTGGTCTGAGGCTTCTGGTTGTCACTGCCATGTTGCAAGCTCATGCACTGTCTCCTCTTCAGGTTCAAGTTCAGGGTAGCCCTGCGCCGTGACCGGCCTGTGACAGCTTCTGTGTCACGGCAGCAACAGTCCAACAGAAACCCTGTGAAAGCTCCATCCTCTGTTTAGACCGATGCGTTATAGCAACCTGCATCCATTCCCCCAGCCCGGATGAGTGGTAGTCTGCGGTGTCCCCGCCAATGTAGCCGCCGCCATGCCCGAACCGGTTTCCGCTCGCCAACGCCGTGCCTTGCGCCTGGCTTGGCAGTTCGTTCGTCCGTACCGTCGACAGGTGCTGTTGGCCTTGTTGGCCCTGGTGGTCACTGCCGCCATCACGCTGTCCATGGGGCAGGGCATCCGCCTGCTGGTAGACCAGGGCTTCATGACCCGCTCGGCGCACCAGCTCAACCAGACCATCGGCCTGTTCCTGCTGCTGGTACTGGCCCTGGCGGTGGGCACCTTCAGCCGTTTCTACCTGGTGTCGTGGATTGGCGAGCGTTGCGTGGCCGATATCCGCCGTGCCGTGTTCGACTACCTGATCGGCCTGCACCCCGGCTTTTTCGAAGACAACCGCAGCTCCGAGATCCAGTCGCGGCTGACCGCCGACACCACCTTGCTGCAATCGGTCATCGGTTCATCGCTGTCGATGTTCCTGCGCAACGCGCTGATGGTCATCGGCGGTGTGGTGCTGCTGTTCATCACCAACCCCAAGCTCACCAGCATCGTGGTGGTCGCCTTGCCGCTGGTGCTGGCACCGATCCTGCTGTTCGGTCGACGGGTGCGCAGCCTGTCGCGCCAGAGCCTGGACCGGGTGGCCGATGTGGGCAGCTACGTGGCCGAGACCCTGGGGCAGATCAAGACGGTGCAGGCCTACAACCACCAGGCGCACGACCGCGAACGGTTCGCCGACACGGTAGAAGCCGCCTTTGGCGTGGCCCGCAAGCGGATTGCCCAGCGTGCCTGGCTGATTACCCTGGTGATCGTGCTGGTGTTGGGGGCGGTGGGGGTGATGCTGTGGGTCGGCGGCATGGATGTGATCGCCGGGCGTATCTCCGCAGGCGAACTGGCGGCGTTCGTGTTCTACAGCCTGATCGTCGGTAGCGCCTTCGGCACCCTCAGTGAGGTGATCGGCGAGCTGCAACGTGCAGCGGGTGCGGCCGAGCGCATTGCCGAACTGTTGGCGGCGCGCAGTGCGATCCTGCCACCCACCGTGGCGCAAGAGCTACCGCAGCAGCGGGTCAGTGGACGTATCGAGCTGCAGCAGCTGGTGTTCGCCTACCCATCACGGCCTTCGGTGGCAGCCGTCGATGGCCTGAGCCTGGTCATCGAGCCCGGGCAGACCGTGGCCCTGGTTGGGCCCTCGGGGGCGGGCAAATCGACCCTGTTCGATTTGCTGCTGCGTTTTTACGACCCGCAGCAAGGGCGCATCCTGCTCGATGGCCAGCCGGTTACCGAGCTGGACCCCGACCAGTTGCGCCGGCAGTTCGCGCTGGTGGCGCAAAACCCCTCACTGTTTCGCGGAACGGTGGAGGCCAATATCCGCTATGGCCGGCCCGATGCGACCTTGGCCGAAGTCGAAGCAGCGGCGCACGGTGCCCATGCCGACGAATTCATCCGGCAGCTACCGCAAGGCTACCAGACGCCGTTGGGCGAGGGCGGCATCGGCCTTTCCGGCGGGCAACGCCAGCGCCTGGCGATTGCCCGGGCGTTGCTGGTGGATGCACCGATCCTGCTGCTGGACGAGGCCACCAGCGCGCTCGATGCGCAAAGCGAGCACCTGATCCAGCAGGCGTTGCCCAGCCTGATGGCCGGGCGTACCACGCTGGTGATCGCCCATCGCCTGGCCACGGTGCAGCATGCCGAGCGCATCGCGGTCATCGACAAGGGCCGGGTGGTGGCGGTGGGTACCCACCGCCAGTTGATCGAGGAAAGCCCGCTGTATGCGCGGCTGGCGGCCTTGCAATTCACAAGCGGCTAACGCGTCGCTAGTTTGTAACAATTTTGTAGCAATTGCCTGAGAGTATCTGGCTCAACTGTTGCGTAAGTGCTCGACCTGGCTGCCATTGCTTGATGGCAGCTTTTTTTTGGCCTGCCAACAAGGACATGGAATGTCTTACCTGGTGTTGCGGATGCGCGCCATTCCTTTCCTTTCGGTTCCGAGATCCACGATGTTGCGTAAATCCCTCAGAGTGCAAATTCTCTCGCTGCTCGGCGGCAGCCTGGTGGCGATGCTGTTGATCGCCCTGGTGTGTTTCCAGTTTTTGTCGTCCAGCGTGCGCGGTTATGCCGAGCTGGTGGACGGGCCGCTGCGGGCCTCGCAATTGATTGACGAAGCCAACCTGCAATTCAAGATCCAGGTGCAGGAATGGAAGAACGTGCTGCTGCGCGGGCGCCAGCCGGCTGACATGGACAAGTACTGGCAGCAGTTCCAGGCCCGCGAACAGCAGGTGCAACAACTGCTCGGGCAACTGATCGACAGCAGCGACGCCAGGCTCAAGGCGCCGTTGCAGCAACTGCGTGACAGCCACCGGCAGTTGGGCCAGGCCTATGCGCAGGGCCGCCAGGCCTTCCTCGCCGCCGGTGGCGACCCGGTAGCCGGCGACCTGGCGGTGAAGGGTATGGACCGCGCCGCCAGTGAGCAGATGAGCGAACTGGTCGAGCAACTGCGTGCCGATGCCCGCCAGCGTGCGGCCAGCATCAACGCCAGCGCCGAACGCACGGTATGGTTGGGCCTGCTGGTAATGCTGGCCTCGGCGGTACTGGTGGGGCTGCTCAGCCTGTGGCTGGTCAACCGCAGCCTGATCGAGCCGATCCGCCAGTTGATCGAGTACGTCGCGCAACTTAGCCAGGGCCGTTTTGCCGCCCGGGTGGACAGCCGTCGCGAGGATGAACTGGGGCGCCTGGCGCGGGCGGCCAACACTCTGCGCGACTTCCTCGCCGACACCGTTGGTCGGCTGAAGGACAACGCCCAGGAGCTGGAAGGGGCCAGCGGCCAGTTGCGCAGCATTGCCGGCGACATGGCCCGCGGCACCCATGACCAGTTCCAGCGTACCGACCAGGTGGCGACGGCCATGCACGAGATGTCTGCCACCGCCCAGGAAGTGGCCCGCCATGCTGCCGAAGCGGCCCGCGCGGCGGATGACGCCGACCACAGTGCCCAGGCGGGTGAGCAGGTGATGCAGCAGACCATCGATATCATCGGTGTGGTCAACCGCGAAATCGCCGGCACGGCGGCGGTAATCCGCGACTTGGAACACGACAGCACGCGCATCGGCAAAGTGCTGGAAGTGATCCGCGGGATTGCCGAGCAGACCAACCTGCTGGCGCTGAACGCGGCCATCGAAGCGGCCCGTGCCGGTGAGGCCGGGCGTGGCTTCGCGGTGGTGGCCGATGAGGTGCGCAGCCTGGCCCAGCGCACGGCAGCCTCGATTGCCGAGATCCACCAGATCATCGAAGCGGTGCAGTCGGGTGCGGTGGAAGCGGTCAAGGCCATCGAAAGCGGCCAGCAGCGAAGCGAAGAGGGGGCCGAGCAGGTGCAACAGGCCGGGCAGATGCTGCAGCGCATCACCCAGGCGGTAGAGGCGATCCGCGACATGAACCGGCAGATCGCCACGGCGGCCGAAGAGCAGACCAGCGTGGCCGAAGACATCTCGCGCAACCTGATCGAAATCACCCGCATTGCCACCGCCAACCAGGCGTCGGTGCAGTACACCGAGCAGGCAGGGCAACGCCTGCATGGGTTGTCGGGGCAACTGGGTGATGTGACCTCACGCCTGAGTGCCTGACACTTTTCAGGCGCAACAAAAAGCCCGCGCAAGGCGGGCTTTTTTGATGAGGATCTGGTCGGAGAGACAGGATTCGAACCTGCGGCCTTCTCGTCCCGAACGAGACGCGCTACCTGGCTGCGCTACACTCCGATGAACAAAATCCTACTGCATCCCGTTTTCGCCCACAAGCCCTTGTAGTTGAAAGGGGCTTTGCCAAAACGGGTGCCTTGTCAGAGCTCTTTTACGGTGCGGATCTGGTCCTTGTTCAGGCGAGTGCGCTTGCCGTCAAGCTGCTCGAATTCGTAGAAGCCGGAGTCTTCATCGAACTTCGGGGTGTCGGTGGCCTGGATTTCGCGGCCATCGTTCAGGGTAATGACGGTCGGCGATGCACAGCCGGCAAGGGCGCCCAGGCCCAGGGCGAGCAAGAAAGCAGGAAGGGTCCGTTTGATCATCGTGATTCTCCAGTTGCGATGGTGCTGAATGACAGTTAAGACGCAGGGCATTGGTGCAAGTTCCTTTCAAGTGCAGCATAGCGACAAATCTGGCCGGTTGACCCAGGGCAATGATCGTGGGCGCAGCGCTGGCAAAGTTGCGCTGTGTTATAACTGCGGCCATCCATCTTCTGGTGACGGACACCCATGAAAGCCAAGGCAGATACCCCCTTCGTGCCGTTGAATATCGCCGTGCTCACGGTCAGCGACACCCGCACTTTCGACACCGATACCTCCGGGCAATTGTTCGTCGACCGCCTGAGCGCAGCTGGCCATTGTCTGGCCGAGCGTGTGCTGCTCAAGGACGACCTGTACAAGATCCGCGCCCAGGTCGCCACCTGGATTGCCGATGACTATGTGCAGGTGGTACTGATCACCGGTGGCACCGGTTTCACCGGCCGTGACAGCACGCCCGAGGCGGTGGCCTGCCTGCTGGACAAGCAGGTCGAAGGCTTTGGCGAGCTGTTCCGGCAGATTTCCGTGGCCGACATCGGCACCTCCACCGTGCAGTCGCGCGCCCTGGCCGGGCTGGCCAACGGCACTCTGGTGTGCTGCCTGCCGGGCTCGACCAATGCGGTGCGCACCGGCTGGGACGGCATCCTGGCCGAGCAGCTCGATGCACGCCATCGCCCCTGCAACTTCGTGCCGCACCTGAAGCAGGCAGCGGCCTGTGACAGCCGTGGCTGAGGTCATCCAGGCCCGGCCACTGATGCCGGTGGAGCAAGCCCTGGAGCAACTGCTGGCGCTGGCCGAAGCGGCGCCAATTCGTGACACCGAGAACCTGCCATTGGCCGAGGCCGAGGGCCGCGTGCTGGCCACCGACCTGGTGGCCTCGCTCGACCTGCCGCCGTGGCCGAACAGTGCCATGGACGGCTATGCCCTGCGCAAAGCCGACTGGCAGGGCGAGCCACTGCCGGTCAGCCAGCGGATTTTCGCCGGCCATGCACCGCAGCCCCTGCAGCCGGGCACCTGTGCGCGCATCTTCACCGGCGCGCCAGTGCCTGAAGGTGCCGACTGCGTCGAGATGCAGGAAAACATCGAAGTGGCCGACGACGGTCGGGTGCGCTTTCTCGAACCCTTGCATGCCGATCAGAACATCCGCCCCCAAGGCCAGGAAACCCGCAAGGGCGAACAGGTGATGAGCGCCGGTACCCGGCTGGGGCCGATCGAACTGGGCCTGGCGGCGACCTTGGGTCATGGCCGCCTGGACGTGGTGCGCAAGGTGCGGGTGGCGGTACTGTCCACGGGTGACGAACTGGTCGAGCCCGGTTTGCCGCTGGGGCCGGGGCAAATCTACAACAGCAACCGCCGGCTGCTGGTCAGCTGGTTGCAGCGGCTGGGCTGCGACGTGGTTGATGCCGGCATCCTGCCGGATGATCTGGCGCTTACCCGCGCCTGCCTGGCCTCGCTGGGCGACGTTGATCTGATCTTGTCCACCGGCGGTGTCTCGGTGGGCGAGGCTGACTACCTGGGTGCGGCCCTGCGCGAAGCCGGCGAGCTGGCTTTGTGGAAGCTGGCGATCAAGCCGGGCAAGCCACTCACCTTCGGTCACTACCAGGGCGTACCGGTGATCGGCCTGCCGGGTAACCCGGCCTCCACCCTGGTCACCTTTGGCCTGCTGACCCGGCCCTATCTGTTACGTCGCCAAGGCGTGGGCGATGTCACGCCATTGCGTTTCGACATGCCGGCAGGCTTTGACTGGCCCAAGCCCGGCACGCGGCGCGAGTACCTGCGTGCACGCATCGAGCAAGGCCAGGTGCGTATCTACAAGAACCAGAGCTCCGGTGTGCTGCGCAGCGCAGCGTGGGCCGAGGGTTTGGTGGAAGTGCGAGAGGGCAGCACGCCGAAACAGGGCGACAGCGTGCCGTTCATTCCCTTCAGCGAGCTACTTGGCTGAGCGGCCCAGCCAGGCACTGCCCAGCGGCGCGGCCTCGGCCGGCGCTGCCTGCGCCAGGCGCATGTGCACGTTCTCCAGTTGCTGGGCGGCCACGCTCCAGTCGTGGCGCTGGCGGGCGAACTGGCGCCCGGCAGCGCTCAACTGGCTCATGCGCCAGGGCTGGTTGAGCAGTTGGGTGATCAGCAGGGCCAGCTGGTCGCCGTCATCACTGCCCAGATAGTGCTCGCCATTGTTTGCGCTCAAGCCCGATACGCCTTTGCCGGTGGTGATTACCGGTAGGCCTGCGGCCATGGCCTCGAGGATTTTTACCTTGGAGCCCCCGGCATAGCGCAGCGGCGCGAAGAACAGTGCCGAACGTTTTTGCAACTCACGCAGGTCAGGGCGGTAGCCGAGCCATTCGATGCGCGGGTCGTTCCAGTGCAGTTTCCAGCTGGCCGGCAGGGCATGCCCGGCTATCGCCAGGCGCACTGCCGGGTTGCTCATCCACGCCTGCGGCATGATGTCTTCCAGCGCCCACTCGATGGCCTCAAGGTTGGCGCCGTATTCGAAGTTGCCGACGAACAGCAGGCGCTGGCTGTGCAGCGCGGGCTCCACGTGCTGGTAGAAGTCACAATCCACACCATTGACCACCACGTTCACCGGTCGCCCGCTGATCTGCGCGATCAGCTCGGCGTCGTGGGCGCTGACGGCCACCAGCTCGGTGGGTTGGCATAGCACCCGTTGTTCCCAGCGCCGGTAGCGCCAGCGGTCGAAGGCGTTGAGTGGGCGCAGCCACAGGGGCAGCCGGTCGTGGCAGGCACCGCCCATCACCGACTCGAGCGTGTGTTCGCTGAGCATGTAGGGCAGCCCGCGGGCCTGCAGGGCTTTTTCGAACGGTTGAAAACTGTAGCTGTGTTCGATCTGGATCACGTCCCAGGGTTCGTCCAGCAATTGCTCGAAACGGTGCCGCAGGCAAGGGGACAGGCCGTTGATGATGGCCCGCATGGGGTAGTCGATGATGGGCGAAGCCAATAGGTTCAGCGGGCTGTGCAGTGGCCGGCGGGGCATCACGATCAGGCGTTCAAGCAGTGGCTCCAAAGCCTCGCGGGCTGGATCGCTGAGGGGGATTTTCGACTGCGCCAACAGGGTAATGCGGTGGCCCTGCTGTGCCAGTGCGCGCATCAGGTGGTATTGCCGGGTCTTGCTGCCGCTGGTGGTCGGCCAGGGTAGGTAGGGCAGTGTCCAGAGAATGCGCATGACCCGGAATCCTCGTGAAAGGCCGCGGATGAAAAGACGCGCCCATCGGCAGTGTGTTGAACACCACTGCCGGGGCGCGTCCATGGCTAGGGTTTCGAGCCCGGCAAACAGAAGTCAAAAGGCTGACTGCCCAGGGAGCGTTGTTTGCCTAGGTCAAAAACTTGTCAAAAGTTCATTTTCTGAGCATAGCGCGCATTGTCGGGTGTGGGAAAAAGACCACGCTGGCTTCGCTATTTTTTTGTGGGCATGCAACGATCGGGCAGCGTGCATGGTCGAGATCAGGGTCGGTCAACTTCACGGAGACGCGCGATGCAAGGGCGCAAGGCAATGCTGATCCTGCACGGCAAGCAGGCGATGAATGAAGCGCTGCGCAGCGCCGTGTGCGACCTGCGCGATACCGGCTGGGTGCTGGATGTGCGTGTCACCTGGGAGGCCGGTGACGCGCAGCGCCTGGTCGGCGAGGCGCTCGCGGCGGGCTACAGCCATATCGTCGCAGGCGGTGGGGACGGCACGTTGCGGGATGTGGCCGAGGCCATGGGCCTGGCGGATGCCGAGGCCAGCCTGGCGCTGTTGCCGCTGGGCACGGCCAACGACTTCGCCAAGGCCGCTGGCATACCCCTGGAGCCTGCCGAGGCACTTGCGCTGCTGAATACGCCGGCGCAGGCCATCGACCTGGGCCAGGCTGGCGACCAGTTGTTCCTCAACATGGCCACGGGTGGGTTTGGTAGCCAGGTCACCGCCAACACCTCCGAAGACCTGAAGAAGGTGCTGGGTGCTGCGGCTTACCTGTTTACCGGGTTGTCGCGCTTCAGCGAGCTGCAGGCAGCCTCGGTGGAGCTGCAAGGGCCTGACTTCCAGTGGCAAGGGAGCCTATTGGCGCTGGGTATCGGCAATGGTCGCCAGGCTGGGGGTGGGCAAGTGCTGTGCCCCGAAGCGGTAGTGAACGACGGTTTGCTCGACATCGCCATCCTGCCAGCGCCGCAAGAGGTGGTCGGGGCACTGCGCGACCTGTTGGCCGGTGACGGGCTTTTCGTCCGCGCCAGGTTGCCCTGGGTCGAGATCAAGAGCGCGCAGGGCCTGGACATCAACCTCGATGGCGAGCCGTTGCAGGCCGGCAACCTGCGCTTTCAGGCCAGGCCTGGAGCGTTACGCCTGCACCTGCCGGCCGGGTCGCCGTTGCTTAGTCATCCAGGCTGATGATTTTCTCGCGTACAGCGAACAGCACCAGGCCGGCCACGTCATGAATCTGCAGGCGCTTCATGATTTGCGAGCGGTGGGTTTCCACGGTCTTGATCGACAGGCCCAGGCCCGTGGCGATTTCCCGGGTGGACTTGCCGCGCACGATCAGGCGCAGGATTTCCAGTTGTCGCGCAGTGAGGTTATGCCGCTCTCCAGGCGCTTGCTTGCCCTGCTTGGTGTGCCGTAGGGCCTGGTTGATGACGGTGTGGGCAATGGCCGGGCTGAGGTAGCGCTCGCCGTTGCGCACTGCCCCCAGGGCCTGTTCCAGCTCGGTAGCGCTGGTGTCCTTGAGCAGGTAGCCGTGGGCGCCGCTTTCCAGGGCGCGCATGATCAGGTCCGGGTCGGTGTGCATCGACAGGATCAGCACTTTGCAGGTACTGCCGCTTGCCCGCAGTTGGGTGAGGGCGTCCAGGCCGCTGGTCGAACGCATGGAGATGTCCAGCAAGACGATGTCGGGCGCCAGCGCGCGGACCTGTTCTAGCAGTTGGCTGCCGTCGTCGGCCTCCCCGATCACCTCATAGCCGGGGATGTCGCAGACCAACGCGCGCACGCCGGCGCGGATCAGCGAGTGGTCGTCTACCAGCAGCAGTCTACAGGTCATGGGTGGCCTTGCTCCCGGCGCGTTGCCGGGTACGTGCAGGCCACGGGAACACCGCGTCGATCCGCGTGCCCAGGCCGAGCTGGCTGGTGATGTCGAGGCGGCCCTTCAAGGCGGTGACCCGCTCCTGCATGCCGGCCAGGCCGCGCTGGCCAGCCTCGGCCGGGTCCCGTGCCGGGACGAAACCGCAGCCGTCGTCGTGGATCGACAACGCCAGCCCCTCGGGGGTGCGCTGCAGCTGAATGATCAGGTTACCAGCCTGGGCGTGGCGCAGCATGTTGGTCACGGCTTCCTGGGTAATGCGAAACACCGCCATGGCCACGGCCTCGTCGATACCGCCCAGGCGCTGGTTGCACGCCAGGCTCCAGTGCACGCTGCTGCTGGCCAGGGTGCGCACCAGGTGCGCGCGCAGGCTGGCTTCCAGGCCCAGGCTGGCCAATTGCCGAGGGTTTAGCAGGGCGGACACGTCGCGCACGTTGCCCAAGGCGTCATCCAGCGTGCTGCGCAGGGTGTTGCAGTGGCCCTGCAGCTCGTCGGGCATGCGCCGTTGCAGCCACTGCAGTTGCAGTTTGGCGGCGGTGAGCAGCTGGCCGATGTCGTCGTGCAGTTCCCGGCCCAAGTGCTGGCGCTCGTCTTCCTGGACCTTGAGCATGCGCTCGGCCAGTTCTGCCGGGCGCAGGCTGATCGACCTGGCGCTCAGCCCCAGGTAGACGACGGTACCCAGCGTAGCGACCAGTTGCAGCACCAGCAGGCTGGCCGGGACTGCCTGGTCGGCCAGGTAGAGCATCAGGTTGGCGACCAGCGAGGCCACGCATAGCGCGGCCGTCACCCAACGCAGCAGGGCAACGCGGGAGCAGCAACGCAAAGAAGTCTTCAAGCGTGGAAGCATAGGTAGGGAAGCCACTGAAGTATTGCTGATGGAGGCCTTGCACAATGCTGCTCAGAGGCTTTGGCGCACTACTTTCGATGTTTTTTCGAACACGTGATCGTTCAACCTTTCTTCAGGTTGCAAGCGTTTCTGGGGGCGCATATTACCACTTCGCACTGTATAGGTCGCGGCTGGGTAATGCCTTGAAACGCCTGCTGGTCGGGCACTGGCGGGTAGCAAAGTGCCAGCCGTTGATCGCGCATTCCGCACTTGTTGTGCAACTAGCGCGTTTAACATTCATCTGGGCCCGCGAAAACTTGGCTAACTTCCCAAGTTCGATCTGTGCGGGGCTTGAACGAACGTACTTAGTTGCACTTTGTGTCAGGTTAATACGGTGGATTCCACCGGCCTGTGCCTGTGCCGCGTGCCACTGGAGTATGCGGGTGGAGGCACACGCTGCCGTGCTCGTCGCAGGAAGCACAGGCTGGCGCAAAGGGTTGCTTCACGACCTTGGCCAGCTCGCTCAGCAGCACCAGTTGCTCGCCGATGTCCAGGTTCAGCCGCCCGGTACGGGTATCGACCAGCTCCAGTTGCCAGGCCAGCAAGGTAAGGCAGGCCCCTAGTGCGGGCAGGGCTTCACGTTGCAGGCAACCGCTGTGACAGGCGGGGGCAAGCAACTGTTGCAGGGCGTTGGTGTAATGGGCGACTTCACGCAGGCCCAGGCGTGTAGCCTGCCGGGCAAGGCTGTCGAGGGTGTTGTCCAGGCAGCGGCAGGCATCCGGATCGTTGTCGATCAGTTCCAGATGCTGCAGGCACTCCTGGGCCTGGGTCAGCAATACCTGGGCATCCAGCAGGTAACCCTGCAGGGCGTCATCGAACGATAAGGCAGTGTCCATGATCAGGTCCCCGCGCGTGGGGCAGGCGCAGGGGGCGGGCACGCCGAAACGATAGCTAGCAAAAGCCTGACTCCATTCATGCATTGAGAATGGCGTCACATTAATGGCTAAAGGATATCGCGAACATCAGGTTGCACCCGATTGCTGCTAAGGGTTTCCCTGATGTCGGGCTAAGGTGGGGAACTTTTTCGCCCCGGTTGATTCGCCGTGGAATGCCCGCAGTAAAGCATGATGGTAAAGTGATATCAATTGCCTTCACGGCATTTTCCCGCAAGGGTCAAGGTGTGCGTGAAACCGCCGATACAGGGTGGATGTATTCACTTTTTTGACTCAAGCCTGGAGGTTTTCCAATGGCTGGCATTCTCGACACAGTAGACCAACGCACGCAACTGGTGGGTGAGAACCGCCTGGAAATTCTGATGTTTCGCCTGGCCGGCCGCCAGTTGTTCGCGATCAACGTGTTCAAGGTGCAGGAAGTGCTGCAACTGCCCAAGCTGACCCTGATGCCCCAGCGCCACGCCTTCGTCTGCGGGGTGGTCAACCTGCGCGGCCAGACCCTGCCGGTGATCGACCTGTCCCAGGCGATCGGCATGCGCCCGCTGCAGCCGGGGCCGGACAGCACCATCATCGTCACCGAGTACAACCGTTCGGTGCAGGCCTTCCTGGTGGGTGGTGTCGACCGTATCGTCAACATGAACTGGGAGTCGATCATGCCGCCGCCTGCCAGCGCCGGTCGCCAGCACTACCTGACCGCCATCACCAAGGTGGATGAAAAGCTGGTGGAGGTGATCGACGTCGAGAAGGTGCTGGCTGAGATTGTGCCGTACAACGCCCGGGTTTCCGGCGATAAGCTTGCCGACCCGGTGCTGGCCCGTGCCCGCGGCCGCGAGGTGCTGCTGGTGGACGACTCCAGCGTGGCCCTGGCGCAATTGCGCGACACCCTGTCCCAGCTGGGCGTGAAGCTGCACGTGGCCAGTGATGGCCTGAAGGCGTTGCGCATGCTCAAGGGCTGGGCCGATGCGGGCGAGGATGTGTGCGAAAAGCTGCTGATGGTGTTCACCGACGCCGAAATGCCCGAAATGGACGGCTACCGGCTGACCACCGAGATTCGCAGCGATGCCCGTTTGCGCCAGCTCTACGTCGTGCTGCACACCTCGCTGTCGGGCAGCTTCAACGAATCCATGGTGAAGAAGGTGGGTTGCGACAACTTCCTTTCCAAGTTCCAGCCTGATCGCCTGGTCGATGTGGTCAAGCAACGCCTGCTGCTGGATACCGCCACTGCGTGATCGCTGGGCCAGCCAGGTATAAGCTTGGCTTTTGGCATGACGCGAGGCGGCAGGGATGTTTCTCAGTGAGTTGTATCGATACCCGGTGAAGTCGGGCCAGGCGCAAAGCCTGCAGGCATCACCGGTGGGGCTGTTGGGGTTGCAGGGCGACCGGCGCTGGATGGTGGTCGAGGAAGAAAACGGACGCTTCCTGACCCAGCGAGCCTGGCCGCAACTTGGCCAGGTTCAGGCGCACGATGACGACAACGGCCAGCTGCTGTTGCAGGCGCCCGGTATGGCGCCGTTGCGGGTGCCTGTGCCTGCTGCCGATGACGCCCTGCGTGGTGTGACGATCTGGCGCGACACCCTGCGCGTGCCGGACGCCGGCGACGCAGCGGCGGCCTGGTTGAGTGCGTTGCTGGGCAAGGCCGTGCGGCTGGTACATTGCCCGGAGCAGCGGGCGCGTTACCTGCCTAATGGTTACGGCTTCAACAGTGATCGGGCGGCGTTTCCCGATGGTTTCCCCTTGCTGCTGATTGGCCAGGGCTCGCTCGACGAGCTCAACCGGCGTATTGGCCGGCCCATGGAAATGCTGCGCTTTCGACCCAACCTGGTGGTGCAGGGGGCGGAGCCGTTTGCCGAGGATGGCTGGAAGCGGATTCGCATCGGCAGCCTGGAGTTTCGCGTGCTCAAGCCCAGTGTACGGTGCATCTTCACCACGATTGACCCGGCAACAGGGGAGCGCAGTGCGGACCGCGAGCCGATGGTCACGCTCAAGACCTTCCGCGAGAAGGAAGGGGATGTGCTGTTCGGCCAGAACCTGGCAGTGGATGGCAGTGGGTGGCTTGAAGCAGGAATGCAGGTGGAAGTTCTGGAGTGATGGGTTTGCTGTACCGGCCTCTTCGCGGGTAAACCCGCTCCCACTGGTACTCCATTCTTCTCAGGAACAAGGGAATCCTGTGGGAGCGGGTTCACCCGCGAAGAGGCCGGTTCAGGTTCAGCAGGCCTTACATGTCATCGAAATACCGCTCATGCCAATCCACCAGCGGCTGCGGCGAATTCAGCTTCTGCCCGTAGATCACCGAATACGACAGCACGTTCTGCACATATTGGCGCGTTTCGTCGAACGGGATCGACTCCACCCACACATCGAAGCTCAGGTGCTTGGCGCCTTTCAGCCACTGCCGCACGCGGCCAGGCCCGGCGTTGTAGGCCGCCGAAGCCAGCACCCGGTTGCCGTTGAACTGGCTGTGCACCTGGCTCAGGTAGGCCGCGCCCAGTTGGATGTTCTTGTCCGGGTTCAGCACCTGCGCCGGTGATGCCAGCGGGATGCTGAACTTGCGCGCGGTCTCTTTGGCCGTGGCCGGCATCAGCTGCATCAGGCCGCTGGCGCCCACCGGCGAGCGCGCATCCTCCATGAATGCACTTTCCTGGCGGGTGATGGCGAATACCCAGCTCGAATGCAGGCCACGGACCTTGGCTTCGCGCACCAGGGTGTCGCGGTGGGCCATCGGGAAACGGATGTCCAGGTCGTCCCAGTATTGCGCCTGGCTGATGGTGCGGATAGCCGGGAAGTACCAGCGCAGGTCGTAGCCCAGGCGTGCCTGGGCTACCATTTCGTCGCGGGTGAAGTGGCGGCTGACGTGGTACCACTCGCGGCGGCCCTCGACGATCTGGCCACGGGCGTGGAATTCAAGTGCACGCTGGATGCCGGGCGTGTTGCGCACCTTCTTGACCAGTTGCGGGCTCAGCAGCAGCGGTTTGTTGTTCAGCTGGTATGGCGTCTGCGCCCGGTCGGCGGCGAGGAAGCCATAGAAGTCGCGCTCACGTGCCACGGTCTTGTACAGCAGCGGGATCTGCGGGTTGTTCGGCTGGGCCAGCTCCAGGCTGCGTGCCTGCCAGTATTTCCAGCGGCTGCTGCTGGCCAGGTCCTGGGGGAGGCGCTTGGTCAGCTCGTAGGCGTCTCCCCAGCGGCCCAGGCGCAGCAACAGGCGCAGGCGCCATTCGCTGACGGTGTTGTCGCGCAATTCGGGGTCGTAGCGGGTCATCAGGTCGAGCGCACGCGGGTCATAGCGGCGTGCCAGGGTCAGGCCGATTTCGCGGGCGATGGCCACCTTCTCGTCGCGGGAAAAGTGCATGCGCTGGGCGTAATCGTCGAGCAGTGCCATGGCCCGCTCCGGGTCCTGCCGGGCCAGGCGGCGCAGGCCGAGGCTGACGACATCGGACATGGCTTCGTTGACCGGGGTGAAGCGCGACGGCTGGTTGAGCAGCTCAGGCTTCTGCGCCACGTCGACCAGCAGGCGCCCCTGCGGGCCGAGGGTGGTCAGCGTCTTGACCAGGTTGTTGGCCAGCGCGTAGTTGCGCGTCTGGGCCGCCAGTTTGGTGCGTTCCCAGCGCTTGGCCTCGGTCAGCTGGCCTTCGGCCGCCCACATGCCGAACAGCGTGTCGCAGGCGGCAGGTTGCGACTTGCCGACGTTCCACAGTTTGTCGGCGGTGGCGTAGCCCTCGGCGCGCAGGCCATGGCTGAGCTGATACTGACCGTTGAGGCAGTCCAGTTCGGTGAAGTTGAGCTTGGGGTCGTAGTATTTGACGAAGGTGTCCCATTCGCCGCGTTCGGCCAGCCAGCGTAGCCAGCGCAGTTTCATCCAGTTGGCCTGAGGCAGGTCGCCATGCTTGGCGAGAAAGCCTTCGATCTCCTGGTTGCTGGCACTTTTGAGGCGGGCCGTGAGCTCGTCGTAGGCCAGGTAAGGCGTGAGCGGGTAGTCGCTCAAGGCTTGGGCATAGCGCAGGTACGGGCCTTTGTCGCCCTTGGCCAGCGCGCGCTTGGCCTCGTCGTAGTACTGGCGCTGCTGGATGAGGTCGGTGGCCTGCGCCGCGCAGGTGGCGGCGGTGAGCAGCAGGCAGGATGCAATATGTAACAGGCGGCTGCGCATGATACGTCCGGGCAGTTGAACCATGGGGAAGTGACGGCGGAGCCAGCACACTTGGAAGCAATTGCCTTAGCTTAGCCGTTTGCCGGCAGCGGGTGAAAGCACTGTGCTTGTATCGGGATATTAAGTTCGACCAGATGTCGCAAAGCGCTCGTCGGGTGGCCAAGCGGATGCCGTCGAGGGCCAAGTCAGGTAGAATGCGCGCCCGATTTATGGAGACCAACATGACCCTGCTCAAATTCAGCGATGTGTCCCTCGCATTCGGCGCCATGCCGCTGCTGGACAAAGTGTCCTGGCAGATCGCTCGTGGTGAGCGGGTGTGCATCATCGGCCGCAACGGTACTGGCAAATCCAGCATGCTGCGCCTGGTCAAGGGCGAGCAGAAGGGCGACGACGGTGAAGTCTGGCGTGCCCCAGGCCTGAAGATCGGCGAGCTGCCGCAGGAACTGCCGGTGGCCGACGATCGCACGGTGTTCGACGTTGTGGCCGCAGGCCTGGATGGCGTCGGCGAGTTGCTGGCACAGTTCCATCACCTGAGCATGAATATCCAGAACGACGAAGACCTGGAAAAACTCATGCACGTCCAGCACGAGCTGGAAGCCCGTGATGGCTGGCGCCTGCAGCAAGTGGTGGAGAGCACCCTGAGCCGCCTGCAGTTGCCGGCCGACAAGACCCTGGCCGAGCTGTCCGGTGGCTGGCGCCGCCGTGTGCTGCTGGCCCAGGCGCTGGTGTCCGAGCCCGACCTGCTGTTGCTTGACGAGCCGACCAACCACCTGGACATCGGTGCCATTGCCTGGCTCGAAGAGGCCCTGCGCAGCTTCAACGGCGCGGTGCTGTTCATCACCCACGACCGGTCCTTCCTGCAGAACCTGGCCACCCGCATCCTTGAACTGGACCGTGGCGGCCTGATCGACTGGAACGGTGATTACGCCAGCTTCCTGGTGCACAAGGAGGCCGCACTGGCCGCCGAAGAAACCGCCAACGCGCTGTTCGACAAGCGCCTGGCCCAGGAAGAAGTGTGGATTCGCCAAGGCATCAAGGCCCGCCGCACCCGTAACGAAGGCCGCGTGCGTGCGCTGAAAGCCTTGCGCGTGGAGCGTGGCGAGCGCCGCGAACGCCAGGGCAAGGCCAACATCCAGATCGAGTCGGCAGAAAAATCCGGCAAGCAGGTGATGGTGCTGGAAAACGTCAGCTTCCATCACCCCGAAGGGCCGATGCTGGTCAAGGACTTTTCCATGGTCCTGCAGCGCCAGGACCGTATCGGCCTGCTGGGCGCCAACGGCACCGGCAAGACCACCCTGCTCAAGCTGATGCTCGGCGGCCTGGAACCCACTTCGGGCAAGGTCGAGAGCGGCACCAAGCTGGAAGTGGCCTACTTCGACCAGATGCGCCACCAGCTCGAGCTGGAAAAGACCGTGATCGACAACCTGGCCGAAGGCCGTGACTTCATCGAGATCGACGGCCAGAACCGCCACGTGCTGAGCTACCTGGGCGACTTCCTGTTCAGCCCCCAGCGTGCCCGCACGCCGGTCAAGGCACTGTCGGGTGGCGAGCGTGCGCGCCTGTTGCTGGCCAAGCTGTTCAGCAAGCCGGCCAACCTGCTGGTGCTCGACGAACCGACCAACGACCTGGACGTTGAAACCCTCGAACTGCTCGAAGAAGTGCTGTCCAACTACAAGGGCACCGTGCTGATGGTCAGCCACGACCGGGCCTTCCTCGACAACGTCGTCACCAGCACCCTGGTGTTCGAAGGCGAGGGCAAGGTGCGTGAGTACGTCGGCGGCTACGAGGACTGGATTCGCCAGGGTGGCTCGCCGAAGCTGCTGGGCGTGACCGAGAGCAAAGGCGGCAAGTCTGCGCTCAACAGTGCAGTGGTGGAGAAAGTCGAGGACAAGCCCGCGCCAGTGGCTGCGCCGGTGGCGGAAGAAGCTTCGAAGAAGAAACTCAGCTACAAGCTGCAGCGTGAGCTGGAGATGCTGCCAGGGCAGATCGACCAGGTTGAGCAACGCATGGCTGAGGCTCAGGAAGAAGTGAATGCGGCGGGCTTCTACCAGCGGTCGATTGCTGAAACTTCCGCAGTGCTCGCGAAGATCGAAAAGCTGCAGGGTGAGCTGGATGCGCTGGTAGAGCGCTGGGCCGAGCTGGAAGGCTGATCGGCGATAGCCTGATACTGCCTCTTCGCGGGTAAACCCGCTCCCACAGGGGTCGCGCCGCTATTGAGTGCGGCGCAATACCTGTGGGAGCGGGTTTACCCGCGAAAGGGCCGGTACAGGTTAAATCATTCCTTCTTCTGCAACCGCACCGCCAGAACATCGCACGGTGCACCATGCAGCACGTCATTGGCCGTGGAGCCCAGCAGCAACGCCAGGCCATGGCGGCCATGGCTGCCGACCACGATCAGGTCGCACTTCTGGTCCTTGGCCAGTTGGTGGATTTCCTGGCGCGGTTGGCCATAGGTCAGGTGCGAATCACCGCGCTGGATGCCCGGGTATTTGTTGAACAGGCGCTCCATGCGCTCCTTGGCCTGGTCGAACTGTTGCTGTTGCAGCTGCGACAGGTCCATGGGCACGTCACCGCCGAATGCCATGGCCATCGGCTCGACGATGTGTACCAGGGACACCTTGGCGCCTGAGGGCTCGGCGAGCTTCATGGCACGCTTGATCACCGGGTCGCATTCTTCGGTCAGGTCGACGGCGACCAACAAATGTTCGTATTGCATGAGCGGTACTCCTGGCAATCGCGATAGAAGAAGTATGGTCGCTTTCGGGCGGGTCTTCCGTGAAAAATGGCTAACCAGCTCATTTGCAACGCTTTATGGGAACTACTGATATGACGGTATTGCTGGTGGTGTCAATCCTTGCGCTGATTCTCAGCCCGCTTTCCTGGCTGCGCAGCTCGCGCAAGCAGAGCGAGCAGATGAAGCTGCGCCTGGAGGCACGGCGCATGGGGCTTGCCATGCAGCTGGCGCCGCAGCAGTGGCCGCACTGGCTCGAAAAGGAGCCGCCAAGCCCTTGCCCGCAGTACCATCGGGCACGGCGTCGCGGGCATGAGGACAGCTTCAGCTTCTGGCAGATCAGCCCGGGGGTGTGGTGGAACCAGTGGCGCGAGCCCTGCGAAGATCCGCGCTTCATTGAGCCCCTGGCGCGCTTGCCGGCGAGCGTCTACAAGGTCGAAGCCGATGCGCGGATGATCGCCCTGTACTGGACTGAACGGGGCGATACGGCTGTGTTGCAGGATGTTGCCTACGTCCTCGAAACCCTGGCCTGAAACCCCGCGGGACCACGCCGTACCTGTAGGAGCAGCCTTGTGCTGCGAAGAGGCCGGTATGCCTGATAGAGATGTTCCGGGCGTATCGGCCTCTTCGCAGCACAAGGCTGCTCCTACAGGTACGGCGTAGGCGTTCAGGGCTTTAAACGACAAAGCGGCGGCTTGGCATAACCCTGAAGGGATGGGGTGCCAAGTCGCCGCTTTGCGTTCTGCTGCGCAGAAAAGGCCAGGCAGGCCGGGTATTCATTCAAGCAGGTGGCAGTGTAGCCGCCTTGTGTAGCCGCGCAAGCCGAATGTCGCAGCAGAATACAGTCGCGCGTGGTCAATCGCTGACATGAATGGTCGGCGATCACTGTCATCATGTTTTGTACCCGGACGATACAAAGTGACTGGAAAGTCGCGTTTTCGCCGTGCTCGTGAGCATTTGACAACGCTGATCTTTTCGGAGAATGTGTGCACACCCAAATCAAACGGGCGTATGAATTGAGCGTTTGTATGTCATGACGCCAAGCCATACTTCCGACTAGCGCGCTGACGGGTGTGCCTGGGGCAGGGCAGCTAAGCCTGCTTCTGCTGCAGCGATCGGCGTGTACAGTTCAGCTTCCATATCGTGGAGATCAGTTGATGATTTACGAAGGTAAAGCCATCACGGTTAAGGCTCTTGAAAGTGGCATCGTCGAGCTCAAGTTCGACCTCAAGGGTGAGTCCGTCAACAAGTTCAACCGCCTGACCCTGAACGAGCTTCGCCAGGCCGTCGATGCCATCAAGGCCGACGCCTCGGTCAAGGGCGTGATCGTCAGCAGTGGCAAGGACGTGTTCATCGTCGGCGCCGACATCACCGAGTTCGTCGACAACTTCAAGCTGCCCGAGGCCGAACTGGTCGCCGGCAACCTGGAAGCCAACCGCATCTTCAGCGCCTTCGAAGACCTCGAAGTGCCGACCGTTGCGGCCATCAACGGCATCGCCCTGGGCGGCGGCCTGGAAATGTGCCTGGCCGCCGACTACCGGGTCATGTCCACCAGCGCCAAGATCGGCCTGCCAGAAGTCAAGCTGGGCATCTACCCTGGCTTTGGCGGCACCGTGCGCCTGCCGCGGCTGATCGGTTCGGACAACGCTGTCGAGTGGATCGCCTCCGGCAAGGAAAACCGTGCCGAAGACGCCCTGAAAGTGGGTGCCGTCGACGCCGTGGTCGCCCCTGAGTTGCTGCAGGCCGGTGCCTTGGACCTGATCAAGCGCGCCATCAGTGGCGAGCTGGACTACAAGGCCAAGCGTCAGCCCAAGCTGGAAAAGCTCAAGCTCAATGCCATCGAGCAGATGATGGCCTTCGAGACCGCCAAGGGCTTCGTCGCCGGCCAGGCCGGCCCGAACTACCCGGCCCCGGTCGAAGCCATCAAGACCATCCAGAAAGCCGCCAACTTCGGCCGCGACAAGGCCCTGGAAGTCGAAGCCGCAGGCTTTGCCAAACTGGCCAAGACTTCGGTTGCCGAAAGCCTGATCGGCCTGTTCCTGAACGACCAGGAGCTCAAGCGCAAGGCCAAGGCGCATGACGAGATCGCCCACGACGTGAAGCAGGCCGCCGTGCTCGGCGCCGGCATCATGGGTGGCGGCATCGCCTACCAGTCGGCGGTCAAGGGCACCCCGATCCTGATGAAGGATATCCGCGAGGAAGCCATTCAGCTGGGCCTGAACGAGGCCTCCAAGCTGCTCGGCAACCGCGTCGACAAGGGCCGCCTGACCCCGGCCAAGATGGCCGAGGCGCTCAATGCCATTCGCCCGACCCTGTCCTATGGCGATTTCGCCAATGTCGACATCGTCGTCGAAGCCGTGGTCGAGAACCCGAAAGTGAAGCAGGCCGTGCTGGCCGAAGTGGAAGGCCAGGTGAAAGAGGATGCGATCCTTGCGTCCAACACCTCGACCATCTCCATCAACCTGCTGGCAAAAGCGCTCAAGCGCCCGGAAAACTTCGTCGGCATGCACTTCTTCAACCCGGTGCACATGATGCCGCTGGTGGAAGTGATCCGTGGCGAGAAGTCCAGTGAAGTGGCGGTCGCCACCACCGTGGCCTACGCCAAGAAAATGGGCAAGAACCCGATCGTGGTCAACGACTGCCCGGGCTTCCTGGTCAACCGCGTGCTGTTCCCGTATTTCGGCGGCTTTGCCAAGCTGGTCAGTGCCGGTGTCGACTTCGTGCGCATCGACAAGGTCATGGAAAAGTTCGGCTGGCCGATGGGCCCGGCGTACCTGATGGACGTGGTCGGCATCGACACCGGCCACCACGGGCGTGACGTGATGGCCGAAGGCTTCCCGGACCGCATGAAGGACGAGCGCCGCTCGGCCGTCGACGCGCTGTACGAGGCCAACCGCCTGGGCCAGAAGAACGGCAAGGGCTTCTATGCCTACGAAACCGACAAGCGCGGCAAGCCGAAGAAAGTCTTCGACGCCGCCGTGCTGGACGTGCTCAAGCCAATCGTGTTCGAGCAGCGTGAAGTCACCGACGAAGACATCATCAACTGGATGATGGTCCCACTGTGCCTGGAGACCGTGCGCTGCCTGGAAGACGGCATTGTCGAAACCGCCGCCGAAGCCGACATGGGCCTGGTCTATGGCATTGGTTTCCCTCCCTTCCGCGGTGGTGCGCTGCGTTACATCGACTCGATCGGTGTGGCCGAATTCGTCGCCCTGGCCGATCAGTACGCCGATCTGGGGCCGCTGTACCACCCGACTGCGAAGCTGCGTGAAATGGCCAAGAACGGCCAGCGCTTCTTCAACTGAGCGGTCAACGAGCTAGAGCGAGAGATTTGATATGAGCCTGAATCCAAGAGACGTGGTGATTGTCGACTTCGGTCGCACGCCAATGGGCCGCTCCAAGGGTGGCATGCACCGCAATACCCGCGCCGAAGACATGTCGGCGCACCTGATCAGCAAGCTGCTGGAACGTAACGACAAGGTCGACCCGAAGGAAGTCGAGGACGTGATCTGGGGCTGCGTCAACCAGACCCTGGAACAGGGCTGGAACATCGCCCGCATGGCGTCGCTGATGACCCCGATCCCGCACACGTCTGCAGCGCAGACCGTCAGCCGCCTGTGTGGCTCGTCGATGAGCGCACTGCACACCGCTGCCCAGGCGATCATGACCGGTAACGGCGATGTGTTCGTCATCGGCGGCGTGGAGCACATGGGCCACGTCAGCATGATGCACGGCGTCGACCCCAACCCGCACCTGTCCTTGCATGCTGCCAAGGCTTCCGGGATGATGGGCCTGACTGCAGAAATGCTCGGCAAGATGCACGGCATCACCCGTGAGCAGCAGGACCTGTTCGGCCTGCGTTCGCACCAGTTGGCCCACAAGGCCACGGTCGAAGGCAAGTTCAAGGACGAGATCATCCCGATGCAGGGCTATGACGAGAACGGCTTCCTGAAGGTGTTCGATTTCGACGAAACCATTCGCCCGGAAACCACCCTCGAAGGCCTGGCGTCGCTCAAGCCCGCGTTCAACCCGAAAGGCGGTACCGTCACTGCCGGTACATCGTCGCAGATCACCGACGGCGCTTCGTGCATGATCGTCATGTCCGGCCAGCGTGCGATGGACCTGGGTATCCAGCCATTGGCGGTGATCCGTTCGATGGCGGTAGCGGGTGTCGACCCGGCGATCATGGGTTATGGCCCGGTGCCGTCGACCCAGAAAGCGCTCAAGCGTGCCGGGCTGACCATGGCCGACATCGACTTCATCGAGCTCAACGAAGCCTTTGCTGCACAGGCCTTGCCAGTGCTGAAAGACTTGAAAGTGCTCGACAAGATGGATGAGAAGGTTAACCTGCACGGCGGCGCCATTGCTTTGGGCCACCCGTTCGGTTGCTCCGGGGCACGCATTTCCGGCACCCTGCTCAACGTCATGAAGCAGAATGGCGGTACCCTGGGCGTGGCGACCATGTGCGTCGGCCTCGGCCAAGGTATCACCACTGTCTTCGAACGCGTCTGATCGCGTAGCGGGACAGCAACCGGGGCCTTGTGCCCCGGTTTTGTTTTTACAGGATTTATTCAGGAGGGTGGGCAACATGCAGATACAACCAGGCGTATACCGGCATTACAAAGGGCCTGAGTACCGTGTCTTCAGTGTTGCACGGCACTCCGAAAACGAAGAGTGGATGGTGTTCTACCAATGCCTGTATGGTGATTACAGCTTCTGGGTGCGCCCCCTTTTGATGTTCCAGGAGTCTGTCGAGGTTGACGGCGAGCAGGTGCCACGCTTTGCTTTGGTCAAGGCCGAAGAGGGGCTGCCTGGGTTGCTGGGCAAGTCGCACGAGTGAACGTCCGAGCTTGACCTCACACTTTTGCCACTATATATAGCGGTGCCGCGTGTGGCACCTGACGCGTTTTTCATTTTCAGATTCAGGAATACTCCGATCCATGGGCAAATCGCTGGTCATTGTGGAATCCCCGGCCAAGGCCAAGACCATCAACAAGTATTTGGGCAACCAGTACGTGGTGAAGTCGAGTATCGGCCATATCCGAGACCTCCCCACCAGCGGTTCGGCCAGCGCAAGCAAAGAGCCAGCCGCCAAGCGTGGCAAGGCCGCGGGTGAGGCTCCGGCGCTGTCGCCGAAAGAAAAGGCCCGCCGCCAGCTGGTGGCACGCATGGGCGTCGACCCGGATCACGGCTGGAAGGCCAAGTACGAGATCCTGCCTGGCAAGGAAAAGGTGATCGAAGAGCTGCGTCGCCTGGCCAAGGATGCCGACACCATCTATCTCGCAACCGACTTGGACCGCGAGGGGGAAGCCATTGCCTGGCACCTGCGCGAAGCCATCGGTGGTGACGACACCCGCTACAAGCGCGTGGTGTTCAACGAAATTACCAAGAAGGCCATCCAGGAGGCTTTCTCGCAGCCGGGTGAGCTGGACATCGACCGCGTCAATGCCCAGCAGGCGCGGCGGTTCCTCGACCGTGTGGTCGGTTACATGGTTTCGCCGCTGCTGTGGGCCAAGATTGCCCGTGGCCTGTCCGCTGGCCGTGTGCAGTCGGTCGCGGTAAAGCTGGTGGTGGAGCGCGAGCGCGAAATCCGCGCATTCATCCCGGAAGAGTACTGGGAGATCCACGCCGACCTCGGTACCGCCAAGAACGCCAAGGTGCGTTTCGAGGTGTCGCGCGAGAAGGGCGAGGCGTTCAAACCGCTGAACGAAGCCCAGGCCATGGCCGCGCTGGAGAAGCTCAAGGCTTCCAGCTACAGCGTGGTCAAGCGTGAAGACCGCCCGACCAGCAGCAAGCCGTCGGCACCGTTCATTACCTCCACCTTGCAGCAGGCAGCCAGTAACCGCCTGGGCTTCGGGGTGAAGAAGACCATGATGATGGCCCAGCGCTTGTACGAAGCTGGCTACATCACTTACATGCGTACCGACTCGACCAACCTGTCGGTCGACGCCCTGGACATGGCGCGCAGCTATATCGAGCGCGAGTTCGGCAAGCAGTACCTGCCGGAGGCGCCGCTGGTATACGGCAGCAAGGAAGGGGCCCAGGAGGCGCACGAAGCGATTCGTCCTTCCGATGTGAATACCCATCCGACCAAGCTCAGTGGCATGGAGCGAGACGCCGAGCGCCTGTACGAGCTGATCTGGCGCCAGTTCCTGGCCTGCCAGATGCCCCCGGCGCAGTACCTGTCCACCAGCGTCACCGTGGCTGCCGGCGACTTCGAGCTGCGTGCCAAGGGCCGTATCCTCAAGTTCGACGGTTATACCCGTGTGCTGCCGCAACAGAGCAAGCCGGGCGAAGATGACGTGCTGCCAGAGATGGTCCAGGGCGAAGCGCTGAAGCTGATTCAGATCGACCCGAGCCAGCACTTCACCAAGCCACCGGCGCGCTTCACCGAAGCCAGCCTGGTCAAGGAAATGGAAAAGCGCGGTATTGGTCGCCCGTCGACTTATGCGGCGATCATCTCGACCATCCAGGACCGTGGCTATGTGACCCTGCACAACCGCCGCTTCTACTCCGAGAAGATGGGCGACATCGTTACCGAGCGCCTGTCGGAAAGCTTCTCCAACCTGATGGACTACGGCTTTACCGCCGACATGGAAGAGAACCTCGACGACGTGGCCCAGGGCGAGCGTGACTGGAAGAACGTGCTCGACGAGTTCTACGTCGACTTCAGCAAGAAGCTGCAAACCGCCGAGTCGAGCGAAGACGGCATGCGTGCCAATCAGCCGACCATGACCAACATTCCGTGCAAGGAATGTGGCCGGCCGATGATGATTCGCACCGCGTCCACCGGTGTGTTCCTGGGTTGCTCGGGTTACACCTTGCCGCCAAAAGAGCGCTGCAAGGCCACCGTCAACCTGGTGCCGGGTGACGAGATCGCCGCTGACGACGAGGGTGAATCGGAATCCCGCGTGCTGCTGGGTAAGCACCGTTGCCCGATCTGCGCCACGGCGATGGACGCCTACCTGCTGGATGAGAAGCACAAGCTGCACATTTGCGGTAACAACCCCGATTGCGTTGGCTACGAGATCGAAGAAGGCAGCTACCGCATCAAGGGGTACGAAGGGCCGAGCCTGGAGTGCGACAAGTGTGGCAGCGAGATGCAGTTGAAGACCGGCCGTTTTGGCAAGTTCTTTGGCTGCACCAACCCGTCCTGCAAGAACACCCGCAAGCTGCTCAAGAGCGGCGAGGCGGCACCACCGAAGATGGACAAGGTGGACATGCCGGAGCTCAAGTGCGAGAAGGTCGACGACACTTACGTGCTGCGTGACGGCGCTTCGGGGTTGTTCCTGGCCGCCAGCCAGTTCCCGAAAAACCGCGAAACCCGTGCGCCGCTGGTGATGGAGATCGTGCCGCACAAGCATGAGATCGATCCGAAGTACCACTTCCTGTGCGATGCGCCGCAGAAAGACCCGGAAGGCCGCCCGACAGTAATCCGCTACAGCCGCAAGACCAAGGAGCAGTACGTGCAGTCCGAAGTCGATGGCAAGCCGACCGGCTGGAAGGCGTTCTACGACGGCAATGCGTGGAAGGTCGAAGACAAGCGCTGATCTTTCAGTGCTTTGATTGGGGCCGCTTCGCGCCCCTTCGCGGCACAAGGCCGCTCCTACAAGGGATCGCGTTTTCTTGTAGGAGCGGCCTTGTGCCGCGAAGGGGCGCAAAGCGGCCCCAATCATTTATGATGCACACATCCGCCTTGCAGCCTCATGGGAGGGCACAGAGATGGCCCAGGAACTCTACACCCGCACCAACCAGAAACTGTTCTTTGCTGGCCTCGCCCTGGAGTCCATGGCCAAAGCTGAGCAAAGCCAGGCCATGAATGCCCAGGGCCTGGTCCAGGCCGAGCGCGAGTCGGCGCTGTTCCACCTGTATGGTGCGCTGCTGGGGCTGTGCCATGAAATCGGTGGCTTTTACCGCTTGCCGGTTGTAGCAACGGTCGAGCAGGCGCTGGCCGACGATGCGCTCAATGGCATCGCCATACCGGAAGTGGCCGAGTTGCTGGAATTGGCCCGCCAACGCGAAACCTGGTTGGCGCAGATGCTGGGTAGTTATGCCGATTTGTTCCGACCACCGGTCGCCAGAAAAGCGCCCAAGACCGACGTCACCCAGCCATTGATCCAGGCCGTCAATCTCGATGAGCCCGAGCATCCTGCGCTGTCGCGTGCCGAGCTGGAAAGCTGGCGCAACAACCTCAAGGGCTTGGTGAGACGTTTCCGCGACGCGTTGAGTGAGTGCTGATAGCCGTTACGGCTGGTACAATGCTGGCCTTTCGCGGAGAACTGCCATTTATGTCTACGTCTTTTCTGGAAATTGTCGAGTTGCCTGATGGCCGCATCGAACTGCGTCGCGCCGAGGATGAAGGCTCCCTGGTAACCTTGGATTTCTCGGAAGACGCCAAGGCGTTCCTGCAGGGCCAGCATGTAGAAGTGGCCAAGGCCATGCTCAGCGTGGGTGTGCAGATGGCAGGTCGCCTGATGGATGGCGAGCTTGAGCGTGATGAAGGGCCGCGCGTGCTGCACTGAGGTGCAGCAGGGCATCAGGTTTTTTCAAGTGACAGGCAAAGCCTGAACATCAGCCGAGGCGGATGTTCAGGCTTTGTGCGTTTCCGACACTGGCAGCGCGCAGCAATTGCTGGCGTGCGGTGGCGTTGACGTTGCCCAGCCAACTGACCACGGTGTGACTGAGGCCCAGGCGCAAGGCTTCGCAGGCCAGTTGCAGCGGGGTTTGGTTGCCGCGAGGTTGCAGCAGCAGGATGCGTTCACGGTTGAGGCCGGCATCGCGCAGCCAGGCCTGGGTCAGGCTTGACGGCGGGGCGATCAGGGTCAGCCAGCGGGTCTCGTCCTCTTCACTCAGTTCGCGCAGTACCGGTGCCAGCAGGCTTTGGCAGTGCCCGGGGGCGCCGCGCAGCGACAATTCGCTGAACAGTTCTGGCTGGTTGCTCTTGCGCGCCAGCTCGCTGGCTTTCAGGCCCGGTAGTACGGGCTGGGCGAGAAATGCTTCGAACAGGGGCAACTGGGCTTGCTCGGGTGCGTGAATGAACTGCTGCATGAGGCCTCCTGGATCAGCGGCGAATGACGCCGACGCTCAAACCCTCAATCACCAGTTCCTGATCTTTCAGGTCGACTTCGATGGGGGCGAATTCGGGGTTTTCGGCAAGCAGCCAGACCTTGCTGCCTTCACGCTTGAAGCGCTTGACGGTCACTTCGTCACCGATGCGGGCCACGACAATCTGACCGTTGCGGGCTTCGCGGCAGGTGTGTACGGCCAGCAGATCGCCGTCGAAGATACCGACGTCCTTCATGCTCATGCCGTGGACGCGCAGCAAATAGTCGGCCTGTGGGTGGAAGAAGGCAGGGTTGATATTGCAGGATTGCTCAATGTGTTGTTCGGCAAGAATCGGCGCGCCGGCAGCAACCCGGCCGATGATCGGCAGGCCGCTTTCTTCTGTCTTGGTTTCCAGGCCGGGGATGCGGATGCCGCGGGAAGCGCCCGGGGTCATTTCGATCGCGCCCTTGCGGGCGAGGGCCTTGAGGTGCTCCTCGGCGGCGTTGGGCGACTTGAAGCCCAGCTCCTGAGCGATCTCGGCGCGTGTCGGCGGGAAGCCGTTGTCTTCCAGGCAGCGCTTGATGAACGCGAGAATTTCGGCTTGGCGTGGCGTCAGTTTCAACATGGTGAGCGCTCTGTCTTTTTGTACAGTGACTGGGATTATATACAGTACTGGATGCGCTGCAAGCCAAAAGCCGCAATAAACATGAGCGGTGGCGCTTGCAGCCTGCGATCTGGCGTTTTTAAATGGCGACCGCCCGGTCACCGAGCCTTGACAGAAGCAGGGCTGAAACGTATGTTTCAAACACTTGTTTGTCTGGCGGAGTACGCGGAGTAGTCATGGCCCAATCGGAAACCGTTGAACGCATTCTCGATGCTGCCGAGCAGCTGTTCGCGGAAAGGGGGTTCGCCGAAACCTCGTTGCGGCTGATTACCAGCAAGGCCGGGGTCAACCTGGCGGCCGTCAACTATCACTTCGGCTCCAAGAAGGCGTTGATCCAGGCGGTGTTCTCGCGCTTCCTCGGGCCATTCTGCGCCAGCCTCGAGCGGGAGCTGGAGCGTCGCCAGGCCAAGCCGGAGCACAAGCCCAGCCTCGAAGAGCTGCTGGAAATGCTGGTGGAGCAGGCGTTGGCCGTACAGCCTCGCAGCAATAATGACCTGTCGATCTTCATGCGCCTGCTGGGCCTGGCCTTCAGCCAGAGCCAGGGCCACCTGCGGCGTTACCTGGAAGACATGTACGGCAAGGTGTTCCGCCGCTACATGCTGCTGGTCAACGAGGCCGCACCTCGCATTCCGCCACTGGAGCTGTTCTGGCGCGTGCACTTCATGCTGGGCGCCGCCGCCTTCAGCATGTCCGGTATCAAGGCCCTGCGGGCAATTGCCGAGACTGACTTCGGCATCAACACCTCGATCGAGCAGGTGATGCGCCTGATGGTACCGTTCCTGGCTGCAGGCATGCGTGCCGACAGCGGTGTCACCGACGAGGCCATGGCCACGGCGCAGCTGCGCCCACGCACCAAGACTACCGCTATCACCGCCAAAGCCTGAAGGCTGGGCGGGGCAGGGCGCTTCGGCTAAGCTAGCGCCCATGCCCGATCTCGACCTGCTGCACATTTCCCTCGCCGACCAATGCCTGTATGGCTTTGCCCGTGGCCAACTGCGCGTGCGCCTGCCGGTTTCCACGGCGCGCAACGGTGCCGGCGAGCGCAATGGCTCGGGCTGCACACCGCGTGGCCTGCACCAGGTACGGGCGAAGATCGGCGCGGGCCTGCCGCTTAATGCAGTACTGGCCGGGCGGCGCTGGACAGGTGAGGTGTGGTCGCCGGCGTTGCACGCGCAGTACCCCGGCCGCGACTGGATACTGACTCGCATTCTCTGGCTCAGCGGCTGCGAACCTGGTGTCAACCGCCTGGGCGCGGTCGACACCTTCCGCCGCTATATCTACCTGCACGGCACCCCGGATACGGAACCCATGGGCGTAGCGCTGTCCCATGGCTGCATACGCCTGCGCAACACTGACTTGCTTGGCCTGTTCGACCGTATCGGGGTGCATTGCCCGGTGCAGGTCGCAGAGGCTGCATGCCCTGATTGGGCTTCTCTCGTTCTGCAATGAAGGATTACCTATGACCGTCAGCCTGCAAGGCTCCCTGATGGTGGATATCGCCGGTAAATGGCTGACCGCCGAAGACCGTCACTTGCTGCGCCAACCCGAAGTGGCCGGCCTGATCATCTTTGCCCGCAACATCGACAGCCCGCGTCAGGTGCGCGAGCTGTGCGCGTCGATCCGCGCCATCCGCCCCGACCTGATTCTGGCGGTGGACCAGGAAGGCGGTCGCGTGCAGCGCTTGCGCCAGGGCTTCGTGCGCCTGCCGGCCATGCGCGCGCTGGCCGACAATGACAACGCCGAGTACCTGGCGGAGCAGTGCGGTTGGCTGATGGCGACCGAGGTGCTGGCGGTTGGCCTGGACCTCAGCTTTGCCCCGGTGCTCGACCTGGACCACCAGCGTAGCGCCGTGGTCGGAAGCCGTGCCTTCGAGGGTGATCCGCTGCGTGCCACGCAACTGGCGGGGGCGTTCATTCGCGGCATGAACGCGGCGGGCATGGCTGCCTGTGGCAAGCACTTCCCGGGGCATGGTTGGGCCGAGGCTGACTCGCATGTGGCCATTCCCACCGACGAGCGCAGCCTTGAGCAGCTGCGCCAGGCCGACCTGGTGCCGTTCACGCGGCTGAGTGGGCAACTGGCGGCGGTGATGCCGGCGCACGTCATCTACCCGCAGGTCGACAACCAGCCAGCCGGTTTCTCCCGGCGCTGGCTGCAGGACATCTTGCGAGGCGAGCTGGGCTTTGACGGGGTGATCTTCAGTGATGACCTGTCGATGGCCGGTGCGCATGTGGTGGGTGATGCGGCCAGCCGTATCGAGGCGGCGTTGAGCGCCGGCTGTGACATGGGCCTGGTGTGCAATGACCGGGCGGCAGCAGAGCTGGCACTGAGTGCGGCGCAGCGCATGAAGGTCAAGCCATCGCCGCGGATTGCGCGGATGCGCGGGCAAGGTTTTGCGCGGACCGATTATCGCCAGCAGCCGCGCTGGCTGGAGGCGCTGGGGGCGTTGAAGGAGGCTCAGTTGGTCGATTGACCGCGCTGGCCCCTTCGCGGGTAAACCCGCTCCCACAGGGACCGCACCGCTGCCAAAGGCTATGCAGTACCTGTGGGAGCGGGTTCACCCGCGAAGAGGCCGGCATAGGCAGTGCAAAATGGCTGAGTTACCGCCCGCGCTTCCCGGGCAAGGGGGCAAACAAAGCCTCGATTTCTTCATCACCCATGCGCCATTGCCCGGCCTGCCCGCCATCAAGCAGGCTTGCCGCCAGTGCCGCCTTCTCTTGCTGCAATACCTGGATCTTCTCTTCCACCGTACCCCGGGTGATCAGCTTGAACACGAACACCGGCTTGTCCTGGCCGATGCGGTAGGCACGGTCCGTGGCCTGGTTTTCGCTGGCCGGGTTCCACCAGGGGTCGAAGTGGATCACCGTGTCCGCGGCCGTCAGGTTCAAGCCCACGCCGCCGGCCTTGAGGCTGATCAGGAACACTTCGCTGTCGCCCTGCTGGAACTGCTGCACGGGTGTGCGCCGGTCGCGGGTGTCACCGGTCAGCAGGCTGTAGCGGATCTTGCGCTTCTGAAGCTCCTGCTCGATCAGCGCCAGCATCGAGGTGAACTGCGAGAACAGCAGCACCCGGCGCCCTTCGCTCAGCAGTTCTTCGAGCATTTCCAGCAGTGCGCCCAGCTTGCCCTTGTCGGCCTGGTTACCTTTGCTCTCCACGCCTTTGACCAGCCGCAGGTCGCAGCACACCTGGCGCAGTTTGAGCAGGGCGTCGAGGATGACGATCTGGCTGCGTGCCGCGCCATTGCGGGCGATTTCGTCGCGGACTTTCTTGTCCATGGCCACCCGCACGGCCTCGTAGGTATCGCGCTGGGCGTCGCTGAGCTCGACCCAGTGCACCATCTCGGTCTTGGCCGGCAACTCGGTGGCTACCTGCTCCTTGGTGCGGCGCAACAGGAACGGGCGGATGCGGGTGACCAGGTGGCCCAGCCGCTCAGCGTCGCCGTGGCGTTCGATCGGGGTGCGGTAGTCCTGGTTGAAGCGTTTCACATCACCCAGCCAGCCGGGCATGAGGAAGTGGAAGATCGACCACAGCTCGCCCAGGTTGTTTTCCATCGGCGTACCGGTCAGGCACAGGCGCTGGCCAGCCTGTAGCTCGCAGACGGCAAGGGCGGCCTTGCTGGTGCTGCTCTTGATGTTCTGTGCCTCGTCCAGTACCAGCACGTGCCAGGCCTGGGCGCGCAGGTGTTCGAGGTCGCGAGGCACCAGGGCATAGGTGGTCAGGACCAGGTCGTATTCATGCAGCTTGGCAAAATGCTTGCTTCGCCCCGGGCCATGCAGTGCCAGCACGCGCAGGTCGGGGGCGAAACGCTGCGCTTCGTCCAGCCAGTTGGGTATCAGGCTGGTGGGCATGACCGCCAGGGCGGGTGCTTCCAGGCGCCCGGACTCTTTTTCCAGCAGCAGGTGTGCCAGGGCCTGCAGGGTCTTGCCCAGGCCCATGTCGTCACCGAGGATGCCACCGGTGCCCATCTCCCGCAGTGCCTGCAGCCAGTTCAGGCCCTGCTGCTGATAGGGGCGCAAGCTGGCCTGCAGCCCGGCGGGTGGTGCCACTTGCAGGTCGCGGGCATCGCGCAGGCGGCGGCCCAGGTCGCGCACATGCTGGCCACCTTCCCAGTGCAGGGGCAGGCCTTCGATGTCGTTCAGCCGCGCGGCGTCGGCGCGCTCCATGCGCAGGGCCGGGCCTGCTGTGTCTTCGTGCAGGTACAGCTCGCCCAAGGTACCCATCACGGCCTTGATGCGGCCGTAGGGCAGGGCGACGCGCAACGCCGGGGCATCCAGGCGGCCGCGGTTCAGGTCGATCAACAGGTGTTCATCGTCACTGCGCCGCGCCAGTTCGTTGGGGCGCAGCAGCTCCGGGCTGCTGCGCAGCAGTTGCAACACGATGGGCAGCAGGCTGTGGCGCTGGCCATCGACCACGATGCCCAGCTCCAGGTCGAACCATTCATGGCCGGGCGCTTCGTCGATGGTGGCGTACCAGTCGTCCACCTCCTGCAGGTTGAAGGCGAAGTCGCGGTGGACGTCTATGTGCCAACCGGCCTGGCGCAGGCGCGGCAGGCCTTCGCGGGCAAAGCGCAGCCAGGCTTCGTCGTCGGGCAACTGGAACATTTCGCCGGCGCTGTCGGGCAGTGCCTTGCTCTGCCGGGTAGCGGCCTTGAAGCCCAGGTCGCGTAACACCTTGCGCAGGGCCTGCTCGGCTTGCGGCTGGCGGCGGATGCGCTGGCTGGTATTGCCGACCAGGCGGGTCAGTGGTTTTTCGTCGTTGCCGCTGGCGCGCAGGTCGTCGTAGTCGAACGCCAGCGCGGCACGGTGTTGCATTTGCCGCTGCATACGCCCGGTCTTGGGCATATAAGCGCTGAATTCGAGGCTGCCCAGCGTCAATCGCCCTTTTGGCGTGATGTCTTCGATGTGCTCGGTGCTCACGGCAGTGGGCGTGGGGACGTGACGGTTCAAGGCGTTCAATCGATGGCTCAAGGGGATGACCAGGTGCTCGGGCACAATGGGTGCGCGCGCAAGCTGGCTGGCAATGAAGGGGTCGAGGTCGTGGCGCAGCTTGCCGGTCAGATGCTGCTGTCGGTCGACATAGTGCATGGGCTCGATGGGCACCGCCTGCAACTGCTCGTGACCATTGTGGTACCACGCGCCACGGTAGCTGCCATTGTCCAGCCTGACCCAACGGAATTCGGCATGTAGCTCCGGCCCCGGGGCCAGTGGCGCCAAGTCGTCTTCAAACAGCAGGCGGCCCGTGGCCAGGGCATAGCTGTAGAGCTCACCGCCCTGTTTGCCTTCCAGTTGCACCGTGGGCGCCATCGTTTCGCGACGGGCATCGATCAGGCGCAAAAGCCGCGCATCGTCTTCTGAGACGTAGCGAGGCGTGTAGTAGAGCATTTCGGGCATCGATGTGATGCGGCCGATCTTCAATGTGTCGTCTGCCTGGCGGGTGCCTTTGATCGGCTCGAGTCGCCAGAGCCCGTGATCCACTTGAATGCGGTAATAGATTGCCGGGCCTTTGCGCGCTGGCCCTTGAGGCGTTGGTTGCGAGGGGGATTCAAGGGCTTCAACCCACAGGTTGAGGTCCGGTGGCAGCGACAGGGCGGATTGTTCATGGGGCGCTGCGGCGTCGAGGCCGTCCTGCAATTGCAGCAGCGCCGCAACGCAGTGCTTGCAATTGAGCCCGACTGGACAGCTGCAGCGCCCAAATACCCGCAGGTCTGCGTAATTGACGACCAGGCGGATGTGCTGCTGGTAGGTCTCGCCTGCCGAGCCCTTGCAGATGGCCTCGATGGTTGCGCCATCCTGCGACAGGATGCGTGCCCGCGCTTGCGCAGCATAGCTGCGGCCTCGTGCCAGGGTGCCGGCCTCGATGAAGTCGACCCAGGTCGGGTAGGCCCTCAGTAGCTGCTGCGCATCGCCATCGCTCACATCACTGCTCCATCATCTCCGGGTCCATCACCGGCATTTTCGGCGTGCCCGGTGGTGTCACCTTCAGCAGCACCGCCAGGTGGCCGCCGTCGAGGAAGGTCAGCTGGCCGCCCTTGACGTTGCGGTTGCTCTGCTTGAACTGCTCGCTTTGCAGGACGCTGCCGTTGCCGTCCAGCTGGTTGACCCAGAAGTTGGCCTCGACCGCGATAAAGCGGCCTTCAGCGATGCTCAGGTTGCCTTCGATGGGGAAGTGGCCGAACTGTTCGGCGCCTTCGCCCAGGGCGATGCGGCTGGGCTCGCTGCCGACCTGCTGCTGCCATGCCTTGTGCATCAAGACGGTGTAGTCGGCGGTGGCTTCCAGGCGGGTGGCTTCGTCTTCCAGTGCCAGGCGGCGCTCGGCGTCTTTTGCCAGGCGCGGGGCACCGCCGCTCCAGTCTTCGGGGGCGAACGGGCTGGTGAAGGCGGGCACGCTGTTCTGCCGCACGAGGAGCATTTCTACCTGATACAGGCCTTCGGCGAAGGCGGCTGGCGCGAACAGCGCCAGCAGCAGGGTCAGGCAACGGATGGCACGCATGGATCTTCCTTAGGCAGGCTGTGGTGTCAGGCGCTCGAACAGCGCCTCCAGGGTATTGAAGCGTTCGTCGGGGCGTTCCATCGGGACCAGGAAGCGGAACTGGGTGGCGCCTTCGAACTTGTAGCGTTTGGGCTGGCCCTGGATCAGCTTGATGAGGGTCAGCGGGTCGACCGGGGTTTCGGCCTCGAACTCGAGCTTGCCGCCATTGGGGCCGGCATCGACTTTCTTGATGCCGAGCTTTTCTGCGTGCAGCTTGAGCGAAGTCAGGCGCATCAGGTTCTTGGTCGGCTCTGGCAGCAGGCCGAAGCGGTCGATCATTTCCACTTGCAGGTCCTTGAGGCCTTCTTCGTCGGCGGCCGAGGCAATGCGCTTGTACAGGATCAGCCGTGCATGCACGTCGGGCAGGTAGCTCTCGGGGATCAGTGCCGGCAGGCGCAGGTTGATCTCCGGGCCGCCGCCCAGCGGCTGCTCAAGATTCGGCTGGGTACCCTTGCGGATCGCCTTGACCGCGCGCTCGAGCATTTCCATGTACAGGGTGAAGCCCACCGCCTGGATCTGCCCGCTCTGGCCTTCGCCCAGCAGTTCGCCGGCACCGCGGATTTCCAGGTCGTTGGTGGCCAGCACGAAGCCAGCGCCCAGGTCCTGGGTGTTGGCGATGGCCTCCAGGCGTTTTTCGGCGTCGGCGCTGACTTTTTGCCGGGTTGGCGTCAGCAGGTAGGCGTAGGCCTGGTGGTGGCTACGGCCGACCCGGCCACGCAACTGGTGCAGCTGGGCCAGGCCAAACTTGTCGGCGCGCTCGATGACGATGGTGTTGGCGCTGGGCACGTCGATGCCGGTTTCGATGATGGTCGAGGCCACCAGCACGTTGAAGCGCTTGTGGTAGAAATCGCTCATCACCTGTTCCAGCTCGCGCTCGCGCATTTGCCCATGGCCGATGCCGATGCGTGCCTCGGGCACCAGTTCGGCAAGGTCGGCGGCGCATTTTTCGATGGTTTTCACATCGTTGTGCAGGTAGTACACCTGGCCACCGCGCAGCAGTTCACGCAGCAGCGCCTCCTTCACGGTGCTGTTGTTGTGCTCCATGACGAAGGTGCGCACCGACAGGCGGCGCGCCGGCGGCGTGGCGATGATCGACAGGTCGCGCATGCCGGCCACTGCCATGTTCAGCGTGCGCGGAATCGGCGTGGCGGTCAGGGTGAGGATGTCGACCTCGCTGCGCAGGGCCTTCAGCTGCTCTTTCTGGCGCACGCCAAAGCGGTGCTCTTCGTCGATGATGGCCAGGCCCAGGTCCTTGAAGCGCACATCGTCCTGCAGCAGCTTGTGGGTGCCGATAAGGATGTCGATCTTGCCTTCGGCCAGGTCGGCGGCGGCGGCGGCCACTTCCTTGGCCGACTTGAAGCGGCTCATTACTTCCACGGTCACCGGCCAGTCGGCAAAGCGGTCGCGGAAGCTGTTGTAGTGTTGCTGGGCGAGCAGGGTGGTGGGCACCAGTACGGCTACCTGGCGGCCACTGTGCACGGCGATGAACGCGGCGCGCATGGCCACTTCGGTCTTGCCGAAGCCGACGTCGCCGCACACCAGGCGGTCCATCGGCTTGGGCGCCAGCATGTCGGCCCGCACGGCCTCGATGGCGGTTTGCTGGTCCGGGGTTTCTTCGAACGGGAAGCCGGCGCTGAAAGTGGCGTAGTCGGCGGACGGGTCGGCAAACGCATAACCCTTGCGCGCGGCGCGGCGGGCATAGATGTCGAGCAGTTCGGCGGCCACGTCGCGCACCTGTTCGGCGGCCTTGCGCTTGGCTTTCTGCCAGGCTTCGGAGCCCAGCCGGTGCAGCGGTGCCAGGGCATCGTCGCTGCCGGTGTAGCGGGCGATCAGGTGCAGGTTGGCCACCGGCACGTACAGCTTGGCGTTCTCGGCATATTCCAGGGTGAGGAACTCGGCCGCCTGGCCGTCGATCTCCAGGGTGGCCAGGCCCAGGTAGCGGCCCACGCCATGGTCGATGTGCACCACCGGCGCGCCTTCGCGCAGCTCGGTGAGGTTCTTGATGACCGCGTCGTTGGCGGTTTCGCCACGCTTGTCGCGGCGGCGGCGCTGCATCACGCGCTGGCCGAACAACGGGCTTTCCGCGACCAGGGCCAGGCCTGGGTCGTCCAGCACCAGGCCGTCATCCAGCGGGGCGATGGTGATCGCCAGGCGCTCGCTGCCGGTAATGAAGTCGGCCCAGCCGTCGACGGTGTGCGGGCGCAGTTTCAGCCGTTCGAGCAGCTCCAGCAGCACTTCGCGGCGGCCCGCCGACTCGGCGGTGAACAGCACCCGGCCGGGGAACTGGTCGAGGAAGTTGGCCAGTTCGGCCAGCGGCTGGTTGGCCTTGGCCTCGATGGCCAGGTTGGGCAAGGCGCGCGCGGGGAAGCGCTCGCGACCGACGCCCGGTTCGATATCTTCGCTGCTGACCACCACCCGCGGCCATTGCTTGAGCCGGGCGAAGCAGTCTTCCACCGGCATGAACAGCTCGGCGGGCGGCAGCAGCGGGCGGCTGAGGTCGCCGCGGCGGTCTTCATAACGCCCGCGCACGTCGTTCCAGAAGTGTTCGGCGGCCTGTTCCACGCCGGGCAGCGAAAACACCTGGGTGTCGGCTGGCAGGTAGTCGAACAGGGTGGCGGTTTCTTCGAAGAACAGCGGCAGGTAGTACTCGATACCGGCAGGGATGATGCCGCTGGCCAGGTCCTGGAAGATCGCGCTGCGGCGGAAGTCGACGTCGAAGCGTTCACGGAAGCGTGCCTTGAAGCGGGTCACTTCCTCTTTTTGCATCGGAAATTCGCGTGCCGGCAGCAGGCGCACCGAATCCACCTTGTCGATCGAGCGCTGGGTCTCGGGGTCGAAGGTGCGCAGTGTCTCGATCTCGTCATCGAACAGATCGATGCGGTAGGGCAGCTTGCTGCCCATCGGGAACAGGTCGATCAGCGCGCCGCGCACGGCGAACTCGCCATGCTCGTAGACGGTGTCGACGCAACGGTAGCCACTGGCCTCAAGGCGCGTGCGCATCTGCTCCACGTCGATGGTCTGGCCCACGTCCAGTACCAGGCTGCTGCCCAGCAGGAAGCGTGTGGGCGCCAGGCGGTGCAGCGCGGTGGTGACCGGCACCACGAGAATGCCGTGGCTCAGCTCCGGCAGGCGGTACAGGCTGGCAATGCGCTGGGAGATGATGTCCTGGTGCGGCGAGAACAGGTCGTAGGGCAGGGTTTCCCAGTCGGGGAACGGCAGCACTGGCAGGTCCGGGGCGAAGAAGCGCAGCTCCTGCTCCAGACGGTCGGCGGCCTGGCTGTCGGCGGTCAGCAGCAGGGTGAAGCGGCCAGCGTTGCTGGCAGCCTCGGCGATGGCAAGGCTGAGGGCGGCACCGGGCAGGTTACCCCAGGTTTGTTTGCCGGCCGTGGCCGACATGTGCGGTAGGCGCAGAACTGACACGGGAGATTGCACTCCAAGCGTTGCGGCAAAGACACCGATTGTACCGGTGAGCGTGCCGGCTGTCAGGCTCGAAAGGGCGTGAACGCTGGCTTGCATCACTACGACAGGCGCTCATTGCCGGTTCCGCGTCGGGGCGTCATAATGTAGCCCCTTTTTTCTGTCCCTACATGTGGAAGGTTCCCGTGACTCAGAAGCCCGACCAGTGTCTTGGTGAGTGGATTGATCGTGAAGCTCTGGCTGAAGCGATGATCCCGCTTATCGGTCAGCTCTACCGCAACAACAACGTGGTGAGCTCGATTTATGGCCGTAGCCTGATCAACCGTTCGGTTATCTCGATCCTCAAGGCGCACCGCTTTGCGCGTCATCGTCAAGCCGACGAAACCGAACTGTCCGTCCACGAGACATTCCCCCTGCTCAAGGCCATGAGCGAGCTGAAACTGGGCGCCGCTTCGGTCGACCTGGGCAAGCTGGCCAACAAGTTCAAGCAGGAAGGCAATGGCCGTACTGCCGAGCAGTTCGTCCGTGAAGAGCTGGCCGACGTGGTTGGCCAGCAGAACGCTTCGGCGCGCAAAGGCACCGACGTTGTGCTGTACGGCTTCGGCCGCATCGGCCGCCTGCTGGCGCGCATCCTGATCGAGAAGACCGGTGGTGGCGACGGCCTGCGCCTGCGTGCCATCGTCGTGCGCAAAGGCGCCGAGAACGACCTGGTCAAGCGTGCCAGCCTGCTGCGCCGTGACTCGGTGCACGGCCCGTTCGATGGCACCATCACCATCGACGAAGCCAACAACACCATCACCGCCAACGGCAACCTGATCCAGGTTATCTACGCCAAGAGCCCGAGCGAAGTCGACTACACCCAGTACGGCATCGACAACGCGCTGATCGTCGACAACACCGGCGTATGGCGTGATGCCGACGGCCTGGGCCAGCACCTGGCCTGCCCGGGCGCTGCCCGCGTGATCCTCACCGCACCTGGCAAGGGCGCGCTGAAGAACATCGTGCACGGCATCAACCACGGTGACATCGCTGCTGATGACAAGATCATCTCGGCGGCATCCTGCACCACCAACGCCATCGTGCCGGTGCTGAAGGCTGTCAACGACAAGTACGGCATCATCAATGGCCACGTCGAAACCGTTCACTCGTTCACCAACGACCAGAACCTGATCGACAACTTCCACAAGGGCAGCCGCCGTGGCCGTGCCGCGCCGCTGAACATGGTCATCACCGAAACCGGCGCCGCCACTGCCGCTGCCAAGGCGCTGCCAGTGCTGAAGGGCAAGCTGACCGGCAACGCCATTCGCGTGCCGACGCCGAACGTTTCGATGGCCATCCTGAACCTGAACCTGGAAAAGGCCACCAACCGCGACGAAATCAACGAGTACCTGCGCCAGACGGCCATGCACTCGGAACTGCACAAGCAGATCGACTACGTCAGCTCGCAGGAAGTGGTTTCGACCGACTTCGTTGGCTCGCGCCACGCCGGTGTGGTTGACGCTGAAGCCACCATCGCCAACGATAACCGCGTTGTCCTGTACGTCTGGTACGACAACGAATTCGGTTACAGCTGCCAGGTGGTTCGCGTGATGGAAGACATGGCCGGTGTGAACCCGCCAGCGTTTCCACGCTGATTCGCTTGTAAGGCAATGAAAAAACGGGAACCTTCGGGTTCCCGTTTTTTTATTCAGAATCAGTGTTGCCTGTACTGGCCTCTTCGCGGGTGAACCCGCTCCCACAGGGATATCACAGCTCTTGAGGCAAGCGATAATCCTGTGGGAGCGGGTTTACCCGCGAAGAGGGCGGCACAGGCAACCGAGAGCCCGAACCTTGCGCACAGCCTTACTGTTCATCCTCCTGCTGCTCACCGCCTGCAACCAGGGCCCCACCCTGGAGCGCCTGGGCGGCCCGACCATGGGCAGCAGCTACAGCATCCAGTACGTCCGCGAGCCCGGAGGCCCGGCGCCGGCCCAGGTGCAAGCGGCGGTCGAAACCATCCTTGGCGACATCGACCGGCACTATTCGACCTACCGCGGCGACTCCACCGTCAGCCGTTTCAACCAGTTGCCCGCCAACCAGTGCCTGGCCCTGCCGCCCGACATGCTCGAGCTGGTTGCCCTTGGCCAGCACCTTGCCGAGCAGAGCGACGGCGCCTTCGACCTCACCGTCGAGCCCTTGCTCGACCTGTGGGGCTTCGGCCCCCAGGCCCGCCACGAGCAGGTGCCCGACCCGCAAGCCCTGGCCCAGGTTCGCCAGCGTGTGGGCTATCGGCATTTGCACATCGAAGGCCAGGCCCTGTGCAAGGATGCCCCGGTGCAGCTCGACTTCAACAGCATCGCCGCCGGCCATGCGGTCGACCTGATCGCCGCACGCCTGCAGGCGATGGGTGTGGCCAGCTTTGTCGCCGAAGCTACCGGCGAGCTGAAGGCGGTTGGCCACAAGCCCGACGGCAGCCCCTGGCGCATCGCCCTGGAGTTGCCCCGCGAAGACCGCCAGATCGCCCGGCAGATCATTCCGGTCAATGGCCTTTCAGTTTCAACCTCGGGTGACTATCGGCACTATTTCGAGGAGAATGGCCGGCGCTATTCGCACACCTTCGATGCCCGCCTCGGGCGCCCTGTGCAGCACGACCTGGCTGCAGTCACCGTACTTGACGCCTCGGCGTTGCAGGCCGACGGCTATTCGACGCTGCTGCTGATCCTTGGCCCTGAGCGTGGCTGGGATTTTGCCGTGGCGCATGGCTTGGCTGCGGTATTGGTGACTCGGGCCGAGGGTGGCTTCGTCTCTCGAGCGACGCCCGCATTCGAACGGGCAGTGAAAGGCGATTGAAAGCGCAGGCAGGGATGATTGCCGCCAGGGAATGGGTGAACCATATGTAGTGCGGGCGAAATTGGCCTACGACGCGACCAAGGGTTAATGTGCGCGGCGTTCACGCTTGATTAGACTGCACCCGAATTTTCTCATGACGCCCCGGCGGCATGATCGCGTCCCGCAAGCGACCGTGGCTTGCGGGCCAGTTCTGAAGGAGTACGCATGGCTGTCTACAACTACGACGTAGTGGTGCTGGGTTCCGGCCCGGCCGGTGAAGGCGCGGCAATGAACGCCGCCAAAGCAGGGCGCAAGGTAGCGATGGTCGATGACCGTCGCCAGGTCGGTGGCAACTGCACGCACCTGGGTACCATCCCGTCCAAGGCACTGCGTCACTCGGTGCGGCAGATCATGCAGTTCAACACCAACCCGATGTTCCGGGCCATCGGTGAGCCGCGCTGGTTCTCGTTCCCGGACGTGCTGAAAAGCGCCGAGAAGGTGATTTCCAAGCAAGTGGCATCGCGCACCGGCTACTACGCCCGCAACCGCGTCGATCTGTTCTTCGGCACCGGCAGCTTCGCTGACGAGCAAACCGTTGAAGTGGTGTGCCCGAACGGTGTGGTGGAAAAGCTCAACGCCAAGCACATCATCATTGCCACCGGCTCGCGCCCATACCGCCCGGCCGACATCGACTTCCACCACCCGCGCGTCTACGACAGCGACACCATCCTCAGCCTCAGCCACACCCCGCGCAAGCTGATCGTGTACGGCGCCGGCGTAATTGGTTGTGAATACGCGTCGATCTTCAGCGGCCTGGGCGTGCTGGTAGAGCTGGTGGACAACCGTGGCCAGCTGCTGAGCTTCCTGGATTCGGAAATCTCCCAGGCACTGAGCTACCACTTCAGCAACAACAACATCACCGTGCGCCACAACGAAGAGTATGAGCGCGTCGAAGGCCTGGACAACGGGGTGATCCTGCACTTGAAGTCGGGCAAGAAGATCAAGGCCGACGCCTTGCTGTGGTGCAACGGCCGTACCGGCAACACCGACAAACTGGGCCTGGAAAACATTGGCATCAAGGTCAACAGCCGTGGCCAGATCGAGGTCGACCAGGCTTACCGCACCACCGTGCCGAACATCTACGGCGCCGGTGACGTGATCGGCTGGCCGAGCCTGGCCAGTGCCGCCCATGACCAGGGCCGCTCGGCGGCTGGCAGCATCGTCGACAATGGCAGCTGGCGCTTCGTCAACGACGTACCGACCGGCATCTACACCATTCCGGAAATCAGCTCGATCGGCAAGAACGAGCAGGAACTGACCCAGGCCAAGGTGCCGTACGAAGTGGGCAAGGCCTTCTTCAAGGGCATGGCGCGTGCGCAGATCGCCGGGGAGCCGCAGGGCATGCTGAAGATCCTGTTCCACCGTGAAACCCTGGAAATCCTCGGCGTGCACTGCTTCGGCTACCAGGCTTCGGAAATCGTCCACATTGGCCAGGCGATCATGAACCAGCCGGGTGAGCTGAATAACCTGAAGTACTTCGTCAACACCACGTTCAACTACCCGACCATGGCCGAAGCCTACCGGGTAGCTGCCTACGACGGCCTGAACCGGCTTTTTTGAGCGGCTCCGACCGGTGGCCTGAGCCGGTCGGAGAGACCGATTTCAACCCTACCCGAGGGTGGTCTTGGCCAAACCGGGAAAGTCTGTAATCAGGCTGTCCACGCCAAAGTCAGCAAGCCGGCGCATCAGTGCCGGCTCGTTGACCGTCCACACCGACACGTGCAAACCCTGGCCCTGAGCTTTGAGCAGGCGCTCGGGGGTGCACAGTGTCCAGTTCAATGCCAGCAGCTCGCAACCGTAGTTCTGTGCCACCTTCAGCGGGTCGAGCCAGGCGTACTCGGCGACCAGCCCGCGTTTCACGTCCGGCACCAGCTCCAGGGCAGCGCCCAGCACTTCGCGTGAGCTGGAAGTGATGGTGACCTTGTCCAGCAGGCCGTACTGCTGGGCCAGTTCGCGAATCGCCAGCACGGTAGTGGCGGCGCGGGTGCGCGAAGCGCTTTTCACCTCCAGCTGCCAGTGCTCGAACGGGCATTTCTCGAACAGCTCTTCCAGTTTAGGGATAGGGCAGGGCTGCACGTGGCCCGGGCCGCCGTTGCGCGCATCGATCTTCACCAGGTCGGCGGCAGGGTGGTCGACCACCTTGCCACGTCGGCCGGTGGTGCGCTTGAGGGTTGGGTCGTGGATCACCATCAGCTCGTTGTCGGCCGACAGGTGCAGGTCCAGTTCGCAGCGGGTGACGCCGTGGGACAGGCACTGGCGGAAGCTGTGCAGGGTATTCTCGGGCGCTTCGCCCTTGGCGCCGCGATGGCCGTAGATCAGGGTCACGTTCGTTCCTTCAAATCAGAGAAAAATAGGCTCATGAGGCGGGATCGTTCTGTTCCAGCTGCTGGCGCCGTTGTTGTTGCTGGCGCTGCAGGATATAGCGCGCCAGCAGTTGACGCTGGGCGTCGGTCATGTCGATGAATTCGGTGCCGACCTCGAAGCCGCCCTCGGGGCGTGGGTCGCAATGGGTGACCTTGCCGCGCAGCAGCAGGCCATGGGCGCGCGGCATCAGCACCATCTTCACTTTCACCCGGGTGCCCGGGGCAATCTGCGTCGCCTGCGCGAATTCGATACCGCCTTCGGAAAGCACCACCGGCAGCGGCTGGCCTACTTCGCCGAGCAGGGTCTGGGCCACGACTGCGCTGAGCAGATCGAGGCGTTTGTTCTGCGCCCGCAGGAAGGCCGCGAGGGTGCGGTCCTTGTCGCTCAGCTGACGCAGCAGGTGCTGCGACTCGAAGTCGGACAGGTGCAGTTCGCTGAGCAGGTTGAACAGCGGGGAATCATCTTGCAATACATCTGGGTCAAGGGCTTCGGCCGCGCTGAGGGGGCTGATTTGAAGTGCGATCCGATCTTCGATGCGGTAGTATTCGCGGCGATCTTCTTCGTCTAATGTCGTCATGGCGAACCCAAGGTAGCGGCGGTGGTCCGAGTGTAAAGCCGCCGTAGGCGCCTCGCCACAAGGACGTTCCCTTTCATCCGAACAAGCCCCGACATGTTCAGACCTCTTTTCGCATTCATAGGCACGCGTTATACCCGTGCCAAACGCCGTAATCACTTCGTCTCGTTCATTTCCCTGACCTCGATGATCGGCCTCGCCCTGGGCGTGGTGGTGATGATCGTGGTGCTGTCGGTGATGAACGGTTTCGATCACGAAATGCGCACCCGCGTGCTGGGCATGATCCCCCATGCCACGCTGGAGAGCGGCCAGCCCATTGCCGACTGGCCTGCCCTTGCCCAACAAGTAAAGCAGAATCCGCAGGTGGTGGCGGTTGCGCCGTTCACCCAGATGCAAGGCCTGCTGACCCATGACGGCAAGGTGCAGAAGGTGCTGCTCAACGGCATCGACCCGGCCCGCGAGCGCGAAGTGTCGATCATCGACAACTTTGTCCTGCAAGGCCGCCTCGACCAGTTGGCGCCGGGTGAGTGGGGCATCATGATCGGCGACAAGGCCGCGGCCAAGCTGGGTGTGGCCATCGGCGACAAACTCACCTTCGTCGCCCCCGAAGTCAGCGTGACGCCGGCCGGCATGTTCCCGCGCATGAAGCGCTTCACCGTGGTTGGCACCTTCCACGTGGGCGCGGGCGAGATCGACGGTTACCTGGGGCTGACCAACATCAGCGACCTTTCCCGGCTGCACCGCTGGAAGCCCGACCAGGTGCAGGGCCTGCGCCTGAAGTTCGACGACCTGTTCCAGGCGCCACGCGTGGCCTGGAGCATCGCCCAGCAGCTGGGCGACCAGGAGTTCTACAGCCGTGACTGGACCCGCACCCACGGCAACCTGTACCAGGCCATCCGCATGGAAAAGGCCATGATCGGCCTGCTGTTGCTGCTGATTGTGGCGGTGGCGGCGTTCAACATCATTTCCACCCTGGTGATGGTGGTCAATGACAAGCGCGGCGACATTGCCATCCTGCGCACGCTGGGCGCCACGCCGGGGCAGATCATGCTCATCTTCATGGTCCAGGGCACGGTGATCGGGGTGATCGGTACCCTGATCGGCGCCGTGGTCGGCATCATCGCCGCACTGAACGTGAGCGCGGCGATCGCCGGCATCGAGAAGCTGATCGGGCACAAGTTCCTGAACGCCGACGTGTACTTCATCGATTACCTGCCGTCGCAGATCCAGTCCCAGGACGTGTACATGGTCTGCGGTGCGGCGCTGGTCCTGAGTTTCTTCGCCACCCTGTACCCGGCCTGGCGTGCGGCCCGCACCCAGCCTGCAGAGGCGCTACGTTATGAGTGAGTCGCGCATGAGTGATAAAGCCGTTCTGAGTTGCCGCAACCTGGGCAAGTCCTACGACGAGGGCCCGGAGTCGGTGAAGGTGCTGTCCGGCCTCAACCTGGAGCTGCACGCTGGTGAGCGGGTGGCCATTGTCGGTAGCTCCGGCTCGGGCAAGAGTACCTTGCTCAACCTGCTGGGCGGCCTCGACCGGCCGACCCAGGGTAGCGTCTGGCTGGCTGGCGAAGAGCTGTCGGCGCTGGGCGAGCGTGCCCGTGGCCTGCTGCGCAACCGTGAGCTGGGCTTTGTCTACCAGTTCCACCACCTGCTGCCGGAATTCACCGCCATCGAGAACGTGTGCATGCCTCTGCTGATCGGCCGCACGCCCATCCCCGAGGCCCGGGAGCGTGCCGAAGCGCTGCTCAAGCGCGTGGGCCTGGGCCACCGCTTGAGCCACAAGCCGGCCGAGCTGTCTGGCGGTGAGCGCCAGCGTGTGGCGATTGCCCGGGCACTGGTCAACCGCCCCGGCCTGGTGATGCTCGATGAGCCTACCGGCAACCTCGACCACCATACCGCCCAGGGCATCCAGGAACTGATGCAGGAGCTGTCCAGCTCGTCGCGCACGGCGTTCCTGGTAGTGACCCACGACCTCAACCTGGCGCGGCAGATGGACCGTGTATTGAAGCTCGACGACGGCCACCTGGTGGCGATCTGATCGACTGCTCGGGGCGGCAGGTGCCGCCCCGTTTTCCTGTTTTCATTGGGTGATTTCGTACATGTTCAGACCCTTGCCCATCTTCATCGGCGCGCGCTACACCCGAGCCAAGCGCCGCAACCACTTCATCTCGTTCATCTCGATGACCTCGATGATCGGCCTGTCGCTGGGCGTGCTGGCGATGATCGTGGTGCTGTCGGTGATGAACGGCTTCCAGCGCGAAATGAGCTCGCGCATTCTCGGCCTGGTACCGCATGCCGCCATCCTCGGCGTGCAGCCGCTGGACGACTGGCACAAGGTGGCCGACGCCGCCATGCAGAACCCGGCGGTGATGGCGGCAGCGCCGATTACCGAAATGGAGGGCATGCTGTCGTACAAGGGGGCGATGCAGCCGATCCAGGTGGGCGGTATCGACCCGGCCGAAGAGGGCAAGGTCTCGATCGTTGGCCAGCACATTGTCCAGGGCCGCCTGCAGGGCCTGCAGCCGGGTGAGTTCGGTGTGGTCATTGGTGAATTGACCGCACGGCGCTTTCGTCTGAACACCGGCGACAAGCTGACCCTGATCGTGCCGGAAATCAGCAAGGAACCGGGTGGTATTACCCCGCGCATGCAGCGCCTGACGGTGGTCGGCATCTTCAAGGTCGGCGCCGAGCTGGATGGTTCGCAGGCCTACATCCACGTGGCCGATGCCGGTGAGATGCAGCGCTGGGCACCGGGCCAGGTGCAGGGCGTGCGCCTGAAACTGCATGACCTGTATGCGGCGCCGCAGGTGTCCAAGGCGATCGTTGCCGGGCTGGGTGACGCCTACCGCGCCGATGACTGGTCGCACACCCAGGGCAGCCTGTTCAGCGCCATGAAGATGGAAAAGACCATGATCGGCCTGCTGTTGATGATGATCATCGCCGTGGCGGCATTCAACATCATTGCCACCCTGGTGATGGTGGTGAACGACAAGGGGCCGGACATTGCCATCCTGCGTACCCTGGGTGCAACGCCGGCGCAGATCATGGGCACGTTCATGGTCCAGGGCAGCCTGATTGGTGTGGTCGGGACGCTTATCGGGGGCGTGCTGGGCGTGATTGCGGCGTTCAATGTCAGCCAGATCGTGGGTTGGCTGGAGCGGGTGAGCGGGCAGCACATCTTTACGTCGGATGTGTACTTCGTCAGCAGCTTGCCGTCGCAGTTGCAGTGGGGCGATGTGGCGATGATTTGTACGGCTGGACTGGTGATGAGCTTTTTGGCGACTATATACCCGGCTTATCGGGCGTCGCAGGTGCAGCCGGCGATTGGCCTGGCAGTTTGAGTAACAGCTGAAGGCCCTATCGCCGGCAAGCCAGCTCCCACAGGTACTGCGCAGTCCTAGGGCTTGACGCAATCCTGTGGGAGCTGGCTTGCCGGCGATGGGCTGCGAAGCAGCCCCGATTCACCGATCCTGACTGAACTCGATCACAAACCGAGTCCACCCATCCCCACACTCCGCCCGAATGCACCCGCCATGGGCCTGCACAATCGACCGGGTAATCGCCAAGCCCAACCCCGCATGCTCGCTACTGCCTTCCCGCCGTGCCGGGTCTACCCGGTAGAAGCGGTCGAACAGCCGCGGCAAAGCCGCCGGCTCGATGGCCAGCCCGGTATTGGCCACGCTGATTGTCGGCCCCGGCCCCAGCGTCACCCTTATCTGTCCACCCGCCGGAGTAAACCGCATGGCGTTATCCAGCAGGTTGGACAATGCCCGGCGCAGCATATGCCGGTCACCGTGCAGCACGGCTTCCCCCTCGCGCAGCATCTGCACGTTGCTGTCTTCGGCCAGCGGCGCGTAGTACTCCAGCAGTGCATCCACCTCGTCATGCAGCGCCAAAGGCGCTTGCCCCGGTACCAGCAGGCCGTGGTCGGCCTTGGCCAGGAACAACATGTCGTTGATCATCTGCGCCATCCACTGCAGTTCTTCCAGGTTGCCATGCAGCGCCTCGCGGTACTCCTCGAGGCTGCGCGGGCGGGTGAGGGTGACCTGGGTGTGGGTCAGCAGGTTGGACAGCGGCGTGCGCAGCTCGTGGGCGATGTCCGCAGAAAATGCCGACAGGCGCTGGAAGGCATCGTCCAGGCGCTGCAGCATGGCGTTCATGCTGGTGGCCAGTTCGGCCAGCTCTTCGGGCATCTGCGCCACCGGCAGGCGTGTGGTGAGCGAGCGTGCCGATACGCTGGCGGCCACCTGGCCCATCTGCCGTAACGGGCGCAGGCCGCTGCGTACCGCCCAGGCGCCGAGCAGCGCGGTGGCCAGCGCTGAGAGGCCGACTGTCAGCCAGATCAGCCGTTGCATACCCTGCAGGAAATGCTGGTGGTGGGTGATGTCGAGGTACAGGGCAAGCTGTGGCGACTGCACGGCGCCCTGCGCCAGGTGCACAGCCAGGCTGCGGTAATCGGTGCCTTGTGCATGCAGGGTGGCCAGTCCGTTGGGCAGCGGTGCGTGCGGTAGCCCGCTGCGGCTTTCGAACCAGGTGGTACCGTCGCTGCCGCTGATGCGCAGGGCCAGGTCGGCCTGGTGGCTCAGCTCATCGCGCAGGGCGGGCAGGTGTGCCTGCAGCTCGGTCGGGGTGGCGATGCCAGCCAGTTGCGTGCGGAACAGCGACAGGCGCGAGTCCAGCAGTTGCTGGTCGAGTTCGACGAAGTGCTGCTCGCTGGCCCGGCTGAACAGCAGGCCGGCGCCGAGCGAGACGGCGGCGGTGCAGGCGGCGAACAACAGGGCCAGACGGCTGCCGAGGGAAACCTTGCGCATCATTCCGTGCGCTCTTCGAGCACATAGCCCATGCCGCGTACGGTGTGGATCAGCTTGTTGGGGTGCGGGTCGTCGATCTTCAGGCGCAGGCGGCGGATCGCTACCTCGATGACATTGGTGTCGCTGTCGAAATTCATGTCCCACACCTGCGAGGCGATCAGTGACTTTGGCAAGACCTCGCCCTGGCGGCGCAGCAGCAGTTCGAGCAGGGCGAATTCCTTGGCGGTCAGGTCGATGCGCTGGCCGGCGCGCTCGGCGCGGCGGCGGATCAGGTCCAGGCGCAGGTCGGCCAGGCTCAGGGTGGTGTCCTGACTGGGGCTGGTGCCACGGCGCAGCAGGCTGCGCACCCGGGCCAGCAGTTCGGAAAAGGCGAACGGCTTGACCAGGTAGTCGTCGGCGCCCAGCTCCAGGCCATGCACGCGGTCCTCGACGGCATCGCGTGCGGTGAGGAACAGCACTGGCGTATCCAGGCCGGCCTGGCGCACGGCCTGGAGGATCTGCCAGCCGTCACGGCCAGGCAACATCACGTCAAGGATCAGCAGGTCGTGGTCGCCGGTCAGGGCCAGGAACTGGCCGGTTTCGCCATCAGCCGCCAGCTCGGTGGCGAAGCCTGCCTCGCTCAAGCCCTGGCTCAGGTACTGCCCAGTGCGGGCCTGGTCTTCGACGATCAGCAGTTTCATGTTTTTACCAAGATGTCAGGAGAGACACGGTCACTGTGGGAGCGGGCATGCCCGCGAAGAGGCCAACACGTTGGATGGCACGGGCTTTGCCCGTGTTCGCGGGCATGCCCGCTCCCAGAAATTGTGCAGCCTGTTGGGTGTTGGACAAGACAGCTACCCCACAGCGCCCAGGCTTTAGTTGAAATGATACGTGACGAACTGCAGGCACGCCCAAGCTGACAAAGTTGTAATCTCCCTGTCAGGTAGCTGCCAGTCGCCTCTGACTAAGGTGGCTTCATCCCGTTGTGTATTACCGGAGTCATCATGAAACGCCTGTTCATCGCCGCCACCCTTGCCCTGGCCAGCCTGCCGACCTTTGCCGGCGAGGCGCAAACCTTCGCCTTTGGCGAGCCGGCCCCGGCGAACAAAGCCACCCGCACGGTCAACGTGGTGCTCAAGGACATCGCCTTCGAGCCCAAAAACCTGCAGGTAAAAGCCGGCGAAACGGTGCGCTTCGTGCTGGTCAACGAGGGCAAGCTGCCGCATGAATTCAACCTGGGTGACAAGGCCATGCATGCCGAACACCAGAAGGAAATGGTCGCCATGCAAGGCAAGATGTTTACCGAGGCCATGAACCACGAAGGCATGGACCACGGCCAGATGATGGATCACGGCGGCGGCCATGGCCACGGTGGCGGCAACACGGTACTGGTCATGCCAGGCCAGCGCGCCGAGCTGACCTGGACCTTCCGCAAGTCGGCCCCCATCGAGTTTGCCTGCAACGTGCCGGGCCATTACCAGGCTGGTATGGTCGGGGCGTTGACCATCGAGTGACTCTCGCTCCAAGGCGGGGAGCAAAACCGGTAGACTAGGGGCAATTTCGAACCTCTAGGTCAGTTTCCATGCATCCTGCTGCCGAACACTCGCCGCTGGGCAAGTCCAGCGAATACATTGCCACTTACTCCCCGGAGCAGCTGTTCCCGATTCCGCGCACTGCCAAGTGGGCCGAACTGGGCGTTACCGCGCAGACCTTGCCCTGGCAGGGCGTGGATTACTGGAACTGCTTCGAGCTGAGCTGGCTGCTGCCCTCGGGCAAACCGGTGGTGGCGATCGGTGAGTTCGCCATCCCGGCAGATTCGCCGAACATCATCGAATCCAAGTCGTTCAAGCTGTACCTCAACTCGCTGAACCAGACGGTGTTTGCCTCGCTGGGCGAATTGCAGGCCTGCCTTGAGAAAGACCTGTCTGCCGCCGCCGGCAAGCCGGTGGGCGTGAAGGTGCGCACCTTGGCCGAAGTCGAGGCCCAGGGCGTGGAGGCCTTGCCGGGGGTGTGCATCGATGCGCTGGACGTTGCCATCAGCAACTACGAGCAGCCGCAGCCAGAGCTGCTGCGCTGCAACCCGGAGCACATGGTGGAAGAAACCGTGCACAGCCACCTGCTGAAGTCCAACTGCCCGGTAACCGGCCAGCCGGACTGGGGCAGCGTGGTGGTCGAGTACAAGGGCAGGGCGCTGGACCACGCCAGCCTGCTGACTTACCTGATCAGCTTCCGCCAGCATGCCGACTTCCATGAGCAGTGCGTCGAGCGTATTTACCTGGATTTGAAGAACCTGCTGCAGCCCGAGCACCTGACGGTGTATGCGCGGTATGTGCGCCGGGGTGGGCTGGATATCAACCCGTACCGTAGCACCGGGGCGATCAGCCCGGATAACAAGCGGCTGGTTCGGCAGTAAGGCTCAAGTACGTTGGGGGCGCTCTGCGCCCCTTTCGCGACACAAGGCCGCTCCCACAGGTTCAGCGCATGATCAGGGTTTTGCGCTGAACCTGTAGGAGCAGCCTTGTGCTGCGAATGGGCCGCAGAGCGGCCCCAGCTATTTCAGATCCCCATGCTGTGCAACGAGTTGGCAATGCTGCGCAGGGTGGCGGTGAGGTCGGGGTGGTCGGCCTCGAAGCGTTCGATGGCCAGGTTCACGCCATCCACCAGGTTGTTGTCCGGCGTGGCTTCCTCAAGTTTCAGTTGCGCCTCGATCTGGCGTGCTTCTTCGTGCAACGCGGCCAGTTCGTCTTCCGAAAGCGGTACGTTGCGGTCCAGTTGCTCGCGCAAGCTGTTCAGGCGCTCTTGCAATTCGCGGGCAGGCATTGGCATTTCTCCATCAATGGCTTGGCAAGCCATGGACCTCGGCGACGCAGCAAAGGTTCTGGCCTGCCTTCAGCGTAATCCACCTGCCGCCGCTTTGCATGATGCGCGTCAAAGGTGCTGTATCAGGGTTTTTCACCTTTGCGACGGCGCTGGGCGATGTCCTGCAGGCAGGTGTCCAGCGCTTCCAGGTGGTCGATTACCGAGTGCACGCCCAGGCCGAACAGTTCCAGCGTCGCCTTGCCACGGGCCACGTCCTGTTGCTGCGAGGTCATGGCCTGCCATTGCCGCGAGCTGCGGTCGCAGAACGGGCTGCAGGCGGCCAGGCCCACCGTCCACAAGCCCGCGTTAAGCCCGGACTGCAGCAGGCGCGGGTCGCCGCTGACCAGTACGCAGCCATCCAGGCGTTCACTGTCCAGGGTCATCAGCGCCTGCCAACAGGCGTTGGGCGCCGGCCAGCGTACGCCGTTTACCGAATGCCCCGGCAGCCAGTCGGGCAGTACGTGGGCCAGGCGCTTGCTTTGCGTGGCACTGAGGTCATCCAGCCAGATGCACGGCACCTGGTGCTGGCGCAGGCTGGCGAGGGTAGCCAGGGCGCCGGGGGCGGGCGAGGGGGCGCCACCATTGGCGGCCTGTACCAGGCAGCCGCGCAAGCCGAACAGCACAGCAGTGAAGGCGGGTGCAGCGTCCATGGCAACTTCCCCCAAATAGTCCGCAGGCTATGCGGTGATTGTTACCGCCCTGTGACACCCGGTCTCTGCAACAGTTATTCACAAAATATTGAGCAAACATGTGTAAAGCTGTTTATCAGCCCGCAAGCCTCTATACTGCCGCCTTACCAGCAGCGCGACCCGTTGCGTTTGCGGCCGAGAAATTCGATGGAGAGACATCTATGCGTAGGATCGGTGCCAGTGTGATCGAACGAGTCACCCAGGCCTGTGTCTGCGCCAGCATGCTGCTGGCGCCCGTGGCAGCCACCCAGGCAGCCACCGAGGAAGATCCCTGGGAAGCGGTCAACCGCCCGATCTTCCGTTTCAACGATACCCTCGACACCTATGCCCTCAAGCCGTTGGCCAAGGGCTACCAGGCGGTCACTCCGCAGTTTCTTGAAGATGGCATCCACAACATCTTCCGCAACCTGGGTGATGTGACCAACCTGGCCAACGACGTGCTGCAGCTCAAGCCTCATGCGGCGGGCGTGGATACTGCGCGGCTGATCGTCAACACCACCTTCGGCCTGGGCGGTTTCTTCGACGTGGGCACCAAGATGGGCCTGCAGCGCAATGACGAAGACTTCGGGCAGACCCTGGGCTACTGGGGTGTGCCGAGCGGCCCGTACGTGGTCATCCCGCTGCTGGGGCCAAGCACGGTGCGTGACGGCGTGGCCAAGTACCCGGACAGCTACACCAAGCCTTACCGCTACATCGACCATGTGCCGACGCGCAACTCGATCTTCGCCCTGGACGTGATCGACACCCGTGCCGACCTGCTGTCTGCCGAGAAGCTGATTCAGGGTGACAAGTACATCTTCATTCGTAACGCCTACCTCCAGAACCGCGAGTTCAAGGTCAAGGATGGCGAAGTCGAAGACGACTTCTGATCCGTAGACGGGGGCCGCAATGGCCCCTGTTCAATGCATGGCCAGAATGCGCAGCCCGAACTTCTGCTGCCCACCCGGCTGGTCGGCAATCCACACCACTTCGGTGCTGGCATGCAGCCCTTTGAGCGCCGGGTGGTCAGAATCGATCCGCACCTCAATATGATCGCCCACCTGGAACCGCTGTGGTGCCTGCACCTGCATGCCGCCGCTGGACAGGTCCAGGCACACGGCTGCGATCACCTGGCCTTCATGCAGCAGGCTGACCTCGGTGTCGATGCGCATGCGGATGAAATCGCGTTTTTCGCTGTGGCTGGAGGGCGTGTGAGGCATGCTGCATCCTTCCCATCGGGTTGCGCTGGTCGACTTTCTTATAACTCCCGGTGATTTGCCCTGTAAAGAGCGGCGAGGTCGACCCTTGCATGCTTGAAACGCTTGGCGGATGGGAGTACCGTCTGCGCCTTACAAGGTAGCTCTCACAGTTGCCGGATAGTTGCCGGGCAGGTGTTCTTGTCCTACAACTCAAGTAGAGTGTGACCACAAAGAATTCCCGTAGCTGGCCGTCTGCTTTGCCGACACCGCTGCACCAACCTAAATCGGCGCCGTTCGCCCACATGCAGAAAACCAGTGCAACGCTGCTGATTATCGATGACGACGACGTGGTCCGTGCGAGCCTCGCCGCCTATCTTGAAGACAGTGGCTTCAGCGTCCTCCAGGCCGGTAATGGCCAGCAGGGGCTTCAGGTCTTCGAAGAACACCAGCCCGACCTCGTGATCTGCGATCTGCGCATGCCGCAGATGGGCGGCCTCGAACTGATCCGTCAGGTCAGCGAGCGTGCGCCGCAGTTGCCGGTGATCGTGGTGTCCGGTGCCGGTGTCATGAGTGACGCGGTGGAAGCGTTGCGCCTGGGCGCCGCCGACTACCTGATCAAGCCGCTGGAAGATCTGGCCGTGCTTGAGCATTCGGTGCGCCGTGCCCTCGACCGCTCGCGCCTGGTGCTGGAAAACCAGCGCTACCGCGACAAGCTCGAAACGGCCAACCGCGAACTGGAGGCCAGCCTGCACCTGCTGCAGGAGGACCAGACCGCCGGTCGCCAGGTGCAGATGAACATGCTGCCGGAAAGCCCCTGGGTGGCTGGGGAGTTCGCCTTCGAGCACCAGATCATCCCGTCGTTGTACCTGTCGGGTGATTTTGTCGATTACTTCCGCGTGGACGAGCGGCGCATTGCCTTCTACCTTGCCGATGTCTCCGGGCATGGCGCGTCGTCGGCCTTTGTCACCGTGCTGTTGAAGTTCATGACCACGCGGCTCATGTTTGAGCTCAAGCGCAGCAAGATGCGTGAGTTCAAGCCGTCCGAAGTGCTCAGCCACATCAACCGCGGCCTGATCAATAGCAAGCTGGGCAAGCACGTGACCATGGTCGGCGGGGTGATCGACGAAGAGGCGGGTCTGTTGACCTACGCCGTGGGTGGCCACTTGCCGCTGCCCGTGCTGCACACCCCCGGGCATACCCGCTACCTGGAAGGCCGTGGCCTGCCGGTGGGGCTGTTCGACGAGGCGACCTACCAGGACCTGGTGGTGGAGCTGCCACCGCAGTTCAGCCTCAGCCTGATGTCCGATGGCATTCTGGACCTTTTGCCGGGTGACACGCTCAAAGATAAAGAAGCCGCCTTGCCGGAGATCGTCAAGGCAGCAGGTGGCAGCCTGGATGGGCTGCGTCAACGATTCGGATTAGCTACGCTTGGGGATATGCCGGATGATATCGCCCTATTGGTGTTGAGCAGGAACTTTCAATGAGTACCGGTAGAATCCAGTTCGCCGAGCAGAGTGGTACCTTCGTACTGAAGTTCGTCGGTGAAGTGCGCCTGACCCTGTGTTCGGCGCTGGATGCGACGATCGAGAAGATTTTCACGGCGTTGAACTTCTCGGCGATTGTCATCGACCTGACCGAAACCGAGAGCATCGACAGCACCACCCTGGGCCTGCTGGCCAAGCTGTCGATCCTGTCACGGCAGAAGGTAGGCCTGTTGCCGACTGTGGTCACCACCAACCCGGACATTTCCCGGTTGTTGCAGTCGATGGGCTTCGATCAGGTGTTCAACATCGTCGATCGCCCGATTCCGTGCCCCGAGTGCCTGACCGACCTGCCGTCGCAGGACCAGAACGAAGAGGTGGTGCGCTCCAAGGTGCTGGAGGCGCACAAGATCCTCATGGGCCTGAATGACTCCAACCGCGAAGCGTTCCATGACCTGGTCAATGCGCTGGAGCGGACCTGATTTTTAACCTGTGCCGGCCCTTTCGCGGGTAAACCCGCTCCCACAGGGATCTGCACAGGTCTGAAAGGCCCACGATGCCTGTGGGAGCGGGTTTACCCGCGAAGAGGCCGGCACAGGCTGAAGACTATTTGCTGCCAACAAACTCCGTAGCCTCACCCCCACCTGCATCCAGCTGATACACCCGCATCGGCCGCCCCTGTTCATCAAAGAACACCTGCCCCAACCCTGCGCCATTCCACAAGCGCTCCCCGGCCTTGCTGTGGCTGGGCGTACGCGGTACCACCTCCATCTCCCGGCGCTTGGTAAACCAGTTGAGTGGCGAGCGCGGCGCATACAGCCAGCGGTTGAGCCGGTCGAGCACATCCAGCAGGCGCCGGGGGAACTCGTTCTTGATCCCGCTGCTGGTCACCTGCCATAAATGCGGGCTGCGCTGGCGGTGGCGGATCAGCACTTCATAGACGAACGAGTAGTGCACATCCCCGGACAACACCACGTAGTGCCCCGGTGTGCGCGAGTGGCGGAAGATGTTGAGGATGACCTGCGCCGCACCCCGGTGGGCCATCCAGTTTTCGGCATCCACCAACAGCGGGTAGCCCAGCCAGCTGAACACCTTCTGCACGGTCTCGATCAGCTTCACGCCAAAAATCGGCGCAGGCGAGACGATGACCGCTGACGGGTGGTCGAGCAGCGCCTGCTGCAACTCGCTCAGCGCTTCCCAGTCAAGCAGGCCGGACGGTTTAGCCAGGTTGCTTTCGCTGCGCCAGCGGCGGGTACGGGTGTCCAGCACCAGCAAGGGAGGATTTGTTGGCAGGCTGAATTGCCAGCCCTGAAAGCGCAGCAGTTCGCCGATCAGTTCATCGCGGGCCTGGCTGCACAGTGCCTGGCATTGATTGACCAGTGGCTTGCAGCTGTCCGGATCGTTGCCCCAGGCCTGACACAGCAGGTAGCCCAGCAGGGCATTGCCGATGATCCGCCGCGAGAACAGGTGGCCGTAGGCGGTTTCTTCCCACTGTGCCGAAAGGTTCCAGTCGTCGGTGATGTCGTGGTCGTCGAATATCATCAGGCAGGGCAGGTGGGCCATCACCCGCGCCACCTGGCCGAGGTTCCCCGCAAACGCCTGGATCAGCGGCAGCTCCTGCCTATAACGGGCCTGGCGCTGGTCGGTCAGCCCGCTGGGCATCGCCATATCCACCAACTGCCAAGGCACGGGTGACCACACCAGCAGGTACATGGCCATGACCTCGGCGAAGGTCACCAGGTGGTTGTCGGCGTTGCTGGACGAGAAGATCGGCTTGCGCTTGCCGCCAAAAAACCGCTCGCGCAAGGTGTCGTTGGTTTCCTGCGCTGGCAGCAGGTCGGCGCGGTGGTAGTAGCTGGCCGGGTGCCGGTACAGCGCCTGGCTGTCGGCGACCACTGCGCCATCCAGTTGCTCGTCGAACAGGCCCAGGCGCTCAATCAGGCTATGGATAGCACGCAGCATCGGGCCGGCGACATCGTCGGCGTACACCTGGTCGCCGGTCATCAGCAGCACGGCCGGGCGGTCTTCCGGCTGCTCGCAGGCCTGCAGCAGGCGGTCAGCGCACAGCAGGCCATCGGCAGCGGGGTGGTGCGGCTTGCGGCAAGAACCGTGCAGCAGGTGGTCGAGACGGTCGCGCAGCACCAGGCTCGGGCGCTGGGTGCCGGGGTAGAGCAGGTGCGGTGCCCAGCTTGCGATGCCCTGGCCGTTGATCAGCAGGTCGTAGTCAAGCTGCTGGTTGCAGGGCAGGGGGTTGGCGAAGTGGATTTCCAGCAGGTGGATGAAGGCGTGCTGGCCGACCGGGACGACCTGGCAATCAATCTTGGCCTCGCTTGCCGGGAAGATGAATTCGGGTTGTAGCGATCGGGTCGCGACCAGCCAGATGGCCAGGCGCTGGGGTTCCAGACGGCGCAGTACCGGGCCGGTGAGTACGAGGGGCAAGGATGGGGTCATCAACAGCTCTGAAGGCTAGTCGACCCCTTCGCGGGCAAGCCCGCTCCCACAGGTGCGGCAATGCACTCAAGGGCTGCACTTTACCTGTGGGAGCGGGCTTGCCCGCGAAAGGGCCCTTGGATTCAAGAAAATGCTAAAGCCTGGCGCGGAAACGATAGCAAACAAAAACGGGCGGAAAATGCTGAACACTTCCCGCCCGTCAGGCAAATCCGATATGTATCAGGCTTTTTCAGCCATCAACTTCTCCAGCTTCTCCTGGTCCCGCGCAAACTGGCGAATACCCTCGGCCAGCTTCTCGGTGCCCATGGCATCTTCGTTCATCGCCCAGCGGAACTGGCTTTCGTTCAACTGCTGCTTGGGTTCACCCGCATTGCCAGGCTTGAGCACGCGCGGCAGTTCACCCTGGTCATCGCTCAACTGCTGCAACAGCTCAGGGCTGATGGTGAGGCGGTCACAGCCGGCCAGTTGCTCGATCTGGCCGATATTGCGGAAGCTGGCGCCCATGACCACCGTGTTGTAGCCATTGGCCTTGTAGTAGTCGTAGATGCGCGTCACTGATTGCACGCCAGGGTCCTCGGCGCCCACGTATTCCTTGCCGGTGCTCTTCTTGTACCAGTCGTAGATACGGCCCACGAACGGCGAAATCAGGAACACCCCGGCATCGGCGCAGGCCTGGGCCTGGGCGAAGGAGAACAGCAGCGTGAGGTTGGTCTGGATGCCTTCCTTCTCCAGCTGCTCGGCAGCACGGATGCCTTCCCAGGTGGAGGCCAGCTTGATCAGCACGCGGTCTTTGGAGACCCCGGCTGCGTCATACAGCTCGATCAGTTGGCGGGCTTTGTTCAGCAGCGCGGGTTCATCGAACGACAGGCGGGCATCCACCTCGGTGGAGATACGCCCCGGAATGACCTTGAGGATGCCCGAACCCACGGCCACCGCGAACTTGTCGCAGGCCAGGTCGACATCGCCCTTGGCATCGGCTTTCACCTGCTTGAGCAAGTCGGCGTACCCAGGGATGGCGGCAGCCTTGAGCAGCAGGGACGGGTTGGTGGTGGTATCGACCGGCTTCAGGCGGGTGATGGCGTCCAGGTCCCCGGTGTCGGCGACCACGGTGGTGAACTGCTTGAGTTGTTCCAGCTTGGAAGTCATGGGCGTGCTCTGTCCTGTGCATTTACTCGACATTACCCGAGCCCCGACAGCCGCTCAAGGGCTGTAGAAGCGGGCTTGCCCGCGAAGGGCGGTGCGAGAGGTGAAGATTCGAGTGCCAGGCCGCCATGAGGTTCCGCATACACAAATTCCGAACCCTGCACGACCCCTTGTAGGAGCAACTGTCTTGTTCAAAATCTAAGCGTTTACGCGATCACTGTGGGAGCGGGCGTGCCCGCGAACACCGGCGAAACCGGTGCCATCCACCGCGCAGGATTCTTCGCGGGCATGCCCGCTCCCACAGGGGAAAGCGGAGCTTGCCCAAGCAACATCACCGCCCCTGCAACAACTCCACCGCCTGGTCAAACACCGCCAACGGCTCGGCCGCCTTGTGAATATCCGCCGACAGCAATTGACGGAAGCGCCGCGCCCCTTTGAACCCTTGGGCCAGCCCCAGAATATGCCGGGTAACGTGGTGCATCGCGCCACCGCTTTCCATATGCGCCACGATATAAGGCCGCAACTGCGCCAGCGCCTCGCTCCGGCTGACCGCCGGCACATCGCTGCCGAACAGCTGCTGGTCCACCTCGGCCAGCAGGTAAGGGTTGTGATAGGCCTCACGCCCCAGCATCACGCCATCGAAGGTTTCAAGGTGCGCCCGGCATTCGTCCAGGGTCTTGATCCCGCCATTGAGCACGATCTCCAGGTCCGGGAAGTCCGCCTTCAACTGCGCTGCCACGTCATAGCGCAGCGGCGGAACCTCGCGGTTTTCCTTCGGCGACAGCCCTTCCAGAATCGCGATACGCGCATGCACGGTAAAACTCCGGCACCCCGCCTCGCGCACCTGCCCAACGAAGTCGCACAGTTCGGCATAGCTGTCGCGGCCATTGATGCCGATGCGGTGCTTCACCGTCACCGGCGTCGACACCGCATCACGCATGGCCTTCACGCAATCGGCCACCAGCGCCGGGTGAGCCATCAGGCAGGCGCCGATCATGTTGTTCTGCACCCGGTCGCTGGGGCAGCCGACGTTGAGGTTCACCTCGTCGTAGCCCGCTTCCTCCGCAAGGCGCGCGCAGGCGGCCAGGTCAGCGGGCATGCTACCGCCCAGTTGCAGGGCCAGCGGGTGCTCGGAGACATCGTGGCGCAGGAAACGGTTGGCGTCGTTGTGTAGCAAGGCACCGGTGGTGACCATTTCGGTGTAGAGCAAGGTTTGCTTGGAGAGCAGGCGCAGGAAGAAGCGGCAGTGGCGGTCTGTCCAGTCCATCATCGGTGCAACGGAAAACCGGCGGGCCGGCTCCGCACGTTGATTTACAGCTGATTCTTGGGGCATCTGGGGCACGTATCTGATACCCGGCTCGGTTGCCCGGCGCCGGGTGGATTTGGGGAATGGGCATAGTCTACCAATTTGGCCCGCCATGCGTCTGGACCAGTGATGGTTGGCTTCTCCTGCTGCCCGTTGCCCGGCCTACTTCAGCGGCACATAAATATCCGTTTCCCACTGCTCCAGCGGCGTTTCCGGATACACGCTCAGGTATTGGAAGAACAACGGATGGTCGCGCAGCTCTTCATTGCTCGACGGCAGCCAGTCCCGGTATAGCGGATAAATGGTTTCGCCAATGTAGTCAGGCGAGCCACTGTGCCGAATCACCGCACAACGCCCCGCCGGTATAACCCGTTCATGCACACCAAACTCATTGGGCTGCACAGCCTCGTCCATCTCCCCACAAACGGCGAAGCGAAAGGCGTCGGGTGGGGTGGTGTCGGGGTTGTCGTAGGGGATGCCGAAGGTGCGGCTGCTGGCCACCGGCGACTGGCCGCTGTTTATGCGCCATTGGCGAAAACGCGCAACGCTTTCACCGACCAGGCTGGGCGGCCCTCGGTGGTCGAGCGCGGCTACGCGGGTTTCGGCGAAATCCACGATACGGATCTGCATGGTGATACTCCTGGAAAGGTGTGGAACAACGAATACCGCACTCCAGGCCTGCCAGTTCGGCGCCTTGGCGAACACGCTCGGCGCCATGCCGAAGGCACGCTTGAACGCCCTGGAAAAGGCTTCGGGGCTTTCGAAGCCGGCGCCGAATGCGGCTTCCAGTACGGGCGTTGCGGGCGAGGCGACCAGTTGGTGCGCCGCACGTCGAAGCCTCATCAGTTGCACGTAACGTGAAACCGGAACGCCCATGTATGCCGTGAACTGCCGGTGAAAGTGAAACGCCGAGAAGTTGGCGATGCGGCTCAGGGCATTCACCGACAGGTCACCTTCGAGGTGGCTGTCGATGTAGGCAAGCACGGCTTCGAACCGTTTTGCGTAGGTAGGGCTGTGCTGTGAGTCAGTCAACGAACGGAACCTCCGGAAGGTGCGGTGAGCGCTAGCATCCGTTGTTCAGGCATCGTGGTGCCTAGCCGTGATTGCTCTGTTGCGGTTTGGTCTCTTCACGTTCAGCGTGGCTGCAGTGTGCGTACCACGGGGCAGCAGAATCGAGGTGAAGGTGTTTCTGCTGCTTGGGCAGGAAGGGAGTATCAAGCGTGCCCAGCGCTATCGATATCCAGTCGGCAAACTCACCTTGGGTGCGTGACCAGAACAAGGTCGAGCCGCACTCCACGCAGAACTCCCGCGCGACCATCGGCGAAGACGCGTAGGTCTTGATACTGGTGGCGCCGCGAAGGATGCGCAGCATGCCGCGCGGAACGCTGCCGTAGGACGCGAATGCTGCCCCGTGCCCTTTGCGGCACTGGCTGCAATGGCAGTGGCTCACGGCCTTTGGCGGGGTAAGTAGCAGGTAACTGACCGCTGCACACAAGCAGCTTCCTTGGTATGCCTCTTTCACTGGCGCTTCCGTGCAGGTGGAAAACGCCAGCGTAACCGCCCGGGCCTGATCAGTCGACCGTCGCACGCCTGCTTCGGCTTCAGCACGGGATCGATTACAAGCATGCAAAATTATTTTTGGGCCAGTGCATCCAGAACGGCACCCGATGGGTAGTTCTTATCAGGCAGTCGGTGATTGCCTGCCCCATGCCCCTTGAGGAGTTCGCCCCATGATCATCAAGCCCGCTTTCTCCATGCTCGCCGCCTGCCTTGTACTTGCGTCTGCACCCGCCCATGCCCAGTCGGGCGTCCCGGACGCAGTCAAGGTTCCCGATGGCCACGCCATCATGCTGGAAACCGTCGGTGTCGGTGAGATCACCTACGAATGCCGAGACAAGGCCAATGCGCCAGGCCAGACGGAGTGGACTTTCGTCGGCCCCAAGGCGGTGCTCAATGATCGCAGCGGCAAGCCTGTCGGTGACTATTTCGGTCCTCCGGCCACCTGGCAGGCCAAGGACGGTTCGAAAGTGACCGGCACCCAGCTTGCCGTTGCCCCGGCGGCCAAAGGCGATATCCCGTATCAACTGGTCAAGGCCAACCCTGCCGAGGGCAAGGGTGCAATGCAAGGGGTCAGCTACATCCAGCGCCTGGCGACGCGCGGTGGCGTAGCGCCTTCGGTGGACTGCACGGCGCAGAGCAAAGGCGCGCAGCAAGTAGTCAAGTACCAGGCGGACTACGTGTTCTGGTCAGCCAAGTGACGAGGGCTTGAGCGGCACGCCAGCGATTGATCATCTACGCTGCTGGACGTGCCCCAGGCCGGTAAGGCTGGGCACCGTCCAGGTTTCATGATGAAGGAACGACCCCATTTTGAATTCGCCCGTTGTTCCATTTGATTTCGAGGGCTGTCTTGCCGCTTGTGCCCAAGGAGACCGCCGCGCCTTGCAGGCGCTCTACGAGCATGAGGGGCCGCGTTTGCTGGGCGTCGCACGGCGCATCGCGCGCGACCAGGCGAGCGCGGAGGACATCGTTCACGATGCCTTTGTGCGTATCTGGACACGTGCTGCCAGCTATGACCCATCGCGCGGGTCAGCCCGGGGCTGGGTCTACAGCATTACCCGTCACCTGGCGCTGAACTTCGTGCGTGACAGCCGCTGGGAAACCGACCTGGGCGAGACTGGCATGATCGCGACTGTAACCCTGGCCCCGGAGCTGGACGACCTGCAACTGTGGTCAGGCTCGGCGAAAATCTATCGCTGCCTTGAGCAACTGCAACCCGCTCCCCAGCGTTGCATCCTGCACGCGTATGTGGACGGTTGCAGCAATGCCGAAATCGCAGCGCTGCTGGGTGCGCCGCTAGGCACCGTGAAGGCATGGATCAAGCGAAGCCTGAAGGCCCTGCGGGAGTGCATGACATGAAGCGTACCCCAGGTGATGACAGCGCCGAAGCCCTGGACGACCTGGCAGCCGAGTACGTGCTGGGAACCTTGAGTGGCGAGCAGCGTGCTGCCATGCAGGACCGGTTGAACACGGAGCCGGCCGTACGCGCCGCAGTGGATGCCTGGGAGGCCCGCCTGCTCGAACTGACCACGCAGGTTGAACCCATCACGCCAAGCCACCGCTTGTGGGGCCGGATCGAGCGCAGCCTTGAAGAGGCTCAACCGCCCAGGCATCCACGCGCTGGCTGGTGGCAGCGGCTTGGGCTCTGGCAGGGCTTGAGCGCTGCGGGGCTTGCCGCGAGCTTGCTTCTCGCCTTGGCGCTGTTGACCAAGGCACCGCCTGTGACCACCTATATGGTGGTGCTGGTAGCGCCGTCGGGCCAGGCCCCGGGGTGGGTAGTGCAAGCCAATGACGCGAGCATGATCGAACTGATCCCGCTTGGCGTGGACGATGTGCCCGAAGGCATGACCTTGCAGTTCTGGACCAAGGGCGAGCAGTGGCGCGCACCTGTTTCGCTGGGGCTGGTCAAACCGGGCGAACAGTACCGCGTGCCGCTGAGGCGCTTGCCTGCGCTTGAGCCTAATCAGCTGTTCGAGCTGACCCTTGAGAAAGCGGGAGGCTCCCCGACCGGTGCACCAACGGGCCCGGTGAAGTTCATTGGCCGCGCGGTGAAAGTCATATGAGCCCCCGCGGTGAATATCGTGCACAAGCGGCTTGACCCTGAAGTGGCTACAACCCTCACGCTGGTAGCCAGTTTCTCTCTACCAGGCATTCATCATGGACAACCGTATTCCTCCGCCGCTGGTCGCTACCCTGTTCGGTCTGTTGGCGTGGTTCGCAGCTCGACACTTGCCGGGAACACTGGAGCTGACTCTCGAATGGCGCATTGGCCTGGCGCTGGTGGTATTGCTGGCAGGCGTAGCGGTTTGCCTGGCCGGCGTGCTTTCTTTCCGACACGCACGTACAACGGTCAACCCGCTGAAGCCTGAAACGGCTTCGGCCTTGGCCCGCTCGGGCGTTTACAGGTACACACGCAACCCCATGTACTTGGGCTTCGCCACAGTGCTGATAGCCTGGTCGATCTTCCTCGCCTGGCCGCCAGCACTGCTTGGTGTGTTGGGCTTTGTGATCTACATGAACCGCTTCCAGATCGGGCCGGAGGAGCGGGCCTTTGCCAGCCTCTTCGGGGGGGAGTTTACGCAGTACTGCAAACAGGTCAGGCGTTGGCTCTAGGCCCGAACACCCTCATATAAATCCTGACGTGTCGGCAACCCCAAGCGCTGGCAACCTGTTGCCCAAACCCGTGAAAGGTCATTGCCGTCCATCACAGCGGCTGGCCAGGTATTGGGCAATCATTTGAGCTGCTTGGTCGCCCGAAGGCTTTAGGTTTAAAGTCAACTTCAAGGTCGATAGTGCTTCAAGGGTGGGTTATGAGAATTGGCGAACTGGCGAAAATCAGCGGGTTGGCACCGTCACGCATCCGGTTCTACGAGGCTAGCGGCTTGATCAGATCTGTCGAGCGCAAAGCAAATGGCTACAGGGACTACGCGCCGGATACCCAGTGGGTTCTGGAGATCATTACCGGAGCGCAGGCGGCGGGGTTTTCATTGGAAGAAATCCGGCAACTGATGCCGACGAATGCCAGCGGCTGGCAGCACGACGAGTTGCTCAGTGGACTCAAGCAAAAAGTTGAGGAAATTGGTGTTCTACAGCAACGGCTAGCGCAGAACAAAGCCCAACTTCTGCTCGTCATCAAAGGCATCGAGGGTAAGCCCGAAGATATGGAGTGTGCGGAAAATGCGCAAATGCTGATCAATCGTTTGCGTGAAGAAGGGGTTGGCCAAGCTTCAGGCAAGCGTAAAGTGAAACCCTCGTCCCGGCTGGTGCGATGAACCTCGGCTGACCTGAAAAAGGTATTGACCTTAAAGTTTACTTTAATCTTAAGGTGGCCTCATCTTCAGTTGAGGACTGCCCCATGAATGTATTCGACACCCTGATGCTCCCCAACGGTTCGACCATCAAGAACCGCATCGCCAAAGCCGCCATGGAAGAGAACATGGCAGATGCCGATCAGGCGCCTTCCGAAGCACTGATGCGTCTCTATCAAGCATGGGCCGACGGTGGTGCCGGCCTGATTATCACCGGCAACGTGATGGTCGACGGCCGCGCCATGACCGGGCCGGGTGGCGTGGTGTTGCAGGACGATCAGCAACTGGACAAGTTCAAGCGCTGGGCGCGTGTGGGTCGCTCCGGCGGTGCGCAGTTCTGGTTGCAGATCAACCACCCAGGTCGGCAGATGCTGTCCAATCTCGGGCAAAAAACCTGGGCACCCTCAGCCGTGCCGCTGGAACTGGGCCAAATGTCGAAGCGTTTTGCCACGCCTCATGCAATGACCCCTGGCGTGATCGAGGAGGTTATTCAGCGCTTTGCGAGTACCGCACGCCTCGCTGAACAAGCCGGGTTCACCGGTGTGGAAATTCACGCTGCCCATGGCTATTTACTGAGCCAGTTCCTTTCACCGTTGACCAATCAAAGGACGGACGAGTGGGGTGGCTCCCTGGAAAACCGCGCGCGGCTGTTGCTCGAAATCGTCAGGGCGGTCAGGGCTTTGGTGCCCGCGGATTTTGCAGTGGCGGTCAAACTCAACTCCGCCGATTTCCAGCGCGGAGGATTCACCGCCGATGACGCTAAAAAAGTGGTTGAGTTGCTTAACGGCCTGGGCGTCGACATGGTGGAGTTATCGGGCGGCAGCTATGAAGTACCCGCCATGCAGGGTGACGCGCGCGATGGTCGCACCCTGGCTCGCGAAGCTTATTTCGTCGAGTTCGCCCGCGATATACAAACCGTCGCCAAAATGCCGGTGATGGTCACCGGCGGTATACGTCGCCGCCCTGTGGCCGAAATGGTCGTGCAAAGTGGTGTGGACATGGTGGGCATCGGAACGGCGTTAGCCATCAAACCGCACTTGCCTCGTGACTGGTTACAGGGCAAAGACAGCGCCCCGCAATTGCCACCGATCACCTGGAAAAACAAAGCTATTGCGGCCCTGGCGAACATGGCGGTCGTGAAGTTTCAATTGGGCAAACTCAGCCGGGCTAAAAAGCCCAACCCAAGCGTTTCACCGCTCCGCGCGCTGATCCTGCAACAGCTCGCCATGGCCTTTCGCACTCGCCAGTATCGGAGATGGATAGAAAAGTCTTCGCACTACAACGGCCTGGAGGACGCAAGAAGGCCATAGCGATAGAGCATTTCCCAGTGTACTCAGGCAGTGCCGCTCTCGGTCCAGAGCCGGCATAAATGAGCCTCCTTGATTACGAATTCTTCAAGATGGCCTCAAAATGCGACTGACCTACGATGCTCAGCCGTTGCAACCACCTTGCCGCGCTTGAGCACCATCAGCCGTGTCGGCAGGTCGAGAATGACATCGGCCACAGCCCGGCAATCGACCATCACCAGGTCGGCATCATTGCCCACCGCCAAGCCGTGGCGTTTCAACCCCAAGGCTTTGGCAGGGTTTGTCGTGAGCATCGACAACACGGTGGCCTGATCATCCGCGCCGCCCAGGTGGCACGCGGGAATGGCCAGTTGCGCAATGTGCAGCAGGTCGCCAGTGCCATACGGTGTGAATGCGTTGCGGATGTTGTTGGTGGCCAGGCAAACCGTGACCCCGCCGTCGCGCAGTGCACGCACCGGCGTCAGGGTGCGTCTGACATTGTGACTGTCACCCCGAGCCCCCAGGTGCAGGTCGGTGGCGGGCAGGCACATCACGCTGATGTCGGCCTCACGTAGCAACGCAATCACCTGTGCCTGTCGCGCTGGCGAGGCGGCGGCCAGGCTGGTCAGATGCCCAACGCAGACCCGCCCTTGGTAGCCTTCGGCAATGGTTCGACGTGCCACGTACTCGATGGTCATGTGCTCGGCGTCATCGGCGAAGTCCTGGTGCAAGTCGATGTCTTTGCCGTAGCGCTTGGCCAAGTCAAAGACGAAATCAATGTGCTCCAGCGGCGACACGTCGTTGTAGGGAATGCCGCCCACCACATCGGCCCCCATCTCCATTGCCTGGGTCATCATGGCCTGCATGCCAGGCAGCTTGAGAATGCCTTCTTGCGGAAACGCCACGACCTGGATGTCGATCACCTCGCGAAACTGCTCGCGCAACTCCAGCACCACTTCGAGCCCGGTGAAGCCTTGGGCGGGGTCGAACTCGGCATGGGCACGCACATGCGTGGTACCGGCCTGAACCAGTGCGCGCAGCACCTGGATCGAACGTTCGCGGATATCCTCACGGGTCAGTGTGGGCTTCAGTTCGGCGGTGACGGCGATTGCTTCCTTCAAGGTGCCGGAACGGTTGGCCTTGCGCTGCATGACGTTGGCTTTTTCCAGGTGCAGGTGGCCTTCGACAAACCCAGCAACCAACACTTTGCCGTCGCCCTGGATTTCGTGCGCTGCGGTGGTGGCGATGTGTTGTGCGATCTCGGCGATTTTGCCTGCTTGCACGGCCACATCTACCAGCGGCTGGGCGTCGTCAATGCGTACATTGCGAAAGATAAGGTCCATCAACTTCAGTCCTCATATGGAGTGCTGCCGCGCTGCGACGGCCGGGCTCAGTTATTCGAGCAACCATTGCCCATCACTCGGTACTCAAGCACATGCTTGTTGCCTTGGGAGTCTTCGTACGTCATGCGAGCGGGCACCACCCGGCAGACATCAGGGACCTCGCTCATGGAAATGACGCGAGCGATATCGAGGTGCTGGGAGTAGCTGTACTGTTCAACCGGTGCCTGCCCGACCTGTTGCTCAACGTCGGCAGCCATCGCCACGTTGCACAGCCCGCCGAGTATCAATGCGAACAACGCTTTCAATTTTGATCACCTTCAGGTTGTGGCTCGGCCGCAACATTGCGGCCGAGCCCATGTGTCGTAGCCAGATCAGAACGGTTTGGTGGGCAGGTATTTGCCATCCAGGGTGATCACCGCGCGCGAGCCACCCTCGGGGTCTTCGACTTTCTGGATGTCCAGCTTGAAATTGATGGCACTGATGATGCCGTCGCCGAACTTTTCATGAACCAGCGCCTTCAACGTGGTGCCGTACACCTGCAACATCTCGTAGAAGCGGTAGATGGTCGGGTCGGTCGGGATTCCATTTTGAATGCTGCCGCGCAGTGGCACGGTCTGCAGCAGTGCGATGCCGTCCGCGTCGAGGCCAAGCTTGTCACCCACCACCTGGGCGGCGCTCGCCGGCAACGGGTGCTGGCCCAACAGTGCTGCGGTCACGAACGCTTCGGACAAGCCGGTGCCTTCGGTGATCTGGGCGAACGACAGGTCTTTGCGGGCTTTGGCCAGAAGGATGACTTCGCTCAGGGCAAGGCGGGCGTTCTGGCTGATTTGCGATTGGATCATGGTGTTTCTCCTTGGTTGAAAGATGTTCAGGCAACGCGCTTGGGTTGCTGGGAAACGGCGTGTACGTCGGGGTTGTCGGCGAGCGATACGAATGTGTCGGTACTGCCATCGAAGGCCTCGATCAGCCCGCTTTCGATGTCGTAGATCCAGCCATGCAAGGTCACGCGGCCTTCTTCGAGGGCCAGGCGCACCGAGGGGTGGGTCTGGATGTTGGCAAGCTGGGCGATCACGTTTTCGCGCACCATGGCTTCGACCTTGGCCTGCGGGCCGAAATGGTTGTGGGCTTCGTTTACCACTCGGGCGGAATCGGCGTAGCGCAGCCAGCCAGCCACTGCGGGCATGTGGTCCAGGCATTTGCAGGTGGCGATGGCTGTCATGGCACCGCAATCGGAGTGGCCGCAGATGACGATGTCGGAAACCTGCAAGGCCGCCACGGCATATTCGACCGAGGCCGATACGCCCCCAGGCTCGGGCCCGTAGGACGGCACGATGTTGCCTGCATTGCGGATGACGAACAGGTCTCCGGGTTCGCGCTGGGTGACCAGCTCTGGCACCAGGCGGCTGTCGGAGCATGAGATGAACAGGGCACGTGGGCTCTGCTGGTTCGCCAGGTCCTTGAACAGTTTGATGCGCTCGGGATAGGCGTTTTTCTGGAACTTCAGAAACCCGTCGATGATGTCTTTCATGGCTGACTCCTTGGGGTGACGCGATGTGTTGAAGCAAAGGTTACGCAGCACTTTGAATAAGGTAAAAGTCTGATTTATTATCAAGCGGATCAGATAATCTTATAGGTACACCCATGCTTGCCCGACACATCCAGTACTTCATCGCAGTGGCAGAACATCTCAGTTTCACGCGCGCCGCAGCGGCCCTGCATGTGTCTCAACCGGCCTTGTCGCAGCAGGTTCGGCAGCTGGAAGAGAGTCTCGGCACAACGTTGTTCGATCGCTCCGGCCGCACCACGCGACTGACGGATGCCGGCGAGGTGTACCTGCGCTATGCCAAGCGAGCCGCGCAGGCACTGCAGGAGGCAAAACGAGCCATTGATGACCTCGGCGATCTGAGCCGCGGATCACTCCGGGTGGGGGTAACACCGACATTCACCAGCTACCTCGTTGGCCCGCTGGTTGAAGCGTTCCATGGCCGGTACCCGAGCATCACGCTGGTGGTGCGGGAGATCGCTCAAGAGGCGATGGAAGAACTGTTGTTGGCCGACGAGGTTGATGTGGGCATAGCGTTCGACAACGGCCATCATCTGGACCTGGAGGCCCAAGCGCTCCTGGTCGAAACCCTGGCGCTGGTGGTCGGCAAGCAGCACCCTCTCGCCACGACGGGCAGTATTGGCCTGGAGGCGTTGAACTCAGAATCGTTGATACTCTTGAGCGCCGAATTCGCCACGCGTGAGCAGATCGACAGCTACTGCCGCCAGCACAACATTCGCCCTCACGTACAAGTGGAAGCCAATACCATCAGTGCGCTGATCGAAGTGGTCAGCAGGACCACGCTCTCGACCTTGTTGCCGGCCACCATCGCCCTGGCTCACGAGCAGTTGGTCGCTATCGAGCTCGACCAGCAGCGCTTGCAACGCACCGCTGTTCTGATGCAACGAAAAGGGGTTTACCAAACGGCTGCCGCGAAGGCCTTTGTCGAACTGGCGATGAAAGTGGCCAAGCAACTTGAGGCGCCAGGCTGCTCCGCCCGGCTGATGTAGAAGGGCGCGATTGGCTGCTATCGACCTATCGCAGATTTAACGTCAGGCAGCAGCCATCGCGTGCAAGCCCTTCTGGCCAGTAGATTTGGCTACGGAATGCTTCCCCAACAGCGTGGTCTGTTGAACCACTCTGCAAAGGATATGCACCATGTCGATACGCACTGCACGCTGTTTACTGGTCCTGCCATTGTTCGCGGGCTGCCAGTACCTCCCTCATACCGACTACTTCGTCGCGCCTGAAAGCGAGCCCAATCCTGCCTGGGTACGCATCGTCAACTTCACTCAGCATGCCGATATCTACCAATATGAAAACGGTGTGCGCTCGGGCGGCGTGATCCGCACCGGGCCGCTCCCGTTCATCCATACACAGGATCAAAACATGCCCAAGGCAGGGCAGGACTTGACGTTCGACTACTTCGAAACACGCGTCCGGCCCGGTATCGAAACACAGGTGGGGATGTTCTGGGAGGGACCGCGTACCCAGTCGTGCATGGTCACAACCAGGTTCACCCCCCAGGCAGGGCGCTACTATCAGTTCAGGATGACATCAGGTTCGGGCGGTACCTGCACGCTGTACCCGTCGCTGATCGAGCGCGACAAGGACGGCGCCGTGTGGCGCCTTGTCCCCAACCAGGAAGTGATGTACCCGCACGGCGGGCCTACTGCCAAAACCACTTACAGTAACAGTCAGTTCAAGGACCCTGATTACCAGCCTCCAGCAGGCCTGTATCCGGGCATGTAGGGGAGTTGAACCCATGACGGAAAAGCCCGTGTACCTGTTTGCCAAGCTGCGGCAGCCTTGTGAGTACCGCCCCCACGTAACGGCTATCGTGCTGTTTGGTCTTGAGGTCGAGGGAGAAGGCGAAGCGCCGGTCTACCTGGAGATTCGGTATATCGATTACTGCCGTCAGCAGATTGAAGGCGACCACCTGATGTTGTCATTGGAGGAGGCCCTTGAGTCCGCGCGTGTCGACTACGGTATTTTACGGACTGATTGGCGTGCGATGAGCCGAGCGGAGATCAATCGGATTGATGGATAGGGCGCTGTCGACGGCAACACGGCCAAGTACAGGAGGCGATAGTGGAGGCGTGAATGTCCGCTATCGACCCATAGCTGCCATTGCGAAAATGCTGCCATTGCTCATCTTCCGAGGCCGGCACGAACCCTGTTGAAGCAACTGTCCTGTTCAAACTCTGAAAGTTTGCGCGATCACTGTGGGAGCGGGTTCACCCGCGAAGAATCATGCGCGGTGGATGGCACCGGCTTCGCCGGTGTTCGCGGCTAAAGCCGCTCCCACAGGTACTGCATGAGCCTGAATCCTGCGCACTCCCTGTGGGAGCGGGCATGCCCGCGAAGAACCCAGCGCGCTCCTGAGATATGACTGGCAGCTATGGGTCGAAAGCAGCCACAGGTGGCTGCTTCCAATCCCGATCAGTGCTGCGCGCTATCCACCGCAATGCTTTCACCAGATACCTCGGTGTACCTGGCGTTGCGGTTGGCAATGGCGTAATGAATCAACCCGCCCAAACCCGCCCCGAAGAACCAGGAGAACTGCGACAGCGTCTCGAACGCCGGCACCAGCGCCAGCACGATGGCGATCAGCGCAGCCGGGATGAACGCCGCGACGGCGCGCAGGTTGACCCCGCCACTGTAGTGATACGCGGCCTCCGGGCTTTCGCTATACAGCTGCGGCAGGTTCACCCGGCTGCGTCGTACCAGGTAGTAGTCGGTGACGATGATGCCGTACAGCGGGCCGAGCAGGGCGCCCAGGCCGCCGAGGAAATACACGATCACCGACGGGCTGTTGTACAGGTGCCAGGGCAGGATCACCACTGCGATGGCGGCGCTGAGCAAGCCTGCGCGACGGAAGTTCAGCAGGTTTGGCGCCAGGTTGGCCAGCACGTAGGCCGGGGCGACGAAGTTGGCCATGATGTTCACCGCCACGGTGACGATCAGGAAGGCCAGGCAGGCCAGCACCAGGCCGGCGGTGTTGGGGATGGCGGCGACGATTTCGGTCGGGCCCTGCACCAGCTTGCCGTCGATGCTGAACTGCGCGCCGGCGAGCACCACGGCAATCAGCGCGAAGCCGAGCATGTTCACCGGCAGGCCCCAGAAGTTGCCCACGCTGATGGTGCGCCGGTCCGGGCAGTTACGGGTAAAGTCGCAGAAGTTGAGAATCATGGTGCCGTACAGCGAGACCCACAACGCGGCGGCGCCGAGCACCTTCAACCACATTGTGGAGCCGGTTGGCGCGTTGCCGCTCGACCAGGAAATCGACAGGCCACTGCGCCAGTACATCCAGCCCGCCAGGCAGGCGAAAGCCACCAGGATGATCGGCCCGGTGATGGACTCGAAGCGGCGCACCATTTCCATGCCGTAGGCGAAGATTGCCACCTGCACGCACCAGATGCCGAGGAAGGTGACCCAGCCCAGGGTCGACAGGCCGAGGATCGAGTTCTGGTCGTAGGCCTTGAGGTCCGGCGCGATGGCGGTCAGCAGCACGCGCAGGACGACCGAGGCGAGGTAGGTCTGGATGCCGAACCAGGCGATGGCGATCACCGCGCGGATCAGTGCCGGGATCTGCGCCCCATGGATGCCGAAGCTGATCCGGCACATGACGGGGTAGGGCAGGCCGGTCTTCTGGCCCATGTAGCCGGACAGGTTCATCAGGCCGTAGATCACCAGCGCGCCGAGCGCGAAGGCGGCGAGGATCTGCGCGCCGCTCATGCCCAGGGCGAAGAGGCCGATGGCGAAGGAATAGTTGGCGATGTTATGTACATCGTTGGTCCACAGCGCAAACAGGCTGTAGCGCCCCCAGGTGCGATTTGCCGCGCGGGTCGGTGCAAGGTCGGCACTGTACAGGCGCGGGCTCAACGGCAGCGCGCTGGACCCAGCCGTATCGGCGGGGAGCGCATCGAGCTGGTCAACATCGGAACGTGAAATCGACGCCATCGGGACTCCATGATGGTTGTGTACTTTTATTGTTGGATTTGTATACACACAAGAATCATACCAACCCATGCGTTTGGCTAGGTCCATGGTTCCATGGCCTTCATTCGGCATTTTCTGTGGCGTGCGTTGGGCTTTTAAGTGGGAATTTTGTGCACAGTTACCGTGCACAGTTGTTACCACCTGCACCAGGTGTGGTCGCGCGCCAACCCGGTAGCTTGGGCTGGCGCGTTGAACGGGTGGCTTTGCGGGTAATGTTCCGACTAAGCTGGCGGCAGGGTTCTATGGGGGGCAATAGGATGTTGCATGTAACGCTCGGATTGGGTCTGTTACTCGCCGCTGCCTTGGTCGAAGCGGCGCCACTGCAGGTACCCACACCGGCCGCACTCAGGAGCCAGCTTGAAAGCCTCAAGCCTGGCCAGTTTCTCTGGTACCCGCAGGTTTCACCGGTGGGGCCGGTGACCGTAGTGGTCAGCCTTACCGAGCAACGGGCCTACGTCTATCGCAATGGCATCGCCATTGGTGTCAGCACCGTGAGCAGCGGCAAGGCAGGGCGGGAAACCCCCACCGGGGTATTCAGCATTCTGCAGAAGAAGGTCGAGCATAAGTCCAGCCTCTACAACAGCGCACCGATGCCCTACATGGAGCGCCTGACGTGGGACGGCATTGCCCTGCACGCTGGCCATCTACCGGGGTACCCCGCCTCGCATGGTTGCGTGCGCCTGCCGATGGGCTTTGCCAAGAAGTTGTATGAAGTCACCGGTTTCAGTTCGACCACTGTCATCGTTTCCGATACCAGTAGTGCCCCGGTGGAGGTCTACCACCCGGGCGTGCTGGCGCCGACGGTCAGCGATGGCAAGGCCCAAGGCCCGCTGATGCTGAGCAACCAGCAATTCTGGAACGACCCAGACCCCACGGCAGGGCCCCTGTCCATCCTGATCAGCCGCGCCGACTTGCGTGCCTATGTGTACCGGGGTGGGCAGCTGGTTGGCTCGGCGCCAGCACTTTCGCCTGAAGGCAGCCAGCACCGCAGTGGCATGGCGGTGTATTCCCTGCTGCAAAAACCATCCGCCCTGGCACTCGATGGCGCGCTACCCTTACGGTGGTCGGTGGTGGGCCTGAGCAACCCGGAGTACGGCAATACGCCCTATGAACAACTGGGGCAACTGAACATCAACCCGGAGTTTCGCCGTCATTTACGCACGGCGATGGACGTCGGCACGATGCTGGTGATCACCGACTGGGCGTCGACCCGGGATACCCGCACCGAAGGAAAATTCACGGTGATCAGCACCGAAGGCAGTGAAGAATCTAAACCATTGGTCAAGAAGTGATCGGCTTTCCTGAGGTAATCAAGCAAAGTAGCCGCTTTTGGCTGCAAACAAGGCAAGAAAAGCCAGGTTTTCAACAGGGTATTCCATGTCGATGTTCGAACCATTGCGGGGAGCCTTTCGGCTCTCAGCGGCCAGTATTGGCCTGTTTTTCCTCAGCGCCTGGCATGCTGCCTACGCGCAACCCCTGCCTAGCGCTGCCGAGCTGCAGCAGTTGGCGCCTAACGCCAGCCTTTCGACCCTGGCCCTGGCACTCACCGCCTACGCGTGCGCCAGCCACAGCGACGCAGACAAGTTGCTGACGGTGATCGATTACTCCAAGGCTTCGCGTGACAAGCGCCTGTGGGTGTTCGACCTGCTCGCCAGGAAGCTGTTATTCGAGGAGTGGGTCGCCCATGGCAAGAACAGCGGGGCTGATGTGCCGACCACGTTCTCCAACGCGCCGAACAGCTACCAGTCCTCCATCGGCCTGTATGAGACCGGTCAGACCTACAGCGGCAAGCACGGCCGCTCGCTGCGCCTGCAAGGGTTGGAGCCGGGGTTCAATGACAACAGCATGTCGCGGGCGATCGTGATGCATGCTGCCGCGTATGCCGACCCTAAGGTCGTGCCCGGCCTCGGGCGCCTGGGGCGCAGCCAGGGCTGCCCAGCGGTTCGACCGGCGATTGCCGGCAAGCTGATCGAAACGCTGCAACGCGGCAGCTACGTGTTTGCCTATTACCCGCAGCAGAACTGGCTGAAAACATCGCGTTTCCTTAACGCCCAGAGCTGCCCGCTGGCCAACCAGTCGATCGCCAGCAAGTAACAGCATCAACCGTCAGACAAGCACGGCCTTTGTGGGAGCGGCCTTGCGTCGCGAAAGGGCTGCGAAGCAGCCCCAGCAATTTGCGCGTCTGCGCTTGAATCCTGGGGCCGCTTTGCGGCCCTTTCGCGACGCAAGGCCGCTCCCACAGTGATCGCGCCAGCGCTTAGCTTTTGAACAAGACAGTTGCACCCACAAGGCGGCGCTGGGGCACCTGCATGTTTGGTCAGCCCAGATCACCCTCGATAATCAGCACCTCCCGGCGATAGGCGCGTAATGCCATCGCCTTCGCTTCTGCATAAGCCGGGTCGGCGTAGCACGCCTTGGCCTGGGCGTAGCTGTCGAACTCGACAGCCAGTGCGCGTGTACTGGTATGCGATTCCACAAGTGCAGCCGGGTCGAGGACTTTGAGTTTTGCGCCGTACTGCTCGGCGATAGGGCCCCACAACCGCCCGTACTCCTGCTGAGCCTCTGTATCGCTAACAGCGCTGCCCAGAATGATCCAGTAACCCTTCATCAACGACTCCTGTTGTCACTTATCTGAATGAGTGTTTCGGCAGCAGTAGGCTACCTCAGGGCGCTAGCCAGGAGGAATGCCACATGCCCTCGTGGTGCCGGAAGCGCGCCCGCTGCTGAACAGGCTGGGTGAGGTCCAACCACTCCAGCGCCTGTGGCGTGATGCAGATGACCGCGAAATGTTCGAAACCGTCCTGGCTGCGTGCGTAGGCGCTTTCAGGGCTTGCAATGACCTGCCCCGGCACAGCGCCATGTCGAAACAGCGCCTGGGTCTTGTCGCGCGCCGCCGACCAGCACTGTTGGCGCTGGCCGATATCCTCGACCAGGCTGGCCAGCCCCTCCATGCGTACCTGCGTCAGGCCGCAAGGGCTCAATGCGGTCAGTGCTACGCGTGGGTCAGCGGTTATCTGTGCGCATTTGGCCGAGCGCCTGTCGGCATAGAAGTACAACGTGCCGGCACTGGCATCGGCGTCGCGCAGCACGACCGTTCTGGAAGCAGGCCAGCCTTGTTCGTCCAGCGTAGAAAGCTGCATGAGCCTGTAGGGGTTACGCATTGGGCCGACCGGGATGGCCAGCTGCGCCCAGATGCGTTGAAACAGATCGTCGAGCATGCGAGCACCCATGTTGCAGAAGGCGAAGGCCGCAGCAGCGCGTGCTGCGGCCACGGCAATCAGACGCTGCGGGTCACGCCGCCATCGACCTTGATGTTCTGCCCGGTGATGTAGGCAGCGCCCTCGCTGGCCAGAAACGCGATGGTGGCGGCGACTTCTTCGCTGGTGCCATAGCGTTTGAGCGGCACGCTGTCGCGGCGTTGTTCGGTGCCCGGCAGGCTGTCGATCCAGCCGGGGAGGACGTTGTTGATGCGCACGTTATCCCCGGCAAAATTGTCGGCGAAGATCTTGGTGAATGCGGCCAGGCCCGAGCGGAATACAGCTGATGTCGGGAACAGCTCACTCGGCTCGAACGCCCAGGCGGTGGAAATGTTGATGATCACGCCACCCTTCTGCTGCTGCATGTAAGGCGTCACCAGGCGAGTAGGGCGAATGACATTGAGCAGGTAGGTGTCCATGCCCTTGTGCCAGTCTTCGTCGCTGATCTCCAGGATCGGCGCACGAGGACCATGGCCGGCGCTGTTGACCAGCACGTCGATGCGGCCCCACTTTTCCACCACGGCGTCGACCAGGCGTTTCAGGTCTTCAACCGACTGGTTGCTGCCGGTTACGCCAATGCCGCCAAGCTCGGCAGCCAGCGCTTCGCCCTTGCCCGAAGAGGAAAGGATGCCAACCTTGAAGCCGTCAGCGGCCAAGCGCCGTGCTGCTGCCGCGCCCATGCCGCTGCCACCGGCCGTGATAATCGCAACTTTTTCTACTGACATGCTGCCTCCAGAACGTGAACTATGGATTGCTTAGGTGCACTTACCTTAGCAGCAGCCTCAGCGGCGAGGGAGACAGCCAAACTTTACCGTGGCAGTAGATTAACTATCGTCTGCCTGTTGCTTGAGCCAGCGTTGGACGATGCTTAGCGACTCCGGCTGCTGCAGCTTTCGTGGCCACACCAGGTAGAACGACTTGTCCAGCCTGAGTTGCTGAACGAACACCTGAACCAGCCTGCCCGCAACGATGTCATCGCTGACGAACGCCAGGCTGGCCAACGCAATGCCCTGACCACTGATGGCCGCATCGATGGCCAGTGAGGTCTGGTTGAACCGCAGGTTCTTGGCAGTAGGTTGGGCGTGTTGCGGGAACGCAGCAGCAAGGTACTGGGGCCAAAAATTATGGGCATCGTGAAGCATGATGAAGTCTTGAAGCTGCGCAAAGCTGGTAGGGACATGTGTGCCTTCAAACAGCTTCGGGCTGGCTACGGCGACGATGCGCTGCTCCATCAACAGTTCGCTGTTCAGGCCCGCGCCGATTTCGGGCTTGCCATAGCGGACTGCGATATCCACGCCATCGGTGCTGAAGTGCGACAGCCGATCTGTGGCTAGCACGCGCAGGTCAATCTCCGGGTGGCTTTGCGCAAAGCTGCCCAGCCTGGGAATAAGCCACTTGGAGGCAAAGGTGGGGGTAACGCTGACGGTCAGGTGAGAGGTTTGTGGCCGGAGCAGGCGGGTTGCCTCATCGATCATCGCCAAGGCGCTGCGAATGCTGCCGCTGTAGCCCAGGCCCGCATCGGTCAGCGCCAGGCCCCGGGGCAGGCGCTCGAACAGGCGAAGGTTCAGGTTCGCTTCCAGCCCGCGTATCTGTTGCGCAACTGCCGCCTGGGTCACGCCCAGTTCCTCGGCAGCCAGGCGGAAGTTCAGGTGGCGGGCAACCACTTCAAACACGCGTAGCGCGTTAAGCGGGGGTAATTCAGGGAAACCGTTTGGCATGACGAGGGCAATGGCCGGGCTGGGAAGATTCACCGCCGAGGCTACTCCCTGAGCACCTTTAAAGAAACCCGCGCCACCGTTGCCAATCCGCATCCTTGCGCCCCAAACCCTCTGTTCGTTGCAGCACAAATTCAGGGTTCGGCTTGACTCGTGAAAATTTTCATGTAATTTTTCATGAAAAATAACACTAAAAATTTCACGGCAGCCCAATCGATGAAGATGCACGAAGAGGTTGAAGCCCTCGCGATCCTTATTCACGACCTGCGCAAATTCAAGAACCTGACCCTGGGCGAGCTGGCCGAGCGCATCAACCGCTCGGTCGGCTTCCTCTCTCAGGTTGAACGCGGTGTTTCGCGCCCTACTGTGGCGGACCTCACCGCCATTAGCGAAGCGCTCGGCGTGTCCACCGCGTACTTCTACAACCTGAGCAAGCCCCGCAGCATTGGTTGGGTCACGCGCCCCCACGAGCGGCGCACGCTGTACCTGGAGTCGGGCATCACCGATGTGCTGGCTTCCCCCACCATCGCCGGCGCCTTTTCCATGCTCGACAGCCACCTTGAGCCTGGCGCCACCAGTGGCGAGGCGTACCTGAGTGACCGCTCCGAGCAGGGCTGTTTCGTGCTTGAAGGCGAACTCACGGTATGGCTGGACGACGGCGAGGCCGTGACCCTGCAGGCCAACGACTGCTTCCAGGTGCAGCCCCACGCGCAGTTCCGTTACGCCAACCTGACGGCAAAACCCACCCGCGTGCTCTGGGTCTTCAATTGAATTCGTTCACCTCACAAGGATAAGAAGATGAGTGTCATCTTTGCGGATCTGCTGGCTGAAGTGCGCTCGTTCCGGGCGGAGCACCCAGAAATTCGTTATGTCGACCTGATTGCGCTGGATATCCCCGGGCACTTCTACGGCAAGCGCTACCCCATAGACATGCTGGAAAAAGTCGCCGCTGGCGCGCCGCTGAAGCTGCCGCAGAACTGTGTGTTGTTGGGCACCCAGGGCGGCCTTTACCCGATTGGTGATTACTGCTTTGCCGACGGCGACCCGGATGCTGTCCGCCGCCTGGTGCCGGGTACCCTGAAGCCGGTGCGCTGGGAAAAGGAAGTGATTGCCCAGATGCTCATCACCTCCGACGGCACCGCCAAGCCTATCGAGTTCGAACCCCGTGAAGTGCTGGCCCGGGTGATTCAGCGCCTGGCCAAGCGTGGCATCCGCCCGGTGGTGGCCTTCGAGCTGGAGTTCTACCTGTTCGACCGCAAGCTCGACAACGGCCTGCCACAGTACCCACGCGACACGGCGACCGGGGACGAAGACGACCAGCCCAACATGCACATCGAGCGGCTTTCGCGCTTCTCGTCGGTGCTGCACGAAATGGTCGATGGCGCCAACGAGCAGGGCGTGCCGGCGAACGTCATTACCGCAGAGCTGGGCCCTGGCCAGTTCGAGATCAACTTCTCCCACAGCGACGATGCCCTGAGCGCGGCGGACTGGTCGGCGCTGTTCTGCCGCAGTACCCGCGGTATCGCCATGAAACACGGCTACCGCGCCAGCTTCATGAGCAAGCCATACCTGGACGCACCGGGCAGCGGCATGCATGTACACGTCAGCCTGTATGACGCCGCCGGCAACAACATCCTGGCGGGCGCTGAACAGCGCAAGCTGCGCCACGCGGTGGCGGGGTGCCTGGAGCTGCTGCCGCACTGCATGCCGATCTTTGCCCCCAACCACAATGCTTACCGCCGCTACGGCGCCATGGTGAATGCGGCGAGCAAGGCCAGTTGGGGCTTCGAAGACCGTGATGCGTGCATACGCATTCCCGAGTCCGACCCGCGCAACCTGCGCATCGAGCACCGCCTTGCTGGCGCCGATGCCAACCCGTACCTGGTGCTGGCGGCCATCCTGACCGGCATGGAGCATGGCTTGGACCGCGGCGTCGAGCCCATTGCCCCGCTGAACGAAAACCGTCAGAGCGGCATCGATTTCCCCAAGGATGCCCTCAGCGCCCTGGCCGCCATGCGTCACCACCCGGCGGTCAACGAAGGCCTGGGCAGTGAGTTCGTGATGGTCTATTGCGAAAACAAATACCAGGAGCAACTGGACTTCATGCGCCACATCGATGCCCGCGAATACCGCTGGTTCCTGTAGGTGCCGAAGTTCGAACAGCGACGCTGCACCCTCCCTTTCAACACAACGCGCAATATGGATTTGCCGGAGGAAGATATGCCACGTGTGCCCGTTATCGGCATTACCGCATGCACCAGCATGATCGAGCTGCATGCAACCCAGACCATCAGCGAGAAGTACGCACGCGCGGCAGCCAAGGCGGCGTGTGGGCTGCCCATCGTCATTCCCAGCCTCGGTGAGCTGATGGACAGCGCCGATATTCTCGACGTGGTGGATGGGCTGATCTTCACCGGTTCGCCGTCCAACATCGAGCCGTTCCACTACAACGGCGCGGCCAGTGCAGCGGGTACCCATCACGACCCGCTGCGTGATGCCACCACCTTGCCGCTGATGCGTGCGGCCATCGCCGCCGGCGTGCCGGTGCTGGGTATTTGCCGTGGCTTTCAGGAAATGAACGTGGCACTGGGCGGCACCCTGCACCAGAAGGTGCACGAAACCGGTGTGTTCATGGACCACCGCGAAGGCAAGGGTGAGCCCATCGACAAGCAATACGGGCCGCGCCACACCATGCATGTAGAGCCCGGCGGCCTGCTCGACCGCATGGGCTTGCCGGCGATCTTCGACGTTAATTCCATCCACGGCCAGGGCATTGATGTGCTGGCCCCGGGGCTACGGGTGGAGGCGCTGGCACCCGATGGCCTGGTGGAAGCGATTTCGGTCGAGAACGGCAAGGGGTTTGCCCTGGCCGTGCAATGGCACCCCGAGTTCCAGGTCATGGACAACCCGCATTACCTGACCATCTTCCAGTCCTTTGGCAAGGCCTGCCGGCAGCGCTCGGTACTGCGCCAGAGGCTGTTGCTGTCGGCCTGAACACCGACCGTTCCCAACTATGAAAAGTACCCGCGCAGCCTGGCTGCGCAACTTGATGGAGTAGAAGTCAATGAGTGAACAGAATTCGCAGACCCTGGCCTGGCAATCGATGAGCCGCGACCACCACCTGGCCCCGTTCAGCGATGTCAAACAGCTGGCCGAGAAAGGCCCGCGCATCATCACCTCGGCCAAGGGCGTGTACCTGTGGGACAGCGAGGGCAACAAGATTCTTGATGGCATGGCGGGCCTGTGGTGCGTGGCGGTCGGCTACGGTCGCGATGAGCTGGCCGAGGTCGCCAGCCAGCAGATGAAGCAGCTGCCTTACTACAACCTGTTCTTCCAGACCGCGCACCCGCCCGCGCTGGAGCTGGCCAAGGCCATCGCCGATGTGGCGCCGCAAGGCATGAACCATGTGTTCTTCACCGGCTCCGGCTCCGAAGGCAACGACACCGTGCTGCGCATGGTTCGCCATTACTGGGCGCTGAAGGGCAAGAAGAACAAGAACGTCATCATTGGCCGCATCAACGGTTACCACGGCTCTACCGTGGCCGGTGCAGCCCTGGGCGGCATGAGCGGCATGCACCAGCAGGGCGGGGTGATCCCGGATATCGTGCACATCCCGCAGCCGTACTGGTTCGGCGAAGGCGGCGACATGACCGAGGCCGACTTCGGGGTGTGGGCGGCCGAGCAGCTGGAGAAGAAGATCCTCGAAGTTGGTGTGGACAACGTTGCCGCCTTCATCGCCGAACCGATCCAGGGTGCCGGTGGCGTGATCATTCCGCCACAAACCTACTGGCCGAAGGTCAAGGAAATCCTGGCCCGGTACGACATCCTCTTCGTCGCCGACGAAGTGATTTGCGGTTTTGGCCGTACCGGTGAGTGGTTCGGTACCGACTACTACGACCTCAAGCCTGACCTGATGACCATTGCCAAGGGCCTGACCTCCGGTTACATCCCCATGGGCGGGGTGATCGTGCGTGACGAAGTGGCCAAGGTCATCAGCGAAGGCGGCGACTTCAACCACGGCTTCACCTATTCCGGCCACCCGGTGGCGGCTGCGGTGGGCCTGGAGAACCTGCGCATCCTGCGTGACGAGCAGATCATCCAGCAGGTGCACGATAAAACCGCGCCTTACCTGCAACAACGCCTGCGCGAATTGGCCGACCACCCGTTGGTAGGCGAAGTGCGCGGCCTGGGCATGCTCGGCGCAATCGAGCTGGTGAAAGACAAGGCCACCCGCGCCCGGTACGAAGGCAAAGGTGTCGGCATGATCTGCAGCCAGCACTGCTTCGACAACGGCCTGATCATGCGCGCCGTGGGCGACACCATGATCATCGCGCCGCCGCTGGTGATCAGCATCGAAGAGATCGACGAGCTGGTGGAAAAAGCCCGCAAGTGCCTGGACCTGACCTACGAGGCTGTCCGCTAAGGGCAGGGGCTTGGCTGTATATTTTCAACGCCTGTGAGATCGAGCGCCGCCCGCGCGGCGCATCGCGAGCTGCGCTCGCTCCTACGCTTGTTTTTGGCCAGTAACGCCTGTGACACGGGTGCGCGACCGCCTTGTTTTCACGACGCGATAGCGCGCCATGCGCCAAGGCGTGCGCGTGCAAATGGCACAGGAATCATTGGCCCGAAACAAACGTAGGAGCGAGCGCAGCTCGCGATGCGCCGCGCGGGCGGCGCTCGATCTGCGCCCCAACCGCAAAACCCGCGTCAGGTACCTCCCCCAAAGCATTTTGCTTTGTGAGATGAATCATGTACTTTTCAGGGCATTAATTTCCCGTCCGAAAGTCGCGATTCAACTATGAAAGTGCACGAAGAAATCGAAGGCCTGGCAGTACTGATTCGCGACCTGCGCAAGTTCAAAGGCCTGACGCTGGGCGAGCTGGCTCAGCGTATCGGCCGTTCGGTGGGCTTTCTGTCCCAGGTCGAACGGGGCGTCTCGCGCCCGACCGTGGCCGACCTCACAGCCATCAGCGAAGAGCTCGGCGTCTCGACCGCCTACTTTTACAAGCTGGACAAGCCTCGCGAGCTCGACTGGGTCACCCGCCCTCACGAGCGGCGCACCCTCCACCTGGCCGGTGGCATCACCGATGTGCTGGCATCTCCTACGATAACGGGCGCGTTCTCCATGCTCGACAGCCACCTGGAACCGGGGGCGAGCAGTGGTGAAGAGTACCTGGACGACAGCTCGGAGCAGGGCTGCTTTGTGCTCGAAGGCGAGCTGACGGTGTGGCTGGATGGCGGCGAGCCGGTAACGCTGCACGCCAGCGACAGTTTTCAGCTGCAACCCCACGCCAGTTTTCGCTACGCCAACCTCACCGACAAGCCCACCCGCGTGCTCTGGGTGTTCAGCTAAAGGCGCACAGGCTTAGGTTGGTTGTCGCTTACCTTCAGATCAGCAATCCTGGATTTACCCTGTTTGCGCTGGCCACGCACACTGCGCGACTGGTCCAACTAGTCAGGGTTTCTCATGCACTTCCAGGATGAACGCACGATAGCTGTGTCAAAGCCCCTGTTCAGCTTGTTCTGTTTTGCCAGCTACCTGTTGTCGCTGTCCTATGGCTCGACCTTCCTGCTGGCATTGCTGGTGGGCGCGCACGGTGGCAACGAACAGGATGCCGGCCACGTAATTTCAGCCGCCATGCTAAGTACATTTGCTGCCGTGCTGGTGTCCGGGCATTTGTCGGACCGCCTCGGTGCGGCACGCTCGATTGCGCTGTGCGGCCTGGCGCTGGTCATTGCAAACCTTGGGTTCGCCGTGAGTGCCAGCCACCAGCATCTGCTGATGATGTTCGGCTTGCTGCTGGGTGTGGGCTGGGGCGTTTTCTACACCTTGGGCCCGATAATCGTGGCCATGATCGTGCCACCGGCACAGCGCTCGCGGTACTTTGCGCTGCTCTCGGGCAGCATGATGAGCGGTATCGGCTCGGCGCCCCTGGTCGGGCGCCTGGCAAGCCAGCTGGGCCTGCCGGTGACTGCAACGTTTTATGTGGCAGCGCTGGCCAGCCTGATCGGCGTGGCCCTGTTCTGGCGTATGGCGAAACCGTTGGGACAACTGCCCGAGCGCTTCAGTGCTGCTGTCTCCAGGCTGTCCTGGCAGGCCACACAAAAAGTCCTGGGCTCAAGGGCCTTGTTCCCGATCCTCATGGTTGGCCTGGGCGGCGCAATCTTTGGTGGGCTGTCGAGTTTTCAAACGAGCTATGCCCACGAAAAAGCACTCGATTACTCGCTGTTTTTTGTCGGCTTCATGAGCGCTGCCATTGCTGGGCGCATGTTTGTAGCCGGGCTGGTGGTAAGGCGCGACCCCTATCGGATGTCGTGCCTGCTGTCGGGGTTGATCGTGGTATCCCTGCTGATGTTCAAGTTCGTGGTGGCCGGTAGCCTTGGGTACATTCTGGCGGCGATTGTGCTGGGTGTCGGTTATGGCCTCACCTACTCGGTGATCAATGGCCTTGCAGCGAATGAAGCGCCAGAAGGCACCACGACCCAGTCCTTGCTGTTGTTCAGCCTTTCCTATTTCGTCGGTGTATTCGGCTTTCCGTTCCTGGCCGGCAAAATCATCATCGATAACGGGCTATCGATGATGCTGCTGATCCTTCTGGGGATCTCCTTGCTCAATTGGTCGATTACGCTTGGGCGGCTGGTTTGGCGCAAGGCCAATGTACGCAACGCCATGGCGTAGATTTCACTCAACCAAGGCAAGCCATGGCCAGCGTTCCCGGTAGCTGGCGGCTTTTGCCCTGAATAAGTCTGGGCGGGGGTTCAGCTCGTTCATTCTCAGCAGGTTGTTCTGCAAGTCTTCCAGGCCATGCGTGCTGTAGAGCGCACCTGTATGCACATCAACGCCCAGGCAGGTCGAGCGGATCAGGTACCGGTCGATGCCATCCGTGACCTTGAGCAGCGGTGTGTAAGCGCCGCCGAATTTCGCGTGGTACCACAGGTGAACGCGGGCCTGGTTGCGCACTTCCACGTTGACACCCAGATGCGCGCACGCCTGCTGAACCGTGGTGATGACCCGGTCCTCTGCCTCCCAGGACACGTCGGCGTCGAAATAGGCAATGTCATAGTCCTTGATGCCCCACCCGGCAGGCAGCCCTGCGCGGTGGTTCCAGAACGTCTGGAACAGGGCACCTGCCACCAGCATGCAGTGGGGGATCTCCAGCGTTGCCAGCAGCGCCAGGAGCGCCCGGTTTACCGGGTTCTCGCGGATGATCGCCAGCACCTGCTCGTCAGTCAGTGAATGCATGGGTACCGTCCTTGATGGTTGCATTGCGGGGCTGAGCTTACCTTAAAGCGCCGGGGCAGGCGGCCTGCTACAACGCGCCATGAAAGCGTTGGTTACATTGCTGTGCGCCGTTAGCTGGCCTCGGCCTCACAAGCGCTGGATTTGATCCTGGAATTGTCCAGGCGGATGTGCTGGAGGCGCGGGATGAGGAAGTGATTCTGGCCCTGCAGCGGCTGGCGCGGTTGGCTCTTTGATGGGCACAAGCCACGCGAAGTTGTGAGGGGTGCAAGGAATTTTCAGGTAAGGCCTGCTTGGTCCTACAAGATAGAATCAGTTTTTTTCCCTTCCGTGTAGTCCATTTCTGAATCATCCTTTTCAAGCCTTTTACCATTGCGATGGAAACCTGAGCCCCCTAGTCTCGACCTGTCGTTGCAAATTCAACGACCGGGTCTGCAAGCCCGTTGCTTGGTCTGGTCTCAGTTTGCTGTTGGCTTCGGTCAATGGTGGCTGCGTGCGGGTGGCCTTCGGGCCAGCCGGGGAACGACCTCCAAGCCCGGTCTTGCAGGCCCGCATGTAGCCGCCACCCTATCATCTGCAAGTGATCTGGCGACGGTCCGACTTGTCATTGTCTGGAGGCTGTCATGCTTAAACTCGTTCCCGATCCACCTTTCACCGCTGACCCATCGCACCACCTGGAAGACACTCTGATCCAGGCCACCGAATACGTACTCTGTGCCTTGTCCGTAGGCCATCACGCCATCTCCACGCTACCCAAGTCTCCCGCCACCATCATGACCCTGGCGGTCATGCATGAAGTGGAGGCTGTGCGTTCGTTGCTGGAGTCGGCGATTGCGCAGGTGCAGTTCAGGAGCAGGCCGCAGATGCATACGTTGCATTGAAGGCACGGGCTGCGCCCGTGTTCGCGGGTGAACCCGCTCCCACAGGATAGGGGGAGCAGCCCCAGGTTTTGATTACTGCGCGACCGCGTAGCAGGGCCGTTGCAGTAGGGTAGCTTCACTTGCCGGCAAAATCAGAAGAGGTTTCAGATGGATAAAGAGTTGGATGACGACACCGGTACCTTGGGCCTGACTGTAGGCTCGGCCACGTTCCTGGACGGTACCATCGACGGCAAGAAGCTGTTCCGTGTCGAACCCGGTAACTGTTGCGACCATGCCGTCGAACAGGCCTCAGTGTTGATGGACTGCTCGCGGCGGGCATCGTTTATCGGGGTGATGGACAACGAACCGGTGCTGGTCTGGGCCTCGCACTTTCTTTGCGACATGGCCAAGGCCTTGATGGATGATGCTCACATGGGCATGCGCAAAAACCGGTGAGTTAGCAGCAAGCGGCGATGTTGCGCAGGCAACAGTGATCCGACAGCGTGTTTGACCACATGCAGCCAACATCGCCGGCCTGTATCGCTAACTCCTTGAAAACCAAGAAAGCCAGCCGTTGGCACAGTTGCTGCTCCTACCTCCGTGAACCCCCAAGGATTCCCGAGGAGCCGCCCCATGAGCCACACCCCGATCAAGTTCGCCTACTGGGTCCCCAACGTCAGCGGTGGCCTGGTGGTCAGCACCATCGAGCAGCGCACGAGCTGGGACATCGACTACAACCGCAAGCTTGCGCAAATTGCCGAAAAGTCCGGCTTCGATTATGCCCTGTCGCAAATCCGCTTTACCGCTGGCTACGGCGCTGACAACCAGCACGAGTCGGTCACCATCAGCCACGCACTGCTGGCTGCAACCGAAAAGCTCAAGGTCATCGCCGCCATTTTGCCTGGCCCGTGGAACCCGACGCTGGCGGCCAAGCAGTTGGCGAGCATCGACCAGTTCACCAATGGCCGAATCGCCATCAACGTGGTCTCGGGCTGGTTCAAGGGCGAGTTCCATGCGGTCGGTGAGCCGTGGCTGGACCACGACGAGCGCTATCGCCGTTCCGAGGAATTCATCCGCGCGCTGAAGGGTATCTGGACGCAAGACAACTTCACCTTCAACGGCGACTTCTATCGCTTCCGTAACTACAACCTCAAACCCAAGCCGCTGCAGCAACCGCACCCCGAGATCTTCCAGGGCGGCAGTTCGCGTGCGGCGCGGGACATGGCCGCGCGGGTGTCGGACTGGTACTTCACCAACGGCAACAGCGTGGAAGGGATTAAGGCCCAGGTCGATGACCTCCGCGCCAAGGCCGCAGCCAATGGCCACTCGGTCAAGGTTGGGGTGAATGCCTTCATCATCGCCCGCGACACCGAGGAAGAGGCGCGCGCGGTGTTGCAGGAGATCATCGACAAGGCCAACCCCGAGGCGGTGCGGGCGTTTGGCCAGGAAGTGAAGCACGCCGGGGCTGCCAGCCCGGAAGGCGAGGGCAACTGGGCGAAATCCAGCTTCGAGGACCTGGTGCAGTACAACGATGGTTTCAAGACCAACCTGATCGGCACGCCACGGCAAATTGCCGAGCGCATTGTTGCGCTGAAGGCCGTAGGGGTAGATCTGATCCTGTCCGGCTTCCTGCATTTCCAGGAAGAAGTGGCGTACTTCGGCGAGCACGTATTGCCGCTGGTGCGTGAGCTGGAAGCCGGGCGCAGCACGGAAAAAGCGGTTGCCTGAGGCCTGCCGGGGCTGCGCAGCAGCCCCCTTGGCCCTTCAATACCGCTGCAGATGCTCGGCAAACGTCGCCCCGTGATACCGCTCACGGAACAACCCGCGCTCTACCAGCCGCGGCACCACCTCATCCAGAAAGCTGTACACCGAGCCAAACGAGCCCCCCGGCGCAGCGATAAAACCATCCATCACCCCCGCCTCGGCCCAGTCGGCAATTTCCGCAACGGCGTCATCGGCTGTGCCAATCACCTGCCAGTGCGCAGCCGACAGCACTTCCGGGCGCATCAGCAGTTCTTCCGGCAGCAGCGACTCACGTTCGATCAGCCGCCGCAGCAAGCTCACATGGGTCCGGCTGGCGCCGGGCAGCAACTGCAGCGGCGGCAAGTCGGCTGCATGAATGCGCCGGTCACTCGGCCAGTTGGCCAGATCGATGCCGATCATCTTCTCGATGGCAGCGTACTTGCGTGCCTTGTCCACCCGGGCGTGGGTTTCCATGAACAGTTCGCGTGCCTGCTGGCGGGTGGGTGCCAGGTACAGGCTCAGGCCAGGCAGCAGGCGAACATCGTCGGCCTGGCGGCCATGTTTTTGCGCGCGACGTGACAGGTCACGGCGCAGGTCCGCAGCGGCGGCCTGGTCGGGGGTAGGGGCAAAAACGATGTCGGCGACGCGCGCCGCGAAGTCCCGACCGCTGTCGGAGGCGCCGGCCTGGATCAGCGGAATGCGTGCGCCCTGTTCGGGCAGGTTGAGCGGGCCCTGCACCTGCAGGAAGTCACCTTGGTGGTTGATTGGCTGAACCTGCGCCGGGTCGGCGTAAACACCGTTTTCGCGGTCGATGCGCAGCGCCTGTTGCGGGAAGCTGCGCCACAGCTGCTGCACCACCTCGGTGAACTCGGCTGCGCGGGCATAGCGTTCTTCGGCGCTGGGCATGGCCGCCAGGCCGAAGTTCTCGTGGCCTTGCAGGGCGGTGACGATGTTCCAGCCAACCCGGCCCTGGCTCAGCCAGTTCAGCGACTGCAACTGGCGTGCGACCAGGTAGGGTGGGAAAAAGGTGGTCGAGACGGTCGACACCAGGCCGATGTGGCTGGTCTCGCGGGTGAGCGCGGCCAGCAGCACGGTGGGGTCGAGGCTGGTGAAGCCCGAGCCGCTTTCCAGGGCGTCGGCCACCACGCAACTGACGTCGGGGCGGAACACGAAGTCCAGGTGCGCGGCTTCGGCGCGGCGCGCGATGTCCATGGCGAAGTCGCTGCCGAACAGCGTTTCGACGCGGCTGTCGGTACGCCGCCAGCCCTCGCCGCTGAGCCAGGTGGGGGCGAGCGACATGCCAATGTGCAGGCCTTTTTTGAATGTCATCAGGGTCTCCAGATGCTGGCTTTTGGTGGTAGGTCTGCTTTGCAGCCCTTCGCGGGCACGCCCGCTCCCACAGGGGTGGGTGATGACCTGTGGGAGCGGGCGTGCCCGCGAAGGGCCGCAAAGCGGCCCCGGTTGGTATCAGAAGGCGCCTTTGATGCCGACACCCACGGTGCGCGGTTCGGTCATGCTCGCTTCGATACCGCCGATACCACGGTTGGTCTGCATATAGGTCGGGGTGCGCTCGTCGAATACGTTCTTCACGTAGGTGTACACCTGCACCTGGTCGTTGAAGCGGTAGCTCATGCGCGCGTCGGCCACGGTGTAGCCGTCGATGGCATAGCTCTTGGTGTTGGCCACGTCCGAGTAGTAGCCGTCGATGTGCCGCACCTGGGCATTGAAGTTCAGGCGGTCGGTAATGTCCCAGCTCGGGCCGAAGCTGACGGTGTAGCCGGGCGAGCGGGCAAACTCGTTGCCGGCGTAGCTGCTGTTGGCGTCGATGTCGTCGATGCGGGTTTGCAGGGCACCGGCGCTGGCCTTGAGGGTGAGGTTGTCCAGCACCCGGTAGTCCGCCGACAGCTCGAAACCATAGGCATGGGCCTTTTCGGCGTTGATGGTGTAGGACTGGGTCAGGCCGGAGGCCAGCACCACCGGGATGTTGTACTGGGCATCCTGCATGTCCATGTAGAACAGGTTGGCGTTCAGGTGCAGGCGGTCGTCCAGCAGGCTGGCGCGGGCGAACAGTTCGTAGTTCCACATGCGCTCATCGTCGAATTCCTCGAAGCGCTTGCTGCTCAGGTTCAGCGACACGCCGCCCGGGTTGTAGCCGCGGCTGACCATGCCGCCGACAGTCCATTGCGGGGTCAGGGCGTAGGCCAGCGACACTTTGGGCAGGAGTGCGGTGAAGGTCTTGTCGTAGTCCAGCCCGTTGGCGGCGAACGGCGAGGTGCCGCTGCGCTGGATCTTGTCCTGTTGCAGGCGCAGGGCGGTGGTGAGCGTCCAGCGGTCATTCAGGCGGTAGCTGACTTCACCGAACACGCCCAGGTTGCGCTTGGTGTCGTCGAAGTCCGAGATGCCACCGTAATACAGGATTTCGTCCGAGTCGGTGCGCGCCAGGTACAGGCCGGCCATGCCGCTGAGGGTGTCCTGCTGCTCGCCAAAGGTGATGCGGCTTTCGTTGGAGAAGTTCTTCTGGCGAATGTCGGCATCGCCGCCGTTCGCCACGCCAATGACCCGGTGCACGTTGGACAACGAGTACTGGGTCTGGTTGAACAGCTTCATGCCGTTGTCCAGCTCGTAATCCACGTCGACGATGTGCGTGTTGCTCTGCTGGTGCCAGCTGGGCATGGTGGCGCCGGCGTGGTTCAGGTCGTGGAAGGGGCGCGAGGCCGCTTCCTGGGTGGGGCGGTTGGAGTCACCGTGGGCGAAGGTGTACTTCAGGCCCAGGCCGGGTACCGCCTCGGGCAGCCACAGCAGTTTGCCGCGCAGGTTCAGGGCGCGGAAGTCCTGGTCGGTGTTGTGGCTGGCAAACGCGGGGTTGGTGTAGTCGATGAAGGTGTCGCGCGCCGAATAGTCCAGCGCCAGGCGCCCGGCGAGGTTGTCGGTGAGTGGGCCGGACACTGCCAGCGAGCTGCGCCGCGAGTGGTAGCTGCCGATCTCGGCCTGGTAGGCCGCCTCGGGGGTAAAGGTCGGGTCCTTGGTCTTGACCACGATGGCCCCGGCGATGGCGTTGGCACCCTGGCTGGTGGTCTGCGGGCCGCGATACACCTCGATGCTGTCCACGTCCCACATCGACGGCGCGCCAAAGTACATCTCGTTGTAGTTCAGGTAGTGCCCATCGAGGTTGATGGTGGCGCGCGGCACGGTGCCGCCCCAGAACACGTTGGCGCCGTTGTTCGGGCCCTGGGTGTCCTGGCCGCGAATGATCGGCGCGCCCACCGTATCGGTGTAGATCACGTTGGGCACGTCGTTGAGCACTTCGTGCACCGAGGCGTTGCCGGTCTTGAGGCTGTCGATTTCGCTGGCGCTTTTCACCGATACCGAAGAGGCGGTGTTGCGCAGGTCTCGCTCGACCTTTTCGCCGCTGACCAGTACGGGGCTAAGGACCAGTTGCGAGCTCCCGGCAGTGGGGCCTTGTTCGGCCAGGGCGTGGGGTGCAGCAAGCAGGGTAGACAGGGTCAGCACACCGAATCCATGGCTGATCGAGCGTTGCGCAGGGTACTTCAAGACAACCTCCAAATGAGAACGATCCTCGTTTGCGGCGCAAGGTATCACGGTGCCATTGTATTCCGCAATAAAGAATCTATTCCTCAAAGTGGTATGGTGCTGCCGGCGTTTGCCAGCACCCGCGCCAGGCCGGGTTGCGGGCGGTATGATAGGCAGCCGCGCTAACCGGCCACCGTGATGGCGCCTGGCCGGATAATCAGAAATGAGGAGATAGCCCCGTTGAACACTTTGCAGTCCCCCGCCGACACGGAGCCCGAGAGCCCGGGCGAGAAGCGTTCCGGCACCATCCAGTCGGTGTCGATCGCTGCGCGGTTCCTGAATGTTCTGGCCAATGCGGAGAACGAACTGAGCCTGGGCGAGGTGGCCCGGCGCACCGGCACCGGCGGCTCCACGGCGCACCGCTACCTGCAAAGCCTGGTGAAGGAGGGGCTGGCCAAGCAGGACCCGGCCAGTGCGTTGTACGACCTGGGCCCGGCCGCGCTCAGCATCGGCATCGGCGCCCTCAAGCGTGTGGATGCCGTGGAAATCGCCGCCCAGCACATGAAGGGTCTGGCCCAGCGGCATGCTGCCAGCGGTGGGGTGGCGATCTGGACCGACCGCGGGCCGACCCTGGTGCGTTGGTACCGCAGCGCCTACTTCTCGATCAACCCGTTGGCATTGGGCGACATCCTGCCCATCGACAACACCGCCTGCGGGCTGATCTTCCAGGCGTTTCTGCCCAAGGCCACCATCGATGCCGCCCGCAAGTTGCAGCCGGCGCATTTTCGCGGCACCCCGCCCAGCGCCAAGGTGCTGGAGCAGATCCGCCAGCATTGCTGGGCCGAACTGACCAGCCACCTGTTGTCCAGCGTGACCGGGCAGGCGGCGCCGGTGTTTGATGCGCAGCAGGAGATTGTGTGCGTGATGACCACGGTGACCGACCTGGGGCAGCTACGGGCGCCGGAGGATCGCCAGGCGTTGTTCCATGAAGCGGGGCTGGTCAACCAGGCTACCGGTGGGCGCATGCTCGGTGCGCCTGAGCCGGTGTTACCGGATTAAGCCTAACCAAAGCCATTGGGGCTGCTGCGCAGCCATCGCCGGCAAGCCAGCTCCCACAGGGACCGCATGGTGCTGAAGGCTTGCGCAGTACCTGTGGGAGCTGGCTTGCCGGCGATGGGCCGCACGGCGGCCCTGAAGAATACAGCCTTAACGGTTTTCACTGCGCCCACGCGGCACCAGCATCGGCGTCCCGCTTACTGGGTCCTCAATCACCAGCCCCGACAACCCGAACACCTGCTGCACCAGTGCCTCGGTAAAAATCTCTGCCGGCGCACCCTGGGCAACGATGGCCCCATCGCGCATGGCCACCAGGTGGCTGGCATAGCGGCAGGCCTGGTTCAGGTCGTGCAATACCGCCACGATGGTGCGCCCTTGGCGGTTCAGGTCGCGCAGCAACTCCAGCAATTCGAACTGGTGGGCAATGTCCAGGTAGGTAGTGGGCTCGTCCAGTAGCAACAGCGGGGTGTCCTGCGCCAGCACCATGGCAATCCACACACGCTGGCGCTGGCCGCCAGACAACGCTTGCAGCGGCCGTTCGGCCAGGTCTTCGATACCCGTCGCGTGCATTGCCCGCTGTACCGCCTGCTCATCTTCGACCGACCACTGTTGCCACAGGCGCTGGTGCGGGTAGCGGCCGCGCGCGACCAGCTCCGCCACGCGGATGCCGTCTGGTGCGTTGGCGCTCTGTGGCAGCAGGGCCAGGCGCCGGGCCACGTCCTTGGCGGGGCGCAACTGGATGTCCTGGCCATCGAGCAGCACCTGGCCGCAACTGGGCGCCAGCAGCCGCGACAGCGCCGCCAGCAGGGTCGACTTGCCGCAGGCGTTGGGGCCGACGATCACGGTAAAGGCGCCATCGGGGATGTCCAGCGACAGGTCGTGCGACAGTGTTCGGTTATCGCGGCGCAGGGTCAGCGCGCGGGCTTGCAGGCGAGGGCTCATGGTCGGTCCTTGGCAATGCATGATTTGCGGAACGTATTCTACATGATGGAATTATCTGCATGAGAAGTATTATCATGCGCAGCTGACTCCCCCCAAGGCGAAGCCCATCGATGAAGCGTTTTCGAGTTTGTGCAGCACTGGCCGCCGTCGCCCTGACGCTGGCTGGCGTAACCCCGACCGTAGCGGCCGCGCCTGCGCGCATCGTCTCCACCACCCCGAGCGTGACCGGCATCCTGCTGGCCATGCAGGCGCCGCTGGTGGCCAGCGCCGCAGCCACGCCCAGCCGCCTGACCGATGACAAGGGCTTCTTCTCGCAATGGGCCGCGGTGGCCGACCAGCGTGAGGTGCAGGTGCTGTACCGCAACCTGCAGTTCGATATCGAAGCCGTGGTGGCCAGCGCGCCGGACCTGCTGGTGGTGTCTGCCACCGGGGCCGACAGCGCTGCGCCGCATTTGGCGGAACTGAAGGCCCAGGGCGTACAGACGCTGGTGGTGAACTACTCCAACCAGTCCTGGCAGGAACTGGCCACCGAGCTGGGCGCGCGCACTGGCCTGCACCAGCAGGCCAAGGCCGTGATCCAGCAGTTCGACGACTACACCCGCGAAACGGCAGCCCGCCTGCAGCCCTCGCCAAGGCCGGTGGTACTGATCGGCTACAACATCGGTGGCAGTTACTCCATCGGCCGCGCCATCAGCCCGCAGGCCCGGTTGCTGACGGCGCTCGGCTTCCAGGTGCGCGAGCTGCCCGAGGCCATGGCGGGGCAGGTGATTCGCGCCACCGAGTTCCAGTTCATTTCCCGCGAGAACCTGGCCGCTGCCATCGGTGATGCCGATGTGTTCCTGCTCAGTGCCGATGACAAAGACGCCCAGGCCTTCCTCAGTGACCCGGTACTGGCCAACCTGCCTGCGGTGCAGCACCAGCGCGTGTACCCGCTGGGGCCCAGCTCGTTCCGCATCGACTACTACTCCGGGCGGCAGATGCTCGACACCGTCGCCGGTTACTTCCGCTGACCATGGCAGGCCAAACCTTGCGCCCTGCGCTGCTGGCAGGGCTGTTGCTGTTGTTGGTGGCAGCGCTGGCGAGCCTGCTGATCGGTTCGCACCCGATTGCTATCGGCGTGGTGTTCGATGCCCTCTACCAGCCCGACCTGCATAACGACGAGCACCTGATCGTGCGCGAGTTGCGCGTGCCACGCACACTGGTGGCGTTGCTGGCTGGCCTGGCGCTGGGCGCGGCGGGTACGGTGATGCAGGCGTTGACGCGCAACCCGTTGGCCGAGCCCGGCCTGTTGGGCGTCAATGCCGGCGCCGCGCTGGCGGTGATCCTTGGCGTCGCGTTGTTTGGCCTGACCCAGGTCAGCCAGTACATCCCGCTGGCCTTTCTAGGTGCAGGTATGGCCGGCATTGCCGTGTTTCTGCTTGGCCAGGCGGGATCTGCCGACAGTAACCCGGTGCGCCTGATACTGGCCGGCGCGGGGCTGAGCATGCTGCTGGCCTCGCTCACGGCAATCGTGGTGCTCAACACCCCGCCGCAGGTCTACGACCATTTCCGCAATTGGGCGGCGGGCTCGTTGGCTGGCAGCAGCACGGCTGCATTGCCATTGCCGACCTTGGCCATCGCCTTGGGGCTGGCCCTGGCGGCAGCCTTGATGCCACAACTCAACGCCCTGGCGCTGGGCCGTGATCTGGGCCGGGCGCTGGGTGTGAACGTACGCATGACCTGGGCGTTGGCGTGCGTGGCGCTGATGCTGCTGGCCGGCAGCGCAACCGCCATTGCCGGGCCGATCGGCTTTGTCGGCCTGGTGGCGCCACACCTGGCACGGTTGCTGGTGGGGCCGGACTACCGGCGCATGCTGCCGTATGCCGCCCTGATCGCGGCCCTGTTACTGCTGGGTGCCGACTTGCTTGGCCGCGTGCTGGCAGCACCCGCGGAGCTGGCCGCCGGAACCCTGGCGCTGTTACTGGGCGGGCCGGCCTTTATCGTACTGATCGGCAGGTTTCGGCTATGTCAGCTGTGAATGGATTGCGCGTGTTTCGGTGTGGGCCCCTGAGCCTGCGCTTCAGCCTGCGTGCAGTGCTGGTCGGCAGCATCTTGTCGTTACTGGTGATAAGCCTGGCGGTGCTGCTGCTGGGGACGGGTAGCCTGCCGATTCGTGCAAGCGAGGTATTGGCCAGCCTGCTGGGGCAGGGTGATAACGCGATGGTGGACCGCATCGTCAGCCGCGTGCGTTTGCCGCGGGTGCTCACGGCGGTGCTGGTAGGCTCGGCGCTGGGCATGGCCGGGGCGATCTTCCAGTCGATCGCCCGCAACCCCTTGGGCTCGCCCGATGTCATCGGCTTTACCACCGGTGCGGCGAGCGGTGCCATCGTGCAGATCATCCTGTTCGATGCCGGGCCGTTGGCCACCGCATTGGCGGCGGTGGCGGCCGGCATGCTCACGGCACTGCTGGTACTGCTGCTGGCGCGTCGTGGGCAGGGCAGCCAGGGTTATCGGCTGGTGCTGGTGGGCATCGGCATGGGCGCCACGCTGTCGGGCCTGAACCAGCTGCTGCTGGTTACCGGCGACCTTGATCAGGCGTTGTTCGCCCAGCTGTGGCTGGCCGGTTCACTCAACACCCGCACCTGGGCGCATGTGATGCCGGCCGCGCTGGGGCTGGCGTTGATTGTGCCGGTGGCTTTGCTGCACAGGCGTGAACTGGCGCTGATGGAAATGGGCGATGGCACGGCCAGCCAGCTGGGCGTGGCGGTGGAGCGGTCGCGGTTTCGGCTGGTACTTGCCGCTGTGGGCCTTACGGCGATTGCCACTGCCGCGGCCGGGCCAATTTCCTTCATCGCCCTGGCCGGCCCGCAACTGGCACGGCGGCTGACACGTACGGCGGGGGTGCCGCTGGTGTGCGCTGCCTTGATGGGCGCAGCTTTGCTGCTGGTGGCGGACTGGCTGAGCCAGCGCCTGGCGGCCACGGCGCAGTTACCGGTGGGACTGGTGACCGGGGTGTTGGGTGGTTGCTATTTGCTGTGGTTGATCACCGCCCAGCGAGCTCAGCAGCCTGAATAGCTGCAAGACCTTGCGCGCTCTGCTCTTGTGGGAGCAACTGTCTTGTTCAAACTCTAAGAGTTTGCCCGATCACTGTGGGAGCGGGCGTGCCCGCGAACACCGGCGAAGCCGGTGCCATCCACCGCGCTGGGTTCTTCGCGGGCATGCCCGCTCCCACAGAAGCAGACTGCGCCGCTGTAGAAAACATTCGCGTCGGTTTCAGGATGCGCCTGGTCGTTCGCACGCTACCCCCTGGCGCCATAAGTGCCATGCTTGCAGGATGCCTTCGGACCAGCGTGCGCAGATGCGCGGCCGTGGGCAAGGAGGCCGTCAGCGCCGCGCAACCGTGACGTGGCCGACGCGCCGCAGCAGAACACGCCGGATACCTGCCCCCACAACAATTCAGGCGGGGTCCGTGATGCCGAGGTCCGCTGTATGCCTGATGAATTGCTCCACCTGCCCGTGATCCAGCGCATTCTGGCCCGCGACAAGGACGCCCCCGGTGCCCTGTTGCCCATCCTGCATGCCATCCAGCACGACATCGGCTTTATCCCCGATGCGGCTGTCCCCGAAATTGCCCATGCCCTGAACCTCAGCCTGGCTGAAGTGCGCGGGGTGATCAGCTTCTACCACGACTTCCGTACTTCGCCACCGGCGCGGCACACCCTGCGCCTGTGCCGCGCCGAATCGTGCCAGAGCCGCGGCGCCGAGGCCCTGGCCGCGCAACTGCGTGATCAGCTGGCACTGGACGACCATGGCACCAGCGCCGACGGCGCCATCAGCCTGCGCCCGGTGTACTGCCTGGGTGCCTGCGCCTGCTCGCCGGCGCTGGAACTGGACGGCCAGGTGCACGCGCGGCTGACCCCTGAGCGGCTGCGCGCCCTGGTGAACGCTTGCCGGGAGGACGCAGCATGCTGAAGCTCTACATCCCCTGCGACTCGGTGGCCCGTGCCGTAGGGGCCGACCAGGTTGCCGATGCCCTGCAGCGTGAGGCCGAGCGCCGCCAGTTGCCGCTGGGCATCCAGCGCACCAGCTCGCGCGGGCTGTACTGGCTGGAGCCGCTGATCGAGTGCGACAGTGCGCAAGGGCGCCTGGGCTTCGGCCCGGTTACGGCGCAAGACGTGCCGTCACTGCTCGATGCCCTGGCCGGTGAACCCGGTGGCCGCTCGCTGGCGTTGGGGCCTGTCGAAGAAATCCCTTACCTGAAAACCCAGCAGCGGTTGCTGTTCGCCCGCGCCGGCATCACCCGCCCGTTGTCGCTGGACGACTATCGCGCCCATGGCGGTTTCGCCGGCCTTGAAGCGGCCGTGGCCCTGAACGGTGCCGATGTGGTCGCGGCCGTGCTCGACTCCGGCCTGCGTGGCCGTGGCGGTGCGGCGTTCCCGGCCGGTATCAAGTGGCGCACCGTGCGTGACGCCGGCGCTGGGCAGAAGTACGTAGTGTGCAACGCCGACGAGGGTGACTCCGGTACTTTTGCCGACCGCATGCTGATGGAAGGTGACCCCTTCCTGCTGATCGAGGGCATGATCATTGCCGGCCTCGCCGTGGGGGCCGACAAGGGCTACATCTATGTGCGCTCGGAATACCCCGACGCCATCCGCGTGCTCGACCAGGCGTTTGCCATCGCCCGTGACGCCGGCTACCTCGGCACCGATGTGGCCGGCAGCGGCCAGGCATTCGACCTTGAAGTGCGGGTGGGTGCCGGCGCTTATATCTGCGGCGAAGAAACTGCGCTGCTCGAATCCATTGAAGGCAAGCGCGGCATCGTCCGCGCCAAGCCGCCGCTGCCCGCGCTACAGGGCCTGTTCGGCTTGCCCACGCTGGTGCACAACGTGCTCACCCTGGCTTCAGTGCCCATCATTCTGGCCAAGGGCGCAGCGTTCTATCGCGATTTCGGCATTGGCCGCTCGCTGGGCACCATGCCGTTCCAGCTGGCCGGCAACATCCGCCAGGGTGGCCTGGTGGAGCGTGCGTTCGGCCTGACCCTGCGCGAGCTGGTGGAGGGCTACGGCGGCGGTACGGCCAGTGGCCGGCCGCTGAAGGCCGCGCAGGTCGGTGGCCCGCTCGGCGCCTGGGTTCCCCCTAGCCACTTCGACACCCCGCTGGACTATGAGGCCTTCGCCGCCATGGGCGCGATGCTCGGCCACGGCGGTGTGGTGGTGGCCGACGACACCCTGAACATGGCCAGCATGGCGCGCTTCGCCCTGCAGTTTTGCGCCGAAGAATCCTGCGGCAAGTGCACCCCGTGCCGTATCGGCTCCACCCGTGGCATGGAAGTGGTCGACCGGTTGATCGCAACGACTGATTTCACCGAACGCCACGACCAGGCCCTGCTGCTGCGCGACCTGTGCGACACGATGCAGTACGGCTCGCTGTGCGCCATGGGCGGCATGACTGCCTACCCGGTTGCCAGCGCCCTCAAGTACTTCCCCGCCGATTTTGGGCTGACTACCACGGAGGCCGCGCAGTGATCAATTTCTTCGACCCCGCTTCTGATAAAAGCAGCGACCTCGGCACCCCGGCCCGTGACAGCGACGTGCAGGTCAGCCTGAGCATCGACGGCCGCGCCATCAGCGTGCCTGCCGGCACCTCGGTGATGCGCGCTGCGGCCATGCTCGGCACCAGTATCCCCAAATTGTGCGCCACCGACAGCCTCGAAGCCTTTGGCTCGTGCCGCATGTGCATGGTGGAAATCGACGGCATGCGCGGCTACCCGGCGTCCTGCACCACGCCGGTCAGCGAAGGCATGGTGGTGCGTACCGAAACGCCACGCCTGGCCGGCCTGCGCCGCAACGTGATGGAGTTGTACATTTCCGACCACCCGCTGGACTGCCTGACCTGCTCGGCCAACGGCAACTGCGAGCTGCAGACCGTGGCCGGCCAGGTGGGCCTGCGCGAGGTGCGCTACGGTTACGACGGCGCCAACCACCTGGCCGAGAAAAAGGACGTCTCCAACCCGTATTTCGACTACGAGCCCAGCAAGTGCATCGTCTGCAGCCGCTGCGTGCGCGCCTGCGAAGATATCCAGGGCACCTTCGCCCTGACCATCACCGGCCGCGGTTTCGAGTCGCGGGTGGCGGCTGCGGGTGGCGATAACTTCCTCGCCTCCGAATGCGTGTCGTGCGGCGCCTGCGTGCAGGCCTGCCCAACCGCGACGCTGACGGAAAAGAGCCTGGTGCAGCTTGGCCAGCCCGAGCGTTCGGTGATCACCACCTGTGCCTACTGCGGCGTGGGTTGTTCGTTCCGCGCCGAAATGAAAGGCGACCAGCTGGTGCGCATGGTCCCGGACAAGAACGGCGGCGCCAACCACGGCCACGCCTGCGTCAAGGGCCGCTTCGCCTGGGGCTACGCCACCCATCCGGACCGCATCACCAAGCCGATGATCCGCAAGCGCCTGGAAGACCCGTGGCAGGAAGTGAGCTGGGACGAAGCGGTAACCTACGCTGCCAGCGAGTTCCGCCGCATCCAGCTCAAGTACGGGCGCGACTCCATCGGCGGCATCACTTCCAGCCGCTGCACCAACGAAGAAGCCTACCTGGTACAGAAACTGGTGCGCACCGCGTTCGGCAACAACAACGTCGATACCTGTGCGCGGGTGTGCCACTCGCCCACCGGCTATGGCCTGAAACAGACCCTGGGTGAGTCGGCCGGCACGCAAAGTTTCGATTCGGTGATGCAGGCCGACGTGGTGCTGGTGATTGGCGCCAACCCCACTGACGCTCACCCGGTGTTCGGCTCGCAGCTCAAGCGCCGCCTGCGTCAGGGTGCGCGGCTGATCGTGATCGACCCACGGCGCATCGACCTGGTCGACTCCCCGCACGCCCGCGCCGAGTTGCACCTGCAACTGCGCCCGGGCACCAACGTGGCCATGCTCAACGCCCTGGCCCATGTGATCGTCACCGAGGGCCTGCTGGCCCAGCGCTTCATCGATGCCCGCTGCGAAACCGAAGACTTTGCCCGCTGGCGCGATTTCGTCAGCCTGTCCGATAACGCTCCCGAAGTGCTCGGCCCGGTCTGCGGGGTGCCCGCCGAACAGATCCGCGCTGCGGCGCGCCTGTATGCCACCGGTGGCAACGCGGCCATCTACTACGGCCTGGGCGTGACCGAGCACAGCCAGGGCAGTACCGCCGTGATGGGCATCGCCAACCTGGCCATGGCCACCGGCAACATTGGCCGTGAAGGGGTAGGGGTGAACCCGCTGCGCGGGCAGAACAACGTGCAGGGTTCGTGCGACATGGGCTCGTTCCCCCACGAACTGCCCGGCTATCGGCATATTTCCAACGAAGGCGTGCGCGCGGAGTTCGAACGCGCCTGGGGCGTGACCTTGCAGCCCGACCCGGGCCTGCGCATCCCCAACATGTTCGAGGCAGCGCTGGACGGCAGCTTCAAGGCGCTGTACTGCCAGGGCGAGGACATCGCCCAGAGCGACCCCAACACCCAGCATGTCACGGCGGCCTTGCACGCCATGGAATGCGTGGTGGTGCAGGACATCTTCCTCAACGAAACGGCCAAATTCGCCCATGTGTTCCTGCCGGGCAGCTCGTTCCTGGAAAAGGACGGCACTTTCACCAACGCCGAACGGCGCATTTCCCGGGTGCGCAAGGTCATGGAGCCGTTGGCCGGCAAGGCCGACTGGGAAGCCACCGTAGCCCTGGCCAACGCCTTGGGCTACCCGATGAGCTACCGCCACCCGTCCGAGATCATGGACGAAATCGCCCGCCTGACGCCGACCTTCCGCCGTGTCAGCTACGCCGAGATCGACCGCCATGGCAGCCTGCAGTGGCCGTGCAACGACGCGGCGCCCGATGGCACGCCGACCATGCACATCGACCAGTTCGTGCGTGGCAAGGGCCGCTTCATGCTCACCGGTTATGTGCCCACCGACGAGAAGGTCAACAACCGCTACCCGTTGCTGCTCACCACCGGTCGCATCCTCAGCCAGTACAACGTCGGCGCCCAGACCCGGCGCACCGGCAACGTCGCCTGGCATGACGCCGACCGCCTGGAAATCCACCCGACCGACGCCGAAAGCCGTGGTATTCAGGACGGTGACTGGGTCGGCATTGGCAGCCGCGCCGGGCAGACTGTGCTGCGCGCCAAGGTCAGTGCGCGGGTGGCGCCGGGGGTGGTGTACACCACGTTCCACTTCCCTGAGTCGGGGGCCAACGTGATTACCACCGACAACTCCGACTGGGCCACCAACTGCCCCGAGTACAAGGTGACGGCAGTGGAAGTGGTGAAAGTGTTCCAGCCGTCGCAATGGCAGAAGCGTTACCAGGACTTCAGTGATGAACAGCGGCGCTTGCTGAAGGAGCGCCGTACCGCGGAGAAAGCCGAGGTGCGCCGATGAGCAGCGACAACCTGGTCAAGATGGCCAACCAGATTGCCCATTACTTCGACAGCGAGCCAAACCGGGCGCTGGCGGTGCAAGGGGTGCGGCAGCATCTGCAGAGCTTCTGGACGCCGGCCATGCGCCGGCAACTGGCGGAGTGGATCGAGGCCAATGCGGGGGAGGGCCTGGACCCCAAGGTGCGCGAGGCGATGGCCTAGATTTTGAGGCAGAAGGGAAGCCCTGTGGGAGCGGGTTCACCCGCGAATGCGTCGTCACGTTCACTGACGCATTCGCGGGTAAACCCGCTCCCACAGGGACCGTGCAAAATCAACAAATCATGTGTGATCCCACAGTACGGGATCAGCCGCGGGCCAGTTCGGCCTGGTGGGCGATGGCTTCTTCGCTCTTGAGTACCAGCACATCCCCCTCCAGTTCATCCAGCACCACCTCCGAGGTATTGCCAATCAACGCCCCGGAGATCCCGGTGCGGCACACGGTGCCGATCACCGTCACCACCGCATCAAGCTTCTTCTCGGTAAACGGAATCAGCACATCCGCCGGCCCTTCAGCCACATGCAGGCAATCGTCGCTGATGCCGTATTCAGCCTGGAACGCCTTGCACGCTTCGCGGTAGCGCTGTTCGATGGTCTCGCTCAACTGGTACGTCGGGTCCGACGCCGACAGCATCGGCGACGGGTGGGCACTGATGACATGCAGTTCGCCCTTGGCCAGCCCGGCGATGGCATAGCCATGGTCGATGATGCTCGCATGCAGGCGGCGGTGGTCGTCGTCCTGGTTGCCCACGTCCACCGCAGCCAGAATCTTGCCGCCGGTCCACGGCCGTTCGCTCTTGACCATCAGCACGGCACACGGGCACTGGCGCAGCAGCTTCCAGTCACTGGGGGTGAGCAGGGCTTTTTTCAGCGGGTTGTCCGGGCGGTGTTCCTTGATCACCAGCTCGCAGCCCTCGGCCTGCTGTACATAGATGATGGTGTCATGCAGGTTGTCGCGCCAGGCCTCTTCATGGGTGACGTTGTCGTACCCGTCATCGTGCAGCTGGCTGCTCAGCAGGCTCAGCAGTGCGTGGTGGTCATGCTTCTTGTCGCACATCAGCAGGTGCAGGCGTGCGCCAGTGACGCCGGCAATCAGCTTGGCCCGGGTCAGCGCCCGGCTGTGGGCGTGCTCAGGGTCGAGGACGACGAGGATGCTGCGGACGGCTTGCATGGGCGTTAGCTCCCTTCAAAGGTGGCGACCGATGCCTGACTATAGACGGCGCGCCCCCCGCTGGCGCTTGATGTACATCAAGAAGCATAGCCACTGGCGCCGCCCGCCGCCGCCGGTATAATCGCCGGCCCTGCCTGTTCTGTGTGGTTGCACGCTTATGTCCCTGATCCCCGAAATCGATGCCTTTCTTGGCTGCCCGACGCCAGACGCCTGGATCGAAGCGGCGCTCGCCGACCAGGAAACCCTGCTGATCGACCACAAGAACTGCGAATTCAAGGCCGCCAGCACCGCCTTGAGCCTGATGGCCAAGTACAACACCCACCTCGACCTGATCAACATGATGTCGCGCCTGGCCCGCGAGGAACTGGTGCACCACGAACAGGTGCTGCGCCTGATGAAGCGCCGTGGCGTGCCATTGCGGCCGGTGTCGGCGGGCCGCTATGCCTCAGGGCTGCGCCGCCTGGTGCGCTCTCACGAGCCGGTCAAGCTGGTGGACACGCTGGTGGTGGGGGCGTTCATCGAGGCACGCAGTTGCGAGCGCTTTGCCGCGCTGGTGCCGCACCTGGACGAAGAATTGGGCCGCTTCTACCACGGCCTGCTGAAAAGCGAAGCGCGCCATTACCAGGGCTACCTGAAACTGGCGCACAACTACGGTGATGAGGCGGACATCGCCCGCCGGGTTGAACTGGTGCGCGCTGCAGAAATGGAACTTATCCAGTCACCGGACCAGGAACTGCGCTTCCACAGCGGTATCCCGCAAGCGCTGGCCGCCTGATTCGCACCAGGCGGCCCAGGCTTCAGTTGCGCCGCCCCAGCAGCAGCCCCACCACCAGCCCCAGGCCGGCGGAAATGGCGACGGTCTGCCAAGGGTGGCCGCCGATGTAGTCCTGGGTGGCGTCCACCACCGGTTGCGCTTTGTCGCGCATGGTGCCAGCGGCCTGGCGCGCCTGTTTCAGTTTGAGGCTGACCTGCGCTCGCAGGGTTTCTGCTTCTTCGCCGACCAGGGCGGCGCTGTCGTTCAGCAGCTTTTCCGATTCTTCGATCAGCGATTGCAGTTCGCTGAATACCTGGTCCTTGATCTGATCGCTGTCCGCCAGTGTGGCGTTTTTACGGGCCATGAACTCGTCCTCGTTGATGGGGTGGTGTGAACAATGGATGCCGCTGCGTCGGGAAAGTTGCGGCGGCTTTCCGATGTTGCGTTAGCTGGGTGTAAGATAGCGGCCATTTTCAAACCTGCAGGTACCTTCATGAGTTTCAATCTGGCCAACATGAGCTTCGAGGAACGGGCGCAGATCGAGGCAGAGAAGGCGCGGCTGTTCGAGCTGTGGCAGAGCAGCCTGGGCAAGGCCAAGGGCGATGCGGCCCGGCTGATCGCCGAAAAGCCGCGGCGCAAGGGTAAATGGGCCGAGTGGGTGCGCGCCGAACTGGAGGGCATGTCGCCCCCCGAATACGCCAGCATGGTGCGCAGCGAAGTCAACAAGCTGATGGCCGCCGCCAGCGCCAGCCGCTGAATACCCCCGGCGGGCGCTTACCAGTTAGCGCCTTTGGGCAGGTCCAGCTTGCCCTCGTCAGTAAAGCGCACGGTCCCCAGCAACCCGCCCGCCAGCTTGCCGCGCAGCTTGTAGGGCAAGCCTTTCAGTGAGTCCACCGTGCCTAGCCCATAGGCCTGGCGCAGGAAGGAAAATGCCGTGATGCTCACCGGCACCACGATCACCGCTTCGTCATAGCGGCCAATGTGCCCCTGCTGGTCGCTGACCCCGGCGGCCAGCGGCTGGCCGTTCACTTCCAGGTTCAGGGCAATCCCGTTGTAGTCGATCGGCGACTCGTTGGGGTTTTGCACCCGCATTTTCACCGCCATGCGCAGCTCCAGTTCCTGCCCGGGCAACGGCTCGATGCCGATCACGCTGATGTTGACCGGGTCGCGTGGCTGGAACAGTGCGCAGGCACTCATGCCATGCGCCATCAGCAGGACGAGAAACAGGCGGATACAGCGGTGCAGGCGGGCAGTCATTGCGGGCGACCTTGCCAGAGTGAGCGAACCGTCAGTGTGGCAAATGCGCGTCGGCGTTGAAAGTCTCCTTGCAGATGAAAGATACTGTTTCTCATTAACGCCCGATAACTCATCCTACTGGCAGTGCCCAAATCCATGCTGACGTCACCCGTGTCGGGCCTGCTGGCGACTTTCCAGGAGCACTACGACGACCTGTTGCAGTTCCTGACCCGGCGCATGAGCGACCGCCAGCGCGCCGCCGACGTGGCGCAGGAAACCTACCTGAAGCTGGTGAAAGTCGATGAACAGGCGGTGCCGGTGCTGCACGCCCGCAGCTTCATTTTCCGCGTGGCCGGTAACCTGGCAATCGATGCCTTGCGCCGCGAGCAGCGCCTTGCTGCCAGCCATGACGACTGTGACGGCGCCGGTGAACTGACCTGCCCGGCGCCAGCGCCCGAGGCGGCGTTGCTGGCCCGGGAGCGCCTGCAAATCCTTGACGATGCGCTGCTGAAACTGCCCGACAAGGCCCGCCAGGCGTTGTTGCTGAACCGCGTCGAAGGCCTGACCCAGGCGCAGATCGCCCAGCGGCTGGGGGTTTCCGAGAGCATGGTGGCCAAATACATCGGCCAGGCCCTGCGCCACTGTCGCGACTGGCTCAAGCAGGCCGGTGTGGCCGCCTCTGTGGTGTTGCTGGTCGCCGCTGTGGCGGGTTGGCAGCAGGCGCCGATGCTGTGGGCGGACTACCACACTGCGGTGGGTGAACGGCAGGTGATTACCCTGGCGGATGGCACGCGTGTGACGCTGAACAGCGCCAGTGCGCTGAGTGTGGTGTTCAGTGAGCATGAACGCCGGGTGGTGCTGGATGCCGGTGAGGCCCTGTTCGAGACCACTGACGATTCGCGGCCTTTTGTGGTCGATACGGCAGGCGAGCGGGTGCAGGGTGGTGCCGCCACCTTCAGCGTGCGGCGCGATGGCCGCGTGGTGCTGGCACGCGGTGAAGCCAAGGTTGGCGAAACTGAACTGGCGGTGGCGGCCGATGCCGGTGCGCAGATGGCCTGGCAGCGCGGCAAGCTGATCTTCAACGGCAAGCCGCTGGGGCAGGTGCTGACGGAGCTTGAGCGTTACCGTCATGGGCGGATCGTGCTGTCCGACAGCAAGCTGGCGGCGATGGAGGTGAGCGGGGTGTTTGACCTTGACGAGCCTGAGGCACTGCTGCGCACGCTTGAGCAGCGCTATGGGCTGAAGGTGACCTACCTGCCGTGGTTGGCGGTTGTTCATTGACTGCCTGTACCGGCCTCTTCGCAGCGCAAGGCTGCTCCTACAGGGATCGCACATGCCTGTAGGAGCAGCCTTGTGCTGCGAAGAGGCCGGCACAGAAATAAAAATATTTTCCATTTGGCACTGCAAGTTCCTGCAAGCCAGATCGTCGTAGTGGGACTGATCAGCAACCCATTCTCATTTACGACTTGTCAGGAAGCTCATTCGTGCCTCTGATGCTCAAGCCCTTGCACCGCCGTCGCGGTTCTCTTCACCACGCCCTGATGTCCTGCAGCGCCCTGGCCATGCTGGTCGGCCCGCTGCATGCGTGGGCCGCGACCACTGCCGAACAGGCCCAGATGCAGGCCCGCCAGGTTCAGCTCGACCTGCCCGCCCAGCCGCTGGACCAGGCCCTGACCACCTTCGCCGACCAGGCCGGCCTGCACTTGCTGTACACCACAGGCGATGTAGCAGGCGTTGCCAGCCCGGCCTTGCACGGCAGCTACAGCGTCGAGCAGGCCCTGCAGCAGCTGCTGGCCGGCAGTGGCATGAGCTGGCACTTCAGTGACGCGCGCACCGTGACCCTGCGCAAGGCCCAGGCAGCGCCACAGGCGGTGAACCTCAAGCCGATCGAAGTCAGCGTGGCTTCGCGCACCAGTACCGCAATCAGCGAAATCCCCGGCACCGTCTGGGTGGTCGACCAGCAGCAGCTGCGCGAGCAGATCGACAGCGGCGTCAGCCTGAAAGAAGCCATCGGCAAGCTGGTACCGGGCCTCGACCTGGCACCGGAAGGGCGTACCAACTATGGCCAGAACATGCGTGGGCGCAATGTGCTGGTGATGATCGACGGGGTCAGCCAGAACAGCTCGCGCGGTCTGTCGCGTCAGTTCGACAGCATTTCGCCGTTCAACGTCGAGCGTGTCGAGGTGTTGTCCGGCGCCAGCGCCATCTACGGCGGCGGTGCCACCGGCGGCATCATCAACATCGTGACCAAGAAGGGCGAGCCCGGCCCGGCGCGCTTCGAAACCCAGCTCGGCGCCAGCAGCGGCTTCAACAACAGCGATGACCTGGCCACCCGCTTTGCCCAGTCGATAAGCGGCGGCAACGAGCGGGTCAATGCCCGGCTGGGTATTTCCGGTGAGCAGAACGAAGCCTTCTACGACGGCGCCGGCGACCAGATTTTCATCGACAACACCCAGACCGACCTGCAGTACAACCGCACCATCGACGTGCTCGGCACCCTGGGCTTGCAGTTGAACGACCAGCAGAGCCTCGACCTGCTGGCCCAGTACTACGATTCGGGCAACCACGGCAGCACGGGGATCTACTTCCCCAACCTCAACTACAACGCGCCGTCAGACCTGGAGGACGCCGAGCTGCGCAGCGGCTATTCGTCCGACCTGGAGCCGCGTACCCGGCGCTTGTTGCTGAACGCCAATTACCACCACAGCGACGTGCTGGGCCAGGATTTCTACCTGCAGGCCTCGTACCGCAAGGAAGACGACAACTTCTACCCGTTCCCGTACTACAACCGCGCCACGCCCACGGGCTCGCGCGGGGTGTACTTTGCTGCCTCGCAGCAGAACTTCGAGGTCACCAGCCTCAAGGGCCTGTTCGCCAAACAGTGGGACACGTTGAAGCTGACCTACGGCGTCGACCTTGACCGCGAGCGCTTCAATGCCGAACAGACCACCTTCAACGCCCTGACCTCGTCCGAATCGGGCGGCCTGGAGATGGAAAAGGACAGCAAGGCCGCGCGCTATCCAAGCTACCGGGTCGATGGTGTGTCGGTGTACGCGCAGCTGGACTGGCATGCCACCGACAACCTGACGTTCTCCGGCGGCGCCCGTCGCCAACAGATGGACGTGGACGTCAGCGACTTCAAGGGCGTGCCGGGCGGCAACAACGATTACCAGGTCAACCTGTTCAACGTCGGCGCCATCTACGACTTCAAGAACGGCCACCAGGTGTGGACCAACTACGGCGAAGGCTTCGACCTGCCGGACCCTGCCAAGTACTACGGCAAGCCGGGCCTGAGCGTGGCCGACAACCCGCTTGCCGGCATCAAGAGCCGCCAGGTGGAGCTGGGCTGGCGCTATGCCGACCTGGACTGGGATGCCCAGGCGGCGCTGTACTACATCTGGTCGGACAAGATCATCAACGTCGATTCGCAAACGCTGACGATCAACGTGGAAGAGCAGAAAAGCCGCGACTTCGGCTTTGAAGGTGCACTGACCCGGCACTTCCAGACGGGCTGGGAAGCGGGCGGTACCCTGCACCTGACCCGCTCCGAGGAAGAGGCTGCCGACGGCGGCTGGAACAAGCGTGATGCCCGTTATGCATCCTTGTCCAAGGCCACTGCATTTGTTGGCTGGAAGGGCGATGGCCGCAGTGCGCGGCTGCAAGCCAACCATGCGTTCAGCCTGAAGGACGATGCCGACCACGAGATCGACGGTTACACCACCTTCGACCTGCTCGGCAGCCAGGACACCGGCTTCGGCACCTTCAGTGCCGGTATCCAGAACCTGCTGGACAAGCAGTACAGCACGGTCTGGGGGCAGCGCGCGACGCTGTTCTATTCGCCGACCTACGGCCCGGCGTACCTGTATGACTACCAAGGGCGCGGGCGTACCTACACCCTGACCTGGAGCATGGCTTACTGACAGCTGTCGCCTGAACCGGCCTCTTCGCGGGTAAACCCGCTCCCACAGGGATTTCACAATGCCTGAGGGCGGCGCCGTACCTGTGGGAGCGGGTTTACCCGCGAAGAGGCCGGCTCAGGAAAATGCGGCCAGCAAATCCTGCGCAAACGCCCGCTGTGCTTCATCAACCCCCTGTGCCCGGTGCCGGGCCAGGGTAAACGGCACCACAAAATCCAGCCCCGGGTCCAATGCCCACAACAACCCCTCGGCCTCCCACCCCAGCGCGCAATGGCAGGGCAGATAACCAATATGCCGCCCCGACAGAATGAACGTCAGCACGCTTTCAATCTGCTCCGCCACCGCCATGCTGCGCCGGCTCTGAAACGGCTCACCCCCTTTCAGAAACCGGTAGGGATGGCGCACCTGGTCCATCGCCAGCAACCGCTCAAGCCCGACATCCGCCTCGCCGAACAGCACATGCCCCTTGCCGCAATACAGCCGTTGCCGTTCCTCGAACAAGGGCTGGTAATCAAAGGCCGCCTGGTTGCCGGAAAAGTAGCTGATGGCGTAGTCCAGCCGCTGCTCCAGCAACAACCGCTCCAGCTCCGCGGGCGGCGCGCTGATCAGCTCCAGCTGCACCGACTCCTCTCGCTTGCGAAACGTCGCAATGGCCGCCGCCAGCCGCAGGCTCACGGCCTTGTCCTGGTTTTCCGCCATGCCGATGCGCACGGTCCCCAGCAACCGCCCGGCCACGCCGTTGGCTTGCTGGCGGAATTGCTCGATGTTCAGCAACAGGCCGCGCGCCGCTTCCAGTAGCAACGTGCCTTTCTCCGTCAGGTGAAAGCCGCCCTTGCCGCGGCTGCACAGGCGGTAGCCCAGGCGTGCTTCCAGCTGCGCCATGCGCTGGCTGATGGTGGGCTGGCTCAGGCCCAGCACGCCTTGCGCGGCGCTGAAGCCGCCGGCCTCGACTACAGTGACGAACAGCCGCAGCAGGTGCAGGTCGGGGTCGTGCACTTGTCCGAGCATTACATTGCTCCTGATGAATGTCAGCTTTGCAAACTTGCCATTCCTGCAATGTAACCCGGCTGGCATGCTCGCGGCATCCACCCATTTGCCGAGGTGTCCGTCATGCGTCGATCGTTGTGCCTGTTGTCCCTGGTCCTGGCCTTGCCGCTGCAGGCCGAAGAAAAGGTCGTCAACCTCTACAGCTGGGCGGACTACATCGCCCCGCAAACCCTTCAGCGCTTCGAACAGGAAACCGGCTACAAGGTGCGCTACGACACCTTCGACACCACCGAAGTGCTTGAGACCAAGCTGCTCACCGGTGGCAGTGGTTACGACGTGGTGGTGCCATCAACGACCGTGCTGGCCCGGGCGCTCAAGGCCAATGCCCTGCAACCGCTCGACCCCCAGGCCATGCCCGGCTACAGCAACCTCGACAAGGACCTGCTGGCCAAGCTCGCCGAGGCCGACCCCGGCAACCGCCATGCCGTGCCGTACACCTGGGGTACGCTGGGCCTTGGTGTGAATGTGGAGGCCGTGCGCCAGCGCCTGGGCGACGTGCCGCTGGACAGCCTCGACCTGCTGTTCAAGCCCGAATACGCCAGCCGGCTGAAGGACTGTGGCATTGCCATGCCCGATTCGCCGCAGGAAGTGATTGGCGTGGCCCTGAACTACCTGGGCAAGGACCCTTACAGCCAGGACAAGGATGACTTGGCCGCCGCGCAGAAACTGCTGAGCCAGCTGCAACCCTCAATCAGCTACGTCGCCAATGGCCGGCAGATCAGCGACCTGGCCAATGGCAGCGTGTGCCTGGCGCTAACCTACAACGGTGATGCCGCGATGGCGGCCGACCAGGCCCGCCGCGCCGGCAAGCCGTTCGAGCTGATCTACCGCATCCCGCGTGAAGGCACGTTGGTGTGGCAGGACAACCTGGTCATCCCCAAGGACGCCCCGCACCCCGAGGCAGCACGGGCGTTCATCGCCTTCATGCTCAAGCCCGAGTCGGTGGCTGCGCTGACCAACACACTGTTCTTCGCCAATGCCAACCAGGCCGCCACGCGGTTGGTGGACGAGGCGGTGCGCAACGACCCGGACATCTACCCGCCTGCCGAGGTGCGCCAGCGCCTGTTCGCCGACCGCAGCATGGCGCTGGCTGACCTGCGCCAGCGCAACCGCCTATGGACGGCCTTCCGCAGCCGCCAGTGACTGATCACAACCAAGGAGCCCGACCGTGGAGCAAGCCGCAAGCAACGACCAGGCGATGACCCGCGACAGCCTGTATGGCACTGCCGCAGAAAGTACCTACGCCGGTATTACCAGTTTCTCCCGCCGCCGCTACAGCCGCGACTTGCGCGGTGTGGACGTGGTGGTCAGCGGCGTGCCGTTCGACACCGCCACCAGCAACCGGCCAGGTGCGCGTTTCGGCCCGCGGGCGATCCGCGCTGCCTCGGTGCAGCAGGCCTGGGCCCGGCACTGGCCGTGGGCGTTCGACCCGTTCGACCACCTGGCCGTGATCGACTATGGCGACTGCGCTTTCGACAGCGGCACACCGCAGTCGGTACCGGACAGCATCGAGGCCCATGCCGACCATATTCTGGACGCGGGCTGCGCCATGCTTACCCTCGGTGGCGACCACTTCATCAGCTACCCGCTGCTCAAGGCCCACGCCCGTCGCCATGGCCCGCTGGCGCTGATCCACTTCGATGCCCACAGCGACACCTGGCCGGATGAGGAGGGCAAGCGTATCGACCATGGCACCATGTTCTGGCATGCCGCCCGTGAGGGCCTGGTGGACCCGGCCTGTTCGGTGCAGATCGGCCTGCGCACCACCAATGACGACAGCCAGGGCTTTGCCATCCTCGATGCACGACAGGTGCACCGCCAGGGCACCGAGGCGGTGATTGCAGCCATTCGCCAGCGCGTGGGCGAGCGGCCGGTGTACCTGACCTTCGATATCGACTGCCTCGACCCGGCCTATGCGCCTGGCACAGGTACGCCGGTGTGTGGCGGGTTGAGCACGGTGCAGGCGCTGGAGATTCTGGGCGGGCTGCGGGGGATCAACCTGGTGGGCATGGACCTGGTGGAGGTGGCGCCGGCCTATGACCATGCCGATATCACGGCGCTGGCGGGGGCGACGCTGGCGATGGAGATGCTGTGCCTTTATGCGGCGCGGCATAAGGTGGATAAGGCCCAGTAATTTGGGGCCGCTTTGCGGCCCATTCGCAGCACAAGGCTGCTCCTACAGGGGAATGCATACGCCTGTAGGAGCAGCCTTGTGCTGCGAATGGGCGCATACTGAAACATCAGGAATCATCTCCACGCATATTCACACTTTTGCAGCGAACCCCTAGCGCCTTAGGCTATCAAACCCACCAGGCGCGGCATTTTCGTACAGGAGGTGAAGCATGACCCCGACATTGCCCATCCTGGCCCTCGGCCTGGCGTTGTGCCTGCCCGCGCACGCGGCCCCGCCGCAGCCTTTGCAGCTTGCGGCCGGCAACAACAACCCCTACAACAGCCCGATCCAGCGCGCCAACCCCAACAGCCGCCAGGGCAGCATGCCGGCCACGCCCCCCGTGCGCGGCCCGTCCACCGACCCGTACCAGCGCACGCCCAGCCTGGACAACCGCGGCATCGGCAACGGTGACAACTTGCGTCGGCAGCAACAAACCCCAAACCTGGAACCGACCCGGCCACCCCGCGACAGCACGCGTGCGCCGTGAGCCCCTATGAAAGGAATCCTGCATGCCTAAAGCAACCTGGCTAACCACCCTGGCTGCTGCCGCACTCATGCCGCTGTTGGCACAGGCGGCAGCAGAGCAACAGTTTCGCAGCGAAGAAGGCACGTTGACTGTCAGCACCCTGGCCGACGGCCTGCGCAACCCTTGGGCGTTGGCGTTTCTGCCGGGCGGCAAGGACATGCTGGTCACCGAGCGCGCCGGCAACCTGCGGCTGGTCAACGCTGAAGGCAAGGTGGGCGCGCCGATCAGCGGCGTGCCCAAGGTCTGGGCCGAGGGGCAGGGCGGCTTGCTGGATGTGGTGCTGTCACCGGAGTTCGACAAGGACCGCACCCTGTACCTGTCCTACGCCGAGGAGGGCAATGACGGCAAGGCCGGTACCGCTGTCGGGCGCGGCCAACTGTCCGAAGACCGCGCGCGGCTGGAAAACTTCAGCGTGATCTTCCGCCAACAGCCCAAACTGTCGGTGGGCAACCACTTCGGCTCGCGCCTGGTGTTCGACCGCGACGGCTACCTGTTCATCGCCCTGGGCGAGAACAACCAGCGCCCCACTGCCCAGGACCTGGACAAGCTGCAAGGCAAGATTGTGCGCATCTTCCCGGACGGTGAAGTGCCCAAGGACAACCCCTTCGTCGGCAAGGATAACGTGCGGCCGGAGATCTGGTCGTTCGGCCACCGCAACCAGCAAGGCGCCGCGCTGAACCCCTGGACCGGCAAGCTGTGGACACACGAGCACGGCCCGCGCGGCGGCGATGAAATCAACATCCCCGAGCCTGGCAAGAACTACGGTTGGCCAATTGCGACCCATGGCATCAACTACTCGTTGTTGCCGATCCCCGAGGCCAAGGGCAAGCATGTGGACGGCATGGTCGACCCACACCATGTGTGGGAGAAGTCGCCGGGCATTAGTGGCATGGCGTTCTACGACAGCCCCACATTCAAGGCCTGGGACCACAACCTGTTCATTGGGGCGCTGGCGACACAGGAGCTGATCCGCTTGCAGTTGAAGGGAAATAAAGTGGTGCATGAGGAGCGTTTGCTCGGTGATTTGAAGGCGCGTATCCGCGATGTGCGGGTTGGGCCGGATGGGTACATCTATGTGCTGACGGACGACAAGGACGGCGCGTTGCTGAAGGTAGGCCTGGCCGACTGACGCGGTCCCTGTAGGAGCGGCCTTGCGCCGCGAATGGGGTGCGAAGCGCCCCCATTATCGTGCATCAAGCCGAGATTGCCGGGGCCGCTTTGCGGCCCTTTCGCGGCACAAGGCCGCTCCTACACGAATAGCGTTTGCCGTGTAGAATTCGTTATGGCCATCGACCCCAAATCCTTTTATCAGCAAGCCCTTACCAGCCAGGGCTATGTCGCCGACCCAGCCCAGGCCAATGCCGTCGAGGCCCTGCAAGCCTGCTTCCAGTCCGTCGAACAGGGCCGCCCGACTCAGGGCATCTATCTCTGGGGCCCGGTCGGTCGCGGCAAGACCTGGCTGATGGACCAGTTCCACCGCTGCCTGTGCGTAACCAGCCGGCGCCAACACTTCCATCACTTCATGGCCTGGGTCCACCAGCGCCTGTTCCAGCTCAATGGCACCGCTGACCCGCTGATGGCATTGGCCCGGGAGCTGGCCGGGCAGATTCGCGTGCTGTGCTTCGACGAACTGTTCGTCAACGACATCGGCGACGCGATCATCCTCGGCCGGCTGTTCCAGGTACTGTTCGACCAGGGCGTGGTGATTGTCGCCACCTCCAACCAGCCACCCGATCAGCTCTACCGCGACGGTTTCAACCGCGAACGGTTCCTGCCGGCCATCGCCGCCGTTGAGCGGCACATGCAGGTACTGCCGGTGACGGGCGAGCAGGACCACCGCTTGCACCCCGGTGCAGAGCGGCAGCGATACTGGGTGGCAGCGGCAGGGCAGGCTAGCCCGTTGGGCGAGGTGTTTTGCCAGCTCAGCCCGGATCACACGGGTACTGATAAGCCCTTGGTTATCGGCTCCAGGCATGTGCAGGTGGTGCGGCGCAGCGAGCAGGCTGTCTGGTGCCGCTTCACCGACCTGTGCGAACAACCGCTGGCGGCCATGGAATTCATGGCGCTGTGCGACCGTTTTCCGGCCATCCTGGTGTCGGGTATTCCGGCGCTGGGCGGTAAGCAGCAGGCCGGTCGCATTGCGCGTGGCACTGAAGATGGTGCGGCGCGGGTGGTGGCAGGCGACCGTGAACTGCCGGCGCTGTCGCCCAAGGACGATGCGGTGCGCCGCTTCATCGCGTTGGTCGATGAGTGCTATGACCGTCGCGTAGCGCTGTACCTGGAGGCCGAGGTGCCGCTGGAACAGTTGTATACGCAGGGGTATCTGGCATTCCCGTACCAGCGGACCTTGAGCCGTTTGCGGGAGATGCAACTACAGCGGTTTGGCTGAAGATTGCAGGGGGCCGCAAAGCGCCCCCCGATTCACTGGTTCAGCCACTCGACCAGCGTACGGTTGAACCGCACCGGTTCTTCGATCTGCGGGGCGTGCCCCATGCCTTCGAAGGTGATCAGCTCACCCTTGGGGATCAGCTTGGCCACCTGTGGTCCCAGCACTTCATACTTGCCCAGCTTCGCCTTCACCTCCGGCGGCGCGATATCACTGCCAATGGCCGTGGTGTCCTTGTCGCCGATCAGCAGCAAGGTCGGCATCTGCAGGTCCTTGAACTCGTGGTACACCGGTTGGGTGAAGATCATGTCGTAGATCAGCGCCGAGTTCCACGCCACCGCTTCATGCCCCGGCCCCTTGTTCAGCCCCACCAGCATCTGTACCCAGCGCTCGTACTCCGGCTTCCAGCGCCCGGCGTAGTAGGTCTTGCGCTCATACTCGCGCACGCCCTCGGCATCCAGCTTGAGCTCGCGTGCATACCACTGGTCCACCGTACGGTAGGGCACGCCCAGGGCTTTCCAGTCTTCCAGGCCAATCGGGTTGACCATGGCCAGGCGTTCCACCTGCTGCGGGTACATCAGCGCATAGCGGGTGGCGAGCATGCCGCCCGTGGAGTGGCCAAGCACGATGGATTGCTTGATGCCCAGCTGTTCGAGCAAGGCATGGGTGTTGTCCGCCAGCTGCTGGAAGCTGTACTGGTAGTGCGCTGGCTTGCTGGACGTACAGAAGCCGACCTGGTCGGGGGTGATGACCCGGTAACCGGCCTTGCTCAGTGCGTCGATGGTGGTTTCCCAGGTGGCGGCGCAGAAGTTCTTGCCGTGCATCAGCACCACGCTGTGGCCGTTGGCCTGGCCTTGTGCAGGGACGTCCATGTAGCCCATCTGCAGGGCCTGGCCCTGGGACTTGAAGTCAAAATGCTTGAGCGGGTGGGGGTAGCTGAAGCCTTCGAGCTGGGGGCCGTAGGTAGGCGGTTCGGCGGCGATGGCCGGGCTGCCGGCAAGGCAGGCCAGGGCCAGGGCCAGGGCGGTTGCGCGCAGCATGGGGGCACTCCGTGTAGGGCCGTGTAGGAGTGGGCGACTTTAGCAGCCAGGCGCGCGACCGGAACGTGAAAGGTGTTACCAGGCGTGAAACCAGCCCAGGGTAATCATGGCCAGCACCGCGTAACGGCCAGCCTTCGCCAGGGTGACCAGCAGCAGGAAGCGCCAGAACGGCTCGCGCATGATGCCGGCGATCAACGTCAGCGGGTCGCCGATCACCGGCATCCAGCTGAGCAGCAATGACCATTGCCCCCAGCGCTGGTAACGCTGCTGCGCCCGCTCCAGCTGGGCCGCACTGAACGGGAACCAGCGTTTGTCGCGCAGGTGCTCGACGGCGCGGCCCAGCAGCCAGTTCACGACCGAACCCAGCACATTACCCAGGGTGACCACCAGCAGCAGGGTTGCCCAGGCCTCGGGCTGGCGCAGCAACAGGCCGACCAGTACGGCCTCCGATTGCAGCGGCAGCAGGGTGGCGGCGCCGAAGGCGCTAAGGAACAGCGCCCACAGGCTGAGCATCAGTAGTTGGCTACAACGGTGTCCTGGCCATCCTGGGTGACGCCGATGACCTGGTAGGCATCCTTGTGGTCACCCATTTCCATGCCGGGCGAGCCCATGGGCATGCCCGGCACGGCCAGGCCCTTGAGGTCGCTACGCTTGGCCAGCAGGCGCACCTGCTCGGCCGGCACATGGCCTTCGACGAACTTGCCGTCGATCACCCCGGTGTGGCACGACGCCAGGCGCGGCGCCACGCCCAGGCGCTGCTTGACCGCGCTCATGTTCGGCTCGACGTGGTCGTTGACGGTGAAACCGTTGTCACGCAGGTGGCTGATCCAGGCCTTGCAGCAACCGCAGTTGGGGTCGCGGTAGACGTCGATGGTCTCGGCGGCCTGGGCCAGGCCGGTGATGGCGAGCAGGCCCAGGGTCAGCAGGTGTTTGCGCAGCATGGTGAAGCACTCCTTTAAAAACGCAGGCGGATACCGGCGACCAGGCGGGTCTGGCCCAGGTCTTCGCCGTCTTCGCGGGCCTGGTCGGCACGGGTGCCGTGCAGGCGGTTGAAACTGACCCCGACGTAGGGGGCGAAGCCGCGGGTGATCTCGTAGCGCAGGCGCAGACCCACCTCGCTGTCGGCCAGCCCTGCGCCTTGCTCGCGCCCGGCGTCGTTGCGGCCGTAGAGGTTGGCTTCCAGGGTCGGTTCCAGTATCCAGCGGTTGGTCAGCAGCATAGCGTAAGCGGCCTCCAGACGCAGCGCGGTCTGTTGCCGCTCGCCGGCGTAGGCGGTGGCCTGCAGCTCCAGGCCATACAGCGGCGTGCCCTGAATGCCGAAAGCGGCCCAGGCCTGGCCGCTGGCGGGCTTGAAGTCCTGGCGTACGCCGGCCACCAGTTCCCACCACGGGCTCACGGCATGGCCCCACAGCGCCTGCAATTCGGCCTTGTGGGTCTTGCCCTGCTCGCGTTCGCCTTCCGTGCGTAGCCACAGGCGGTCGATATCGCCGCCGACCCAGGCCGTGGCGTTCCAGTTCAGGGCACTGCTGCTCTCGAAGTGCTGGTATTCGAGCTTGTCGACGATCACTGCCCAGTTCAGCGCCCGGTCGTGCACCTGGTGCCCCGGCAGAGGCGGGAAGGCGGCGCGGCGGTCGGCGTCGGTGAGGGCGGGCAGAGGCGTGCGCGGCTGGCTGGGCGTTGCCGGGGCATGGCCCATGCCTTCATGGTTCATCTGGCCATGGTTCATGTGCTCCATGCTGGCGGCCAGCGCGCGTTCACTGGCGAGCAGGGTCAGCAGGGCCACGCCGGCCACGATGCTGCGGTTGCGGGTGTCATTCATCGACGCGTACCTCGCGGAACATGCCGGTCTCCATGTGGTAGAGCAGGTGGCAGTGGTAGGCCCAGCGGCCAAGGGCGTCGGCAGTCACCCGGTAGGAACGCCGGCTGCCGGGCGGGATGTCGACGGTGTGCTTGCGCACCAGAAACTGGCCGTGCTCGTCTTCCAGGTCGCTCCACATGCCGTGCAGGTGGATGGGGTGGGTCATCATGGTGTCGTTCACCAAGGTGATGCGCACCCGCTCGCCGTAGGTCAGGCGCAGCGGCGCGGCGTCGCTGAACTTGATGCCGTCGAACGACCAGGCGAAGCGCTCCATGTGGCCAGTCAGGTGCAGTTCGATGTCGCGCGATGGCGCGCGGCCGTCCGGGTCGGGGTAGGGGCTGCGCAGGTCGGCGTAGGTCAGCACGCGGCGGCCATTGTTGCGCAGGCCTATGCCGGGGTCGGCCAGGTTGGCGCGCGGGGCCATGGTCTGCATGTCCACCAGCGGGTTGCCGGTTTCACTGGCCGGGTGTTGTTGCATCGTGGGCATGGCCGCGTGGTCCATGCCGGCCATGTTGCTGTGGTCCATGCCCGCCATGCTGCTCATCCCGCCGTGGCCCATGTCGTCCATGCTCAGCACCGGGCGCGGGTCGGGTGCAGGCACTGGGGCCTGCAGCCCGGCGGCGCGGGCCAGGGTGCCGCGGGCGAAGCCGGTGCGGTCCATGCTCTGGGCGAACAGGGTGTAGGCAGGCTGGTCGCCCACGGTCACCAGCACGTCATAGGTTTCGGCCACGGCAATGCGCAGTTCATCCACGCTCACCGGCGTCACCGGTAAACCGTCGGCGGCGATCACCGTCAGCTTCAGCCCGGGGATGCGGAAATCGAAGTAGGTCATGGCCGAGGCGTTGATCAGCCGCAGGCGCACGGTTTCGCCCGGCTGGAACAGGCAGGTGAAGTTGCCCTCCGGCGGCTGGCCGTTGAGCAGGTAGGTGTAGGTGGCGGCGCTGATATCCGCCAGGTCGGTAGGGCTCATGCGCATACGCGCCCAGGCCGTGCGTTCGGCGACGGTGGGGGTCCAGCCGTTGTCGGCCACGTCATCGATGAAATCGCCGGCCGTGCGCTTGTGGTAGTTGTACGCGTCGGACTGTTTCTTCAGGGAGGCCATCAGCTGTTCCGGCGCCTGGTCTGACCAGTCGCTGAACAGCAGCACGTGGTCGCGCTGGTAGGCGTGCGGTTCGGGTTCGCGCGGCTCGATCACGATGGCCCCGTATACCCCGGCCTGTTCCTGCAACCCTGAGTGGCTGTGGTACCAGTAGGTACCGCTCTGGCGCAGGGTGAACCGGTACAGGTAGTCGCCGCCGGGTTCGATGCCGGCGAAGCTCAGGCCTGGTACGCCGTCCATGTTGGCCGGCAGGATGATGCCGTGCCAGTGGATCGAGGTGTCCTGTGCCAGGCGGTTGCGCACGCGCAGGGTCACGGTGTCGCCTTCGCGCCAGCGCAGCAGTGGGCCGGGCAGGCTGTTGTTGATGGTCAGTGCGGTGCGTGGCCGGCCGGTGATGTTGACCGGGGTCTGGCCGATGAACAGCTCGAAGTGCTGGCCGGCCAGGTCCTGGCCTTCGGCGGCCTGGGCCAGCGGGCGCCACAGCCCCAGGCCCGCCAGTGTGCTGGCGGCGCCCAGGCCTTTGACGAAGGTACGGCGGGTGGGGGTGCGCAACATGGCGTGGCCTCATGCGGGGGAGCCACGATGTTCGCTGCAGGCGCCTGTCAGGTAGCTGAGGTGCACATTACAGCGTTGTCAGCTTGCCACCTCGTCGGCGCGCAGGTCGCGCATCAGCAGGGCGTAATCGAGTGAAACCTGTTCAGGGATGGGCAGGTACACCACATGGCCGTCGCCCGGTGCCACGTCGATGGCCTGCTGCTGGCGGTTGCACAGGCGGTGCAGGTCGAAGTGGTAGTTGCCACGCGGGGTCATCAGCTCCAGGTGGTCACCCACGGCAAAGCGGTTTTTCACCTTGACCTCGGCCAGGCCATCGACACGTACGCCGGTCAGTTCGCCGACGAACTGCTGGCGGTCCGAGACCGAGTTGCCGCGCTGGTAGTTCTGGTATTCGTCGTGCACATGGCGGCGCAGGAAGCCTTCGGTGTAGCCGCGTTGCGCGAGGGATTCCAGGTTGCCCATCAAGGCACGGTCGAACGGCCGCCCGGCCACGGCGTCGTCGATCGCCTGGCGGTACGACTGTACGGCACGGGCGCAATAGAAGTGCGACTTGGTGCGGCCTTCGATCTTCAGCGAATGCACGCCCATGCCGGCCAGGCGCTCGACGTGCTGGATGGCGCGCAGGTCCTTGGCATTCATGATGTAGGTACCGTGCTCATCTTCGAACGCCGGCATTTCGGTGCCTGGGCGGTTGCTTTCCTGCAGCAGGAAAACCTGCCCGGTAGGGGCGCCCAGGCCAAGGGTGGGCTGCACTTCGCGCACGATGTCGCCGGTGGCGTTCTCGGTGGCCGGCGTGGCGTCGTACTTCCAGCGGCAGGCGTTGGTGCAGGTGCCCTGGTTGGCGTCACGCTTGTTGAGGTAGCCCGACAGCAGGCAACGGCCGGAGTAGGCCATGCACAGGGCGCCGTGGACGAACACCTCCAGCTCCATGCCCGGCACCTGCTGGCGGATTTCCTCGATCTCTTCCAGGGACAGCTCGCGTGACAGGATCACCCGGCTCAAGCCCATTTGCTGCCAGAACTGCACGCTGGCCCAGTTGACCGTGTTGGCCTGCACGGAAAGGTGCACCGGCATCTGCGGGAAGTGCTGGCGCACCAGCATGATCAGGCCGGGGTCGGACATGATCAGCGCGTCCGGTGCCATGGCGATGACCGGTGCCAGGTCCTTGAGGAAGGTCTTGAGCTTGGCGTTGTGCGGGGCGATGTTGACCACCACGTAGAAGCGCTTGCCCAGGGCATGCGCCTCCTGGATGCCCAGCGCCAGGTTGGCGTGGTCGAATTCGTTGTTGCGCACCCGCAAGCTGTAGCGCGGCTGGCCGGCGTAGACCGCGTCGGCGCCGTAGGCAAAGGCGTAGCGCATGGTCTTGAGGGTGCCGGCGGGGGCCAGCAGTTCGGGCTTGGCGGTAGGGTTCATGTGCGCACCGGGGCAAAAAGGCCGGGATGCTAGGGCCGATGGACAAGGCGCGTATTGATTTGCGTCAAGTGAGCACGGCACTTTTGCCCGAGTGCCGTGCACTAAACACTCACAAGCCATGTGAGGAACTGCAATGAACGAAACCGCGCTACAGAACAAAGCCCTGGCAGTACTCCTGGCGCTGGTGACCATTGCCTTCTTCTGGATCCTGCTGCCGTACTACGGTGCAATCTTCTGGGCGGTGATCCTCGGCATCCTGTTCGCCCCGCTGCAGCGCCACCTGCTGATCCGCTTCGGGCGGCGGCGCAACCTGGCCGCGGCCACGACCACGCTGGTATGCCTGCTGGTGGCGATCCTGCCGGTGATCATCACCAGTGCGCTGCTGGTCCAGGAGGGCGCCACGCTGTACCAGCGTATCGAAAGCGGGCAACTGGACATCGCCGGTTACGTCGAGCACGGCAAGGACCTGCTCCCGGCATTCGCCCAGCATGGCCTGGACAACATGGGCATGGGCAACCTCGACGGGTTGCGTGACAAGATCACCAAGTGGGCAACCCAGGGGAGCCAGGCACTGGCCAGCCAGGCGTTCAGCTTTGGCCAGGGCACGTTCGAGTTCGTGATCAGCTTTGGCATCATGATGTACCTGCTGTTCTTCTTCCTGCGCGACGGCCCGGAAGTGGCCCGCCGGGTGCGGCTGGCCGTGCCGCTGCCCGAGCACCAGAAGCGCCGTTTGCAGCTGAAATTCAACCGTGTGGTGCGGGCGACGGTGAAAGGCAACGTACTGGTGGCCATTACGCAAGGGGCGCTGGGTGGGTTCATCTTCTGGGTGCTGGACATTCCCAGTGCGCTGGTGTGGGCGGTGCTGATGGCGTTTCTGTCGCTGCTGCCGGCGGTGGGCGCGGGCATCGTCTGGGCGCCGGTGGCCGCTTATTTCCTGCTGACCGGGGCGATACTGCCGGGGATTATCCTGACCGCGTTCGGGGTACTGGTGATTGGCCTGGTGGATAACGTGTTGCGGCCGATCCTGGTGGGCAAGGATACGCGCATGCCGGACTACCTGATTCTGGTGTCGACGCTGGGTGGCCTGGCGGTGTTCGGGCTCAACGGTTTCGTGATCGGGCCATTGATCGCGGCGCTGTTCGTGTCCAGCTGGGCGATCTTTGCCGCGACCAAGCCGCAGGTGCAATTGCCACAATAGGGCTTTACCGACGGGCCAAAGGTTGGGTTCAATGCCGTCACAGACGCCGTTATGGAAAACAGCCAGATCGACAAGCCCAGCTACACCTACCAGGCGGTCTACCGCTACTTGCTCGACAGGATCGAAGCAGCACCTTGCGATGTGGAGCAGCGCTTGCCGTCGCTGCGCCAACTTGCCCGGCAATTGTGCGTTTCGGTATCCAGTACCAAGTACGCCTATGCGCTGCTGGAAGACGAAGGGCGGGTGTATGCCAAGCCGAAACTGGGCTACTTCAGCCGTACCCGTCCCCCTGCCGCGCATGGGCAGCATTCGCAGAACCTGCTCGACACGGTATTCGCCAGCGCCCGTCAGCCGGGCATGCTGGCCCTGGGCAGTGATGCGCCGGCCATGTTGCTGTCGCTACAGCAGCCGCTACTGATGATCGAGCGCGAGCTGGCGCGCCAGTACCCGCACTCGCTGGCGCCGTTGTTCCAGCCGTTCGGTGAGCCCGAGTTGCGCAGCGTACTGGCCGACCGCTACACCCGTTCGGCGCAGCAATACTGGAGCGCCGATCAGGTGTTCATCGGTGCAGACCTGCGCAGCATCCTCGAATTGTCGTTACGCGCCCTCGACCTTGAAGGGCAGGTGGCGCTGGTGGAGTCGCCCTGTAACTGGGCGGTGCTGAGGCAGTTGCAAGCTGCGCGCATGACCATCATCGAAGTGCCACTGGGCGATGACGGGCGTTTCGACCTGCCGCAGTTTCACCGGCTGCTGTGTGATCATCCTGTGCGCCTGGCAGTACTGTCGTCAGCGGCCAACGTGCCGCATGGTGGCCTGATGCCTGCAGCGGACAAGCAGCAGATCTGCAGCTGGCTGGCCGAGCACGCGGTGTGGCTGTTTGAAAACGATGGCTACGGCGAGTTGTGTTTCGACGCGTCAGCGGCGCGCTACCGGGACTTTGCCGACCCTGACCGGCTGCTGGTGTTTTCGACCTTCGACAAGCTGATCGGCGCGGAGGCGCCCTTTGGCTACCTGCTTTGCCGGCAGCATGCCGCGCGTTTGCAGCAGCTCTTTCTGGAGCGTGCCTTCCGCTTGTCACCGATTCGCCAAAAGGCCATCGCCAGGCTGTTTACCTCGCGCCGGGTCGAGCTGCATGTCCAGCGTTTGCTGCCCATGTTGCGCGAGCGCTTGCAGCAGATGAAGGTGCTGCTGCAAGCGCACGGCCAGGGCTGGCTGCGTATAGCCGAGCCGCAAGGCGGGGCCAGCCTGTGGTTGCAGGCGACCCGGCCGGTGGATATGCGCAGGGTCTTCGAGCGGTTGCTGGCGCAGCGCATCGTTATCGCCCCCGGGGAGCTTTTCAGCCAGTGCGGCCTATGGCGCAGCCACCTGCGGCTGTGCTGCACGCTGGACTGGAGCAAGGATATTGCCCAGGCACTGAAATGCCTGGTCAAGGCCATTCAGGACGAAGCTCAAGCCCCGTAGCAGTGCTGCAGGGCAGGGAACGCCCCATCGCGTACGTCGTCGGCATAACGGGCGCAGGCCTCGCGGATCACCTGGCCGACGTCGGCATACTGCTTGACGAAGCGTGGTACGTGGTCACCCCCCAGCCCCAGCAGGTCTTCAGTGACCAGCACCTGGCCATCGCAGGTGGGTGAGGCGCCAATGCCAATGGTCGGTTTGTCGCTGGCCTCGGTGATGGCGCGGGCCACGGGCTCGGCCACACCCTCCAGCAGCAGGCTGAAGGCACCGGCGTGCAGGTTGGCCTGTGCATCGGCCCGCAGCGCTGCAGCGCTGGCCGGGCTCAGCCCTTGGGCCTTGTAGCCGCCCATGGCATTGACGAACTGCGGCATCAGGCCGATGTGCGCCATGATCGGGATACCCCGTGCAACCAGGAACTCGACGGTGCTCGCCAACGCCTGGTTGGCCTCAAGCTTGAGTGCGTCGCAGCCGGTGCTGGCCATTACCTGCGCGCAGTTGCGAAAGGCTTGTTCGTGGGATTCCTGGTAGCTGCCAAACGGCATGTCGGCGATCACGCAGGCCAGGCGGCTGCTGTCGACCACGGCGCGGGTATGGGCGATGGTCTCGTCCAGGCGCATGCCCAGGGTGGACGGCCGGCCGTATGCGACCATGGCCGTGGAATCGCCGACCAGGATGAAGTCGACCAGCGGGTCGATCACCCGGGCGATGGCGCTTGAGTAGGCCGTCAGCGAAACAATCTTCTGCCGGCCTTTCATGGCCACCAGTTGCGGGACGGTGAGGCGGCTGGTGCGGGCGTGTGTGCTCATCGGGGGCTGGGCATCTCAGGACAGGGATGGCCCATGTTTTGTTAATTGCAGTGGCAACTCAATGTACAGATTCGGGCCAAATCGCAACCCAGAACAAGGGGGCCGTAAAGCGGCCCCAATGGTCAGCTCAGAAGGTTTGCGGCATCTCGCCCTTGGCCAGGCGTCGGTTGATGTCGGCAATCACTTCGGGCAGGTCGTTGATGGTGTCGATCAGGTAGTGCGGGCGCGAGCCGGCGAACAGCGCATGGATGCGTTTGCGCTCGCTTTCCAGCTTCTCGGCACTCAGTGCGCGGAAGCCTTCCCAGGTCAGGCCCAGGGCGTTGCCCGAGCACACCAGCGCCACGGTCCACATGCCGGCACGGCGGCCTTCGAGAATGCCCGGCACGGTGTCGTCGACCTTCACGCAGGCCGCCACATCGTCAATGCCCAGTGCAATCACATTGGCCAGGGCCTGGGCTGGCCATGGGCGGCCGTTCGGGGTTTCGTCGGTGGCCACCACATGGTCGGCCACGTAGCCGTTCTGCGCGGCCAACTCCACCACCTTGTCCATCACCACTTTCGGGTAGCCCGAGCACGAGCCGATTTTCAGGCCTTCCTGGCGCAGCCCGGTGAGGGTGTCCAGCGCGCCGGGGATCAGCGCCGAGTGCACGGCGATTTTCTCGATTTGCAGCGGCATGAAGCGGTTGTAGATGGCGGTGACGTCATCGTCGGTGGGGGTGCGGCCGAACACCTTGCGGTAGCGCTCGGCAATTTCCGGCACATCGCACAGGGTGCGGATGTGGTCCCACTTGCCCATGCCCATCGGGCCTCGGGCTTCTTCGATGGACACCTGCACGTCGAACTCGGCGAAGGCTTCGACAAAGATCTGGGTGGGGGCGAAGGAGCCGAAATCGACCACGGTGCCAGCCCAGTCGAGGATGGCGGCTTGCAGCTGGGTTGGGTTGCTGTAGTTCATGTGCGCTAATTCCTGAATTCGGGTGGGCAGAGGGTCAGATGTCCAGCACTTCCATTTCCCGCAGCACATCGGCCACGGCATTCACGGCGGCTTGCATGCCGTCCGGCCCGACCACGCCGATGCAGCCGACACGGAAGGTTTCGACCTGGGTCAGCTTGCCCGGGTAGAGGATGAAACCCTTGGCCTTGACCCGCTCGTAGAAGTCCTTGAACTGGTAGCGGGCATCGTTCGGTGCGTGGAAGGTGACGATGATCGGCGCCTGGATGTCGGCGGGCAGGAAGCTGCGCAGGCCGATGGCGGCCATGCCGTCGAGCAGGGTCTTGCAGTTGTCGGCGTAGCGCTGGTGGCGGGCTGGCAGGCCGCCTTCCTCATTGTATTGCTGCAGTGCTTCGTGCAGGGCCGCGACCACGTGGGTAGGCGGGGTGAAGCGCCACTGGCCGGTCTTGGCCATGTAGGTGTGCTGGTCGTGCAGGTCCATGGCCAGCGAGTGGGCATTGCCTTCGGCGGCGGCCAGGGCGGCTTTTTCGGCGAAGACGAAGCCCATGCCGGGCACGCCTTCCAGGCACTTGCCAGAGGCGGCGATCAACGCTTCGAAGGGGATTTCGCGGGCATCGATCGGCAGCGCGCCGAACGAGCTCATGGCATCGATGATCAGGCGCTTGCCGTGGCGTTTGATCACCTGGGCGATTTCGGGCAGCGGGTTGAGGATGCCGGTGCTGGTTTCGCAGTGGATCAATGCCACGTGGGTGACGGCGGGGTCGGCGGCCAGCAGGCGGTCGACATCGGCGGCGGTGGTCGGCTGGTCTTCGGCGGTTTCGAAGGTGCTGTAGGTGCGGCCCAGCACTTTGCAGATCTTCGCCAGGCGCTGGCCATAAGCGCCATTGATCAGCACCAGCACCTTGCCATCGCGGGGCACCAGGGTGCCGATGGCCGCTTCCACGGCGAAGGTGCCGCTGCCTTGCAGGGGCACGCAGTGGTGGCTGGCGCTGCCGTCGATGATCGCCAGCAGTTGCTCGCAGACGCTGGCGGTCAGTTGGTTGAAGTCTCGGTCCCAGGAGCCCCAGTCCACCAGCATGGCTTGGCGGGTGCGGATTGATGTGGTCAGGGGACCGGGCGTCAGCAGGATAGGGGCGTTGCTCATTCCGTTTTTCCTCACAAGCGGTGGCGTGAAACTACGGGGCCTAGGTTGCAATTTGCGCTGCCATCAATCAAATTGTTTGTTGTTATCTCAGCTATAAGTAAGACCGATAGATATGAACCTGTTCCAGCTACGCGCCTTCGATGCTGTCGCCCGTGAAGGCAGCTTTACCCGTGCTGCCGAGCGCCTGTTCATCAGCCAGCCGGCGGTGACCGGGCATGTCAAGGCACTGGAGGAGCACTACCAGATCACCTTGCTTCGGCGCACCGCACGGCGCGTCGAGTTGACCGAAGAGGGCATCCGCCTGGCAGCCATCACCCGCGCCATGTTCGGGCTGGCCGAAGAAGCGCAGGCCATGCTCGAAGCCAACCGCCAATTGCTGACCGGGCGCCTGGAGGTAGCGGCCGATGGCCCGCACCGGGTCATGCCCATGCTGGCGTTGCTGCGCGAGCGCTACCCGGGCATCACCGTCAATTTGCGTTTGGGCAATGCCCAGGAAACCTTGGCCGCGTTGCTAAGCGAGCATGCCGACGTGGCCGTGCTGACCGAAATCGAGCCGCGCAAGGGCCTTTATCTGCAGCGCCTTTGCGAGTCGCGCCTGTGTGCCTTGCTGCCGGCCGGGCACCCTTGGGCCAGCGGCGAGGGTGACCTGCCGCTGGCCGAACTGCATCAGCAGATCATGGTATTGCGCGAGCCTAGCTCTACCACCCGGCGCACGTTTGACAAGGCCTGCGGCAAGGCCGGCGTGCAACCGCGCGTACTGCTGGAGCTGGACAGCCGCGAAGCGGTGACTGAAGCGGTGGCGTCGGAACTGGGCATTGGCGTGGTTTCATCCACCGAGGTGGCCAACGATCCGCGGGTGGTGGCGCGGCCATTGTCCGGTGAAGGGCTGGTCAACCAGCACCTGATCGGCTGCCTGGAGCGCCGCCGCGAGCTGCGCCTGATTCAGGCATTCCTCGGCCTGGCTGCGGGGCTGTGATGGCTGTTTCAGGCAGGACGACCTAAGATGGCCAGCACTGAGCCGACGGGACCGTCGATGAGCGAAAAAGACACCATTTCCATGCAGTTGGTGCGTGAAGCCCTGCTGCAAAGCTGCCCTGCTGGCGAGCCGGATGCCGGGTTGCTGGCGCGGGCCGGCATCGACGTGGGGCAATTGCACCTGCCTGCGGCACGGGTCAGCGCCGAGTCCTATGCCCGGCTGTGGCGTTTGCTGGCGCGGCGCTGCAACGACGAGTTCTTCGCCATGGACCCGCGTGGCCTGCGCAGCGGCAGCCTGGCCTTCATGTGCCGGGCGAGCATGGGCCAACCCAACGTGGGCGCGGGGCTGGACACCGCATTGTCGTTCCTGTCGCTGATGCTCGAAGACTTGCAACCGAGCCTGGTGCGCCAGGAAGGCCTGGCCGAAATCGTCATCAACGAGCCGCGTGACGAACCGCGCCGCGCCTTCACCTACTTCACCTTCTGGATGATCGTGCACGGCGTCGCCTGCTGGCTGGCCGGGCGGCGCATTCCGATCCTGGCCATCGACCTGCGTTGTGCCGAGCCGCCATTCTGTGACGATTACCGGGTGATGTTTTCTGAAAACCTGCAATTTGGCCGGCCGCGCACGCGCATGATCATCGCTGCAGATTGCCTGTCCCTGACCCCAAGGCGCACAACGCAAGACCTGCAACGCTTTCTGGCGGAGGCGCCTGGCAACATCCTGGTCAAGTACCGTGATCCGGATAGCCTGGCGCGGCGTATCCGGCACGACTTGCGCCTGTGCGATCCGGCGGCCTGGCCAGACGCCGAGCGTCTGGCGCTGGCGCTGTGCATGTCGGCCTCGACACTGCGCAGGCGCCTGGCAGAAGAGGGGCAGACCTACCAGGGGCTCAAGGACAGCGTGCGCCGCGAATTGGCGATCAGTTGGCTGGCCGACACGGGGCTGGGCCTGGCAGAGGTCGCCGAGCGGCTGGGGTTCGCCGACAACAGTTCGTTCTACAAGGCCTTTCGCAAGTGGTTCGGCTGCAACCCCGGCCATTACCGCACGTTGATATTGCAAGGGGACAGCCCTGCCTGAGCGGTGGCACTTCCGGGTGCACGTGGGGCAGCCGACGGCTCAGGGTGAGGCACTTTGAGCTGACTGGAGCCTGGCCCCATGCCCCGACCGAACCCACCCGAGCGCAGTAACGCAATAACCGACGAATTCATTGGCCATATTCTGCCCACCTGGTTGCGTCAGGCATCGCCTGCCCAGATTCGCACCCTGCGTAGCCTGTTCAAGGCTCACGCCGCAAGCCAGGATCGGGTGCGCAATGCCATGCGGGAGCTGGTACCGCTGCAGCGCTTTGCCCGGCAGGAGCTTGCCACCCTGCTCGCCGGGCGCCTGCCCCACGGAACAGACCCTGAGCCGTTGCAATGGCTGGAGGTCACGCCGAGCTTCGAGCGCGTTCCCGGCGCACTGTGGCCGCTCTATCAACCTGCATACAAGCGCCAGCATGGCACCTTGCGCCTGATGCAGAACTTTGCCGAAGGCGTGTCGTTCTACGAAGGAACCGGGCTTGTGCAACCCGGTGATTACCGTGTGTTGTCGGGCGATGCCGCTACGCTGGTGGCCGATTGCCGAGCGCTCGACCTGGGGGCGCGCTACCAGGCTTTGCTAGGTCGGGTGTTCAACCCGACAACCTGTGCATGGCTGGCCGAAGACAAGCGTGCAGGCCTGAAGCTGGCGATCGAGATCGCCAACCTGCAAGGGCACTTGCAGGCATTCGAACAGATTGCCCTGCGCGAAATTGCGGACGGTAATCCTGTGTTGCAGGAAGCGGGATTGCGCAGTACCGCGAGGACGCTGAAGGTACTGGGCTGCGTCGTTGCCGACGCCATGGTCGTGCAGTTGCGTGACAACAGCGGTGCCGACCGTGGTGCGGTGCTGTATCTGCCGAGCGCGCCGTCCATGGCCTTGCGCTGCTATCCCACATGGGGCGCCTTGGGCGATCAGCTTGTCCATGCGCTCAGGGGCGATGATTATCGGGAGTATTTCAGCCAGCTGATCGCTATCGGCGAACGTAGCACCTTCCTCGACACCTTGGGCCAACGGCTCAAAGATGATCAGCCTGACCTGGGCCTTGAACAGGTCGAGGCAGAGGGTGATATTTTCGCTGCGCTGGTGGGCCAGCAGGTGCAGCGGGCCAAGGATGATGCGCGCTTGCTGCTGGTGTGTACGGCCGACGCAGACGAACATGCCGCCGGGCAACGTTTGCAGCAATGGCGTTCTGCCGGGATGACCCTGGCCAGCCTGGCAGGGCTGTTCATACCGGTGGTCGGTGAACTGTTGCTCGGGCAGTTTGTGGTCCAGGTCACCCGGGAGGTCTACGAGGGCTTGTCCGACTGGCACCAGGGGCATCAGCACGAGGCACTGGAGCACATGCTGGGGGTTGCCGAGGTACTGGCGGTGAACGCAGCGGTGGCTGGCGGCGCCAGTGTGATGGCCTCGGCATTCACCCGCAGCCGCTTCGTCGAAGGGCTGGACCCGGTTGATGTGGAAGGCCGAAAGCGGTTGTGGTCCAACGACCTTGGCCCTTACACCGGCCTTCCGGACGCCGATGGCTCCATGTTCACCGGTGCCAGTGCCCAGCCTCGGCCCTGGTTGCGGCTGCACGGCCATTACTATCAGGTACATCGCCCTGTGGTGAACGGGCCCTGGCGCCTGCTGCACCGGCAGCGGGCGCGGGCTTATGGGCCTGCCGTCGACCGCATCGGTGAGCACGGTTGGCGCCTTCGCCAGGCGCGTCCGCTGGAGTGGCAGGACGAGGCGAGGATGCTTGACAGCCTGTGGCCACAGCAGGCTGGGTTCGATGTGCGTCAGGCACGCCAGGTATTGAACGCGGCAGGCATGGACCAGGATGAACTGCGTGGCCTGCTGGTGGAGAACCGCGAGTTGCCGGTGAACCTGCGCGACACGCTGCAGCGGCTGGGCGCGGATGCACGCATCGAGCGCTTCTTTCGCGCTATCCAGTATGACGCGGCTACCGCACATGACACGGAAATCCAGGAATGGTGCATGCAGCAGGTCGGCATCAGGGGCGTGGAGGAAAACCATGTCGCGTCGGCCCTTCTTGCGGCCGAGCCGGGGTTGCGTGAACCCTTGCTCGAGCACCTTACGCGTGCGGCAGCCAACAATGACCCACTGCTGACACTGTTGCGCCGTGATTTTCCTGGTTTGCCGCAAGCGTATGCCGAGTCGCTGCTGACGCAAGTGACGGGGCTGCAGCGTACGCTGGCGCTTGCCGAAGCCAAATTGCCCTTGAGTGTCGCGGGCAAGGCTCGCTCATTGTCGCAATCGGCCAGGTTGAACCGCAGCGTTGAAGGGCTCTATTCGGCCAGCAGCTGTGGCGATGACAGCGCTGCATTGGTACTTGCCTTGCTTGGGCAGTTGCCGAACTGGCCCAAGGGCGTCAACCTCGCTTTGCACGAAGGCTCACCATTCGGGCGCCGCCTGGCGCTGCTCGACACTCAGGGTGAAGCGGCAGCCACCACGGTGCTGGTCCGCCAACAGGGGCAATTCCGCGTGTATGACAGCCAGGGCCTGGCGCTTGGGCTTGAAGGCGAGGCGCCCACCGGACTGTTCGAGGTAATCACGGCATTGCTGTCGGCCGAGCAACGCAAAGCGCTTTCCCTGGGTGATGACCAGCCTGCTGCGCGGTTGCGCGAAATGCTGCACACCTTGTTGCCCGATACGACTGCGCAGCGAATACGCTTGCTGGGCTGGCGCGAGGAACCTGCCTGGTTCAACCCGGGCAGGCGCCTGCCGGATGGCCGGGTAGGCTACCCGCTCAGTGGGCGAGGGCAAGGTGTGCGTGATGCACGTCAGGTGCTGCGCGATCGGCTGCGGGCACTGTACCCTGGCCTGGCGGATGCGGAGCTTGACCAGGAACTCGAGCAGTTGCTGGCTGAAGCAGGCCCTGCCTACTCACGCCTGTTGGAGCGTGAGGACGATTACGATCAGCTTGAGCAGCACCTGAACCGGTGGGTGAGTGCCGACCTTCAGGAAAGCCGGCAGGCGGTACGCCAGCGGTTTTCCGAAACCGTGCAACGGGCCTGGCGCAGGCAGGGTGACCCCTCACGCAGTGGCCAGGGGCAGCGCCTCAGCGTGAACAACCTGTCGGTACGAACGCTGCCGCAATTGCCGGGGCAGGTGGCGTTCCCCCAGATCACCGAACTGGTCATCAACGACACGCCACTCAGTGTCGTACCGCCGGAGTTCCTGCAGGGTTTCCAGGCGCTGCGTGAACTGAACCTGGCCAACAACCAGTTGCTGCAGTTGCCTGCCGGCATCGGCTATCTGGTCGGCTTGCGCAGCCTCAGGCTGGGTTACAACCGCATTCGTATGGACAGCCGGGCTGTGGCAGCACTGGCCAGCCTGCCTGAGCTCAGCCACCTGGACCTGAGCCACAACCCGATAGGCGCACTGCAGATGCGCTTCAACCAGCTACCGCGCTTGTCTGAGCTGAACTTGCGTCACTGCGGCCTAGTAGCCTGGCCAAGCAACATCGAGCTGTGCGGCTTGCTGCAGCGGGCTGATCTGCGTGGGAACCAGCTGTCTGTCGTGCCGCCGGATATTCTGCAGATGCCTCATGCCTATCGCCGGGTATTTCTGGTAGACGGTAACCCTTTTCCGAGAATGGAAGTGATGCGCCTGTTCGCACTGGACCCGGTGCAGGAACATCTTCACCTGCCCGAGGCATTGCACGTGGTCGATGTGCAGCGCACGCGCAACTTGTGGGTTGCGGCTGACGCCAGCGACGTGGATGCGCAACGCTGGGACGCGTTGCAGTCGATGCCAGGCAGTGCAGGGTTTATACGTTTGCTGGGCCTGCTCGAACATACCAGTGATTTTACCGAGGCCCACGCTGTGCTGGCAGGGCGGGTCAGCGGGCTGCTCTCGGCGATCGAGAGGGATGCCGGGCTGCGCGAGGACGTGTTTGCCCTGGCCGACCAGCCGGTGGCCTGCGAGAACAGTGTCGCGGCCCGCTTCAGTGACCTGCAGGTCAGGCTTGCGACAGCGCAGGCCGACCAGCTTGAACCGGGAGCCATGCAGGGTACCGAACTGCTGGCGTTGGGGCGTGGGCTGTTTCGCTTGCAGCGCCTGGAACGGTTTGCCCTGAATGAAATCAGGGGGCGGGTAGAAGCGCGCGAGCGCGTGGACCGCGACGCTGTCACGCTGTTCTACCGGGTACAATTGCGCCAGCGCCTGAGCTTGCCAGGCCAGCCTGTTTCAATGTTGCACGGCACCGCCGCTGAAGTGAGCCCGGCACAGGTTGAGGCTGCGTTGGCAGCCGTGCGTGCTGCCGAGACGCCCCAAGCACTTGCGCACGATTTGAGCCAGCGCCGGTTCTGGCAGCGCTTTCTGCGCAACCGCCAGGGCGCTGCCTTTACCGCCATCGAGCAAACCTACACCCAGCGCCTCGGGCAACTGGAGGGGCAGGTGCCACCGTTGCCGGACGATGAACTGCGCAGGCAGCGAGGTGAGTTGGCCGGGCAGCAGGCAGCGGAACTGGAATTGCTGATGCACGAACTCACCCGGCAGTTTCTCTATGGGCTGGAGCGCGGTAGAAGCTGACCGGTCATCTGGCGAAATTCCCTGTGCCATGCCGGGCGCCCCTTGCCCACTGTAGGGGCTTCCCCGTCAGCACAGGTGCAATCATGCCGCAAGCCGTCACCACCACCCTCGACAACGCCACGGACCGGTTCGTGGCGTCCCGTCTGCCTCAATGGCTCAAGCAGGCCTCGCAAGGCCAGATCAACACGCTGCGAGACTGCTATGCGGCGCACCGGGCCAGCCATGAAAAACTGCTCAGCGCCCTCGGTGTGTTGCCATCACCCCAAGCGTTCGCGCGCCAGGCGTTCACCGGCCTGCTGAGTGCAGAGGCTGCCAACATTGGCCTTGAGCAGCTTGAATGGCTGGAAGTTCGCCGCCGCTTTGCGGTACAGCCTGGTATCGGACTGCCTGAGGATGAAATCAGCCATGTGCGCAGCCCGGCGTTACTCAGGTTGATGCAGAACTTCCCTGCGGGAGACCCCTTTTATGACGGCAGTGGGCTGGTGCCCAAGGGTGAGGGCACGTTACTGACGGCAGATGTGAATGCGTTCAGCAGACGCTGTCGGGAGCTGGATGCGGGGGGACAGTACCAGACCTTGCTGGGCAAGACGGTAACCGAGGGTGTTCGCGCTGCACTGAGCGATCACAAGCGCACAGGTTTCGACCTTGCCTTGGAACTGGCGGCGCTAAAGGGTGAGATTCCCGATGGTGTACTGGGTGCGGTACGTGCGGTGTTCGGCAAGGACGCTGCGTTGCAACCGGCCAGTGCCTATGTCGGCACGCTCAGCGTGCTGGGGCACGATGCACTGGACGGATTGTTGATCCAGTTGCGTCACACCGAAGGCGAGGATGCTGGCATGGTGTTGTACTTGCCTGCTGCGTTCAAGCATCCATTGCGTCATTTCACCGACCGGCCCAGTCTCAACGAGCACTTGGCCAGCGACCTCAAGACCCCTGCGGTGCACCGCAGAATCGGGGAACTGGTGCAGTTGAGCGACCGTACAGCGTTCCTGAACAAGCTGGACAAGCGCCTGAGTGACAGTGAACCCGACCTTGAACTGGAAGGCCGGACGGTGATCGGCAGTGCATTCATGGCGCTGGCCGAGGCCCATGTACAACGCCTGCGTGCGGATGCAGGCATGCTGCTGGTGCCCACCGTTGAAGCCGACAAGACCGAGGCCAAAGCGCGGCTTGCCCGCTGGGAGAGTATCGGCATGAATGCCCTGGGTATCGCTGGCCTGTTCGTGCCGGGGCTGGGCGAACTGCTACTGGCGCAGTTGGCAGTGCACGTCTGCGAGCAGGCGTACGACGGCATCGCCGACTGGGCGCAGGGGCACCAGCATGAGGCTGTCGAGCATCTGCTAGGCGTTGCCGAAATCGTCGCTGTTACTGCCACGACCGCAGCCGGGGCAGGGTTGATAGCGCGGGGTTTTTCACGCAGCGCCTTCGTCGATGAACTGGAGCCGGTGAGCGTTGAAGGAGATCAGCGCTTGTGGGCCCATGACTTGAGCCGTTACGAGGTTGACCCGGGTCAGGCGTCGATGCAGGACAATGGCCTGTACGGCGAGGGTACACGGCGCTTCCTGCGCATCGAGTCGCGCTACTATGAAGTGCACCGGCCGGAGCAACATGGGCCATGGCTACTGCGCCATCCACTGCGTAGCAATGGCTTCGAGCCGGAGCTGGTCAGCAATGGCGAGCGCTGCTGGCGCCTTCGCCTGGAGCGCCCGCTGGAGTGGGATGACAGCACACTGATGCTCGACCGGCTGTGGCCAAGCCATCCGCCCTTGCAGGCACCGCAGGTCGAACAGATGCTTCGGGTGGCGGGTGTCGACCAGGACGAACTGCGCGGGCTGTTGGTGGAAAGTCGACCATTGCCGGTCAATCTGCGCGATACCCTCCGCCGTTTTGAAGCCGACGCACGGCTCACCCTCATGTTCGAGCGTTTGCAGCAGTCGCCAACGGCAACGGTGGAAGACGACGTGCTTGAGTGGTGCAAGCAGCAGCCGCAGTTGCAGGGGTTGAGCGCTGCGCAGGTTGCCGACGCATTGCGCGAAGACCCGCGCACGTGGCGGGGGCCATTGCTTGAGCACCTGGCATCACCTGTGCTGTCGGATGATGAACTGGTAACGCTGCTCAAGCGTGATTTCCCTGGCCTGCCTGATGCCTATGCCGAGGAAGCCTTGCTTGAGCTGAACCCTGTAGCACGTACTGTCGCCTTGCAGGAACAGCGCGTTCCGCTGGCCCTGGCCTCCCGGGCGCGCTCGCTGTTGCGGCTGGCCCGGGTCAATCGTGCGCTCGAGGGTTTATACCTGCCGGGCGCATACACCGACGAAACCGGCGAGCTGGTATTCGCTTTGCTGAGAAGGCTGCCCAGGTGGCCCCGCAGGCTCAAACTCGAGCTACGCAAAGGCACCGAAAGCGGCCGCTTGCTGGCGCAACTGGATCCGCAGGGCGCCGCTGCTTCACGCACCGTGCTGGTCTATCGGGACGGTGGTTTCAGCCTGTATGACTTGCACGGGCTGGAACTTGACGTGGAGGTCGCAGAACCGGCCAGCCTCTTCGATGCCCTGCTGGCGTTGCTCAGCCCCACCGAACGCACGGCGCTGGGGCTGACACAGGAGCGGGCGGCAGAGCAGTTGCGCGAGCGACTGGCGGAGGGTTTGCCTGGGGCGCGCAGGGAGCTACTGAGCCTGGCGGGTTGGCGTGATGAAGCGCCGTGGTTCAACCCCGGCTCACGCCTGCCAGATGGCCGTGTGGGCTACGAACTGGGGGGGCGTGTACCCAGCAGAGAGACGTCGGCCACAACGCTACGTGACCGTATCCGCGTGTTGTACCCAGGGTTCAGCGAGGCGCAGGTCGAAAGCCTTTTCCAAGGCCTTTTGCAAGAACCGGGATCGCCGTTCGATCTGCTGCTCGAGCACGAGCGCAATTACTCACAACTGGATCGTGCGCTCAATCATTGGGCAGCAGGCGCCTCCGATGGCGCTTTGCGTAACCAACAGCAGCATTTTGCCCAGCAACTGCGGCGGGCATGGCGGCTGGACGGCGAGATAGAGTTCAGTTCTGCCAGCCGAGTCGGCACCATGCGCCTCAACCTCAGTGGCTGGCGCATCAGTCACTTGCCCTCGTTGCCCGCTGAAGTTGACATGAGCCACGTTGGCGAATTGATGTTGGCCGGGATGGGGTTGCAGGAGGTGCCGGCTAATTTCTTGCGTTGTTTCGACCGTGTGCATACGTTGGTGCTTACCAATAATCGCCTGTCGGCCATTCCCTCGGGGCTCGCGCACCTTCGCCAACTGCGTTCGCTGCGGATGATGGCCAACAGTATTCGCATGAACTCGCACAGCCAGACCGTGCTGTCGTCGCTGTGGCACCTTGATACGCTGGACCTGAGCCATAATCCGTTGCGTTCGATCAGCCTGCGTTTCGAGGAGCCGTCGCAGTTGCAGACCCTGCGCCTGGGCCACTGTCAGTTGCGTGCGGTACCCGATGGGCTCGAACAATGCAGCATGCTGGCTTTCGCCGACCTCAGCAACAATCAGATCGAGGCCTTTCCGGATGCGTTGGTACGCATGCCCTGGAGTTTCCGCGCCAGGCTGAACCTGGCCCGCAACCGGATCAGCCCCGCCGAGCAGGAGCGCCTGTGGGGGATGGATCGTCATGGTGCGGCTGCGCGGCTACCCGCGGCAGGCGAAGACCTCATGGGCCGCTGGCTGGGCAACCAGCCCGAGGCAGAGCGTCAGGCGCGCGTTGCGCTTTGGCAGCGGGTGCATCGCGAGCAAGGCAGTAACGGGCTGTTCGAACTGTTGCAAGCATTGACCGATGGCAGCGATTACCGCAAAGCCAGGGATTATGTGAGTGGTCAGGTCTGGGGTTTGCTCGATGCAATCAGCCAGGATGCCGTGCTGCGGGAGCGGATCTTTGAAACGGCGGGTGAGCCTTTGGGCTGTGTCGACAGCTCGGCAGAGCGGTTCAGCCGCTTGCAGATCCAGGTGCTGGCGCACCAGGCCGGCCAGGGCAGTGCCATGGCCGAGTCTGGCGCGCAGTTGCTGGAGCTGGGGCGGCGCCTGTTCCGCCTGGAGGCGCTGGACCGCTTTGCCTTCCGCGCCGTTGACCGGCGGCGCCTGGCCGAGGGCGAAGTGGACGACCTTGAGATCGTGCTTGGCTACCGTATCCAGCTTGCCCAGGCCCTCGACCTGCCTTGCCAGCCACGGACGATGACATTCAACTCGCTGGCTGATATCACGCTGCAACGCGAGCAGGAGGCCTTGCAAGCGGTGCTCGCTGCGCAAACCCCCGAGGCATTGGCGCAGAGCCTGGCGCGTCAGGGATTCTGGACCGGCTACCTGCGCAAGCGACACCCGAAGCCGTTCGCGGCTATCAGTAGCGACTTCGATGGCCGCGGCGAAGCCCTTGAAGCGCAAGCCGAAACGCTGACCACCGAGGTGTATGTCAACCAATGGGATGCGCTCAAATCAGAACGGGAAGCTGCCGAGCATGAACTGTGCCTGCTGTTGACCCGTGATGCCCTGGGCGACGAGGGCACACACTAGCGGCCAAACCGCTCATCCAGATTGACAGCTTTGGCCATTGTCCGAGCGCTGCCTTGGCGTGACCATCATCAGACCTTTGGTGCGATTCCAACAATAAGAAACCAGGAGTCTGACGATGCGCGATTACGCCGAAGCCGTCCGTTCGTTTGCCCATGCCGATGCTGCCAGCACGGCGTTGAAGGGTAACCTGACGGCGCTCAATGCCTGTGTCGAATGTTGCGATCGCCATGCAGGCGGGGACAGGACGGCGCTGATCTGGGAGGATCGTGAGGGTAACGGCAAACGTTACAGCTTCGATCAGCTGCAAGGCATGGCGGCGCGCTTTGCCAATGTCTTGCGCGCGCAGGGCGTGGGCCCGGGGGACCGGGTTGCAGGCCTTTTGCCGCGCACACCGGAACTGCTGGTGACCATTCTTGCCACCTGGCGGCTGGGGGCGGTCTATCAGCCGCTGTTCACCGCTTTTGGCCCCAAGGCCATCGAGCATCGCCTGACCCAATCCCATGCCAAGGTGGTGGTCACCGACCGGGGCAATCGGGGCAAGCTCGATGAGGTAGACGACTGCCCCGCTTGCATCACCGTCGGCGCTTTAGCAGGAGAGCCGGACTTCGGGCAGTTGCTCGCTGCCGCCGAGCCTGAGTGCGACCCGGTCATGCGTAGCGGCAACGACCCGTTCCTGCTGATGTTCACTTCAGGCACCACCGGCCCAGCCAAGCCGCTGGAAGTGCCGTTGCGGGCGATTGTCGCGTTCCAGGGCTACATGCGCGATGCCATCGACCTGCGCCCTGAGGACAACTTCTGGAACCTGGCCGACCCGGGTTGGGCCTATGGGCTGTATTACGCGGTCACCGGCCCGTTGTCGCTGGGCCACGCTACCACCTTCTACGATGGCCCGTTCAGCGTTGAAAGCTGCGCCCGGGTAATCGACAAACTGGGCATCACCAACCTGGCCGGCTCGCCCACAGCGTACCGTTTGTTGATCGCTGCCGGCAGCGAATTCTCGTCACCCATCAAAGGGCGCCTGCGCGTGGTCAGCAGTGCCGGCGAGCCGCTGAACCCGGAAGTGATCCGCTGGTTCGCCGATGAACTGGGCGTGACCATCCACGACCACTACGGCCAGACCGAACTGGGCATGGTGCTGTGCAACCACCACGGCCTTGCACACCCCGTGCACCTGGGGTCGGCCGGCTTCGCCATCCCCGGCCATCGCATCGTCGTGCTGGACGAGCAGGGCAGGGAATTGCCGGCCGGCCAGCCGGGCATCCTTGCCGTCGACCGCGAGCAATCGCCGCTATGCTGGTTCGGTGGTTACCACGGCCTGCCGACCAAGGCGTTCGTTGGCAAGTACTACCTCAGCGGCGATACCGTGGAGCTGAACGCGGACGGCAGCATCAGTTTCGTCGGCCGCAGCGACGATGTGATCACCACCTCCGGGTACCGGGTAGGCCCATTCGACGTGGAAAGCGCCTTGATCGAGCACCCTGCGGTCGTAGAGGCAGCGGTGATCGGCAAACCGGACCCTGAACGCACCGAACTGATCAAGGCGTTCGTGGTGCTCTCCAGTGGCGTACAGGCCAGCATCGAGCTTGAGGATGCACTGCGTCAGCACGTGCGCCAGCGTTTGTATGCCCACGCCTACCCCCGCGAAATCGAATTCGTCAGCGAGCTGCCCAAGACCCCGAGCGGCAAGCTGCAACGCTTCATCCTGCGTAACCAGGAAGTCGCCAAACAAAACGCGCAACAGGCCACCCCTGCCAGCGCCTGAAAGGAAACCGATCATGCAGATAGCCAATAAACACTTCATCGTCAGCGGCGCCGCCTCCGGGCTGGGTGCTGCCACTGCGCAGATGCTGGTCGAGGCCGGCGCCAAGGTCATGCTGGTCGACCTCAATGCCCAGGCCGTCGAGGCCAAGGCCCGCGAGCTGGGCGACAACGCTCGCTTCGCGGTGGCCGACATCAGCGACGAGCAGGCCGCCCAGGCGGCAGTCGATGCGGCCGTCAGCGCCTTTGGGAGCCTGCACGGGCTGGTCAACTGCGCGGGTATCGTCGGTGCCGAAAAGGTGCTGGGCAAGCAGGGGCCGCACGGTCTGGCCAGCTTCGCCAAGGTCATCAATGTCAACCTGGTCGGCAGCTTCAACCTGCTGCGCCTGGCGGCGGCGGCCATGGCCGAAGGAGCAGCCGATGACGGGGGGGAGCGCGGTGTGATCATCAACACCGCCTCCATCGCCGCCTACGACGGCCAGATCGGCCAGGCTGCCTACGCTGCCTCCAAAGGCGCCATCGCCAGCCTGACCCTGCCTGTGGCCCGTGAACTGGCGCGCTTCGGCATCCGTGTGATGACCATCGCCCCGGGCATCTTCGAAACGCCGATGATGGCCGGCATGACGGAAGAAGTGCGTGCTTCGCTGGCTGCCGGGGTACCGTTCCCGCCGCGCCTGGGCCGCCCGCAGGAATACGCCGCGCTGGCCCGTCACATCATCGAGAACAGCATGCTCAACGGCGAGGTGATCCGCCTCGACGGTGCGCTGCGCATGGCTGCCAAGTAAGGAGAGCGAACATGACCCTCGCCAATGATCCGATCGTTATCGTCAGCGCCGTGCGCACGCCCATGGGCGGCCTGCAGGGCGACCTCAAGAGCCTGACTGCGCCGCAACTGGGCAGCGCGGCCATTCGTGGTGCCGTAGAGCGTGCCGGCATCGATGCCGCCAGTGTCGAGCAGGTGCTGTTCGGCTGTGTACTGCCGGCCGGGCTGGGCCAGGCGCCAGCACGCCAGGCGGCACTGGGTGCCGGGCTGGACGAGCACACCACCTGCACCACCCTGAACAAGATGTGCGGCTCGGGCATGCAGGCCGCAATCATGGCCCATGACCTGCTGCTGGCCGGCAGCGCAGAAGTGGTAGTGGCGGGTGGCATGGAAAGCATGACCAACGCCCCGTACCTGCTGGACAAAGCCCGTGGCGGTTACCGCATGGGCCACGGCAGGATCATCGACCACATGTTCATGGACGGCCTGGAAGACGCCTACGACAAAGGCCGGCTCATGGGTACCTTTGCCGAAGATTGCGCCCAGGCCAACGCCTTCAGCCGCGAAGCCCAGGACCAGTTCGCCATCGCTTCGCTCACCCGTGCCCAGGACGCGATCAAGAGCGGCCGCTTTGCCGCCGAGATCGTGCCGGTGGAAGTGACCGAGGGCAAGGAAAAGCGCGTGATCAAGGACGACGAGCAGCCGCCCAAGGCGCGCCTGGACAAGATCCCGCAGCTCAAGCCTGCCTTCCGTGAAGGCGGTACCGTGACTGCAGCCAACGCCAGCTCGATTTCCGACGGTGCTGCGGCGCTGGTGCTGATGCGCCGCTCCGAAGCCGACAAGCGCGGCCTCAAGCCACTTGCAGTCATCCATGGCCACGCGGCCTTCGCCGACACCCCGGCGTTGTTCCCGACCGCGCCGATAGGTGCCATCGACAAGCTGCTGAAACGCACCGGCTGGAACCTGGCCGAAGTCGACCTGTTCGAGATCAACGAGGCGTTCGCCGTGGTTACCCTGGCCGCCATGAAACATTTCGACCTGCCACACGAAAAGGTCAACATCCACGGCGGCGCCTGCGCCCTGGGGCACCCGATCGGCGCTTCTGGCGCACGCATCCTGGTGACCCTGCTGTCGGCCCTGCGCCAGAACAACCTGCGCCGCGGCGTGGCCGCCATCTGCATTGGCGGCGGCGAGGCCACGGCCATGGCCGTCGAATGCCTGTACTGAGGTGAACCATGCTGGTAACTGACGAGCAACAACAGATCGCCGATGCGGTACGCACCTTTGCCCAGGAACGCCTGAAACCCTTTGCCGAGCAGTGGGACAAAGAGCATCGTTTCCCCAAGGAGGCCATCGCGGAGATGGCCGAACTGGGCCTGTTCGGCATGCTGGTCCCGGAACAGTGGGGCGGCAGCGACACCGGTTACGTGGCCTATGCCATGGCCCTGGAAGAAATCGCCGCTGGTGATGGCGCCTGCTCGACGATCATGAGCGTGCACAACTCGGTAGGTTGTGTACCGATCCTGCGTTTTGGCAGCGAGCAGCAGAAGGCGCTGTTCCTCACCCCCCTGGCAACCGGCGCGATGCTGGGTGCCTTTGCCCTCACCGAACCGCAGGCGGGCTCCGATGCCAGCAGCCTGAAAACCCGTGCAAAGCTTGATGGCGACCACTACGTGCTCAATGGCAGCAAGCAGTTCATCACCTCCGGGCAGAACGCCGGCGTGGTGATCGTGTTTGCCGTGACTGACCCAGAGGCCGGCAAGCGCGGGATCAGCGCCTTCATCGTGCCCACGGATTCGCCGGGTTACCAGGTAGCGCGGGTCGAGGACAAGCTCGGCCAGCATGCTTCCGACACCTGCCAGATTGTTTTCGACAACGTGCGTGTGCCGGTGGCCAACCGCCTGGGCGCGGAAGGCGAGGGTTACAAGATTGCCCTGGCCAACCTTGAAGGCGGGCGCATCGGTATCGCTTCGCAGGCCGTGGGCATGGCCCGTGCGGCGTTCGAAGTGGCGCGTGACTATGCCAATGAGCGGCAAAGCTTTGGCAAGGCGCTGATCGAGCACCAGGCCGTGGCCTTCCGCCTGGCCGACATGGCGACGAAAATTGCCGTGGCCCGGCAGATGGTGCTGCACGCCGCCGCGCTGCGTGACGCCGGGCGCCCGGCGCTGGTGGAAGCGTCGATGGCCAAGCTGTTTGCCTCGGAAATGGCCGAAAAGGTCTGTTCGGATGCCTTGCAGACCCTGGGCGGTTATGGCTATCTGAGTGACTTCCCGCTGGAGCGGATCTACCGCGACGTTCGGGTTTGCCAGATCTACGAAGGCACCAGCGACATTCAGCGCATGGTCATTGCGCGCAATCTTTGAAGGAGCAGACTGCATGGCATTCGAAACCATCCTGTTGGACATCCACGGCAAGGTCGGCCTGATCACCCTCAACCGCCCACAGGCGTTGAACGCGCTGAACGCGCAGATCGTTGGCGAGATAAACCAGGCGCTGGACCAGCTAGAGCGCGACCCGAACATCGGCTGTGTGGTGCTCACGGGTTCGGCCAAGGCCTTTGCCGCGGGTGCCGACATCAAGGAGATGGCCGACCTGCAATACCCGCAGATCTACGTCGATGACTTGTTCAGCGATGCCGACCGCATTGCCAACCGGCGCAAGCCGATCATTGCTGCGGTATCCGGTTTCGCCCTGGGCGGCGGCTGTGAGCTGGCGATGATGTGCGACTTCATCCTGGCTGCCGATAACGCGAAGTTCGGCCAGCCGGAAATCAACCTTGGCGTGCTGCCGGGCATGGGCGGCACTCAGCGTCTGACCCGTGCAGTCGGTAAGGCCAAGGCCATGGAGCTGTGCCTGACCGGTCGCCTGATGGGGGCCGAGGAGGCTGAGCGTGCTGGCCTGGTGGCGCGCATCGTGCCGCAGGCGGAGCTGGTGGAAGAGGCGCTGAAAGTAGCGGCGACCATTGCCAGCAAGTCGATCCCGGTGAGCATGATGGTCAAGGAGAGCGTCAACCGGGCGTTCGAAGTTACCCTCAGCGAGGGTGTGCGCTTCGAGCGTCGGGTGTTCCACGCGGCGTTCTCCACTGAAGACCAGAAAGAAGGCATGGCTGCGTTCATCGCCAAGCGCGAGGCGCAGTTCAAGGACCGGTAAACCGTGGGGCGCCCTGACGCCCATCGCCGGCAAGCCGGCCCACAGAGAGGGTGCATTGGCTGTGGGGGCTGGCTTGCCTTCTACAAGGCTTCAGATGGCGAAAAAGTATTGCCGGGCTGCCGCCAGGTCGATCGGGCTGCGGTAGACCTCGACCTCGTGGCCGCTGGCGTCCTTGGCGAAGCGGCCCTGGTCATAGCGCTGGGCGGCCGTCTTCAAGTGGCCTGCGGTATAGGCAACCTGTTCCACATCCTTGTCGGCGTAGTGGAAGTGGGCATACCAGAGCTCGCTGCCGTCATGGCTGATGGCGAACTCTTCCAGGTAGTCGTCGCTACGCCCGGCCCTTCTGGCCAGGAGCCGACGCGGGCCTGTCGCGCGTATCTGCACCTGCTCACGGGCCAGCAGGAATTGCAGTTCGCTCATTCTCGGTTTCTGCAGCAACGCAACCCGGCCCCTTTGGTTGACGGCTTCCTCTGCCAGTGTCGCCGACAGGTCCTCGATGGCCTTGATGTTCAGGGCTGCGTCAGCGTCGGCGACGCGTTCATCCGTCTGGTTTTCACGTGTCAGGCTCAACTCGATGGCTGAACGATGGTCGTCCAGAATATTCCGGTGCTGGAGGAGAATGTCTTCGATGTCCACCGGCAGGTAGCTGTTGGCTTTACTGCCTTGCATCAGCTTGAGCATCTTGCGGGCACTGGCCAGTCGGCTTTCGCTTTGGCTGAGGAGCGTCTTCAGCTTGCCGGGCGAATGGCGGGTGGCTTTACGCGGCTGCGGGCCCAGCGCGATCCACTGCTGTTGCTCGCGCTTGTAGCTGCGGGTGACCGATCCCGTTTCGGCGCCCGGAATGTCCACGATGCTGGCATCATCCGCCCGCGGTTGACCCAGTAGCAGCCCATCATCGCGGGTTTCGATTAGACCGGGCAATTGCCTGCTCAATTGCGATACGGTGCTGCGTTGTGGCAGGTCAGGGTACTCAGCCAGTTCGCCTGCCAGCTCGGCAGCCATGGCTGAGAGGTCTGCTTGCAGTCGCTGAAGCGCAGGCGGTACTGCGGCCTCGTCGAACAGGCCTTGCAAGACGTGCAGGCGACCTTTTGCGGTGGTCAGGTGCTGCCTGATGTTGTCCAGCAACCGGTGTTTCAGTTCGTCGCTGGCTTGGGGGCGCTGGTTCAGTTGCAGCCGCTGACTGATGGCCAGTTCAATGCTTTCCCAGGTGCGGTCCAGCCAGAACGTGCCATTGTCCTCCATCTTTTCCAGACCGATGCGGTTGACACTGTTCTCGATCCGCATGAACCGCCAGTAGAACGGTGTGCTATTGCCGTTTCGCCTTTCGAGGGTGTCGAGCATGTCCACGGTTTTTGGCAGAGAAGGGCTGGCAAGCCTGGATAGCTCTTCCAGGCCTTGCCCGAAGGCCTCGGCATTCTTGAAAAGGTCGTCAATCAGAGCGGCGAGGCCGCCCAGGCGTCGGCCCAGAATCGCCTCGTCCTGAGGCACCGCTTGAGCCCCTTGTTCGGCCATGTCCAGCAAGTGCGCGCGCTCTGGTTTGTACAGTTGCATCAGCAAACCGCGAATTTTCAACAGGCAATCAAGCTGGTGATACAGCGTACCGGCTCGCTTGGCCTTGTAGTCGCTGATCGGCGTCTGGGCATTGAGCTCATGAAGGCGCTGGATGTGCTCGGCGACGAAGGCCTCGAAGACGTGTAGTTTTTCCAGGCAATTGCGGATGATGCGCGGCTCATCGGAGCGTTGCCCCAGCGCGTGTATTTTCCTGATTTCGGGCAACCGCTCGGTCACGCTTTTCGAGTCGGCGATGACCCGGTCACGCAGTGCTTCGGTGGCTTTCTTGCGCTCAGCCTGGAGCTTGGCTACCCGGCTGGAAAATGGCATGCCGCCTCGCAGGCGCAAGCTGAGGTCGAGCGTCCAGCGGCCCACTTCATCGCGCATGAGCCAGGGGCCTTCGTGGTTGCCGTCGGCCCCGCCGACGATTCGCGCCCGTTCAGAGTGCGGGTCGAGTTTCACCTTGAACACCTTGCCTTCGATCAGCCCCCAGAGTTGATCGGCATGCAGGTACAGGCCTTGCATCGGGCCGGTTGGCACTGGCGAGCCCAGGGCGTCGACCGGCACATGGGCCTGTAGTTCGGCGAGTGCCTGGGCTTGTGTCGTGTCGAGTTTCAGCGAGGGTTGCGCCCAGCTGAAGTCGAGCCGGGTTTCGGTCGGGCTGGTAATCACCACGGGGGCGGGCGTCGGCGTGCGGTGTGGGTAAGGGGGCAGGGCGGCGTCCAGAGGGTGTTGTTGCTCCATGCGCTTCATGGCGTGATTGAAGATCAGGAAGGCGACGTTGACCAGCAACTCGATCCAGTCCGCGCTGTGGTCAGCCGGTGGCTGATTCTCGCTGGCTTCCACCAGTCGGGCGAATGCGGTTTCCATCTGCACCAGCCAGGCGGCTTCGGCCACCGGGCCTTCGACGAAGGGCAGTACGCTGTTGAGCAGCAGCCAGCCCAGTTCCTGCCAGCGTTGCCAGCGGCTTGCATCACTGCTGGTCGAGTGCTCCCTGAAGTTGCTCAATGTCTCTTCGACACACGCCAGGTAAATGGCCCGGGCCACATCAGCTGTGGGCGTTTCGCGCGACAGGGTCACCGGTGCCGGCTTGCCCGGCGCGATCGCCCAGTCATCTTCCATTGGGTGGAACAGGTGGGGCTCGATGAAACCACCATGCTTGTAGATGCGCCGGTCTTCCTCAGGTAGCCGGTGGATGATGTCGTTCTGAAGATCGCCCTGCTCACTGAGCGCCACGAGAAGCGCAAGCCGGTCTTTGAACTCCAGGATCGGTTCACTGTGCAGCGGGCGGTACAGCAGGCAACTGGCGTGGGCCAAGCTATCGTTTTCGATCAGCCATGCGTTGCTCGGGTGATCGGGGCTGGCATCCATCGTGCGTAGCAGGCCTAACGGGCGCAGGACCCAATGGCTGTGTTCATCGGCCAGCGGGGCAAACAGGTTTTCGATGGCGATGATCGCCGACAGCGAGGGGTACCCGTGCCGGATATAGCTGGTCATGACCTGCGCCGGCAGTTGAGTGCTCAGTTGGTTGGCCAGCAGCCGTTGGCGGCGGCTGCATTCTTGCGGGTCGTCGAGCAGTATGGCTTTGAGCTTTTGCGGATAGTTTGCGCCGATATCGGCTTCGGTTATCAGGGCGCGCAACGCCGTTGTGTCAAACCAGTCCGGTACGGGTTGGCTATCGCTGGCCTGAAGTGTTACGCGTCCGGGTCTCAGCAGACCAAGATTGGTGATGGCCAACTGGGTCAGGCTGAACGTCACCGGTATCGTGCTGCCCCCACTGAACACTTGACCCGCTCCCGCCGGAATCGCCGTGGCCGTGGTCTGGAGGTTGATCACTTGCACGGTGGCAGGATCCAGGGTCGATTCGGGGTGGTCCCGACGGATCAGTTCGGCCAGGCGCTCACAGGCGAACGCCTGGGCGCTGGGCACATCGTCCAGCCAGGTCTTGCCGTCGGCTTGCGCGCTGCTGCGTGCGACATCGGCAAGCATCGAACTGTAGACGACCAGTGCCCTGGGGTTGCCTTCGCGCATCCAGGCGGGCAGCTGGTCGATCAGTTGTGAATGGCTGGCATCGTCCTCGCGGCTGCACAGGTGGGCCAGCGAGGTGAGGTGGTCCAAGGCATTGGCAAGGTGCTGGGCGCTGCCCTGTGCATGAAAGGCCGTGGCGGCAATCTCGATGCCTTCGAGTTGTTGTTGCAGCAGGTTTGCAGCCTGTCCCTGGAACAATTGCCGATCGGGTGTACCCAGTTTTACGGTCGGGGGCGACTTGGCGAGTATCGCAGGCCAATGCTCGCTGACGGCTTCCAGAAAGCGGCTGCGAGAAGTAAATGACAACAGACGGCCCTCTGGAGTAAACAGCGCGGTGAAGGGTGTACGGTCAGGTGTTTCGCCACCCTCGATCAGCAGGGCGCTGGCCAGGTTAGGGTCCAGTTGCCAGTCGGCGGAAAAGTTGGAGACTACCGTCTGCAAGGTGATGCCATGGTCAGAGCAGAGCTTGATCAGGTCGTCGTGCCCGGCGCAACCGTTGGCCAGCGCCTGGAGCGTGGGTTGTGCTGCGCTCAGCACATGATCCGGGGAGATCTGCGCTACCGCAGTGCGGAATTGCGATTGCAGATGGTTGGCCAGCCAGGACCAGGGTGTCTCACCACTGGCGTCGGCCGCGCACCAGAAGTCGACCAACGCCGCGCTCAGCTTGTCCAGTAGAAGTGGGCCACAGTCGTTGAGCAGGGCTTCCAGTTGCCGCAGATCGACTGGGACGACCTGTTCGGGTTCGTTATCAAGTTCGCGGCAGACGACGTCCTGCCCTGGGGTGAGGTTCAGCGTGGTGCGCAGGCAGAAACGCTCGACCAGCACCTGATACAGCGGGCGGAGATAGACGACACCTGGCACGGGGCCGAAACTGGCCAGTTGCAGCTCCACGGCATCGAGTGCTGTGTCGAGCCCATACGCAGGCCATTGTTCAAGCAGCAGGCTGGCGGCGGCCTCGAACAGGCGTGGGCGGTTGGCGAATGTGCGGGCAATATCGCAGGGCAGCGTGGTGCTGCGGGGGAGCCTTGTAGCAGGCATGGCGGTGGCCTCGGATAAAGGTGACGCCGCCATTGGGCCGTCAGGCCGAAGGCCCCGGGTGCTACAGATCTACTGCCTGGACGAGGGCAGGTATGGAGAAGTGCCAGGGTAACTGAACGGAAAGTGACAGCCGGCAGGCAGATTAACCGTCAATTCGGTCAATTCCACCCTCAATGGTGTTGCCCCTGGCGACGTGGCGCCTTAGACTGCCGCCCCCTGTAAAAGAGTGCCGGTTGGCGCTTGAAGAATTCCGCGGCCGATGCCAAGGCGTCGGCGGCACATGAATCGCCCAAATGCACATTTTTTCATAGAGAAATCGATGACCAAGGAACAGTTGCTGGCCATGTCGGCCGATGACTACATGAACCCTGAACAGCTGGCCTTCTTCACTGAGCTGCTGCAGGCGATGAAAGTCGACACCCATGAGCGCATCGAGCTCAGCCGCACCACCATCGAAGGTCTGGACACGCCGTCGGACCCGGCCGATGTGGCTTCGGTTGAAGAAGAGCGTAGCTGGCTGGTCAATGCCATCGACCGCGACCAGCGCCTGCTGCCTCAGCTGGAAATGGCGCTGGACCGTATCTCCGACGAGAGCTTCGGATGGTGCGATGACAGCGGTGAGCCGATTGGCCTGAAGCGCCTGCTGATCAGCCCGACCACCAAGTACTGCATCGAAGCGCAGGAGCGCCACGAGCAGCTCGACCGCCACCAGCGCCAGGTCTGAACCCGCGCGCGGTGCCAAGCCCCACGGAGCTATCCCTGGGGCTTTTTGCGTTTCTTGCGTGTGCTGGTTTTGTTGCTCCGAACGTAACACTGCTGTACCGCGAAGCGCTGTTTTCTCCAGGCGGGCAGGCGTATCATGGCGTCATCGTTAGGGTGCTAACTAAATGTCGGAGGGCATGATGAATAGCCGGGTCGATGTAGCCGTGATGATAGGTTCGGGTGTGCCAGCCACCTTGCAGGCGCTGGGCAAACGCATTTGCTGGGTGGTGCTGGTCAATGGCGAGCGCCGGGGCACAGCCTTTGCCACACGTGAAGAGGCGCTGGAGTGCCAGGCTGCCTGGCAGCAGCAACTGAAGAAAGGCCTGGCTGCCTGAAATTGTTTATTGCCTCTCGACGGGTTTCAGTGTTTTCGGGCATATTTGTCCTACAGTAATGCGCATACGGATGCCTTGGCTTGTCTTCTTGCAGGCCTACCCCCGTGCTTGCGTTTTCTGGTGAGTGATCTCAGGCATCACCGTTCCCAGGCCGGGAGTGAGCCAAACGCCTTCGGTTGAGGGCGAATCTGGCAAACCAGAGTAAAGATTCCTGCACGCTGCATCGTCAGCGGGCACAGACATTTCGCATATCGCTTTATTACTCTTTTCGCCTATCGATAAGAAATGGCCGTGCCTCCCCGAGCTTGGGGGAGGGCGGGTTGTAACCGGTTGAGGATTACTTCATTGGCAGTCAGCACACTTGATACCCATGCGTTGTTCGCCCTGGGCGACCTGCGCGGTAAATTGGCCCAGCTGTTCCAGGGCCGCTTTATCTACGTTACCGAACAAACTCCTGAAGGCCTTTACATGGCCGAAATCGACACCGAAGACGCATTGGTGGTCGATGACAAGCAGCGCCTTGAACTGAAGGTCGGCGACCACTTCCGCGCCGCTGTGTTGCCCAGCCGTGAAGGTGGCAAGCTGGAAATGCGCTTTCGCGAAATCAAACTGAATGTGTATGGCGTGGGTGATTATGCCTTCGTGTCGGTACCTGAAGGCGAGGGCATCGTGTTGCGCGAGGGGCATGGCGTGATGCTGGTTTTCGCTGCGCAACAGCAGGTGCAGGAAGGCCTGGGCAAACTGCTCAAGGCGGTGACCGGCAAGGTTGCCAAATGGCGCAAAGGCGAGCTGACCACCTTCAAGGCCAGTGAATGAGTGACGGTGCGCTTGCCACACGTGCCGACTTTCATCGGCAGCACCAGGCGCACGCCCTGGCCGAGGCCGAACGTTTGCTGGCCAGGCGAGGGGAGCTGCAAGGCACCTGGTTGAACTGGGTAGCGGGTGAGCTGTACCGGCTCGGCCCGCCACCTTATGTCGCCATGGTGCGGCGGGAGCTGCAGCGCCTCAGCCAAGGGTGAGGCGGCGGCCCTTCAGTTGCCGCGGTCGCGGCCGCTGCTGACTTCTTCAGGCACTGGCTCTTTCGACATGCGCTTGCGAAACAACGCCGCCCGGGCCAGCAGCAGCGTGGTCACCGGCACGGTGATCGACAGCAGGATGGGGATCAGCCAGGCGTGCAGTACCGGTGCTTCCTTGAGCCACGAGAAGTAGATGATCGAGGCCAGCGCCACGCACCAGGCGCCAATGGTCGAAGCCAGCGCCGGCGGGTGCATGCGCTGGAAGTAGTCTTTCAGGCGCACCAGGCCTATCGCACCCACCAGCGCGAACAGGCTGCCGGTCAGCAGCAGCGCTGCGGTGACCACTTCCAGCCAGAAGGGCAGTACCAGAGTCTCGGTCATTCGATCACCTCACCGCGCAGCAGGAACTTGGCCAGGGCGAACGAACCGACGAAGCCGAACAGCGCAATCAGCAGGGCACCTTCAAAATAGGTGTCACTGGCATAACGGATCCCCAGCACCAGCATCGTCAGCATGGCCAGGATGTACAGGTAGTCCAGCGCCAGCACCCGGTCCTGGGCGGACGGGCCACGGAACAGCCGGATCAGCGCCAGGGCCATGGCCAAGGCGAAGATGAACAGGCTGGCAAGGACAGCATTGGCGAGCAGGCCTGTCATTGGAATATCTCCATCAGCGGGCGTTCATAGGTGTCCTTGAAGTGCTGGATAAAAGCTGCCTCATCGTCCAGGTCGAACACATGCAGCAGCAATACGCTGCGGTCCAGCGCCAGCTCCGACCAGACCGTGCCGGGCACGACCGTGGTGATCATCGACAGTGCCGCCAGCCCATGCGCATCGTGCAGGGCCAGCGGAATGTGCACGAACGCCGAGCGTGGTGGTTGCTTGCCGGCACGCAGCACGCCACGGGCCACCAGCAGGTTGGACATGATCACATCGATGCCTACCCGGCCGATCAGCCGGACGATGACCATTGGCCGACGCACGTGGGCATGCTGTGGGCGCAGTGGCGCCATCAGCAGTGGCGCCAGCACGCCAAGTGCGGCAGCCAGCAACAGGTTACCTGGGCTGACCGAGAGGTTCAGCAGCAGCCACAGGCCGAACAGCGAAACCGATAGCAGCGGGGCGGGGAACAGTCGGTTCATGGCTGCACCTGTACGTCGAGCGAGGTGGGGCCAGGAATCGGCCGGGCGGCCATCACGGCTTCGATATAGGCATTGGGGGCCTGCAGGCTGGCGGCGGTGTCCTGGGTGTAGCGCAGCAAAGGCTCGGCCTTGAGGCTGAGGATGATGCACAGGCCAAGCAGGATGACGATGGGCAGGCACTCATAGCGGCGCAGCACTGGCGACGGGCGCTCCTCGGGCTTCCAGAAACGCTGGATGCCGACGCGGCCGAAGGCGATCAGCGAGGCCATGCCGGACAGGATCAGCAGCGCGACCAGGGCCCAGCCCGCTGCACTCAGCGGCTGCTCGGCCGGCACGCCCAGACCCTGTGGGTTGAACAATGCGCTGATGAGGTTGAGCTTGCCGACGAAGCCAGACAGCGGCGGCATGCCGATGATCAGCAAGGCGCAGGCGATGAAGCTGAGGCCGAGGAAGGCCATGGTCCACGGGATAATCTGGCCGATCACCGCTTTTTGTTCATCGTCGAGGTTGATGCCTTTGGGCGGATGCAGTGATTCCAGAGGCGGCGGCATGGCACCTTCCTCATCCTCCAGTGGCGCTTCATTGGCCGAGCGCGAGCGTTCGACCAGTTCGGCGAGCAGGAACAGCGCGCACAGCGCCAGGGTCGAGTTGACCAGGTAGAACAGCGCCGCACCCGTCAGCGCCGACTGGGCAAAGCCGACGGCGCCAAGCAGGGTACCTGCCGAGACCAGGATGCTGAGCGCCGCCATGCGTTCCAGGCGTTGTGCCGCCAGGATCGATACTGCTGCCACTGCCAGGGTGACCAGGCCACCGTACACCAGCCATTCGCCACCGAAATGCGCCGAGGCCCCGGCCTGCCCGGAGAACAGCAGGGTCCACAGGCGCAGCAGGGCGTACAGGCCGACCTTGGTCATGATGGCGAACAACGCAGCTACCGGCGCGCTGGCCGAGGAGTAGGCCGGGACCAGCCAGAAGTTCAGCGGCCAGATACCGGCCTTGACCAGGAAGGCCATGGCCAGGATCGCCGCGCCGGCATGCAGCAGGCCACGGTCGGCCTCCGGTACCAGCGGAATTTTCAGCGCCAGGTCGGCCATGTTCAGGGTGCCGGTTACCCCATACAGCATTGCCGCGCCGATCAGGAACAGCGACGAGGCGAACAGGTTGATGGCGATGTAGTGCAGGCCGGCCCGCACCCGCGCGCGCCCCGAGCCATGCAGCAGCAAGCCATAGGAGGCTGCCAGCAGCACTTCGAAGAACACGAACAGGTTGAACAGGTCGGCGGTGAGGAAGGCGCCGTACAGGCCCATCAGCTGGATCTGGAACAGCGCGTGGAAGCTTGCGCCGGCACCGTCCCAGCGGGCGCGGGCAAACAGCAGGGCGCTGAAACCGATGACCCCGGTGAGGGTCAGCAGCAGTGCCGACAGGTGGTCCACCACCAGGACAATACCGAAAGGTGCTGGCCAGTTGCCCGGCAGGTAGACACCGATCGATTCCGCCTGGCCCTGGGTGCGCACCCACAGCAGCAGGCTGACCGCGATGGCCAGGCCGGCGAAGGTCGACAGCAGGTTAAGCCGGGCTTTTACATGCCGGTGTTTCTCACCCAGCAGCAACATCACTGCCGCCGTCACCAGTGGCAGCAGAATGGGCGCGACAATCAGTTGGCTCATGCCATTCATTCGTCACGCTCCCGGCCATCCACGTGGTCGGTACCGGTCAGGCCGCGAGAGGCCAGCAACACCACCAGGAACAGCGCGGTCATGGCGAAGCTGATGACGATGGCCGTCAGCACCAAAGCCTGCGGCAATGGGTCGGTGTAGTGCAGCAGGTCCTGGGTGACGCCATCCTTGATAATCGGTTCCTTGCCGATGAACAGGCTGCCCATGCTGAAGATGAACAGGTTTACGCCGTACGACAGCAGGCACAGGCCCATGATCACCTGGTAGGTTCGCGGGCGCAGGATCAGCCACACCCCCGAGGCGGCCAGCACGCCGATGGCGACTGCGATGACTTCTTCCATCAGGCGGCTCCTGCTTGACTGGTTTTCGATGAATTGCCCGGGCGGTAGGCGCGCACCGACTGGTGCGCCAGGGCAGTGAGGATCAGCAGGGTCGAGCCGACCACCACGGTGTACACGCCAACATCGAAGAACAGCGCGCTGGCCACGTGCACATCACCGAGCAACGGCAGGTGCAAGTGGGCGGTATGGGTGGTCAGGAACGGGTAGCCCAGCAGCATGGCGCCGACCCCGGTCAGGGTGGCGCACAGCAACCCGGTGCCCATCCAGCGCAGTGGGCGCAGGCTCATCTGCGCCTCTACCCACTGGGTGCCAGCCACCATGTACTGCAGGATGAACGCCACCGACATCACCAGGCCGGCGACGAAGCCGCCGCCAGGCTGGTTGTGGCCACGCATGAACAGGTACATCGACACCAGCAGGGCGATGGGCAGCAGCAGGCGTACCAGCACCGCAGGCACCATCATGAAGCCCAGGGCAGTGTCGGTGGCATGCCGCGGGTTGATCAGGTCGGTGACCACATCCGGCGCGAGCTGACGTTGTTGCGCCGGCAACTGCATGCTCTCTTTCGGCGGGCGGAAGCGCCGCAGCAGGGCGAACACGGTCAGCGCCACGGCCACCAACACGGTGATTTCGCCGAGGGTATCGAAGCCGCGGAAGTCGACCAGCATGACATTGACCACGTTGGTGCCGCCGCCTTGGGGCAGCGCCCGGCTCAGGTAGAACGAGGAAATGTCGTTGGGCGTCGGCCGGGTCAGCATGGCGTAAGACAGCACGGCCATGCCACCACCCACCAGCACTGCCAGCAGCAGGTCGCGCAGGCGGCGCATGCGCGCACGCTCCAGGCTGCCCGGTAGCGGCGACACGCCTTCGATACGCCGTGGCAGCCAGCGCAGGCCCAGCAGGATCAGCACCGTGGTGACCACTTCCACCACCAGCTGGGTCAGGGCCAGGTCGGGTGCGGAGAACCAGACAAAGGTGATGCAGGTCATCAGGCCGCAGACACTGACCATGATCAGTGCCGCCAGGCGATGGTACTTGGCCTGGTAGGCGGCGCCGATGGCGCAGGCGATGGCGATCAGCCATAGCGCGACGAACACGCCCGAGCCCGGAATCTTGGGCCGGTCGCCCCAGCTGAGCCCGCTGTAGAGCATGGGCGTGAGGCCGGCGAGGAAGGCGGCGACCACCAGCATGAACAGCTGCGACTGAAGGCGACGGGTAGTGAGCAGGCGCTCTGCGTGCCGGGCCAGCAGCATCAGGTGCACCAGCCCGTGCTCGAACAGGCGCTTGCCATTGAAGCGCTCGATCACCGGTGGGTACGGGAAGCGGCCCAGGCGCAGCTGCTTGCGCAGCAGCAGGTACAGCACGATACCGCCGCTCATCGCCACCAGGCTCATGATCAGGGGAGCATTCCAGCCATGCCAGATGGCCAGGCTGTACTCCGGCAGGGTACCGCCTACCACGGGGAGGGCTGCGGCGGCCAGCAGCGGGCCAACCGACTGGGCGGGGAAGATGCCCACCACCAGGCAGGTAAGTACCAGCAGCTCGACCGGCGCACGCATCCAGCGTGGAGGCTCGTGCGGGGTGTGGGGCAGGTCCTGGGCGGTGGGGCCGAAGAACACATCCACGGTAAAGCGCAAGGCGTAGGCCACGCTGAAGGTACCCGCCAGGGTGGCGATAACCGGCAGTGTTGCTTCGACCCAGGCAGTGGAGCTGATGAACACCGTTTCGGCGAAGAACATCTCCTTGGACAGGAAGCCATTCATCAGCGGCACGCCGGCCATGGAGGCGCTGGCCACCATGGCCAGGGTGGCAGTGTACGGTACCAGGCGGATCAGGCCGCTGAGGCGGCGGATGTCACGGGTGCCGCTCTCGTGGTCGATGATGCCGGCGGCCATGAACAGCGAGGCCTTGAAGGTAGCGTGGTTGAGAATGTGGAACACGGCGGCGACCGCGGCCAGCGGGCTGTTCAGGCCCAGCAGCAGGGTGATCAGGCCCAGGTGGCTGATGGTCGAATAGGCCAGCAGGCCTTTGAGGTCGTTCTGGAACATGGCGGCGAAAGCGCCGAGCAGCAGGGTGAGGGCACCGGCACCGCCGACGATCCAGAACCACTCTTCGCTGCCCGACAACACCGGCCAGAAGCGCGCCAGCAGGAACACCCCGGCCTTGACCATGGTGGCAGAGTGCAGATAGGCCGATACCGGGGTGGGCGCTGCCATGGCATGGGGCAGCCAGAAATGGAAGGGGAACTGTGCGCTTTTGCTCAAGGCGCCGATGAGGATCAGGGGTAGCAGCACCGGGTACAGCGCATGCTGGCGGATGGTGTCGCCGGCAGCCAGGACCTTGTCCAGGTCGTAGCTGCCGACCACATGGCCGAGCAGCAGGGCACCCACCAGCAGGCACAAGCCACCCGCGCCGGTCACCATGAGCGCCATGTAGGCGCCACGCCGGGCGTCTGCGCGGTGGTGCCAGTAGCCGATCAGCAGGAAGGAGAACAGGCTGGTCAGCTCCCAGAAGAACACCAGCTGGATCAGGTTGCCGGAGATGACCAGGCCGAGCATGGCGCCCATGAAGGCCAGGAAGAAGGCGAAGAAGCGCGGGACCGGGTCCTGTGGCGACATGTAGTAGCGCGCATACAGCGACACCAGCGTGCCGATACCCAGCACCAGCAGCGAGAACAGCCAGGCAAAGCCGTCCATGCGCAGTACCAGGTTCAACCCCAGGCTGGGCAGCCAGAGGAATTCTTCGCGAATTACGCCCCCGTCGGCAATTTGAGGGTACAGCAGTGCTACCTGGACGGTGCCGACCAGGGCCACGAGCCCGGCAAGGATGGACTCGGCGTTACGTGCGTTGTGCGGCAGCACGGCTGCCAGGCAACTGCCCACGAACGGCAGAAGCAATAGCACTATCAATGACATAGGGGCCTATTCTGGAGAAGTTTGCAAAGATCATACGTGCCGGGGGGGTGATCACCAACACGCAAGCTGTCGCAGAATCCTACAAACAGGCTGTGACAAGCTGTTTTTTTATAACAGTTTTTTACAAAGCATAGTCGCTGTTGTCATCTTTACAGCCCGGTCTGGCGCTCGCCTTCACCCTGGACGTCGCGTGCTTCGACGCTTTCGCGGGGGCGGCGTACCTTGAGTTCGCTGACTATCACCGCGATCACGATGAGCAGGCCACCGAGCAGCGCCACACCCGGCAGGCGTTCGCCGGCGATGCGCCCGACAATCCCGGCCCACACCGGTTCACCGGCATAGATGAGGGTGGCGCGGGTAGGCGAGACCGATTTCTGTGCCCAGTTCATGGCTACCTGTATCACCGCGCTCATGGCGCCCAGGCCTACTGCGCTGGCCAGCAGCAGCCAGGAGAAGTCGGGGATGCGTTCCTGAGTTGGCACGATCATCAGGAACGCCAGCAGCGAAGCGGTCGCCAATTGCACCACGGTGACCCGGCGCACATCAACCTGACCGGCGTAACGGCTGATCAGGATGATTTCGGCGGCGATGGCGACGGCGCTGACCAGGGTAACCACCTCGCCCTCGCTGAAGTGCAGGCTGCCGCCTTCCGGCCCGGCCAGCAGCATCAGGCCGATGAATGCCAGGCAAATGCCGAGGCTGGGCATCAGGCCGGGCCGGCGGCCCAGCACCAGCCACTGCAACAGCGGCACGAACGGCACGTACAGCGCCGTGATGAACGCCGACTGGCTGCTGCTGATGGTCTGCAGGCCCATGGTTTGCAGGCCGTAGCCGAGCATGATCGACACGCCGATCAGCATGCCGGCCTTGAGCTCGGTGAGGGTCAGCCCGGGCAACGCCCGCGCCGAAACCACGCCTACGAACAGCGCTGCCGCAGCGAAGCGCAGGCCGACGAAGAACATCGGACCGCTGACGGTCATCACGTTATGCACCAGCAGGAAAGTACCGCCCCACAACATGGTGATGAACACCAGCACCAGTTCAGCCTTGCTCAGGCGGAAGGTAACGGTGGGGGTCGGTTTGTTGCGGGCCTGGCTCATGGTCTTGCGCACTCGGAGGGGGCGGCGCACAATCGCCGCAAAGTGGGCAGTATACTGCGCAATCTCGACCAGTGAGCAATATAGTGCACAAAGATACTTCGCATCGGGCATCGGTGCTGCAACATGTCAGCCTCAACGTACGCAGCCTGCGCAACGCTGCCGGGCTGAGCCAGACTGCATTGGCCGAGCGCTCAGGGGTCAGCCGGCGGATGCTGGTGGCAATCGAGGCGGGCGAGAAGAACGTCAGTCTGACCACTCTCGACCTGATCGCTGAGGCCTTGGGGGTGGCTTTCAGCACCTTGATCCAGGCGCCTGACCAGCGTGACCCCGGGCGCATCGAGGAGCTGGCCTGGGCCGGTGAATACCCACAGAGCAGGGCAGTGCTGCTGGGTAGCAGTGCGGCACGGCGTGAGGTGGAACTTTGGGAGTGGACCCTGGCACCGGGCGAGTGCTATTCCAGCGAGGCAGATGCCGAAGGCTGGAGCGAGCAGATCTATGTGGCAGAAGGGCAACTGACGCTGGTCATCGAAGGGGTTGAGCATCGGCTGCTGGTGGGGCAGTTCCATGTGTTCCCGAGCAACTGCCGGTATGCGTACCGCAACGATGGGGTGGTGGCAGTGCGCTTTGTACGCAATGTTGTGATTTGACAGGGGCGCAGAGCGCCCCCAAAGATCTCAAGCCGATCAGCCTTTCAGTAACTCATCGGTCTTCACCACCGACGCATAGGCAAACGCCAAGGCCGCCATCACCGAATCATGCACCTGCGCCGCCGGCACCTGCTTGCCGTCGAACTCCAGCGGCAAGGTCGCGCAGGCATCATGCGCCACGGTCACCGTGTAGCCCAGGTCGGCCGCGGCCCGGGTGGCGGCATCGATGCACATGTGGCTCATGCTGCCAACGATGGTCAGGGCTTCGACGCCATGCCGGTCCAGCGTGTGCTCAAGGTCGGTGCCCAGGAAGGCGTTGACCTTGTGCTTGAGCACCACCGGCTCACCTGCCACCGGCTCGACCTTGGTGTGGATGGCCGCACCCGGCGAACCGGGCGCGAAAAATGGCGCATCGGCGCTGTCGAACTCATGCCGCACATGCACCACCAGGTCGCCGCGCTGGCGAGCCGCCGCCAGCAGCCGGGCGGCGTTGTCGGCCGCCTGGTCGGCGCCATCGAGGGTCCACTTGCCGCCCGGGAAGTAGTCGTTCTGGATGTCGATGATGATCAGCGCCTGCTTGCTCATGCTGCCTCCTGTGGCAGTAGTCGTCGTGAGACGTTAGTTATAGGCTGTTTGCACAGACTTGAGGATTGGCACGATCGGCACTAGGTAGGCAGAAAGCGCTTGACCTTGACTTTACTTGAGGTTTTACCCTGCTCGGCATTGCCAAGCATGCGTCCGTAACCAGGAGAACGTCGATGTCGGCCAACCCCCATGCGCTGTGGTTCACCCAGATGATCGAATACGAAGTGCCCAGCCTGTGCCAGCAAGCGCTGGCCCAGGCGCTGGTGGCGCGCAGCGAGGCGCTGGCCACGCGCTGCGCAGGGCTGCAGGGTGTCAGCATCCAGGCCAGTGACGATGGCAGCCGGGTGCTGCAATACCTGCAATGGCAATCACGTCAGGCGTGGGCGGCGGCGGCCGTGTACTTCGTCGAGGAACCCTTCCTTGAGCTGCTGGGCCAACATCAGGCGCGTGGCGTCAACTTTGCCGCCTACCAGACCCTGCGCAGCCTGGTGCGTGGCGCCGATGGTGGCCTGCAGTGCGAGGTGGGTGAGCCTCAGGCGTACCAAGGGGCGTAGTGCGGGTAGCGGTCCAGGCGGGCACCGATCACCATTTCGCTGATCCAGGCGGCCAGGATCGAGCTGTAGGCTTTCTGGCTCGCCTCGCTGGACAGTGCGTGGTCGGCACCGTCGACGATGCGATGGGTGAGTGAATGGGCGCTGACGAATGCCGAGCGGTAGCTCATCAGCGTGCTGTGCGGCACATAGTCGTCCTGCTCGGACTCCACCAGCAACACATCGCCGCCGAATTCTGCGCATGCCGCCAGCGCGCGGTTATCCGCCGGGCCCAGCGATTGCTGGCGGTAGGCGTTCAGGCGTTGGCGGTCGAGGGTTTGCTTGGGCGTGTTCCATTCGTCGTCCCAGTACATGGCCGGCACCCGCAAGGCCAGCCATTTGACTGGCCGTTCGCGGGTCAGCAAGGTTGCCAGGTATCCCCCATAGCTGCTGCCGATGATGGCGATGGCACTGCTGTCTACGGCCGGATGGCTGAGCAGCCGGTCGTAGGCTACCAACAGGTCCTGCAGGTTCTGTTCACGGGTGACCGTCAGGCGTTGGCTTTCGGTCTTTTCGTGGCCGCGCAGGTCGAAGGTCATGCACACGCAGCCCAGCCCGGTGATGTGCCGGGCACGGGCCAGATCACGCTGCTGGCTACCGCCCCAGCCGTGGACGAAGAGGATGCCCGGCATCTTGCTGCCTGGGCTGACCAGGGTGCCGACAATGCTGTCTTTGTCGACTTGCAGTTCAACGGTTTCACTCTGAACGGCCATGTTCGCGAATCCGTGCAAATTTGCTGAGTTGTCCGAGTTCACTGTCGTTTCCTTGGTAGAAGAGGGTGGCGTCGGCGGGCAGGTCGGGGGTGCCGAACACTTCATGGGTGGATGCGCGCACCCGCTGCAATGCCGGGTCATCGGCAAATGCCTGCAAGGCCAACAGCTCGGCACTGCTGGCACCGCCCAGGCGCCAGGATTGTTCGAGCACGCCGCTGCGCAGGTGGCCCTGGGGGTTCAGTCCGCGCGCAATGTCGTAGTTGCGCCGCGAGGCGATGAAACCGGGGAAGTGTTGCTCGGCAGCCTGCTCGTAGGCGATGGCCTGGTTGATGGCCAGGCGCAGGTGGTCTTCCAGAGGAAGTTGCAGCAACGCCTGGTAGTCGCCACGTACCACCACCAGGTCGGAGCCGCCGTACACCTCGGTGCCCTGATGGTCGTGCGTCAATTGCTGGGTGCCGTGATAGCTGCAGGTCAGCCCGGCCACGCGTACCTGGCCGACGCTGAAGGTTTCTACGTCGCTCAAATCTTCTTCGAGCACCAGCCCCCACAGCGCCAGCATCTGGTCATCCACGCCCGCCAGCAGCGGCTCTAGCGCGTCTGCAGTGGTGATGACCTGCTGCCCGCGGCCTGCGCAGGCCAGCACGGGCTTGACCCGCACAGCGCCATCAAGCAGCAGCAACTGTGCGGCGGTGCGCGCATCGGCCTTGCTGAACACGGTATAGCCGCGCAGCAGAGCGTCGCTTGCCTGCACGGCGAAGGCATCGGTCCAGCCGGGGGGGAAGCTGGCCCCGGCCGGCAGCGGGTGGGAGATCGCCTTGGTCGCCATGTAGGGGTGTGGCACCAGCCCGCCAAACAGGTCCTGTTCGTTGAGAATGCCCAGGGCGGCATAGCGCTTTGGGTCTATCAGGGTCTCGGTAGGCAGGTAATAGTAGCCATCGGCGGCGGCGGGCTGCTGACTGGGCTGTATATGAGGGCAACCCAGCAGGTGGGCCAGGCCATCGGCAAGCTTGAGGTGCGCGCCGTGCTCATGGTCAGGCGTGTGTTCGCGGGTGTCGAGCAGCACTACGCCGGCTTTCGGTTCGCTGGCACTGGGCATGGTCATTTGCCTGTGTGCAATGAATGTACTGTGTGTGAAGCCAGTGTCCTGGGGAAGTTCAGCGGAACTTGATCGGTGGTCCTGGCCCTTTTGCAGGAAGCGTCCTGATGGCACAGGGCGTGGCGGGCAATGCATGCCGTGTCCTGGTCTTCGCGATTGCAGGGCTCTGGCGGCTGTTCCATTATCAGCGTATTGGATCAACCGTGATGTAGCCGCAGGAGAGCGCATGAACGTCCAGACCACACTTGAACAAAGCGTGCCGCAGCGTTTGGCGCGCGTGCGTCAGGCCATGGCCGCAGAGGGCATCGATGCCTTGCTGGTGCCCTCGGCCGACCCTCACCTTTCCGAATACCTGCCCGGTTACTGGCAGGGGCGCCAGTGGCTGTCGGGTTTTCACGGCTCGGTTGGCACGCTGGTCGTCACGCCCGGCTTTGCGGGCTTGTGGGTCGATAGCCGGTACTGGGAACAGGCGGATTACGAGCTGGCCGGCAGCGGTATCGAACTGATGAAGCTCTCGCCAGGCAAGCCCGGGGCGTTGGAATGGCTGGGCGATAATGTCGAGCCCAACGGCAACGTCGCGGTGGATGGTGCGGTCATGGCCCTGGCTTCGGCGCGCCAGTTGGGTGAGCGGCTGAAGGCGCGTGGGGCACAGCTGGTGACCGACAAGGACCTGCTAAACCAGGTTTGGGACGGGCGCCCGGTGCTACCAGCCAATCCGGTGTACCAGCACTTGCCGCCGCACGCCACGGTCAACCGGGCAGAAAAGCTCGCGCAATTGCGCCAGGGCATCCAGGCCAAAGGGGCCGACTGGCACTTTATTGCAACACTTGATGACATTGCCTGGCTGTTCAACCTGCGTGGCAGCGATGTTTCGTACAACCCGGTCTTCCTGGCCTTTGCCTTGATCAGTCAGCAGCAGGCCATCCTGTTCGTGGGCCAGGACAAGGTCGACACACACTTGCGTCAAGTGCTGGCGGTCGACGGTATCGAGGTGCGCGACTACAGCGAAGCTGGCAAGGCGCTCGGCGCTGTCCCGGTCGGGAGCCGGTTGCTGCTGGACCCCGCACGGGTCACCTGTGGATTGCTGGAGAGCCTGCCTGCCGAGGTGATGCTGGTAGAGGGGCTCAACCCCACCACCCTGAGCAAGTCATGCAAAGGCGATGAAGACCTTGTGCACATCCGCCAGGTCATGGAGCAAGACGGCGCCGCCTTGTGCGAGTTCTTCGCCTGGTTCGAGGCCAACCTCGGCCAGGAGGTCATTACCGAGCTGACGGTTGACGAGCAACTGAGCGCCGCACGTGCCCGGCGCCCGAACTTCGTGTCGCTGAGCTTTTCGACCATTGCCGCCTTCAATGGCAATGGTGCCATGCCGCATTACCGTGCCACCGAGCAGTCGCATGCGGTCATCGAGGGGGATGGCTTGCTATTGATCGACTCCGGCGGGCAATACCTGGGTGGCACCACCGACATCACCCGCATGGTGCCCGTCGGTAACCCCAGCCACGCACAGAAGCAGGACTGCACCCGGGTCCTCAAGGGCATGATCGCCCTGTCGCGTGCCACCTTCCCGCGAGGGGTGCTGTCGCCGCTGCTGGATGCCATTGCCCGGGCGCCGATCTGGGCTGATCAGGTCGATTATGGCCACGGTACCGGGCACGGGGTTGGCTACTTCATGAACGTGCATGAGGGGCCGCAAGTGATTGCCTACCAGGCAGCTCCTGGGCCGCAAACGGCGATGCAGGCGGGCATGATCAGCTCGATCGAGCCGGGTACGTACCGCCCGGGGCAGTGGGGTGTCCGTATCGAGAACCTGGTGGTCAACCGTGAGGCGGGCAAGAGTGCCTTCGGCGACTTCCTGCGCTTCGAGACCTTGACGCTGTGCCCGATCGATACCCGCTGCCTGTTGCCCGAGCTGCTGGCCAGGGAAGAGGTGGAGTGGCTGAATGGCTATCACGCGAACGTGCGCGAGCGTCTGGCGCCGCTGCTCAAGGGGGATGCGCTGGCCTGGCTGCAGGTGCGTACCGCGCCCCTCTAAGGGCAAATGAAAAAGGGCAGCCTGTGAGCTGCCCTTCTTTCTACTTGCAGATGACGATCATGCTGCGGCTGGTGTAGCCCGCCGGGTTGATGCCGAACAAGTAGTCACCGGCCTCTTCGTCGCTATCGCCCGAGCGAGCAATGACCCGATAGCCGCGTGTGCTGCAGGAGGTCGCGGCCTTGCTGTAGCAGTTGTCCCATGAAGAGGAAAGGCCGGAGCAATTGATATGCAGGCCCTTCTTGCCCCTTTTGACCTCAGTCTTGGCTGTGGCGGCACATCCAGCAATAGCCAAGATGGCCAGGATGAGAAAAATACGTTTCATTCCTGTCCTTAAATGCAGGGCGGATCAGCTGCCTGGCCCTGTCGTTATCGCTTTGCTTCTTCCTGAAATATCCCCAGCATCCGTGTTCGGTCTAGTAGATAGCGTAAAGATGATGATTCTGTGACAGCTTAATCAGCGAAACGGGCGGCTACAATCACTAATCCTGTCTCAAATGAAAATATTTCTCATATCAGTCTGCTGCGACAGCCGGGGTGGGCTCCTTGCGCATGGACAGGGTCGTGCCGACCGACGCGGCGATGATTGCCCCGATCGCCAGCCATTGGGTGAGCGTCAGCACCTCGCCGAGGAACAGCAGGCCGGACAATGCACCAAAAGCCGGTTCGATGCTCATCAAGGTGCCGAAGGTGCGTGCCGGGATACGCGTGAGGGCAACCATCTCCAGGCTGTAGGGCAGGGCGGTGGACAACACTGCAACGGCTAGCGCCATGGGGATCAGCGCAGGTGTGAGCAGTGCGCTGCCCGCGTGGGCGATACCGATGGGGGCGACGAACAGGGCGGCGACTACCACCCCCAAGGCTGCACTCTGGATACCGTGCTCGGCCCCGGCGCGTTGCCCGAACAGAATATAGAGGGCCCAGCATACACCTGCGCCCAAGGCGTAAGCAGCGCCCACCGGGTCGAGTGCCTGGCCGCTGTGGCCAGCCGGCAGCAACAGCAACAGGCCGGCGATGGCCAGGGCAATCCACAGGAAGTCGATCGGCCTGCGCGAGGAGAAGATCGCCACTGCCAGTGGGCCGGTGAACTCCAGGGCCACGGCGATGCCGATCGGCACTGTTTGCAGGGCCATATAGAAGAGGAAGTTCATCCCGCCCAGCGCCATGCCATAGATGACCACGTTGCGCAGGGTCGTGGCGGTCATGCGAACCCGCCATGGGCGCAATATAAGCAGCATGATGATGCTGGCGAAGAGCAGGCGCAGGGTGGTCGTGCCTTGTGCGCCGATGATGGGGAACATGCTTTTGGCCAGGGAGGCTCCGGACTGGATCGATGCCATGGCGATAAGCAGCAGGCCGATCGGAAAGAGGGTAGCGGCCAGGCTGCGGGGTTGGGTGTTCATTGAGGTGCGGCGATCCTTGGGCGGGGTAGGGATGAGCAATATAGTGCGCAATTGCTGGGGCGCGTGATAGCCCTCAGGTGGCTTCGCCACAAATATTTCAAATCATTGAAATTAAAGGTTGACCTGCGTAATGAGCGCCCTATAATGCGCACCATTCCAACGGGGTAGCGAAGTAAAGCTAGCCGCCCGGTTGAGTCAAGTGTTTGAAGCTAAACGAGTTTCTCGCAAAAAACTTCAAAATAAACGCTTGACAGGCTCTGAGGAAAGCGTAGAATGCGCGCCTCGGTTGAGACGAAAAGCTCTTAACCAAACGCTCTTTAACAAATTGAATCAAGCAATTCGTGTGGGTGCTTGTGAGTACGGACTGATAGTCAAAAAGATTATCAGCATCACAAGTGACCATGCGAGAAATCACATAGTCATTTGAGATTGCTGAGCCAAGTTTAGGGTTTCTTAAAAACCCAAGTAGTATTGAACTGAAGAGTTTGATCATGGCTCAGATTGAACGCTGGCGGCAGGCCTAACACATGCAAGTCGAGCGGATGAGAAGAGCTTGCTCTTCGATTCAGCGGCGGACGGGTGAGTAATGCCTAGGAATCTGCCTGGTAGTGGGGGACAACGTTTCGAAAGGAACGCTAATACCGCATACGTCCTACGGGAGAAAGCAGGGGACCTTCGGGCCTTGCGCTATCAGATGAGCCTAGGTCGGATTAGCTAGTTGGTGAGGTAATGGCTCACCAAGGCGACGATCCGTAACTGGTCTGAGAGGATGATCAGTCACACTGGAACTGAGACACGGTCCAGACTCCTACGGGAGGCAGCAGTGGGGAATATTGGACAATGGGCGAAAGCCTGATCCAGCCATGCCGCGTGTGTGAAGAAGGTCTTCGGATTGTAAAGCACTTTAAGTTGGGAGGAAGGGCATTAACCTAATACGTTAGTGTTTTGACGTTACCGACAGAATAAGCACCGGCTAACTCTGTGCCAGCAGCCGCGGTAATACAGAGGGTGCAAGCGTTAATCGGAATTACTGGGCGTAAAGCGCGCGTAGGTGGTTTGTTAAGTTGAATGTGAAAGCCCCGGGCTCAACCTGGGAACTGCATCCAAAACTGGCAAGCTAGAGTACGGTAGAGGGTGGTGGAATTTCCTGTGTAGCGGTGAAATGCGTAGATATAGGAAGGAACACCAGTGGCGAAGGCGACCACCTGGACTGATACTGACACTGAGGTGCGAAAGCGTGGGGAGCAAACAGGATTAGATACCCTGGTAGTCCACGCCGTAAACGATGTCAACTAGCCGTTGGAATCCTTGAGATTTTAGTGGCGCAGCTAACGCATTAAGTTGACCGCCTGGGGAGTACGGCCGCAAGGTTAAAACTCAAATGAATTGACGGGGGCCCGCACAAGCGGTGGAGCATGTGGTTTAATTCGAAGCAACGCGAAGAACCTTACCAGGCCTTGACATGCAGAGAACTTTCCAGAGATGGATTGGTGCCTTCGGGAACTCTGACACAGGTGCTGCATGGCTGTCGTCAGCTCGTGTCGTGAGATGTTGGGTTAAGTCCCGTAACGAGCGCAACCCTTGTCCTTAGTTACCAGCACGTTATGGTGGGCACTCTAAGGAGACTGCCGGTGACAAACCGGAGGAAGGTGGGGATGACGTCAAGTCATCATGGCCCTTACGGCCTGGGCTACACACGTGCTACAATGGTCGGTACAGAGGGTTGCCAAGCCGCGAGGTGGAGCTAATCTCACAAAACCGATCGTAGTCCGGATCGCAGTCTGCAACTCGACTGCGTGAAGTCGGAATCGCTAGTAATCGCGAATCAGAATGTCGCGGTGAATACGTTCCCGGGCCTTGTACACACCGCCCGTCACACCATGGGAGTGGGTTGCACCAGAAGTAGCTAGTCTAACCTTCGGGAGGACGGTTACCACGGTGTGATTCATGACTGGGGTGAAGTCGTAACAAGGTAGCCGTAGGGGAACCTGCGGCTGGATCACCTCCTTAATCGACGACATCAGCCTGCTGATGAGCTCCCACACGAATTGCTTGATTCACTTGTATAAAGACGATGCTGTAACGCGACCCTGTTATAGGTCTGTAGCTCAGTTGGTTAGAGCGCACCCCTGATAAGGGTGAGGTCGGCAGTTCAAATCTGCCCAGACCTACCATTACATGGTTTAGCCATGCTGTTGTAACAGATAGACGGGGCCATAGCTCAGCTGGGAGAGCGCCTGCCTTGCACGCAGGAGGTCAGCGGTTCGATCCCGCTTGGCTCCACCACTTTCGCTGTACTCAGTCACTTGCCAGAAATTAGAAATGAACATTCGTTGATGAATGTTGATTTCTGACTTTTGTCAGATCGTTCTTTAAAAATTCGGATATGTGATAGAAATAGACTGACATGCACTTTCACTGGTGTGTGATCAGGCTAAGGTAAAATTTGTGAGTTCTGCTCGAAAGAGCAGCGTGCGAATTTTCGGCGAATGTCGTCTTCACAGTATAACCAGATTGCTTGGGGTTATATGGTCAAGTGAAGAAGCGCATACGGTGGATGCCTTGGCAGTCAGAGGCGATGAAAGACGTGGTAGCCTGCGATAAGCTTTGGGGAGTCGGCAAACAGACTGTGATCCAGAGATCTCTGAATGGGGGAACCCAGCCAGCACAAGCTGGTTATCTTGTACTGAATACATAGGTGCAAGAGGCGAACCAGGGGAACTGAAACATCTAAGTACCCTGAGGAAAAGAAATCAACCGAGATTCCCTTAGTAGTGGCGAGCGAACGGGGACCAGCCCTTAAGTTGGTTTGAGATTAGTGGAACGCTCTGGAAAGTGCGGCCATAGTGGGTGATAGCCCCGTACACGAAAATCTCTTGTCAATGAAATCGAGTAGGACGGAGCACGAGAAACTTTGTCTGAATATGGGGGGACCATCCTCCAAGGCTAAATACTACTGACTGACCGATAGTGAACTAGTACCGTGAGGGAAAGGCGAAAAGAACCCCGGAGAGGGGAGTGAAATAGATCCTGAAACCGTATGCGTACAAGCAGTGGGAGCCTACTTTGTTAGGTGACTGCGTACCTTTTGTATAATGGGTCAGCGACTTATATTCAGTGGCGAGCTTAACCGAATAGGGGAGGCGTAGCGAAAGCGAGTCTTAATAGGGCGTTTAGTCGCTGGGTATAGACCCGAAACCGGGCGATCTATCCATGGGCAGGTTGAAGGTTAGGTAACACTGACTGGAGGACCGAACCGACTACCGTTGAAAAGTTAGCGGATGACCTGTGGATCGGAGTGAAAGGCTAATCAAGCTCGGAGATAGCTGGTTCTCCTCGAAAGCTATTTAGGTAGCGCCTCATGTATCACTGTAGGGGGTAGAGCACTGTTTCGGCTAGGGGGTCATCCCGACTTACCAAACCGATGCAAACTCCGAATACCTACAAGTGCCGAGCATGGGAGACACACGGCGGGTGCTAACGTCCGTCGTGAAAAGGGAAACAACCCAGACCGTCAGCTAAGGTCCCAAAGTCATGGTTAAGTGGGAAACGATGTGGGAAGGCTTAGACAGCTAGGAGGTTGGCTTAGAAGCAGCCACCCTTTAAAGAAAGCGTAATAGCTCACTAGTCGAGTCGGCCTGCGCGGAAGATGTAACGGGGCTCAAACCATGCACCGAAGCTACGGGTATCACCTTTTGGTGATGCGGTAGAGGAGCGTTCTGTAAGCCTGTGAAGGTGAGTTGAGAAGCTTGCTGGAGGTATCAGAAGTGCGAATGCTGACATGAGTAACGACAATGCGAGTGAAAAACTCGCACGCCGAAAGACCAAGGTTTCCTGCGCAACGTTAATCGACGCAGGGTTAGTCGGTCCCTAAGGCGAGGCTGAAAAGCGTAGTCGATGGAAAACAGGTTAATATTCCTGTACTTCCAGTTATTGCGATGGAGGGACGGAGAAGGTTAGGCCAGCCTGGCGTTGGTTGTCCAGGTTTAAGGTGGTAGGCTGGAATCTTAGGCAAATCCGGGATTCCAAGGCCGAGAGCTGATGACGAGTTGCCTTTAGGCGACGAAGTGGTTGATACCATGCTTCCAAGAAAAGCTCCTAAGCTTCAGATAACTGGGAACCGTACCCCAAACCGACACAGGTGGTTAGGTAGAGAATACCAAGGCGCTTGAGAGAACTCGGGTGAAGGAACTAGGCAAAATGGCACCGTAACTTCGGGAGAAGGTGCGCCGGCGAGGGTCAAGGACTTGCTCCGTAAGCCCATGCCGGTCGAAGATACCAGGCCGCTGCGACTGTTTATTAAAAACACAGCACTCTGCAAACACGAAAGTGGACGTATAGGGTGTGACGCCTGCCCGGTGCCGGAAGGTTAATTGATGGGGTTAGCGCAAGCGAAGCTCTTGATCGAAGCCCCGGTAAACGGCGGCCGTAACTATAACGGTCCTAAGGTAGCGAAATTCCTTGTCGGGTAAGTTCCGACCTGCACGAATGGCGTAACGATGGCGGCGCTGTCTCCACCCGAGACTCAGTGAAATTGAAATCGCTGTGAAGATGCAGTGTATCCGCGGCTAGACGGAAAGACCCCGTGAACCTTTACTATAGCTTTGCACTGGACTTTGAATTTGCTTGTGTAGGATAGGTGGGAGGCTTTGAAGTGGGGACGCCAGTTCTCATGGAGCCATCCTTGAAATACCACCCTGGCAACTTTGAGGTTCTAACTCAGGTCCGTTATCCGGATCGAGGACAGTGTATGGTGGGTAGTTTGACTGGGGCGGTCTCCTCCCAAAGAGTAACGGAGGAGTACGAAGGTGCGCTCAGACCGGTCGGAAATCGGTCGTAGAGTATAAAGGCAAAAGCGCGCTTGACTGCGAGACACACACGTCGAGCAGGTACGAAAGTAGGTCTTAGTGATCCGGTGGTTCTGTATGGAAGGGCCATCGCTCAACGGATAAAAGGTACTCCGGGGATAACAGGCTGATACCGCCCAAGAGTTCATATCGACGGCGGTGTTTGGCACCTCGATGTCGGCTCATCACATCCTGGGGCTGAAGCCGGTCCCAAGGGTATGGCTGTTCGCCATTTAAAGTGGTACGCGAGCTGGGTTTAGAACGTCGTGAGACAGTTCGGTCCCTATCTGCCGTGGACGTTTGAGATTTGAGAGGGGCTGCTCCTAGTACGAGAGGACCGGAGTGGACGAACCTCTGGTGTTCCGGTTGTCACGCCAGTGGCATTGCCGGGTAGCTATGTTCGGAAGAGATAACCGCTGAAAGCATCTAAGCGGGAAACTTGCCTCAAGATGAGATCTCACTGGGATCTTGAATCCCCTAAAGGGCCGTCGAAGACTACGACGTTGATAGGTTGGGTGTGTAAGCGCTGTGAGGCGTTGAGCTAACCAATACTAATTGCCCGTGAGGCTTGACCATATAACACCCAAGCAATTTGCTAACGCAGATTGCGGTGGTGAAGATGATACGAACCGAAAGTTCGCAACAAACCACAAATATCGCATATCCGAATTCGCTGGGCTGTCCATCTGGACATTCTGGCTACAGAATTTCTTGACGACCATAGAGCATTGGAACCACCTGATCCCATCCCGAACTCAGTAGTGAAACGATGCATCGCCGATGGTAGTGTGGGGTTTCCCCATGTGAGAGTAGGTCATCGTCAAGATTCATTTCGCAAAACCCCTATCTGCGCATGCAGGTAGGGGTTTTGTCTTTTTGGTCGAAAAACCAATCCAGCAGCCTTGTGCGGTGCCCTGTAGGAGCGGCCTTGTGTCGCGATCGGGCGCGAAGCGGCCGCAAAACCCGCATCCCCGGTTTTCCAGACAAACAGCGGCGCCTGGATTACGGCCGCTTCGCGCCCGATCGCGACACAAGGCCGCTCCTACAGGGGCCGTGCAACCGGTCAGGATCATGAAATGTACGTCATCTATACCTGATAAACCGTAGGGCAATGCTACGCTCGCGGAAATACTCAGCACGGATACCCACCATGGACATGAACTGGCACCAGGCCCTGCAAGAGAGCCTGAGATGGCTGGCAATCGCTTCGTTCATCACCCTTGTCTGCTTTGCCGCTGCCGCGACGCTGGCTGTACGTTGCACACGCTGGGGCAGCCAGTTCTGGCAGCTTGCCGGGCCCTATTTCAGTTTCAGGCGCAGTTGGCGGCCATTGTTGGTGTTTGCGCTGTTGCTGGTGTTGACGCTGTTCTCGGTGCGCCTGAACGTACTGTTCTCGTTCTGGTACAACGGCTTCTACAGCGCCTTGCAGGGCCTGGATCAAGCCGCGTTCTGGTACATGCTCGGCGTCTTTGCCGTATTGGCCACCATCCACGTACTGCGCTCGCTGTTCACCTTTTATGTAACCCAGGCATTCAGCATCCGTTGGCGGGTCTGGCTCACCGAGCGCCTGACCCACGACTGGATGCACGGCGATGCCTACTACCGTGGTCAGTTTCTCGCCGAGCCGGTAGACAACCCTGACCAACGTATCGAACTGGACGCCAATGCCTTTGTCACCAACTCGGTATCCCTCGCCCTGGGCGCAGTCAGTGCGCTGGTGTCGCTGGTGGCGTTTACCGGGATCCTCTGGGCGCTGTCCGCACCGCTGGCGGTTGCCGGTGTAGAGGTCCCTCGTGCGATGGTGTTTGCCGTGTACCTGTATGTCATCGTCGCCACCTGGATTGCCTTCCGCCTGGGGCGCCCCTTGATCCGCCTGAACTTCCTCAACGAGAAGCTCACCGCCAACTTTCGTTATGCACTGATGCGCCTGCGCGAGAATGCCGAGAACATTGCCTTCTACCAAGGTACCTTGGTGGAGCGGGGCACGTTGCTGGGCCGCTTTGGCGCCTTGATCGTCAATGCCTGGGCGCTGGTGTTCCGGAACCTGAAATTCAGTGGTTTCAACCTGGGTGTCAGCCAGGTTGCCGTGGTGTTCCCGTTTATCCTCCAGGCGCCACGCTTCTTCAGCGGTGCGATCAAGTTGGGTGACGTCATGCAGACCGCCCAGGCCTTTGGCCAGGTGCAGGATTCGTTGTCGTTCTTCCGCGAATCTTACGATGCGTTCGCTCAATACAGGGCCACCCTCGACCGTCTGACCGGTTTTCTTGATGCCAACGCGCAGGCGAGCGCCTTGCCGCGGGTCACTACCGAGGCTCAGCAACATGCGCTGGAAATCACTGATCTGCAGGTGCTGCGCCCGGACGGGCACGCCCTTGTCGCTGACCTTGACCTGAGCCTGCACGCAGGTCACGCACTGTTGATCAAGGGCCCGTCGGGCAGCGGCAAAACCACGCTGCTGCGAGCCCTGGCGGGCCTTTGGCCATACGCTGAAGGGAAGGTCAGGCGCCCGCCAGGCCATCAGGCGTTGTTCCTGTCGCAGCGTCCCTACCTGCCGCTGGGCGACTTGCGGACGGTCATCGCCTACCCGGCAGCCAGCAAGCCCGAAGACGAAGTACGTATGCAGCAGGCCTTGCGCCAGGTCAACCTGGCTCATCTGGCAGAGCGGCTGGAGATCAGTTGCGACTGGTCGCATATTCTCTCGGTGGGCGAGCAGCAGCGCTTGGCGTTCGCCCGGGTGCTGTTCAACCGGCCTCAGGTAGTGTTCCTCGACGAGTCCACCTCGGCGATGGACGAAGGGCTCGAGCACGCCCTGTATTCGCTGTTGCGCACGGAAATGCCGGGCGCGCTGCTGGTCAGTGTTGGCCATCGCAGTACGCTTGCAGGGTTTCACACTCACCGGCTGGAGGTGGATGGGCAGGGGGGCTGGTCGTTGCTCAAGCAGGAACCGGCGTTGGCCTAGCCCGGTGTGCTCAACGTAACAGCATCACCCCCATCAGGGTGGTGCTGGCGAGCCCTGCTCCGACCAGGAAGGTTGCCTGGAACCCCGCACCATCCCACAACAACCCCGCCACCACGCTGGCCGCCAGCAGTGCTACCCCGGTCAGCAGGTTGAACAGGCCGAAGGCGGTACCGCGCAGGTTGGCGGGTGCGCTGTCGGCGATCATGGCCGCGAAGATGCCTTGGGTGAAGCCCAGGTGCAGGCCCCAGGCAGCAACCCCCAGGGCCAACCCCCCCCAGCCAGGCATCAGGGCCAGCAGCAGGTCGGCGGCGATCAGCAGCCCCAGCCCCGTCATCAGCACGCCGCGGCGCCCCAGGCGGTCCGACAGCACCCCGGCAGGGTAGGCCGACACCGAGTAGGCCAGCGCCATCAGCACCAGCACCGCAGGCGCCCACATTGGGGCCAGGCCCATGTCCTGGGCGCGCAATAGCAGGAAGGCCTCGCTGAAGCGGGCAAGGGTGAACAACGTGGCCAGGCCGATCAGCCGCCAATAGGCCGGGCCCAGGCGTAGCAGTTCGTGCAGCGCCAGCGGTGCACGCACCGGCCGTGTCGTGGCCGGCGCTTCAGGTTCGCGCACGAAGGCGATGAGGATGTACACCGCCACAAACGCCGGGATCACCGCCACCCAGAACACCGTCTGGAAGTGGCTCGCGGTCAGCCACATCAGCACGATCGCCAGCAACGGCCCGAGGAAAGCGCCAACCGTATCCAGCGCCTGACGCAGGCCGAAGGCGGCGCCACGCAACTCGGGGGGCGTGACATCAGCCACCAGGGCGTCGCGCGGCGCCCCACGGATGCCTTTGCCGACCCGGTCGACGAAACGTGCTGCGGTCAGCCACTCCAGCCCGGAGGCCATGGGGAACACCGGCTTGGTCAGCGCCCCCAGGCCATACCCGAGCACGGTCAGTAGCTTGCGCTTGCCCAGGCGGTCGCTGAGCGCACCGGAAAACACCTTGGTGATCGAGGCGGTCGCCTCGGCGATACCTTCGATAACGCCCACCGCCACCACCGAAGTGCCGAGCACGGTGACCATGTACAGTGGCAGCAGGGCGTGGATCATCCCCGAGGAAATGTCCATGAACATCGACACGAAGCCCAGCGCCCAGACACTGCGCGGGATCTTTGGCAGGGTTCGGCTGGCATTTGCGGCGCTGCTTTCTTCATTGCTGCGCATCTGGGCTCTCGTCAGTGTTGCTACGTTCAAACTGTAGGAGCCCGCGCGCAGGATGCAAACCCGGAAGCAGGCCCGCTCAGGCCAACCTGCGCACCCGTCGCCAGACGGTGCTGCGGCTCACCCCCAGTCGCCTTGCGGCCTCGTCCATGTCGCCATCGCAGCAGTCCAGCACTTGACGCGCATGGGCCGTTTCGGCTGCTTTGCCCAGGCTGCGCAGGTTGTCGACGGCGGCGGGGGGCAGGTTCGCCGCCGTAGCCGCGCCGGTCTTGAAGAACTCCGGAAACAGCGTGGCCAGGTCGACCTCGTCATCGTGGCCCAGCGTACCCAGGCACAAGGCGGCGCGCTCGGCGATGTTTTCCAGCTCACGCATGTTGCCGGGCCAAGGGTGGTGCAGCATCAGTGGCAAAAGGCGCTGCACGTGCACCTCGCTTGAAGGCGGCAAGCCACTTGCACGGCAGTGCCGCGCAAGCAGGGCATTGAACAGCGGAACGATGTCTGCGATGCGCTCGCGTAGCGGCGGTACGGCCAGGCGCAGGATGTTCAGGCGGTAATACAGGTCCTGGCGAAAGCGCTGGTCGGCAATGCGCGCAGGCAGGTCGCAATGGGTGGCGGCAATCACCCGGATATCTACTGCCTTTGGCTCGCAAGCGCCCAAACGCAGCACCTCGCGCTCCTGCAGCACACGCAGCAGGCGGGTTTGCAGGGCCACCGGCATGTCGCCTATTTCGTCGAGGAACAAGGTGCCGGTGTGCGCCAGCTCGATCAGGCCGGGCTTGCCGCCTTTGCGCGAACCGGTGAAGGCACCGTCCTCGTAGCCAAACAGTTCACTTTCAAGCAGCGACTCGGGCAGCGCCGCACAGTTGATCGCCACGAACGGCCCCTGTTGGCGCGGGCTGGCGTGGTGCATGCTTTGCGCCAGCAACTCCTTGCCGGTACCACTTTCGCCGGTGATCAGCACCGTGGCGTCGGCCTGTGCGTAGCGCTGAGCCAGGCTCAGGATGGCGCGAAATGCCGGCGCGTCACCGAGCAGTTGCTCGAAGCGATGGCGCGCCTTGAACGGGCGCGCATCGGGTTGTTCACGGTTGCCCCGTGGCAGGCGGCGTGTGGGTGCCTCATCAGCCTTGGCACTCAGGGTCACCAGGCTGTCGAAGGTATGGCGCAGGCTTTCGGCATCCAGCGCCAGCACACCTTGGGCACCCGCTGCGTCGGCCAACTGACATACCGTTGGCGAGCCGATGATCACCTCGAAGCCATCCGCGACCAAGCGTTCGACCTGATCCTGGGCCTGCTCCAGGCTGATGTAGGTGTGCTCGCGAATCTGCAGGGTGAACAGCGCCTGCATCGCCGCCAGTGCCGGGTACGGCTGGCCGAAGCTGAGAATACCCACCCGGCTGGCCCGGTCGCGGGCCTGCACCAGGGCACGGATCAGGTCGAACTCGCCCAGGTGCAGGGCCCGCACCGAGGTACTCAGGTGCTGCCTCAAGTAATCGGCGGCAGCCCCGGAACACAGAATGACGTCTGCCTGCTGGCGGCTTTCCAGCTCGCGCGCCAGTGGCAGCAGGTCGGCCAGGGTGGTTTCGATGACCTCTATACGGGCTTGTTGCCGGTAGTCGGCGCTTACTTGCTCGATCAATTGCGCCATGCGGCTGGGGGCGGCGGGGCGATGCAGGTGGGTAACCAACGCCACCACGCGGGGCAGGTAAGTGGGGACGGGCATACAGGCTCCTTGTCTGCAGCAATTGAGGTATTACAGAGGGTTTACCAGGTGCCCGCCATCCACGGCCACGATGCTGCCGGTCATGAATGCGCCGGCATCACTGGCCAGCAACAGCAAAGGGCCGTCCAGTTCGTGCAGCTGCCCCAGGCGGCGCATCGGCACCTGGTTTTTGATGTATCCCTGGCCGTCTTCGCTGTCGAAGTAGTCTTCGTTCATCTCGGTCTTGAAGTAGCCTGGGGCAATGGCATTGACGCGGATCCGGTAGCGGGCCAGTTCCAGTGCCATGGCCTTGGTCAGTTGCACCACGGCGGCCTTGGCCGTGCAGTAGTGGCTCAGGCCGCTGCCTACCCGCAGGCCGAGGATCGAGGCGATGTTGACGATGCTGCCTGGCTGCCCGGTCTTGACCAGGCGCTGGGCTGCGCACTGGGCGACATGAAACACACCGTCGAGGTTGGTCGAGAGCATGCGCTGCCAGTCTTGCTCGCTCAGGTCCAGGAAGCGCCCGGGGTCGCCGATACCGGCATTGTTGATGACCACGTCGACCACGCCAAAGCGCGCCTGCGCCTGGTCAAAAGCCAGTTCGACACTGTCGCGGCGGGTCACGTCCAGTGCCACGGCAAGTGCTTCACCGCCATTGACCTGCAGTGCTTCAGCCAGCACCTGCAGGCGCTCGACCCGACGCGCCGCAAGCACCACACGGGCGCCATTGGCCTGGGCCAGGCGTGCGAAATGCGCGCCCAGGCCACTGGAGGCACCGGTAACCAGCACGGTCTTGCCGGCCAGGGAAAATGTGTTTGCAAGCATGTTGTCGCCCTTGGTCAAAGTACTTCGAACAGGCCGGCGGCACCCATGCCACCGCCCACGCACATGGTCACCACCACGTAGCGCACCCCGCGCCGTTTGCCTTCGAGCAAGGCATGCCCGACCATCCGCGCGCCGCTCATGCCATAGGGGTGGCCGATGGCGATGGCACCGCCGTTGACGTTCAGCCGCGCGGGGTCGATGCCCAGCTTGTCGCGGCAATACAGCACTTGGCAGGCGAACGCCTCGTTGAGTTCCCACAGACCGATGTCGTCCATTTTCAGCCCCTGCTGCTTGAGCAGGCGCGGCACGGCGTAGACCGGGCCAATGCCCATCTCTTCCGGAGCCAGGCCGGCCACCGCGATGCCCCGGTACAGGCCCAGCGGCTCAAGGTTGCGCTGCTCGGCCAGGCGCGCATCCATCAGTACGCAGGCGCTGGCACCGTCGGACAGCTGGCTGGCATTGCCGGCGGTGATGCAGCCGCCTTCGAGCACGGGGTTCAAGCCGGTCAGGTCCTCCAGGCGGGTCTGCGGGCGGTTGCCTTCGTCCTGCGTCAGGGTCACCTCGCGGTAACTGACCTCGCCGCTCTGCTTGTCCTTGATCAACTGCTGCGCTGTCACCGGCACGATTTCGGCCTCGAACAGCCCGTTGCGCTGGGCGGCGGCGGTGCGCAGCTGTGACTGCAGGGCGTAGGCGTCCTGGGCGTCGCGGCTGATGCCATAGCGCTTGGCCACGTGCTCGGCGGTCTGCAGCATCGGCATGTAGGCGTGTGGGACGCGTTGGATCACGCTGCTGTCCTGCTCGGCCAATGCCCATTCCAGGTTGCGCGCCTGTACCGCGCTGATGTTTTCCTGGCCGGCGCCGACGGTCACCTGCATGCCATCGACCATGATCTGTTTGGCGGCGGTGGCGATTGCCATCAGCCCGGAGGCGCACTGGCGGTCCAGGGTCTGGCCGCTGACCGACACCGGCAGGCCGGCAGCCAGCGCGCTCATGCGGCCCAGGTTCCAGCCGGCGGTGCCAGAGGGCATCGCGGTACCCATCACCAGGTCTTCGACTTCATCACCGGCGATGCCGGCGCGGACCACCGCCGCCTGGATGGCATGCGCGGCCAGGCTCGGCGAGCGGGTGTTGTTCAGCGCACCGCGAAAGGCCTTGCCGATCGGGGTGCGGGCGGTAGAGAGAATGACGGCTTCTTTCATGTCCGGGGTTCCTTGATGACCAGGGGAGAACAGCTCAGAGGCTGGCTGTGCGCAACTTCGCGCTGGCAGCCAGGCGGCGCAGCAAAGGGGCTGGCTGCAGCCACATGTGGCCATAGGCGCCGAGCGCGTCGCGCTGTTGCTCGATGCCCGCCAGCACGTTGTCCAGGCCCAGCTCGCGGGCATAGTGCAGCGGGCCCCCACGCCAGGCCGGGAAGCCGTAGCCGTTGGTCCACACCAGGTCGATGTCGCCACTGCGCAGGGCAATGCCTTCATCGAGCAACTGCAAGCCCTCGTTGACCAGCATGAACAGGCAGCGGTCGTGGATTTCGGCGTCGCTGATGGTGCGCCGGGTGATGCCCAGCCTGGCGGCCAGTTGTGCCGCGATCTGCTCCACTTCCGGGTCTTCGATGCGTTCGCGGCCTTCGTAGCGGTAGAACCCGCGCCCGCTCTTCTGGCCGTGGCGGCCCAGGCTGTAGAGCTCGTCGGCCAGGCGGAAGTAGCTCGGGTCGTGGGCGATTTCACTGCGCCGGGCCTGGCGCACCAGGTAACCGACATCGATGCCGGCCAGGTCGTACATGGCGAACACGCCCATGGCCAGGCCCAGGCCGGTGAGCACCTTGTCCACCTGGGCCGGCGAAGCGCCTTCAAGCACCAGGCGGTGGGCTTCGCGGGCATAGGGTTCGAGCATGCGGTTGCCGATGAAGCCAAAGCACACGCCCGACACCACTGGCAGTTTGCCGATGCGCTTGGCGACCTTCAGCGTGGTGGCCAGCACGTCGGGCGCCGTCAGCCGGCCGCGCACCACTTCGAGCAGGCGCATGACGTTGGCCGGGCTGAAGAAATGCAGGCCGACCACGTCCTGCGGGCGACGGGTACAGGCGGCTATGCGGTCGACGTCCAGGGTGGAGGTGTTGCTGGCGAGGATCGCGCCCGGTTTGCACACGCGGTCCAGGGTGCGGAACACCTGCTGCTTGATCGACAGGTCCTCGAACACCGCCTCGATCACCAGGTCGGCGTGGGTCAGGTCGGCATAATCGAGGGTGCCTTGCAGCAGGCTCATACGTTGTTCGAGCTGTTCGGCGCTGAGCTTGCCGCGCTTGATGCTGCCTTCGTAGTGCTTGCGGATTTGCGCCAGGCCCCGGTCCAGCGCTTCGGGCTTGAGCTCCAGCAGGCGCACCGGGATACCAGCGTTGATGAAGTTCATGGCGATGCCGGCGCCCATGGTGCCGGCGCCGATCACCGCTACCTGGGCAATGGGGCGTAGCGCCGTGCTGGCATCGATGCTCGGCACGCGCTGTGCCTCGCGCTCGGCAAAGAACTGGTGGCGCAGGGCGGTGGCCTGTGGGTCTTGCAGCGCTTCGCGGAACAGTACCTGCTCGCGGGCAAGTCCCTCGGCCAGGGGCATCTCGCACGCGGCGCGTACCGCGGCCAGCACTCGCAGGGGCGCGTGCTGGCCGGGCTTGCGGGCGATCAGTTGTGCCTCGCGGCTGGCGAAAAAATCGCTTTCCAGGCCGTCGGCCAAGGGTGTTGCCGGGGCGCTTGGCAGGGCAGGTTGGGCCAGTTGCTCGCGGGCGAAGGTGCAGGCTGCGTCGAGCAAGTCCTGCCCGCTTTCGACCAGGCGGTCGACCAAACCCAGGGCAAGGCCCTGACGGGCATCGATCGGGTCGCCGCTGAGCATCATCTCCAGCGCCGGGGCCACGCCGATCAGGCGCGGCAGGCGCTGGGTGCCGCCAGCACCGGGCAACAGGCCCAGGCGGACTTCGGGCAGCCCCAGGCGTGCGGTGGCGGTAGCCAGACGATGGCTGCAAGCCAGGGCCAGTTCCAGGCCGCCGCCCAAGGCCACCCCGTCGATGGCGGCAACCAGGGGTTTTTCGATGCGGGTCAGGGCATCAAGGAGTTCGGGCAGTGCCGGCGCCTCCCAGGTGCGTGGGCTGCCGAACTCGCTGATGTCGGCACCGGCACTGAACGGCAGTTGCTGACCGTGCAGGATGATGGCCTGTACTTCGGGGTCGGCAGCGGCCTTGCTGCAGGCCAGCATCAGTGCCTGGCGCAAGTCATGGCCAAGGGCGTTGACCGGCGCGTGGCGCAGGCCGATCAGGGCCAGTTGGTTGTCGCGGCGATAATCGATGAGTTGCATGGGGGTAACCTTCTTGTTATTGGGCCGTGTGGGAGCGGGCGTGCCCGCTCCCACAGGATAAAGCGGCGCTTATCGGGGCTTTGACACGCGCGGTTGACTCAACGGGCGAAGGCGGCCTCGCTGATGCCCATCAGGTTGTCGCTGCCGGTGCGGATCAGCGTTTCATGCAGGTTGGCGCGTGGCATCAGGCGCTCCAGGTAGAAGCGCGCGGTCTCGCGCTTGCCCTGGTAGAACGCCACCTCGTCGCTGCCGGCAGCCAGTGCCCGTTCGGCCACGCACGCAGCGCGCAGCCAGAGGTAGCCGAGCAGGGTGTAACCGCTGAGCATCAGGTAGTCGTAGGCGCTGCCGCCGATCAGGTTGGCATCGCCTGCGCTGGCGTCACGCAGCCAGGCACTGACTTCACGCCAGGCAATCACTTGCCTGAGCAGCGCCTGGGCCAGGTGGGCAGGGGCGCTGGTGCTCTGGGTGAAGTCTTCGATTTCACCGAGCAGTTCGCCCAAGGCCTCGCCGCCATCGGCCAGCACCTTGCGGGTCAGCAGGTCGAGGCCCTGGATGGTGTTGGTGCCTTCGTAGATCGCGGTGATGCGCACGTCGCGCGCAATCTGCTCCATTCCCCACTCGCGGATGTAGCCGTGGCCACCGAATACCTGGATACCCAGTTGCGCGGCTTCGTTGCCCGTTTCGGTGAGGAAGCCTTTGGCAATCGGCGTGAGCAGTGCCAGGCGGCGCGCCGCAGCCTCGCGCACGCCGGCGCTGGCGCCGTGGTGCAGCTGGTCGACGCCCTTGGCGCAGGTGTAGGCGAGCATGCGGCCGCCTTCGGCATAGGCCTTCTGGGTCAGCAGCATGCGCCGCACATCGGCATGGCCGATGATCGGGTCGGCTGGCTGGTCACTGCGCAGGCGTGGCGTGGCGCGCATCTGCACGCGGTCGCGGGCATAGGCCAAGGCACCCTGGAACGACGTTTCGGCGTGGGCCTGGGCCTGCTGGGACACCGCCAGGCGCGACTCGTTGATATAGGTGAACATGGCGTTCAGGCCGCGGTTGGCCTCGTCCAGCAGGTAGCCGGTAGCGCAGTCGAAGTTGAGCACGCAGGTGGCGTTGCCGTGGATGCCCATCTTGTGTTCGATGGAGCCGCAGCTCACACCGTTGGGTGCGCCAAGCTGGCCTTGGGCATCGACCTGGATCTTCGGCACGGCGAACAGCGAAATGCCTTTGACCCCCGCGGGCGCGCCTTCGATGCGCGCCAGCACCAGGTGGACGATGTTCTCGGTCATGTCATGTTCACCGGCGGAGATGAACATCTTGCTGCCGCTGACCTGGTAGCTGCCGTCGGCCTGAGGCTTGGCGCTGGTGCGCAGCAGGCCAAGGTCCGAACCGCAGTGGGCCTCGGTCAGGCACATGGTGCCGCCCCAGCGGCCGGCGATCATCGGTGGCAGGAAGCGCTGCTGCAGGGCTTCGTCGGCATGCTCGCTGAGGGTGCTGATGGCGCCACCGGCGAGGTTGCCGTACATGCCCCAGGCGTGGTTGGCGCTGCACACCATCTCGTAGTTGACGAACCCCAGCGACGGCGGCAGGCCCTGGCCACCGAAGGCCGGGTCCTTGTCCAGGCCCAGCCAGCCGTTGTCGGCGAAGCGTTTGTAGGCATCGGCAAAGCCGGGCGGGGTGGTGACCTTGCCGTCCTGCCACTGGCAGCCGTGCTGGTCGCCCACGGCGTTGAGCGGGGCCAGTTCCTGTTCGGCGAATTTGGCACCTTCCTCGACGATGGCGGCGAAGGTGGCTGCGTCCGGGGCTTCACAGCCAGTCAGTTGTTGGTAGTGGCGGCTCAGGTCGAGCAGCTCTTGGGCAACAAAGGTGATATCGCGCAATGGGGCGGTGTAGCTGGGCATGCCGGACTCCTGGCTGGGTGGACTCGGCATGTTGTAACAGGCAGGCCCCGGCGCCGCGTCCACCCCCGGGTGGAATGGCGGGTGGAATCGGGGCACGGGCCAGGTGGAGGTCAGCTCAGCAGTTGCAGTTCGCGCGCCGAACACAGGGCGCTGTCGCGGTCGGCCACGTCGAGCTTGCGGAACAGGTTGTTGATGTGGGTCTTGACCGTGCTCAGGCTGACGAACATCGCCTCGGCGATCTGCCCGTTGCTCTGCCCGCGGGCCATGCGCTGCAGCACCTCCAGTTCGCGGCGAGAGAGCGGCACGATCAGGGCGCTTTCCAGGTTTTCCTTGTTCGCCAGCAATGGCCGGAACAGGGCATTCAGGTGCTCGCGCGAGGGCGCTGGGGCCTCCAGGCGCAGGCGTTCGCGCACCTGGGGCAGCAGCAGTTGGCGCAGGGGCTCCAGGCAGGCATCGCCCTCATACTGCAACAGTTGCCCTAAGCCGTAGGTGCAGGCCAATTGCAGCGCCTGTTCGAGGCTGAGCAAGGCGTCGTCGCGGGCGCCACGGTCCTGTAACAGGGCAGCGTCGAGCAGCAGTGCGTCGAGCAGCAAGCGGCGGTTGCCTTGCGCCTGCGCTTGAGCCTGCAAGTGCTGCTGGATCTGCCAGGCCTTGTCGCGCTGGCCGAGGTGGCGTTGCACCCAGGCATAGGCCAGCCACTCTTCGGGCAACAGTTGCTCGCCATACTGGCGCCGGCACCAGTGCCATTGGTCGAGCCAGTCGGGCAGGTAGTCCTGGTCATGGTCGCGCAAGGCCAGGCGCGCGAGCCAGGCGCCGGCCTGGCGGTAGAGGGTGAGCAAACGGTTCTGCCGGGCCAGCCGGCGTACCTCTGCCCAACGTGCCTTGGCCTGGCCGGTCTCACCCAGCGCCCAGTGCAGGCATGCCTGGTGGTGGAACACCCAGGGCAACGCAGCGCTGTGGGGGAAGCCCAATGCCAGCACTTCGGCCTGGGCCAGGGCTTGGCGTGCCGGGGCCAGGCGGTTGGCTTGCAGCAGTGCCAGGCCTTTGCCCAGGTGGCGGAACAGTTCATAGAAGCGCCCCGAACTGCCGGCGGCAGGCAGCTCGGCCATGCCTTGCAGGCGCGCCCAGGCGGCGTCGTTGGCGCCTTGGGCCAGTTCGATCTGCGCCAGCAACAGTTGCAGCAGGTTGGTGTAGCCGCTCAGGCCAAAGCCCTGCAGCTCGCGCAGGGCACGGCTGCCTTCTGTGTGGGCCTGCTCCAGTTGACCGAGCGCAGCCAGGCAGTTGGCGCGGTCGAAATACAGCACCGAGCGCGCCGCGTTGTGCTGGGGAAACTGCTGCAATGCCCGCGCCGCGAGGGCCAGGGCGTGCCCCAGGTTGCCCCCCAGGTAGGCCAGGCGGCTGCGCAGAAACATCACCGTCTGCTGCACCCGCTCGGGGTGGCGCGGCACTGCCTGGCGGCGCTGCAGGGCGTAGAGCTGGTGCAGGCACTGGCAGGCCTGGGCGATGTCGTTGGTGACCATCACCGTGGAGGCCTCGGTCACCGCCAAGGTAAAGCTGTCGTTGCCGGCATGGCCGGCGACCTCGTCGAGCACATCGACCAGGGTGTTGACCTTGCCCTCGCGCAGCAGCTCGAAAGCGTGCCGGTCGACGATGTTGAGCACGGCATCCAGGTCGCGTGCCCGGCCGAACTGGTAGATCGCCTCGGTGTAGCGGCGCTGGGCCAGCAGCCAGTTGGCAGCCTGGCGATGCAGTTGGCGCAGGTGCTGGGGGTCGCGTTGTTCCAGGCGTTGGTAGAGGCTGTTGCGCAGGGCCGGGTGGTAGCGGTACTCGGCGTGGCTGCCCTGGGGGACTTCGATGATCAGGTCCAGGCGCTGCAGCTGGCGCAGCGCGGCGGGCACATCGGCATGGGCGGCCAGTTCGCTGGCAAGGCCTGCATCGAACACCTGGGCCACGGCGGTGTGTTCCAGAAATGCGCGCAACGGCACGGGCAAGCGCTGCAGCCGTTCTTCTTCGAGAAACTGCCGGGCATGGGCATAGGCCTGGCGGGTGATCGGGCGCAGGTCAGCGGGCGCCTGGCCGGTGCTGTGCAGCGCCTCGCGGTAGGCCTCGAACCAGAACAGCACACCACTGGGCCAGCCTTCGCTGCCGGCGCGCAGCTGGTACAGCGCATCGCTGCCCAGGTTGACGTCGCGGGCCTGCGCCAACTGGTGTGTCTCTTCGCTGTCCAGGGCCAGGTCACGGGCGCCCAGCACAATCAGCCGGCCATCGCGGCGCAAGTGGGCCAGCGGCAGCGGCGGCGGCCCTTCGCTGGCGGCGACCAGGCGCAGCGCAGGTGGCGGGTAGTGTAACAGCGTGTCGAGGTACTGCCAGGCGGGCGCGGCGTTGAGCAGGTGCAGGTCGTCGAGCAGCAGCGTCAGCGGCACCTGGCGGGCCTCCAGGTCGGCCAGGATCAGGCTCCACAGGTGCTCGGCCTGGGGCGTCTCGCGTTGTTGCGCAGGCAGTTGCAGCGCAGCGTGCAGGTGCAGCAGCAGGGCCAGTGGCTGATTCTCGGCGCGGGTCAGGCGCAGCCATGCCCAGGGCCCGGCCAGGCTGCGGGTGAACTGGCCAAGCAGTGTGCTCTTGCCATAGCCCAGCGGTGCTTGCAGGAGCACGACGCTGCCTTCGCCCAGGGCGTTGGCCAGCGGCTCGAGCAGCCGCGCTCGCACCACGCCCCTGGTCGGCTCGGCGGGCGGGCGCAGCTGGTTCGGTTTGAGCGCGGGAAGATGCATGGCCAGCAGGTTCCATCGGTTCGGCCAGACATCCTAGCCGAGCGCGCGCCCGGCGCGGGGAAATTCTGCAGGGGGAGGGCGGTGGCTTGCTGTGCAGCATTGAACGGCAGTTTCAGGTTTGCCATGGCGCTGTTCAGGTTTGATTTGAAAGGCGTTGAGAGCGTTTGAAAATTTAATCCAAGTAATTGATTTAAATCGTATTTTTCAAATCAAAAGAAGCTGGCAACCATCTTGCTTAGCGCCATGGCACGTGTGAACAGTGAGTGGGACCGACCATGCCAAGCAGTCATTTCGCGCAGCAATCCAGTGCTCGCATCGACGTCGCAGACGCCCATGAGGTGCTGTCTGCCTATCTACAGGAGCGCCTTCACGGCCAGCCGGTGCGCATTACCCATAGCGAGCGATTGTCGGGTGGCGCCATCCAGGAAAACTGGTTGCTCAAAGCCGAAGTTGCCGGTGTGGCGCAGCGGTGGGTACTGCGCACCGATGCGGCTTCCGCCGTGGCCGCCAGCATGAGCCGCGAGCAGGAGTTCGCTGTGCTCAGCGCCGTTCACCAGGTGGGTGTGAAGGTGCCCGAGCCGTTGTGGCTGTGCCAGACGCCGCAGGTGATCGGGCGCGATTTCTTCATCATGCAGGCCCTGGCCGGCAACGCTGGCGGCCACCGCTTGACCAGCAGCCAAGGCGCCCCCGAGGGCAACCCGGGGCTGTGCCGGGCGCTTGGGGCCAACCTCGCACGCCTGCACCAGCTGCGCCCACCGCAAGCGGCGCTGGCGTTCCTGCCTGCACCGGTGGCCGACGCCGTGCAGGCCAGTGTCGACCAGTACCGCGTGTTCCTCGATGCCTTACCGGGCAGCCATCCCATCATCGAATGGGGCCTGCGCTGGTGCGAGCTGAACAAACCTGCCCCCCTTGCCACCTGCCTGATCCACCGCGACTACCGCACCGGCAACTACATGGTCGAGGGTGGGGAGCTGTGCGGCGTGCTGGACTGGGAATTTGCCGGTTGGGGCGACCCGCGCGAAGACCTGGGCTGGTTCACCGCACGCTGCTGGCGCTTCGCCCGACCCGACCTGGAAGCCGGTGGCGTCGGCCATCTGGACGACCTGCTCGCCGGCTACCGCAGCGTCTCGCCACTCGACCTGGACAGCGACACGCTGCGCTTCTGGCAGGTCATGGCCCACCTGCGCTGGGCAGTGATCGCCCTGCAGCAGGCCGAACGCCATGCCTCAGGCCAGCAACGTTCGCTGGAGCTGGCGTTGACCGGGCGCATGGTCAGTGAACTCGAACAGGAACTGCTGTTGCTCACCCAAGGAGGCCGCGCATGAACCAGCCCGATGCCCAGGACTTGCTGCTGACGGCGCGTGACGCCGTGCTCAGGCAGTTGTTGCCCGCATTGCCAGCGCACCTGCACTACGAAGCGCGGATGGTGGCCAGCGCGCTGCTGATCGCCAGCCGCGAGGCTGCCCAGGGGGCGACCTGTGCCGACATCGAACGCCAGGCCATGGCCGGGTTGCTGCAAGGCCAGGGCTCGCCCGAGCAAGCCCGCAGCGAGCTCGGCCAGCGCATTCGCCAGGGCGTCTACGACCAGGCCGGCGAGCCCCGCGCCCGCCTGCTGGCGGCACTGCGAACCATCAACCGTGCACAACTGAGCATCAGCAACCCCAAGGTACTGACCCATGACTGACCAGGCCGTGCGTCGCCGCCGCTGCTACCTGGTGCGCCATGGCCATGTCGACTACTTCGACGCCAGCGGCCGCCCCCTCGACCCGCGCAGCGTGCCGTTGTCAGCCAAGGGCGTGGCCCAGGCCCAGGCGCTGGGCCAGGTGCTGGCGCACACGCCATTCGACCGCGCCGTGTGCTCGGACTACCCGCGCACCCGGCAAACCCTCGACCAGCTTCTGGGCGGCCGTATCCAGCCTGTGGAAGAGCGCCCCGGGTTTCGTGAAATCCGTGCCGGCCGCTTGCGGGAAATCCCCCGCGAAAGCCTGCACCGCGAAGTGGCCCAGGCCTACCAGCTCGCCGATCGCGCCGACGCAGCCTTCTTGCGCGGCGAGCCGTGGGTGGCATTCCAGCAACGCGTGCTGGGCAGCTTCCAGCAGTTGCTGGCAGCGCCTGACTGGAATGCGCTGCTGCTGGTCAGCCACGACGCGGTCAACCGCATTCTCCTGGCCTGGGCCTGCGGCGCCGGCCTTGGTGCCTTGGCTGCCTTCGAGCAGGACCCGGCCTGCCTGAACATCGTCGACATCGACATGGCCGGCCCGCAGGTGCTGCGTGCCTGCATCCGCACCCTCAACTACTCAGCCTACGACCCTGCCAAGGCAACGATCGACCAGACCGTCATGGAGCATGTGCACGCCTCCATCGACCCGCGTCGCCTGCACGCCTGACCCCTGATGATCCCACTAAGGAACACCGCCATGCATTTCGCCCTGTCTGCCGAGTTGACTGCCCTGCAAGCCAAAGTCCGGCAGTTCGTCGCTGACGTCGTCATCCCCCTGGAGCGCGACCCGCGCCAGACACCCCATGGTCCGTCGCCCGAGCTGCGCCAGGTGCTGATCGAGCGCGCCCGTGAACACGGCCTGCTGACCCCGCATGCCTCGCGTGAGATGGGCGGGCTGGGCCTAAGCCACATCGAGAAGGCGATCCTCTTCGAAGAGGCCGGCTATTCGCCGCTGGGGCCGGTGGCCCTGAATATCCATGCTCCCGACGAAGGCAATATTCACCTGATGGAACAAGTGGCAACGCCTGCGCAAAAAGACCGCTGGCTCAAGCCGCTTGTGCAGGGCCGGATCCGCTCCTGCTTCGCCATGACCGAGCCAAGCCCGGGCGCCGGTTCCGATCCGTCGATGCTGACCACCCAGGCCGTGTGCGAGGGCGACGACTACATCATCAACGGCCAGAAGTGGTTCATCACCGGTGCCGAAGGCGCGCAAGTGGCAATCATCATGGCGCGCATGGAAGACGGCAGCGCGACCATGTTCCTCACCGACACCGACCGCCCCGGTTTCATCCTCGAGCGCATGATGGACTCGCTCGACAGTTGCTTCGCCGGCGGCCACGCGGTGCTGCGCTTCGACAACCTGCGCATTCCCGCCAGCGATGTGCTGGGCGAAGTGGGCAAAGGCTTCCGTTACGCCCAGGTGCGCCTGGCCCCGGCGCGCCTGACCCATTGCATGCGCTGGCTGGGCCAGGCCCGTCGTGCCCATGACGAAGCCTGCCGCTACGCCAGCCACCGGGTGTCGTTCGGCAAGCCGCTGGGCGAGCATCAGGGCGTGGGCTTCATGCTCGCCGACAACGAAATGGACCTGCACACCACGCGCCTGTCGATCTGGCACTGCGCCTGGGTACTGGACCAGGACGAGCGCGGCAATTTCGAGTCAAGCATGGCCAAGGTGCTCAGTTCCGAGGCCATCTGGCGGGTGATCGACCGTTGTGTGCAGGTGCTGGGCGGGCAGGGCGTTACCGGCGAGTCGATCGTCGAGCGGATTTTCCGCGATGCGCGCAGTTTCCGCATCTATGACGGCCCCAACGAAGTGCACCGCATGAGCCTGGCGAAGAAGATCCTCGCCCGTACCGCGTCGGGGGTGGCCGGATGAACCTGGGCAGCTATCGCGACCAGGTGGTGATGATCACCGGCGCCGCCAGCGGTTTTGGCGCGCTGTTGGCCGAGCGCCTGGGCGGGCTGGGTGCCCGGCTGGTGCTCGGCGACCGCGACGTGGCGGGCCTGGAAAGGGTGGCCGGCGCACTGCGCGAGGCCGGCACCACGGTGCTGGCGGTGCCGTGCGACGTGACCCGCGAGGTGCAGGTCAAGGCGCTGGTGGACGCCGCCATGGCCACCTTCGGCCGCCTCGATGTGGGGGTGAACAACGCCGGTATCCTTACGCCAATGAAGCGCTTCGTCGACACCACCGAAGAAGAGCTGGACCGCAGCCACGCGGTCAACACCAAGGGCGTGTTCTTCTGCATGCAGCAACAGCTGCGCCAGATGCTGCCGCAAGGCGGCGGGGTGATCCTCAACATCGCCTCCATGGCCGGGCTCGGCGGTGCGCCCAAGCTGGCCGCCTATGCCGCGGCCAAGCATGCGGTGGTCGGGCTGACCCGAACGGCGGCGGTCGAATATGCCCGCCGAGGTATCCGCATCAACGCGCTGTGCCCATTCTACAGCGCCACGCCCATGGTTACCGGGAGCGATGTGGGCGAGCAGCAGGCGTTTCTCGCCCAGGGCTCGCCGATGAAGCGCCTGGGCACCCCCGAGGAAATCGTTGCGGCCATGTTGATGCTATGTGCACGTGAAAACAGCTACATGACCGGCCAGGCGATTGCCGTGGACGGGGGTATTTCGGCCTTCTGAGCCATTGTCCGCAGTGCCCCGGTGGCGAAACCGCGGGCGCTGTCATGAACTGAAAAACCGTTGTCGTCCGATGATAAGCGGCACATTACGCAACGGCCTAAATTGCCCTTCAAGACGAATGTTGCTGTTCAACAAAAACTACAAGAAGGAAGATTGGCATGGCCAAAGCGGTACGTTTCTACGAAACCGGAGGGCCTGAGGTCCTGCGTTACGAAGACGTCGAAGTCGGCGAACCGGGCCCTGGGCAGGTGCGCCTGCGCCACGTGGCGGTCGGCCTGAACTACGCCGACACCTACTTCCGCAACGGCACCTACCCGATCCCGCTGGCCAACGGCATGGGCGTGGAAGCGTCCGGTGTGGTCCAGGCGGTGGGCGAGGGTGTCAGCCACGTCGCGGTCGGCGACCGGGTGACCTACACCGGCTTCATGAACACCCTCGGCGCCTACAGCACCGAGCGCCTTATCCCTGCCGCGCCGCTGATCAAGCTGCCGGAAACCATCGCGTTCGAAACGGCCGCGGCCATGACCATGCGTGGCCTTACGGCGTCGTACCTGATGCGCCGCCTGTACGACTTCAAGCCAGGTGACAGCATCCTGCTGCACGCCGCTGCGGGTGGTGTCGGGTTGATCGTCTCGCAGTGGGCCAAGCTGCTGGGCCTGACCGTGATCGGCACTGTCTCCACCGACGCCAAGGCTGAAGTGGCGCGTGCCCATGGTTGCGACCACACCATCAACTACAGCCATGAAGACGTGGCCAAGCGCGTGCGCGAGCTGACCGATGGCGTGGGCGTCAACGTGGTGTTCGACAGCGTCGGGCGCGACACCTTCATGGGCTCGCTGGACTCGCTCAAGCGCCGTGGCCTGATGGTCTGCGTGGGCACCGCCTCCGGTACCATCGAGCCGTTCAACCCGCAGATCCTGGCGATGAAGGGTTCATTGTTCATGACCCGCCCGGCACTGGCCGATTACATCGCCGACCCGGCCGAGAAAGCCGCCTTGGCAGGCGAGCTGTTCGGCCATGTGGGCAGTGGCCGCATCAAGATCGAGATCAACCAGCACTACGCCTTGCAGGACGCGGTTCAGGCGCACCGTGATCTGGAATCGCGCAAGACCACCGGCTCGTCGATCTTCGTCATCTGAGGAGGGCACTGCCATGCAAGTCGAACAATTGACCTGCGCCATCGGTGCCGAACTGGTCGGCGTCAGGCTGGCCGATGCGATTCATGATGACGGCCTGTTTGCCGAGGTCCGTGCCCAGTTGCTCAAGCACCGGGTGCTGTTCCTGCGTGACCAGGACATCAGCCGCGCCGAGCACGTGGCGTTCGCCCGCCGCTTCGGCGAGCTGGAGGACCACCCCGTGGTCGGCAGCGACCCGGACCACCCCGGCCTGGTGCAGATCTACAAGTCGCCAGAAACCCCGGTGGACCGTTACGAGAATGCCTGGCACACCGACGCCACCTGGCGTGAAAAGCCACCCATGGGCTGTGTGCTGCGCTGCGTGGAAAGCCCGGCGGTGGGCGGCGACACGATGTGGACCAACATGGTGCTGGCCTACGACAACCTGCCAAGCGAGATCAAGGCACGCATTGAGGGGCTGCGTGCGCGCCACAGCATCGAGGCCAGCTTCGGCGCGGCCATGCCGATCGAAAAACGCCTTGCTCTCAAGGGCCTCTTTCCCGATGCCGAGCATCCGGTGGTGCGTACCCACCCGGAAACTGGCGAGAAGGTGCTGTTCGTCAACGCCTTCGCCACCCATTTCAGCAACTACCACACCCCCGAGCGCGTGCGTTTCGGCCAGGACGCCAACCCTGGCGCCGGTGAGTTGCTGCGCTACCTGATCAGCCAGGCCTACATCCCCGAGTACCAGGTGCGCTGGCGCTGGAAGCCCAACAGCATTGCCATCTGGGACAACCGCAGTACCCAGCATTACGCCGTCATGGATTACCCCGCCTGCCACCGAAAGATGGAACGCGCCGGGATCATGGGGGATGCGACTTTCTGACCCGTCAGACACGTTGGGGCTGCTGCGCAGCCCATCGCCGGCAAGCCAGCTCCCACAGGGACCGCGCAATACTGAAGAGCTGCACAGCACCTGTGGGAGCTGGCTTGCCGGCGATGGGCCGCAATGCGGCCCCAAACGCTACGCGATAGCCTGTAAGCAATAACAACAAAAAACTCAGATATCCGAGGAGGCAGCATGGCCACCTATCACGCCAGTGCGGCAGAACCAGGCACTGATACTTCGCTCGGCATTCCACGGCGCTACGCCTGGATCGTTTTCGCCCTGACCTTCGGCCTGCTGATTTCCGACTACATGTCGCGGCAAGTGCTCAACGCCGTCTTCCCGCTGCTCAAGCACGAATGGCAGCTCAGCGACAGCCAGCTCGGGCTGCTCAGCGGCATCGTCGCGCTGATGGTCGGTTTGCTGACCTTCCCCCTGTCGTTGCTGGCCGACCGCATTGGCCGGATCAAGAGCCTGACCTTCATGGCCGTGATGTGGAGCCTGGCTACCTTGGGTTGCGCCCTGGCGGAAAACTACCAGCAGATGTTCATCGCGCGCTTTCTGGTCGGCGTTGGCGAGGCGGCCTACGGCAGCGTCGGCATTGCCGTGGTGGTGGCGGTGTTCCCGCGTGAGATGCGCGCCACCCTGGCCGGCTCGTTCATGGCCGGTGGCATGTTCGGTTCGGTACTGGGCATGGGCCTGGGCGGTGTGATGGCCCAGCACCTGGGCTGGCGCTGGGCATTTGCCGGCATGGCCTGCTTCGGCCTGGCGCTGGCGCTGCTGTATCCGCTCATCGTGCGCGAGGCGCGCATTGCCCCCAAAGGCCTGGCGGCGACGCCCGACAAGGCTGCGCTCAAGGCAATGCGGCCACTGCGTACCCTGTATTCCAGCCGCTCGGTCATCAGCGCCTACGTCGGCAGCGGTTTGCAGTTGTTCGTCGGTGGCACGGTGATCGTGTGGTTCCCCAGCTACCTGAACCGCTACTACGCCATGAGCACTGACCGCGCCGGCGCCGTGGCGGCGATCATCGTGCTGTGCAGCGGGGTGGGCATCGTGCTGTGCGGCATGCTTTGCGACCGCATGGGGCGCAAGCGCCCGGACCACAAGATCAGCCTGGCCATCGCCTACTGCCTGGGCAGCTGTGTGCTGCTGTCAGTGGCCTTTGCCTTGCCGCCGGGCATGCCACAACTGGTGCTGATTTGCCTGGGCATGATGATCGCCGCCGGCACCAATGGCCCGTCCAGCGCCATGGTCGCCAACCTCACCCACTACACGGTGCACGGCACCGCGTTTGCCACGCTGACCTTGTGCAACAACCTGCTCGGGTTGGCCACCGGCCCGCTGATCACCGGCAAGGTGTCTGACCTGATCGGTTTGCAGTCGGCATTCCAGCTGGTGCCGTTGATCAGCATCGGCGCTGCAGCGGTGTTCATGTATGCCAAGCGTCACTATCACCTGGACATGGCGCGCCTGCCGCTCGGTGAAACCGCCCAGGCGCCCGTCCAGCCAGAACTGGAGGCCCGCTCGTGAAGCGTTCGTTGTCGATTGATGTGTACTTCGATTTTATCTGCCCGTGGTGCCTGATAGGCCGCCGGCAATTGCAAGCCGCCCTGGCGCAGTTCAAGGCAGCGCAGCCAGAGGTTGAGGTCAACCTGGCCTGGCAGGGCGTGCAACTGTTGCCTGAGCTGCCATTCGACGGCCAGCCGTTCGCCGAGTTCTACCGGCGACGCATGGGCAGCGATCAGGCGGTGCGGCAACGTCAGGCCCAGGTGCGCGAAGCGGCCAGCGCCGTCGGCGAGCAGATCGAATTCAGCCGCATCGAGCGCATGCCCAATACCGCCGACGCCCATCGCCTGTTGCTTCACGCCAGTGAGCTGGGCAGCGAAGCACAGGTAGAGGCGCTGCTGGAGCGGTTACTGGCTGCGTATTTCAGGCAGGGTGAAGACCTGGGCGACCGCGCTACGCTGTTGGGCATCGCCGAGCAGTGCGGCTTTGCCCCAGATGCCCTGGCCGGCAGCTTGCGTGGCGATGGCCTGCCGTTCGCCAGTGCCATCGCTGACATCGCCGCCCGCGGCGTGCCGTGCTTCGTTTTCGACGACCGGCTGCAAGTGGTTGGCGCCCAGCCGGCCGAGGCCTTGCTGGAGGCCATGCATCTGGCGGCGTCGGGCCTGGCGGATATGAAGGCATGAGTACGCTGGCGTTTGCCCAGGTCAACAACCGCGTGCGCGACCTGGCGCCGGGCCTGATCGTCAGCTTGATCGCCGCAGGTGCGGCGAGCTTCCTGGCCGAACACTACGGCGCGCCGGTGATGCTGTTCGCCCTGCTGCTGGGGCTGGCACTGAACTTTCTGAGCGCGGACGGCAAGTGCAAGGCCGGCATCGAGTTTACCGCGCGCAGCGTGCTGCGCCTGGGCGTCGCGCTGCTGGGCATGCGCATCACCCTGGAGCAGATGGCTGGCCTTGGCTGGAAGGCGGTGGCGCTGGTGGTGATCCTGGTGGTGGTGACCATTGGCGTGTCGATGGTGGCGGCCAAGGCCATGGGCTTCCAGCGCTTGTTCGGCATGCTCACCGGCGGCGCCACGGCGATCTGCGGTGCTTCGGCGGCGCTGGCGCTGGCGGCTGCATTGCCTAGCCACCCGCAGAAGGAACGGGCCACGCTGTTCACCGTGATCGGCGTGTCGGCGCTGTCGACCCTGGCGATGATCCTCTACCCGATGATCGCCAATGCCCTGGGCCTGTCGCCGCAAGCCGCCGGCGTATTCCTCGGTGCCACCATCCATGATGTGGCGCAGGTGGTGGGGGCGGGCTACAGCATGTCCACCGAAACTGGCGATACCGCCACGGTGGTCAAGCTGATGCGCGTGGCCATGCTGGTGCCGGTGATCGTCGTCGCGGCCATGATCGCCCGTCGCCAGGGTATCGACAGCACCGGCAAGCGCCCACCGTTGCTGCCATGGTTCGCGGTCGGCTTCCTGATCCTTGCCTGCGTCAACAGCACCGGCTGGGTGCCGCTGGTGGTGCAGGGCAGTATCAACGAACTGTCGCGCGGGTGCCTGGTGGTATCGATCGCAGCCCTGGGTATGAAAACCCAGCTCAAGGAGCTGGCCGCCGTAGGCATCAAACCGATTTTGCTGATGGTGGGCGAGACGGTGTTCCTGGTGCTGCTGGTGCTGGGGCTGATGCACGTCGGCATGTAGCCCACAGGCCAAGGGCCGTCAGCGTACGCTGGTGGTTGCCTGGGCGGCGCTGCGGCTGCGCCTGGTTTGTGTGTGCGGCTCATGCTGCGCACGCCAGGTGGCTGGCGGCTGGCCGAACTGGCTGATGAACCAGCGGGTGAACGAGCTGTGCATCGAATAGCCGAGCATGTCGGCGATGCGCCCCAGCGAATAGCCAGGGCTTTCCAGGTAGCGCAGCACCAGGTCGCGCCGTACGCCGTTGACCAGCTCGCTGAAGGTCGCGCCTTCTTCTTCCAGGCGCCGCTGCAAGGTGCGCACGTTCATGCCTTGGGTCTGGGCGATGTGCTCGATGGTGGCGCGGCCCATGGGCATCAGCAGGAAGATCGCCTTGCGCACTTCCAGCGTCAGCGACGGCAGGTTTTCGTCCTGCAGCAACCCCACATAACGTTGCGCCAGCCGCGCCATGCCTTCGTTGGCCTGGGGGTTGGCGGTGTCCAGGTCGGACGCCGAGCAGACGATGCCATTGAAGTCGGTGTTGAACTCCAGCTTGCAGCCGAAGATGCGCCGGTGGATGGCCAGGTCTGCGGGGGCGGCGTGGGTGAAGTTGGCGCTGATCGGGTGCCAGTGCGAGCCCAGCAGCGCCGAGCAGAAGCGGTGCATCACGCCGATGGCCAGTTCGATGGCCTGGCGGCTGTGCATCGGCTGGTCGGTGATGACCTCCTGGCGGATGATCACCGTCTTGCCGATTTCCTCGATGTGGATGGCCAGTGCGTTGTTGAGCAGGTGGCGGTACTGCACGATCACCTGCAGGGCGTCGCGCAGCGAGTGCTGATGGCTGATCAGCAGGCTGACCTGGCCAAAATCCGACAACTGGCGCAGTTCGGCCATGCGCAGGCCGAAGGCTTCGCAGCCGCTCAGCCGCGCCGACTCCTCCAGCACGTTGATGGCGGCGGCCACCGGGATGCGCTGATCGGGGGTTTCCAGCAGCGATGCACTGAGGCCGGCCTGAGCCAGCAGGCCATGGCCGTTGAGGCCCAGATGGCGTGAAACTTCCAGGTAATTGGTGAGGGTTGCAGCACGGGCGAGCACGGTCATTTTATTGTTTTCCACGTGATCTTGATGAGCTTCCGCTGCGCTGGCGGGGTGGTCTTTTATAGCGGTTGTGTCGTCAGATGCAAAGCCATTTCCGAGCAGCGGAGCCCGGGCCTGGGCGGCACAGCCGCCGTGTCATCAACTGAAAAGTTCGTGACGCGCAATGTAAAGCGGCTGGCAGGGCGACTCTTTACTCTGGCTTCAAGCAGTCGGCAATCGACCGAGTTGACCAGAGCAAGGGCCCTGACGTGGAAAAACTGCAAACCGCCGCAACCGTGCTGATCGTGCCTGGCTTGCGTGACCATGTACCCGAACATTGGCAAACCCTGCTGCAAGCGCGCCTGCACAAGGTTCGCTCGGTACCACCGCTGGAAACCGACAAGCTCAGTTGCAGCACGCGCGTTGAAGCGATCGAGCGCGAACTGGCCAGCATCGAAGGCCCGGTGATCCTGGTCGCGCACAGCGCCGGTGTGCTGATGGTGGCGCACTGGGCCGCCCGCTACCAACGCCCGATCAAGGGCGCCTTGCTGGCCGCGCCACCAGACCTGGACATGGACTGGCCGGCCAATTACCCCACCCCCGACACCCTGCGCGCCAACGGCTGGGCACCCCTGCCGAGCGGTCGGCTGCCATTCCCGAGCCTGGTCGCCGCCAGCAGCAACGACCACCTGGCGAGCTTCGAAGCGGTCGCCCGCATGGCCGACGAGTGGGGCAGCGAACTGGTCGAACTCGGCGCCGTTGGCCACCTCAACCCAGCCTCGGGCTTCGGCCCATGGCCACACGCCGAGGCCTTGATCCAGCAACTCGATCGCTAAACCGCGCGGGGCACGCGCACTCAGGGTCAGGCCGGCGCCCGATCGTTGCTGGCACCTTGCACATCCCAAGCAGAGATACCGCATGAACAACAATAAGAACGTTCTCTTCTGCCTTCACCGCCGCAATCTGTTGGCCACCCTGGTACTGGTCGCCGGCGCGCCGGCTGCCCAGGCATTCCAGCTCGACCTCGCCGACCCTGACTGGAACGTGCGCTTCGACAACACCGCCAAGCTCAGCTACGGCCAGCGGGTGGAGGGCCAGAACGCCAAGGTCGCCCGCACCGCCAACCTCAACGACGGTGACAAGAACTTCAGCGTCGGCAGCGCGGTGACCCAGCGGGTCGACCTGCTGACCGAACTGGACGTGGTGTACCAGGGCAGCATGGGTATGCGTGTCAGTGCTGCGAGCTGGTACGACCACGCTTATGACGACGTGGACTCCAACTCCAACCCGTTTCCCGGCCAGGCGGGCAATGCCGGCAACCTGGTGCTGGCGCGACCGGCCGGTGGCCTGCCGGCCGGCACTGTGCTGCAGGGCGGCCCGTCCAGGCGCCATGGCCTGAGCAATTACAGCGACCGGTACTACAACGGCCCGTCTGGCGAGTTTCTCGATGCCTTCGTGTTCTACAGCACCGAAATCGGTGACGAGTCGATGGTGAGCGGCAAGCTCGGCTGGCACTCGGTGTACTGGGGCGAGACCTTGTTCAACGCTGCCAACGGCATCAACTATGGCCAGTCGGCACTGGACCTGGCCAAGCTGTACAACGTGCCCGGCACCGAAACCAAGGAACTGTTCCTGCCGCGCAAACAGCTGTCGCTGAGCTACACGATCAACCCGGAACTGACCCTGGCGGCCCAGTACTTTCTCGAATTCGACAACTCGCGCCTGCCTGAAGGGGGCACCTACATGGGCGCCTACGACATGCTTGGCGACGGTGCCGACATTTTCTGGCTGCCGGTGCCCAACGCGGTCGGCGCTGCCGGTGCCTTTTATGGCGCACCCCGCGGGCATGACATCCGCCCGCACAACAGTGGCGATTTCGGCGTAATGGCCAAGTGGAGCCCGGAATGGCTCGACGGCACCCTGGGCTTCTACTACCGCAACACCTCCGACCCGACCCCCGCGGTGCTGATCAATGCCCCCAACCTGCACACGGGCAGCCTTGAAGGCACCAGCTACATGACGGCCTACGCGGACGACATCGATATCTACGGCATCAGCCTGGCCAAGAGCGTCGGCCCGGTGAGCGTGGGGCTGGACGTCAACTACCGCGAAAACATGCCGCTGATCAGCAACTTCACCACCATCAACGGGCCGTTGTACCAGGCCCTGGCCGGCACCGCCGGCGGCACCAACCTGATCGGCGAAGTGCCAGGCCACGGTGAAACCGGGCTGGCCCGCGGCAAGACCTTGCATGTGGTACTCAACGGCCTGGTGGCGTTCGGCGCCACACCGCTGTGGAACGCTTCGTCGCTGGCCGTGGAAGGCGCCATGACCCACCTGGTCAGCGTCGACAAGGGCGAGCAGACCTTCAAGGGCGACGCCAGCTACGAAGGCGTCGACAAGGTCACCACCAACGCCTACACCCTGGCGGTCAACTTCACCCCGACCTGGTTCCAGGCGCTGCCAGGGGTCGATATCACCCTGCCGCTGTCCTACAACGTCGGCCTCAAGGGCAACTCGGCCGTGCAGCTGGGTGGTAACGAAGACTCCGGCAGCTACTCGATCGGGATCGCCGCCGACGTCTACCAGAAGTACAAGTTCGACCTGAAGTACGTCGACTCCTTCGGCAAGTTCGATACCTGCGAAACCGGCACCGACAACAACACCCCGGGCACCAACGGGCGCTACCAGTGCATCCCCGGGCAGATCACTTCGCAGGCCGGGCTGGCGCCGCTGCTGAAAGATCGCGGCATGGTCACGGCCTCGTTCAAGACCACCTTCTGAAGCTCCTAGTACAACAACAAGCGGAGAAACGCGATGAAGTATCTCAATAGCCTGCTGTCGGCCTCGCTTGCGGTCGTTATTGCCGGTAATGCCCATGCGGCCGCCCCGGCCCAGGACGTCGCCCGGCTGGGCAAGGACCTGACCCTGGTCGGCGCCGACAAGGCCGCCAGTGCCGACGGCGCGATCCCGGCCTACCAGGGTGGCCTGAACACCCCGCCTGCCGGCTTCAAGCAGGGCGATACCGTGCGCCCCGACCCCTTCGCCTCGGAGAAACCGCTGCTGGTGATCGACGGCAAGAACGTCGACCAGTACAAGGATTCGCTGACCGCTACCACCGTAGAGCTGGCCAAGCGCTTCCCGAGCTTTCACATCGATGTGTACCCCAGCCACCGCACCGCGGCGTTGCCCAAGGTGCTGCTCGACAACACCCTGAAAAATGCCGCCAATGCCAAGTCCCTGCAGGACGGCATGGCCATCGAAAATGTGCTGCCCGGCGTGCCGTTCCCGATCCCGCAGTCGGGCGCCGAGGCCATGTGGAACCACCTGCTGCGCTACCAGGGTGTGGCACAGAAAGCCAAGTATGATTCCTGGAACGTCGACTCCGCCGGCGTCGCGGCCCTGGCCACCACGGGCCTGGCGTACAACGCCTACCCGATCTACGAAGACCTGAACAAGGTCATCGAGCCCAAGGACATCTACTTCCAGACCAAGCTGTACTTCGAAGGCCCGGCACGCCGCGCCGGTGAGTCGATGATGCTCAAGGACGCCGCCAACCCGCTGGTGCAAGAGCGCCGTGCCTGGCAGTACCTGCCTGGGCAGCGCCGGGTGAAGCTGGCGCCGAACCTGGCCTACGACACGCCAAACCCCGGCACCGCAGGCTCCGGCACCTTCGACGATGTGTACGTGTTCAACGGTGCGCTGGACCGTTACGACTGGCAGCTGGTCGGCAAGAAAGAAATGTACGTGCCGTACAACACCTACAAGCTCACCTACATCCACGACCCGAAACCCCTGACCACGCCGAACCACCTCTCGCCCGACCAGGTGCGCTGGGAAAAGCACCGCGTCTGGGTAGTGGAGGGCACCCTCAAGGGCAATGCCCGCCACATCTATGCCAAGCGCCGCTTCTACCTGGACGAGGACAGCTGGTTTGCGCTGGCTTCTGACCAGTACGACGCCCGTGGCCAGTTGTATCGCGGCTCGTTCAGCTTCTTCACCCAGAGCTACGACGTGCAGATTCCCAACAACAACCCGCACGTGGTCTACGACCTGGTCGGTGGCACCTACAACGTCAACGGCCTGATCGGCCCGCACGGCGGTATCGAGTACATCGCTCCTCTGTCCAAGGCGCAGTGGTCGCCGGAAGCCCTGGCCGGCGCCGGCATTCGCTGACCCCGACGACCCGTCCGGCGGCGGCCCGCAAGTGGCCGCCGTCAGGTTTTGCAGAGGATGTGGCATGGCTTCTTTGAACAAGTATGCGCCGTGGGCGTTGGCAATCACGCTCGCCCTGGGCGGCAGCTGCGGTATGGCCCAGGCGGCCTACGTCGATGTGCTGGACCTGCCGGCCGAGCCTAGTGCGCTAGCGGTGCACAGCGCCCTGCGCGATGTGGTGCGGGCCGGTGAGCGGCTGGTCGCGGTGGGGCCCCGTGGGCACATCGTGTATTCCGACAACCAGGGCCAGGACTGGCGCCAGGCCAGCGTACCGGTAAGCGCCGACCTCAACGCCCTGGCGTTCCCAACCCCGCAGGAGGGGTGGGCGGTCGGCAACGATGGTGTGGTGCTGCACAGCCGTGACGGCGGTGTGAACTGGGCCGTGCAGCTCGATGGCCGGAAGATCGGCGCGCTGGTCACGGCCCATTACCAGGCCTTGGCACAGGCCTACCCCGACGATGCGCAATGGCCGCAGTTCGTCGCCGAAGGCCAGCGCCTGGATAAGGAGGGTGCCGACAAGCCGTTTCTGGGTGTGTGGTTCACCGATGCCCGGCACGGCTATGTGGTGGGCGTGTTCAACCTGATCCTGCGCACCGACGACGGTGGCGAAAGCTGGGTGCCGATGCAGGACCGCACCGACAACCCGCAAGGCCTGCACCTCAATGCCATCCGGGCGGTTGGCGATGACCTTTACGTGGCCGGCGAGCAGGGCCTGCTGCTCAAGTGGAACGCCCGGCAGCAGCGCTTCCTCGCCCTGCCTGGCCCTTACCAGGGCACCTGGTTCGGCATTCTCGGCAAGCCCGGCGAAGTGCTTGCCTATGGCCTGCGTGGCCATGTGGCACGCAGCCTCGACGGCGGCCAGAGCTGGACCAAGGTCGACACCGGGCTGGGCCAGAGCATCACCGCCGCCAGCCTCGACAGCCAGGGTGACTACTGGCTGTTCAGCCAGGCCGGGCATGTGCTGCGCAGCCACGACGGCGGCCAGAGCTTCGCCCTGCAACCGCAGGTGCCGCTGGCACCCGTGGCGGCTGCCCTGCAGACCCGCGGCAACGGCACCGTGCTGGTAGGTGAGCGCGGTGTGCGCGTGCTGCCAGCCCGCTAAGACCCACAAGCATTCCAAGAGAGCCTCGTGATGGCCAACATCAAGCAAGACACCATGCCGGTGATCCGCGACCTGCGGGATTTCGATCCACGTTCCGGCAACCTGCTCGAACGCATGATCTTCAACTATCGCCCGCTGTTCATGCTGTTCATGGTGCTGGCCACGCTGGTGCTCGGGTATGTGGCTGTCACCCGCCTGGAGCTGCGGCCCAGCTTCGAGAAAATGATCCCGCAGAGCCAGCCCTACATCCAGAACTACCTGGACAACCGCAAGTCGCTGCGCGGCCTGGGCAACTCGGTGCGGGTAGTGGTGGAGAACACCCAGGGCGATATCTTCGACCCCGAATACCTGGACGTGCTGAAAAAGATCAACGACGAGCTGTTCCTTGCCCAGGGCGTCGACCGTGCCTGGATGAAGTCGTTGTGGAGCCCGGGGGTGCGCTGGACCGAGGTCACCGAAGAAGGCTTCCAGGGTGGCGCGGTGATGCCCGATGACTACCAGGGCAAGCCGGCCGACATCGAGCAGCTGCGCCAGAACATCAACCGTGCCGGCATTGTCGGCAGCCTGGTGGCGACCGACTTCAAGTCCAGCATGCTGGTGGTGCCGCTGCTCGACCACGACCTGGCCACCGGGCGCGGTATCGACTACCGGCAGTTCTCGCAGATGCTCGAACAGCAGTTGCGCGACAAGTACGAATACGGCGGCGACAGCAAGGCGCGCGCGTCCGGCAAGGAAGGCGAGGGCAAGTACAAGGTGCGGGTCATCGGGTTTGCCAAACTGATGGGCGACCTGATCGACGGCCTGATCCAGGTGATGATGTTCTTCGCCCTGGCGGTGGTCACCTCGCTGGTGATCATCTTCCTGTACACCCGCTGCGTGCGCAGTACCCTCCTGGTGGTGTTCTGCTCCCTGGCGGCGGTGGTGTGGCAGTTGGGTATTGTCGGCTGGCTGGGCTATGCCATCGACCCGTACTCGATCCTGGTGCCGTTCCTGATCTTCGCCATCGGCGTGTCGCACGCGGCGCAGAAGATGAACGGCATCATGCAGGACATCGGCCGTGGCACCCACAAGCTGGTGGCGGCGCGCTATACCTTCCGCCGCCTGTTCGTGGCCGGGGTCACGGCCCTGCTGGCTGATGCCGTGGGCTTTGCCGTGCTGATGCTGATCGACATTCCGGTGATCAAGGACCTGGCGATCACCGCGAGCATCGGCGTGGCGGTGCTGATCTTCACCTCGCTGCTGTTGATTCCGGTGTCGCTGTCTTACGTTGGCGTGGGCCGCAAGGCGTCCGAGCGTGCCTTGCGCATTGACCAGCGCGCCGCCGAGCACCGGGGCTTCGGCAAGCTGTGGGATGCCCTCGACCGCTTCACCACGCGCAAGTGGGCCACCGGCGCGGTGCTGGTGGCCACGCTGCTGGGCCTGGGCGGCTTCTGGGTGAGCCTGCAGCTGAAGATCGGCGACCTCGACAGTGGCGCGCCGGAGCTGCGCGCCGATTCGCGCTACAACCGCGACAACGCCTACATCACCAGCCACTACGCGCTGTCCAGCGACCTGTTCGCGGTGATGATCAAGACCCCGCCGGAAGGCTGCCTGAGCTACAAGACGCTGATTCTCGCCGACCGCCTGGCCTGGCAACTGCAGCAGTACCCCGGGGTGCAGACCACGGTGTCGCTGGTCAACGCCGTGCGCCAGATCATTGCGGGCTCCTTCGAAGGCAACCCGAAGATGAGCAGCCTGCAGCGCAACCAGGACATGCTCAACTACGCCGCCCAGCAGGCCTCGGTCAACGCCCCGGAGCTGTTCAACACCGATTGCTCGATGATGCCGGTGATCGCCTACCTCAAGGACCACAAGGCCCAGACCCTGGACGATGTGGTGGCCATTGCCGACCGCTTCGCCCGCGAGAACAGCAGCCCCGACCGGCAGTTTCTGCTGGCCGCCGGCAGCGCCGGTATCGAAGCCGCCACCAACATCGTGGTGCGCGAAGCCAACCGCACCATGCTGCTGTTCGTCTACCTGGCGGTCACGCTGTTCTGCCTGATCACCTTCCGCAGCTGGCGCGCCACCCTGGTGGCGCTGCTGCCTCTGGTGCTGACCTCGGTGCTGTGCGAGGCGCTGATGGTGGCCATGGGCATTGGCGTGAAAGTGGCCACCTTGCCAGTGATCGCCCTGGGCGTCGGCATCGGCGTGGACTACGCGCTGTACCTGCTCAGTGTGCAGCTGCACTACCAGCGCCAGGGCCGCACGCTGGGCGAGGCCTACCAGAACGCCGTGGCCTTCACCGGCCGGGTGGTCGGGCTGGTGGGTATCACCCTGGCCGCTGGCGTGGTCGCCTGGGCATGGTCGCCGATCAAGTTCCAGGCCGACATGGGCATCCTGCTGACCTTCATGTTCCTCTGGAACATGCTCGGCGCACTGCTGCTGATCCCGGCCCTGTCGCACTTCCTGCTGCCGGACAAGCGCTTTGTCGCGGCGGCCCCCACGGCCTGCGAAGCCGCACCACAGCCCCGTGACAGCACCCAGGTGCCGCGCGCGCAAGCGCGGGTGCAGGTGTAGTCAGCTTTTTAGTCGAATCGAACATGGAAACGGGAGCCAACGTCATGGCCAAGACAAAAATAATGCCGCCGGCAGCCGGCGCCTATGCCTACCCCTTGCTGATCAAACGCCTGCTGATGTCGGGTGTGCGGCACCAGCCGGACCAGCAGATCGTCTACGCCGACACGCTGCGCTACACCTACCGCGAGCTTGAGCAGCGGGTGCGGCGCCTGGCCAACGTGCTGCGCGCAGCCGGCGTGCAGGCCGGTGACACCGTCGCGCTGCTGGACTGGGACAGCCACCGTTCGCTGGAGTGCTTCTTCGCCGTGCCGATGCTTGGCGCGGTGCTGCACACGGTGAACATTCGCCTGTCGCCGGAGCAGGTGGCCTACACCATGAACCACGCCGGGGATGACCTGGTGCTGGTGCATGACGACTTTGTGCCGCTGCTTGAGCAGCTGCACGGCCAGTTGCGCACGGTCAAAGGCTACCTGCAACTGACGGACGGGGAGGCTGCGGCCACCTCGCTGCCGGTGCTTGGCGAGTACGAAGCGCTGCTGGGGGCAGCCAGCCCCGAGGCCGAGTTCGAGGACTTCGACGAGCAGTCAGTGGCCACGCTGTTCTACACCACCGGCACCACCGGCAACCCCAAGGGGGTGTACTTCTCGCACCGCCAGCTCGTGCTGCACACCCTGAACCAGTTGGGCACCTTCGCCGCCTACGACGGCCAGCCGTTGCTGCGTTCCAGCGACGTGTACATGCCGATCACCCCGATGTTCCATGTGCACGCCTGGGGCGTGCCCTACACGGCCACGATGCTGGGCATCAAGCAGGTGTATCCGGGCCGCTACGAGCCGGACAAGCTGGTGCGCCTGTACCGCGATGAAGGGGTGACATTCTCCCACTGCGTACCGACCTTGTTGCAGATGATGCTCGACAGCGAACAAAGCCGGCACACCGATTTCAGCCGCTGGAAGATCCTGCTCGGCGGCAGCGCGCTTACCCACGGCCTGGCGCGCCAGGCCAGCGAGCGCGGCATGCTGATCTTCAGCGGCTACGGCATGTCGGAAACCTGCCCGCTGCTGACCCTGACCCACCTGCGCGACGAAGACCTGGCCTTGCCCATGGGCGAGCAGGTGGCGCAGCGGATCAAGACCGGCGCCCCGGTGGCGATGGTCGACCTGCGCATCGTCGATGCGGCCGGCGTCGAGGTGGCCCACGACGGTGAGGCGCTGGGCGAGATCGTGGTGCGCTCGCCGTGGCTGACCCAGGGCTACCTGCACGAGCCGCAAATGGGTGTCGAACTGTGGCAGGACGGTTGGCTGCACACCGGCGACATGGGCTCGATCGACCGCCACGGGGTGCTGGAGATCAAGGACCGCATCAAGGACGTGATCAAGACCGGTGGTGAATGGATCAGCTCGCTGGCACTGGAAAACCTGATCAGCCAGCACGCGGCGGTCAATGCCGTGGCGGTGGTGGGCATTCCCGACGAGCACTGGGGCGAGCGGCCGATTGCGCTGGTGGTGTGCATGCCGGGTGACAGCCTCGACCAGGTAGGGCTCGAAGCGCACCTCAAGCAGTTTGTCGACAGTGGCCAGATCAACAAGTGGGCGATTCCGCGGCAGGTGCACTTCGTGGCGGACATCCCCAAGACCAGTGTCGGCAAGATCAACAAGAAGCTGATCCGCGAAATGCATTGCTGAAACCCAATAGCCGTCGGTCTGTACCGACACCTTTCCAACAATCACAAGATAAGGAACACCCCATGAACTTCCTTGATGGCCACCTGTTCACCGAGAACCAGCAGCCGTTGATCATCACCGCAGCGCCCTATGCGCCTTCCTGGGTGCCGTCCGACTTCCCTGAGGACATTCCGGTGACCATGGCCGAGCAGGTACAGAAGGCCGTGGACTGCTACAACGCCGGCGCCACGGTGCTCCACCTGCATGTGCGCGAGCTGGATGGCAAGGGCTCCAAGCGCCTGTCCAAGTTCAACGAGCTGATCGCCGGTGTGCGTGAAGCGGTACCGGAAATGATCATCCAGGTGGGTGGTTCGATCAGCTTTGCCCCGGAGACCGAAGGCGCTGCGGCCAAGTGGCTGAGCGACGACACCCGCCACATGCTGGCCGAGCTCGACCCCAAGCCCGATCAGGTCACGGTCACGGTCAACACCTCGCAGATGAACGTGGTGGAGCACTGGGGCTACCAGGATGTGCGCGGGACCTCGATGGAAGACCCGGCGGTGTATGAGGCCTACAAGGAAATGACCGTGCCCGCGCAGCCGGGCTGGGTCGAGGAGCACGTGCGCCGCCTTAGCGCCGCCGGTATCCAGAGCGCCTTCCAGTGCTACAACCTGAACAGCTTCGAGTCGGTCGAGCGCCTGATGCGCCGTGGCATCTACAAAGGCCCGTTGGTGATGAACTGGGTAGCCATCGGCGGCGGCATGGACGTGCCGAACATCTACAGCCTGGCCAACATCGTGCGGGCCGTGCCCGACGGGGCGGTGCTCACCGTGGAAAGCTCGATGCGCAACGTGCTGCCGATCAACATGATGGGCATCGCCATGGGCCTGCACGTGCGCTGCGGCATTGAAGACAACCTGTGGAACCAGGGGCAGACCGAGAAGATGTCCACGGTGCAGCAGATCGAGCAGCTGGTGCGCATTTCGCGCGAGTTCGGTCGGCCGATCGCCACGGCCAAAGAGGCTCGCGAAATCAGCAAGATCGGCGTGTTCTACGACACCGTCGAAGAAAGCCTGCAGGCCAATGGTTTCGCGCCAAACCGCAATGGCGGCCAGCAGGGTTTCTTGCGCAAGACGGCTGAAACCGCTGACGGCAACTGAGCATTCGTTGAAGAATCCTCAAAGACAGTTGCGCCTACAGGTATCGCATTAGCCTGAAGCCTGCACGGTACCTGTGGGAGCGGGCATGCCCGCGAAGAATCCAGCGGGGTGGATGGCACCGGCTGCGCCGGTGTTCGCGGGCTCGCCCGCTCCCACAATGAATCGCAGGGACATCCAAAGTTTGCGTAAGACAGTTGTTCCGACGGGCGCCGCGCAAGGCTGCAGCTGCCCGGCAACCTCAAATACTCAACCACAGTGCCAGGGCCGCCAAGGTCACCAGCAGCACTGGCACGGTCAGCAGTACGCCGACCTTGAAGTAATACCCCCAGCCGATCACCACCCCTTTGCGCGCCAGCACATGCAGCCACAGCAACGTGGCCAGGCTGCCGATCGGGGTGATTTTCGGGCCCAGGTCGCAGCCGATGACATTGGCGTAGATCATCGCCTCGCGCACCACGCCCTGGGTTTCGCTGGCATGGATCGACAAGGCGCCGATCAGCACACTGGGCAGGTTGTTCATCAGGGATGACAGCAGTGCCGCGATCAGCCCGGTGCCCAGCGTCGCCGCCCACAGCCCATGCCCGGCGAGCCAGTCCAGTACCCCGGCAAGGGCGTCGGTCAGGCCGGCATTGCGCAGCCCGTACACCACCAGGTACATCCCCAGCGAGAACACCACGATCTGCCACGGTGCTTCGCGCAGCACCCGGCGGGTTGAAATCACGTGGCCGCGGGCGGCCACTGCGAAGAGCACGGCGGCGCAGGCCGAGGCCACGGCGCTGACCGGAATGCCCAGCGGCTCCAGCACGAACAGCGCGGCCAGCAACACCACCAGGACCACCCAGCCCGCGCGGAACGTGGCGCGGTCGCGCACTGCCAGGGCAGGCAACTGCAAGTCGTCGGTGGCGTAGCGCAGCGGGATGTCGCGGCGAAAATACAGCCACAGCACCAGCAGGGTGGCCGCTACCGCCACCAGGTTCACCGGCACCATCACGGCGGCGTAGGCGTTGAAGCCGAGCCCGAAGTAGTCCGCCGACACGATGTTCACCAGGTTCGATACCACCAGCGGCAGGCTGGCGGTGTCGGCAATAAAACCGGCGCCCATCACGAAGGCCAGGGTTGCCGTGGGGGAAAAGCGCAGCGCCAGCAGCATCGACATGACGATGGGGGTGAGGATCAGTGCTGCGCCATCGTTGGCGAACAGCGCCGATACCGCTGCCCCCAGCAGCACCATGAAGGCAAACAGGCGGCGCCCGTCGCCATGGGCCCAACGCGCCACATGCAGCGCCGTCCAGGCGAAGAAACCGGCTTCGTCCAGCAACAGGCTGATGACGATCAGGGCGATGAAGGTGGCGGTGGCATTCCAGATGATTGCCCAGACGGTGGGGATATCGTGCAGTGACACCACGCCGCACAGCAGGGCCAGAACCGCACCGAGGGTGGCGCTCCAGCCAACGCCAAGGCCTTTGGGTTGCCAGATGACCAGGGTCAGGGTGAACAGGAAAATCAGCGTGGCTGGGAGCATGAACAGATGGCTCGGGTCAGGGGAAGGCAAGTGTAGCCAGTGCAGAAGGCAATTACTTCAGCATGGCCAGGATTCTGCGTGGGCGGGGATGCGGCGCTCTACCGCGCGGTTCAGCAAAGTTCAGTTACAAACATGTAAACTTCGTAAATAAGATTTACTCGCATTTGCAACTCCCTATATTTACCACCCCTGTTGGCCACCAGACTGTGTTTGCGGGCCGGTGGGCGAGGGCTCCCGGTTTCCGACAGGGATGTGCCGTTTCGCTCATGATTCGCAGGAGATGTACCCATGCAGTGCAGAACTTCACCCAACAGCCTGGCCCTGGCGTTCGTCGCGCTGGCGTCACCGGCCATGGTGGCCACCGCGGCCCAGGCCGAAGAGCAGCGCGCGGGTGAGGTGCTGGAAGTGCCGGTTGCCGATAACGCGCTGGTGATTCAGGACACCCTGATCACTGCCGAGCGCGAGGCGCGCCAGGCCTTGGGTTCGTCGATCATCACCGCCGACGACATCAAGCGCCACCCGCCGTCCAATGACCTGTCCGATATCATCCGCCGCGAGCCCGGCGTCAACCTGACCGGCAACAGCGCCAGCGGCGCACGCGGCAACAACCGGCAGATCGACCTGCGCGGCATGGGCCCGGAAAACACCCTGATCCTCATCGACGGTAAGCCTTCCAGTGCACGCAATGCCGTGCGTTATGGCTGGAACGGTGACCGTGATACCCGGGGTGAGACCAACTGGGTGCCGGCCGAAGCGGTCGAGCGCATCGAGATCCTGCGTGGCCCGGCGGCCGCACGCTACGGCTCTGGCGCCATGGGCGGGGTGGTCAACATCATCACCAAACGCCCTACCGACGAACTGAAAGGCAGCGTCAGCCTGTACACGCAGCTGCCCGAAGACAGCGCTGAAGGCGCCAGCCAGCGGGCCAACTTCAACCTCGGCGGGGGCCTCACCGATAACCTTGGCTTCCGCCTGTTCGGCGGCCTGGCCAAGACCGACGCCGACGACCTGGACATCAACGCCAGCCACGCCAACAGCGCCCTGGTGGCCGGTCGCGAGGGTGTGCGCAACAAGGACATCAACGGCCTGCTGAGCTGGAAGCTCAACGACGAGCACCGCTTCGAAGCCAGTGCGGGCTACAGCCGGCAAGGCAACATCTACGCTGGCGACACCATGAACAGCAACGGCGGCAGCGACGTCGCGCTGATTTCCAGCCTGTATGGCCACGAAACCAACGTCATGCAGCGCAGCACTTACGACCTGACCCACCTGGGTGACTTCACCTGGGGCACCAGCAAGACCACCCTGGCTTACGAATACGTGCGCAACTGGCGCCTCAACGAGGGCCTGGCCGGTGGCCCGGAAGGGGCGATCAACGACAGCGGCGCGGCGATGTCGCGGCTGCGCAACACGCGTTTGAACAGTGAGGTCAACTTGCCGTTCGCCGTGGGCAGCACTGAGCACGTGCTGACCCTGGGGGGCGAGTACCTGTACGAGTCGCTCAACGACCAGGGCTCGTTCCGCCCGCAAAGCTTCGACCCGAGTGGGTCGGGCAATGACGCGATCAGCGGGTTCGACCGCAGCAACTCGAAGATGACTGCCAGAAGTTACGCGTTGTTCGTCGAAGACAACATTGTCATCGGTGACACAACGGTGACGCCTGGCGTGCGTTTTGACCATCACGAGATGTTTGGCGACAACTTCAGCCCGAGCCTGAACCTGTCGCACAAGCTCACCGAGGCGCTGTCGGTCAAAGGCGGTATTGCTCGCGCCTACAAGGTGCCGAACCTTTACCAGTCCAACCCCAACTACCTGCTGTACAGCCGCGGCCAGGGCTGTAGCGTGGAGCAGACCAACTCCGGCGGCTGCTACCTGCAAGGTAACGCCGACCTCAAGCCAGAGATCAGCGTGAACAAGGAAATCGGCCTGCTGTACGACCGCGGCACCTGGCGTACCAGCGCGACCTACTTCCGCAATGACTACAAGAACAAGATCATCGGCGGTACCGATGTGCTCTATGCCATCAACAGCGGCCGCCGCGTGACCGAGTGGGAGAACGCCGGCGAGGCCCGGGTGGAAGGCATCGAAGGCAACTTCTTCATCGAATTGACGCCGACCCTGGACTGGAACACCAACCTGACCTGGATGCTCGACAACGACAACCGCGAGACCGGCGAGCCGCTGTCGGTGATCCCGGAGTACACGGTCAACACCACCCTGGACTGGCGCGCGACCGAGCAGCTGTCGTTCCAGGTGGCGGGCACCTACTTCGGCAAGCAGAAGTCGCCGACCTACAACTACCGCACCCAGGAAAACTACGACCAGGCCGCGCAGCAGGACGTCGAGGCCTATGGCTTGGTGGATCTGAGCGCCGGGTACAAGTTCAACGCCAACTACGACGTGCGGGTGGGGGTGAACAACGTGTTCGACAAGCAGATCCTGCGTGGCGGCAACGCCAGCAGTTCGGGGGCCAATACGTATAACCAGCCGGGCAGGGCGGTGTTTGCTGCGCTGAACATCAACTTCTGATCCAAGGGGCCGCTGTGCGGCCCATTCGCCGGCAAGCCAGCTCCCACAGAATCTGCACGGTCGTCGAGCCCTGTGCAGTCCCTGTGGGAGCTGGCTTGCCGGCGATTGGGCTGCGCAGCAGCCCTGGCCTCATCACTGGACTCAAGGAGCCCTCCGATGATCAAAGCTCCCGCCTGGCTACAGATCCTCTCCCGCAGCAGTGCCGCGTTGCTCGGCGGCTACGCCCTCAGCTACGCCGCCAGTGCCTGCCTGGCCCGCATCCTGCCGCTTTCTGCCGCCGATGCAGTCATCGTCGCAACCCTGCCGGCGTTCATGTTCTACACCGTCGCCATCCTCTGGGCCTTCGCCTGCCGTGATGCCCTGCGCGCCTGGGCGCCGCTGGCACTGGCCGCGCCCCTTGCCCTGATTGGCTTCTGGCCGCAGGTACTGGAGCGGCTGGCATGAAGAATACCTTCACCCAATCGATGGCCTGGCTGCACACCTGGGCCGGGCTGATCTTCGGCTGGCTGCTGTTCGCCATCTTCGTCACCGGCACCCTGGCGGTGTTCGACAAGGAACTCAACCACTGGATGCAGCCGGAAATCCCGGCCACCCAGGTGTCCCAGGCCGACGCTGCCCGGCGCGCTATCGATTATCTGCAGGCCCATGAACCGCAGGCTGGCAACTGGGGTATCAGCCTGCCGAGCGAACGTGCGCCCGGGCTGCGCGTTTCTACGGGCGAGCGCCGCCACGGCGGTGGCGTGCAGCTCGACCCGCGTACCGGCGAGGCCATCGAGGTGCGCGACAGCGTCGGCGGCAACTTCTTCTTCCGCTTCCACTTCACCCTCGACCTGCCACGCAACTGGGGCATTTTCGTGGTCGGTGCGCTGGCGCTGGTGATGCTTGCGGCACTGGTGACCGGCATCGTCATCCACAAGAAGATCTTCAAGGAGTTCTTCACCTTCCGGCCAAACAAGGGCCAGCGTTCGTGGCTGGATTTCCACAACGCCAGTGCGGTGCTGTTGCTGCCGTTCCACCTGATGATCACCTACACCGGCCTGGTGATCTTCATGCTCATCTACATTCCCGCCGGGGTCGATGCGCTGTTTGCCGGTGACACGCGCGCCTACTTCCAGGCCCAGGGCAACGCCCGCGTGGAACAGCCCCGGGGCCTGGCCAGGCAGCCGGCCGCGCTGGTGGATGTAGCACCGCTGCTGGCCCAGGCCGAGGCGCGGCTGGGGCCGATTGGCGGATTGAACATTCGCAACCCGAACACGGCAGCGGCGCGCGTTGAAATCCGCCCCGAGCTGGGCAATCGCATCGCACTGGCCAAGGGGCAGGCCATGGTCTTCGATGGCGTCAGCGGGCAACTGCTCAGCGACGTGCCTGAATGGCGCACGGTGCCTTTGACCCAGCGGGTCATGGTCGGCCTGCAATTCGCCCAGTTCGGTGGTTACCCGATGCGTTGGCTGTACTTCGTCTGCGGGCTGGTCAGCTGCCTGATGATCGCCAGCGGCCTGGTGCTGTTCTGCGTGAAACGCGGGCGCAAGTATGCCAGTGCCACTGCCGACGCGTCGGCACGGCGTTGGTACCGGGTGGCCGAGGTGTGCAACGTGGGCTTCATCAGCGGTTTGCTGCTGGCGTGCGTGGGGCTGCTGTGGGCCAGCCGCTTGTTGCCGGTGGAACTGGTACAGCGCGAGGGCTGGGAAGTACGTGCGTTCTTTGGTGTCTGGCTGCTGGCGCTGTTGCATGCGGGCGTCAGGCCGGCACGCCGCGCATGGGCCGAGCAACTGTGGCTGACGGCCTTGCTGTGCATCGGCCTGGGTGCGTTTGGCGGCCTCGAAGACGCCATGCGCCTGGGCGTAGCGGCCTGTGCGCTGGTGCTGGGCGTGTTGGTTGGGCTGGTGGCCTGGCGGGTGCGCCAAGCACAGCCGGTGCAGCAGAAGGCCCGGGCAGGGCGGCAGCAGGAGGCCGAGGCATGATGATGTGGATTGCAGGCGCAGTGCTGTTCGCGTATGCCGGTATGCTCGGGCTGTGCCAGGGGCTGGAGCGGCATTACAAACAGGTGTGGAATCGCACCTGCCCACGCGTGTGGCGTATCAGCCTGCGCAGTGCCGGTTGGTTGGCGTTGCTGGCCAGCCTTGTGCTGTGCGCCCAGGCCTGGGGCTGGGCCATGGGGCCGGTGGCCTGGTTTGGTGCGATGTCGTTGGCGGGGATGGTGCTGGTAATGTTGCTGCCGTACTGGCCGCGGCTGGCGGTGGGGTTGGTGGGAGCGCTGCCGGTATGGGGATTGGTGCAGGTGGTTACCCATCTATGACCTGAACGCGCCCACACGGGATACGCGTTTGTGCGGGCGGCGACATTGTTGCAGCCAAAAGCCTCGCAGCATGCTAAACCATGGGCCCCAGCCTGCTGCGAGAGAGACCCGGTGAAAGCCGTCCGCCTGACCCTGATCTGCCATGCCCTGACCCAGGCCCAGAAGACCGGGCGCCTGCACCGTGCAGAGGACGGCATCTTGCCGTTGACCCAACAACCTGACGCTATTGTGCCCGGCATGCAGGTGCTGACTGCGCCAGAGCGGCGGGCCTGCGAGACGGCGGCGTGGTTGTCAGAGAAGGTGGAGATCGAGCCGGCATTGGCCGATTGCGACCTGGGGCGTTGGCAGGGTTTGCCGCTGAAGCAGTTGCAAACCGAACAGCCGCAGGCGTTGGCAGACTGGCTGCAAGACCCGGCCAGTGCGATGCATGGTGGGGAGTCGTTCGCTGCTATATGCGAGCGTGTGGCCACCTGGCTGGCGGCTTTCGACACGCCGGGTGAGTGGCTGGCGGTGACTCACCCGATGGTCATGCGCGCCGTGCTGGTACAGGTGTTGGGCTGCCCGATGCAGGCCAGCCAGCGTATCGACGTGCTGCCGCTTTCGCGCCTTGAGCTGAGCTTTACCGGGCAGTGGCGCCTGCGCTTGGGCTGAGGATCAGAACGCCAGCTTGTAGCCGATCAGCAACAGCATCGCCGCCAGGCATGGACGCAGCACGCGGTCGGAGATGCGACCGGTGAGGTGGCTGCCCAGGTAAATGCCCGGCAGCGAGCCCAGCAGCAGGTAACCCAGCAGCGACCAGTCCATGTTGCCCATGCCGGCGTGGCCCAGGCCTGCTACCAGGGTGAGCGGCACGGCGTGAGCGATTTCGGTACCCACCAGGCGGCGCGTAACCAGAAACGGGTACAGCAGGAACAGCGCCACGGTACCCAGTGCGCCAGCACCGATGGAGGTAAGGGTGACCATTATCCCCAGCACCACGCCGGTGAGCACGGTGAGGGTGTTCAGGCTACGGTCGCTGAGGTGGTAGTGGTCACCGGCATGGCGGCTGGCAAAGGCCTGCAGGCGCGACTTGAACAGGATGGCCAGCGCGGTCAGGATCAGTACCACCGCCAGGCCCTGCTTGATGATGGCGTTGAGCGCCGAGGTGTCGGTGTGCAGGGTGCTGAGGAACCACAGCGTCAGCGCTGCGGCCGGCACGCTGCCCAGGCTGAGCAGGCCGGTGATCTTCCAGTCGATGTTCTTCTGGCGCGCATGCACCCAGACGCCACTGGCCTTGGTGATTGCCGCATAGAGCAGGTCGGTGCCGACGGCTGTCGCCGGGTTGATGCCAAACCACAACAGGATCGGGGTCATCAGCGAGCCGCCACCAACGCCGGTCATGCCGACGATGAAACCCACGACCAGGCCAGCAATGGTGAAACCGAAAGAACCTACATCCATACGCTACTCGACTGCCCATCTCTGCCCGTTATCGGATGCAGCCAGCATATAGATTTTTTTATAGCCAAATAGACTTGTTCGTTATTAGGTTATAACCGCGCAGCCCTTCAGCGATCGGTCATCACCACCATCACATGCGCGTCCCCACCATCCTCACTTTCCGACAGGTAGATGTGCCCCACCTGGCTGTCGAAGTATGCGGTTTCCTGCGGCCCGATGCTCACGGCTTCACCGGTTTCGAACTCGATACGCACGCGCCCGCTCAACACCAGGGCGAACTCTTGCCCGGGGTGGCGGATAAAGTCGTCGAACTGGCCCCGTTCGCGGGCGATGATGCGGGCATAGGCGGGGGTCATGCGTCGCTCGGGGAAGTCCCCGGCGATCGGGTGATAGTCGTAGGTGCCGGTGGAGTACCCCGCCGCTGCAGGTAACGAGTCGACCACCACGGTCACCGGCACCGGGGTGGTGACCGTACCGCTGGCGCGAAACAACTGGGCAATGTCGACATTCAACGCCCGTGCGGCGGCGGCCAGCTTCTCGTAGCTGACCGAGACTTGTGCCAGCTCCATCTTCGACAGGGTGGACACCGGCACGCCACTGGCTTCGGACAATTGCTTGAGGGTCATCTGGCGCGCCTTGCGCACCTGGCGCAGGCGCTGGCCGACTACAGTGCGGTCAAGCAGGGGTAGGGCAGCGGGCATTCAGGGCTCTCGGCATACGGCGTTGGTCGGGCATCTTACCTTGGACACTTGCGTATTTCTAAATTCTCATATATTAGAATTCTCATAAATGATAATTAGCCTGGCAGGAGCGCGCATGACCCCGACCTACGACACCCTGATCATCGGCGCCGGCATTGCCGGTGCGTCGCTGGGCTATCGCCTGGCTGGCCAGCAGCGCGTACTGTTGCTCGAGCGCGAGTCGCAGCCGGGTTACCATTCCACCGGGCGTTCGGCGGCCATGTTCATGGAGGCCTACGGCACCCCGCAGATCCAGGCACTGACCCGCGCCAGCCGGGCCTTCTACGAAAAGCCGCCGCAAGGCTTCTGCGAGCACCCGCTGCTGGAGCCGCGCGGCTGCCTGTATGTGGCCAGCGTGGAGCAGCGCGAGCTGCTTGAGCAGACCCACGCGCAGAACCTGGCCAATGGCACCGAAGTCAGCCTGCTTGACCGTGACGCCGCCCTGGCCCTGGTGCCCAGCCTGCGTGGCGAAATCCTGGCCGGCGCAGTGCTTGAACCGGGTGCGATGGACCTGGATGTTCACGCCTTGCACCAAGGCTTCTTGCGCGGTTATCGCGCTGCCGGCGGTGAGCTGCGCTGCAACGCCGAGCTGATCCAGGCCTGGTACCTGGACGGCCTGTGGCAGGTGGAACTGGGCGACGGCAGCCGGTTGCAGGCGCGCCAGCTGGTCAACGCCGCGGGCGCCTGGGCTGACCGCGTGGCCGAGCAGTGCGGCGTGGCGCGCATCGGGTTGCAACCTTGCCGGCGCAGCGCCTTCACCTTCCCCGGCCCTGCAGACCAGGACTTCGCCCGCTGGCCGGCAGTGATCGGCGTCGACGAAAGCTTCTACTTCAAACCCGACGCCGGCCAGTTGCTGGGGTCGCCAGCCAATGCCGACCCGGTCGAACCCCAGGACGCCGCGCCCGAAGAGCTCGACGTCGCCTTGGGCATCTACAACATCGAAGCCATGACCACCTTGGCGATCCGCCGCCCCAGCCACACCTGGGCCGGGCTGCGCTCGTTCGTCGCCGACGGTGACCTGGTGATCGGTTTCGATGCGCACGTCCCCGCGTTTTTCTGGCTGGCGGCGCAAGGTGGCTATGGCATCCAGTCCGCCGCCGGCGCCTCGCGCCTGGCCGCCGACCTGCTGCTTGGCCAACCCCTGTGCCCTGGTCTTGTCAGCCAGGGCGTGGCGCCCGAGCGCCTGTCCCCGGCCCGTTTCCAGCAACCTTGAAAGGAGCATCCCATGAGCAATGACATCCAGCGTTTCCCCAGCAGCCTGCCGTTCCCGTTTTCCCGTGCCGTGAAGGCCGGTGGTTTCCTGTTCCTCTCCGGCCAGGTGCCGATGAGTGCCAGCGGCGAAGTGGTGCGCGGTGATATCCAGACCCAGACCCGCGCCGCCTGCGAGCGCATCGCCGAAAGCCTGGCGGCGTGCGGCGGGCGTTTCGACCAAGTGGTAAAGGCCACGGTATGGCTGTCTGACATGAGCCACTTCGCCGGTTTCAACGAGGTCTACAAAGAGTTCTTCGGCGCGGCGCTGCCGGTGCGTTCGACCGTGGCCTCGGCCTTGGCGCTGGGGGTGGATGTGGAGATTGAAGTGCAGGCGTTTGTCGGCGACGAGTAACCAAACACAGAGCTTTTGTAGGAGCAGCCTTGCGCTGCGAAGAGGCCGGTAAGGTCGTTGCAAGTGCTTTGGCTTTACTGGCCTCTTCGCAGCGCAAGGCTGCTCCTATGTATGGACTCGCCCACACTGTCTAGCTGCTTTTGAACATAGGAGCCCGGTTGCATCTATGTATCAGGCCTATTCGAGGAAGCTTTTCGCTTCTGGCCAACATCGTGGTGAGCTCGCAGCGTGCCGTTTACATTGAGGCCAGTACATCAGGCCTGTAGGAGCGGAGGCATCTGTCTGCGACGGTCTTACCAAAGGTCAATGTTCACTAGCAGGGGTTGGAGCGCTCGGCGCCCCGGTGGCATTGCTCGGTTGGTCAGAGGCTCATAGCAGCCTCCGAGTTGTTGTTCGGTTTGCGTTGGTAAACCTGATTGCTCTGTAACAGGGCCCAGATAATGCGCAGATTTCGATTAGCCAGCCTGATCGCCGCCTCCTTGCGCCCAAGGCGGGACAGCCAGCGCAAGAGGCGGCGATCGTCTGGCTGATCGGAATCAGGCCTCAGCTGACTCAAGACAGCATGCGCGCCTTGGATCATCAGGCTGCGTATGTAGCCGTCACCTCGCTTGCTCATCCTGCCCAGTCTGATTTTGTTTCCGCTGCTGTGCTGGTCGGGCACGATACCGAAGAAAGCAGAATACATTCGGCCACTGGCGAAGCGGCTGGGCTCCGTCTGTTTCGCCACGATTGCCGTGGCAATGATTGGGCCGACGCCACGAATGGTGGTCAGCCGCTGTGCGACCTCATCTTCCTGGGCTGTTGCTTCGAGCCGCCTACTCAGCACCGCAATGCGCTCACCTAGATAGAGCCAGTCAGCCAGCAGCTCATCGAGCAACTCGCGCAACAAATCAGGCAGGGGCAAGGTGGCATCCTCAAGAGCTCGCGGTACATGCGCACTGATCGCGGCATCGCCTTGGGGCATCGACACGCCATGCTCAAGCAGCAAGCCACGTATCTGATTGCCCAGTGCTGTATGCCGCTTGATGCTGCCGCGTCGGACACGGTGCAACGCTTGAATTGCCAATGCTGTGGTGCTCTTGATCGGTATCGAGGCAATGCTGGTATCGCGACCGGCACGCAAAATGGCATGGGCGTCGTTTCGGTCGTTCTTCGCGCCGCTGCGGTGTTCGGCCACTCGTTGCGCAGGCAGGATGCGAACCGGATTACCTTGGGTCTGCAGCAGCCTGGCCCAGGCTTGTGCACCTGGACCGCATTCCATCAAGACGGTCACTGTCGCTGGCAGCTTGAGCAGGAAATCATGGAAAGCCTGCCGTGATTTGATGCGATCTTCGTAGATCACCCGACCGGCAGCATCCTCGCCTGCTAACTGGAAGACCTGTTTGGCCAGGTCTACGCAGATGGTTGTGCAAAGCTCCACATCAGTGGAAGACAGGGGATCGTGCTTCGAACTATGCTTTTTCATGGTCTCGCCCTCGCTGCCGTTGGCTTCTTTGAACGCCACCGTGGCACTGTGATGCCTCGGCGGGGGCGAGTCCATCGATTACAAGAGATATGCAGTGGCAGTAAGACAACAACAATAAATCCAGAGGTTCACATGCAAGAGCAGCTGAAGATTGCCGGTGCATTTGTCGGCGTGATCGTGGGGGCGGGGTTCGCTTCGGGGCGGGAACTGTTGTTGTTCTTTGTCGATTTCGGCATGTGGGGGCTGGTCGGGGCGATGGTCAGCGCCGCCCTGTTCACCTTCCTTGGCATGGCCTTGGCGGCGTTGGGCAACCGCCAGCAGGCCACCTCGCACAAGGATGTGATCCAGGCCATCTGCGGCCGCCACCTGGGCCTGTTCGTCGACTGGCTGATCACCTTTTTCATGTTCGCCGTCACCGTGGTCATGCTGGCCGGCGGGGGCGCGCTGCTGGAGCAGCAGTTCGGCATTCCGGCACTGACCGGCAGCGTGCTGGTAACGCTGGTGGTGGTGGGCATCGTGTGCCTGGACGTACGCAAGGTGATCCTGGCCATTGGCGCCATCACCCCACTGTTGATCCTGGTGGCGTCGGCAATCGCGTTGTACGCCGTGTTCACCCGCGAGCAGAGCTTCGCCGCCCTCGATCACCTGGCCAGCCAGCAGCAGGCCGGCACCCGCCACTGGCTGCTGGGCGCGTTCTTGTATGTGTCTTACAACATCGTGGCCGGCGCGCCGATCCTGGCCATTCTGGGCGGTTCGGCCAAGGGCGAAAAAACCGCCATGTGGGGTGGCCTGCTCGGTGGCGCGGCGCTGGGCGGCCTGATGCTGGTGATGAGTGCCGGGCTCTTGTCGCGCCTGGACAGCGTGGCCGACTTGCCCATGCCGATGCTGTCGATTGCCAACGAGGTGTCGCCTTTGCTGGGGCTGGTGATGTGCCTGATCATTTTCGGCATGATCGTCAACACCGCGGTGGGTACGTTGTTCTCGTTCCTTTCGCGGCTGCTGCCGGCGGGCACGGCGAAGTTCCGCTGGGGCTCGGTGGTTACCGGGGTGGTGGCGTTTGGTTGCAGCCTGGTCGGGTTCATCAGTCTGGTGGGCGAGGTGTACCCGTTCTTTGGCTACCTGGGGTTCGTGCTGATGGCGGCCGTATTGCTGGCCTGGGTACGGCGGGGCAGGGCCGTTAAAGCAGCGGTGGCATAAGGGGCTGCTGCGCAGCCCAATCGCCGGCAAGCCAGCTCCCACAGGTACTGCACAGGCCTTGCGGTCGGCGCGGTCAAGTGGGAGCTGGCTTGCCGGCGATTGGGCCGGTACAGGCGACAACAAGCATTGGCCGTTGCCGCCTGAATCCAGCGGTTAGATCCTGAAGCTGCCCACCAGCTGCTTCAGGCGCCCGGCCTGCTGGGCCAGCTGGTCGCAATGGCGCAGGGTGTCGTTGAGGTTCTCCACCCCCTGCTGGTTCAGGGCGTTGATCTGGGTGATGTCCAGGTTGAGGCTCTCGACCACGGCAGTCTGTTCTTCGGTAGCGGTAGCCACCGACTGGTTCATGCCATCGATTTCACCAATGCGCTGGGTCACGCTGGCCAGGCGCACACCGGCCTGGTTGGCCACTTGCACGGTCTGCTCGCTGGAGACCTGGCTGGTGTTCATGGTGTGCACCGCTTCGCGCGAGCCTACTTGCAGGCTGGTGATCATGCGGTGAATCTCTTCCGCCGATTCCTGGGTGCGGTGCGCCAGGTTGCGCACTTCATCGGCCACCACGGCAAAGCCACGGCCGGCTTCCCCGGCACGGGCCGCCTCGATGGCGGCGTTCAGGGCCAGCAGGTTGGTCTGCTGCGAGATGCCCTTGATCACATCAAGGATCTTGCCGATCTCATCAGTGCTGGCATTGAGCGTTTCGATCTGCGCGCAGGACTCGCTGATGCGCTGCGACAGGGCGGTCATGGCGCTGATCGCTTCCTCGACCACTTCACGGCCACCGTGGGCCTGCTCGCTGGCGCCGCTGGCGTGCTGCGAGGCATCGGCGGCGTTGCGGGCGATTTCCTGGGTGGCGGCACCCAGTTCGTTGATGGCCGCGGCCACGCTGTTGGTGCGCATGCTCTGTTCTTCAGAACCGCTGATCGAGGCGTTGGACGCGCTGACCACTTTCTCCGACAGGTCATGCACCAGGCGGGTGGCCGAGGACACTTCGCTGATCGAGGCATGAATGCGTTCGACAAAGCGGTTGAACGAGGTGGCCAGCTCGCCGAACTCGTCCTTGTTCTGCACGGTCAGGCGGCGGGTAAGGTCACCTTCACCCTCGGCGATGTCGCGCATGGCACGGCCCATGGTGGTCAACGGGCTCATCAGCACCGGGATCAGCAGGCCGAGCAGGCCGGCGATGGCCGCCACGGCAATCAGCATGGCGATGATCGCCGAGGTGCGGAACTGGCTGAGCGCGGCGTAAGCCTTGTCCTTATCGATCGACAAGCCGATGAACCACTGCGCCGAAGGCAGGCCGGCCACCGGGGCGAAGGAGATGATGCGCTCCTGGCCGTTGAGGGTGACATCCTGCATGCCGGCGGCAACCCGCAGGTTGCTGCCGGGGTAGATGTCCTTGAGGTTTTTCATCACCTGATCTTTGTCGGGGCTGACGATGACCTGGCCATTGGCGTCGGCCAGGAAGGCATGGCCGATGCCGCCGAAATCGACCGAGTTGATGATTTCGACCAGGGTGTCGAGGGTCACGTCACCACCGACCACACCCAGCAGTTCGCCATTGCTCTTGCTCTTCACCGGGGTGGCGATGGTCACCATCAGGCCACCGACCGCGCCTTGGTACGGGGCTGTCAGTACGGTTTGCCCGGCGCTGGCGGCGGCGCCATACCACGGGCGCTGGCGGGGGTCGTAACCGGCAGGCATCTGGGTGTCCGGGCGCTGGGTGAACACCCCGTTGGCCTGGCCCAGGTAGGTGAACAGGAAATTGCGCGTGTAGGAAGGCTGCTCGATCAGCCCGGCCAGGGTCTCGCCGGCACCTTGCTGACCGATGTCCTGGGCCAGGTTTTCCAGCACCAGGATGCGCCCGCTCATCCAGTTTTGCACGCTGCTGGCGGTCAGTGCACCGGACTGCTGCACCGAGGCTTCGATGTTCTGGCGAATAGTGTTGCGTTGCAGGTAGTCGTTGTAGAGCGTGAACAGGGCAAATGCCAGGACCACGACGCCGCAGGCGCTGAGCAGGATCTTGTGGCGAAATTTCAGGTTCATGTTTCGAGACCTTGAGCCAATGAGGGGAGGTCGCAGCGCGCTCATGACGCATTGCGGGGCCTATCGACCGGGATATCGGCTCAAGGGGTAAAAGATTGAAGCGCTTACAGAAAATTCTTACGGCTGTTTCGACAGACGGCAATCAATGGCTGCCGAGTTGCTCGATCAACAGCCGTGCGGCTTGCTGTAGCGGCTGCTGTTTGCGCCACAAGACGTGTACCGGCAACTGCAGTTCGTTGCGGGTATTGCGAAAATCCAGGCGTACCAAACGCCCGCTTGCCAGTAGCGGCGCGACCCGCGACAGCGGCAGGTCGCCCCAGCCCAGGCCGGCTTCGACCATCTGCAACGCCAGGTCGAAGCTGTCGGTGGACCAATGCGTTGCGCCGATCAGCGGGCGCGGGTCGGCCAGCGGCAGGTCGCGGCTGCGTACCAGAATCTGGCGCACCCGGGTCAGGTCTTCGAGGTAGTGGATGCGCCCCTCGCGCAAGGCTGGGTGGGTGGGCGACAGGGTCGCCACCAGCGACTCCATGCCGATGTGCTGGAAGCCTCGCCGTGCATCGACCTGCAGGCCGGCAAAGGCCACACAGAGGTCGGCCCGACCACTGTCCAGCAGATGCAGGGCTTCTTCCTGTGGGGCGCTGAGCAGGGCGATGTCCAGCAACGGGTGGCGCTCGCCGAGGCTGGCGATGGCGGCCAGCAACGGGCGGTGGTCGATGTCAGGCACAACGGCCACGCTCAGGCTGCTTTCCAGCCCCTGGGACAGCTCCAGGGCATGCACCTGCAGCAGCCCCAGTTGCTCGGCAATCAGCCTGGCGTGTGGCTCCAGGGCCAAGGCCTTTGCGGTAGGCCGAACCTCGCGTGAGCCGCGTTCGAACAGGCTGTAGCCCAACTCTGCCTCCAGGTTGCCGATGGCCATGCTCACGGCCGAAGGCACCCGCTGCAGGGCGCGTGCGGCGGCGGAAAACGAGCCGCGATCGAGCACGGCAAGAAACAGCTGGATGTTGTCGCTGGAAAAGTTCATGGCAGCCTCCTGTCAGTAGATCTGACAGCTGCTGACTTTTGCTGTCAAGCACGATGAAGCATGATCGCGCCCCATCGCTATTGTCATTGGAGGTAACCCCGGGTGCAGGGACTGAAACGCAAACTGGTCTACGTGACTTTCTATGAACTGATCGGGCTGTGCATGTCGACCCTCGGGCTGGCCTACCTGTCGGACACCCAGGCGTCGCATACCGGGCCGCTGGCGGTCATGATCACCACCATCGCCATGCTCTGGAACCTGGTCTACAACACCCTGTTCGAACGCTGGGAGAGCCGCCAGGCCACGCGTGGGCGCAGCGTGGGGCGCCGAGTGGCGCATGCCATCGGCTTCCAGCTGACCCTGGTGGTGTACCTGATCCCGTTGATTGCCTGGTGGCTGGACATGACGCTGGCTGAAGCGCTGTTGGTGGACATGGCGTTCATCATTCTGGTGCCGTGCTACACCTTTGCCTACAACTGGGCGTTTGACCGGGTGTTTGGGCTGCCTCGCTCGGCCATGGCTACCGCTTGATGTAACTTGTCCCGGCCTCTTCGCAGCACAAGGCTGCTCCTACAGGGATCGCACAACCTTCAGGCGGGTGCGGCCCCTGTAGGAGCAGCCTTGCGCTGCGAAGAGGCCGGCACAGAAAAACGCCTAAGGCGGCAAGCGGATGATCAAAGGTTCTTGCTGCTGCTTCACCTGCTGCTCCACCGGCCGTGGCATGCTGGCCAGCAAGCTGTCCTCAACCTGCCCCGACAGGTAATACACCCCCGCCATGGCCCCGCTCTGGCGGTTCTCCATCAACTCCTGCCATTCCTGGTTCAGTGCCACGTTGAGAATCACCCGCAACTGCTCGACCATCTGCGGCTGTTCGCGGTCATGGGTCATCATGCCGTAGCCGGCCGCGGCGATCGAAATCATGGCCCCTGCCACTTTGCCGACGGCCGATGCCACGGCGCTGGCGATACCGCGTGGGGCCAGGGTAGCGCCGAGCTTGTCGCTCGCCTGGGTGGCCACCGAATTCAGCCCGACATCGGTCCTTCCGGGGCCTTTGCTGGCCAGTTGGTGAAGGTGCTGGCGCATGGCTTGCCAGGCCGGCTGCTGGTCCAGCGGCTTGGCCCGGAGCAGTTGATACAGGCTGGCATTGCGCGCATCCGGTGGCCCTAGGGCGATGGCGGGGATGCGGTTGAGGCGCTGGCTGATTTGCTCAGGCGGCGCGTTGTAGCGGCTGATGATGGCTGGCAGTTGCTGGCCGAACAGCTGCAGGTACAGCTCGCAGGCCCTGTCGCGGATGCCCTCGGGGTTGATCTGTTCGGCCACCGGCTCGATCACCCGCTCGTGGTATTGTTCCTGCAGGTACAGGGCCAGGCGCTTTTCCGCAGGCTCCCGGCCTTTGCCACTGTCCAGTTTGTACCAGGCCACCTTGAGGGTCAGCCACTGCTGGGTCCAGTAGCCGGTGAACCAGGGGATGAAGTCACTTTCGGTACGCTGTTGTACCTGCTCCCGCCATACCCGCATGGAGCGCCGGGCATAGTCGTTGGCCGAACCGGCGGCGCCGACCGAGGCATCGATCAGTTCCTGGTCGATGCGTTGCCAGGTGGCAGGGGTAAGTACTGCTGGCGGTGGCGGGGCAGGTGGGCGTTTGCCTGCGCAACCGGCGAGCGCCAGCAGAAGGCACAGCAACAGAGGGATTCGAGAGCTCACGCAACCGCCTCCCTGGTAGAGGCTGGGGTGGTTCTCGCAGTATAGGGTGGGGGGCGAGCTGCTGCCGTGCAGCCCATCGCCCGGTCAGCACCGACATAAATGCCTGTGTGGACGCGGTCTCTGTGGGAGCGGGCTTGCCCGCGAACACGGGCAAAGCCCGTGCCATCCACCGCGACAGCTTCTTCGCGGGCAAGCCCGCTCCCACAGGGGTGCGCCGTTTTATTTCAGGTCGAGCTTTTCTTCCAGGCGGTCCAGGTGCTTGTGCATCAGCCCAAGCGCCGCCTCGGCATCGCCTTGCTCCACGGCATCGATGATCGCCGCATGTTCCTGCCAGGCGCAGTGGTCGCAGCACGGCGATTCGTAGCGGGCGATGATCAGCGAAGTCATTGGCACCAGGCCATTGAGAAACCGCGCCAGTGGCGCATTGGCTGCTACCTGCGCCAGTTTCAGGTGAAACTCGCCGCCCAGGCGGATCGCTGCGCACCGTTCGCCGCTTTCATGGTGCTGGCGTTCGCGCTCCACCAGTTGCCGCAGCTGGCGCACCTGCGCCGGCCGGGCGCGTTGGGCGGCGAGGGTGATCAGCGTGGTTTCGGCCAGGTGCCGGGCACTGAGTACCTGGCGCGCCTGGTCCGGGTCGGGCGCGGCCAGGTGCGCGGTGTGGCTGGGGCGCTGCACCACCACCTGCTGGTCGGACAGGCGCCCAAGCACACGCCGAATCACGGTGCGGCTGACACCAAAGGCATGGCCCAGCGCCTGCTCGGGCAACAGGGCACCCGGTGGCAGGCGCTGTTCGAGAATGGCGTCGAACAGCCGAGGGTAGATCTGCTCGGCCGACAGGCGGGTTTCGCCAGCAGCCAGCAGGGCTGGCAGGTGGGGGGCGGCGTTCATGGTCGCTCTCCTGGGGTCATGGGCGCGGGTGGTCGTCCGGGATGTTCAACGGGATGCCCATGCGCTGGCCTTCGGCCAGAATGTGCTGGCGCATCTGGGCGCTGGCCTGGGCACTGTTGCGTTCGCGAATGGCGCGTACCACGGCTTCGTTTTCCTTGAGCCGCGCGGCCAGGTGTTCGGGCGAATTGCGCAGCATGTCGGCACTTTGCTTCAAGGCATTGCCGGTCTGCTGCACCACGCTCTGGAAGATCGGGTTGGTGGTGAGGGTGAACAACGCCTCATGGAAGGCGATGTAGGCTTTTACCCCGGCTTCGCTGTCATCGGCCTCCAGCGCTTCACGCATGTCCATCAGGGTGAGGCGCAACTGGCCGACGTCCTGGCTGTTGGCCGACTGCGCCACCAGCCCGACGATGAACGGTTCGAGGGTGTAGCGCAGCTCCAGTACATCGGCCAGGCTGGCCGCGGCGCTGGTGTCCATGCCCGGTTCCTGGGTCACGGCGTCGGCATCCAGCACCAGTACGCCCTTGCCCGGCAGCGAGCGCACCAGGCCCAGGGTTTCCAGTACGGTCACCGCTTCGCGCAGGCTTGGGCGGCTGATGCCCAGCTGTTCGGCCAGCTCACGCTGGCCCGGCAGCATGTCGCCGGTGCGCCATTGGCCCCGGGCCAGGGCCTGGCGCAGTTTTTCCACCACTGAGGTGACGACGGTCGATGAGCTGATCACGGTTCGCTCCTGCAAGGGCCGGCGTCATCGCCGGCCACTTTCGGTCAAAATTCCTGTTGATGGTGGGTGTTGGGCTGTTTGCGCGGCGTTGGGGTAAAGCCGAGCTTGCCGTCGAGCACGTTCTGCGCGCGCTCCAGGTCAATGTCCTTTTCCCAGCGGGCGATGGCCACGGTGGCCACGCAGTTGCCAATCAGGTTGGTCAACGCCCGGCCGATGCCCATGAACCAGTCCACCGCCAGCACCAGCACCAGGCCCACTACCGGAATTGCCGGCACGGCAGTCAAGGTGGCGGCGAGGATTACCAGCGCCGAGCCTGGGATGCCGTGAGCCCCCTTGGAAGTCACCAGCGACACCAGCAGGATGGTCAGCAGGTCGGTCATTTCCAGCGGCGTGCCGGTGGCGTTGGCGATGAACACGATGGCCAGGGTCAGGTAGATGGAGAAGCCGTCCAGGTTGAACGAGTAGCCGGTGGGGATGACCAGGCCGACCGTGGAGCTGCCGATGCCCAGGTGTTCCAGCTTGCGCATGATCTGTGGCAGCACGGCGTCGGAAGACGCGGTGCCAAGGACGATGGTCAGCTCTTCACGCAGGTACTTGATCAGCGGCAGCAGCTTCAGGCCCGACAGGCGCATCACCGTGCCCAGCACGATCAGCACGAAGCCGGCGCAGGTCAAGTAGAACAGTGCCACCAAACCGCCCAGGTGTTGCAGCGATTCCAGGCCGTACTTGCTGGTGGTGAAGGCGATGGCGCCGAACACACCGATGGGGGCCAGGCGCACGATCATGCCCATGATGCGGAAGATCACGTGGCTCAGTTCGTTGATCAGCCGCGAGATGCCGGCGGCCGAGTCACCCACCAGGTTCAGGGCGCTGCCGAACAGCACCGAGAACAGCAGTACCTGAAGAATGTTGTTGTCGGCGAAGGCACCCACCACCGAGGTGGGGATCAGGTCCATGAAGAACGCCGTGGCGCCATGGATATGCTGGCCGCGCTCGGCCAGGCCGTTGGCATCGGCGCTGGACAACTGGTCCAGATGGATGTTGGCACCGGTACCGATGCCACTGCTGAAGGCGAACACCAGGCCGATCACCAGCGCCAGGGTGGTCAGCACTTCAAAGTAGATCACCGATTTCAGGCCGATGCGCCCGACCTTTTTCAGGTCGCCCGCGCCCGAGATACCGCTGACCACCACGCAGAACACGATCAGGCCGATGAGCATCTTGATCAGCTTGATGAAGCCGTCGCCCAGGGGTTTGAGTTGCAGGGAAACTTCGGGAAAACTGAGACCGCAGGCGATGCCGAGGGCAAGGCCAAGCACGACTTGCAGGAATATCGAACGCGAGCACCATTTGAGCATGGAGGGAGTCTCTGATCGGTGTCCTTGCTTCGGTAGCCGCACGGGGCGAAAGAGCGCAGGACTTAATTATTGTGGTCTTACCGGTTTGTTCAGCGCGAAGCCATAAAAGCGCGAAAAATCCGACTTTGCAAGGGTTTTTGGCCTTACCGGTCTGACCAGTTATGGGGCAGTCTGACTTCCCAGGCTCTAGTTCGGTGCGTGCCGTGAATGCGGCTCGTACGAATTTGTGCAGGGCCTGGACAGTGCCCAGGCCAACGTTGCAATCCGCTTGCCAAGCGCAGCAGCGCGCGATCAATCGTCGATAACGTTATGATCCGTAAGGTTTATTTGCTTTATGTGGTGGGGCTCGTAGAATCCGCGCCTGACCGGGCAGTCACTAAGAGGGCATTTGCGGATTTTTTTATCCCGCAAAGGCTCGCAGCAGGCGCCTGGCACCCCCATGAATGGAGTCTCATCGTGCGTCTCAACCTGCCGGTAACCCCGGTCGAGCAACGTTTTCCCTCTGGTCAGCGGCTGATTTCGGCTACCGATACCACCAGCCTGATCACCTATTGCAACCCCGAATTCGCCGCCATCAGCGGCTACAGCCAGGCTGAACTGATCGGCAGCCCGCACAACCTGGTGCGCCACCCGGACATGCCGCCGGCAGTGTACGAGCTGATGTGGCGCTACCTGAAGGCTGGCAAGAGCTGGATGGGCATCGTCAAGAACCGCTGCCGTAACGGCGACTATTACTGGGTCAACGCCTACGTCACGCCTATCCTCGAAGGCGGGCGGGTGGTTGGCTATGAGTCGGTACGGGTGTGCCCCACCCGTGAGCAAGTGGCCCGCGCCGAGGCCCTGTATGCGCGGATGCGTGCCGGCCAGGCGGCACTGTCCGCGCTGCGCCGTCTGAGTCTGCTGGCGCAGGCCCTGGCCTTGCCCCTGGCCGGTGGGCTGTTGGCGCTGGGCGCCAACCAGCTGTGGCCTGGCCTGGTGGGGCAGGGGCTGACCGTGGGGTTGTTCGTGGCCTATGGCCTGTGGGCACGCAACGCCCTCGGGCGCCAGATGCAGCAGGTGGTCGAGGGGGCCGAAGGTACCTTCGCCGACCCGGTCGCGGCGTTGACCTACAGCGACCTGCCTGGCGCTGCCGGGCAGCTTCAGCTGATGCTGATCAGCGAAGAGGCACGGCTGAAAACTGCGTTGACGCGGTTGAGCGACCTGGCCGGGCAAATGGCCGTGGCGGCCCACGATGCCGGGCAGCTGTCACGCGGTACCGAGGCGGCGTTGCTGAAGCAGCGCGCAGAGACCGACCTGAGTGCCACGGCAATGAACCAGATGGCGGCTTCCATCGGTGAAGTGGCCAACCACGTGCAGTTGACTGCGGCTGAAGCCCACACGGCGCACCAGTTGGCCGAACAGGGCAGCCAGGTAGCCGATGCCAGCGGCGCGGCCATTCGCACGTTGGCCAGCACCGTCACCCAGATCAACCAGGCAGTCAGCCACCTGGCCGGTCAGACCGGTGCCATCGCCGAGGCGGCCGGTATGATCCGCGGTATTGCCGAGCAAACCAACCTGTTGGCACTCAACGCAGCCATTGAAGCCGCGCGTGCGGGCGAGCAGGGCCGTGGTTTTGCCGTGGTTGCCGATGAGGTGCGGGCATTGGCTGACAAGACCCGCCAGTCGACCCTGCATATCCAGACCATCATCGACACCCTGCGCAGTGGCGCCGAGGAAGCCGTGGCAATTGCCAGCCAGGGCATCACGGGCGCCGAGCAGGGCGTTGCCCAGGTGCTCGAAGCTCGCCAGGCACTGCATGGCATTCGTGACGCGGTGCAGCGCATCAGCGACATGAGTCAGCAGATGGCCACCGCCTCTCAGCAGCAGTCGGCGGTGGCTGAAGACGTTTCGCGGCAGATCAACGGTGTAGCCGGCATTGCCCAGCACAGCGCCCACAGTGCCAACGCCGCCGCTTCGCGCGGCGCTGAACTGGAGCAGGTGTGCGCCGGGTTGCGCGCTCTGGTGGAGCGCTTCAACCGCTGAGACAGGCTGCTTGATCGGGTTACCGGCAGCGAGCGAATGGGAGGTTGATCGAGGCGATCAGGCAAGCGTGCTGGCCAAGGCCTCGGTCAGGTTGCGCAGCAATGCCTGTTCCGCCTCCCTGCGGGTAGTGAGCAGCAGGGCGCTGGCACGTTGGTAAATGACGCTCTCGTCGACATAGCGTCCGGAAACCAGGTCAACCCGCTGCACCGTACCGTTGCGCCGCCAATGCAGCCCCTCGATGTCGCCCAGTTCCCGCTCCAGCGCATCAATGTAGGCTGCCGGTACACTGGGCCCGGTATAGCCACCTGGGGTGTCCGTGGCTTCGGTCAGTTCGCTGTGGTACTCGCTCGCGGCGTCCCAGTCCCTGGCCAGTGCGTCGAATTCAACAGCACGTAGCCGGCGTAGCCAACTCTGCCAGAACGGCTGGTCGCAGGCCCATTGGCTGAACAGGGCGGGGTTTACCTCGGCCCTCACGGCAGCACCCAGGCGGTTCACGGTCGCGGGGCTCAGGCGGGCGAGATAGTCGAACAGGATCTGCTGCGGTTGGGGTGGCAGCCCGAGTGGTTCGCGCAGCTGCATGCGCGCGTGCAGGGCCATCTCGATTTCGTCTATGTGATAGTCCGGCTCGGTCAGTGCGTGGTCGTCGAGGTCGTCGTCGGCATCCAGGGGCGGTGCGGCTTCTCGCGCTGCGGCGTCTGGTGCTTCTGTCAATGCCCGGCGCCTGGCCACGCGGGCGTTGTACAAGGCGCCCACGCGCTCGTCGAGGCGCAGCTGGCGCAGCAGCCCGGCGGCGCTGTGCAGCACGACTTGCGCGCTCGGCGCATCGGGCGCGGCGGTATTGATCGCGTCCCACAGGATGACATCGGTTTCGATCTGCTGGAACAGCAGGCTGGCCTGGTCGACACAGCCCTCGGTCGCGTCGTTGATCGCTTCCATGATCTGCTCGTGCAGTTGCGCACGGCCCCATCCGCCGCTGCCTGCCTCGCCCGGTGTGGCGCTGAGCGTGCGCAGGACGTGCTGCATGCGGGCTCGCATCTGGGTGGGCTGGCTCAGGTAGTCCGCTGTTCGCGTCAGCCGCTCGAACAGCAGATACAGGGGCTGCCAGGACGGTTCGTTGGCGGTCAGCGCCTGGTGTTCCAGCAGTTCGTCAGGCCAGTCGATGTACCAAGGGTCGTCGGCATCGCCGACACTGATGGCGGGCAGTCCGGCATCGGCCAGGCGTTGTTGGGCCTGCTCATTGAACGGGTTGTTGTCGAAGTCGAAGTATGCACTTGGCGGTTCTGTATTCACGGCCTCGGCGAAGGCGCTGCCTTGCAGGTAGGGCGCATCGGTGAGCTGATTTTCGCTGAGGTCCAGGCTGCGCAGTTGCAAGGGGCGCTGGTGCAGCAGTTCGGTGAGGCCGGTGGGCCATTGGCCGATGCCGGTCTGTTGCAGGTCCAGTGCCTGCAGCTGGTGCCATCCGCTGACATCGGGCGGAAGGTCCAGCGGGTTTTCACTGGCGAACAGGTTGTGCAGGCGGTTCAGCCGGGCGAGGGCGGCCTGGCTTTGCTCGGTCAAGGTGGTGTCGTTTCCGGCCATGCTCAGGTCGGTCAGTGATGGCCAGCGTTCCAATGCCTGGAAGTGCTCGGCAGTGAGGTTCAGTCCATTGCTGTCGATTGCCAGGGCGGCCAATAACGGCAGGTTGGCCAATTGGTCCAAGGCAGCGACCGGCAGTGCCTCTAGCGCATTGCCCAGGTTCAGACGCACGAGGTTGCTGCGCCCTGCCAGCAGATCGAGGGTTGCGTTGTCGGTCAGGTCCAGGCCATTGCTCGACAGATCGAGGTTTTGCAGTTGGTCCATCTGCCCGATCGAGGGCGGGAGGTGTTCAAGCATGTTGCTCTCAAGGTCCAGAACGCGCAGGTTGGGGAACCTGCCGAGGAAACTGTCCAGGCTGGCGTGTGAGGGCTCAGACAAGAAGGTAACGCGCAACTGGCGGACATGAGGCATGGGTGCAGGCAGTGTGGGTAACGTACCGAGGTTGCGGCCATCGAGTTCGAGAATCACGTGCTCGATGCTGCTGGCGACGTTGGTCGATTCCCTGCGCCAGGCCATGCGCAGACGTCTGGCCGCTTCGCTGCGCACTGCGCGTTGTGCGACGAATGTACTGCCATTGGTGACGTGAGGGCTGTGAATCCATAACTGCAGGCTGCTTTCCAGCTGCATGTATTCGTCCCTGAGGCGTTCAAGCAACGTGCCAAACGGTTGTCCACCGGCTTCCTGAATCAGGCGTTGGCGCAGGACCAGGCGCGCTTGCGGCTCGGTGGAAGGGAACAACCGGTTGAACAGCTCATCGTCAGTGATCCACCCTTGGCCGCGTCCGCTCAACGGGTAGCCGATCTGGCCACCGGGCAGCCGTCGTGGCAAGCCGTACCAGGGGCGCACCGGTTGCAGGCCCAGGTACCGCGCTGTTGTGGCGCGTTCGCTGGCAAGCTTGTCGAACAGCGCACCCTTGAGCCTGTCGGGCTCATGGATCTGCACGCCGAGCGAGGTGCGCTCGCTATCGGGCAAGGCATTGAGGATCGCCTGGAAAATATCGTCCCGGTTGGCCAGTGTTTCGCCGTTTTCGCTGCGGGGCTCATACCCTTTTTCGGTGCGTATGACGGTTTTTGCAGGCAGTGTTTCTGTGCCGCAGGCATGCAGCAGGCGGCCGGAAGCTGAACCGTCCCGCAGTTCAATGCGTACCTCGCCCGTCCAGCCGGCCAACTGTTGGAGGGCGCCGAATACCAAGGCGTCGCGATCTGTGACCGGGCCATCGGGCTGGTGCAAACGGGCCAGTGCGCGATTGATACGCGCCTCCCTCAGGTACAGGCGGGCTGTTTCGGCCAGGCGCATGGGCAGGCGCTGGGTCCGTTGCATCTGCAGCAGGTCTGCTGGGCTGGCCTGGTCCAGTATCTCCGCCTGCGCCCTGGCGCTGAGTGAAGGGAAATCCCGTGCCAGCAGGGCGCCGTTGGTTGCGCGCATCGGCGGCGCAGGCAATTGGCCGCCTAGCATCTCCAGGCTGTCGAGGAGCAACGCCGGGGCGGGCTCGCGGTCGACCATTACCCGGCGCAGAATGGCTTCGTCGTACCCGCTGCATTGCAAGGCGCGCTGCAGGGCAGCCTGCTCCAGGCCCGTGGTGCTCTGGGCCAATCGCTGTAATAGCTGTGCGCGGTCCCAGTGCAACGGTTGTTCATGGGCGAAAATCCACGGCCCAGGTTCCTGGCCCTGCAAAGCCGGCTTGATGCGCGGCCCGGCGCCTGCGGCCAGGCGTTGGCCGCGGAAGGGCGTGAGGTCGCCGTGCCATAACCGCGTGCCCACCTCGCTGTCGACCAAATGCCAACCCTGCAATGGCCCGGCGGGTGCGTTCAAGCCCTCCACGGCGCCCAGGGCGGCGAACTGCACCAGGCTCTCGACTACGCCGAACAGGTGGGCGATTGCCTCGTCACTGTCTTGCTGGTTGGCAGCGTGCACGCCTTCGAGGAATTCGTCGACGATCTGGGCGCCGCCCACCACCAGCATCAACTCGGCAAGGCCCGGGACAAAGAAACTGGCCATGTTCAGCACCGTCAGCCCGGCGCCCAGCCAACTCTCCAGGCGCTCCAGTTGCGCGCGTGCGTCGAGCTGGTCGACCGGTACGGCGACACTTGCGGCATCGATGAACTTGCGTTCCACCAAGGTTCGCGCCCGTGCCCGGAAGCAGTCGGCTGGCCATGGCGCCAGGGTCAACGGCAGCCTGACGTTCTTGTCGCGGGTTTCCTGCCAGATGTCACGAGGCCCTGGAAACGCGCGCTTCAGCCAGCTGAACCGGTCACCTTTTTCCACTACCGGCGTTGTGGCTTGCAGCTCGGCATAAGGGTAGTGTGGGTACAGGGTTTCTCGCAGGTGTTGCAGGAACCCGGCCTGTTGGGGCAGCGGAACGTGACGGATGAAGAAGGTGCGGAACGCGTGATCGGCCAAGCGGTCGGTGAGGTGGCTCTTCAAACTGCCCAGCGAGGCATGCTGGCGCAGTGCACCTTGCGGGTCGCCCGGCAAATACAGCAGGCAGGGCTCGTCGGCATCAGGGGCCTCTAGCTGGATGACCAGCGGGCCGTTCAACGGGGTCCCGAACAGGCTGACAAACTGGCACATTACCCTTCGTCTGCCGATCTCGGTCACTGGTTGCGCAGGGTTGTCCAACGCGGCCTGCGCCAGCGCTGCGCCGTGGCTGTCAATGTGGTCACGCAGGCGGGCCATGGCCAGTTCGGCGCACAATGCGCTGCGGTCGTGGGTTTCAAGCAGGGCGCGAAATGCATCGTTATCGACGATGTCGCCCAGGTGGTAGCGGTAGCGCTGGCCCAGGTCCAGGTTGCGAATGCCCTGGATCAGCTTCGCGGCATCCAGACTCAAGGGGTTGAAGTCAGCGCCGAGCAGCCTGGCGGGGGTATCGGCTTCAGCATTCTGCAGGGCGGCTTCGAGCATCGACAGGTGTCTGGGGCGCGCTGCGCCGGTGAACATGACCCGTGCCTGGAGCAATGTTGCCACTGGGGTGTCCGGGAACCAGCGTGCCAATGCTTGCGTCAGCAGCGGCTGGCAGAACGCATCCACGGGCTGCAAAGCCGCCATGGCCTGTTTCAGGCGTTGTGTGTGGCGTTCGCTGTCGCGGATCAGCAGGGCCAGTTCGGCGCGCTGGGCCGGGCTGGCCAGGCGTAACCACTGCGGGATCTGACGCTGGACAAGGGCGAGATGGGAGTGGTGTGCATGTGTCATCGACGGCTCCTGCTGGAAGGGAGCCACGAGCCTAGCGATGACCGGTGCAGGCGGGCGGGTAGATAGACACTACCTGTCGAAAGCACGCAGCCGCTTGTAAAGCGTGGTCCGGCTGATGCCCAGCCCACGCGCCACTGCCGAAAGGTTGCCGTTGGCCTGCTGCACAAGTACTTGCAGGTCTTGTTGTTCTGGCACATTCCACACGGGCAACCGCGATTCGGCAAGAAAACCCGCTGGCAAGTGCTCGATGCCGACCGGTTCATCACCCGCCAAGGCCAGCGCCACCTGCAGCACACTCACCAGCTCACGCAGGTTGCCTGGCCAAGGGTGCTGGTCAAGCAGGTCGATGATGGCGGTGGCCAGCCGCGCAGGTTGCCTGGCGTCACGGTAACGGGCATGCACTTGTTCGATCAGCCGGCGCCGGTCAGCGCGCTCGCGCAGCGGTGGCAATACCACGGCCAGGCCGGCGATGCGGTAATACAGGTCCTGGCGAAAGCGCCCGGCGCGCACTTCTTCGGCCAGGTCGCGGTTGCTGGCCGACACCACGCGGATATCCACTGCCACCGGCTCGCCACTGCCCAGCGGCTGAATGCTGCGCGACTGCAATACGCGCAGCAGGCGTGCCTGGATGGCCAGTGGCATATCGCCGATTTCATCGAGAAACAGGATGCCGTGGTCGGCCTTGCGGATCAGCCCCGGGTTGCCTTTGTGGTGCGCGCCGGTGAAGGCGCCTTTGTCGTAGCCGAACAGCTCCGACTCCACCAGTTCGGCGGGGATCGCCGCGCAGTTGACGGCGACCAGCGGCCGGTTGGCGCGGCTGCTGGCGCGGTGCAGGGTGTCGACGAACACTTCCTTGCCGACGCCGGTTTCACCTTGCACCAACACCGGGATGTCTTTTTCCAGTAACAGGCCGGCCTGTTGCAAGGCTTTTTGCAGGCGCGGCTCACCACTGCCGGCCTCGGGGCGGCGAGCGGTTTCGCGTGGGGGGTGCCACTGGCAATGAAAGCGGTTGCGCCCCGTGGCCTGCAGGGCGAAGGCCTGTTCTCGGGGATGACTGAGCAGCTGTTGCAGGGGCAACTGGAACAGCTGTTCGATGTTCTGCCGCAGCGGGTTACCGCCAAGCAGGCTGTCGGCCCGGTGATTGGCGGCCAGCACCTGGCCGCGCTCATCGAATACCAGCAGGCCGGCCCAAGGGCTGTCGAGGTTGTCGGAGGCACTGTTGAAGATGAGTTGCGCATGCCGGTCGGCATGCTCGGCGAGGATCAGCCGGTTTTCCAGGCCCTGGCCCATCATGCGCACCAGGCCAAGTGTCTGGCTGGCCGGCAGGTAGCCGTCGCTGGCAACGTCGAGCACCCCGACCAGCTGCCGCGCGGCGTCGAACAGTGGGGCGGCGGCGCTGGACATGTAGCGGTTCTGGCGCAGGAAGTGCTCGTCCTGGCCCACGTGGATCGCCTCGGTGCAAATCAGCGTGGTGCCCAGGGCATTGGTGCCGACGCCACGCTCGAGCCAATGGGCACCGGCGCTGAAACCATGCTGCTGGTTCGGCTCGATGAAACGCCGCGAGCCCCAGCTATCGAGTATGCAGCCGCTGGCATCGGCCAGCATCACCAGGTAGCTGGCGTTGCCCAGCAGGTGTGTGTATTGCGGCAGCACTTCCTCGCGGGTCAGGCGCAGCAGGGCCTGGCGCCGTTCCAGCAGGGCGCTGAGCTCGGTGCGGGTCAGGCAGTCGAAATCCGGCGCGTGCTGCGGCTGCAGGCCGTGATCGCGGCAGCGGGCCCAGGAAGCCTGGATCAGCTGGGCGTGGGTCGAAGCGGATGCGGCCATGGGCCTGTCCTGTGGGGTTGTTGTTATGGGCCGACCGCTGTTCAGTGTTGTCCACCGGTGTTCATTGTCAAACCGGCAAGTGTTCAGGTGTTCAGCGATTGTGTTCAGGTGTGAAGCCGCGACTTGCCAGCGCTGCCACCCAAGCCCCGGACCAGAGCACCGGGGAGCGATTGGCACGGAACTGGCTGTACCTGGTGGACAACAATCACAAGAAGGCCACGCCATGTCCCTGGTGCTGGAGCAGGTCAGCCGCAGCGTCGATAACCAGCCCTGGATCGTCGATGCTTCGCTGCGTTTCGAGCCCGGTTCGTTCAACGTGCTGCTGGGCCGCACCCTCGCCGGCAAGACCAGCCTGATGCGCCTGATGGCCGGGCTCGACCGCCCGGACCGGGGCCGGGTGCTGATGGATGGCCAGGACGTCACCGGTGTGCCGGTACGCCAGCGCAATGTGTCGATGGTGTATCAGCAGTTCATCAATTACCCGACCTTGAGCGTGTTCGAAAACATCGCCTCGCCGCTGCGCCAGGCGCGCATGGCCGAGGACCAGATCCGCCGGCGGGTGCAGGAAACCGCCGAGATGCTGCGCATCGAATCCTACCTGCAACGCCTGCCGCTGGAACTGTCCGGCGGCCAGCAGCAACGCACGGCGATGGCCAGGGCATTGGTCAAGGATGCCTCGTTGATCCTCTTCGACGAGCCATTGGTGAACCTCGACTACAAGTTGCGCGAAGGCCTGCGCCAGGAGCTGCGCGAGCTGTTTGCGGCGCGTCATTGCATCGCCGTGTACGCCACCACCGAGGCCAACGAGGCACTGGCGCTGGGCGGCACCACCACCCTCGTGCACGAAGGCCGGATCGTGCAGAGCGGGCCCACCGCCGAGGTGTATCAGCGTCCGGGCAGTGTGCTGGCTGCCGAGCTGTTTTCCGAGCCGCCGATAAACCTGGTGGCCGGCCATATCAGTGGCAACGAGGTGAGCCTGGCCCAGGCTGTGCACTTCGCCCGCAATGCCGACTTGCAGCCGCTGGCCGAAGGCGACTACCGCTTTGGCGTGCGCCCCAGCCATATCACCCTGGTGCCGGCCCATGATGATGACCTGGAGCTGGCGGTGCTGGTGGAACTGGCAGAGATCAGCGGTTCAGAAACCTTCCTGCATGTGCGCAACGAATACTGGCGCATGGTCCTGCACTTGCCCGGGGTGCACGAATATCAGGTGGACACGCCGATCAGGGTGTTTATCCCCACGCACAAGCTGTTCGTCTTCGACAGCGCCGGGGCGTTGGTGCAGGCCCCGGGGCTGCGCCAGGCAAGGAGAGGGTGATGGCCGAAATCCGCCTGTGCCAACTGGCGCACAGTTACAGCCGCCAGCCCGCCAGCGAGGCCGACTATGCCCTGCACGCACTGGATCATGTGTGGGAGCAGGGCGGTGCCTATGCCTTGCTCGGGCCCTCGGGCTGCGGCAAGTCGACCTTGCTCAATATCATTTCCGGGCTGTTGACACCGTCCCATGGCGAAGTGCTGTTCGACGGCAAACCGGTCAACCAGCTGTCACCCCAGGCGCGCAATATCGCCCAGGTGTTCCAGTTCCCGGTGGTGTACGACACCATGACGGTGTTCGACAACCTGGCCTTCCCCTTGCGCAACCAGGGGCTGGATGAAGCCCGGGTGCGTGCCCGGGTGGAAGAAATTGCCGAGGTGCTCGACCTGGCGGGTGTGTTGCGCAAGAAGGCGCGCAACCTCAGTGCCGACGAAAAACAGAAAGTCTCCATGGGGCGCGGCCTGGTGCGCGATGACGTGTCGGCGATCCTGTTCGACGAGCCGCTGACGGTGATCGACCCGCACCTGAAGTGGAAGCTGCGGCGCAAGCTGAAACAGATCCACGAGCAGTTCAACATCACCATGATCTACGTCACCCACGACCAGCTGGAGGCGTCCACCTTCGCCGACAAGATCGCGGTGATGCACGGCGGGCGCATCGTCCAGTTCGGCACCCCGCGCGAGCTGTTCGAGCGGCCGCGGCATACCTTCGTCGGCTACTTCATCGGCAGCCCGGGTATGAACCTGATCGACGTGCGTGCCAAGGCGGACGGGATGGCTTTCGGCGATGTCCACCTGGCGCTGCCCGATGGTTTGCGCGAGCGCCTGGCGGCGACGGCGGGTGGGCGACTGCAGGTGGGCATTCGCCCGGAGTTCGTGCAGCTGTGGGACAGCCCGTTCGAGGGTGCCCACCCGGCACGGGTGCTGGATGTCGAAGACCTGGGCACCTACCGCATCGTCACCCTCGAACTGGGCGGTGTCGCGATCAAGGCGCGGCTGGGCGAGGACCGCCCGTTGCCCGTGGACCAGGCCTGGGTCAGCCTGCCGGCGCAGTGGCTGATGCTGTACGTCGACGATGTGCTGCTGGAGGCCGGGCCATGAACAACAAGGTGCAGAACAACAAGGCCTGGTGGCTGGTGCTACCGGTGTTCCTGCTGGTGGCGTTCAGCGCCGTGGTACCGATGATGACGGTGGTCAACTACTCGGTGCAGGACATCTTCGACCAGTCCAACCGCTACTTCGTCGGTGCCGACTGGTACCGCCAGGTGCTGCGTGACCCAGCGCTGCATGATGCGCTGCTACGCCAGTTCATCTATTCCGCCTGCGTGCTGCTGATCGAGATCCCGCTGGGTATCGGCATTGCCCTGACCATGCCGACCAAGGGCCGTATGGCCTCGGTGTGCCTGATCGTCATGGCGATCCCGTTGCTGATTCCGTGGAACGTGGTCGGCACCATCTGGCAGATTTTCGGCCGCGCCGACATCGGCTTGCTCGGCGCCACCCTGGCCAAGCTCGGGGTCAGCTACAACTACGCCGGCGACCCGTTCGACGCCTGGCTCACCGTGCTGGTGATGGATGTGTGGCACTGGACCTCGTTGGTGGCGCTGCTGTGCTATTCGGGGCTGCGCGCCATCCCCGACGTGTACTACCAGGCTGCACGCATCGACCGTGCCTCGGGCTGGGCGGTGTTCCGCCATATCCAGCTGCCCAAGCTGAAGAACGTGCTGCTGATCGCGGTGATGCTGCGCTTCATGGACAGTTTCATGATCTACACCGAGCCGTTCGTGCTGACCGGGGGCGGGCCGGGCAACGCCACCACGTTCCTCAGCCAGACCCTCACGCGCATGGCCGTGGGGCAGTTCGACCTGGGCCCGGCGGCGGCGTTCTCGCTGGTGTACTTCCTGATCATCCTGCTGGTGTCGTGGCTGTTCTACACAGCGATGACCCATAGCGACAAGGAGTAGGCCATGAGCACGCGCAAATCGCTGGCCCTGCTGCTGTACTTCTTCTTCCTGCTGGTGCCGATCTACTGGCTGCTGAACATGTCGTTCAAGAGCAACACCGAGATCCTGGGTGGCCTGACCCTGTGGCCGCAGGCGTTCACCCTCGACAACTACCGGGTGATCTTCACCGATGCCAGCTGGTACAGCGGCTACATCAACTCGCTGTACTACGTGTGCCTCAACACGCTGATTTCGCTGCTGGTGGCGTTGCCGGCGGCGTATGCCTTCTCGCGTTACCGCTTCCTCGGTGACCGCCACCTGTTCTTCTGGCTGCTGACCAACCGCATGGCGCCACCGGCGGTGTTCCTGCTGCCGTTCTTCCAGCTGTACTCGTCGATTGGCCTGTTCGATACCCATATCGCCGTGGCCCTGGCCCACTGCCTGTTCAACGTGCCCCTGGCGGTGTGGATCCTGGAGGGGTTCATGTCGGGGGTGCCCAAGGAAATCGACGAAACCGCCTACATCGACGGCTACAGCTTCCCGCGCTTCTTCGTGAAGATATTCATTCCGCTGATTGGCTCCGGCATCGGCGTCACGGCGTTTTTCTGCTTCATGTTCTCCTGGGTCGAGTTGCTGCTGGCGCGCACCCTGACCTCGGTGAATGCCAAGCCGATTGCCGCGGTGATGACCCGCACCGTGTCGGCATCAGGCATCGACTGGGGCGTGCTGGCGGCGGCAGGGGTACTGACCATCTTGCCGGGCATGCTGGTGATCTGGTTCGTGCGCAACCATGTGGCCAAGGGCTTTGCCCTTGGCCGGGTGTGAGGAGGGCAACGCATGGAGTGGATGGCCTGGACCTTGCCGACGGCGCTGTTCTTCGTCGCCGTGGGCGTGCTGCTGCTGGGCATGACCCTGCTTGAACTGCGCCGCCCCTGCGTGGAACGACGGGGCTTCTTGCCGCTGGTCACCAGCCGTGGTGACCGCTTGTTCATCGGCCTGCTGGCCAGCGCCTACCTGCACCTGCTGGTGGTCGGCGTCAGCGACTGGCCCTTGTGGGTGGCCTCGCTACTGTCGTTGGCGTGGCTGGTGATGGTGCTGCGCTGGGGCTGAGCGAGCGGCCCTGTGGGATAACTGAAACGGGAGATCACAATGTTCGATAACAAGCACAACAGGCGACATTTGACCCTTGCCGCGTTGCTGGTACTGGCCAGTGTGCACGGCGTTGCCTGGGCAGACCAGTACGAAGAGGCGGCAAAAAAATGGATCGGCAGCGAGTTCAAGCCGTCAACCCTTACCCCTGAACAGCAACTGGCCGAATTGCAGTGGTTCATCAAGGCCGCCGAGCCGTTTCGTGGCATGAAGATCAATGTGGTGTCGGAAACCATCACAACCCATGAGTATGAGTCCAAGGTGCTGGCCAAGGCCTTCAGCGAGATCACCGGCATCCAGTTGACCCACGACCTGCTGCAGGAAGGCGATGTGGTGGAAAAACTGCAGACGCAGATGCAGTCGGACAAGAACATCTACGACGGCTGGGTCAACGACTCCGACCTGATCGGTACGCACTTTCGCTATGGCAAGGTGGAATCGATTACCGACCTGATGGCCAACGAGGGCAAGGCTTACACCTCGCCGACCCTCGATCTGAAGGATTTCATCGGTATTTCCTTCACCACTGCGCCGGATGGCAAGGTCTACCAGTTACCCGACCAGCAGTTCGCCAACCTGTACTGGTTCCGTGCCGACTGGTTCGAGCGGCCAGAGCTGAAGGCCAAATTCAAGGAAAAGTACGGCTATGAGCTGGGCGTGCCGGTCAACTGGTCGGCCTACGAGGACATTGCCAAGTTCTTCACCGAAGACGTCAAGGAAATCGACGGCAAGCGCGTCTACGGGCACATGGACTACGGCAAGAAAGACCCCTCGCTGGGCTGGCGCTTCACCGATGCCTGGTTCTCCATGGCCGGTGGTGGTGACAAGGGCCTGCCCAACGGCCTGCCGGTGGATGAATGGGGCATTCGCGTCGAGGATTGTCATCCGGTGGGCTCCAGCGTGACCCGCGGTGGCGACACCAACGGCCCGGCCGCCGTCTATGCCACACAAAAGTACGTGGACTGGATGCGTGCCTACGCGCCCAAGGAAGCCCAGGGCATGACCTTCTCCGAAGCAGGCCCGGTACCGGCGCAGGGCAACATTGCCCAGCAGATATTCTGGTACACCGCATTTACTGCCGACATGACCAAGCCCGGCTTGCCGGTGGTGAACGCCGACGGTACGCCGAAGTGGCGCATGGCGCCCTCGCCGAAGGGGCCGTATTGGGAAGAGGGGATGAAACTGGGTTACCAGGACACCGGCTCCTGGACCTTCTTCAAGTCCACCCCCGAGAAACAACGCCTGGCGGCGTGGCTGTATGCTCAATTCGTCACCTCCAAGACCGTGTCGCTGAAAAAGACCATCGTCGGCCTGACGCCGATTCGTGAGTCGGACATCAACTCCCAGGCCATGACCGACCTGGCGCCCAAGCTGGGCGGGCTGGTGGAGTTCTATCGCAGCCCGGCGCGGGTGCAGTGGACGCCGACCGGCACCAACGTGCCGGATTACCCGCGGCTGGCGCAGCTGTGGTGGAGCCATATCGCCGAAGTGGCCAGTGGCGAGAAGACCCCGCAGGAAGCGCTGGACGGCCTGGCCCGCGACCAGGACCGCATGATGGAACGCTTGCAGCGCTCCAATGCCCAGGCGACCTGTGCACCCAAGATGAACCCGGAGAAGGACGCCCAGTACTGGTTCGACCAGCCGGGGGCGCCGAAACCCAAGCTGGCCAACGAAAAGCCCAAGGGCGAGACAGTCAGCTACACCGAACTGCTGAAGTCGTGGGAGGCGGCCAGGAAGTGATCGGCTGAGCACGGCGTTGGCTTCTTCGCGGGCAAGCCCGCGAAGAGGCCAGCAAAGCCACTGCATAAACCACAGGCAAAAAAAACGGCACCTGCCAGAGGTGCCGTTTTCGCATCACGCGCTATTACTTATGCAGCTCTTCCGCCGCATACAGCGTGTTTTCCAGCAGGCAGGCCCGGGTCATCGGCCCGACGCCACCTGGCACCGGGGTGATCCAGCCAGCGCGGGGCAGGGCGGTCTCGTAGACCACGTCGCCGACCAGCTTGCCGTCTTCCTGGCGGTTGATGCCCACGTCAATGACGATGGCGCCTTCCTTGACCCACTCACCCTTGACCAGGCCCGGCTTGCCGGCAGCCACGACCACCAGGTCGGCACGCCCGACATGGCCGGCCAGGTCCTTGGTGAAGCGGTGGCAGACGGTCACGGTGCAGCCGGCCAGCAGCAGTTCCATGGCCATCGGGCGGCCGACGATGTTGGAGGCGCCGACGATCACCGCATCCATGCCATACAGGTCCTGACCGGTGCTTTCCAGCAAGGTCATGATGCCTTTCGGTGTGCAGGGGCGCAGCAGCGGAATGCGCTGGGCCAGGCGGCCTACGTTGTACGGGTGGAAGCCGTCCACGTCCTTGTCCGGGCGAATGCGCTCGAGCAGCAGCGAGGCGTCCAGGTGCTCCGGCAGCGGCAGTTGCAGCAGGATGCCGTCTACAGCCGGGTCGTCATTGAGGCGATCGATCAGCTCGGTCAGGGCCTGCTGCGAGGTTTCGCTGGGCAGGTCGAATGCCTGCGAAATGAAACCGACCTCTTCGCAGTCCTTGCGCTTGTGCGAGACATAGACTTGCGAGGCGGGGTCGGTACCGACCAGGATCACTGCCAGGCCGGGCGTACGCAGGCCTTGCTGGCGACGCTCCACGACACGTTGAGCGATCTGCTTGCGCAGGCTGGCGGCGATCGCCTTGCCATCGATTAGGTGTGCAGTCATAGACGCGTGATTAACCATCGAGAAGGAAACAATAAAGAGCGCGTATTCTCGCACGACACGCGCCAAGGGCAAAGGCGGGTGGTCGGGCAAATCCCCTAACCCCTTAAATAATTTAAATTTTTTTGAAAAAGGTGTTGACGACTTTCGGGGTCGCCTATAAGATTCGCCGCACTTGTCGGGCACAGCCTAGCACTGGTTGGCTAAGTCGGGCAGAATGAGTGGTTTGGCAGTTACCTGTTAATGACTCATTCGGTTAGGCTTCAAGCTTAAGCGCCCGTAGCTCAGCTGGATAGAGCATCCGCCTTCTAAGCGGATGGTCGCAGGTTCGAGTCCTGCCGGGTGCGCCATTAGGCAGCATGGGCAAGCAAGTAAGGCTGTAATGCAATATGGTGGGCGTAGCTCAGTTGGTAGAGCGCCGGATTGTGATTCCGGTTGTCGTGGGTTCGATTCCCATCGTCCACCCCATATTCTTCGAAGGCGCCTCGATAGCATCTGGCGCCTTTGTTTTAAGCGTTACGCGGACGTGGTGAAATTGGTAGACACACTGGATTTAGGTTCCAGCGGCGCAAGCTGTAAGAGTTCGAGTCTCTTCGTCCGCACCATGCTTCTGTAAAGTTGTACTGCAACACCGCAATATGGTGGGCGTAGCTCAGTTGGTAGAGCGCCGGATTGTGATTCCGGTTGTCGTGGGTTCGATTCCCATCGTCCACCCCATATTCTAGAAAAGGCGCCTTGATCGTGAGATCGGGCGCCTTTTTGTTTTGGGCTCTGGTTGGTGGCCGCGCGCTCAGGTGGGGGTGGGGCCGTTTTCTGGTACCAGGCGCACCTCTACGCGTTGCCCGAGGGCCCGTGCTGCGCTGGCCAAAGTCGCCAGTGTCATGCCGGGGTCGTTCTGGTCCAGTGCGCGGTCAACCGCAGTTCTGCTGGTGTGCATGCGCTCGGCCAGTGCCTTCTTGCTGACTTTCTGCGCTTTCATGGCTTCGGCGATCTGCCAGGCGATCACGCGCTTGAGGGCGGCTGCAGATACCGCTTCGTCAAGCTGCTCGCTTGCCAGGAAATCGTCGAAGTCAGTGCCGATATGTGGATTCATTGCTGGTGCCTCTCTATGGCGGCTTTGCGCTGCCTGGCGGTGGCTAGGTCTGGTGCTGGTGTTTTCTGGCTCTTCTTGATGAAGCCGTGAAGCAGGATCATGGTGTTTCCGTCCACGGTAAAAAGAACCCGGGCGGTCTGGTTTGCCAGGTTTACCCTGGCCTCCCATAAGCCCTGGCCGAGCTTTCTCACAATGGGCATGCCTAGTGGCCAGCCAATTTGTATTGTCTTGATCTCGGTGCCGATCAGGTGTTTGTCCGCGCGCTGGAGGGATGCCAGCCATTCGCGTACGGGTTCATTACCGCTTTCGGTGCAGAAGAAGCGGGCTTGCAGTGTCAGGTGGTTCCTGTCCATGGAAGTGTACCAAAAAAGGTACTCCATTCAAGCCTCGGGCGGTCGCTCGTGCCATAGGGCTTTTCCTGTGATGTTGTGGGGCTATTTGGCGTGTTGGAAATCAATGCGTTGCGCCCCTTGCAATCCTCTGGTGGCGTCCCAATAAAAGCTGTTAGATTTCAGCCGGTTGAAACACCGGCCTGGTTGGCCGGCAGAGGAACAGCCAATGATTGCAAAAGAATCCCGTCAGGCCCTTGCGCTACAGCGCTTTGCCGAGGCCAACCCGCATTTGCTCGAAGAGATCCGCGAGCTGGATGCGCGCGAGCAGGCCCAGCAGATCGAGTGGGCATTCGAGGATGCGGCCGATGAGCAGGGCATCCAGCCCTGGGAGCTGGCGCTGCAATTGATTGCCGAAACCCCGGCGCAGCTGCAGGCCATGCGCCTGGAAACGCACCGCGAGGTGGCCGAGGCGCTGGGGATGGAGTGGGAAGAGTACTGCCAGTTCAATGAAATCGATCCTGAATAAAGGAAGCGAATTCGCTACTGGCAGTTGTTTGACAAGGTATTTCGGCTGCAGGTCGCCCCGGGCGTCGTGCGGCCCTTATTGAAGCAGGCTCGGCGGTATGCCGTGCGGGCCTTGAAAGCTAATCGACCGGCGTGGTTTCCCGTCGTCCCGAGTGGGGTGACTTCTGCTGCGCGACTCACTAGAATGCTTGCCCTTGATTCTGGAGTCGGGCTAACGCCGGCTAACGTCTGTGCAACGAGGAATATCCATGCAAGTTTCTGTTGAAAACACTTCCGCTCTCGAGCGCCGCATGACCATCGCCGTTCCGGCCGAGCGCGTCGAGAACGAAGTCAACAAGCGTCTGCAGCAGACTGCCAAGCGCGCCAAGATTGCGGGCTTCCGTCCTGGCAAAGTGCCGATGAACGTGATCCGTCAGCGTTTCGAGGCTGACGCCCGTCAAGAGGCTTTCGGTGACCTGGTCCAGGCTTCCTTCTACGAAGCCATCGTCGAGCAGAAGCTGAACCCGGCTGGCGCCCCTGCTGTAGAGCCAAAGTCCTTCGAAAAAGGCAAGGACCTGGAATTCGTTGCCATCTTCGAAGTGTTCCCGGAGTTCACCGTTGCCGGCCTCGAGTCGATCAACGTCGAGCGCCTGAGCGCCGAAGTGGCTGACGCCGACCTGGACAACATGCTGGAAGTGCTGCGCAAGCAGAACACCCGTTTCGAGGCTGTCGAGCGCGCCGCGCAGAACGACGACCAGGTCAACATCGACTTCGTCGGCAAGGTCGACGGTGAAGTGTTCGCCGGCGGTTCGGCCAAGGGCACCCCGCTGGTGCTGGGCTCCGGCCGCATGATCCCGGGCTTCGAAGAAGGCCTGGTTGGCGCCAAGGCTGGCGAAGAGCGCGTTGTCAACGTGACCTTCCCAGAGGACTACCAGAACCTGGACCTGGCTGGCAAAGCTGCCGAGTTCACCATCACCGTCAACAGCGTTGCCGCCCCTGTGCTGCCAGAGCTGAACGAAGAGTTCTTCGCCCAGTTCGGTATCAAAGAGTCGACCCTGGAAGGCTTCCGCACCGAAGTTCGCAAGAACATGGAGCGTGAACTGCGCCAGGCGATCAAGACCAAGGTGAAAAACCAGGTCATGGACGGTCTGCTGGCCGCCAACCCGATCGAAGTGCCAAAGGCCCTGCTGGAAAACGAAGTCAACCGTCTGCGCGTGCAGGCTGTTCAGCAGTTCGGTGGCAACATCAAGCCTGAGCAGCTGCCTGCCGAGCTGTTCACCGAGCAAGCCAAGCGCCGCGTAGTGCTGGGCCTGATCGTGGCTGAAGTGGTCAAGCAGTTCGAACTGAAGCCGGACGACGCCAAGGTCCGCGAGATGATCGAAGAAATGGCTTCGGCTTACCAGGAGCCTGAGCAGGTCATCGCCTGGTACTACAAGAACGACCAGCAAATGAACGAAGTGCGTTCGGTTGTGCTGGAAGAACAAGTTGTAGATACTGTTCTGCAGAAAGCGACTGTGACCGACAAGTCGGTCTCGTACGAAGAAGCCGTAAAACCAGCTGAGGCACCAGCCGAAGCCGAGTAATACGTTTTCTCTCGTAGGAAACCCCCACAAGCCAGCCTTCGCGCTGGCTTGTGCGTATTCAAGCCATGACTATTTGGGAGTGAGCGCAGGACATGTCCCGCAATTCTTATATTCAGCAGAGCTCTGACATCCAGGCCGCAGGCGGCCTGGTCCCGATGGTTATCGAGCAGTCCGCCCGTGGCGAACGTGCCTATGACATCTACTCGCGCCTGTTGAAGGAGCGAGTGATCTTCCTGGTAGGCCCTGTAGAAGACTACATGGCCAACCTGGTAGTGGCGCAGATGCTGTTCCTTGAGGCGGAAAACCCGGACAAGGATATCCATCTTTACATCAACTCCCCAGGCGGCTCGGTGACTGCTGGCATGTCGATCTACGACACCATGCAGTTCATCAAGCCGGACGTCTCGACCATCTGCATCGGCCAGGCCTGCAGCATGGGTGCCTTCCTGTTGACCGCCGGTGCCAAGGGCAAGCGTCACTGCCTGCCTAACTCGCGGGTGATGATTCACCAGCCATTGGGCGGCTTCCAGGGCCAGGCGACCGACATCCAGATCCACGCCCAGGAAATCCTCAGCATCAAGGCGCGTCTCAACGAGCTGCTGGCCTACCACACCGGCCAGGACCTCGAGACCATCCAGCGTGACACTGAGCGTGACAACTTCATGAGCGCCTCGCGCGCGGCCGAGTACGGCCTGATCGACTCGGTCTACGACAAGCGGCAACTGGCCTCCTGAACCGGGGGGTCAGAGCAGGTAGGCGCGGAAACCGCCTACCTGCGGACTTGAAAAAGCCCGCAATTGCCTTCATCTTGTGTTGCAAGCCTACCGGATTGGATCGATCGAATGACTGACACCCGTAACGGCGAGGACAGCGGCAAATTGCTCTATTGCTCCTTCTGCGGCAAAAGCCAGCACGAAGTGCGCAAATTGATTGCCGGGCCCTCGGTATTTATCTGCGACGAGTGCGTCGACCTGTGCAACGACATCATCCGTGAGGAGGTGCAGGAAGCCCAGGCCGAGAGCAGCGCGCACAAATTGCCTTCGCCGAAAGAAATCAGCGGCATCCTGGACCAGTACGTCATTGGTCAGGAGCGCGCGAAAAAGGTGCTGGCCGTAGCGGTATACAACCACTACAAGCGCCTGAACCAGCGTGACAAGAAGGGCGACGAAGTCGAACTGGGCAAGAGCAACATCCTGCTCATCGGGCCGACCGGCTCGGGCAAGACCCTGCTCGCCGAAACCCTGGCACGCCTGTTAAACGTACCGTTTACCATTGCTGACGCCACCACCCTGACCGAAGCCGGTTATGTGGGTGAGGACGTCGAAAACATTATTCAGAAGCTGTTGCAGAAGTGCGACTACGACGTGGAAAAGGCCCAGATGGGCATTGTCTACATCGACGAAATCGACAAGATTTCGCGCAAGTCGGACAACCCGTCCATTACCCGTGACGTCTCGGGCGAGGGCGTGCAGCAGGCGCTGCTGAAGCTGATCGAGGGCACCGTGGCCTCGGTACCGCCGCAAGGTGGGCGCAAGCACCCGCAACAGGAATTCCTGCAGGTCGATACCCGCAATATCCTGTTCATTTGCGGTGGCGCGTTCTCGGGCCTGGAAAAAGTCATCCAGGGCCGTTCCACCAAGGGTGGCATCGGTTTTGGCGCAGAAGTGCGCAGCAAGGAAGAAGGCAAGAAGGTTGGCGAGTCCCTGCGTGAGGTCGAGCCGGACGATCTGGTCAAGTTTGGCCTGATTCCGGAATTCGTCGGCCGTCTGCCGGTGCTGGCTACCCTCGACGAGCTGGATGAGGCTGCGTTGATGCAGATCCTCACCGAGCCGAAGAACGCCCTGACCAAGCAGTATGCCAAGCTGTTCGAGATGGAAAGCGTCGATCTCGAGTTCCGCAGCGATGCACTCAAGGCCGTTGCACGCAAGGCCCTGGAGCGCAAGACTGGCGCCCGTGGCCTGCGTTCGATCCTCGAAGGCGTGCTGCTCGACACCATGTACGAGATCCCTTCGAAGAAGGATGTCAGCAAGGTGGTGATCGACGAGAGCGTCATCGAAGGCACCTCGCAGCCGCTGATGATCTACGAGAACAGCGAGCCGCAAGCCAAGGCCGCGCCAGACGCCTGATTCAGGCAATGGCCGGTGACGGTTGCAAGCAAGAAGGGGGCCTACGGGCCCCTTTCTGCTTTTCCTGCGCTAGCGCTTGTAATTTCCCAAGCGTGCCCCCACATTAGGTCCAAGCATCATTTCCACCGGTTTCCGGCCATAAGGCCGCTGTAGAGGCGAAATCATGAAGACCACCCTCGACTTGCCTCTTTTGCCATTGCGCGATGTCGTTGTTTACCCGCACATGGTTATCCCGCTGTTCGTGGGGCGCGAAAAATCCATCGAAGCCCTCGAGGCCGCGATGACGGGCGAAAAGCAGATCCTCCTGCTCGCCCAGAAAAACCCGGCCGACGACGATCCGGGCGAGGACGCCCTGTACCGTGTCGGCACCGTTGCCACTGTGCTGCAGCTGCTGAAACTGCCTGATGGCACCGTCAAGGTGCTGGTCGAGGGCGAGCAGCGTGGCGCGGTTGAGCGTTTCACCGAAGTAGAAGGGCACATCCGTGCCGAAGTCTCCCTGATCGACGAAACCGACGCCGCCGAGCGCGAGTCGGAAGTGTTCGTGCGCACGTTGCTGTCGCAATTCGAGCAGTACGTGCAGCTGGGCAAGAAAGTCCCTGCCGAAGTGCTGTCCTCGCTGAACAGCATCGAAGAGCCGGGGCGTCTGGTCGATACCATGGCCGCCCACATGGCCTTGAAAATCGAGCAGAAGCAGGAAATTCTCGAAATTGTCGACCTGACCACCCGTGTCGAGCACGTGCTGGCGCTGCTGGATGCCGAAATCGACCTGCTGCAGGTTGAAAAGCGCATTCGTGGTCGGGTCAAGAAGCAGATGGAGCGCAGCCAGCGCGAGTACTACCTGAATGAGCAGATGAAGGCCATTCAGAAAGAGCTCGGTGATGGCGACGAAGGCCACAACGAAGTCGAAGAGCTGAAAAAGCGCATCGAAGCCGCTGGCCTGCCCAAGGATGCCCTGACCAAGGCCCAGGCCGAGCTGAACAAGCTCAAGCAGATGTCGCCGATGTCGGCCGAGGCCACCGTGGTGCGTTCGTACCTCGACTGGCTCGTGCAGGTGCCGTGGAAGGCCCAGAGCAAGGTGCGTCTGGACCTGACCAAGGCCGAGGAAATTCTCGATGCCGACCACTATGGCCTGGAAGAGGTCAAGGAACGCATCCTCGAGTACCTTGCCGTGCAGAAGCGCGTCAAGAAAATCCGCGGCCCGGTACTGTGCCTGGTCGGCCCACCTGGCGTGGGCAAGACCTCGCTGGCCGAGTCGATCGCTGCTGCCACCAACCGCAAGTTCGTGCGCATGGCCTTGGGTGGCGTGCGTGACGAGGCCGAGATCCGTGGCCACCGCCGTACCTATATCGGCTCCATGCCTGGCCGTCTGATCCAGAAGATGACCAAGGTGGGCGTGCGCAACCCGCTGTTCCTGCTCGACGAAATCGACAAGATGGGCAGCGACATGCGTGGCGACCCGGCCTCGGCACTGCTGGAAGTGCTCGACCCGGAGCAGAACCACAACTTCAACGACCACTACCTGGAAGTCGACTACGACCTCTCGGACGTGATGTTCCTGTGCACCTCGAACTCGATGAATATCCCGCCGGCGCTGCTGGACCGGATGGAAGTCATCCGCCTGCCGGGCTACACCGAGGACGAGAAGATCAACATCGCGGTCAAGTACCTGGTGCCCAAGCAGGTCAAGGCCAACGGCTTGAAGAAGGAAGAGCTTGAGGTCGACGTTTCGGCGATCCGCGACATCATCCGCTACTACACCCGCGAAGCCGGTGTGCGTGGCCTGGAGCGGCAAATTGCCAAGGTCTGCCGCAAGGTGGTCAAGGAACATACCGGGCAGAAGCAGGTCAAGGTCAAGGTCAAGGTGGCCAGCGAGCAGCTGGAGCATCTGCTGGGCGTGCGCAAGTTCCGTTACGGCCTGGCCGAGCAGCAGGACCAGATCGGTCAGGTCACCGGCCTGGCCTGGACCCAGGTGGGTGGCGAACTGCTGACCATCGAAGCCGTGGTCATCCCCGGCAAGGGCCAGTTGATCAAGACCGGCTCGCTGGGCGATGTGATGGTCGAATCGATCACCGCCGCACAGACCGTGGTACGCAGCCGCGCCCGTAGCCTGGGGATTGCCGCCGATTTCCACGAGAAGCGCGACGTGCACATCCACATGCCGGAAGGCGCCACGCCGAAGGACGGCCCAAGCGCGGGTGTGGGCATGTGCACCGCATTGGTGTCGGCGCTGACGCAGATTCCGGTACGTGCCGACGTGGCCATGACCGGCGAAATCACCCTGCGTGGCCAGGTGCTGGCCATTGGCGGGCTGAAGGAAAAACTGCTGGCGGCACACCGTGGTGGCATCAAGACGGTGATCATTCCAGAGGAGAATGTTCGCGATCTGAAGGAGATTCCGGAAAATATCAAACAGGATCTTCAGATCAAACCGGTCAAATGGATTGACGAAGTCCTGCAAATTGCGCTGCAATACGCCCCGGAGCCCTTGCCAGATGTGGCTCCTGAGATTGTCGCGAAAGATGAAAAGCGCGACGGCGATGCTAAGGAAAGAATCAGCACGCATTAGTAGTTTTTGGCTGGGGGGCTTTCCTTGACAGTTTTTTCGGGCCCTTGCTATAAAGCGGCACGCTATTGTCATCAAGCCACCCAGCGCACGTTTCATAAGCTTTTCATTACATACTTAGAAACAAACTCAATAGAGAAATAAGGGGACTTAGAGTGAACAAGTCGGAACTGATTGACGCTATCGCTGCATCGGCTGACATTTCCAAAGCTACCGCAGGTAAGGCTCTGGACGCTGTGATCGACTCCGTAACCGGTGCCCTGAAAGCAGGCGACGACGTCGTTCTGGTTGGCTTCGGTACCTTCTCGGTCAAGGACCGCGCCGAGCGTACTGGCCGTAACCCGCAAACCGGTAAGGCGATCAAGATCGAAGCCGCCAAGGTTCCAGGTTTCAAGGCTGGCAAAGGCCTGAAAGACGCCGTCAACTAAGTCGTCTTTCAGCCGGGCCTGGCCTTGCCGGGTCCGAGCACGCTGAAGGCGGGGCGCAAACGTTCCCGCCTGACACGTTTGCTAAGAAAAGGCGCATCCTCGGATGCGCCTTTCTTTTATCAGGATTCTACCCACGCTCCGCGGTTGTCGACGCAGTGGTACAGCCGTTTCTGGGGGACGCATGCTGCAAAATATCAGGGACAATTCACAAGGTTGGATTGCCAAGACCATCATCGGCCTTATCGTCGTCTTGATGGCATTGACCGGTTTCGAAGCCATTTTCCAGGCCGCCACCCATAGCCAGGACGCCGCCAAGGTAAACGGCCAGACCATCAGCCAGAACGAGCTGGCCCAGGCGGCCGACATGCAGCGCCGTCAGTTGATGCAACAGTTGGGCAAGGATTTCGACCCAGCGCTGCTGGAAGACAAATTGCTGCGTGAAGAGGCGCTCAAGGGCCTTATCAGCCGCAAGTTGCTGCTGCAAGGCGCCGAAGATGCCAAGTTTGCCTTCTCCGAGGCCGCGCTGGATCAGGTGATCCTGCAAACGCCGGAGTTCCAGGTGGACGGCAAGTTCAGTGCTGACCGTTTCGACCAGGTCATACGCCAGATGGGCTACGGCCGCATGCAGTTCCGCGAGATGCTCGCCGAGGAAATGCTCATTGGCCAGCTGCGCACCGGCCTGGCCGGCAGCAGCTTTGTCACCGACCAGCAGGTCGATGCCTTCGCTCGCCTGGAGAAGCAGACCCGCGACTTCGCCTCCCTGACCTTCAAGGCCGACCCGGCCGCGGTCAAGGTCAGCGACGAAGAGGTCAAGGCGCATTACGAGCAGCACGCCAAGGAGTTCATGTCGCCTGACCAGGTGGTGATCGACTACATCGAGCTGAAGAAGTCGGTGTTCTTCGACCAGGTCAAAGTGACCGACGAAGAGCTCAAGGCCCAGTACGAGAAGGAAATCGCCAACCTCGCCGAGCAGCGCCATGCCGCGCACATCCTCATCGAGGTCAACGACAAGGTCACCGACGCCCAGGCCAAGGCCCGTGCCGAAGAGATCGAGCAGCGCCTGGCCAAGGGTGAAGACTTTGCCGCGCTGGCCAAGGAGTTCTCCCAGGACCCGGGCTCGGCCAACAGCGGTGGTGACCTCGGCTTTGCCGGCCCGGGTGTCTACGACCCGGCGTTCGAGGACGCGCTGTACAAGCTGCAGGACGGCCAGGTCTCGGCGCCAGTGCGCACCGAGTTTGGCTACCACCTGATCAAGCTGCTGGGTGTGCAGGCGCCTGAAGTGCCGAGTTTCGCCAGCTTGAAGGACAAGCTGACCCGCGACCTGAAAACCCCGCTGGTCGAACAGCGCTACGTCGATGCCAGCAAGCAGCTGCAGGATGCTGCCTACGAGGCTTCCGACCTGGCCCAGCCGGCCCAGGACCTGAACCTCAAGGTGCAGACCTCCGCAGCCTTCGGTCGCGAGGGTGGTGAGGGCATTACCGCCAATCGTTCGGTGGTGCAGGCTGCGTTCTCCGAAGAAGTGCTGGAGGAGGCTGCCAACAGCACCGCCATCGAGCTCGACCCGGAGACCACCGTGGTATTGCGCGTCAAGGAGCACCGCAAGCCGGAGCAACTGCCGCTGGAAGCGGTGGCCACGAACATCCGCGAACACCTGGCCAAAGAGAAGGCAACTGCCGAGCTCAAGACCAAGGCGGACAAGCTGATTGCCGGCCTGCGTGACGGTTCCATTGCAGTAGGCAGCGTGCACGAAGGGCAAGGCTGGAAGGCCTACGAAGCAGTCACCCGTGGCGAGGACGGTATTGACCCGGCCGAACTGCAGGCGCTGTTCCGCCTGGGCAAGCCGCAAGCCAAGGACAAGCCGGTGTATGGCAGCGTCGTGCTGCGTGACGGTAGCCTGGTGGTGCTGCAGCTCAAGGGTGTCAACGAAGGCGCTACCGCCACCGACGAAGAGAAGCAGCAGATCCGCCGCTACCTCGCGTCGCGTGCTGGCCAGCAGGACTTCGCGGCGTACCGCAAGCAGCTGGAAGCCAATGCGGATATCACCCGTTACTAAGGTGATCGCTGCATGAAGAAACAGGCCGCCTCGTGCGGCCTGTTTCGTTTCTGTCGCCTGTGCCGGCCTCTTCGCGGGTGAACCCGCTCCCACAGGTACTGCGCCAGATCCAAGGTCAGCGCGGTCCCTGTGGGAGCGGGTTCACCCGCGAAGAGGCCGGCACAGGCGCTACGACGCTTAGCGCTTCACGCCTTCATAGTTATCCAGCGTATCCCGCGCAATCTCCCGTCCCAGGGCAATCAGCTCGGGCGCCTTGTAGAACTCGAAGAACCGGCACACACGCTTGGGCACGTTGATCAGCACATCCGGTGGATACCCGGCGATCTTGTACTGCGCCAGCGACGTCTGCATGACCTCGAAGCTCTGGTTGATCAGGTCCAGCAGCGAAGCAGGCCCCACGTTGTCGATGATGAACGAGCCAGTCGCGGACTTTGGCGCGCCCTCGCGTTCCGGTGCTGCCGCCGGTTGCTGGCCTTCCGGGGCGGCGGCATCTGCCAGCCACGGGTTGGGCGGCGCCAGGCCTTCGGCGACTATTTCCTGTTCGATGCGCATCAGCTCTTCCGCCTGCTTGCGCCGGAACGGCAAGTGAGAGCCCAACGAGCTCAGCAGGGAGTCAAAACGCATCTTGAAGGCCGCTGGGCGCTCGATCACCGGTAACTGGTATTGCTTCTGGTTGGTGGCGTTAAGGTTGACCGCGATGATCAGGTCGCAGTGGCTGGACACCACAGGCACAATCGGCAGCGGGTTGAGGATGCCCCCGTCCACCAGCATGCGGTTGCCCTGGATCACGGGGGTAAACAGGCTGGGGATGGCCGCCGAGGCGCGCATCGCCTGGTGCAGGCAGCCTTCCTGAAACCAGATTTCCTGTTGGTTGGTGAGGTCGGTCGCAACCGCTGTATAGGGGATGCGCAATTGCTCGATGTTGATCTCGCCAACGATCTTGCGGATTTGCCCGAACACCTTGTCGCCACGAATGGCGCCGAGGCGAAAGCTGACGTCGACCAGGCGCAGTACATCCAGGTAGTCGAGGCTCTCGATCCAGTTGCGATAGTCGCTCAGCTTGCCGGCAGCATAGATGCCGCCAACCACTGCACCCATGGAGCAGCCGGCAATGCAGGCAATGTCGTAGCCGCGCCGCTCGATTTCCTCGATCACACCGATGTGTGCATACCCCCGGGCTCCGCCCGAGCCCAGTACCAGTGCCACGCGTTTGCTCATGAATATTCCCCGTCCAGTGCAACCATGGTCCTACAATGCACCCATCACAGGCTGTGCTTCAATGTAGATCGCGCTGAGCTACTGTAATAAAACCGGCCCGGTACAGCTGGCCAGGCAGGGCACTTTTCAGCTGCCGGGGCGTCGAACAGCCACTGTTTTTCCATTGAGGTATTACTGATGAAAGCCTGGATCTGCCTTCCACTGATTGCCTTGGCCCTTGCTGGCTGCGCGGGCAAGACGGCCTACCGTGACAGCTGCGCGACCCAGCTGGATGCCGCCTGGAAGGAACTGGACCTGGCCAAGGCCGAAGGCTTTGCCGGTGCTGTGAGTTACTCCAAGGCGTTGTCGCTGCTGACCGGGGCCAAGACCCAGCAGCAGTTCGAAGGTTACGAAAGCTGTACGCGCAAAGCCGAAAAGGCGCGCTTCTACATTCGTGAGTCGCGCGCCGGGCGCTGACCAAGGAGCGTCGTATGTCTGCCATGCTAGACCATGTAGTAGCCCAGATACTGACCTTGCAGGTGCGCCTGATGGCCTGCCGCGAACGCCTGGCTGCCGACACCGACAGCGAGGCCTTGCACGACTTGCGCATCAGCTTGCGGCGCCTGCGCAGCCTGCTGCGGCCCCTGCGTGGGCTGCCTGGCGTGGAGCAGCTCGATGATGCCGCCAGCGCGCTGGGTACCTTGACCACGCCGCTGCGTGATCGGGAGGTGCTGGCAGCCGAGCTGATCGGGCGCGGCTATCCTGCCGCCGGCCATCGGCGCCTGGAAGGGCGTGGCAGGACCTTTGCCAGTGTCGCTGCCAGCCCGCAGCTGGCCCGGGTGCTGACGATTGTCGACGCGTTTCCGTTGTTCCTGCGGGCGGCAGGCCGCGAGGGGCTGGTCAAGTCGCTGGACAAACGCATCGACAAGCGCCTGGTGAAGCAGTGGCGCAAGTTGCACGAAGCCTTGCAGGACCCCGCTCACGACCGCCACCGCCTGCGCTTGCTGATCAAGCGTGCGCGCTATGGCGACGAGGCCTATCCGCAACTCGACCACGCCGGGAAGAAACTGCAGCGCCTGCTGAAGAAGGCACAGGGCGACCTGGGCAACTGGCATGACCGCCTGCAGTGGTTGCTGCAGGCGCGCGACCATGCTGACCTGGCCCCCTGCAAAGCTGCTTGGGAGCAGGAACTGCACGAGGCCGAGCGCAAGTCGGATGTGACGCTGGATGCCCTGATGCAGGCGCTGGCGCGTCGCTAGCCCGAAAATTGACCGATATGCGGGCTGATCGCCCGGGGTTTGCTGGCTACGATGAGCAGACCTTTTCGCTGCGGGCAGGAGCCAGCCAATGAACTTCAACCAACTGCTCGACGCCGTGCGGGCCAACCCGGATGCCGTCAGCATCCCGCCCAGCTGGGCCCAGGGCCGCGCTGCCTTTGGCGGGCTGATGGCGGCCATGGTCTACGAGGCCATGCGCCTGAAACTCTCCGACAGCCGCCCTGTGCGCTCGCTGGCCATCAGCTTTGTAGCGCCTGCGGCTGCGGATGTGCCAATCCGTTTCGAGGTGGAGGTGCTGCGTGAAGGCAAGGCGGTCAGCACCTTGCTCGGCCGCGCCGTTCAGGATGGCCAGGTGGTGACCTTGGTGCAGGGCAATTTCGGTGCAGGCCGGCCTTCGGTGGTCGATGTGCCGGCGTTACCGGCGATGGAAATGCCAGCGCTCGCCGACGCAGCGCCCGAGTTGCCCTATATCAAGGGCGTGACGCCCGAATTCATGCGCCATGTAGCCTTGCGTTGGGCGGTGGGTGGGTTGCCGTTCAGTGGCAATCAGTCGCGCAAGATGGGTGGCTGGGTGCGCTTGCGGGATGTGGCGCAAGAGCAGGTCAATGAGTCGCACTTGCTGGCGTTGGTCGATGCCTGGCCGCCGAGCCTGATGCCCTTTCTCAAGCAGCCCGCAGCGGGCAGCACATTGACCTGGACCATCGAGTTCATCCAGCCCACGGCGAAGCTGTCGACCCTGGACTGGTGCCGGTATTGCGTGGAGACCGAGCATGCGCGGGAGGGTTATGGGCACGCTGCTGCCGCGTTGTGGACGGCAGAAGGTGAGTTGCTGGCCCTGAGCCGACAGACCGTCACCGTGTTTGCCTAACCCCCAGTCACAGCAATTAACTGTAGGAGCGGCCTTGTGTCGCGATCGGGCCGCAAAGCGGCCCCGGCAATCTCTGCTGCGAAGCTGCAATACTGGGGCTGCTGCGCAGCCCGATCGCGACACAAGGCCGCTCCTACAAAATATTGCGCATGATCGTCATATCAATGCCGGTGTTTATGCCGCTCCCGCCAGGCCTTCCACCAGGCCCCGCTCAGCAAAAAGCGCGGAAAGGTGATGAACTGCTCTGTCAGTAAGCGCTGCACGGCATCCTGGCGGTTGGCGAACGGCTCGGGCTGCTCGGCCTCCAGGCGGTGGCCATGGCGCTGCAAGCCAAGGCCCGCAATCAGGGCAATCACGCCAACGGCAATCTGGCCCAGGTCCAGGCCGAACAGGCCGGATAGAATCAGCAGTGCGCCGAGGATGAACAGCGGCACGGCAATCAGGTGCAGCACCAGGTTGGCCGGGTGGCGGTGGTTATGGTGGTAGCCGCGCCATTGCCAGGCGGGCAGGTTGGGCAGGCGTTTGCTCATGGGCATTTCCTCTCGGTCATGCTCAAAGCTTAGTGCGGCCCCCGGCCGGGGGCCAATCGATGCAGGCTATGGCAACTATAGCTTGAGCTGGCCAATGACCCTGTTCAGTTCGCCGGCCAGGGTTGCCAGTTCGCTGCTGGTGGTTGCCGAGCCCACCGTCTGTTGCACGGTCTGTTCGGTGACATCGCGGATGCTCACCACGGCGCGGTTCATTTCCTCGGCCACCTGGCTTTGCTGCTCGGCCGCCACGGCAATCTGGGTGTTGCTTTCGCGCATCTGCGCCACAGCACCGGTGATCTCCGCCAGCGCTTCGCCGGCCTCTTGGGCCTGGCGGACGCAATCGTCGGCCTTGTACGAGCTTTCCTGCATGAATTCCACTGCATCGCGGGTGCCCGATTGCAGGGCGGAGACCATGGTGGTGATTTCGTCGGTAGAGGTTTGCACGCGCTTGGCCAGGTTGCGCACCTCATCGGCCACCACGGCAAAGCCGCGGCCCAGATCACCGGCGCGCGCCGCTTCGATGGCTGCGTTGAGCGCCAGCAGGTTGGTCTGCTCGGCGATGCTGTGGATTACGCCGACCACGCTGTTGATCTTCTGGCTGTCTTCGGCCAGTTGGCGAATCATTTCGGCGGTTTGCTGCACACCGCTGGACAGCCCGGAAATCGAATCCTGCACCCGGCTGACCACCTCTTTGCCGCTGCCGGCCAGGGTGTCGGCGGTTTGTGACAGGTCACGGGTGGCGCCTGCATGCTGGGCAATGTGGTGCACCGTCGCCGACATTTCGTTGATGGCGGTGGCAGCCTGGTCTGTCTCGCTCTGCTGGCCGAGCATGCCGTGGCGTACGTTGCTCATGCTGGCCGCCAGGCGTGCGGCGCCCGAATCCAGCTGTGCAGCGGTGTGGGCGACAGTGCTGACCACGCGGTGGTAGGTGGCCTGCATGGCATTGAAAGCCCCGGCCATCTGGCCGACCTCGTCGCCGCAGGCCAGCGGCACACGGGCCGCCAGGTCGCCGGTCTTTTCCACGTGCAGCATCACGTCCTTCAGGGTATTGAGCTGGCTGAGCAGGAAGCGGATCAGCAATTGCGAGGCGCCGAGCATGGCCAGCATCAGGATCAGCACGCATACCGCGTAGTTGCCGAAGCGCTCGAAGAATACCTGGCGCAGGCTTGGCGACTGGGCGAGCACGGCCACCTGTTGGTCGCCGTGGCGCAATACCTGCGCGCCGCGCAGCGGGTTGTCCCCGAGGATCCAGGCGCTCGGTAGCTCCACCCAGCCCTGGGCGTTGCGCAGGCTATCGAGTGCCTCACCGGCGAACGTCGGCGTTTGCCCGGCCGACCAGCTGATGACGTTGTCCGGGCGCGGCAATGCTTGCCCGGCAGGCCAGGCAGCCAGCAGTTGGGCTTGCGCTGCCGCCTGCGCCTGCGCAGCTTCCGCGCGGGCGCGTTGCTCCAGGTGCACGGCGTAGAGCACCAGCAGCAAGGTCGTGACAAAGGCCACCGCATTGACGGCCCAAAATTTGTACTTCAGGGAAACATTGCTAAGCCAGGCACCCATGGGCAGGTCTTCTCTGAGTTGAGCGGAAACAATATCGGCAAGGTGCCATCATTGTGCCTGCACTTGCTCAGCAAGATGTTGACCCATATCAACAGCCAGCGCGCAGGCTTCAGGGGAGCTGGAAGAACGCCCGCGCCGTCGCCGTGCTATGCGCTGCCGTGTGCTCGACCGATTCGCCCCGATGCAGCGCCACTTCGCGCAACACCTCCGGCAGAAACGCCGGTTCGTTACGCCCGTTCTTCGGCTTGGGCCGCAGGCTGCGCGGCAGCAGGTAGGGGGCATCGCTCTCCAGCATCAGCCGCCCTTCGGCAATGTTGCCCACCAGCGGATGCAGGTGGGTGCCGCGGCGTTCGTCGCAGATCCAGCCGGTGATGCCGATGTGCAGGTCCATGTCCAGGTAGGCGAACAGCGCTTCGCGCTCGCCGGTAAAGCAGTGCACCACCGCGCCGGTCAGGTGATCGCGGTAATTCTTGAGGATTGCCAGCAAGCGTTCGCTGGCGTCGCGTTCGTGCAGGAACACCGGCAGGCGCAGCTCTGCGGCCAGGGCCAGCTGGGCCTCCAGGGCTTTTTCCTGCAGTGGGCGAGGGGAGAAGTCGCGGTTGAAGTCCAGGCCGCATTCGCCCACGGCGCGCACGCGCGGTTCGTTCAACAGCTGGCGCAACTGGCGCTCGCTGCCGGCATCCCAGGCCTTGGCATCGTGGGGGTGCACGCCCGCTGTGGCAAACAGGTGCGCACCGCTGGCGTCCAGCTGCTGGCACAACTCCAGCGCTTGTTCGCTGACGGCCAGGCTGGTGCCTGTCAGCACCATTTGTGTGACCCCGGCCTCAAGGGCGCGCTCGACGATTGCCGCTTGTTGGTCGTGGAAACTGCTGTTGGTCAGGTTGACGCCGATATCGATCAGTTGCATGGTGCTACCTCGTGCCGCGGGGCGGCCAGCATAGCAAAATTCGCGTTTTTCTGAAAAAACCAAGAACTTCATGCTGTTACCGTGGTCTTTTACCGTCATTTCTCATTTGGCGGTGCAACCCATGGATGCCGCCCAACCACCACGGACACGTTCTCGCATGCTGCGATGCTGGCTTGTTTTCCTGCTGACGCTCGGGCTCACCCTGACCGGCCCGGCCCAGGCGCGCGCGCCGGGACCGCAGCAGAACATACCGCCCGCCAAGGTGCGTGACCTGCAGCAGGTTCGCACCAGTAAAGTGCTGCGGGTGCTGGTCAACCAGAGCCGCAACAGCTCCGGTGAGGTCAAAGGCGAGCCGGTCGGCATCGAGTATTACCGCCTGCGGGCCCTGGAGCATTACCTCAATGCCCGCGCCGCCGATGACCAGCAGATCCAGCTAAAGCTCATTCCGCGGGCCAAGGAGCAGTTGCTCGGCGCTCTGGCTCGCGGCGAGGGCGACTTGGCTGCGCCGGGCGAGTTGCTCGACCCCAGCACGGTTCGCGGCGTCAGCAGCAGTGCGCCGCTACTCGACCAGGTGCCGTTGATGCTGGTCGGACGCAAAGGCGAGCGCAGCTTCAGCAAGGTCGAGCAGCTGTCCGGGCGTACCGTGGCCTTGACCAGCGCCAGTGCCGCCGGCCCGCTGATCCAGCAGGTCAATCAGCAACTGGCACTGCGCAAGCGCCCGCCGATCAAGGTGGAGTGGGTCGACTCGACGCTGGCGGTGGAGGATGTACTGGAGATGGTGCAGGCTGGCATCTACCACCTGACCGTGGTCGAGCAGCCCATTGCCCGGCGTTGGGCGCGGGTCATGCCGCGCCTGCGCCTGGACAGCCGGGTGCACCTGGGGGCGCCGCAAGCCATGCGCTGGTATGTGGGGCGTGATGCGCCGCAATTGTTGGCCACGGTCGATCACTTCCTCAAAGGTTACCGCGCGCCAGACAACCAGGATGCCGCCTTCGAGCGCATCTACCGGCGCCAGTACCGGGTGCACAACCCCTTGGCCAGCAAGGACCGCCAGCGCTTGGCCTCGGTGCGGGCGGTGCTGCAGAAGCATGGCCAGGCGCAGCAGATCGACTGGCTCAACCTGGCGGCCCTGGGCTACAAGGAGTCGACGCTCAACCCGGCTGCACGCGGCACGGGCGGTGCCCATGGCCTGATGCAGATTACCCCTTCAGCCGCCCAGCGCGTGGGGGTGAGCAACACCACCACGGTAGATGGCAATGTGCAGGCCAGCGCACGCTACCTGGCGCTGATCCGGCGCAAGTTCTTCGCCAGTGCCAAGATCAACGAGCGTGAGCGCATGGCCTTCACGCTGGCGGCCTACAACCTCGGCCCCGAGCGGGTCCAGGGTATGCGTGCCGAAGCCCGGCGGCGCGGCCTCAACGGTGATCAGTGGTTCTTCCAGACCGAACGCATCGCCATGGAGCAGGTGGGCATGGGCCCGGTCAACTTCGTCAACAGTGTCAACAAGTACTTTTTGGCGTTCAACCGCGAGCGGGCTGCGCTGGAGCGTGTGGCAAAGCGCTGAAAAATCGATTTTATCGATTGTTTTGTTGGGGTTTTTGCGATTTTCATATTTATTGAATTGATTATGATGGCGCCCATCCCAACACAACATCTTCGCTTCAAGGACGCTTCGATATGAACAACACTACCCTCAATGCCCTGTTCTCCACCCGCGCCGGCGCCGGTCTCAGCGTTATCCGCATCCTGGTCGGCATCATCTTCATGGCGCATGGCGCGCAAAAACTGTTCGGCCTGTTCGGCGGTTATGGCCTGGAAGGTACTGGCCAGTGGATGGAAAGCATCGGCCTGGCCCCGGGCTACCTGATGGCCCTGTTGTCCGGTAGTGCCGAATTCTTCGGCGGCCTGGCACTGGTGGTCGGCCTGCTGGCCCGCCCGGCGGCCCTGGCGCTGAGCGTAACGCTGGTGGTGGCGATCCTCTCCGTGCACATCGGCAACGGCCTGTTCATGTCAAACAACGGCTATGAGTTCGCCCTGGCGCTGCTGGCCGGCACGGTTGCCGTCATGATCGAAGGCGCTGGCCGCTTCTCGCTGGACCGCCTAATCGCCCGGTAATCAGCTGCAAGCAGTGAGCTGCAAGCCGCAAGCAAGAGCGGGCCAGTACTCGGCCTGCTTTTGCTTGCGGCTTGTCGCTTGCAACTTGTAGCTCATCGCTCTAGCATACCGCCTGCGCCGATTTAAACAGCTACTTGCGGGGCGCAGGAAAGCCCCACCTCCGGGCCATCCGAAATACCGCTAAAGCGCTGGTTCGGTGACGCCTCCCACCGCTGCCCAGCGGGATTTGCGAGGCGGAGAGAAGCTCCATGAGTTGCCCACGTACCAGTGTTTGCTTGAGCCCTTTGCCTGCCAGCCAGGCGTCCCGCACACCGCGCATTCTGCTCGGCGGCCAGCATCAGCCCACCCTTTTGCGTCACCTCGAAGGCCTGTCCCGGCGCAAGGGCCAGGCGCGCGCCTTTCTGATCCAGTTCGTCGATATCGGCTGCTACCTGGCGCAATACGGCAATGACCGTTTCGACCTGGCCGTTATCCAGGCCCCGGCGCCGGACGAGGCCGCCGAAATCATTGGCCACCTCACCCGCATCGCGCGCCAAGGCCTGATTACCCGCCGCTGAGGAGTGCGCTGTTGAGTACCAACATCATCACCACGGAAGGCCATGAGGCGCTGAAGAAAGAGCTGGACCACCTGTGGCGCGTCTATCGTCCGGAGATCACCCAGAAAGTTGCCTGGGCGGCGTCACTGGGCGACCGCAGCGAAAACGCCGACTACCAGTACAACAAGAAGCTGTTGCGCGAAATCGACCGCCGGGTGCGTTACCTGCGCAAGCGGCTTGAAGATGTGAAGGTGGTGGCTTATTCGCCGCAGCAGGAAGGCAGGGTGTTTTTCGGTGCCTGGGTCGAGATCGAGAATGACGATGGCGAGACCATGAAGTTTCGCATTGTCGGCTATGACGAGATCTACGGGCGCAACGATTACATCTCGATCGATTCGCCCATGGCCCGTGCCTTGCTCAAGAAGGAGGAGGGCGATGAGGTGGTGGTGCACACGCCTACCGGTGAAGCGACCTGGTATGTGAAGAGCATCACTTACGGCCAGTAAATTGATGTTGCCTGTGGGGGCCTCTTCGCGGGTAAACCCGCTCCCACAGGTACTGCGTCGTCCTTGAAGCAGTGGGGTCCTTGTGGGAGCGGGTTTACCCGCGAAGAGGCACCCACAAGCCTCCATCAACTGTCGCGCAAGACCGCCAACGGGCTGGCATTCAACGCCCGTCGCGTCCCCAGCACCCCCGCACCGCCCACCAGCAGCGCCCCCATCAGCGGCAACGCCAGCAGCCAAGGGTGCGGGCTCCACTGCAAGTCGAAAGCATAGCGGTACAGCACCAGGGTAATCAGCTCACAGCCCACTGCTGCCAACAACCCGCTGGCTGCCCCCAGCAAGCCGAACTCGATACGCCGTGCCTTGACCAGCAACGGTCGCGCCGCCCCCAGCGCACGCAGCAAGGCACCCTGGCGAATGCGTTCGTCCAGCGTTGACTGCAAGCCGGCAAATAGCACCGCCAGCCCGGCGGCTAGCACGAACAGCAGCACATACTCCACCGCCAGGGTCACCTGGGCGAGGATGCTGCGCAGTTGGTCTAGCAAGGCATCCACCTGCAGGATGGTCACCGCCGGGAATGCCCGTGACAGTGCCACCACATCCAGGTCGTGACCCGGCGCCAGGTAGAAGCTGGTCAGGTAGGTGGTCGGCAGCCCTTGCAATGTGCCGGGCTGGAAGATCATGTAGAAGTTCGGCTGGAAGCTGTCCCAGTGCACGCTGCGCAGGCTGCTGACCCGGGCCTGGCGCTGCTGGCCACCGATGTCGAAGGTCAGCAGGTCGCCCATTTTCAGTTTCAGGCTGCTGGCCAGCTCCGCCTCCACCGATACACCGGGGATTTCGTCGGCGGCGGGCAAGGCTTGCCACCAGTTGCCTGCGGTCAGTGCATTGCCTTCGGGCAGCTCGGCGGCCCAGGTCAGGCTGAGGTCGCGCTGCACGGCGCGCTCGCCCGCCGAGTCCTTGCTGACGATTTGCTGTACCGGTTGCTCGTTGATCTGTACCAGGCGCCCGGGCGTTACCGGATACAGCGGCGCTGAAGTGGCGTTGACCTGGTGCAGGCGTTGAGCGAACGGCTCACGATCATCCGGCAGGATGTTCAGGGCGAAATGGTTGGGCGCATCCTTGGGTAACTGAGCTTGCCAGGTGTCGAGCAATTCTGCGCGTAGCAGGGCGACCAACGCCATGGCTAGCAGGATCAGGCCGAAGGCCAAGGCCTGACCGGCGGCGGCCGTGGGGTGGCGCAGCAACTGGCCCAGCCCCAGGCGCCAGGCCAGTGGCGCCCCGGCCAGCAGCTGGCGCAGGCTGCGCAAGCCGAGCAACAGCAGGCCGCCGAGCAGTAGTGCGGCGACCAGGCCACCACCGAGCAGGGCGAATGTGAGCAACAGATCGAGGCTCAGGCGCCACATGATCAGGCCAAGGGCAAACAGAGCGGCGCCGTACACCAACCAGCTGCTGGGTGGTATTGGCAACAGATCACGGCGCAGTACCCGCAGTGGTGGAACGTGGCCCAGCGCGGCAATGGGTGGCAGGGCGAAGCCGGCCAGTGCGACCAGCCCGGTGCCGATGCCGGCCAGGGCCGGAATGATGCCGCCTGCCGGCACCACGCTTGGCAGCAGGCCGTGCAGCAGGCGGAACAGGCCCAGCTGTGCCAGCCAGCCGAGCAGGGCGCCGGCAAGGGCGGCAACCAGGCCGAGCATCGCCAGCTGCAGGCAATACAGGCCCAGTGCCTGGCGGCGAGAGAGCCCCAGGCAGCGCAGCAGCGCGCTGGCATCCAGGCGGCGGGCGGCATAACGGCTGGCCGACAAGGCCACGGCGACCCCGGCCAGCAGCACAGCCACCAGGCTGGCCATGTTCAGGTAGCGTTCGGCCTTGCCCAGGGCGCCGCCGATCTGCTGGTTGCCATCGCGTGTGTCACGCAGGCGCTGGCTGGCTGCCAGGTCTTTTTCCACGCCCTGGCGGTATTGGGCCAGCGCCTCGGCATCGCCGCGCCACAGGTCGCGGTAGGTAACCCGGCTGCCCGGCTGGATCACGCCGGTCGCGTCCAGGTCGGCCAGGTTCATCATCACCCGCGGGGTAAGGCTGTAGAAGTTGTTGGCGCGGTCCGGTTCGTAGGTCAGCACACGGCTCATTCGCAGGGTTTTCATGCCTACGTCGATGTTGTCGCCAATCGCCAGCCCCAGCGCTGCCAGCAGGCGGGGCTCGACCCACGCCTCGCCAGGTGCCGGGCCGCCGCCAGGTGTTTCCTCGGCATAGGGCGCCGGGGCGCTGCGGACTTGCCCGCGCAAGGGGTAGGCGCCGTCGGTGGCCTTGACGCTGGACAGCTGGATACCGTTGTCGCCGCCGACCACACTGGTGAACTCGACCACCTGAGCATGGCGCAAGCCAAGTGCGGTGCCGGTATCGATCTGCTGCGCGCGGGCGGGGGCGCTGCCCTGCAGCACCAGGTCGGCGCCCAGGAATTCGCTGGCGCGCAGTTGCATGGCGCCGTTCAGGCGGGCACCGAAGTAACCGATGGCGGTGCTGGCTGCCACCGCCACCAGCAGGGCAAAGAACAGCACGCGTACTTCGCTGGCGCGAATGTCGCGCAGCAACTGGCGCAGGGCCAGGCCGCACAGGCGGGACAACGGCATGTGGTTCATCAGGCCTCCACTGGCGCCACCAGGCGCCCCGCGTCCAGGCGGATCTGGCGGCGGCAGCGCCGGGCCAGGCGTTCGTCATGGGTGACCAGCACCAGGGTGGTGCCGCGCTCTTTGTTCAATTCAAACAGCAGGTCGCTGATGCGCTCACCCGTGTGGCTGTCGAGGTTGCCGGTGGGTTCGTCGGCAAACAACACCGCAGGCTGTGCGGCGAAGGCGCGGGCGATGGCCACCCGCTGCTGTTCGCCGCCCGACAATTGGCGTGGGGTGTGGCTCAGGCGCTTGCCCAGGCCGACCCGCTCCAGCAGGGAGCGCGCCTGCTCGCGGGCATCGCGGCGGCCGTCCAGCTCCAGTGGCAGCATGACGTTTTCCAGCGCATTGAGGCTGTCGAGCAACTGGAATGACTGGAACACGAAACCCACATGTTCGGCGCGTACCCGGGCGCGCTGGTCTTCATCCAGTGGCCCCAGGTCGTTGCCGGCGAGGATGACCTTGCCGGCGCTGGGCTGGTCGAGGCCGGCGAGCAGGCCGAGCAGGGTCGACTTGCCCGAGCCCGAGGCGCCGACGATGGCCAGGCTGTCGCCTTTGGCCAGTTCGAGGGAGAGTGCGTGGAGGATGGTCAGGTCACCTTCCGCGCTGGGGACCACTTTGCTAAGGTTCTGCGCAACGAGTATGTTGGGGCCCATGGAGAATCCGATGCGAGTGTGGTGGTTGAGTGCCGGTCTGGCCCTGTATTGCCTGGCCCAGAGCGCGGCGGCGGGAACACTGCTGGTTGTTGGCGATAGTATCAGCGCCGGTTTTGGCCTGGATACCCGCCAGGGTTGGGTCACTCTGTTGCAGACCCGCCTCAAGGACGAAGGTTTCGACGACAAAGTGGTCAATGCGTCGATCAGCGGCGACACCAGCGCAGGTGGCCAGGCGCGGCTGCCGGCGCTGCTTGCAGCGCATAAACCGAGCCTGGTGGTGCTGGAGCTGGGCGGCAACGATGGCCTGCGTGGGCAACCGCCCGCGCAATTGCAACAAAATCTTGCCTCGATGATCGAGGGCGCGCGCCAGGCCGGTGCCAAGGTGGTGCTGCTGGGCATGCGCCTGCCGCCCAATTACGGGGTGCGCTATACCACCGCTTTTGCCAAGGTGTATGAACAGCTGGCTGCGGACAAACAGGTGCCGTTGGTGCCGTTTTTCCTCGAAGGGGTAGGGGGCGTGCCTGAGTTGATGCAGGCCGATGGCATCCATCCGGCCCAGGGCGCCCAGCAGCGCCTGCTGGAAAATGCCTGGCCGGCGATAAAACCCTTGCTGTGACGCTTTAAACGGGGCGGGCTTTCGGCTAATGTTGCGCCCCCCGTTTCGAGTGCCCCCGATGCCGCGCCCTGCCTGGTCCCTGTATGCCTACCAACTGATCGAGCCCGATGAGCAGCTCGACCTGTTCGCCTGCCAGGAAATCCGCGTCCACCTGGTGGCCCGCCAGCTTGAGTTGGGCGTGCCGGTCGACCGTACCTTGTGCGGTGGGCTGCTGCCGGCGCAGCCGCGCTGGTCGGGAGTGCCGCGTGCAATCTACCGCGACAGCCGCCTGTGTGACCTGTGCCGGGCCATCCTCGATGCCCAGCGGCGCGGCATGCGCCCGGTGTGGCCAGAGCTGCACGCCAGCTGAACGGCAAGCACCTTTCATCATCTGAAACGCTTGCATCGCGCCAATGCCTCCCGCTTGCATCGGCGCAGGTGTACAATCGATCGTCTTGACCCACCTTTCGAAGGATTTACCGGATGTTGCCGCGCTTTCCTGCCGTCACCCGTAGCCTGTCCCTGGCCGCCCTGCTGGTAGCGGGTCCCGCTGCTGCGCTGGAGCTGCCACTGCCACCGCCCGGTGAAGACATCGTCGGCCAGGTGCATGTGATCAAGGCAAAGTACGAGGACACGTTCGCCGATATCGGCACCGCCAACGACCTCGGCTACCTGGAAATGATTGCCGCCAACCCGGGCGTAGACCCTTGGCTGCCGGGCGCCGGCACCGAAATCATCCTGCCGACCCGCTACGTGCTACCGCCAGGCCCGCGCGAAGGTATCGTCATCAACCTGGCCGAGTACCGCCTGTACTACTTCCCGAAAGGGCAGAACGTGGTGCATACCTTCCCGCTGGGTATTGGTCGTGAGGGTTGGGGGTCGCCAATCGCCAACACCAAGATCACCGCCAAGACGCCGAACCCGACCTGGACGCCACCTGCTTCGATCCGCAAAGAGCACGCGGCCGACGGTGACATCCTGCCGACCGTGGTGCCGGCTGGCCCGGACAACCCACTGGGGCCGTTCAAGTTCACCTTGGGCGTGCCTGGCTACCTGATCCACGGTTCGAACAAGAAGTTCGGCATTGGCATGCGCACCAGCCACGGCTGCTTCCGCATGCTCAACAACAACGTGCTGGAACTGTCAAAGATGGTGCCGGTGGGTACTCCGGTGCGCATCATCAACGAGCCTTACAAGTTCGGTATCAGTGGCGGCAAGGTCTATCTGGAGGCGCACACGCCGCTGGACGATCAGGGTAACCCGTCGGTGGTCGACAAACACACCGCCGTTATCAACGCCTTGCTCAAGCGTGAAGACCTGGCCAATAACCTGCGTATGAACTGGGACATGGTGCGTGACGTGGTGGCCGCAGAAGATGGCATGCCGGTAGAAATTGCCGTGCCGGTCGAGAACCAGGGTAGTGCACCCATGGTGTCGAGCATTCCGCCCGAACTGCAGTAAGGTAATTGCGACACATCACGGCCCGCCTTAGTGCGGGCCTTTTCGTTACTGCGTGGCGCATTTACCTTGCTGGCAGGCAATAAAAAAGCCGACCCACAAGTGGGTCGGCTTCTTAACAATCCGTGAGGATTATTACTTGCGGCTGGCTTTGTCCAGCATACGCAGAGCGCGCTCGTTGGCTTCGTCAGCGGTCTGCTGAGCCTTCTGAGCGGCTGCCAGTGCGTCGTCAGCCTTACGGTAGGCTTCGTCAGCACGAGCTTGAGCGCGAGCTGCTGCGTCTTCAGTCGCAGTCAGACGAGCTTCGGTTTCTTTGGAGACGCTGCTGCAACCGGTAGCCAGAACTGCGGCCAGAGCCAGAGCAGAGAATTTCAGAACGTTGTTCATCGTGTTCCCCTTCAAGGACTTTCTATTAAATAGCCATCTCTCAGGAAAGAGAAACTGGCCGGCGTACATAGTACCCATTACTTGTAGTAAGTAAACTGACTGAGCGCAAGAACTGCAAAAAAAATGTCGCTTGGCGTCACACCGACAAGATTTGCGACGTGCGTGTGAAAAAAACGTGCAAGGTTCGCAAGCGATTGTAGTACCGGAACTTTTTTGTTGAACTAACGGTGACTTTAACTGTCCTTCGACGTCTTAAGCCCTACAACATCCGGCGGCTGTTGAAGGTAGCAGGGAAGAGTCGCTTTCTCAGCATTTTCGCCATTTTTAGCCGTCGCCACCTTGAGCAATCCCATTTGTGGCGCCTACTATCTTGTGAGTGCCAGAGGATCCGAACGATTACAATCGTCCAGAGGTCGAAGGGGCATCAGGTGGCGTAGAGGATTTAACGCCGGATAAACCACCATCGGTTAAGGTATGGGTCTGCCGAGAAGACCTGCGAGGAGTAGTGATGAGCGAAGCGCTGACCATCCACCATGACCAGGCCGGTCATCAGTTCGAGACCAACGTGGACGGTCATCGTGCCTATCTGACGTACATGGATCTGGGCAAGCAGACGCTGGACATCTATCGCACCTTCGTGCCCAACGCCTTGCGGGGCCGCGGGATTGCTGCCGCATTGACCGAGCGGGCGCTGGAGTACGCTGAACAGATGGGCTACACGGTGATTCCGTCCTGCTCATATGTGGAACGCTACATGGAGCGCCAGCAGCGGCATTCGAGCAAGGCTTGAATCTGTAAATAACAGCGGGGCCGCTTCGCGCCCCATCGCGACACAAGGCCGCTCCTACAGGGATATGCGATCTCCTGTAGGAGCGGCCTTGTGTCGCGATGGGGCGCGAAGCGGCCCCGCTTTTTTACATCGATCAGCCGCGCTTACGCTGCGGCAGCACATCCTTCAACTTGGCATGCATGCTGCGCAGGGTCTTCTCGGTCGCGGACCAGTCGATGCACGAGTCGGTGACCGAAACGCCGTACTGCAATTCGTTCAGGTCTTTCGGAATCGACTGGCAGCCCCAGTTCAGGTGGCTTTCCACCATCAGGCCGATGATCGACTGGTTGCCTTCGAGGATCTGGTTGGCAACGTTCTCCATGACCAGCGGCTGCAGGGCCGGGTCCTTGTTGGAGTTGGCGTGGCTGCAATCGACCATGATGTTGGCCTTGATCTTGGCTTTGGCCAGGTCTTGCTCGCACAGGGCGACGCTGACCGAGTCGTAGTTCGGCTTGCCGTTGCCGCCGCGCAGTACCACGTGGCCGTACGGGTTGCCCTTGGTGGTGACGATCGACACGCCGCCTTCCTGGTTGATGCCGAGGAAACGGTGGGGCTTGGACACCGACTGCAGGGCATTGATGGCAACGGTCAGGCCGCCGTCGGTACCGTTCTTGAAGCCGACCGCCGACGACAGGCCCGAGGCCATTTCGCGGTGGGTCTGCGATTCGGTGGTGCGTGCGCCGATGGCCGACCAACTGATCAGGTCCTGCAGGTATTGCGGGGAAATCGGGTCAAGCGCTTCGGTAGCGGTCGGCAGGCCCATTTCAGCCAGGTCCAGCAGCAGCTGGCGGCCGATGTGCAGGCCATCCTGAATCTTGAACGAGTCATCCAGGTACGGGTCGTTGATCAGGCCCTTCCAGCCGACGGTGGTGCGCGGCTTTTCGAAGTACACACGCATGACCAGGTACAGCGTATCGGACACTTCTGCGGCCAGGACCTTCAGCCGCTCGGCGTATTCGTGGGCGGCCTTGATGTCGTGGATGGAGCAAGGGCCGACCACGACGAACAGGCGATGGTCCTTGCCGTCGAGAATATTGCGCACCACTTCACGGCCGGCAGTCACGGTCTGCAGGGCCTTGGCGCTGAGGGGGATTTCCTTCTTGAGCTGATCGGGGGTGATCAGGGTCTCGTTGGAGGCAACGTTCAAGTCATCGATCGGTAAATCAGCCATCGTGTTACTCGTCAGGTCACGGGTGCCGGCCGCCAACTGTCCCCGTGCGGCCCAGCAGCAAGAATAATCGCAGCGGGGAGCCGAACCTTAGCGCGTTACGGGTGGCGCGACAATGGGCGCAAGTCCCGTCAGCATGCTGTTTTCCCTGCTGCTGTGGCGCGTTGGCGTGCATGGGCTACCTGACAGTGTGCAAGCTGTGTAAAAAGAAAGCTGACATTGACCTGGAGATCGGCATGCATCCGCACACACCACGCATCGGCATCATTGGCAGCGGGGCTATCGGTGGCTTCTATGGGTTGATGCTGGCCCGGGCCGGTTTCGATGTGCATTTTCTGCTGCGCAGCGAGTACCAGGTTGTCCGCGAACAGGGGTTGGCGCTGGACAGTGCAGTGCACGGCCCGCTACAGATGAAGGTGCAGGCCTATGCCAGTGCCGCCGACATGCCGCCTTGCGACTGGTTGCTGGTCGGCGCCAAGGCCACCAGCAATGACCAGCTGGCGCCACTGATCGTGCAGGCCGCTGCGCCCGGCGCCAAGGTCTTGCTGTTGCAAAACGGCCTGGGTGTGGAGGAGCAGTTGCGTCCGGCCTTGCGCCGCGACATGCACCTGCTCGGCGGCCTGTGTTTCATCTGCGTCAACCGCCACGCGCTGGGCGTGATTCGTCACCAGGCGCTGGGGGCGGTCAACCTGGGCTATCACAGTGGGCCGGCCAGTGATGGTGGTGCCGCAGTGGTCAGTGAAGGTGCAAAGTTGCTCCAGGCGGCGGGCATCGATTCGCAGGCCATGGCGAACCTGGACCTGGCGCGCTGGCAGAAACTGGTGTGGAACGTGCCGTACAACGGCCTGTCGGTACTGCTGGGCGCAGGCATCGAAGGGCTGATGGCAAGCAGCCACAGCCGTGAACTGATCCAGGCCTTGATGGCCGAGGTGGTGCAAGGCGCTGCCGCCTGCGGGCATGTGTTGCCGGACGGGTATGCCGAGCACCTGTTCCAGATGACCGAGCGCATGCCGGACTATTGGCCAAGCATGTATCACGACTATGCCCTCATGCGCCCGCTGGAGCTGCAGGCTATCTATGCAGAGCCGCTGGCGCGTGCGCGTGCGGCAGGCTGCAGCTTGCCGCGCATGGAAACGCTGTACCAGGCACTGAGTTTCCTCGACACCAGCGATAGGCCCCGCTGACGACGGCATTGTCCCCGGCGTTGCGTTTTTGCGCGGGCCTGCAGGCCACGCCGGCAGCGCGCCGGACGGCAAAGCGTGCGTTCGGCGCGCTGCTAAGCTGAAGCTTGCTCTGCCGCTGCGGCAGTCGAGGAGGTCGAATGATCCGCTCCATGCTGTACGCCACCGACCTCGGTGTCTACGCCCCTTTTGTGATGCAACACGCGCTGGCCTTGGCGCGCACGTTCAATGCCGAGTTGTATGTGATTCACGCCGTGGAGCCAATGGGCCAGTTCGCCGAATCCCTCCTGCAAAGCTACCTCGATGAGCAGACGCTCGACCAGTTGCACAGCCAGGGGGTGAACGCGGTGATGGCCAACATCGAGCAGCGCGTACTGGAGAACTTTCGTGATGAGCTGGGCGAGGAGGCCGACCTTGCGGTGATCAAGGCGGTGCGGGTTCGTCAGGGCGACCCGGCGCAGGTGATCCTTGACCAGGCACAGCGGCTTAGCGTCGACCTGTTGATTTTCGGCAGCCACAGCGCCGGCGCCGGGGTGGATGTGCCCTTGGGCCGCACGGCAGTGCGACTGCTGCAACTGTCGCCGGTGCCGGTGTACATGGTGCCTTTGGCGCAGCACCTGGGGCGTAGGAAAACGTGAAGAGGGGCGCCTGCTATTTCCGGGGGCACGTAACAAAATAGTTCTAGATTTATTTCCAGAACCACTAATATAGTTATATATCGTCGCTGCCTGCTGCCGCGGACTCATCGCTGAACCGAGGGAAACCTATGAAGCTTCAACAACTGCGCTACATCTGGGAAGTGGCGCACCATGACCTCAACGTCTCCGCGACGGCGCAGAGCCTGTATACCTCCCAGCCAGGTATCAGCAAGCAGATCCGCCTGCTCGAAGACGAACTGGGTGTTGAAGTCTTTGCTCGCAGCGGCAAGCACCTGACCCGTGTCACCCCGGCCGGTGAGCGCATCATCAATACCGCCGGCGAAATCCTGCGCAAGGTCGAAAGCATCAAGCAGATTGCCCAGGAGTTCTCCAACGAGAAGAAGGGCACGCTGTCCATTGCCACCACCCACACCCAGGCGCGCTATGCCTTGCCGCCGGTGATCAGCAGCTTTATCAAGCAGTACCCGGAAGTGTCCCTGCACATGCACCAGGGTTCGCCCATGCAGATTGCCGAGATGGCTGCGGACGGTACGGTCGACTTCGCCATCGCCACCGAGGCGCTGGAGCTGTTCGGCGACCTGATCATGATGCCGTGCTACAAGTGGAACCGTTGCGTGGTGGTGCCGCAAGGTCACCCGCTGGCCAAGCTGCCGAAACTGACCCTGGAAGCGGTTGCCGAATACCCGATCGTTACCTATGTGTTCGGCTTCACCGGGCGCTCGAAACTGGACGAAGCCTTCAACCACCGTGGCCTCACGCCAAAAGTGGTGTTCACCGCGGCAGACGCCGACGTGATCAAGACCTATGTGCGCCTGGGGCTGGGCGTGGGTATCGTCGCGGGTATGGCTGTGGACGCCAAACTCGACAATGACCTGGTGGCCCTGGATGCCAGCGAGCTGTTCGAAGCCAGCATCACCAAGATCGGCTTCCGCCGTGGCACCTTCCTGCGTGGCTTCATGTGCGACTTCATCGAGAAGTTCGCCCCGCACCTGACTCGCGAAGTGATGGCCAAGGCCATCCAGTGCCATAACAAGCAAGAGCTTGAAGAGCTGTTCGCAGGCGTTGAACTGCCGGTGCACTGATCCGCAATTGTAGGGGGCCGCTTTGCGGCCCTGTGGGAGCGGGTTCACCCGCGAAGAAGGCTTCGCGGTTGTATGGCACCGGCTTCGCCGGTGTTCGCGGGTAAACCCGCTCCTACAGAACCCTTCGGCTATCTCAAGCCTTGCTGATCAGGTTGCCTGCGTGCAACCCGCATTCCTTCTGCGTCGACTCTTCCCACCACCAGCGCCCTTCACGCTCATGCTGGTTCGGCAGTACCGGCCGGGTGCATGGCTCGCAGCCGATGCTGATGAAACCGCGCTCATGCAGGCTGTTGTAGGGCAGCTCAAGCATGCGGATGTAACCCCACACCTCTTCACTGCTCATCTGCGCCAGCGGGTTGAACTTGTACAGGGTGCGCTCGGGCGTCGAGAAGGCGCTGTCGACTTCCAGTGCCGCCACCTGGCTGCGGGTGCCCGGGCTCTGGTCGCGGCGCTGGCCGGTGGCCCAGGCGCTCACGGTGGCCAGCTTGCGGCGCAGCGGCTCGATCTTGCGAATACCGCAGCACTCGCCGTGGCCGTCCTTGTAGAAGCTGAACAGGCCCTTTTCCTTGACGAACGGGTCGAGTTTGGCGCGGTCGGGGCTGAGGAGTTCAATCGGCAGGTTGTACTGCTCGCGCACCTGGTCGATGAACCGGTAGGTCTCCGGGTGCAGGCGGCCGGTGTCGAGGCTGAACACCTTGACCTGCTTGTTCAGCTTCCAGGCCATGTCGACCAGCACCACGTCCTCGGCGCCGCTGAAGGAGATCCACAGGTCATCACCAAAATGCTCGAAGGCGAGCTTGAGAATGTCCTGCGGGGACTTGTTGGCGTAGGTCGCGGCCAGGGCGGCGACGTCGAAGGGTTGGCTCATCAGGCGGTTTCCATCTTGGCTGTGGCGCTGTGCGCTCGTAGTAAGGTGATGGTAACAAAAAAACGCGGGCTAGACGGACTCACAAGGCCTGCAAGGTCTGCATCAGCACCCGCACTTTGGCGATCGACTCTTCATATTCGGCCTGCCATTCGGAGTCGGCCACCACCGCACCGCCGCCCCAGCAACTGACCTGGCCGTCCTTGACCAGCAGGCTGCGAATGGCAATCGAGCTGTCCATCTCGCCGCGCACATCCACGTACAGCAGCGAGCCGCAGTACAGCGCCCTGCGTGCCGGCTCCAGCTCGTCGATGATCTGCATGGCGCGAATCTTCGGCGCCCCGGTGATCGAGCCGCCGGGGAAGCTGTCGCCGATCAGGTGAAGGGCATCCTTGTCGGTGGCCAGCTGGCCGGTGATGCTGCTGACCAGGTGGTGGACGTTGGGGTAGCTCTCCAGGCTGAACAGCTCCGGTACCTTCACCGAACCGATCTTGCAGGTGCGTCCCAGGTCGTTGCGCAGCAGGTCGACGATCATCAGGTTTTCCGAGCGGTCCTTGGGGCTGTGCAGCAGCTCCTCGGCATTGCGCTTGTCTTCAATCGGGTCGCTGGCGCGCGGGCGAGTGCCCTTGATTGGCCGGGTTTCCACCTGGCCCTGGCTGACGCGAATGAAGCGCTCGGGCGAGAAGCTGAGCAAGGCGCTGCCATCGGCCAGTTGCTGGTAGCCGGAAAACGGCGTCGGGCAAGCTTGGCGCAGGGCCTGGTAGGCACGCCAGGGGTCGCCCTGGCAGGGCGCGCGGAAGCGTTGGGTAAGGTTGATCTGGTAGCAGTCGCCGGCCTGGATGTAGCGCTGTACCTGGTCGAAGGCGGCCCGGTACTGTTCGGGCTGCAGGTCGCCGGCCATCGGCGCGAGCAGCTGGAAGTCGCCGCTTGCAGTGCTGCTGGCGCCTTCGAAAAGTGTGATCAGGCGTTCGCGTTCACTGCCTGCCAGGCTTGGGTGGAACACCAGTTGGCTGGTGCCGTGCAGGTGGTCGCTGACCAGTGCCCAGGCATACAAACCCAGTTGCGCGTCGGGCAGGCCGAGGTCATCCACGGCCAGGCTTGGCAGGTGTTCCAGGCGGCGGCCGAAGTCGTAGCTCAGGTAGCCGATCAGGCCGCCGGCGAAGGGCAGCTCGCTGCCTTCGGGCAGTTGCGCAGGGCCCAGCTGGGCCAGGCCGGCACGCAGGCGCTGGAGGAAGGTGTGGCCTTCTTCATCGGGGTGCGCTTGCAGCTGTTGCAGCGGCCAGGCGCTGAGCAGGTCGAAGCGGCCGCGTTCGGCGCCGGGGCGGGCGCTGTCGAGCAGGATCGCGCCGGGGGCCTGGCGCAGGCGGGCGAAATAGGCGGCAGGGTCGGGCTGGTAGGGCAGGGGGTAAAGCGTACAGGTCGGCATCAGTGTGGACGGCGATGTAAAAGCGAGGAGGGCGATTGTAGACCTGTGTAGGAAAAGCGCCTAGCACTGGGCGCGACATTCAACAGTGTGTTTGGCCCATTCGCAGCACAAGGCTGCTCCTACAGGTGAAACGCAGCCCTGGAAACCTGCGCAGTACCTGTAGGAGCAGCCTTGTGCTGCGAATGGGCTGCAAGGCAGCCCCGGCAAATCAGCGGTTAGGCACGTGCCCGAACAAGCCCTGAGCTACCCGAACCCGCTGTTCGGCATCTTCGGTAATGCCATCCTTGGCCAGCGCTTCGATGTGCGCCTCGATGGCGTGGGTGCGCTGGGTCAGGCCGCAGTCGTTGGCAATCTGGATGTTCAGGCCCGGGCGGGCGTTGAGCTCCAGAATCAGCGGGCCTTTTTCCTGGTCCAGCACCATGTCCACACCGATGTAACCCAGCCCGCACAGTTCATAGCAACCGGCGGCCAGCTTCATGAAGCCGTCCCAGTTCGGCAGCTGCACGCCGTCCACCGCATTGGTGGTGTCCGGGTGCTTGCTGATGATGTTGTTCAGCCAGGTGCCGCGCAGGGTCACGCCGGTGGCCAGGTCGACGCCCACGCCGATGGCGCCCTGGTGCAGGTTGGCCTTGCCGCCGGACTGGCGGGTCGGCAGGCGCAGCATGGCCATTACCGGGTAGCCCATCAGCACGATGATGCGGATGTCTGGCACGCCTTCGTAGCTGATGCTCTTGAAGATCTGGTCGGGGGTAACCCGGTACTCGATCAGCGCACGGTCGCGGTGGCCGCCCAGCGAGTACAGGCCGGTGAGGATGCTCGAAATCTGGTGCTCGATTTCCTCGTGGCTGATGATCTTTCCCGACACCGTGCGGTAGCGGTCCTCGAAGCGGTCGGCGATGACCAGGATGCCGTCACCGCCGGCGCCTTGCGCCGGCTTGATGACGAAATCGCTGCGCCCGCCAATGATCTGGTCGAGCTTATCGATTTCTTTCTCGGTTTCGATGATGCCGTACATTTCCGGCACATGGATGCCGGCCGCCAGGGCGCGCTCCTTGGTGATGATCTTGTCGTCGACGATCGGGTACAGGCTGCGCTTGTTGTACTTCAACACGTAGTCCGCGTTGCGCCGGTTGATACCCATGATGCCCCGGGCCTCCAGGGCTTTCCACGTCTTGATCAGGCCGAACATCAGGCGTCAGCCTTCTTCAGGAATGCCTTGAAGCGCACCAGCTCGGTCAGGCGGTAGCCGCGGTAGCGGCCCATCGCCAGCATGAAGCCCACCAGGATCAGCAGTACGGCCGGGAAGGTGAACACGAAGTACACCAGCTCCGGCACCATCATCAGCAGGTGTGCAACAGAGGCGGCAAACAGGGTGCCGATGGCCACTTTCATGGCATGGCCGCCGCCACGCTCTTCCCAGGTGATCGACAGGCGCTCGATGGTCATGGTCAGGATCACCATCGGGAACAGTGCCACCGACAGCCCGCGCTCAAGGCCCAGCTTGTGGCTGAACAGGCTGATGGCGGCGATCAGCACCACGACGAAGGTCAGTACCACCGACAGGCGTGGCAGCATTTGCAGCTTGAGGTGTTCCAGGTAGGAGCGTAACGACAGGCCAAGGGCGGTAATCACCGTGAACAACACGATGCCGAAGCCCAGCTGGGTCTCGCGGAAGGCCAGGGCGATCAGCACCGGGGTGAACGTGCCCAGGGTCTGCAGGCCGACCAGGTTGCGCAGCACCAGAATCACCAGTACGCCGATCGGGATCATTACCATGATCATGAAGGTTTGCTGGGTCTGCAGCGGCAGGCTGTACAGCGAGTACTCGAGGAAGTCGGCGTCGGTGTTCTCGTCGGTCAGCTTGGCCAGGCGGATGGCGTTCATCTCGCTGTTGTTCATGCTGAAGGTGACGTTGGCCTTCTTGCCGCCATCGACGGTGATCAGGTTGTCGTCACCGGTCCACCACAGCAGGCGGTCGCTGGGCAGGCCTTGCTCGCCGGTGTCCGGGTTGAAGTACAGCCAGTCGTTACCGTTGAAGCTGCGCAGCCACAGTTCCGGGGTTTGCGGGGTGTCGGCCACCAGGCGGATGGTGTGCACCTTTTCCATCGGCACGTGGGCGATCGACAGCAGCAGGTCGATGATCTGGGCTTTCTTCATCGGCGAGGTGTCGCCGGCCAGCAGCAGCTTGACGTTGTCGTCGTTGAGGTTGTTGACCCGCTTGATGGTCTCGCTGACGAAGGTTTCGACGTCGGCAGAGTGCTGGCGAATCGGCGCCATCAGGGCTTCGGCGGCGATCTTCTCGGGGCCTTCGATAGCCAGGCTGTCACGGAAGGTCGGGCCTTTGACCGTGGTCTTTTCGTTGCTGTAGCGTTTGGTCAGCACCAGGCGGTAGTAGAGGGTCTGGTTGCCGCTGGCGCGGCGGGCCGACCAGGTGACCTTGCGGTTGCCGTCGGCACGGTTGACGCTCACCCCGTAGTTGTTGGAGATGAAGCTCTCGTTGAGGCTGACGTAGTCGCGGTTCAGCGGTGGCACGAACATCTGCACCTTGACCGGGTCCTTGGTGCTGGCCACGAACTCGACCTTGGCGTCGATGTTCCACAGGTCGTCGGTTTCATCCTCGGTCACCGGGATGCCGAGGAAGAAGATCTGGTAAGCCGTGACCGCCACACCCAGTAGCACCAGTACGGTGATCAGGACTTTCAGATGGAGGGTAAGAGAGCGCATCGGAATTACTCTGCTTTGTGAGCGTCGGTGGCACAGGCAGGTTTGCCGGCCGCATATTTAAGGCTTGGGTCGACCAGCGCGTCGAAGTGCTTGAGTGCCTCGGAGCCGATCAGCAGCGGGAACTGGAAGGCGCTGCGGTCGGTGAGGTTGACTTCGATGGTGCGCATGGCCTGGCCCATGCAGATTTCAAGTTCGATGACCGGGCGTGCCGTGTAGGCCTTGCCCGATTCGGCATCATAGTCGCCGGCCCGGCGCTTGATCTTGCTGACGCGTGCCAGCGGGCGCTCGATCGGGTGCGAGTGGGCAGCATCGATGGCCAGGTAGAAGCGCACCCAGCTTTCGCCGTTGCGCTTGAACCGCTTGATATCGCGGGCGCTGAGCGAGGCGGTTTTGGCGCCGGTGTCGAGCTTGGCGGCCACTTCCAGGTCCAGGTCGCCCAGCCGTGCATATTCGTTGAGACCATAGACGGTCTTGCCCGCAGCCTGACCAAGGGCCGGCAGCAGGGTGAGGCATAGCAGCAATAAAACGGGTGTAAGTCTCATAATCCTGGCGCGGTGCAGTGCAAGGTTCTAGGCAAGGTTCTGGTCAAGGCGACTGGCAACTACTGCGCAAGCTTCCTCTTTATATCTGTCAACAAGCATGAATGTATGACAGACAGGCTATCCATACCCCATCGGAGGCGCGGCATTCTATCACGCCGACGTCTTGACGCCAGCGGTGCGCGATCTGACAGCGCCGGGCCGGGGTTAGTTCGTTATTAGACGATTGTCGACAATATTCATTTTGTCTTTGACTGGCGCGCTTGATTTCGTTAATTTCTGGCGAAGAGATTTTCAAGGTGTCGACAATATGCAGGACCTTTCCATCCCCAGCCCGGTGCTGACAGACGAAACGGAAACCTTGTCTGAAAACGTCTTCAGGCGCATTCAGGCGGCCATCGTCAAGGGCGAAATTGCCCCCGGCAGCAAGATTTCCGAGCCGGAGCTGGCGCGCACCTACGGCATCAGCCGCGGGCCGTTGCGCGAGGCCATCCACCGCCTGGAAGGCCAGCGCCTGCTGGTGCGCGTACCGCATGTGGGTGCGCGCGTGGTGTCGCTGAACCACGCCGAACTGATCGAACTGTACGAAATTCGCGAGTCGCTGGAAGGCATGGCCTGCCGCCTGGCAGCCGAACGCATGAGCCAGGGCGACATCGACGAGCTGCGCCGGGTGCTCGATACCCATGAGCGCGATGCCGCGTTCCAGGCCGGTGTGGGTTACTACCAGCAGGAAGGCGACTACGACTTCCATTACCGGATCATCCAGGGCAGCGGCAACCAGACCCTGGTCAAGATGCTGTGCGGCGAACTGTACCAACTGGTGCGCATGTACCGCATCCAGTTCTCTGCCACGCCCAATCGGCCACGCCAGGCCTTTGCCGAACACCACCGCATCCTAGATGCCATCGCCGACCGTGACGGCGAGCTGGCCGAACTCCTGATGCGCCGCCACATCGGCGCGTCCAAGCGCAACATCGAGCGTCACTATCTGGACGCCCACAACAACAGCCCACGAGGTGAGAAATGACTGTGAAGAGCACCCCCGGTCAGCGTTTCCGCGACGCCGTTGCTGCCGAACATCCCCTGCAGGTGGTTGGCGCCATCAACGCCAACCATGCCCTGCTGGCCAAACGCGCCGGCTTCAAGGCCATCTACCTGTCCGGTGGCGGCGTGGCCGCAGGCTCGCTGGGCTTGCCGGACCTGGGCATCACCGGCCTGGACGACGTGCTCACCGATGTGCGCCGCATTACCGACGTGTGCGACGTGCCGCTGCTGGTGGATGTCGACACCGGCTTCGGTGCGTCGGCCTTCAACGTCGCCCGCACCGTGCGCTCGATGAGCAAGTTCGGCGCTGCTGCCATCCATATCGAGGACCAGGTTGGCGCCAAACGCTGTGGCCACCGCCCGAACAAGGAAATCGTCAGCCAGCAGGAAATGGTCGACCGTATCAAGGCCGCCGTCGATGCCCGTAGCGACGACAGCTTCGTGATCATGGCGCGCACCGACGCCTTGGCCGTCGAAGGCCTGAACGCTGCCCTGGATCGCGCCGAGGCGTGCATCGAGGCTGGCGCCGACATGATCTTCCCGGAAGCCATCACCGAACTGCAGATGTACAAGACGTTCGCTGATCGGGTGAAGGCACCGATCCTGGCCAACATCACCGAATTCGGCGCCACGCCGTTGTACACCACCGAAGAGCTGGCCTCGGTCGACGTGTCGCTGGTGCTGTACCCGCTGTCGGCGTTCCGTGCCATGAACAAGGCCGCCGAGAACGTGTACACCGCGCTGCGCCGCGACGGCACGCAGAAAAACGTGATCGACACCATGCAGACCCGCATGGAGCTCTACGATGCCATTGGTTACCACGCCTTCGAGCAGAGCCTCGACGCGCTGTTTGCCCAGAAGAAAGGGTAAGTGATGCTGCCTGTGCCGGCCTCTTCGCGGGTAAACCCGCTCCCACAGGTACAGCACAGCTTTTGAAACGTGTGTTTTACCTGTGGGAGCGGGTTTACCCGCGAAGAGGCCGGCACGGATGAACCGAATTAGCCAGCAAGATATCCATAACAAATTCAAGAAAGGAGAAACACCATGGCCGAAGCGAAAGTACTCAGTGGCGCAGGCCTGCGTGGCCAGGTGGCCGGCCAGACCGCACTGTCCACCGTGGGCCAGGCCGGTGCCGGGCTGACCTACCGGGGTTACGACGTGCGTGACCTGGCAGCAGGTGCCGAATTCGAAGAAGTCGCTTACCTGCTGCTGTACGGCGAGCTGCCAACCCAGGCCGAACTGGTGGACTACAAGCGCAAGCTCAAGGGCCTGCGTGACCTGCCACAAGCGTTGAAGGAAGTGCTGGAGCGCATCCCGCGTGACGCCCACCCGATGGACGTGATGCGCACCGGGTGCTCGGTACTGGGCACCCTGGAGCCAGAGCTCACCTTCGAAGCCCAGCACGACAAGACCGACCGCCTGCTGGCGCTGTTCCCGGCGGTGATGTGCTACTGGTACCGCTTCACCCACCATGGCGTGCGCATTGACTGCACCAGTGACGAAGACACCCTGGGCGGCCACTTCCTGCACCTGCTGCACGGCAAGAAGCCAAGCGAGCTGCACGTCAAAGTGATGAATGTGTCGCTGATCCTGTATGCCGAGCACGAGTTCAACGCCTCGACTTTCACTGCTCGCGTCTGCGCCTCGACCCTGTCCGACCTGTACTCCTGCGTCACCGCCGCCATCGGCTCGCTGCGCGGCCCGCTGCACGGCGGTGCCAACGAGGCGGCGATGGAGCTGATCGAGCGCTTCCAGAGCCCGCAGGAAGCCACTGCCGAGCTGCTGCGCATGCTGGAGCGCAAGGACAAGATCATGGGCTTTGGCCATGCCATCTACAAAGAGTCCGACCCGCGCAACGAGGTGATCAAGGGCTGGTCGAAGCAACTGGCCGACGAAGTGGGCGACAAGGTGCTGTACCCGGTGTCCGAAGCCATCGACAAGACCATGTGGGAGCAGAAGCGCCTGTTCCCCAACGCCGACTTCTACCATGCCTCGGCGTACCACTTCATGGGCATCCCGACCAAGCTGTTCACCCCGATCTTCGTCTGCTCGCGCCTGACCGGCTGGGCGGCGCATGTCTTCGAACAGCGTGCCAACAACCGCATCATCCGTCCGAGCGCCGAGTATGTCGGCGTCGAGCAGCGTCAGTTCGTGCCGATCGAGCAGCGCTGAATAGAAATGAGAGAGGCAACCCGTTTCCCCTGTGGGAGCGGGCTTGCCCGCGAATGCGCCCGACCGGGCAACCGCAGCCGCACCTGCTGACGCATTCGCGGGCAAGCCCGCTCCCACAAGGGGGCGGTGGAGCTTTCCGAATCCTTGACCGAGCCTGAATGATGAATACTGCATACCGCAAAAACCTGCCAGGCACCGACCTGGACTACTTCGATGCCCGTGCGGCGGTCGAGGCGATCAAGCCCGGCGCCTACGACGGCCTGCCTTACACGTCCCGCGTGCTCGCCGAAAACCTGGTGCGCCGCTGCGACCCGGCCACCCTCGACGCCTCGCTGGGCCAACTGATCGAACGCCAGCGCGACCTCGACTTCCCGTGGTTCCCGGCCCGCGTGGTGTGCCACGACATCCTCGGCCAGACCGCGCTGGTCGACCTCGCCGGCCTGCGTGATGCCATCGCCGACAAAGGTGGCGACCCGGCCGCCGTCAACCCGGTAGTGCCGGTGCAGCTGATCGTCGACCACTCGCTGGCAGTGGAGTGCGGTGGCTTCGACCCACAGGCCTTCGAAAAGAACCGCGCCATTGAAGACCGCCGCAACGAAGACCGCTTCCACTTCATCAACTGGACCAAGAAGGCGTTCAAGAACGTCGACGTGATCCAGCCGGGCAACGGCATCATGCACCAGATCAACCTGGAGAAGATGTCGCCTGTCATCCACAGTGACCGCGGCGTGGCCTACCCGGACACCTGCGTCGGCACCGACAGCCACACCCCGCATGTCGACGCCCTGGGCGTGATCGCCATCGGCGTGGGCGGCCTGGAAGCCGAAAACGTGATGCTCGGCCGCGCTTCGTGGATGCGCCTGCCGGAAATCGTCGGCGTCGAGCTGACCGGCAAACTGGCACCCAACATCACCGCCACCGACCTAGTGCTGGCCCTGACCGAGTTCCTGCGTAAACAGAAAGTCGTCGGCGCCTACCTGGAATTCCACGGCGAGGGCGCCCGCGCGCTGACCCTGGGTGACCGTGCCACCATTTCCAACATGGCCCCGGAATACGGCGCCACCGCCGCGATGTTCGCCATCGACCAGCAGACCATCGACTACCTGCGCCTGACCGGCCGTGAAGAGCAGCAGGTCAAGCTGGTGGAAACCTACGCCAAGGCGACCGGCCTGTGGGCCGACAGCCTGGACGGCGCCGTCTACGAGCGCACCCTGAGCTTCGACCTGTCGAGCGTGGTGCGCAACATGGCCGGCCCGTCCAACCCGCACGCCCGCGTTGCCACCAGTGACCTGGCCGCCAAAGGCATCGCCGGCAGCTGGGAAGAAGTGCCGGGGCAGATGCCCGACGGCGCGGTGATCATCGCCGCCATCACCAGCTGCACCAACACCAGCAACCCACGCAACGTGATTGCCGCAGGCCTCATCGCGCGCAATGCCAACAAGCTGGGCCTGGCCCGCAAGCCGTGGGTCAAGTCGTCGCTGGCGCCGGGTTCCAAGGCTGTGAAGCTGTATCTGGAAGAAGCCGGCCTGGAGAAAGAGCTCGAACAACTCGGCTTTGGCATCGTCGCCTTCGCCTGCACCACCTGCAACGGGATGTCCGGCGCACTGGACCCGGCGATCCAGCAAGAAATCATCGACCGTGACCTGTACGCCACCGCCGTGCTGTCGGGCAACCGCAACTTCGACGGGCGTATCCACCCGTATGCCAAGCAGGCCTTCCTGGCCTCGCCGCCGCTGGTGGTGGCCTATGCCATTGCCGGTACCATCCGCTTCGACATCGAGAAGGATGTGCTGGGCGTGGTCGATGGCAAGGAAATCCGCCTCAAGGACATCTGGCCGAGCGATGAAGAGATCGACGCCGTGGTGCGTGCTGCGGTCAAGCCGGAACAGTTCCGCAAGGTGTACATCCCGATGTTCGCCATCGAGGAGGACCGTGGGCCGAAGGTGGCGCCGCTGTACGACTGGCGCCCTATGAGCACTTACATCCGCCGCCCGCCGTATTGGGAAGGTGCGCTGGCCGGTGAACGTACCCTGCGCGGCATGCGCCCGCTGGCGGTGCTGCCGGACAATATCACCACCGATCACCTGTCGCCGTCCAACGCCATCATGCTCGACAGCGCCGCCGGTGAGTACCTGGCGAAAATGGGCTTGCCGGAAGAGGACTTCAACTCCTACGCCACCCACCGCGGCGACCACCTGACCGCCCAGCGTGCCACGTTCGCCAACCCCAAACTGTTCAACGAAATGGTGCGCAAGGAAGACGGCAGCGTGAAGCAGGGCTCGCTGGCGCGTATCGAGCCGGAAGGCAAGGTCACCCGCATGTGGGAGGCGATCGAGACCTACATGCAGCGCAAGCAGCCGCTGATCATTGTTGCCGGCGCTGACTACGGCCAGGGGTCGTCCCGTGACTGGGCGGCCAAGGGCGTGCGCCTGGCGGGCGTCGAGGCGATTGTCGCCGAAGGCTTCGAGCGCATCCACCGCACCAACCTGGTGGGCATGGGCGTGTTGCCGCTGGAGTTCAAGCCAGGCACCGACCGCAAGACCCTGGGCCTGGACGGCAGCGAGACCTATGACGTACTGGGCGCGCGTACGCCACGGGCGACCCTGACGTTGGTGGTTACCCGCAGCAATGGCGAGCGCCTGGAAGTGCCGGTGACCTGCCGCCTGGACACCGCCGAGGAAGTGTCGATCTACGAGGCGGGCGGGGTGCTGCAGCGCTTCGCCCAGGACTTCCTCGAAGCGACCGTGTAATTGCAAGGGGCCGCTTTGCGGCCCATCGCGACACAAGGCCGCTCCTACAACGGGCGGCGCAGTACCTGTGGGAGCGGCCTTGTGTCGCGAAAGGGCTGCCAAGCAGCCCCAGGGTATTTCACCGGACTATCAGGATGCCCAAGACAATGGCACATGTACCCCAGATCAAAATCCCCGCCACCTACATCCGTGGCGGCACCAGCAAAGGCGTGTTCTTCCGCCTGCAAGACCTGCCCGAGCAGGCGCAGGTCCCCGGCCCGGCCCGCGATGCACTGCTGCTGCGGGTAATCGGCAGCCCCGACCCCTACGGCAAGCAGATCGACGGCATGGGCGGTGCGACGTCCAGCACCAGCAAGACCGTGATCCTGTCGCCAAGCATCAAGCCCGAACACGATGTCGACTACCTGTTCGGCCAGGTCAGTATCGACAAGGCCTTCGTCGACTGGAGCGGCAACTGCGGCAACCTGTCGGCTGCGGTCGGTTCGTTCGCCATCAGCAGTGGCCTGGTCGACCCGGCGCGCATTCCGCGCAACGGCATCGCCACGGTGCGCATCTGGCAGGCCAACATCGGCAAGACCATCGTCGCCCACGTGCCGATCACCGAAGGTGAAGTGCAGGAAACCGGCGATTTCGAACTAGACGGGGTGACCTTCCCGGCGGCCGAGGTGCAGCTGGAGTTCCTTGACCCGGCAGCCGATGAAGACGGCGGCGGCGGTGCCATGTTCCCTACCGGCAAGCTGGTCGATGACCTGGAAGTGCCGGGCGTGGGCACCTTCAAGGCAACCTTGATCAATGCCGGTATCCCGACCATTTTTGTCAATGCTGCCGACATCGGCTACACCGGCACCGAACTGCAGGACGCCATCAACGGCGACCCGCAGGCGCTGCTGCGTTTCGAGGCCATTCGTGCTTATGGCGCCGTGCGCATGGGCTTGATTGACAATGTCGACCAGGCTGCCGGGCGTCAGCACACACCAAAAGTGGCGTTCGTTGCGCCACCGAGCACCTACACTGCGTCCAGTGGCAAGGCAGTGCAGGCAGGCGATATCGACCTGCTGGTACGGGCCCTGTCGATGGGCAAGCTGCACCATGCCATGATGGGTACCGCGGCGGTGGCGATCGGCACCGCAGCGGCCATCCCGGGCACGCTGGTCAACCTCGCCGCTGGCGGGGGCGAGCGCAGCGCTGTGCGTTTTGGCCACCCTTCGGGCACCTTGCGGGTCGGGGCCGAGGCCCGCCGGGTGGAGGGTGAATGGACAGTGACCAAGGCAATCATGAGTCGCAGTGCTCGCGTGCTGATGGAGGGCTGGGTTCGCGTGCCTGGCGATAGCTTCTAAAGCACCACTGGCGCTCGGCTTCAAGAGTGGCCGCTTTGCGGCCCTTCGCGGGCTTGCCCGCTCCCACAGGTAATCACAGGGTTTGAATGCTGTGATATCCCTGTGGGAGCGGGCAAGCCCGCGAAGGGCTGCACAGCAGCCCCCTTTCACAGGAGCTGGATATGAGCGCCAATGTAGACCTCAATGACCGCCCGGACTACGACCGGGTGCTGCAAACCCTGGCCGACTACGCCCTCGGCTATCGGGTCGATTCCGCCGAAGCCCTGGCCACCGCACGCAACTGCCTGATGGACACCCTCGGCTGCGGCCTGCTGGCCCTGCGCTTTCCTGAATGCACCAAACTGCTCGGCCCTCAGGTGGAAGGTACGCTGGTCCCCAATGGTGCCCGCGTCCCCGGCACCGCCTACCGCCTCGACCCGGTCAAGGCCGCCTGGGACATCGGCTGCACGGTGCGCTGGCTGGACTACAACGACACCTGGCTGGCCGCTGAATGGGCCCATCCTTCGGACAACCTTGGCGGCATCCTGGCTGTTGCCGATCACCTGTCGCAGAAGCACGTCGCTGCAGGTGAGGCGCCGCTGCTGATGCGTGAGGTGCTTGAAGCCATGGTCATGGCTCACGAGATCCAGGGTGTGCTGGCACTGGAAAATTCGTTCAATCGCGTCGGCCTCGACCACGTGATTCTGGTGAAGGTAGCCTCGACCGCTGTGTGTGCCAGGCTGATGGGGGCCAATCGCGAGCAGATGCTTTCGGCCTTGTCCCACGCCTTTGTCGACGGCCAGGCCCTGCGTACCTACCGCCACGCGCCCAACGCCGGCTCCCGCAAGTCCTGGGCAGCTGGCGATGCTTCCAGCCGGGGCGTGCGCCTGGCCGATATCGCCCTGCGCGGCGAGATGGGCGTGCCGGGCGTGCTCACGGCGCCGCAGTGGGGGTTCTACGACGTGTCGTTCAGTCATACCAACAAGGACCTGGCGCTCAAGCCTGCCGGGCAGTACGAGCTGCGTCTGCCTCAGGCCTTGGGCAGCTATGTGATGGAAAACGTGTTGTTCAAGGTCAGTTTCCCTGCCGAGTTTCATGCCCAGACCGCCTGTGAGGCGGCAGTGACCCTGCATCCGCTGGTACGCAACCGCCTGCATGAAATCGACCGCATCGTCATCACCACCCAGGAATCGGCGATCCGCATCATTTCCAAGAGCGGCCCGCTGGCCAATGCGGCCGACCGTGACCACTGCCTACAGTACATGGTGGCGGTACCGTTGATATTCGGCCATTTGGTGGCGGAGCACTATGAAGATGCTTTCCATGCGAACCACCCGAGCATCGACCGCCTGCGCGAGAAGATGGAGGTGGTGGAGGATCTGCGCTTCAGCCGCGAGTACCTGGAGCCGGACAAGCGCTCGATCGCCAACGCGCTGCAGGTGTTCTTCAAGGATGGCAGCAGCACTGACCAAGTGGTGGTGGAATACCCGATCGGGCACCGGCGGCGGCGAGGGGAGGGCATACCGTTGCTGGAGGCCAAGTTCAGGGCGAACCTGGCGACGCGTTTTGCCCGGCAGCGGTGTGCGGAGATTGTGGGTGTGTGCAAGGACCAGCAGCGGCTGGAGGGGATGGCGGTGCACAGGTTTGTGGATATGTTTGTGATCTGAGGTTGCCTGTACTGGCCCTATCGCCGGCAAGCCAGCTCCCACAGGTGCCCTCCGTCCTCAAGACCTGTGGAGTACCTGTGGGAGCTGGCTTGCCGGCGATAGGGCCAGTACAGGCTGAAACAAAAAAGCCCCGGCATCGCTGCCGGGGCTTTTTCTTGTAGCTTGTAGCTTACAACTTGCCGCTCAGCTTACGCCTGAACCACCGGGATCTTGGCGTTGGCTGCCGCTTCGCGGAACTCGGCGATCTGGTCGAAGCTCAGGTAGCGGTAAACGTCGGCAGCCATGCTATCGATGTCTTTCGCGTACTGCATGTACTCTTCGACGGTCGGCAGCTTGCCGATGATCGAAGCGACAGCAGCCAGTTCGGCCGATGCCAGGTACACGTTGGTGGCGTCGCCCAGACGGTTCGGGAAGTTACGGGTCGAGGTGGAGACCACGGTCGAACCGGTCTGCACACGTGCCTGGTTACCCATGCACAGCGAGCAGCCTGGCATTTCCATGCGCGCACCGGCCTTGCCGTAGATGCCGTAGTAGCCTTCTTCGGTCAGCTGGTGAGCGTCCATCTTGGTTGGCGGAGCCAGCCACAGACGGGTCGGGATACCGCCCTTGACCTTGTCCAGCAGCTTGCCGGCAGCGCGGAAGTGACCGATGTTGGTCATGCACGAACCGATGAACACTTCGTCGATCTTCTCGCCCTGTACCGAAGACAGCAGGCGGGCATCGTCCGGGTCGTTCGGCGCGCAGAGCACAGGCTCCTTGACGTCGGCCAGGTCGATTTCGATGATTTCGGCGTATTCGGCATCGGCGTCAGCCGACAGCAGCTCAGGGTTGGCCAGCCAGGCTTCCATGGCCTGGGCGCGACGCTCCAGGGTACGTGGGTCGCCGTAGCCTTCGCCGATCATCCAGCGCAGCAGGGTGATGTTGGACGTCAGGTACTCGGCAATGGCCTTCTCTGGCAGCTTGATGGTGCAACCGGCAGCGGAACGCTCGGCCGAGGCGTCGGACAGCTCGAAAGCTTGCTCAACGGTCAGTTCGTCCAGGCCTTCGATTTCCAGGATGCGGCCGGAGAAGGCGTTTTTCTTGCCTTTCTTCTCGACGGTCAGCAGGCCTTTCTGGATGGCGTAGTAAGGGATGGCATGAACCAGGTCACGCAGGGTGATGCCGGGTTGCAGTTTGCCCTTGAAGCGCACCAGGATCGATTCTGGCATGTCCAGCGGCATGACGCCGGTGGCGGCAGCGAAGGCCACCAGGCCGGAACCGGCCGGGAACGAGATGCCGATCGGGAAGCGGGTGTGCGAGTCGCCACCGGTACCGACGGTGTCAGGCATCAGCATGCGGTTAAGCCAGCTGTGGATGATGCCGTCGCCTGGGCGCAGCGACACGCCGCCACGGGTGCGGATGAAGTCTGGCAGGGTGTGGTGGGTGGTGACGTCGATCGGCTTCGGATAGGCCGCGGTGTGGCAGAACGACTGCATGACCAGGTCGGCAGAGAAGCCCAGGCACGCCAGGTCTTTCAGCTCGTCGCGGGTCATCGGGCCAGTGGTGTCCTGGGAACCGACGGTGGTCATCTTCGGCTCGCAGTAGGCACCTGGGCGCACGCCCTGGCCTTCTGCCAGGCCGCAGGCACGGCCGACCATTTTCTGCGCCAGGGTGAAGCCCTTGCCGGAATCGGCAGGTTGCTCTGGTTTCTTGAACAGGTCGGAAGCACCCAGGCCCAGCTCGGCGCGGGCTTTTTCGGTCAGGCCACGGCCGACGATCAGCGGGATACGGCCGCCAGCGCGGACTTCGTCCAGCAGTACCTCGGTTTTCAGCTCGAAGTTGGTGACCAGTTCGTCGCTGCCGTGACGGCGCACTTCACCTTTGTAAGGGTAAACGTCGATGACGTCGCCCATGCCCAGGTTGGTGCAGTCGAACTCGATCGGCAGGGCGCCGGCGTCTTCCATGGTGTTGTAGAAGATCGGGGCGATCTTGGTGCCGAAGCAGAAGCCACCGGCGCGCTTGTTCGGCACGTACGGGATGTCGTCGCCGAAGAACCACAGTACCGAGTTGGTAGCGGATTTACGCGAGGAGCCGGTACCGACCACGTCACCTACATAGGCAACCGGGAAGCCCTTGGCCTTGACGGCTTCGATCTGCGCCAGCGGGCCGACCGAACCTGGCTGCGAAGGCTCGATGCCGTCGCGGGCCATTTTCAGCATCGCCAGGGCGTGCAGCGGGATGTCAGGGCGCGACCAGGCGTCCGGAGCAGGCGACAGGTCGTCGGTGTTGGTTTCGCCTGGCACCTTGAACACGGTCAGGGTGTACTTCTCGGCGATGGCCGGGCGGGCGGTGAACCACTCGCCGGCAGCCCAGGAGTCCAGCACGGCCTTGGCGTGAGCGTTGCCGGCCTTGGCTTTTTCAGCCACGTCGTGGAAGGCATCGAACATCAGCAGGGTGTGCTTGAGCTGTTCGGCCGCGACGGCGCCCAGTTCGGCGTCATCCAGCAGTGCGACCAGCGTTTCGATGTTATAGCCGCCCTGCATGGTGCCCAGCAGTTCGGTGGCGTGCTTGCGGTCGATCAGCGGCGACTTGGCTTCGCCCTTGGCGACGGCGGAGAGGAAAGCGGCCTTGACGTAGGCAGCTTCGTCGACCCCTGGCGGTACGCGGTTGGTGATCAGGTCTACGAGGAAGGCTTCTTCGCCGGCCGGCGGGTTTTTCAGCAGCTCGACCAGGCCTGCGGTTTGTTCGGCGTTCAGCGGCTGGGGCACGATACCCAGGGCGGCACGCTCTTCGATGTGTTTGCGGTAGGCTTCAAGCACAGTTATTTCCCTCATCAGTGGTCCCTAAAGGGGGTCCGGGACGCTTATCCAGCATTCAATGCACCCATGCGCTGCCACGGCTTTGTGGGCCGCCCAGCCAGAGTCGCAAAGAATCCTTACAGAAGCTGCTTTCAAAGTTTTACGCCTGCAGAACGGGGAGCTGATGAGGGCTGGCGCGGGCATGCGAGGGATGCATGGCCCGGGCCAACGCCGTTCTACCGGATTAACTGTGCTCGTGACGCTTTGAAAACAGCTTCCAACGGACATTGTTGCCTTTGAAAAGGCCGGATGATTCTACGGCAAAAAAAGCCTGAAAGTAAGGCGCAGAAGATGACTTTAACGAGTGACCCTGGTTAGACAAAGGGCTAACATGGGTCCGTGTTCCTCCGCCAAACTGTTGTTTTTCATGTCCAACAAGTCCATCAAGACCCCTTGCGTCGGCCTGTGCTCCACGGTGTACGGAGACACGGTGTGCCGTGGCTGCAAGCGTTTTCACCACGAAGTGATCAACTGGAACGGCTATGACGACTCGCAAAAGCGCGCGGTGTGGCTGCGCCTTGAGCAGTTGCTGGTGCAGGTGATGATGGCCAAGCTGGAGGTGTTCGACAAAAGCCTGCTGCGTCAGCAACTGGAGCAGCGCTCCATCCGCTTTGTCGAGCAGCAGTCGGAATATTGCTGGGCCTACCAGCTGATAGCCCGCGGGGCGCGGATGATCCGTGACCTGGAGGCCTACGGCATGGTGTTGCTGCCAGAGTTCCGCGACTGGGAACTGCCGCAATTGCGCGATGCCATCGATCGCGAGTTCTTCCTGCTTTCAGAGGCGCATTACCAGCGCTACATCGCCCCCAGTTTCCTGCGTGATGCCTTGCAGGCGGGTCAAGGCTGAAGCCTTTTTGATAAAGCTACCGGCCTCTTCGCGGGCTCGCCCGCTCCCACAGGTACATCACAGCCCTCAAGAACGGTGATAATCCTGTGGGAGCGGGCGAGCCCGCGAAGAGGCCAGCACATCACTTGAATCAGTCGCCGGTGTATTCGCAACCGCTGGTGCAGGTTTCGTGGATGCGCACCTTGGACAGTTCCGGCATCAGCGGCTTGACCTGGTCCCAGATCCACTTGGCGATCACTTCGCTGGTGGGGTTTTCCAGGCCCGGGATGTCGTTCAGGTAGTTGTGGTCCAGTTGCTCGTAGATCGGCTTGAAGATCGCCTTGACCTCGGCGAAGTCGCGGATCCAGCCGGTGTGCGGGTCGAGCGGGCCGGTCAGGTGCAGGCCGACCTTGAACGAGTGGCCATGCAGGCGGCCGCATTTGTGCCCTTCAGGGACGTGGGGCAGGCGGTGGGCCGATTCGAATGTAAATTCCTTGAAGATTTCCACGCTGTCTTAACTCTGTGTGAATCAATAATGCGCGCAGTCTACCAGCATGGCCGTTACAAGGCTTGCAGGCGTTCATGCAGCCGCCCGGTGGCGACCAGCTCCAGCAACTCGTCGCCCAGGCGCTGGCTTTCGGCGATGGCCTTGTACCAATAGCGCTTGCGGCCCGGCGCATCGCCGATGAAGCGCTTGAAGTCGTTGCGGTCGGGCAGCTTGCCGTAGGGCAGGGCGGCCAGGTACTGCGGCGAAGGGGTCATCAGCAGCACGTTCTGCAGGCGGGTGGCATCGCCCTTGCGCCAGGGCAAGGCCTTGTCGAACCAGCCGGGTACCACCTTGTCGGTGAAGTGCGGATACAGTACCAGGTCGTCGCCGCGGTAGGGCAGGTCGAGGTGGTAGTCGAGCAGGCCGCCGTCGCGGTAGGTGCCTGCACCCGCGCCGGGGATGTCTTTCACACCCTGCATGACCATCGGGATCGAGCCCGAGGCGAGCAGGGCGTGGCGCAGGTTGGCCAGGTCCAGCGGCAGGTAGCGTGAAGGGAAGTCGGTCAGTGCGTCGAGCGGCGGCGTGGCGCGCCCGTCGTGCAGGATGATGCGCTCGAAGTGGCGCGCCAGGCGCGAACGGCCGAGCAGGTTGCTGGCGACCACCGAGCCCAGGCCCAGCCCTAGGCGGCCGCGATGGTCGTGGGCAAGCTGGCCATGGCTTTTCACCACCAGGATATTCAGGTGATAGTGCGGGTTGGCCAGCAGCTGGCCGTCGCGGCCCTGCAGCAGGTCATCGAGCATGCGTTGGCAGCTGTGGCTGATTTCGGCCGGGGTGACGCCCTTGGCAAAATCCAGTTCGGTGTACAGCTCGCCCAGGCGGCGGATACCGGCGACCGGGTCGTCGAGGCAAGCACTGGCGAAGCGCCAGGCGCCGATCGAAGCGCCAATCAGGGCGCGCTGGCGCGGTGCCGAAGGCAGCCACTCGCCGAACAGTGCCAGGTCCAGGCCCTGGATGCCCAGCGGCTTCGGGCCACCAGCCGCACCCGGGAGCACCCCGACATCGGCCGCCTGCAGGCCGCGCTCGCGGATGTGCCGCAGGGCGCGCTGGCCGGCCTTGAAGGTGAGGGCGGGGTACTTGATGTGGATGGCGCTCATGGCGGATCTCTTGGGCTTGTAGGAGCAGCCTTGTGCTGCGAAAGGGCCGGTACAGACTACACAACTGTTGTACCTGCACGGGCCCTTTCGCAGCACAAGGCTGCTCCTACAGGGGAGCGAGTCTGGCTGGAGGTGTAACTGCGCTATCATGGCGCCAGCTGTTTTCAGGTTCAATTAAGGACCGGTGGTTAGTCTTGATCCCGTAGACAACTTACACAGTTCTCAGGAGAGAAGAACGATGAAAACCTTTACTGCCCTGTTTACCGCCGCTGCCCTTGCCCTGGGCGCTAATGTCGCCCTGGCCGATGTCCCGGCCCACGAAATCAGCGCGCTGGAAAAAGCTGGCACCGTGCAGTCCCTGCAAAAGCTGGCGGACGTTGCCAAGGCCAAGCACCCTGGCGCGACCATCACCGACTCCGAGCTGGAAAACGAGTACGGCCGCTACATCCTCAAGGTTGAGTTGCGCGACGCGCAGAACGTTGAATGGGATGTTGATCTGGATGCCAAGACCGGTGAAGTGCTGAAGGACAAACAGGACCGCTGATGATCCATTTACCACGGCCGGCGCGCTACCTCGCGCTGGCGCTGCTGGCCGTGTGCTCCCTGGCCGCTGCCCGCGACCTTGACCAGGACGAAGCCCTGAAGCTGCGGCAGAAGGGCGTCATCCTGCCGCTCGAGCAATTGCTGGAAACCGCCTTGGGGCGTTACCCCGGGGCGCGTCTTCTGGAAGCCGAGCTGGAAGAAGACGACGATCGCTACGAATATGAAGTCGAACTGCTGACGGCTGAAGGTGTGGTGCGCGAGATCAAGCTCGATGCCAGCACCGGTGCCCTGCTCAAAGACGAGGAAGACGACTGAATGCGCCTGTTGCTTGTCGAGGACAATGTACCGCTGGCCGACGAACTGACCGCAGGCCTGCAGCGCCAGGGCTATGCCGTGGACTGGCTGGCCGACGGCCGCGACGCGGTTTACCAAGGGCAGAGCGAACCCTACGACCTGATCATTCTCGACCTTGGCCTGCCGGGCTTGCCGGGCCTGGATGTGCTGGCCCAGTGGCGCGCTGCCGGCCTGGCCACGCCGGTGCTGATCCTCACCGCCCGCGGCTCGTGGGCCGAGCGCATCGAGGGGCTGAAGGCCGGGGCCGATGACTACCTGAGCAAACCGTTCCACCCGGAAGAGCTGCAATTGCGTATCCAGGCACTGCTGCGCCGGGCCCGGGGCCTGGCCAACCAGCCGAAACTGGAGGCCGCCGGGCTGCACCTGGATGAAAGCCGCCAGTGTGTGAGCCGTGACGGCATGGATGTGCAACTGACCGCCGCCGAGTTTCGGCTGCTGCGGTACTTCATGCTGCACCCGCAGCAGATCCTGTCCAAAAGCCACTTGGCCGAGCACCTTTATGACGGCGAAACCGAGCGGGACTCCAACGTGCTGGAAGTGCACGTCAACCACTTGCGGCGCAAGCTGGGCCGCAGCGTGATCGAGACCCGTCGCGGGCAAGGCTACATCTACGCCGGGAGCCCCGGGTGAAGTCGATCCAGGCGCGGCTGAGCCTGGGCCTGGTGGCGGTGTTGGTGGTGGCCGGTGTAGTGCTGGCGCAACTGACGTTGTGGCTGTTCGAAGCTGGCCTGCAGCGCTACCTGGAAAACGGCCTGCGCAAGGAAAGCGAGAACCTGCTGGTGGCCCTGGTGCGCGGCCCTTCGGGCTTGCAGCTGGACGAACGGCGTATTTCTGCCGCTTACCAGCGGCCGTTCTCCGGCTATTACTTTCGCATCGATTTTGACCAGGGCACCTGGCGCTCGCGCTCGCTGTGGGACCTGGACATGCCAAAACCCGCCGCCCCCGGCCTTTCCGACAGCCATGAACTAGGCCCGGAAGGGCAGCAGCTGCTGGCCTTGCGTGCCGACTATCGGCGCCTGGGCCAGGACATCTCGATCAGCGTGGCACAGGACTATTCACCGGTGCGCGAAGGCTTCCGGCGCCTGCAGCAGATTGGCCTGGGCATGGGCTTGGTGGCGCTGATCCTGGTGCTGGTGCTGCAGCGCATCACCGTGACCCGCTCGTTGCGGCCGCTGGAGCGCGCACGCCGGCAGATCGCCCAGTTGCAGCAGGGCCAGCGTTCGCAACTGGATGCTGAGGTGCCCAGCGAGCTGGTGCCGCTGGTGGGGCAGATCAACCACCTGCTCAGCCACACCGAAGACAGCCTGCGCCGTTCGCGCAATGCCTTGGGCAACCTCGGGCATGCGCTGAAGACGCCGCTGGCGGTACTGCTGAGCCTGGCCTCCAGCGAACGCCTAAAGGATCTGCCCGAAGTCCGCGCGCAGATGCGCGAGCAGCTGGAGCAGATTCAGCAACGGCTGGCACGCGAGCTGAACCGCGCGCGGCTGGCAGGGGATGCGCTGCCGGGCGCGCAGTTCGACTGTGACGCCGAGTTGCCGGGGTTGCTCGGAACGTTGGGCATGATCCATGGCGAGGGCCTGTTGTTGGCAAGTGATGCACCGCCCGGGCTGTTGTTGCCATGGGACCGTGAGGACTTCCTGGAGCTGCTGGGCAACCTGCTGGACAACGCCTGCAAGTGGGCTGACAGCGAGGTGCGGCTGGGCATTGAGCCGAAGGCCGAGGGCTACCAGCTGTGGGTTGATGACGATGGCCCCGGCATCCCCGAGAGCCAACGGCAGCAAGTGCTGGAACGCGGCTCGCGGCTGGACGAGCAGGTGGACGGGCATGGCCTGGGGTTGGGCATCGTGCGCGATATCGTCGACGCATGGGGCGGGCGGCTGGCCTTGCTGGAGAGCCCGCTGGGCGGGTTGCGGGTGAGCATCGACCTGCCACGCAAGGCTCGGTAATACCGGGGCTGCGATCTCTTGTGGGAGCGGGTTCACCCGCGAAGAAGCCAGCGCGGTGGATGGCACCGGCTTCGCCGGTGTTCGCGGGTGAACCCGCTCCCACAGTTCCAGTGGCCCGCTTGGGCAATGTCAGTACTGCAAAAAAATTGCAGTACAGCCGCAGTTTTTTGAATTAGCCCAAATTCCCCCCACCCGGCAAAATCCCCCCACGAAACCCTGCGGTTTCCATCTCTCCACGGACGGAGCCCCTTGTGGTATTGCACGCGCAATACGAGGCCCAGGCCAGCTCGGCTGGGCTTTCTTTTTAATCAGAACAAACCAAAGACCCCGATTACCCAATGTCTGCCTCGCGTTCCGAAAGCCGTCTGCAGCGCCTGTTGCCGGCGCCCCTGAATACCCCTCCAAAAGAATGGTTGCGTGCCGGTATCGGTGCGTTGCTCGGTCTGTTCCTCGCTGGCTGGCTGACCAGCATGGCCTATGGCCCCGGCATCGCCTTGCACCTGCTGGGCCCGCTGGCGGCCTCGGCAGTGCTGGTGTTCGCCGTGCATTCCGGCCCGTTGGCCCAACCTTGGCCGGTGCTGGGCAGCTACGCGCTGGCTGGCGCGGTCGGCCTGGCCATGCGCCAAGGCTTCGGCCCGGAGCTGTGGGTGGCCGCAGCGGCCCTGGGCGTCTCGATCCTGGTGATGTGCCTGCTGCGTTGCCTGCACCCGCCGGGTGGCGGGGTGGCTGTGAGTGCCGTACTGGCCGACTCAGGGCTGACCGCCATGGGCGATCACCTGCTTGAGCCCATCCTGCTCAACGCGCTGATCCTGGTGAGCGTGGCGGTTGTCTATAACCGCCTGACCGGGGTGCGCTACCCGAAAGGCATGGCGCCGCGCAAAGATGTGCACCACACCCACGACCCGCTGCCCAGTGAGCGGGTCGGCATCCGTGGCGAGGACCTGGACCAGGCCCTGGAAGAGTTGGGTGAGTTCGTCGACGTCACCCGTGACGAGCTGGAACGCATCATCCTGGCCACCGAGCAGCACGCCCTGGAGCGCAGCCTTGGCGGCATTACCGCAGCTTCGGTGATGTCGCGCGATGTGCAGTTCGCCACGCCCGAGACCACCCTCGAGCAGGCCTGGAAAATGCTTGCCAGCCACCACCTGAAAACCCTGCCGGTATTGCAGGAGGGCAAGCTGGTGGGCATCGTCAGCCTCAGCGACCTGGTCGGCCCGGCCATGCAGCGTGGCCGTTTCAGCTGGCGCGGGCTGTTCGGCCGCAAGGCGGTGCGTATGGAGCAGGTGATGAGCCGGCGGGTGGTCAGTGTCAGCAGCCAGCATCCGCTGGAGCGCCTGTTGCCGCTTCTGTGCGAGCAGGGCCTGCATTGCCTGCCGGTGCTCGATGCCGGCAAGCTGGTGGGGGTAATCACCCAGACCGACCTGATCGCCGGCCTCAAGCGCCAGTTGCTCAGCAAAGCCGAGGCTTCAGATAACCGGGTCCCAGCGTTGTGACCAGTCGCTGGCGCCGGCGGCCACCAGCCGGCGCAGGATGGCGAAGGCCTGTTGCAGGGCTTCGCTGTCGCGCTTGCGGGGGTACACCAGGAAGGTCGGGTAGGTGAATTCCGGCGCCTGTGGCACCCGCTCGAACACGCCGCTGTCCAGGTAGGCCTGCACCACCCGCGTGCGGAAGTAACCGCTGCCGCCCTGGTCGAGGATGAACTGCAAGGCCAGTGGGCCCAGGTTGAAGCTGAGCGCCGGGCGAGCGCAGTCGGGCAGGGCGGCATCGTGCTGGCGGCGGAAGGCCTCGCCCCAGTCGATGTAGATGTAGGGTTCTGGCTGGTCGACCCGGCGCACGCGGATCAGCTTTTCTTCCATCAACTGTTCCACCTGCAAGCCCGGCCCGTAGGTCGGCTGGTACACCAGTGCAGCGTCCAGCAAACCCATCTCGACCTTGCGCAGCAGCGACTCGCCGTCACTCACCTCGCTGCGGATGGCATGGCCGGGCAGCTCACGGTGCAGGGTACTGACCCAGTCGAGCAACATCGGGTTGCCCAGGCTTACTTCGCCCCCCACATGCAGCACTTGCTGGCAGCCTTCGGGCAGCGGCAGGTCGCGCCGCGCCGCTTCCCAGGTTTGCACCAGCTGGTTGGCATAACTGACGAAAGCTTCGCCGTCGCTGGTCAGGCTGGCGCCGTTGCGGCTGCGCACGAACAGCTGGCAACCCAGTTGCTGCTCCAGGCGCTGCACGCGGGCGGTAATTGCCGTCTGTGACACGAACAGGCGTTCGGCGGCGGCGACCAGGCTGCCGCAACGCACGATTTCCAGAAAGGTTCGGGCCTGATCGATATCCATGGGCTGCTCGGTGGCTGAAGGGTGGCCTATTCTAGAGGCTTCGCACCGTTATGGGGCGTTTTTGCGTTGTCTGCAAATTTGCAGGTCGGTTGTGACTTTAGTCCCATGGCGGCGCGGGTGTAGCGGTCCATACTCAGAGTTCGCCCTTCAATAACAACAAGTACCGGGTTCCCTTCGATATGAGCTACCAGCACAGCTACGCCCATTCCATTTCCGACCCTGCCGCTTTCTGGGCGGAACAGGCCGCGCACCTGGCCTGGCACCGCAAGCCTGCCCTTACCCTGCAGGACAACGCCGACGGTACCCACCGCTGGTTCGCCGATGGCCGCCTGAACAGTTGCTACCTGGCCCTCGATCACCAGATCGAGTTGGGCCGTGGCGAGCAGGTGGCGCTGATCTACGATTCGCCAGTCACTGGTGTGCAGCAGGCCTACACCTACAATCAGTTGCGCGATGAAGTGGCGCGCCTGGCCGGTTTGCTGCGCCAGCTAGGGGTGAAGAAGGGCGATGGCGTGATCATCTACATGCCCATGGTGCCGCAAGCGGCCATGGCCATGCTGGCCTGCGCGCGGATTGGCGCGGTGCATTCGGTGGTGTTCGGCGGCTTTGCCGCCAACGAGCTGGCCCTGCGCATCGATGACGCCCGGCCGACCCTGCTGCTGACGGCGTCCTGCGGGCTGGAATTCGACAAGGTGATTGCCTACAAGCCGCTGGTCGACCGCGCCTTGCAGCTGGCCCGGCACCAGCCGCGCAATGTGCTGGTGCTGCAACGGCCGCAGGCGCAGGCACAGCTGCAGCCAGGCCGCGACCTGGACTGGCACACCGCCTTGGCCGGCGCCCAGCCGGTGACACCGGTCGAGCTGGATGCCGGTGACCCGCTGTACATCATGTATACCTCCGGCACCACCGGCAAACCCAAGGGTATTGTCCGGGAAAACGGCGGCAATGCCGTGGCGCTGTGCTACGCCATGCGCCATATCTACGGCATGCAGGCCGGCGACATATGGTGGGGCATTTCCGATGTGGGGTGGGTGGTCGGCCATTCGCTGATCGTCTATGGGCCGCTGATGAGCGGCTGCACCACGGTGTTCTACGAAGGCAAGCCGATCCGCACCCCGGACGCCTCGGCTTACTGGCGGGTGGTGGAGCAATACAAGGTCAACGCGCTGTTCTGTGCGCCCACCGCCATGCGTGCCATCCGCAAGGAAGACCCGGAAGGCGAGCTGATCCGCAAGCACGACCTCAGTTCGCTGCGCCAGCTGTTCCTGGCCGGTGAGAAGCTTGATTCCAGCACCCATGAATGGCTGGAGCGGGTCAGTGGCAAGCCGGTGCATGACCACTGGTGGCAGACCGAGACCGGCTGGCCGGTCACCGCGCCCTGCGTGGGGCTGGAGGGCAGTGCGGCGAAGCCGGGCTCCAGCAACCGGGCGGTACCGGGCTATCACGTGCGTGTGGTGGATGACGAGGGCCACTTGCTGGGCCCCAACCACCAGGGCTCGATCGTCATTGCCTTGCCATTGCCGCCCGGGTGCAGCCAGACCCTCTGGGGCGACCACGAGCGTTACTTGCAGGCTTACCTGCGCACCTACCCGGGGTATTACCACACGGGTGACGGCGGCTTTCTGGACGATGACGGTTTCGTCTACATCATGGGGCGCACGGATGATGTGATCAACGTGTCCGGGCACCGGCTGTCCACCGGCGAAATGGAGGACCTGGTGGCCTGCCACCCGGCGGTGGCCGAGTGTGCGGTGATTGGCGTGCACGATGAAATCAAGGGGCAAGTGCCGTTGGCCCTTGTTGTGCTCAAGGACGGCGAGGGCATTGCCGAGGCGCAGTTGCTGGTGGACCTGGTGGGCAGCGTGCGCGAAGCGATTGGCCCGCTGGCCTGTTTCAACCGGGTTCGGCTTGTGAAGCGGTTGCCCAAGACCCGCTCGGGGAAAATCTTGCGGGCGGTGCTGCGCAAGATTGCCGACGGGCAGGACTATGTACCGCCTTCGACCCTGGATGACCCGGCAGTGCTGGGCGAGATCGAGGCGGTGCTGGCGGATTTGCCCAGGGCCGGTTGATGGGGAGACCTTGATGGCCTCTTCGCGGGTGAACCCGCTTCCACAGGTACTGCACAGTACTCAAGGCCTGTGTGACCCCTGTGGGAGCGGGTTCACCCGCGAAAGGTCCGTTTCACGCAATACAGCTCTAAACGGCTACCTGGTGCAGTTGCCCCAACCGGCTGCGGGTACGCATCAGGTCGGCAAGCGGGCCACCGAGGCTTTCTTCCAGCGGCCGTTTGCCAATCACTGTCACCTGTCGGTCCTGGTCATACAGCACATCCACCAGGTTGACGAAGCGCTGCTGAGCCGCCAGCGAACACTCCGCCAGGTCATCCAGCCCATCGATGATCCATTCATCGTACTGCTGCGCCAGCGCCAGGTAGTCGATTACCGCCGTGGCCTTTTCGCACAAATCGTCAAAACCAAGCACCACTCGACGGTCATCGATGGCCAGCGCACGCAGCGGGCGTTTGTTCACATCAAGCATTACCGGCTGCTCGTCCGGCACGCCCAGCGCCTGGCGCTGCGCTGCCGTCCCCGGCCATACATAGTGGCCTTGGGTAAACCGCTGGTGCTCACGGTTGGCCGGCAAACTGCGAAAATCGGTGTCGCCACCCACTTCCAGAACCTGCATGCGCCCGTTGATCAGGCGGATTACCGGCAAGAAGCGCTCGTGGTACAGCGGGTTGGGCAGCAGCCCTTCAGGCGCGTAGTTGGAGGTCACCAGCAGGAACACACCGCGTGCGAACAGGGCGTTGAACAGGCGGGTGAGCAGCATGGCATCGCCGATGTCATGCACGTGGAATTCGTCGAAGCACAGCACCTGGCAGCCACCCACCAGTTCGTCGAGGGTGGCGCCCAGCGCATCATCCAGCGCCCGGTGGCGGTGCATGCCCTGGTGCAGGCGGGCAAAAAAATCATGAAAGTGCAGGCGGCGCTTGGCCTCGACTGGCACCGCCTGGAAGAAGCCGTCCAGCAGCCAGCTCTTGCCGCGCCCCACCGAACCGTACAGGTACAGGCTGCGTGGCTGCCCTTGTTCAAGCAGTGCCAGTTGTTCGGCCATGCAGTGGATCACCCGTCGCTGGCCGTCACTCAGCTGGTAACCCCGGCTTCGGGCTTTGTCCTCGAACCAGTCGAGCAGTTCGCTCTGGCTGGTGGTGGCGCCACGTAGGCGCTGGCCAAGCTGGCGCAGTGGGGCAGGGATCCAGGCAGACAAAAGCAAAGCTCCTTGGGCGATGGCGGGGCAGCGTGCAGCTTGCCCGAGGGCGGCCATTTTGACTAATACAGAAAGTGACCGGCAATGATCACTTCATGCGATAGGTCTGGCTGCACACCTGCATTGCCTAGGCTTTGCGCTCCAGTTGACGCTCGATCATGTATTTCACCGCCAGGCGGCGTTCCTTGAGGTGGCGCAGGTCTTCGTCAACGAAGTTGCCCGCCGAGATCGATTCGGCGGCCAGCACCTGATTGTCGATGTCCATGTACTCGTCCAGCAGCCGGTCCAGCGCTTTGTCCTGCTGGCGGCGCTGCTGGACGATTTCGCGCGGGTAGTGCAGGTCCTGGTAGAGGTCGTGAGAGACAGGCATGGGGTCCTCCTTGGTCAATGCAATGGGCTCAATTGATTGGAAGGGAGGAATACGATTGTGTTGAAGCGAAGCGGGGGGAAAGCGACGGATGGTCGCTGCGCAGACCGCTGAAATGACTAACCCGCTGTTTTTTGACAATTTTTTTTCATCAGGGGCTTCACAGATCAAAACTTTGTTGTTAAAGTGCCGCGCATTCCAAGACAACAACCCAGTTGTCACTCAGTTGGAATTGTCAGAGCAGCGAATGCTGCATCCGATACAGGGGCGTCGCCAAGCGGTAAGGCAGCAGGTTTTGATCCTGCCATGCGTTGGTTCGAATCCAGCCGCCCCTGCCATTTTCCAGATTCAAACGTATTCAACCTAGTGCTTAAAAGCCCTGGGTTTTGTCGTTTCCGTGATTTCAATTCCTAGCGCGATCCCTTGTAGGAGCGGCCTTGTGTCGCGATCGGGCTGCGCAGCAGCCCCAAGATTGCAGAGACAGCACAGATTGCCGGGGCTGCTTCGCAGCCCGATCGCGACACAAGGCCGCTCCTACAAAGGTTTGTGCTTTCCCGAATTAACCTGTAATGCCCAGCAGCTCGTTCAGCACCCTGGCCAGTTCATCCGCTTGCGCCGGCTTCTGAACCACCACGCTGCTCGGCAACTCCAGCCCCTGCAACTCGGCATAGCCAGTCAGGAACACCACCGGCAGGCGCGGGTACCGTTCGCGTGCCGCCAGCGCCAGTTGCGCGCCGTTGAACTCGGGCATGGCGAAATCGGTAAGCAACAGGTCGATCTCGTCGTCCAGCAAGGCCAATGCCTGCTCGCCGCTGTGCGCCTGACGCACCTGGTAGCCATATTGGCGCAACACATCGCCAAGCATGTCACGCACCAGATGGTCATCATCCACCAGCAGCACCGTGCGGTTGCGGCCGCTGTCGCTGACCGGCTGGCCGAGCGTCGGGATCACCGGCTCGCTCACGATCTGGTCCTTGACGGCGGGCAGGTACACCGCCACCTGCGTGCCGCGGCCCGGTGTGGTGTCGATGCGTACACCACCCCCGGACTGCTTGGCGAAGCCGAACACCTGGGCCAGGCCCAGGCCCGAGCCCTTGCCGATGTCCTTGGTGGTAAAGAACGGCTCGAACACCTTGGCCAGCACGTCTTCGCTCATACCGCAGCCGGTATCGCGGATGCTCAGCATCACGTACTCGCCCGGGTCCGGGTCTTCCGGGCGTTGCGGGCGGTTGTCGATGCGGGTGTTGCGGGTGGTCAGCGTCAGCTGGCCGCCGTCAGGCATGGCATCGCGGGCGTTGATCGCCAGGTTGAGGATGATCATCTCGGTCTGGGTGGGGTCGGTCAGTGCCTGCCACAGGGCCCGGTCCAGGTCCAGGCGCACCGAGACGTTGCCACCCAGGGTGCGGCGCAACAGCTCTTCCAGGCCGGCCAGGGTCTGGTTGAGGTTGAGCGCTACCGGCTCCAGGCGCTGGCGGCGGGAAAATGCCAGCAGCTGCGAGGTCAGCTTGGCGCCACGCTCGCCGGCTTCGCGGATATGCGTGACGCGCGTGCGGGCCTTGTCCAGGTTGGCCTTGGCCAGGTCGCGTTCAAGGAAGCTGGCACCGGTGAGGATCACCGTCAGCAGGTTGTTGAAGTCGTGGGCCACGCCAGCGGTCAGTTGACCGACTGCTTCGAGCCGCTGCATCTGCTGCAGCGCAGCCTCGATGCGCTCGCGTTCGTTGATCTGCTCGCGCAGCCGGGCGTTGGCTTCTGCCAGGCCCAAGGCGGCTTCACGCTCGCTGGTGATGTCGCGTGCAACCACGTACAGCAGGGTGTCCTCCGGCACCACCACCCACGACAGCCAGCGCTGCTGGCCGCCAGCATGCATAATTCGCCCTACGAAACGTGCGCTGGTACGGCCATGGGCGAGGGCGGCCAGTTCGGTCAGCAACAATTCCTGGTCGGCCTCGGGCAGCAGATGCAGCAACGACGACTTGCTCAGGCGCTCGCGGGAGAAGCCCAGGCTGGCCTCCCAGGCAGGGTTGAGTGCGACGGGGGTCAGGTCCTTGTTCAGCACGGCCAGCAGGTCTTGCGACAGCTCCCAGGCGCGGTCCCGCTCGCGGGTCCGGCGTTCAACCCTTTCCCCCAGCATCTCGTTGAGCTGACGCAGCGCCTGGGTGGCCAGGCGTTGCGTGTGGATGTCCTGCAGCACGCCGGAAAAGCGTACGCACTGGTCATCGACGAACTGGCTCTGGCCGCTGCTGAGCAACCAGCGCGGCTCCAGGCCATTGGGCTGGGCGATACGGAACTCGACCCGGTAGTGGCCACCGCTTTCCGGGCGCATGGCGTGCTCCACCGCCTCACGCACCAGCGGCACGTCGTCGGGGTAGATGCCGGCATAGAACACAGCCAGGCTCATTTCAGTGCTGGTGGGCAGGCCGAACAAGGTCTTGCAGCGGTCATCCCACAGCAACAGGCCTTCTTGCGGGCGCAGGTCCCAGGTGCCCATGCCGGCAGCGTCGATGGCGATACGTGCACGTGCCTCGACGTCCGCCAGGGCCTCTTCCGCGCGGCGCCGGCGCTGGCGTTCATGCACCTCGGTCAGTGCCCGGCGCACAGCCTTGGGCAGCAGCGGCAGGTTCTTCTTCAGCACATAGTCGGTGGCGCCCAGGCGGATCATTTCCACCGCGTGCTCTTCACCGTAGATGCCGGACAGGAAGATGAACGGGGTGTCGGGTGCCAGGCGTTGGGCGATGGCCAGCACCTCGGTGCCAGACGACCCCGGCAGCACGCAGTCGCACAGGATCAGGTCGTAGCGGGCGTGGTGCAGGGCATGTTCGACACCCACATGGTCGAACACCAGTTGTGACTGCACGTGCAGCCCGCTGCGCTCAAGGCGCATCAGCGTCAGCTCGGCATCCATCGAGCTGTCTTCGACCATCAGTAGTTTCAACGGCGTTTGCTGCATCGTTGCGGCGGCCTCAGTTGCTACCGCGACGATTCAGCCGCAGTGAGCCGGGTGGCGGTTCGTTAAGCACTGCCCAGAATACCCCGAGGTCAGAGATGGCGGCGACGAATTCCTTGAATTCCACCGGCTTGACCACGTAGGCATTGACCCCGAGTTCATAGGCGCGCAACAGGTCGGGCTCCTCCCGCGAGGAGGTCAGCATCACCGTGGGGATGCTGCGCAGTTCGGCGGTGGTGCGCACTGCCTTGAGCACTTCCAGGCCGTCGACCTTGGGCAGTTTCAGGTCCAGCAGCAAGACGGCGGGGTTGCCGTCGTCGCGGTCGGCATAGGTGTTGCGGCGCAGCAGGTAGTCAAGTGCCTCGGCGCCGTCGCGCAGCACGATGACTTCGTTGGCCAACTGGCTGCGCTCCAGGGCCAGCAGGGTCAGTTCCAGGTCCCGGGGGTTGTCTTCGACCAGCAGGATGGGTTTGAGCATGATGGTAGCGGTGCCTCAGGTAGCAGTGTTTCGGGGGAGGGTGAAGTGGAAGCTGGCGCCCTGGTCGACCTGGCCTTCAGCCCAGACCCGGCCGTCATGGCGCTCGATGATGCGGCGCACGCTTGCCAGGCCTATCCCTGTGCCCTCGAAATCTTCCATGCGATGCAGGCGCTGGAAAACGCCGAACAGCTTGTTGGCATAGGCCATGTCGAAGCCCACGCCATTGTCGCGGATGCAGACCTCGGTTTCGCCAGGATGCTCCACGGCACTGATCCCGATGTGTGCAGGGGTACGGCCGCGTGTGTACTTGATGGCATTGGCGATCAGGTTGTGCAATGCCATGTTGATGAACGCCGGGTCGCCGATCACCTTGGGCAGCGGGGCGATGTCCCAAACGATTGCGCGGCCTTCGTAATCGGGGGCCAGTTCGCTGCGAATGGCCTCCACCAACGCGTTCAGGTCGACGTCGGACAGGCGCAAGGCCGAGCGGCCCATCTGCGAGAAGTTGAGCAGGTTGTCGACCAGGCTGCCGGCAAAGTGCGCCGCTTCACCGATATGCTGCAGGAAGCGCTTGCCGCGCTCGCTCAGGCCCTGGCCTTCCATTTCACCCAGCAGCTCGGTGTAGCCGGCGATGTGCCGCAGGGGCGCGCGCAGGTCGTGGGAAACACTGTAGGAAAACGCTTCAAGTTCCTTGTTCGAACGGCGCAAGTCACCCGCCAGCTGTGCCAGTTCTTCGGCTTTGCGCAGGACTATGCCAAGTACGGCGGTGCGCAGTTCCAGCACGCCCTCGATCACCAGCGGGTCCCAAGGCTCGCTGTAGCCGCGCAGCTCTTCCTGCCAGCGTTCGAAACTGTGCCGTGGGTCGAGGTTGCCCTGCGGCCCGACCCGTTTGGTCGGCTGGCCCGCCCAGTTCACCGTGCGCACTTGCTCGGGCCGGAACCACAGCAGGTAGTGCGAGTGGATCTGCGAGATGGCCACCGCCAGCACACCACCGGCGTGATTGGCCAGTTCAGGCAAGTCCGTGATGTCGCGGCGCACGTTGTCACTGTGGAATACAGTGTCTTCGCCGCGCTGGCCAAGCCAGTGCACCAGCGCAGTCACCTGGGCTTCAGGCGGGGTCTGGCCGATCAGGTCACAGCGTTCGGCCGAGATGACGGCGGCGCCCTGGGCGCCGGCAAAGGCCAGCAACACCTGGGGCAGGTCGCGCAGGCCGTCACTGACGCTGTCGTGGTCGGCCATGGACGAGATCATGCGCACGATGTGTTGGCGCAACGCCAGCAGCTTGCGCGTGCTGGCATGGGACTCGCGGGATTCGATCTGCAGCGACAGCACACTGGCCAGCAATTCGCAGGCCGTGCGGGTACGCAGGTCCACCGCACGCGGCTGTTGGTGGTGGCAGGAAATCAGCCCCCACAGCTCGCCGTCGACCACGATCGACAGCGACATTGAGGCCAGCGTGCCCATGTTGCGCATGTACTGCAGGTGCACCGGCGACACACTGCGCAGCGCGGCAAAACTCATGTCCAATGCCTTGTCGGTGCGCGGGTTGATGGCCGGCAGCAGGGGCGAGGGCTGGTAGTTGGCATCCTCGATCACGCGGATGCGGTTGACCCGGTACAGCTCTCGCGCCTGGCGCGGGATGTCAGCAGCCGGGAAGCACAGGCCCAGGTAACCGGGGTAGCCTGGGTCGGCCGCCTCGGCCAGCACCTGGCCGTTGCCCTCGGCATCGAAACGATACGCCTTGACCCGGCCAAAACCGGTAATGCGCTTGAGCTGGAGCACCGTTTGCTGCAGCAGGTCTTCGAGGCTGCTGGCCAGTTGCAGGCTGCCGACAAAGCTGCGCACCAGCGGGTAATAGTCGCCTTGCCCGGCCAGTTCCGGCGACAGACGAGGGGGTTCGAATTCGGCAACCAGCACTTCGTCGTGGCCGTGCACCAGCAAATGCAGCGGGGTGCTGTAAGGCGCACCTTGACGCAAGCGCACGTCGCCGATGTGGAATGGGAAGACTTCATCTTCCGGCAGCCGTTTGAGCTGCGCGTGCAGGTCAAAGCCGTCGCTGACCAGGTTGGCGAAGGGGCAACCGATCAGTTCACGGGCCGGCAAGCCCAGCCAGTGCTCGACGTTTTCACTGGCCTGCAGCACGCACAGGTCGGTGGCATCCAGCACCAGCAGAAAGCCGTGGGGCTGAATGCTGCTTGGCACGTGGATCGGCTCCCGGGCACAGCGCTCCATGGCTTCTGCCAGCGTGTTGTCTGCAGTCATCAATGAAAACGCTCCTGTCATGTCCGTCCATGTACGGCAGAGGTGCCTGGCACAGGATTTGTTTGGTTCACCCTAACAGAAATCAGGCACATTTACCGGCTCTCGGCCATTGGAGGCCCGGGGATGGCCTGGGGTTCTGTGCCGTTCCGGCTTTTTTTGAAGGGGCGCTATCGCTTTATCGCTAATCCAAAAAAACGGCTGGATGCCGCCCCCGTTGCGCGGCCTCGCTGCTACGCTCTGTTCAGGACGTTTCGACAAGGATAATAAGGTGACGGAGCGCTTGGTGGCCGCGTTGTTGGGCCTGTTGTTCAGCGGCAGTACCGTGGCAACGGATTTTCTCGTGGAAGTGCGGGTGCTGGTGCAGCGTGGGTGCATGCTGGTCAACCAGACGCGTGACGCGGGAGCCCAGGCCCTGGGACGGATTGACCTGGGCAGCACGGCACGCCTGGACGGCCCTGGTGCGCCGCTGAGCGGCGTACTGCTGAGCCAGCGCCCGCCGCGCCTTGAGTGCAACCCGGACACCCCCTATCAGGTGCGCGTCGATGGCGGCCAGCACGGCGGCGTCGGCGAGCTGCGTTTCCTGGCCAGCGACGACCACACGGCTCGGCCCATCCCTTATCGCTTGTACCGCGACGCTGCCTGGCGTGAGCCTCTGGCGGTAGGGGTGGCCCAGTCGGCGCGGGTACCGAGCAGCGGCTCGGTCGAGCTGCCGTTGTACGCACGCATCGACAAACTGGCCTGGGTACCGGATGCAGGGGTGTACGCCGACCTGCTCAAAGTCACGGTCACCTGGTAGGGATGCCACCATGCACAAGGACGCCATGCCATGAACCGCACTTCGATCCTGTTGCTTACCCTGGGCCCGCTGCTGGTCCCTGGTGGTGAGGCGCATGGCAGCACCACCGGCTTCATCCAGGCGCGGCTGGTGATCAGCGCGGCCTGCCAGATCAGCAGTAACGACACGCAACCGGCCGTGCTGGGCAACCCGGGTGTACTGGACTTTGGCGAGCGCGGTCCGAACTGGGACCAGCCGCTGCGCAGCCGGGTTGACGAAGCGGGCGGCGAGGGTAGCTTGCAGATCAGCTGCACGCCCGAAGTAAGGGCGTTCAATGTGCGGATCAATGGCGGTTTGAATGGCGACGACGGCGTGCGCCGGCTGAGCAACGGCCGTGAGCTGATCCCTTATCAACTGGCAGTCGACCCGGGTGGCAACAGCCGCTACGTCATCGGCCAGGCGCGAGCCTTCACCATCAACAGCAGCAGGCAAGTACCGATCCCCATTTACGGTGTGGTAGTGGCGCAACCGCGCGCACTGCCGGCCGGGCTGTACCGCGACACCCTCAGAGTGACCCTGGACTGGTAACCACGCAAGGAGACTCCGATGCGAACGAACCTTTCATGCTGCATCCTCGCAGGCCTTGGCCTGGCCTTGGGTTCCCAGGCCCAGGCCGCCACGGTGACCGGCAGCATCAACTCGACCCTGACGCTGATTTCGGCGTGCCAGGTAAATGGTAGTTCGGGCACCTCGGGGCTCAACTTCGGTGCCTTGAACTTCGGTACCCAGGATGCCTTGTTCGTCACCGCCAATGCCCAGGTGCTGGGCGGCGGGGGTGGTGCCATGAGCGTCCTGTGCTCGGCGGGTACGGTGCCTGTGATCAAGGTGCGTGCAGGCCTGCATGACGGCCAGTCGAGCGGTGGCACGCGTGCGCTCGCCGACGGTTCCGGCAATTTTGTGCCGTATGACCTCTATACAGACACCGGGCGTACGACGTTGCTGGCCGTCGACGGCACCATCACCCTGCCGACCAGTACTGGCGTGGCCCAGACCGTCAACCTGTACGGCAAGGCCGTGGGCAAGGCGGGCCTGCCCGCAGGGGTCTACAGCGACACGATCTCGGTCGAGCTGTCGTTCTGACCCATGCGCGGCTGGCTGGCAGGTGGCCTGACCGGAATCGGCCTGCTGTTGGCCGCCCCGTTGGGGGCGGTGACCACCAGCACCTTCACGGTAACGGCACAGATTGTCGCCGGGTGCCTGGTGGGGGGCGGTGTTACCAGTTACGGCACGCTCGATTATGGCTCGCAGTCGGCACTGTCCAAAGCGTTGCTCAGCACCTCGCTGGGCGGCACGACAGTGACCTTCCAGTGCACGCCGGGCGTGGCCATGAGCATGAGCGTGGACGGCGGGCAGAACAGTGCCAGTGGCACGCGCAACCTGAAACGCACCAGCGGCACGCAAGTGCTGGCTTACCAGTTGTACCGGGACGCGGCCTACAGCCAGGCCCTGGGAATCGGCCAGAGCGTGGCCGTGACCTATTCCGACCCGACGGCGATCAAGCTGCCGGTCTACGGGCGGGTCCAGCTGACCGGCGTGCTGCCGGCAGGGACCTACACCGATGTGGTGCAAGTGACGGTGACCTGGTAAACGCCAGCGCACCAACGACAAGTGTCTAAGGAGAGCTGCATGCGGGCAGGCGCGAAGTGGGCGCGTGGATTGATCGGATTGTTGTGGCTGGCAAGCCTGCCGGCCGGGGCGGCCACCTCGGTGCTGATCTGGCCGATCGACCCGGTGCTGGAGGCCGACCAGAAGGCCGGTGCACTGTGGCTGGAAAACCGTGGCACTGAGCCGGCCAATTTGCAGGTACGGGTATTCGCCTGGCGCCAGGGTGATTACCAGGAACAGTTCCAGGCGCAGCGCGAGATCATCGGCAGCCCGCCGGTCGCCAACATCGCCCCCGGGCAGAAGCAGCTGATCCGCCTGACCCGTACCGGCCCTTCACCTGCCGGCCAGGAACAGAGCTACCGCATCATCATCGACGAGATCCCGCCCGCCATCCCGGTCGAAAAGGCCGAGCCCGGCGCGACTGCGGCCATCCGTTTGCAGATGCGTTATTCGGTGCCGCTGTTCGTCTATGGCGAAGGACTGTGGGGCAAGGCCGACCCTGAAGGCAAACGCAATGCCGAAGGCGTGGGCAAGCCGCAGCTCAGCTGGCGGCCGGTGATGGTGCAGGGCAAACCTTACGTTGAACTGCGTAACACCGGCCCCGTGCATGCGCGGCTGACCGATGTGGTGGTGCAGCAAGGCAGCCAGAGCAAGCCACTGGCCGAAGGCCTGTTGGGCTATGTGCTGCCGGGCGCGAGCATGCGCTGGCCTGCCCCCCTGGCGTCCACCAGCGGCAGCGTGCTGAAGGGCAGGGTCAACGGCCAGAGCGCGGCGGACGCCATCCGCCAAGGCCAATGAGCCAACGACTGAATGCAGTGCAGGGGCCAGGGAGGACCCGGCAATGGTTGGAAACCGTGTGTGAAATGGCTTTCGGCGACGACGCGCCGCTGGTGCCTGGGGCTGGCCATGGTCAGCCCCGGGCTGGCGCTGGCCGACGACCTGCCCCCGCCGCCCACGGAGATGTCCGCCATCGCCGACGCCATCCTGTACCTCGACCTGGTGGTGAACCAGATGCCCAGGGCTGAACTGGTACCGGTGCAGCAGCGGGCCGGGCAGTTGTACCTGGGCAGCGAGGTACTGCGGGCCGCCGGTATCTCGTTGCCGGGCAACCCCCAGGGCGAGGTGGCCCTGGACAGCATCGCGGGGCTGCACACCGACTACGACAGCCAGAACCAGCGCCTGCTGCTGCAGGTGCCGCCGGCCTGGTTGCCAGACCAGCAAGTGGGCGACCGCAACCTGTACCCGGCCAGCGATGCGCGCAGCAGTTTCGGCGCCTTGTTCAACTACGACCTGTATCTGAACGACACCGATGAGGGCGGCACCTACCTGGCCGCCTGGAACGAGCTGCGCCTGTTCGACAGTTGGGGGACCTTCTCCAGTACCGGGCAATGGCGCCAGTCATTCAATGGCGCACAGGGGGACGATACCCGCCAGGGCTTCATGCGTTACGACACCACCTGGCGCTTCACCGACGAGCAGCGCCTGCTCACCTACGAAGCGGGTGACTTCGTGACCGGTGCCTTGCCCTGGAGCAGTTCGGTGCGGGTGGGCGGCCTGCAAGTGTCACGCGACTTCGCAGCACGCCCTGACCTGGTCACTTACCCGTTGCCGGCGTTCGCCGGCGAAGCCGCGGTGCCGACCTCGCTCGACCTGTTCATCAACGGTTTCAAGTCCAGCACCACCGAGCTGCAGCCAGGGCCTTACACCCTGACCAACGTGCCGTTCATCAACGGTGCCGGCGAGGCAGTGGTGGTTACCACGGATGCCCTTGGCCGGCAGGTGTCGACTACCTTGCCGTTCTATGTCACCAGCAGCCTGTTGCAGAAGGGCCTGTCGGACTACTCGGTGGCCGCCGGTAGCCTGCGCCGTGATTACGCCGTGCGCGATTTCAGCTATGGAACGGGTGTTGCTTCGGGCAGCCTGCGCTATGGCGTCAGCGACATCTTCACCCTGGAAACCCACGCCGAAACTGCCGAATCGCTGATGCTTGGCGGCTTGGGCGGCAACATGCGCCTGGGCAACTTCGGCGTGCTCAATGCCGCCCTTGCGCAAAGCCGGTTCGACGGTGACAAGGGCCACCAGGTCGCCCTGGGTTACCAGTACAACAGCCAGCGCATCGGCTTCAGTTACCAGCGCCTGCAACGCCACGGCGACTACGCCGACCTGACCCGGGTCGATTCCCCGGACATGCAACTGAGCAAAAGCAGTGAACAGGTCACCCTCAGCCTCAACCTGAACGAATACGGCAGCATCGGCGCCGGCTATTTCGACGTGCGCGCCGGCGATGGCACGCGTACCCGGCTGGTCAACCTGAGTTACAGCAGGCCGCTGTGGGGCAGCAGCAGTATGTACCTGTCAGCCAACCGTGAGGTCGGTGACAGCCAATGGGCAGTGCAGGCGCAACTGGTGATCCCGTTCGACCTGCACGGCACCCTGGCCCTGGGCATGGAGCGCAGCAAGGAAGGCGAGAGCCTGCAAAGGGTCAACTACAGCCATGCAGTGCCGGCGGGAGTCGGCGTCGGTTACAACCTGGGCTATGCCGCAGGCAGCGACCGTGATGCCTACCGCCAGGCCGACGTCACTTGGCGCTTGCAGTCGGTGCAGTTGCAGGCCGGTGTGTATGGCAGCAGCGGCGCGATGACCCGCTGGGCCGACGCCAGTGGCTCGCTGGTGTGGATGGATGCCGGCGTATTCGCCGCCAATCGCATCGACGATGCCTTCGTGGTGGTCAGTACCGCAGGCTACGCCGATGTGCCGGTGCGCTACGAAAACCAGGAGGTCGGCCGCACGGATGCCAAGGGGCATTTGCTGGTGCCGTACAGCAGTGGTTACTACCGTGGCAAATATGAAATCGACCCCATGGACCTGCCACCGGATGTCCTCGCGCCGAACGTCGAGCAGCGTGTGGCGGTACGTCGGGGCAGTGGCTACCTGCTGGAGTTCCCGCTCAAGCGTGTGATGGCGGCCAGTGTCGAACTGGTCGACAGCGACCAGCAGGCGCTCAAGCTGGGGAGCCGCGTTACGCATGCTGAAAGCGGCAGCCAGGCGGTAGTCGGTTGGGATGGTCTGGTGTATCTGGAGAACCTCTCGCCGCATAACAGCCTGCAGGTTGAGGTTGAAGGCGGTGGACATTGTCAGGTGGCCTTCGACCTGCCCAAGGCCGAAGGTTCGATCCCCCTGATTGGCCCGTTGGTATGCAGATGAAGGCTGGTTGGCGCGTGTTGTCCGCCGTTGCCTTGCTACTGTGGGCCGGTTCGGCCTTGGCCAAGTGCACGATAGTGTCGACACTGCCGGTGCTGTTCGGCGCTGTCAATTCGACCCAGGTGCGGCTCGCGAGCCAGGCGGCCTCTACCACCAACGCGGGCTTGCAGTGCAACGGGACGGTGCTGAGCGTGCTCAGCAGCGGCGACTCGTTCAAGCTGACCGTGACCCCGGCCACTGGCGGATTGGTAGGGCCTACCGGTGATGTTATCCCTTACACCCTGTATGCCGATTCCACCACCAACTTCCCGATTACCCGAAATGTGGCTTTCGAGTTTGGTCGCACCGGTATTCTCGACCTGCTCGGCCTGCTCAACGGCACGCCCAAGGCGGTGCCGCTGTATATCCGCACGCAGATTGGCAGTAACGTTGCAGCTGGGTTGTACCAGGAAACCCTCTCCTTGGCGTGGGCGTGGAACTATTGCGAAGGGATTGCCATCGGCGGGCTTTGTATCGGGCGTGACAATAGCTCGGGCTCGGCGAGCCTCACCGTGAGCCTGACAGTGACGAATGACTGCCAGATCACCACGCCTGACATCAACTTCGCCAGCGCGCCAGTGGTGGCTGGGTTCGGCACAGTGAGCCAGAGCCTGAGTGTGTCGTGCACCAAGGGCAGCAGCTACACGGTGGGCTTGAATGACGGGCAGAACGTGGCCAACGGTCGGCGGCGAATGAAGTCGGCCGCCAACAACTACCTGGCCTATGACATTTTCAAAAGTGCCGGGACGGTACGCTGGGGTTCATCCGGGGCCGCCAGGCGTTCCAGCACGGATGCCGACGTCAACCCTGGTGCGGGTACAGGCACGGGGAGCCAGATATTCAACTACAACGCCAAGGTCTATACCGACCAGGCTACGCCGCCGGCAGCCACCTATTCCGACAGCGTGATACTGGATGTGCAGTTCTGACAGAACCCTACTCCTGCCGCAGACGCGGTCCCTTGTAGGAGCGGCCTTGTGCCGCGATGGGCTGCGCAGCAGCCCCAAAATTGCAGAAACAGCACCGATTGCCGGGGCTGCTGCGCAGCCCATCGCGGCACAAGGCCGCTCCTACAGGGACCGTGTGAGGCAAAGCTCAGCGCAAATCGTCCGCCATTTTTGACAGGGTCTCCAGCACCGCCCCGGCCAGCGCCTTCGACCGTTCCCCCGACCACCCGGTTACCGCATCGGGCGCGTCGTCATGGTCCTTGAACGGCATCTCCAGCGTCAGCGACAGGCAGTCATGGGCCATCCCCACCGCATTGCAGGCCAGCGTGGTGTTGGCCTGGCCCGGTTCGTCGCGGGTATAGCCATGCACGGTCTGGAAGTCCTTGGTCAGGCTGCACAAGGTGCTGCGGAACTGCTCTTCGAGTTTTGCCAGCCGCGGCGTGTAACCCGGGTTGCCCTCGCAGGCGGCGGTGAACACATGGGGGATTTCTTCGTCGCCATGCACATCGACGAAGGCATCCACGCCGTACTGCTTCATCTGCGCCTGGGCGAAGAACACCTCCGGGGTCAGCTCGACGCTGGCGTCCTGCCAGGCGCGGTTGAGGTCCTTGCCCTTGAAGTTGGTGCGCAGGTGGCCGAGGAAGGCGCCGTCGGGGTTCATGTTGGGGATCAGGTACAGGTCGGCCTTGGCCAGCAAACCCTGGATCACCGCGTCGTTGGCTTGCAGGCGGTCGATCACGCCTTCCATGAACCACTCGGCCATGTGTTCGCCCGGGTGCTGCTGGGCAATCAGCCACAGTTTGCGCTTGCCTGCGGCGCCATCGCCGGCACGCAGCAGGGGAATGTCGCGGCCCTGCACGCTGCGGCCGCTGGCCAGCAACTCCACCCCCGGCAGCTGCTGCGCGCGTTCGATCAACTGGTTGTGGCGCGCGCGCGGGTAGGGCTCGAAGTAGGCGAACCAGATCTGGTCCTGCTCTGCTTTCACTTCGAACGACAGCGCCGTGCCGTCGAACTGGCTGGGCACGCGGAACCAGCTTTGCTGGTCGTAGGAGGCCACCGCGTTGTAACCGCTCCAGGCATTCTCGTACGAGGAGCCGGAGGCATTGTCGAGGCTGAAGCGATGGACCTGGCCCGGCGTCAGCCCGCTGACCTTGAAGTGGAACCACTGGTAGTGGCCGCTGTGGGTGTCCGGGCGGATGGCCAGGTGCACCTGGGCCGGGTTGCTGGCGTCCAGCACCTGGATGTTGCCGGAATCGAAAGCGCAGTCGATCTGCAGGGGGGACAGCGTCACGGTCATGGGCCGGGCTCCTTTGCGGGCATTGTTGTAGGGGTACTTTACACGGCTTGGCAGGTTTGCTGCGCATTAACGCGGTTGTCATGCGTTCATGGCAGCATCCGGGTCCCCCTTCGCACAGGTGAAACCACAGTGCATTCCGGCATGACCCGCAAGCCCTTCATTCTCCGCTCCCGCGACATGCGCAGCGATGACTTCGGTGCCTTGTTCACCCAGATGTTCGGCAGCCTGTATGCCGACATGCCGCCGCTGGCCGAGGGCATCAGCATTGGCGGCGTGTATGGGCGCTTTGAAGGCATGAGCGTGCGGCGCATGCAGTATGGCGGGGATTTCAGCATCACCCTGCCCACGCCACAGGACGAGATCACCTTCGTGCTGTCCACTGCTGGCAAGATCATTTTCGATCACCGAGGCGAATCGATTGGTGGTGCCCAGGTGGGGCTGGCGGTCGACAAACGGGACATTCGCACGGTGCGTTTTGCCGAAAACCATGCCCAGTGCGGCATGTCGATCCGCCGCGGGTTGTTTGCCGAGCGCCTGTCCCTGTTGTTAGGCCAGCCCTTGGCGGCACCGGTGTGTTTTGCCCCGGTGGTGGACCTGGCGTTGCCGGTGTTCCAGGGCATACGTGCGTTGCTGGAAATGGCCACCGGTACGCAGTTCGACCAGCTGATCAATACCGGCGTGCTGATGCCGGCCCGCCTGCAGGAAATGCTGGTGGATGCGGTGCTGGAGGCCTGGCCGCACAACTACAGTGATGCACTGCGCAGCCCTGCACCCGGGTTGGCGCCGCGCCATGTGAAGCTGGCGATGGCCTACCTGCACGAACACCCGGCGCGCTTGGTCAGTGGCACCGAGCTGGCGGGGTTGGCCAACGTCAGCCTGCGCGCCTTGCAGGATGGCTTTCGCCGTTTTGCCGGGACCTCGATTGTCGGATATCAACGGCAGGTGCGGCTGGAAAGTGCGCGCCAGGTGCTGGCGCGCGGGGAGGGCGAGTCGGTGGCCGAAGTGGCCTTGCGACATGGGTTCAGCAACGCGGGGCGTTTTGCCCAGTACTTCCAGCAGGCGTTCGGGGTAAGCCCGGCCGAAGTACGGCGCGGCGGTTAACACAGCCTGGCAGCGGCTGCGCCGGTTTCGCGGGTAAACCCGCTCCCACAGGTTCAGTACGGCCTTCAAAAATGTTGCAGTACCCGTGGGTGCAGGCCGGATCATAGTCTGCAAGGTCAGCGCCGCCCGTGTGGGAGCGGGTTCACCCGCGAACACCGGCGCAGCCGGTGCCAGCGGTTAAAGGGTTAGAATGCGTAGCTGGCCTTGAGGCTGCCACTCACCCCGTGGCTGTTGCCACCCCCCATCGCCGCCACTTCGGCGCCGACACTCAACGCACCCAGGTTGGCCATCAGGTTCACCCCGCCAGTGAACTGGTCGCGGTTGTCGAACGCTGCCCGTTGCTCGATATCCAGCCCCAGCAGATGCCCCTGGCTGTCCACCTGCTGATCACCCAGGGCATGCTCGTAACCCACTTCCACCCCCGGCACCAACTGCCAGCTGCCTGCGGGAATCGGCGCGAACGACGCCTTGAGGTTGGCCACCACACTGCGACGGGTTTCTTTCAGGTCGTCCACCTGCAGGGCCAGTTCGCTGCCTTTCTCGGTGAAGCCGTTCAGGTCGATGCGGCTGACCCGCACGCCAAGGCTTGGCTCCAGCACCAGGCCATGGGTGGGCAGGCGGTAACCCAATGCCAGGCTGGCACCCGCCAGGGTGCCGTGGCTGTCACCCTTGGCCGTGCCCAGGCCGCCGCCCAGTTCGCGCTTGCTGGAGTAGTCGAGCCAGCCGCCGCTGATGTCGGCATCGATGAACAGCCCGCTGTCCAGGCTCCCAGGGGCAAAGCGTGCGCCCAGGCTGAGGAAGGTCAGGTCGGTATCGGCCTCGCCACCGGCACCGCCCACATTGCCGCGGTTGTAGCCAAAGCCGGCGTGGCCGCTGAGCTGTTCCGAGAAACGCTGGGTCATGCCCACCATCAACCCTTGGCTGTGTTCGTTGCTGCTGGCCGCGTGGGCTGAGCCGTCAGTGCCCAGGTAGCCCGCCAGTGCCGTGCTCCACAGGCGCGCCTGGCCGACCTTGAGGTTGCTGGCGTCGGCGAACGGCGAAGCCGCACGCGCCACCATGGCGCCCTGGCGCAGCAGGTAGCTGGCGGCATCCGCGTGCACCTGGCCGCCAACGGTCGACGTCACGCCACCCAAGGTGCCCGCATCGATGGCCGATTGCAGGTAGTAGTTGTAGGCGCTGTAGCTGCCTGACAGCGACGTGTCCTGCAGCTCGCGCAACAGCTGCGCGCCGGCCGCGGCGTTGCCCAGCAGGCCAGCCTCGCCGGGCAGGGAGCCATAGCGCACCATCTTGCCGCGCAACACGTAGAGGGTTTCCTGGCTCAGGCCCAGGCCCTGCTTGAGGTAGTTGTCCATGCTGCCGTACGCGGCGCTGACTTCATCCAGGCCGGCCTGCAGGTAGCTGGCCTCAACCCCGAGCAACGGCGCGTAGATGGCGGCCATGCTCGCAGGCATCGCCGCCAGGGTCGCCGCCACGCGGGCAGCGGTGTAGTCGTTGGTGGCCAGGTAGTTGCTCATGATGGTGGCATCGTCCACCCCGGCGATGCTCAGCAGCACGGCGGCCGTCCAGCCGGTGCGGTCCTTGCCGGCGGTACAGTGGAACAGCGCGGCGCCGTCGGCGGCAGCCAGCTCGTTGAACAGCACGGTGAACTGGCCACGCATGCCGGCGTCGCTGACGAAGGCGCGGTTGGTTTCCTGCATCATTGCCCGCGCCTGTTCTGCGCTGCTGAACGAAATGTTGGTGATGTTGGCGCCCGAGGTGGTGCTGCCAATGATGTCGATGTTGGTATAGCTGGCGCCGTCCGGCAGGGTATCGGGCGTGCTGGCGATTTCGCTCGGCGTGCGCAGGTCGTACACATCGCTGATGCCCAGGCCATTGAGGGTGGCCAGGTCGGCAGCGGTCGGGGTAAGGGCATTGGAGCGGTAGAACACGCCGGCCCGCATCGTGCCGTCATGGCTTGTGGTGTAGGCGCTGGTGGTGCCGGCGATGTCGCGGAAATTGTCCATGCCGGCCAGGCGCGGTGTGTCGAGCGCTTCGGCGGCGTGGGCGGTGGAAATGGCAAGGGTGAGCAGGGACATGGAGCAGAGCACACGTTGCAGCACGGATAAGGCCTCGGGCAGTGGGTTGGGCTGCCTACTGTCCGGGGGCGATATGAAACTTAATGTTACAAGTTGCGGAAGCGGGTGAATGGGTGCGCGATCGGTCTTTCTCCTGCGCGTTTTGTCTGTCAGGCACTGCTGTTTCCGGTGACAGCGTACGCGCTGCCTTTGGTGGGCAGACATAACTACCGCCGTGGCGTTGCCCCATGGGGTGTGATGGTGCCTTTGCAGAATGGAGAGGCCCAGATGCCAACCCCCGCAGGTTCCGTCGACACCTTGATTGCCAGCCAGTTGCCCGACTGGCTGACGCGAGCCACAGCCACCCGCCTGGCCGAGCTGCATGACTGCTTGCGTGAGCAACAGGCCGTGCAGCAACGTTTGCAGGAATTGTTTGGCGGCCTGGTACCCCTGGATGTCTTTGCTGCACCCTTGCTCCAGGGTGCGCTTGCCGAGCAGCTTGGGCCTACGCTGGATGTGCGCAAGGCCATGCTGAAATTACACTTCATCGAACGTTATCCCGGCTCCCGCCCGGAAGTACCACCAGGTGTTCGCGAGCGCACCCTGCAGCACAGCTTGCTGGCCGCTGCACTGCACAATTTCAGCCACGGCGAGACCCGTTCGCTTGGGCTCGCAGATCAATCAAGGCTGCAGGATGCGCAAGGCAGCGTTCTGCCCATGACGGCCAGGGCCTTTGCCGGCCTCTGCCGCACGCTGGACCTTGGTGGGCAGTACCAGGCCTACCTGAAAGCACAGTTGACCGCGCCGGGGGAGGTTGGGCAGCGTGTGGCGACGTTGCTCGAGCAAGGCCAGCGCCACGCGTTTGAAGCTGCTTTGCGTATCGCTGCCCTCAAAGGTGACATCGATGAGGCTACGCAGGTGCAATGCCTGGCGGCGGTCAGCGTTGAACAAGGCGCGGTAACGCCGATGCACCCGAACGCATTGCGTGTGCTGGGCAAGCGTGTACGGGGGCTGTGGCCTTCGAGCTGCACCGCGAAGGCCTGGGCAAGGGGCAGCTGCAAGGCGTGTTGTGCTGGTTGCCTGACGACCCGCACGGAGCCATGACCTGGCAGGCGTCCTGGGAAGCACTGTTTCACACCCTGGGCAGGCGGTTTCGGTTGCCCGGCTACCCTGAGTACTTCCAGCGGTTCATCAGCGAGCGCGACCGCGAGCGTTTCACACTGACATTGAACCGCGCGTTGGCCCAGGGGGGGACACAAACCGCCGTGGTGCTTGATGGGCGCTACGAAGTTATCCGCGAACCCTTGTTCCGGTTCCTGAGGACAAGCCAGCTCGACACCCTGTTCGACGATGCGCAGGTGCTGGCTGTGCCTACTGCAATCCAGGACAGTGCCGAACGTGATCGGCGGCTGCACTTCTACGCAAGTCTCGGCCTCGACTTGGTGGGGCTGGCGAGCTTCTACGTGCCGGGGCTCGGCCTGCCACTTCTGGGCATCGCGGCGCTGCAAGTGGTGGATGACGTTTATGAGGGCTACGTCGACTGGCAGCTGGGTGACCGGCAGAGCGCGCTGGAACATGCTTTCAGCGTGGCGGTGAACGTGGCACAAACGGCGCTGACTGCCGCGGCAGGAGCAGCTTCGGAGCACCTGCTACGCCGCGCTTCATTCGTTGACACGCTGGCGCCCGTGCAAACGGCGCAGGGGCGGTACAAATTGCTTGACCCACGGTTGGAGGCCTACGCGCTGGATGATGACCATCTTGCCACCGGGCAGTATGCCAGCGTCGAGGGTCAGGCTCACTTACGGACGCACCAGGCGGCTTACCGCGTAGCCGGCGACTTTCACCAAGGTGAGCTGTACATCCAGCATCCGCAGCGTGACGGAGCCTATGCGCCAACGCTGCGCCACCTCGGGGACGGCGCATGGCGGCATGAGCTGGAAACACCGCGGCATGGCAGGGGGTAGCGTTGCTGCGGCGCCTGAACAGTGGTCTGGCCGAGGTGGATGAGCAGGCGGCCCGCGATGTGCTGTTGGCCACGGGCTACGATGAGGACCGGTTGCGGCGTTTGCATCTGGAGGAGGGGGCGGCACCGGCACGGTTGTTCGATGCCCTGCAGCGTCGGGCGCTGCATGAGCAATTTCCGAGGCTGCAAGGGGCTGGGTTCGAGCAGCACTTTCTTGAACAGCAGCGGGTGCCGTCACCTGCCGAACAGGTTTTACTGCGTGATTTCCCGGGGCTGACGGCCAGGGGCGCGAATGAAATCGTGCAACAGGCTGATGAGCTGCTGGTCGAGCGCATGGTTGACCAGCAACGGGTGCCGCTGGCCTTGGCTGAGCAAGCCCGCTGGTTGCTCAAGGACAGCCGCCTGGACCGGGCGTGCGCGGGGCTTGGCCAGGCGGTGGCAGTCAATGCCGACACCGAGCGCCTGGCGTTCGGGTTGCTGGCTGAGTGGTTGAGCTGGCCCGATACGCAGCGAATAGAGCTGCGTGAAGCCGAGCCAGGGGCAGTGGTATTGGCCAGCATGGGCGCTCGCTCCGCAGCCGAAGTACGCGTGGTCGCCAAGGGGCGCTACGGTTACCAGGCTTTGGACGGTTCGGGCTTGCCGCTACCGGGAGCGAGCAGGCATGACAGCCTTGTGCAGGCGCTGCTGTGGCAACTGAATGATGCACAGCGACAGGCGCTGGGGGATGCCGGGCAATCAGCCGCACAGTTGGCACAGGCGCTGGCACAGCGGGCCTGCGCACAGCGCGACCAGTTGGCCACCTTGCTGGGCATGGCACCCGTGGGGGGCAGCGTGCGCCCGCCGGTGCGCTTGGGCGATGGTCGCCTTGGCTACCCGCTCAGCGGGCGGGGAGAAAGCAGCACTGAAGCGTTGCACCGGGCGATCAGGCGTTTGTTTCCGAGTTTCACCGATGCCGAGCTGGAGGCGTTGATCGCCTCGGCCGACCGCCAGGGCGTGACGCCTTGGCATTACTGCTTCCAGCTGCGCGAGCAGTCGCGTCTTCTGGAAAGCGCACTGAGCGACTGGCGGCGAGCGTCTGCCGGCCCGGTGCAAAACGTGCGCCGCGCCTGGGTGGCCAGGGTGATTCGCCGCGCCTGGCAGCGCCAGCATCGGGATGGCCATGGCAGCTACCAGCTGCTCATCAATGGCTGGCGGGTAGGGCGACTGCCAAGGCTGCCTGAAGCCGTGGACTTCAGCCATGTTGCCCGCCTGACCTTGCGCAACATGAGCCTGTTGGAGATCGAGCCCGCTTTCCTTCAGCGTTTCAGTCGGGTGCACAGCCTGGACCTGCGCGGCAACTTGCTGACGGCGATGCCCGCCAGCATCGAGCAACTGGTGGAGCTTGGGGAGCTGAACCTTGCCGAAAACCACATCGTCCTGACACATGAAGGCAGCCAGCGTCTTTCTGCGCTGCACCGGCTGGTGGCCCTCGACCTGCACGGCAACCTGTTGGGGCGGGCCCCTGATGTGCGCCCACTGCACCGCCTGCGGGTGCTCAACATGCGCACGACGGGGCTGCGCGAAGTGCCGGTGGCCCTGCTCGAATCGCCCACGCTGTCCCTGATCGATCTGCGCGAAAACGGTATCAGCGAGCTGCCCGATGCGGCGCTGCAACTGATCAGGCGCGACCCGGGCCGGGTTCATCTGCATGGCAACCCCCTGTCGCCGCGGGCCGTCCGTCAACTGTATGGGCTGGTGGACAACCCGGCAGCATCGGTGTTGCCAGTTCGTGCACATGAGGCGTCGCTTGAAGATGAGCGCCTGCGTTACCTGGACGGCGTGGCGCCCAATGACCGCAGCCAACGCCTGGCGCAATGGAGCAACCTGGCTGCGGAGGAGGGTGCACAAGACCTGTTCCGCTTCTTTGCCGACTTTTCACGGTCCGCGGATTTTCAGCGCCAGTCACATGAGATGAGCCGCCGGGTGTGGGGCATCATCGAGGCCTGCGAGCTGAACGGCGAAGTGCGCGAAGCGGTATTTCAGCAAGCCGCCGGGCCGCGCAGCTGCGCCGACCAGATGTTGTTGATCCTCAGTGCCCTTGAGGTACGCACCCTGGCGGCGCAGCGAACTGCGGGGCTGGAAGGGGCCTATGCCATGCGGGCGCTGCTGCAGTTGGGGAGGGAGCTGTTCCGTCTGGATCAGGTCGACCGTATTGCCGGTCTGCACATCCAGCAAATGCGCATGGCCGACCCCTACCTGGCGATCGACGACGTAGAGGTCCACCTGGCCTACCGGGTTGGCTTGGCACAGGCACTCGGCTTGCCAGGGCAGCCCCCGACAATGAACTATTCAGACATCAGTGGCGTGAGCAAGCATGACCTGGAGCTCGCCAGGCTTGAGGTCGGGCTTGCCGAAAACAGTGAAGCGTTAAGCCGTTCAATGGCCGAGCGCGACTTCTGGCAACAATACCTGCAGCGCCTGTATGGCGACAGGTTCGAGGCCACGAACGGGCCGTTCCATGAGCGGCTCGAGGCAATCTTCGACCAGCGCGAGCAGATGTCGGACCAGGTGTTTCGCGAGTCAGCCGAGGCGGTGCAAGCCGAGCGCTCGGCAGCGGAGCGGGCGTTGTACCTTGATCTGACACGTCAGGCGTATGAGCGGCATCCCGGCTGACGTTTCACGAGGGGCTTGTGATCGAGATATTTTGCATATTAGCTTATATCATTTATTACTTTTATTTATTTGGTGCGACCCGCTAGATTCGCAGTTCCTCAACCTGCAAGGAACTGCGGATGTCCCTCCGATCTCGCCTGCTCCTCGTCGCCACTGCCACACTGCTGGCCACACAGGCATTTGCCAGTGATCGCCTGACCCTGCGCATCGGTGACCAGAAAGGCAATATGCGCGCCCAGCTGGAGGCAGCCGATGCCCTGCGCGACCTGCCTTACGACATCCACTGGGCTGAATTCCCCGCTGCCGCGCCTTTGGCCGAAGCACTCAATGCCGGGGCGATCGATGCGGGCATCATCGGTGATGCGCCATTGCTGTTCGTGCTGGCTTCCGGTGCGCCGGTCAAGGCCATTGCCGTGGACAAGTCCGACCCGTATGGCACGGCGCTGCTGGTGCGCCCCGATGCAGCGCTGCACAGCGCTGCCGAGCTCAAGGGCAAACGCATTGCCACTGGGCGTGGCTCGATTGGCCATCATCTGGCGCTGAAGGCGCTGGATCAGGTCGGGCTCAGCGAAAAGGACGTGGAGTTCCGCTTTCTCGGCCCGGTCGACGCCAAGATCGCCCTGGCCAACGGCTCGGTGGACGCCTGGTCGACCTGGGAACCCTACACCGCGCTGGCCGAGCTGAGCGGTCAGGGCAAAGTGCTGGTCAATGGCCGTGGGTTGTCCAGTGGCAACAGTTTCCTGGCGGCCACCGACAAGGCGCTGGATGACCCGGCGCGCAAGGCCGCATTGCAGGACTACCTTGCCCGCCTGGCCGACGCCCAGGTGTGGGCCTACCAGCACCTGGACAGCTATTCGCAAACCCTGGCTGCGATCATCGGCTTCCCGCAGGATGCCGCCCGCCTGCAGTTCGAGCGGCGCCAGTTGCGCTGGCAGGCCATCGACGCGAGGACCATCGGCGAACAGCAGGAAACCGCCGACTTCTACCACGCCCACGGCCTGATGAACCAACGCCTTGACGTGGCCCCGACCTTTGCCAGTGGCTTTACCGTGCCCGCCTCTGAGCCACTGGCCCAACATTGACCTGGAGACACACCATGCTGCACCGCAAACGCCTGCGCCACCTGGCCCTTGGCCTGCTGCTTGGCGGCCTGCTGCCGTCGCTTGCCAGCGCCGAACAGACCCTGCGCATCGGTTACCAGAAATCATCGACCTTGCTCACCCTGCTGAAGGCCCGTGGCACGCTGGAGCAGCGCCTGCAGGCCGAAGGTATCCGCGTCAGCTGGCACGAGTTTCCCAGCGGTCTGCCACTGCTGGAGGCGCTGAACCTGGGCAATGTCGACCTCTCGGCGGACGTGGCCGATACCGTACCGGTGTTTACCCAGGCGGCCGGTGCCAAGCTCACCTATTTTGCCCGTGAGGCGCCATCACCCACGGCCCAGGCCATCCTGGTACCCGCCGGTTCGCCGCTCAGGACCCTCGCCGACCTCAAGGGCAAACGGGTGGCGGTGACCAAGGCCGCGGGCAGCCATTACCTGTTGATCCAGGCCTTGGCCAACGCCGGCCTCAGCTTCAAGGACATTACCCCGGCATACCTGATCCCTGCTGACGGCCGGGCGGCGTTCGAGAATGGCAAGGTCGATGCCTGGGTCACCTGGGACCCCTACGTGGCCAGCGCCCAGCGCCAGCAGAACGCCCGCGTCCTGGCCGATGGCAGCGGGCTGGCAAGTTACCAGCGCTACTACCTGGCCGGCAGCGACTACGCCAAGGCACACCCTGAAGTGCTGCAGCAGGTGTATCAGGCGCTGCGCGAGATCGGTGCCTGGACCAAGGCCAACCCCGCGGCAGCTGCCCGGGTGCTGGGGCCGCTGTGGGGCAACCTGGACAGCGCCACGGTGCAGCAGGCCAATGGCCGACGCAGCTATGACGTGCAGCCGGTGCAACTGGACAATTTGGGAGAGCAACAGCAGATTGCCGATGCCTTTTATCGCGAGGGGCTGTTGCCCAAACCGGTGGATGCGCGAGCGGTGACTGTATTCGAGCCCAAGGCTGCTGACTGAGGGTGCCTGTGCCGGCCTCTTCGCGGGTAAACCCGCTCCCACAGGTATCGCATAAGCCTGAAGCCTTCACGGTACCTGTGGGAGCGGGTTTACCCGCGAAGAGGCCGGAGCAGACAACCTGTAGCCTGTGGTTTATTTGAAGAACTGGCTGGGCGTGGTACCGAACTGGCGCTTGAACATGCTGGCAAAGGCGCTGGGGCTGTCATACCCCAGCGCCCCGGCCACATCGATGATCCGCTCGCCCAGGGCAATCCGCTCCAATGCCTGCATCAACCGCGCCTGCTGGCGCCACTGGCCGAAGGTCATGCCGGTTTCCTTGCGGAACAACCGTTGGATGGTCTTTTCGTCCACCCCCAGCTGCAGGCCCCAGTCGGCCACGGTGGCGTCATGGTCGGGCCGCTCATGCAGTGCCGTGCAGATCACCCGCAGGCGCTTGTCGCTGGGCTGCGACAGCTTCAGCGGCAAGGTCGGCAGCACGCAGATCTCGTCGAGGATCAGGCGCATTACCCGGGCTTCCCGCGAGTCCTCGGCAAACGGTGCCGTGAAGGCCACCGATGCCTTGATCAGCTCGCTGAGCAGCGGCGAGATACTGATGGCTTTGCTCTGCAGGGGCAGGCCCGCTGCCGCGTCGGTGCGCACGAATACGCTGCGCATTTTCACATCGCCGACACAGCGGATGGCGTGCACCTGGCCGCAAGGCATCCATACACCGCGGCTGGATGGCACCGTCCAGCATTCGTTACCGGACTCGACGATCATCAGGCCTTTGATGGCATAGATCAGTTGATGCTTGGCATGGGTATGGGGCTCGATGAACCAGTCGCTGGGGTAGTCGGTCGCACGGCTACCCACTTCCCACGTCCACTGATCGACCTCCACCAGCAATTCACGCTGCGGCTTTACCATCGTGACCTCGTGTAGATGCGGCCTGGCAGCGCCACTTTAGCAGCAACGGCTGGGCCTGGCCTGTGAGCGGGTTGACGGCAGCAGTGCGGTCGCCAGCCCGAGCAGCGGCAGGAAAGCGATGGCCTGGTACACCCACTCGATGCCATGCCGGTCGGCCAGCTCGCCCAGGCCGGCAGCGCCGATGCCGCTGATGCCGAACATCAGCCCGAACATCACCCCCGAGACCAGGCCGACCCGGCCCGGCACTGCCTCCTGGGCATAGACTACCAGGGCCGCGAAAGCCGATGACATCACCAGGCCGATGGCCACCGCCAGTACCGCTGTCCAGGCCAGGTTGGCATGGGGCAGGGCAAGGGCGAAGGGCGCCACGCCAAGAAACGAAACCCAGATGACCGCCTTGCGCCCGATGCGGTCGCCCACCGGGCCACCGGCAAAGGTACCCAGTGCCACGGCAGCGAGGAATACGAACAGGTACAGCTGGCTGTGTTGCACGCTCAGGCCGAAATGCTCGATCAGGTAGAAGGTGAAGTAGTTGGTGAACGAGGCAATGTAGACGAACTTGGCGAACATCAGCACGGCGACCACCGCCACCGCGCGCCACATGGCGCCCCGCGACAGCCCGGGGGCCTGCTGCCCGGCAAAGCTTTTGAGCCGGGCCTGGCCGTGGCGCATGCTCCAGCCTGTCACCCGCAGCAACACCAGCACGGCCAGCCCTGCCGCCAGCATGAACCAGGCAATGGCGGGCTGGCCGTGTGGAATGACGACGGCAGCGGTCAGCAACGGCCCAAGCGCGGAGCCGGTATTGCCGCCAACCTGGAAGGTCGACTGAGCGGTGCCGAAGCGCCCGCCGGAGGCCATGCGGGCCACCCGCGAAGCTTCGGGGTGGAAGGTTGCCGAACCTACGCCGACCACCGCAGCGGCCACCAGCAGCATTTCATAGCTGCCGGCAAAGGCGAGCAGGGCGATGCCCCCCAGTGTCACCAGCATGCCTGCCGGCAACAGGTACGGTTGCGGGTGCTTGTCGGTGTACATGCCGACCCAGGGTTGCAGCAGAGAGGCAGTCACCTGGTAGACAAGCGCGATCCAGCCGATCTGGGCAAAGCTCAACGCGAAATCGCTCTTGAGCATCGGGTAGATCGACGGCAGCACGGCCTGGATCAGGTCGTTGAGCAGGTGGGCGAATGCAGCGGCCCCGACGATACGGACTACAAAGCCCTGAGGTTGGTCGGTGGGCGTGGCGGCGGCCACTGAGGCGGTGGAAGTTGTCATGGGCAAGGTTCTTCTGTGGCAAGGGAGCAAGGCATTGCCGCAGCAGGTTAGCCAGTGCCTGGGTTGCCTGTCTCACGCCAAACAGGCAGCCACTGTCGCGTTTCGGGCACCCTGGCTCAGTTGCCCAAACGCGATGCTGGTGGGAGCAACTGTCTTGCTCAAAATTCAAGAGTTTGCGCGATGACTGTGGGAGCGGGCGTGCCCGCGAACACCGGCGAAGCCGGTGCCATCCACCGCGCCGGGTTCTTCGCGGGCACGCCCGCTCCCACAGTGATCGCGGCAACGTTTAGTTTTTGTGGAAGACAGTTGATCGCGGTGACAGATCAGTGCGCTGCTTCCTTCAGATTCATTATTGGTGCCGCGCCATCCAGCGCAGCAATGCTGCGATCGGTACGCTGCGGTGAGCCTCGTGCCGGTACGGCTTACCTTCGGCGGTATAGCGTTCGCGATAGCGGCTGAGGACCAGATGACGGCCATCGGCAGACACCCGCGCCTCCAGTTCGTGCAGCAACAACGGTTGCCGGGCGGCGCCTTCCAGCCGGCGGAACAGCAGCATGGCCGCCTGAGCGTCATTCATGGCCGGTTACCTGCGGGCAACCGGCTTTCCACGTTCCGGGCCTGCCGGCCTTGCCTTCTGCTACCAGGCTGCGACGCTGCTGCGCGGTGTAGTCGCGCAGCGCCAGGTAATAATCGGGCCAGGTTTGCAGCAAGTCGGTCACCGGCAGCGCGGCGGCACGGCTGTCCACGACGTGCCCGGCAGTGGCCACGGTACCCAGGGTGTCGACGGTATCGCTGTTGTCGCCAAACGGGTCCACCGCCAGGCTCAACAGGCTGCCCGTTGCGTCACGCAGGTTGTGCGTACCCAGCAGTGGCAGTTCGACGATGGGACCATTGGCGATGCCCCAAACCCCGAAGGTCTGGCCAAAGTCAGACCTGTGCTGGCTCAGGCCCATTCTGCCTGCTACATCGACCATGCCCGCCACACCCAGGGTGGTGTTGAAGATGAAACGTGTGAGGCTGGTCATTGCCCGCTCGCCATTACCCTGCAGCAGGTCATTGACGAACACCTTGGGCTCGCCAAAGTTGTTGGCAAAGTTGTGCACGCCTTGCCGGGCAAAGCCGGGCAGCGCGCCATAGCCCCGGGCGACAGGGGCCAGCAGGTAGTCGTCGACCGTGCGGTTGAAGGCGAATACGGCGCGGTTGGCCGGCTCCAGCGGGTCACTGACCTGATAGGCGAGATTACTGCAAGCGCTGGTGGCGTGAGCGCGTTGGCTACAGCCCCCGGCCGCAAGCAGCGATAACACCAGCGCAGCAGAGCGCGCCGTACGGGAGGTAGATGATGAACGGGACATAGGCACATTCCTGGCAAGAACTGGCGGCGATGCTGCGCAATGTTCGTTGCCCGGTAATGTCCGGATCGTCTCGGCCCTGACACTTTGTTTCCGGGTTGAAATATATGACGACCGCAGGGGCGTGGCCTTAAAGTACGGCTTGTTTACCTTGTCTGTGGTGCGTTTTCGTGAGCCAGTTGCTGATAGTCGACGATGATGTCGAGGTGCTTGACCTGCTGCAGAAGTTTCTTCGCCAGCATGGTTACGAAGTGGACGTGGCCCGGGATGGCCAGGGGCTGTGGCAGGCGCTGGATCGGCGGGTGCCTGACCTGGTCATCCTCGATGTGATGTTGCCCGGCGACAGCGGCCTTGTGTTGTGCCAGCGGTTGCTGGCCCAACACAAGGTGGCGGTGATCATGCTCACGGCCATGGGCGAATTGAGCGACCGCGTCGTGGGCCTGGAGCTGGGGGCTGACGACTACGTGACCAAGCCCTTTGCTGCCCGCGAACTGCTGGCGCGGGTAAGGGCAGTATTGCGTCGGGCCGGCGAAAAAGCAGGGGGCACGGCGGGCCAAACCAGTGGCAGCCTTGAGTTTGCCGGCTGGCAGCTGGACGTGGTGCGGCGCGAATTGCGCTCGCCGGACAACGTCATGATCCCCTTGTCCAATGGCGAATTCGAACTGCTGCTGGTGTTTGCCGAACACCCGCGCCGGGTGCTCAGCCGCCAGCAATTGCTGGACATGGCCCGTGGCGATGCCTACGACGCTTATGACCGCAGCATTGACGTGCAAGTAAGCCGGCTGCGCCGCAAGCTTGAAATCGACAACGGCCATGAGCCCTTGATCCGTACACTGCGCAACGCCGGTTACCTGTTCACCCCCACGGTCGCGAAGCGATGAGCCTGTTTGCCCGGGTCCGCCAAGCCCTGCCGCAGCCCAGAATCACCATCGCCCGGTGGATTGCGTTGACGACGCTGACGGCGATGCTTTTCCTGTTGCTGCTCAAGGGGCTGTTCAGCCTGTTGCTGAGCGTGTGGGCGCAACCACCGCTGCTGGAGAGCGGGGTGATCGAAAAAGTGGCAGCGGTGACCCGCATCCTTGATGCCGCGCCCAGGGCGCAGCGTGCCACTCTCGCCAGCGCCGCAGGTGACGGCTCCTATTCCGTGCGATGGCTGCAACGGCATGACGAGGCCGGTGTGCCGGCGTTGGTCGATGCCGAGTTCCGCCAGGGCACGCCTATCCTGCGTGCGCTGCTCAAGCGCCCGGAGGCCAGGGTGGAGGCTTTCGAACCCTCCGATATGCCGGAATACACCTCTGAACGTGGCTATGCCTTGATGATCGAGCTGACCGACAAGTCGTGGGTGCTGTTTCGCGCGACAGACCGTAGCTGGGGCCTGGACGAGCTGCCGCGCAACCTGATCGTCCTGCTGTTGATGCTGGCTTCCAGCCTGGCCGTCGCACTGTTGGCCACGCGCTATCTGGCCAAGCCGCTGGAACGCTTTGCCGAGGGGGTGCGGCGGTTTGGCAAGGACTTCAACGCTCCACCGATTCCGGTGCTTGGCCCGCACGACCTGCGCCAGGCCATTCTTGCGTTCAATGCCACCCAGGCCCAGCTCAAGCACTACCTGAACGACCGAACCCAGATGCTGGCGGCAATCTCCCACGACTTGCGCGCACCGCTGACGCGCATGCGCTTGCGCGCCGAGTTCATCGACGATGCCCAGCTCCAGGCCAAGTTGTTCAAGGACGTCGACGAGATGCAGGCGATGGTCGACGCTGCGCTGGCGTTCTTCCGTGATGATGCGCGGCTGGAACAGACGACCGTGTTCGACCTGGGCGAGTTGCTGCTCACTGTGGTGGACGATTTCAGGGACGCGGGTGTCGAGGTCGGCCTCAGCGGGCCGCCCCGTTGTGTGTATTCAGGGCGGCCGGTGGGTATCAAGCGGGTGTTGGTCAACTTGATCGACAATGCCGCCAAGTACGGTCGCGAGCCATCGGTGGTGTTGACGGTGAGCACCCGGCAGATCGAGATAACCGTGCAGGACCGCGGCCCGGGCATTGCGCCGGCGCTGCTGGAGCAGGTATTTGTGCCGTTTTACCGCATCGAGGGTTCGCGCAATCGCGACACGGGCGGTGTGGGGCTGGGGCTGCCCGCCGCACGGGCCATCGTGCTGGAGCAAGGCGGCAGCCTGACCTTGAGCAACCGCACCGGTGGCGGTTTGCAAGCCAGGGTCGTGCTGCCGCTGGGTTGATCAGAGGCCCAGCTCGCTGAGCCCGGGGTGGTCATCCGGGCGGCGTCCCAGCGGCCAGCGGAACTTGCGGTCGGCCTCGTTGATGGGGTGTTCGTTGATGCTCGAATGGCGGTTCTGCATCAGCCCGTCCTCGGCGAACTCCCAGTTTTCGTTGCCATAGGCACGAAACCACTGGCCGCTGTCGTCGTGGTACTCGTAGGCGTAGCGCACGGCAATGCGGTTGCCGGTGAAGGCCCACAGCTCCTTGATCAGGCGGTACTCCAGTTCGTGGTTCCATTTACGGGTCAGGAATGCCTCGACCTCGGCACGCCCACGGGGGAACTCGGCGCGGTTGCGCCAGACCGTATCAGGGGTATAGGCGAGTGCAACCTTGGCCGGGTCGCGGCCATTCCAGCCATCTTCGGCCAGGCGAACCTTTTCGATGGCACTTTCGCGGGTAAAGGGCGGAAGGGGTGGGCGGGACATCGCGGTAATCCTCGGGTCGGTTCAGGTGTAGCAGATTAGCCGCCGATGGCCGAACAAGAGAATGGATGCGCCAGGCACTTCATAATTGCAGTGCGTGGAACAATGCATGATTCCATGCCAGGCGCAGCCCATACACAGGAGCGGGTTACATCAGTCCCAGGCTGGCGCCAGGCCGTCAGGGCTGACCTCGCGGCCATTGCGTTCGAGCGTGGCGATGCGTGCCATGTCGTCGGCGTCCAGCTTCAGGTCACGGGCAAGCAGGTTGCTGGCCAGGTTTTCGCGTTTGGTCGAAGAGGGGATAACCGCGTAGCCCAGTTGCAGGGCCCAGGCCAGCGCAACCTGGGCGACGGTGGCCTTGTGCTTGGCGGCGATTTCGGCCAGTACCGGGTCTTTCAGGACTTTGCCATAGGCCAGGGTCATGTATGAGGTGACGGTGATGCCTTGTTCCTTGAGAAACGCGGCCAGCTTGCTGTTCTGCAGGTACGGGCTGAGCTCGATCTGGTTGGTGGCAATTTCGCCCTTGCCGACCACATCGATGGCCTGGCGGGTCAATTCGATGTTGAAGTTGGACACCCCGATCTGGCGGGTCAGCCCCAGCTTTTTCGCTTCGGCCAGCGCAGTCATGTATTCGCGCAGTTCCACGCCGTTACCCGGCGCCGGCCAATGGATCAGCAGCAGGTCGACGTGGTCGGTGCGCAGTTTCGCGAGGCTTTCGCGCAGGCTGGAAACCAGCTTGTCGGCTGCGTAGTTGTCGACCCAGATCTTGGTGGTGATGAACAGCTCGCTGCGCGGCACGCCACTTTCGGCGATGGCTTGGCCGACTTCGGCTTCATTCTTGTAGATCTGGGCGGTATCGATGACCCGATAGCCCAGCGCAAGGGCCGATTTGACCGAGTCGATAACGGCTTGGCCAGTGAGGCGGAAGGTGCCAAGGCCGAAGGAGGGAACGCTCATGGAGTAACTCCTGACAAGTGGGGGAGGATCATGTGACGGCCAGTGTGCAGGTTCGCAAGGCAGCGAATAAGCGGCTGCCACGTCAAAGTCATTTGAACTGTAGGCAAGAATCAGTTTCCAGGCTGTGCCTTCACTACATAAGTAATGCCAGCATGGGGTGAAAGCTTGGTCAGCTAGGGCCTTTATCAAGCGTACAGGCTGCCCATGACCCCTTCCGTGATACCTGCTGACTCCATCGATGCGCTGATTGCCCGCCAACTGCCAGGTTGGCTCAAACGCACCTCTGTCGAGCACCTGACATTACTGCGCGCAGCTTCTTTGCGTCAGCAACGGGCCCAGGACCAACTCGACGCAAGGTTGCAGGCCATCACGCCACTGGATGCCTTCGCCGAGGCGTTGCTCAAAAGCGCGCTTTCGGCGCATTCAATTACGCAGACGGACCTGCGCCTGGCCCAGCTCAAGTTGGTGACCCTACGGCCAAACCCGCCGATCTCGCCGACCTTGCCATCCCCCTCGACCCGTATTGAAAGCACCCAGTCGCTGCTTTCGGCGGCACTGCACAACTTCCACGAACATGAAACTCGACCAGGCTGGTTCGTCACAGGGTCGCAGCTGGTCAGCGCAAGTGGTAAGCGGCTGCCATTGAACGCGGAGGGTTTTGTCCAGCTCTGTCGCAGCCTCGACATCGGTCGGCATTATCAAGACCATTTGAGATCGCAGCTGGAAGGGGAAGAGAGGCCCGGGCTGGCGGTCGAGGCCATCATGGAGGAGACATTGAGCGCCAATCTGGAACTCGCGGCAACGGTCGCCAGAATCAAGGGCGAAATCGACGAGCACACCTATCAGCGAATCAAACGCGTTGTGGGGCCGGTATCCTCGGTGCCCGACGACAACACCGTGTTGAAGTGCCACACCCTGAGGCTGCTGGGCAAGAAGGTCATTGGCGCACTTGTCATTGAAGTGCGTCAGAACGCCCGCCTGCTTGGTGTTATCGCATGGTTGCCCGAGGACCTGTATGCCCCGGTGGGTTGGCATGCCAGTTGGGAGCTGCTGTACATGACACTTGGCATGCGTTTGCGTGATGAAGCGTATCGCCAGTACTTCCAGCGCTTCGTCGCAGAGCGTGATCGCGTCCCGTTCTACACGGCTCTGAACGCGCTGCTGAACCACGGCAGTACCGTATTGCCAATTGAGCTGGAGGGTCGCTGTTTTGCAATCGAGGGCGAGGTGTTCGCCGCGCTGCGCGAAGCCCAGCTCCACAAGATGCTGGATGACGCGCGGGTATTGGCGGTATCCACAGAGGATGAGGATACCGCCGACCGCCGCGCACGCCTGCAGGGCTATCTTGACCTGGGGTTGAGCGTGGCTGGCTTGGCAGCGCTGTTCGTGCCTGTATTGGGCCAGGCCATGCTGGGCCTTACGGTCGTGCAACTGGCGGGCGAGGTGTACGAAGGCTACGAGGATTGGCAGTTGGGTGATCGTGACGCCGCACTGGGCCACCTTTTCAACGTGGCCGAAACGGTGGCGATGGGGGCAGTAATGGCCACTGGCGCGGCAGCAGTCGGCAAGCTGGCTCAGCGCGTGGCACGGGTGGATGCCATGGTGCCGGTCAGCCTGGCGGATGGCCAGCTGCGCCTGTGTGCCCCGGACTTGTCAGGTTATCAGTTTGATGACGTCGACCTGACGGCAGGGCAGGCCGCCAATGAAAATGGCCGTTCGCTGAGGCGCCTGCACGATGCGGTCTATGAGGTAAGCGAAGGCGACGATGACGCGTGGCGTATTCATCACCCATCAAGGCCGCAAGCCTATGTTCCGGCATTTGAGCACAATGGTGCCGGGGGAGGGGTGCATGAGTTCGAGCAACCGCAGCTTTGGCAGGACGCCGCCTACATGGTTCGCCGCCTGTCCAGCCGCACGGCGGCGGTTACCGACGAGGCGGCAGCCGTCGCCTTGCAGGTGACTGGCTACGATGCTGGCCAGCTGCGCCGGTTGCTTCTGGAGAACGCACCGCCGCCGGCGCGTTTGCTCGATGCCATCGAGCGCTGGCAATTGCACAATGAGTTCCCGGCGCTGCGGGGCGAGGCGTTCGAGGCGGTATTTAACGGGCGGCAGGCCAATCCGCAAGCTGCCGACCAAGTGCTGATGCGGGACTTTCCCAGCCTTTCTCACCGCTGCGCACGGGAAATTGCCGAGCAGGCCAACAGTATCGAACTCGAGAGCCTGAGCGACGCAGGTCGAGTGCCGCTCACCCTGGGGGAGCGTGCACGTTGGGCAGTACGCGACAGCCGGATTGATCGCGCCTGTGCAGGGCTGCGCCAGCCAGCTGCGGCGAATGGTGATACCGAAAAGCTCGTGCAGGGGGGGCTGACCGATGCCCTTGCCGACCGCGAGGCGGCAGCCCGCATGATTGGGCTGGCGCAGGTGGGCCAAGGGATTCGCCCGCCGTTGCGATTGTTCGATGGTCGTCTGGGCTACCCGCTCAGTGGCCGGCTCTCGGGGACCCGCCAGGCACTGCGGCGCACTTTCAATCATGTATACCCGCTGATGACCAGTGAGCAGCTGGAGCCATACCTGCAGGACCTGGTTCGAGGGGGGATCGAGCCGTGGAACCAGGCCAGCCAACTGTTACAGGCCAAGGCCAGCCTCAAGCAGGCATTGCAAGCCTGGCGGAATGAGCCGGGGCTGAACATTATCCGCCGCTTGCGTCGCGTCAAGGTTGCCAGGCGCATTACAACGAGCTGGCGGCGCATGTCGCCAGGGGAGGTGGCGGGTGATTACCACCTGACCATCGTGGGTGACCGTGTGGGTGAGCTGCCGGCTTTGCCTGACAATGTGGCGTTCGACCACATCACACACCTGACCCTGCGCGACATGCAGTTGTCGACCCTTGAGGCGGGCTTCCTCGGCAGGTTCAGCAAGGTGCGCAACCTGGACCTGCGGGGCAACCAGCTGACACGCCTGCCGGCAGGTATCGAGCAACTGGCCGAATTGACAAACCTGCAGCTTGGCGGCAACCAGATAGTACTTTCCAGTGCCGATAACCTGCGGCTCAGCCAACTCACCGGCTTGCGCCGGCTTGAACTGAACGGTAATCCTGTGGGGCTGCTGCCACCGTTGGCATCCTTCCCGTTGTTGCGCCGGCTTTCGTTGCGTAACACGGGCATGGGCGCCTTGCCCGCTGATCTGGCCCGGCACGGCAACCTGGAATTGCTGGACTTGCGTGACAATCAGATCCGGACGTTGCCAGAAGCCCTGTCTGCGGTCCCGCTACGTTTGCTGCAGGGCCTGGAGCTGCATGAAAATCCGATTTCTGAAGAGACGCTCCAGCGCCTGCAATTGGCCAGAGCGGCTGCCGGGACGCCGGAACGTCGAGCCCTGGTTCACGCATCCCCGAGCCCGAGTGCCGCGGCCCCCTGGTTGTCGGGGTTTACCCCCGCCCAGCGCGAACTGCGGTTGATACGCTGGAATCGTCTGCGCGAGGAGGAGGGCGCAAGTGATTTGTTCCGCTTTATCTCGGACCTGCGCGACACCCGTGAATACCACACCCAACCCCGTGACCTCAGGGCGCGTGTATGGCAGATCCTCGAGGCCTGTGAGCAGCATGCCGAGGTGCGTACGCGCTTGTTCGAACAGGCCAGCCGGCCGCGCAGTTGCAGTGACGAGTTGCTACTGACGCTCAGCGAGCTGGAGGTGGGTGCGATGGTCGCCAGAGCCGGAACTGGCAGTGATGGCTTGCAGACGGAGCGAGCGCTGGTGAGGCTGGGGCGTTCGTTGTCCCGCCTGGACAAGGTCAACGCAATTGCGGCCCGGCATGTTGCCGAACGCTTCTCCAGCGATCCGGTCGAGGTTTACCTGACCTACCGCGTCAAGCTGGCAGATAGCCTTGACCTGCCTGCGCAGCCGGACCATCTGGCGTTCGCAAGTTTCAGCGGGGTTGACCGTGCAGACCTGGACTCGGCACGCAGCGAGGTTCTGCAGGAGGAAACGCCACAAACCTTGGCTCGGTCGTTGGCAGACCGATCCTTCTGGCAGGCCTACCTGAACGAGCATCAGGCCGCGCGATTCAGCCGCATGGACGAGCCTTTCCAGCAGCGCCTGGCCACGTTGTTCGAGCAATCGGAAACGCTGAATGACGAGGACTATCTCACGCACACGGAGCAAATCGGTGCCGCGCGTGAGGTAGCGCAACGGCAGCTTTTACTTGAACTGAGTCATGAGGCGATTCAGCGCCAGGGCCTGTGAACGAAGCAGCCCGCCGAAAGGCGGGCTGTTTGCTTTGCAGCGGGACGATCAGCGGCGGCGGAACAGCGGCAGCGGCTCGTCGGTGGCGGCCTGGTAGGTCACCGAAAAGTCCTTCAGGCTTTGCAGCGCGTCTTCCGGGTCCTTGTCGGCACGGATGGCGAACGCATCGAAACCGCAACGGGCCATGAAGAACAGCTGGTCGCGCAGTACATCGCCGATGGCGCGCAGCTCGCCCTTGAACTTGTAGCGGTCACGCAGCAGGCGCGCATTGGAGTAGCTGCGCCCGTCGGTGAAGGCCGGGAAGTTCAGTGCGATGACCTGGAAGTACTGCACGTCTTCGCCGATTTCTTCCGCTTCTTCGTCGCTGTCCAGCCACACGCCCAGGCCGCCGTCGCGGGCCTTGAGCACGTGGGCGTGGTCACGCCACAGCTGCAGCGGCACGATGTAGTCGTCGCAGTTGGTCAGCTCGTCGAACGAGGTTTCCTTGGGCAGCAGGTGCCAGGTTTCGTCGACGATCTGGTTGTTCTTAATGATTCGCTGCATAGACGCGTTCCTTGAAGGGGTCGATGCCGATACGCTGGTAGGTGTCGATGAAACGCTCTTCCTCGGTACGTTGCTCGACGTACACGGCGATCAGCTTCTCGATCACATCGGCCATGGCATCCTGGGCGAAGGACGGGCCGAGGATCTTGCCCAGGCTCGCGCCGCGCGCGGCATTGCCGCCCAGCGACACCTGGTAGAACTCCTCACCCTTCTTGTCCACGCCGAGGATGCCGATGTGGCCCACGTGGTGGTGGCCGCAGGCGTTCATGCAGCCAGAGATGTTCAGGTCGATTTCGCCAATGTCGAACAGGTAGTCCAGGTCGTCGAAACGGCGCTGGATGGATTCGGCGATCGGGATCGACTTGGCGTTGGCCAGCGAGCAGTAGTCACCACCCGGGCAGCAGATGATGTCGGTCAGCAGGCCGATGTTCGGGGTGGCGAAGCCGCCTTCGCGCAGTTCCAGCCACAGCGCGTGCAGCTGACGCTGCTCGACGTCGGCGAGGATGATGTTCTGCTCGTGCGAAGTACGCAGGAAGCCGAAGCTGTAGCGCTCGGCCAGGTCGGCCACGGCGTCCAGCTGCTTGTCGGTCAGGTCGCCCGGGGCAACGCCGGTAGGCTTCAGCGACAGGGTTACAGCGACGTAGCCAGGGCGCTTGTGGGCACGGGTGTTACGCGAGCGCCAACGGGCAAAGCCTGGGTTTTCGGCGTCCTGGGCGGCGTAGTCGACGTTGTCGAGGGCCAGGTACTCCGGGTCGACGAAATGGCGCGATACGCGTTGCACTTCGTCTTCGGTCAGGGTGGTGCTGCCGCCGCGCAGGTGGACCATTTCGGCCTCGACCTTCTCGGCGAACACTTCAGGCGTCAGTGCCTTGACCAGGATCTTGATCCGCGCCTTGTACTTGTTGTCACGGCGACCGTAACGGTTGTACACGCGCAGGATGGCGTCCAGGTAGCTGATCAGGTCTTGCCACGGCAGGAATTCATTGATGAACGAGCCGACCACCGGGGTACGGCCCAGGCCGCCGCCCACCAGTACACGGAAGCCCAGCTCGCCAGCAGCGTTGCGCACCGGCTCCAGGCCGATGTCGTGCACTTCGATGGCAGCGCGGTCTTCCTGCGAGCCGTTGATGGCGATCTTGAACTTGCGCGGCAGGTAGGCGAATTCCGGGTGGAAGGTGGTCCACTGGCGGACGATCTCGCACCACGGGCGCGGGTCGATGATTTCGTCTGCGGCCACACCGGCGAACTGGTCGGTGGTGGTGTTGCGCAGGCAGTTGCCGCTGGTCTGGATCGCGTGCATCTGCACGGTGGCCAGTTCGGCGAGAATGTCGGGAATGTCTTCCAGTGCCGGCCAGTTGTACTGCACGTTCTGGCGGGTGGAAATGTGCGCGTAGCCCTTGTCGTAGTCGCGAGCGATCTTCGCCAGGGTGCGGACCTGGCGGGCGCTCAGCTGGCCGTACGGCACGGCGACACGCAGCATCGGCGCGAAACGTTGGATGTAGAGGCCGTTCTGCAGGCGCAGAGGGCGGAATTCTTCTTCGCTCAGCTCACCGGCCAGGTAGCGGCGGGTCTGATCACGGAACTGCTTGACGCGGTCCTCGATGATCCGCTGATCGTACTCGTCGTATACGTACATAAAAGTCCTGTCTCAGGCATGCAGCTATTCGCGCGCACGGCCGCGCACTCCGGTACGGAGCCGGGGAACGATATCAGGTTGCGGTTATGCGCTAAAGTGATGTTTTTGCATATGAAAAGAACCAAATGGACTATGTGAGACTGACTGCCATTTGTGCGCTGGCCGTGGCCAGGCGTTTATAATCCAGGGTTTGCTTCGCAGAGATGTGACCCCATGCTCAAGGCCCTGTGCCAAAGCTTGTGTCTTGCCCTGCCACTGGCGGCAAATGCGCAGCCGGCCTCGGTGGTGTTCCTCAACCCGGGGCTGTCCACCGAGACGTTCTGGACCAGCTACACCCGCTTCATGCAGGCCGCTGCGGACGAACTGGGCATGTCGCTGCACGTGGAGTACAGCGAGCGCCGCGCCGATCTGGCGCTGACCCAGGCCAGGGCGATCCTGAGTGGGGCGCAGCGGCCGGATTACCTGGTGCTGGTCAACGAGCAGTACGTTGCACCGGAAATCCTGCGTCTGTCGCGGGGTACCGGGGTGAAGCTGCTGCTGGTCAACAATGGCCTGACCGCCAGCCAGGTCCGCAGCATCGAGGCCCAGCCGGACAAGTATGCCGAGCCACTGGGTACCTTGATGAGCAACGACGAGCAGGCGGGCTTCCAGATGCTGCACCTGATGGTCGCGCAGCTGCCTCGCGACGCAGGCCCGGTGGACCTGGTGGCCTTTGCCGGGCTCAAGACCACACCGGCTTCGCAACTGCGCGAGGAGGGCATGCGCCGCGCCCTGGCCGACTTCCCTCAGGTCCGCCTGCGCCAGGTGGTATACGGCGGCTGGAGCCGCGAGCGCGCCTACGAGCAGGCGCAGCAATTGCTGGAGCGGTACCCGGCCACCCGCCTGGTGTGGTCAGCCAATGACGAGATGGCCTTTGGCGCCATGCAGGCGTTCGAGGAGGCCGGGCACACACCGGGGCGTGACGTGCTGTTCGGCGCCGTCAACAGTTCGCCCGAGGCCTTGCGTGCGCGCATCGATGGGCGCTTGAGCGCGCTGATGGGTGGGCATTTCACCCTTGGCGGTTGGGCCATGGTGATGTTGCACGACGATGCCCAGGGGGTGGCGCTGAACCGCGATGGCCAGCGGGTGCACAGTGCCCCGGTACTTCAGGCAATCGACCAGGCCAAGGCCAGGCGCTGGCTGAAACTGCTGGAACGGCCCGACTATGGCGTCGACTTTCTGCATTACAGCGCCGAAGGGCGGCCGGCCAGCTACCAGTACCCGTTTCTGACGTCACCGGTCGACTATTGAAAGACCCTGCTTGAGGGAAGGGCATTGCTCGTCTTAACTGCTGGTTGTGAAGTGCATTCCCATAACCACTACAAGAGGCAATGCAATGGGAAACTCAACCAAGGTCCGCAAAGCTGACAGCAGCGTCGATGCCTGGGCGATTCTGTGCCTGATCGTCCTGGTGGTGGTCACTGCCGTGTATTGGGTCAGCCACCAGTAGCCTTAGTTTCAAGACCGTGATGCAGCCAGAGCGCCTGCGGGATGGAGTCCTGCAGGCGTTTTTGTTCTGCCTGTACTGGCCTATTCGCGGGTAAACCCGCTCCCACAGGTAAATCACTGCTCTTGAGGTTTGCGCTGTACCTGTGGGAGCGGGTTTACCCGCGAATAGGCCGCAACAGGCTAGCGGGTAAGGTGCAGGGCCAGTTGCACCAGGCCGATCAGCACCATGATGAATATCAGGGTGAAGAGCGTCCCCAGCGCAATGAAATGGCTGGCTTTGCCGTGGGTAAAGTCGCGGGCGCGGTTTTTGCCGCTTTGCACGCCGAAGGCGGCGGCGAGAATGCTGTGCAGCATCTGCCAGAAGGTTGGGGGTTTGCCCTGGCTGGAATCGTCCATGGTGGCTCCTGAAGAATCAGAGGCAATCAGGGACAGTGTAGGCAATGGTTATGAGGTTGCTTGTGCTGGCTTCTTCGCGGGCAAGTCGGGGCGCCGAACCGCCGCGAAGAAGCCAACGCGGTCTTAGTTGTCGTACCCGAGGTTCGGCGCCAGCCAGCGCTCGCTCACGCTCACATCCTGGCCTTTACGCGCGCTGTAGCGCTCGATCTGGTCCTTGTCGACCTTGCCCACGGCAAAGTACTGCGCCTGCGGGTGGGCAAAGTACCAGCCGCTGACCGCCGCCGCCGGGAACATTGCAAAGTGTTCGGTCAGGAACACCCCGCTTGGCCCGGTTTCGCCGATGGCGGTGCCGTCGAGCAGGCGGAACAGGGTTTCCTTCTCGGTGTGGTCGGGGCAGGCCGGGTAGCCCGGGGCCGGGCGGATACCGCTGTACTGCTCCTTGATCAGCGCTTCGTTGTCCAGGTGCTCGTCGCGGGCATAGCCCCAGTGCTCTTTACGCACCTGCTCGTGCAGCCACTCGGCGCAGGCTTCGGCCAGGCGGTCGGCCAGGGCCTTGACCATGATCGAGCTGTAGTCGTCGCCTTTGTCCTGGTACGCCTTGGCCACTTCCTCGGCACCGATGCCGGCGGTGGTGATGAACCCGCCCACATAGTCGGTGACGCCGCTGGCTTTTGGCGCGACAAAGTCGGCCAGCGACCAGTTGGGCTTGCCGTCCGGCTTGATGGTCTGCTGGCGCAGGTGGTGCAGGGTGGCCAGTGCCTGGCCATCCTCGCCGTACACCTCGATGTCGTCATCGGCCACCTGGTTGGCCGGCCAGAAGCCGAACACTGCGCGGGCGCTGATCAGCTTCTCGTCGATCAGCTTGTCGAGCATCTCGCGGGCATCCTTGTACAGCGCGGTGGCAGCCTCGCCGACCACTTCGTCGGTGAGGATGCGCGGGAACTTGCCGGCCAGGTCCCAGGAGATGAAGAACGGGGTCCAGTCGATGTATTCGGCCAGGGTGCGCAGGTCGATGTCTTCCAGCACCTTGACGCCGGTGAAGGAGGGCACCACTGGCTGGTAGCCGGCCCAGTCGTACTGCGGCTTGGCGGCGATGGCCTGGTCGTAGCTCAGGCGCTCGGTGCGGGCGCTGCGATTGGCGGTGCGCTCGCGCACATCCACGTATTCCAGGCGGGTTTTCTCGACGAAGCCCGGCTTCAGCTCTTTTGACAGCAACTGGGTGGCCACGCCGACCGCCCGCGAGGCGTCGGTGACGTAGATGACCGCGTCGTTGTTGTACTTCGGTTCGATCTTGACTGCGGTGTGCGCCTTGGAGGTGGTGGCGCCGCCGATCATCAGTGGCAGTTCGAAGCCCTGGCGCTGCATTTCGCGGGCAACATGAACCATCTCGTCCAGCGACGGGGTGATCAGGCCGGACAAACCGATGATGTCGCACTTCTCGTCGCGGGCGGTTTGCAGGATTTTCTCGGCCGGTACCATCACGCCGAGGTCGACGATGTCGTAACCGTTGCAGCCCAGTACCACGCCGACGATGTTCTTGCCGATGTCGTGCACGTCACCTTTTACCGTGGCCATCAGGATCTTGCCCTTGGCTTCCGGCTTGTCGCCTTTTTCGGCTTCGATGAACGGGATCAGGTGTGCCACCGCCTGCTTCATCACGCGGGCCGACTTGACCACCTGGGGCAGGAACATCTTGCCTGCACCGAACAGGTCGCCCACCACGTTCATGCCGCTCATCAGCGGGCCTTCGATGACCTCGATGGGGCGCGCGCACTGCTGGCGGCATTCCTCGGTGTCCTCGACGATGTGCGCGGTGATGCCTTTGACCAGTGCGTGTTCCAGGCGCTTGCCGACCGGCAGCGAACGCCAGGCCTCGTTTTCGACTTCCTTGATGGCGCCGCCGCCTTTGTAGTCGTCGGCAATGGCCAGCAGGGCATCGGTACCTTCCGGCGTGCGGTTGAGCACCACGTCCTCGACCTTTTCACGCAGCGCGGCCGGAATCTCGTCGTAGATCTCCAGCTGGCCGGCGTTGACGATACCCATGGTCAGGCCGTTGCGGATGGCGTGGAACAGGAACACCGAGTGGATCGCCTCGCGCACCGGGTTGTTGCCACGGAACGAGAACGATACGTTGGACACACCGCCCGAGGTCAGCGCATGGGGCAGGTGGTCACGGATATAGGCACAGGCCTCGATGAAGTCGACGGCATAGTTGTTGTGCTCTTCGATGCCCGTGGCAACGGCGAAGATGTTCGGGTCGAAGATGATGTCTTCCGGCGGGAAGCCCACTTCGTTGACCAGGATGTCGTAGCTGCGCTTGCAGATTTCCTTCTTGCGCGCGGCGGTGTCGGCCTGGCCGACCTCGTCGAAGGCCATCACCACCACGGCGGCGCCGTAGCGCTTGCACAGGCGGGCGTGGTGCTTGAACTGCTCGACACCTTCCTTCATGGAAATGGAGTTGACGATGCCTTTGCCCTGAATGCACTTCAGGCCGGCTTCGATCACTTCCCACTTGGAGGAGTCGATCATGATCGGCACGCGGGAAATGTCCGGCTCGCCAGCGATCATGTTGAGGAAACGGACCATGGCCGCCTGGGAATCGAGCATCCCTTCGTCCATGTTGATGTCGATCACCTGGGCGCCGGCCTCGACTTGCTGCAGGGCGACTTCCAGGGCTTCGGTGTAGTTCTCTTCACGGATCAGCCGGGCGAACTTGGCGGAACCGGTGATGTTGGTGCGCTCACCCACGTTGACGAACAGCGACTGGCGGTCGATGGTGAACGGCTCCAGGCCCGACAGGCGACAGGCCTTGGCGATCTCCGGGATCTCCCGCGGCTTGTATTTGCCCACGGCTTCGGCAATGGCCTGGATGTGGCCCGGGGTGGTACCGCAGCAACCGCCGATGATGTTGAGGAAGCCGCTGGCAGCGAACTCCTCGACCACCGCCGCCATTTCGGCCGGGGTTTCGTCGTACTCGCCGAAGGCGTTCGGCAGGCCGGCGTTGGGGTGGGCGGAAACGTGGGTGTCGGCCTTGGTCGACAGCTCTTCCAGGTACGGGCGCAGGTCCTTGGCGCCAAGGGCGCAGTTCAGGCCCACGGAAATCGGCTTGGCGTGGCGTACCGAGTTCCAGAACGCTTCAGTGGTCTGGCCCGACAGGGTACGGCCGGAGGCGTCGGTGATGGTGCCGGAGATCATGATCGGCAGTTCTACAGCGTCCTCTTCGAACACCTGCTGCACGGCAAAAATGGCCGCCTTGGCGTTGAGGGTGTCGAAGATGGTTTCGATCAGGATCAGGTCGGCGCCGCCCTCGATCAGGCCACGGGTGGCCTCGATGTAGTTTTCTACCAGCTCATCGAACGTGACGTTGCGGTAGCCGGGGTCGTTGACGTCCGGGGAAATCGAGCAGGTGCGGCTGGTAGGGCCGAGCACGCCTGCGACGAAGCGCGGCTTGTCGGGCGTTTCCAGGGTCTTGGCATCGGCCACCTGGCGGGCAACGCGCGCGCCTTCCACGTTCAGCTCGTAGACCAGCGACTCCATGCCGTAGTCGGCCTGGGAAATCTGCGTGGCGTTGAAGGTGTTGGTTTCGAGGATATCTGCCCCGGCATCGAGGTAGGCTTTTTCGATGGCCGCGATCACGTCCGGGCGGCTGAGCAGCAACAGGTCGTTGTTACCCTTTACATCGCTTGGCCAATCGGCGAAGCGCGTGCCACGATAGTCGTGTTCCTCGAGACGGTAGCTTTGGATCATAGTACCCATGCCGCCGTCGAGGATCAGGATGCGCTCTTTGAGGGCGTTCTGGAGTGCTTGGAGACGAGCGCTGCGGTCGGACATAGGAACTACCTGGTCGGGCAAATATCAGAAGGTGCGGAATCATATCAAAGTTGCGCGGTTCTTAGGCGCATCGCCCATTTGCATGAAAACCGCTCATGTTGAGGGCACGGTTACCAGTACCCACGGACGACCAGGCAACAATCGTGATGGCTTTCAAGAACCAGGACTTTTCGCACATGGTGCATCGTATTCTTGCCGGCGCCTTCGCCCTGCTCATCAGCGGCGCGGTGTTCGGGCAAGCCCCCCAGTCAAGCCCGGCCATTTCCTACACCCGGGACATTCAGCCGATCTTCACCGAGAAATGCGTGGCCTGCCACGCCTGCAACGACGCCGCCTGCCAGCTGAAGCTGGAAAGCCCGGAAGGTGCGGTACGCGGGGCCAGCAAGGTCCCGGTCTACGAGGGCGACCGCAGCAAGGCGGTGCCCACCACGCGGCTGTTCTACGACGCCCACAGCGAAGAGCAATGGCGCAAGAAAGGCTTCTACTCGGTGCTCGACAACCAGGGCAGCCAGGCCGCGCTGATGGCGCGCATGCTGGAGCTGGGCCACAAGACCCCGCTCACGCCCAACGCCAAGCTGCCCGAGGACATCGTCCTGGGCCTGAGCCGCAACAACATGTGCCCGTTGCCCCATGAGTTCGACGCCTATGCGGGTGCCCACCCCAAGGAGGGCATGCCGCTGGCGGTGACCGGGCTGACCGACAAGGAATACGACACCATGCGCCGCTGGCTGGCGGCCGGTGCGCCGGTGGAGTACCAGCCGATCAAGCCCAGTGAGACCGAAGCCAGGCAGATCGCCGACTGGGAAGAACTGCTCAACCGCCCGGGTTCCACCGAGGCGCTGGTCGGCCGCTGGCTTTACGAGCATCTGTTCCTGGCGCACATCTACTTCGTCGGCGGCGAGCAAGGCCACTTCTTCCAGTGGGTGCGCTCACGCACGCCCAGCGGCCAGCCGGCCGACATCATTGCCACGCGTCGCCCCAATGACCCACCCGGCACCGACTTCTATTACCGCCTGATCCCGGTACAGGGCGTGATCGTGCACAAGACGCACATCACCTACCCGATGGGGCCGCAGAAGCTCAAGCGGGTGAAGCAGCTGTTCTACGCTGGCGACTGGCATGCAGCTGCACTGCCAGGCTACGGCCCGCGTCACCGGGCCAACCCGTTCGAAACCTTCGAGGCCATCCCGGCAGTGGCGCGCTACCAGTTCATGCTGGATAACGCCGAGTACTTCGTGCGCACGTTCATCCGTGGCCCGGTGTGCCGCGGGCAGATCGCTACCGACGTGATCCGCGACAACTTCTGGGCACTGTTCCAGGAGCCGGCCTTCGACCGCTACGTCACCGATGCCGAGTACCGTGGCGAGGCCACGCCGCTGCTGGCCATGCCTGGGCAGATCGATGACGTGGGCAGTGTGCTGAGCCTGTGGCACGCCTACCGTGACAAGCGCAACGAGTATGAAAAGCTGCGCCGCGACGCCTATGCCGACATGCCGGCGCCGGGCTGGTCGACCTTGTGGGCCGGTAACGACAACGCGCTGCTGAGCATCTTCCGCCACTTCGACAGCGCTTCGGTCACCAAGGGCCTGATCGGCGACGTGCCACAGACCGTGTGGCTGTTCGACTACCCGCTGCTGGAACGCACCTACTACCAGCTGGCGGTCAACTTCGACGTGTTCGGCAACGTTTCGCACCAGTTGCAGACGCGCCTGTACTTCGACCTGATCCGCAATGGCGCCGAGGTCAACTTCCTGCGCCTGATGCCGGCTGACCATCGCCAGGCGATTCTCAGCGACTGGTACCAGAACAGCGGCAAGGTGAAGATGTGGATGGATTATGAAGACATCGACACCGACACCCCGAGTGGCATCAAGCTCGACCCACGCGACCCGAAGCGCGACTTTGGCTTGAAGCTGTTGCAACGCACCGGCAGCCTGAATGCTACGTCCGACCCGATCAACCGCTGCCAGGGGGCATTCTGCTCACGGCCGCAGATGAGCGAAGAGTTCCGCAATGCCGAGCAGTCGCTCAGCCGCCTGGTGTCGCGCCCGGCTGCCGGGCTGAAGGTGATCAGCCAGTTGCCCGAGGCGACCATGCTGCGCATCGAAGGGCAGGGCGGCCAGCGCCAGGTGTACAGCCTGCTGCGCAACCGCGCGCACAGCAACGTGGCGTTCTTGCTGGGCGAGGCGTACCGCTACCAGCCGGGGCTGGATACCCTGACCCTGTACCCGGGCGTGCTCAGCAGCTACCCCAACTTCATCTTCAACGTTCCGACCAAGGATGTGCCGGAGTTTGTCGAGGACATGGAGTATGCGAAAGACGATGCAGCCAGGTTCGAGCGCATCGTCATGCGTTGGGGCGTGCGCCGCAGTCACCCGGAGTTCTGGCGCTACTTCCATGACCTGAACAGCTTCATCAAGGAGACCACGCCGGTCGAGGCGGGGGTGCTGGACATGAACCGCTATGAGAACCTCTGATCGGGTAGGCTGACCTTTCCGAATACCCTGCGGTCGGAAATGGTGGGTGGTCCGGGGGCTGTTTCACGCTCCCGAGGCCTCAATACACCGGCAAGCGCAGGGTATTTCATGCTGTATTCGCTTCAGGCACTGCGGGCGTTCGCCGCCTGGGTGGTGGTGTGCCACCATTTCATGCAGATCTTCTTCGACTTCCATGCCACCGGCCCTGTCGGCCAACTGCTCACTGACCGTGGCGCCGTGGGTGTCGACATCTTCTTCGTCATCAGCGGGCTGGTCATCTACCTGTCGACCCGCGACAAAACCATCGAACCGCGCCAGTTCCTGCTCAATCGGGTGCTGCGTATCGTTCCTGCCTATTGGTTCTACACAGCACTGATGGCCACGCTACTGCTGGCCTTCAGCCAATGGATGCCGCATCAGGAATTCGCCTGGCATCACCTGTTCCTGTCGATGCTATTCATCCCCGCGGAAAACCCCGGAGGCTATGGCCTGTACCCGACCCTGAACGTGGGGTGGACGCTTAACTTCGAGATGTTCTTCTACCTGCTGTTCGGCCTGGCCTTTCTGGTACGCCAGCGGCATCACCTGCTGCTGGTTACCGTCGCACTGTTGCTGGTCAGCGAGGTGCTGGGCCGGCTGGGTGTGCTCAGCCGCTTCTACAACAACGACATCATCTACGAGTTCCTGCTCGGCATCGGCCTGGGTGTGTTGTACCGCCGTGGCCTGATCCGCCAGGGGCGCTGGCTGCCGCTGGTACTGCTGGGGGTGGCGGGCCTGGCCATCTACCACCTGGATGCGTCCCAGCGCTTGCTGCACTGGGGCCTGCCGAGCGCGATGATCGTGCTGGCCTTTATCGCCCTGGAGCCGCTCTTCCAGGGCAACCGGCTGTTAAAGGCCTTGGGCGATTGTTCGTATTCGGTGTACCTGGTCCATGTGCTGGTGCTGTACGCCGGCTGGTTCGCAAGCCAGCGGCTGCATCTGAACCCGTACCTGGTGTTCGCCCTGTGCGTGCCGTCCATTGGACTAATGTCGTGGTTCAGCTACCAGTGGCTGGAGCGCGGCCTGTACCGGCGCCTGCAGGCCTGGCTGGCGGCGCCACGGGGGCAGGCCGCAGAATATGCGCTTTCCCGAGTCAAATGCTAGGACTTTGTTCGAGGAGCCGGTTGGCGTACACTTGGCGGCAAGTCTGTGAGGAACCTACATGAGCGATATAACCATTACCGACGCCGCCCATGACTACCTGGCCGATCTGCTTTCCAAGCAGAACACGCCTGGCATCGGCATTCGAATTTTCATCACCCAGCCGGGCACCCAGTACGCAGAGACGTGCATTGCCTATTGCAAGCCGGGCGAAGAGAAGCCTGACGACACCGCCGTGGGTCTGAAGAGCTTCACTGCTTACCTGGACGCCGTCAGCGTGCCGTTCCTGGAAGACGCACTGGTCGACTACGCCACCGACCGCATGGGTGGCCAGCTGACCATCAAGGCACCGAACGCCAAGGTGCCGATGGTCAACGAAGACAGCCCGATCAACGAGCGCATCAACTACTACCTGCAGACCGAGATCAACCCTGGGCTGGCCAGCCACGGTGGCCAGGTCAGCCTGGTGGACGTGGTCGACGACGGCATTGCGGTGCTGCAGTTCGGTGGTGGTTGCCAAGGCTGCGGCCAGGCCGACGTTACCCTGAAGGAAGGCATCGAGCGCACGTTGCTCGAGCGTATTCCGGAGCTGAAGGGCGTGCGTGACGTGACTGACCACACCCAGAAAGAGAACGCCTACTACTAAGGCTGACACGCCTGCATGGCTTGTGTAAGGGCGGCTCTCTTAGCAACAAACTGTTACGGTTTCAACCCCTGCGACAACAGGCCGCAGCCCGTATTCAAAGGGCTGCAGGCCTTACCCGCGTTCGTCGGGTAGAACCGCTTTGGGTGTCATGCAAGAATGCCCCGGTTTTTCAGCCGGCCCGTCCCGAGGGCCGGCACCTTCCCTGTAAAGGATGGTTTCATGAATGATCTATTTACCCGGCGCGCGGTTGTTGCCGGGATGGGCGTTCTCGGGCTTGGCCTGCTGGCAGGCTGCAGCCCGGCCCGTGGGCTCGAGTTCAAGTACGGCAAGAACATGAGCAACGAGATCCTTGGGCGCAAGTTCCGCCTCAAGGACCCCCAAGGCAATGTGCGCACCCTGTCGAGCTTCTACGGCAGCATGCCGATGATCTTCTTCGGCTTCACCCAGTGCCCGGCGGTTTGCCCGACCACCCTGGCGCGCGCGGCACAAATCCGCAAGCTGCTGCGCGGTCGTGACCGCGACCTGTTCCAGGTGGTGTTCATCACCCTGGACCCGGAGCGCGACACCCCCGAAGTGCTCGATGCCTACGTCAAGGCCTTCGACCCGTCGTTCACTGCACTCACTGGCACCCCCGAAGAAATCGCGGAAGTGGCCAAGGAGTTCAAGGTGTTCTACGAGAAGGTCCCGGCCGGTGACACCTATACCATTTCTCACTCGTCCACCAGCTACGTCTACGATACGCGTGGCACCCTGCGCCTGAGCCTGGGCCATTCCCTGAATGCCAAGGAATGCGCCGAAGACCTGGTCACCCTGATGGAGATCTGCTGAATGTCGATGCAACCGATCAAACGCGGCCTGGCTGCCCTGGCACTGATGGGCCTGGCCCTGCCGGCCCTGGCCCAGACCACCGTGAGCGATGCCTGGGTCCGTGCCAGCGTGCCGCACCAGCAGTCCACCGGTGCCTTCATGACCCTGACCGCCAGCAGCGACAGCAAGCTGGTAAGCGTGGCTTCCCCCGTGGCCAAGACCGTGCAGGTGCACGAGATGACCATGAACGGCGACGTGATGGGCATGCGCGAGGTCAAGGCCGTCGAGTTGCCGGCCGGCAAGGCCGTGACCCTGGACCCGAATGGCCTGCATGTAATGCTGATGGGCCTGAACGATCAGGTGAAGGAGGGCGATAAAGTGCCCCTGACCCTTACCATCGAAAATGCAAAAGGGGCCAAGGAAACTCTGGACGTGCAGGCCGAAGTGCGCCCGCTCAACGCCGAGGCCGGCGGTGGGCATGACCACATGCACATGAAGCACTGACAGACCAAAGGGCCGCGTTTAGCGGCCCTTTTCTTTTTCAGCGGCGCCTTTCAGCTACGAAAGCGCGGCAGCGGCCTATCGAGGGTCAGCGACGTAAGGGTCTTTCGAACCTGGGCCTCATCGGCCTCCAGTGCCTTCAGGCTGGCGCGGATCTTGCCGGCGGCGGGCACATCGCCCTGCCGGTCGATCCAGTCGGCAATCTCCTTGCAGGCACTGTTCAGGCAGGCCTGGCGCTGGTTCATCAGCGACAGGAGGGTGGTGAGCTCTCTTTCGGACATGGCAGGATCCTCCATTCAGCCTTGACAGTGTAGCAGAGGGTTGGCGGGGCTCCTGCTGCCTTTGCAGAAATGCCGGAGAGGTGAAAAATGGCTACTTCGGCGCTTAAGTAACAATGAGTTACTTGTCTGTAAGAGTAAACATAATGTTTAAAGTTGCTGCAATCACGCTGCTTCGGGCATGAGCCTTTGCTGCTTGATGAGGTGTGCTGAATAGCTCTGTCATGCAGTTTGGTAGGTGTCGCCTGGCTTTCGTCATTAGTTGGTAAGTGTAGGAATATTCCCAGCCTTGGTTTTTCCTGCGTTAGCAGCGCCGGTGTTGTTACAACTTTGGCGTTGAAGCTAGTGGTAGATGAACTCTAGATTCAGCTGATCTCTACCTCTGACTCAGGAATACAACGCTTATGCAGGTGTTGGGTCGTAACTCCGGAACACGTTCTCTGGCGTTGGGCTATTGCTTCTCCAAATGTGGTGAATTTGCCTTCGAAGCTGCATTTGCGGTGGCAGTCGTGGCCATGACCGAGGCGGATCTGCTTTTGATTGGCATCGCGTACTTCTTTCGCTATCTGCCGAGTATGCTGTTTTCACCCTTGGGGGGCTGGCTGGCGGATAACGTCGACAAGAAACGAACGCTATTTACAGTAGAGGCAGCCAAGGGCCTTCTGGCACTTGCCTTCTTTACCTTGTTCAGCCTGTACTCACCGGTATTGCCCGTCCTGGTCGGCCTTGCGATGGTCATGACAGCGCTCGAATGCCTTTATGTACCTACGTTTCGCGCGTATTTTCCCGACCTTGTCGAAAAGGATCAGCTGGCCTCGGTCAATAGCGGTATTCAGGTGATCGAGGATGCTGCCTCGATTATCGGGCCGCTGGTTTTCTCGGCATGTGTGTTACTGCTGTCCCGCGAAGCAACCTTCTTGTTCTTTGCGGCGTGCCTGGTGTTGTCGGCCATTTCAATTGCTACCCTAGGGCCTGCCAGGCAGGGCGCCCGGCAGGCATTCGATGGACGCGCCATAGTCCGGGATGCGGCGCGCAGTGTAAGCCGGCTCAGGGTGAGCAATGCGCCTTTGTTTGCTGTTATTGGCTGTACCACGGTCTGTGCGATGTTCGCCACATCGGTCATTCGCTTCATCCTTCCGGCGTCGGTGCTGGAACACTTCGCCTCTGAAGCTGCGGTCGGTTACGTATTCTCACTGCTTGCGGCAGGCACCGTGCTGGGTAGCGTGCTTTACACACGCTTCAACCCGCGCACAACCGCACGGTTGGTGTTGCGTTACTGGGTGCTTTACGGCGCACTCTTTTTTGCTGCGGCAGTGGCACTGCAATTCAACAACTGGCTGTTCCTGCTGATTTTGTTCCTGGTCGGCTTCATTGGCGCATTTGTCGATATCGCTATCGTGACCAACATTCAGTGCTTGTCGAGCGAGCATGAAGTTGGCAGAAATTTTTCCCTCTACTACTTCACTGCTGTCATTGGTGATGCCGTTTCAGGGCTGGTTGCCAGCCTGGTCTTTGTCCTTGCTGGGCCGGCCACTTTCATCTGGATGACGCTCATGCTGTTCATCGCGCCCGTGCGCTGGAGCGTGAAGCAACGTTCCCTTGATGGCGACAATCGTGAATAGCATGAATTGTGAGGCATCAGGCGGGTATCACAGATTGGGCACACGCCTGCCGATACGCCCCCGGCGTCACCCCATACGCCTGCTTGAACTGCCGACTCAAATGGCTCTGGTCGGCAAAACCAAGGTCGAACGCCACCTCTGAAGCAACCAGGCCGCTTTTCAGCATTTCCCGGGCGCGGGCCAGGCGCCGCTGTTTCAGCCAGGCATGTGGCGGCAGGCCGGTGGCCTGGCGAAACACCCGAGCGAAGTGGAAGGGCGACAGGTTGACGGCCGCGGCCAGCGCCTCGAGCGAGGGCGGGTCGGCCAGCTGGCTTTCCAGCAGTTCACGGGCGCGGGCCACGGCCAGTGGTTCGTGGCCGGGGGCCGAGGGTTCGGCGCATTGCCCGTGGCGTTGCACCAGGGCCAGCACCGCCTGGCGCCAGGCGGTCTGTTGCTGCAGGGCGCTGGCGCCGTTTTCGGACAGCTGATGCAGCTGGCTGAAGGCGATGGCCAGGGCCGGGTCGTGGATCACGCTCTCCTTGAAGCTGGGCATGCCGTGGCGGCCCAGTTCCAGTTCGTCCAGTACACCGGTGACCCGCTCGTGCTCGGGGTAGAAGCCGCGATAACGCCAGCCCGCCTCATGGGCAGTGGCGCCGGTATGCAGTTCGTCGGGGTTGATCAGCACCATGCTGCCAACCGGCGCCAGGTGCTCGCTGCCGCGGTGCCAGAAGCGCTGGGCGCCGGATTCGATTACGGTGAAGACGTAGCCTTCGTGCACATGGGGGGCGAAGCGCTGCTGGAAGTAGCGCGCGTGCAGCATCTCGACGTCGCCCAGGGCCGGCGCCTGCCAGAGGTGTGTCTGCTCGCGCAGGGGCGTGGTCATGCCAGCCAGCTGCGCAGAAGGAAGAAGATCAACATGCTCACCAGCATGCTCAGCAACACGCTGCGGGTCAACAGCACCAGGGCGATGGCCACCAGCGAGCCGAGCAGGTAGGGGTTGAGCAGACTCAGGTTGAGCTGGTGGTCGGGCATGAAGATGATCGGGCCGCAGATGGCGGTGAGCATGCCGGGCACGGCAAAGCCGAGAAACTGCCGGGCATTGGAGCTGAGGCGCAAGGGCAGGCGTGGCTCAAGGAACGCGTAGCGGTTGAGGAACACGATGGCGCCCATGGCGAAAATCAGGATCCAGGTCATGTGCGGGCTCCGGCAAATTTCTGGCAGATGAACCCGGCGCTCATGCCCAGCAGGCCTGCGGCCACCAGGGCGGCTTCCCAATGCCAGTGGCTGAACAGCACCGAGCAGAACAGCGACACGGCCACGCACACCACGGTAGCCAGGTTGCGCACCAGCGGTGCGATCAGGGCGACGAAGGTGGCGACGATGGAAAAGTCCAGGCCGAGTTGATCCAGGTGGGGAATGTTCTGGCCCAGCAGGATGCCGGCCAGGGTGAACAGGTTCCAGGCGACGTAGAACGTCAGGCCTACCCCCAGGGCGTACCAGCGGTTGAATTGCTGCTGGTCGTACTTGCTGGTCAACGCGAAGAACTCGTCGGTCAGCAGGAAGCCCAGGCCCAACCGCCAGCGCAATGGCTGGCTGGACAGCACCGGGCGCATCGACAGGCCATACAGCAGGTGCTGGGATGTCAGCAGCAGGGTGGTGAGCAGTATCGACGCCAGGTTGGCGCCGCCCTTGAGCATGCCGATGGCGACCAGTTGCGCGGCACCGGCGAAGACGATGGCCGATAGCCCTTGCCCCTGCCAGGCACTGAGGTTGGCCTCGATGGCCATGGAGCCGGCCAGCAGGCCCCAGGGGGCGACGGCCAGTGACAATGGCATGATGGCGATGGCGCCGTGGAGAAAGGCTTGGCGAGCGATGTGGGGCATGATGGCTGCAATGCGTGTACGAGGCAGATCAGCATGCCAGACAGGGCAGGGGATGGCTTGAACGATCTTGCTGATCGGGTTCCATTTCAAGGCAAACACAAGCCCTGTAGGAGCAGCCTTGTGCTGCGAAGAGGTCATTGCAGTCCAAAACAATCTCTAGCCTTACCGGCCTCTTCGCAGCACAAGGCTGCTCCTACAGTGATCGCGCGGAATTTTAGATTTTGAGCAAGACGGGACCGCGTCTGGCGGTGGGTCACGGGTGGCGGGTCAGGTGCTGTTGCGCCGTCACGCAGCCGTTGATGTCCACGGCTTTCTGCAGCAGGCTCAGGCGGTGCGGTGGGTCCAGGTCGCCGAGCAGGCGGTACACCTCGGCCTGGTAGTCGCGCTGGCGCCCCCACAACATTTGCAGGCCTTCTGGCCGGCTGCGGCTGCAGGCCAGGCGGGTGGCCGGTTGCGGGTAGTAGGGGGCGTACACCGTGGCCATGCTGGGGATGGCCTCCAGCGCATCACGGTACTCGCTGCTGACGTTGTAGGGGCGGCACCAGGTGGCGATCGCTGGCGCGGGTGCGGCAAAGCCCTGCTTGAGGCTGGCTTCCAGCAACGGGCAGGCGGCCTCCGGAATTTGCGCGGCGGGGAGGTAAGTCATGTAGTACAGCGCCAGGCGGTACTGCGCGACCGGATGGCCCAGCTCCACCGACTTTTTCAACAGTGCAACCGCTGTCGGCAAAGTGTGGGCCATGGCCTGGCCCTGGCGGCTAAGCTCGGGGTCGCCGCCCACAGAGGTGCGCAAGGTGCTTGCATCGTCGCCCTGGTTATCGGCCTGCTCCAGCAACGGCAAGGCCTGGCGGTAGAGCAGGTCGGCGTGAGGGTCGATGCGCACCTCCAATGCCTGCGTAGCCAGCGGCATCAGGGCGATCAACAGCGGGGGCAGGCGTCGCACGCGGCTCACAGGCAAGCCCCACGGGCGCCCAGGCAAGTATGGACGGCTTCGATGTTAATGGCGGTCAAGCGTACGCCTCTGGAAAATCGGAACGACGGCCTATTCTAGCCACCCAATGGGGGTGGCTGAAAGACCAGTCGGCAACTGTCAGACGAGCTTGATCGGCGTGACCTTGCGTTGAGCGTGTTTTTCCTGGGCCAGGCCAAGCTTGGCGGTAATGACCTTGGCAAGGGCGTTGTTGCCCAGGTCGTTCAGGTGCAGGCGGTCGATGAACAGGTCGGCGCCGAACACCGGCGAGCTGCTGAGCATGCCGTTCATGTCATAGCAGGGCACCGGGTCGGCCTGGCTTTTGATGCGGCGGAAAAAGGCCGAGTGCAACTGGCTGTCGAATACGCCGTCCAGCAGCCGGTCGAAGTTGGCTGGCTGTTGCTCCAGCGCGGCCAGCATGGCCTGCTCCCCAACGGGCAGCGTGTCCCGACACCAGGGCAGCAACGGCTGCAGGATGAAGGTAAGGGTAGCGTGGCTGTCTGCCAGCAGCCGGTCCCACTGACGCAAGGTGCGGCCAATGCTGTCGGCCGCGCGGGCCAGGCGCTTTTCCGGGGGCGACAGCGGCCAGATGACCGGGGCTTCGACCGCAGGTGTGGTCAAGGCCTGGCCGATGCGCCGCCACAATGACTGCCGGCGGGGCGGTGCAGCAGGCTGCAGGCCTTCGCTGAAACTGTTGAGAAAGGCTTGGTAGGCCTTGGCGTGTTGTGGGTCGTTGGGGCTGCCGAGCACTTCGCTCAGGGCTTCGTGGGCCAGGCTGTTGAGGCCGCTGAGCACCACCACGTGGCCGAGTTGGCCAAGGCGGTGCTGGTGAGTCAGGAACATCAGCAGCTCCTGGCTGGCATTGAGCCCGCAACCGGCCAGGCTCAGCCAGACTTCGCCGGTGAGCGCCGACAGGTGCGAGGCCACCGTGTGTTCGTCGGAGCTGGCGCCAATGCCCAGGGCCGTGGAACCGCCCACCAGCAGGTTGATACGGGAAGCGCCGCCGCGTTCGGCCGCCGAAAAGCGCTTGCCGGCGCAATGGCTGTAGCGCAGGCCAAGGGCGTCGGTATTGATGGTGCCGGAGCGGTAGCCGGTTTCATGCACGTGCACAGTGTGCGGGGCACGCCGGCTGCCCAGCAGCAGAAAGCGCTGGTAGTCCTGTTGCAACGGTGAAGGAGACGGGCTCGTATCAGTCGCTGTCATGGTCTTTCCTTCTGTTGCAACGGGCACTTTGCATCAGGGTCAGGCCGCCAGTTCGTTGAGGTTGTACAGCAGGCCACCCGCAGCGATCAGCAGCAGGGCGACGCCCGAAGCCAGGCTGATCAAGCGGTTGCTGCGCTGCGAAGCGATCTTGCCGATGGCAAAGATGTACAGGCTGAGCACAGCGAAATCGATGGCCACCCACAGCAGCGACAACACCACCATGCTTTTGCCGAACGACTCGGTGATCTGGATGAACTGCGGGAAGAAGGCGATGAAGAAAATGATGTCCTTGGGGTTGGAAATACCGACCATGAAGCCTTGCAGCAGCCCGCCACGCGCGGCCTTGGGCGCCTCGCTCGGCGCTTGCGGGGCCGGCGCCTGCAGGGCGTCCCTCAACGTGCCTACGGCGATGTAGCCGATGAACAGGCAACCCAGCAGGCTCATGGTGCTGAGCCATGCCTTGTCGATGGCAGCGCTGGTGAGGATGATCCAGGCTGCGGCGCCGATCAGCACCAGTGAGGCCCAGTTGGTGCCAACCGCGGTGAACATGGCCTTGCGCGAGCCGGAGGCAGCCGCGGTGTTGACGATCAGTGCCACCACCGGGCCGGGGGTGGCGATGAGCAGCAGGACGGTGAGGGCATAGGTGAAGGTAAGTGCGGTATTCACGGTCAGTTCTCGATCAGTAAGTCGGGTGTCGCAGGGTGTGCGGCATGTGCGTGGAACGGGCAGCGTGACGGGTTGAGCGAACCTGTCTCCTGCAGTTGGTACTGCTTCCATTCGTAGTTGTCGGTATCGCCAAAAAAGCCAAGGGTGTCGGGCATGACGCCGTCGTTGTAGTGGTGCACGCGCTCGCGAATGCGCTCGCGGATACGTTTGCCGCTCTCGGTGTTGGCGTTGGCCACTTCGTCGAAGTTCGCCCGTGGGTTGATGACGAAGGTGATGTGATGCCCCAGGTTGCGGCTTTTCATCTGCTGGTGGCCGGGGAAGTTCATGTTGATGAACAAGGGCATGCCGGCATAGCAGAACGACCAGCCGTTGTCGTCGGGGTCGGTGGGGATGCCCTGCGGCCAGGGGTGCGGGTCGCGCGCGTGCACGCCACGCAGCACCTTCCAGGCCAGTGCCTGCTGTTCGGCCAGGGTGTAGTCGGCGGCGGTTTCGAGAAACACCACCAGTGGGCTGCCGATGCGTTGCTTGGGCGTGATCGGGGCGACGGTGCACACATAGTCGGCCAGGCCCTGTGCGATGTCATCGGCCAGTTGCTCGGCGCGGGCGAAGAGTATGTGGCAGGTTTCGCCGTTGACCGCCTTGCGGCCGAACAGGCAGGGGAAGTCGGGGTTGGCGAGGATACTGCGAAAGTGTTCTATGGTTTTGAACGTCCAGTGTTGCGTATTGCATCCATGTTCAACGGCCAGCTCTAGCGCATCCAGGCGATAGCAATTTCCATATCCCGTAAACATGATTTCCCCAGGCGTTAATTAAGTGAACGTTCCAGTCATATGCAGGCAAGATCTTGGTTATCTTTATTATTTACCTGCATTTTCCGAGACGCTCTCGACGTTGTAAAACGCGTGGAACTGTGACCTACTATTAGTCTTATTCATGCTCGGGACGTCGCCATGTCGGAACGGATTCAGGCCTTGCACGCCCTGCGTGCCTTTGAGGTGGCCTCTCGCTATGGCTCATTTACCCGTGCGGCGGAAGAACTGGCCCTGACCCAGGGGGCGGTCAGCCATCACATCAAGACCCTGGAAGCCCTGTTTGGCTGCGACCTGTTCGAACGGCGTGGCCCGAAACTGAGCCTGACCGAGCACGGGCGCCTGCTGGCGCAGGAGCTGAAAGTCGGCTTCAAGATCATCGAAAATGCCTGCGCATTGCTGCGCCAGGACCGCTACGGCCTTCGCCTGAAGGCGCCGTCCACGCTCACCATGCGCTGGCTGTTGCGGGCGCTGGATGCGTTCAAGAAGGCCGAGGACAACTGCAGCGTGCAACTGTCCAGCGTGTGGATGGACATTGACAGCGTGGACTTCTACTCCGAGCCCTACGACTGCGCCATTCTGTTGGCCAGCGGGCGTTTCCCCGCCGATATCGAGAGTTTCAAGCTGTTCGATGAGTGGCTGGTCCCGGTGTGTCACCCGGATTACATGCCACAGGCTCAACCGGCCCTGGCCGACCTGGCCCAGTGCGAGTTCCTGCACCCGTCACCCGACCGACGCGACTGGCGGCGCTGGCTGGCGCGCATGGACGCACTGGAGATCAGCATCGACAAGGGGCAAGTGTTCGATACCCTGGACCAGGGTATTTCGGCTGCCCAGCAAGGCCTTGGCATATCGGTGGTCGACCTGGTGCTGGCCAGTGCCGACCTGCAGGCCGGGCGCCTGGCCACGCCGTTCAAGCATGCCGTGGCCACCGGTGACGGGTACTACATGACCTGGCTCAAGGCCAGCCCGAAAGCGCGGCAAATGCACAAGCTGCGCGACTTCCTGTTGGGCCAGGTGCCACCGCTGGCCTACAAGGACATCAACTACCTGTACGGTTGAACACCCGCTCAAGCATGAAGTCGATGAATACCCGCAGCTTCGGCGGCATCTGCCGCCCGGACGGCCACAGCAGATAGAAACTGCCACGCCGCTCCATGAAGCTGTCGAGCACGCTGACCAGTGAGCCGTTGCCCAGTTCGCGACGCACGTTGAAGTCCGGCAGGCAGGTGATGCCACGGTGGTTCAGGGCAAAGCAGACGCGCGTCTCGACATGGTTGCAGACCATTGAGATAGGGATGTCGTAGGCGTGTTCGGGGTGCTCCTGGCGCAGCGGCCAGGTTTCCAGTTTGCCATTGCTGGGGAAGCGATAGTGCAGGCAGGTATGCGCCGCCAGCTCGCGCGGGTGCAGGGGCGTGCCGCGTTCGCGCAGGTACTCGGGCGAGGCCACCAGGCGGTGCTGGAAGTGCCCCAGGAACTTGGCGTTGAGCCGTGAATCCACCGGCTGCCCGCCGCGCATCACCACATCGAAGCCTTCGCCGACGATATCCACCATGCGGTCGGAAAAGTCCAGGTCCAGCTCCACCTGCGGGTACAACGCCATGAACTCGGCCAGCGCCGGCATCACCAGCCCCGTGACTTGCGGCAGGCTGACGCGCAAGCGGCCGCGCGGGGTTTCGCTGGCCTGAGACAGTTCCTGCTCGGTGGCCTCGATTTCGGCCAGGATGCGCCGGCTCCGTTCAAGGAACAGCGTGCCCTCGGCGGTGAGGGTGATGCTGCGCGTGCTGCGGTGAAACAGGCGCACACCCAGGCGGCTTTCCAGGCGCGCCACGCGTTTGCCCACCGCCGAGGCAGTGATGCCCAGCGACTGGCCGGCGGCAACGAAACTGCGGGTTTCGGCCACCCGATTGAAGACCACGAAGCCGCTGAGGCTGTCCATGCTGCATTCCTGATTGCGGACATAGATGTCCTGGGTGACCGGCATTGTAACCGTCTTTTTCCGCAGTGCCCTGGCTTGCAGACTATCCGTCTTGTTTTCCCACTCAAGGCAATTGCAATGTCCCAGACATCCTCCCCACCGTTGCTGGACGCCAGCAGCGAACGCCTGCCCCTCAGCGGGCTGCTGGCTCTCGCCATGACCGGCTTTATCGCCATCCTCAGCGAAAACCTGCCGGCAGGCTTGCTCGACCAGATCGCCGACGGCATGCACATCAGCCAGGCCATGGCCGGGCAGTGGGTCACGGCCTACGCCTTGGGCTCGTTACTGACGGCAATCCCGCTGGTGACCCTGACCCAGGGCTGGTATCGCCGGCGGGCCCTGTTGCTGGCGATCATCGGTTTTGTGCTGTTCAACGGGCTGACGGCCTTGTCGACTTCCAACAGCCTGACCCTGGTGCTGCGCTTTTTCACCGGCGCTGCCGCCGGTTTGGCCTGGGGCCTGATCGCTGGTCATGCCCGGCGCATGGTGCCGGTGGCGCAGCAGGGCCGGGCCATGGCGTTGGCCATGCTCGGGCAGCCGATTGCCTTGTCGCTCGGGCTGCCCATTGCCACCTGGCTGGGCGCCGGGCTGGGCTGGCGCGCAACGTTTGTGCTGGTCACACTGGTGGCGTTGCTGCTGGTGGTGTGGGTGCTGCGTTCGGTGCCAGAGTACCCGGGGCATGCCGCCGGCAAGCGCCCTGCGGCCATGCAGGTGCTGCGCACGCCGGGAGTGTTGATCGTGCTGCTGGTGATCCTGACCTGGATCCTTGGCCACAACATTCTCTACACCTACATTGTGCCGCTGCTGGCGGCGGCCGGCATGGCGGGGGACATTGGCCCGGTGCTGATGGTGTTCGGCCTTTCGGCGCTGGCCGGGATCGGCCTGGTGGGGATGCTGGTCGACCGGCATCTGCGCACGCTGGTGTTGCTGAGCCTTGCCGGTTTTGCCGTGGCAACCCTGGCAGTGGGGCAGGCGTCGTCGTGGTTGATGTACCTGAGCATCGCCCTGTGGGGCGTGACCTACGGTGGCGCACCGACCCTGCTGCAGACCGCCTGTGCCGATGCGGCGGGCGAGGGCGGGGATGTGGCGCAGTCGATGCTGGTGACCGTGTGGAACAGCGCCATTGCCCTGGGCGGGATCATTGGCGGATTGCTGCTGAGCGGGGCGGGGGTCGCAGGCTTTGGCAAGGTAGTGCTGGTGTTGATTGCGATGGCTTGGCTGCTGGTCTGGGTCGGGCGGCGGAGCGGGTTTGTGACAGCGAGGCGTCAGGCATAAGGTATGGGGCGCCTGTGAGACCGAGCGCCGCCCGCGCGGCGCATCGCGAGCTGCGCTCGCTCCTACGTTTGTTTCGGGCCAATTATTCCTGTGATAGTTGCGCGCGAGCGCCTTGGCGCATGGCTCGATAGTGTGTCGTACAAACAAGGCGGTCGCGCGCGCTTGGCACTGGCGTTACTGGCCCGAAACAAATGTAGGAGCGAGCGCAGCTCGCGATGCGCCGCGCGGGCGGCGCTCGGTCTCACAGGCGCTAAAGCTCTCACGCCAGGCACAAGGTAGAATCACCCCATCTACAGAAATTTCAGAGGTCGACGCAGTGGAGTTGCAGCAGGGTTTTGTCCTGACCCGTCATTGGCATGACACGCCCGAAGGCACCTGCGTGGAATTCTGGCTGGCAACCGATCAGGGGCCACGGCAGCTACGCCTGGCGCCACAGGTTTCGGTGGCGTTCGTCCCGCAGGCGTATGAGGCCCACGCGCGGGCGTTGCTGGCCAACGAGCCCGGCGTCGAGCTGCGGCCACTGCGCCTGAAGGACTTCGACCAGCGCCCGGTGCTGGGGCTGTACTGCCGGCAGCACCGGCAACTGATGCAACTGGAGCAACGCCTGCGCACGGCGGGTGTCGAGGTGTTCGAAGCGGATATCCGCCCACCCGAACGCTACCTGATGGAGCGCTTTATCACTGCCCCGGTACAGTTCACCGGCCAACCTGATGCCCAGGGCGTGCTCTGCGATGCCCAGCTCAAGCCCTCGCCAGGTTATCGCCCGCCGTTGCGCCTGGTGTCGCTGGACATCGAAACCAGCGAGCGCGGCGAGCTGTACAGCATTGCCCTTGAAGGCTGTGGCCAGCGCCAGGTGTATATGCTCGGCCCGGCCAACGGCACGGCAGGCGGCCTGGATTTCGACCTGCACTACTGCGCCGACCGCACCGCGCTGCTGGCCTGCCTCAACCAGTGGATGGCCGAGCACGACCCGGATGCAATCATCGGCTGGAACCTGATCCAGTTCGACCTGCGCCTGCTGCATGAGCACGCCAAGTCGCTGCAGGTGCCGCTGGCGTTGGGGCGTAATGCCGCGCTGATGACCTTGCGTAGCCATGCCGGTGGTGGCCACGTGTTCGCCGATGCCCCGGGGCGGCTGTTGATCGACGGCATCGAGGCGCTACGCTCGGCAACCTGGAGCTTCCCGTCGTTCAGCCTCGAAAGCGTTGCCCAGACGTTGCTCGGGGAGGGCAAGGCCATTGACACCCCTTACCAGCGCATGGACGAGATCAACCGGCGCTTTGCCGAGGACAAACCCGCCCTGGCGCAATACAACCTCAAGGACTGCGAGCTGGTTACGCGCATCTTTGCCCACACCCGCCTGCTCGAGTTCCTGCTGGAGCGGTCTTCGGTCACCGGCCTGGCGGTAGACCGCAGCGGCGGGTCGGTCGCTGCGTTTTGCCACTTGTACATACCGCAGATGCACCGTATGGGCTTTGTTGCCCCCAACCTTGGCAGCCGCCCCGACGAAGCCAGCCCCGGCGGCTTCGTCATGGATTCACGCCCTGGCCTTTACGATTCGGTGCTGGTGCTGGACTACAAGAGCCTGTACCCGTCGATCATTCGTACCTTCCTGATCGATCCGGTAGGGTTGGTGGAAGGTTTACGCCTTCCCGACGACGAGCACTCGGTGGAAGGCTTCAGGGGGGGGCGGTTCTCGCGAAGCCAGCATTGCCTTCCGGCCATCGTCGAGCGTGTGTGGCAGGGCAGGGAAGCCGCCAAGCGCGAAGGCAATGCGCCGCTGTCGCAGGCGCTGAAGATCATCATGAATGCCTTCTACGGGGTGCTGGGCTCAAGCGGCTGCCGCTTCTTCGACCCGCGCCTGGCCTCGTCGATCACCATGCGCGGCCACCAGATCATGCGCCAGACACGGGCCCTGATCGAGGCCCAGGGTTATGACGTGATCTACGGCGATACCGACTCCACCTTCGTCTGGCTCAAAGGTGCTCATGCGGAGGAAGACGCAGCGCGCATTGGCCGCGAGCTGGTGGCCACGGTCAATCAATGGTGGCAAACCCATCTGCGCGAAACCCTGAACCTGGAGTGCGCCCTCGAACTGCAGTACGAGGTGCATTACCGACGTTTCCTGATGCCAACCATCCGCGGCACCGACGAAGGCAGCAAGAAGCGCTATGCGGGGCTGGTGCGGCGGGCCGACGGCGCCGAGGAAATGGTTTACAAGGGCCTGGAGTCGGTGCGCACCGACTGGTCACCGCTGGCCCGGCAGTTCCAGCAGGAACTCTACGGCCGTGTGTTTCGCGGCGAGCCCTACCGCGAGTATGTATGCGAATTTGTGCGGTGCACATTGGCCGGTGAGCAGGACGAGCTGCTGGTATACCGCAAGCGCCTGCGTCGCCCGTTGGCCGACTACCAGCGCAACGTGCCGCCACATGTGCGTGCTGCGCGCCTTGCCGACGCGTATAACAGGCGGCTGGAGCGCCCTTTGCAATATCAGCGCGGGGGGTGGATCAGCTACGTGATCACCACTGCCGGCCCTGAACCCCTGGAAAACCTGCAGGCACCGATCGACTATGAACATTACATCAGCCGTCAACTGCAGCCGGTAGCCGACGCGATCCTGCCTTTCGTTGGCGATGACTTTAGTCGCCTTACCGGCCATCAATTGCTGCTGTTCTGAGCAGGGTGGTAGATAGCTAGACGTCAGCATGACGCAGCAGCCTTCAGACTGGCACCTTCACGCAATCGTGGAGGTAGAGATGCAGGGCAACACCCGAAAACCCTCGGCTGCGGTCGATACCCTTGCCATCGCGCAGGCATGCCAGGACCAGTACATCGCGCAGCGGCTGCCAGCGTGGATGCTCCGGCTGACCAAGGCCGAATTCAACCTTCTGAGCGAGGCGCTACCGCAACTGCTGGCCTGTCGCGAAGGCTTGTCATCAGCGCTGGCGCAGCTACGCAACCTGGATCAGTTCGCTCGCCCCTTGCTGCAGCAGGCGTTCAGTGCACACGGCGACCTGGATGTCGATCGCCTGTATTTCCGCCAGTGGTACACCTTCACCTCGCCCACGGTCAGCTACCTGACCAGCCGGGTTCCCGTTGTCGACTCCGACTACTACGAAACCCCTCTGCTGGAGGCCGCCTTAGGCGGTTTTACGGCAGAAGAGCAGCGCGAACAGCCGCGTCGCAACTGCCTTGTCGATCAAGGCGGCGCCAAGCGGGGTGAGCTGTCCGCACCGGGCTTCGCCAAACTGTGCCGGGAACTGGACCTTGGCCAGCAATACCAGGCGCATCTGGACGCCGTCCTTCAGCCTGGCGTCAGAGGTTTGCTGGCACAGCGGCAACGCTACAGCATGCTGGTCGATGCCCTTCAGGCAAGGGCGCAGGGCGTGCTGAACGCAGGCCAGTTGCAGTGGGTGGCCGAGTTCTGCCTTCGTGGGCTGATCGGCAAGCTCGACGGGGATACGGTACGGGTCCGGCAACTGATGTTGTTCGGTTGCCGCATGCAGCAGATCGTGGTGCTGGATGTGATTGACGAGGGCGTGTTGTACAACACCAGCAAATACGTGCTGGTCTACGTGCCGGGCGACCCGCAGGGCCCATGGAGCATGCGCAACGACCTGGAGGACCATGCCCGCCGGGTGCTTGGCAAACGCTTGCGCGACGATGACTATCGCCGTTTTTTCCAGCGCTTCGTGCGCCGTCGCGATAGCCAGCGATTCTTCTCTGCGGTCAGCGAGCGGCTGGATGACGTGGCCGTCTGGGCAACCAGGGACCTTGATGAGCAGACTTCAGCCTACCGCTTGCCGCTGTTCGAACACCTTGCCGAGGACTGGATCGCCCAGATCAAGGACGATGCAGCGACCATCGCCCCGCCCATGGCCTTGCTTGATCGTGATGCCCAGGCTGAGCATGGCCGCCGTTTACGCGCTGAAGGCTGGACCCTGTTGGGGATTGCGGGGTTCTTCGTTCCAGGCATCGGCGCGGTGTTGCTGGCGGTGATGGCTTGGCAGCTGTTGGAGCAAACGTTCCAGGCTGTCGCGGATTGGCGGGACAACGAGCGCAATGCGGCGCTGGCGCACCTGCTCAGTGTCGGTAAAGGGCTGCTGGCAGTCGGTGCAACAGTGGCTGTAGTTACCACGGCCCGACGCGCCTGGAGCGTGGTAGACAAGTTGGTGCCGGCGCAGGTGCAAAGCGGCGAGGTAAAGCTGTGGAATACAGACCTCAGGTCCTATCGCTGTGAGAGCCCGCCGGACACGGCTGCGGTGGACATCGAAGGCGTGCATCACCTTGGCGAGCGCCGCTGGGTAAGCATGGATGGCCACTGGTATGCGGTGACCTGGCGTGCTGCCGATGAACAATGGCAACTGCTCCCTTATCAGGGCTATGCCCCGCTGCTGCGCCACAACGGTGCCGGGGCGTGGCGCCTGTGGTGCGAGCAGCCAGCCGAGTGGGACGATGCACGCCAGCTGTTCCGACGCCTGGGGAGGCCATACAGCGACCTCGATGACGCACAGATCGACCAGGCGCTGGCGATCCATGGCTTTGAAGGCCAGCACCTGCGGGCATGGCATGTGTATGGTCGCCCCCCGCAAGCAGTGCTGGCCGACACTGTCAGCCGCCTGTTGATTGCTGGGCGCATCCGCACGCTGGTTGACCGGTTGCGCGAAGGGTCGGCCAGCACCGACCCGCAACTGCTGGCGCGGGCCATGACGCTCCCCCAGGCAGCTGGCAAGACCGGTTCGGAGCTGGCTGACGTTGTCTGGTCCATGCGACGTGAGCTGCTGCAGGAGCTGTACGAAGACCAAAACCCGGTAGCGGAAATTGATCGCCCGCTACGGAGGGACTTTGCCAGCTTGCATCGCTTGGCGGCGCAGGAGGTATTGCGCGATGCCCCCGAAGACGACCTGCAGGTTCTGCATGACACCGGGCGCGTCCCGTTGTCCATGGCCGAAGCAGCCAGGTTGCAGGTTGCGCAGATTCGAGTGGCGCGGGTGTATGAGGCGCTGAGCGTCGATACGCCGCAGAACCTCGACCTGGCGCGAGTGGTGCTGAACTTGCTGGGGCACGTGCCGGGGGCCGACGGGCCTGGGTGGCAATTGTACGACGGTGATGCCAGCGAACCGCTACTGACAGTCGAGCGCACAGGGCAAACCTTTGATCTTGTTCATCAGTATGGTTTGTTCCGCCTGCGCGATCGAGCGCATGCATCTATCGGTGAAGCGGGTGAGCTGTTCGAGACCGTGGCGGGTGCCTACAACGACGAATCACAGGCGGTTATCAGCCAGCATCAACCGTTCGTGTCAACCCTGCGCCAGGCGCTGGCAGATGTTGCTGCCGGTCAACGGCAGGCTGTGGTACAGGTGCTCAGGCTGGACCGGGCGAACGTCTCGTTCCTCGCGCCGCACCGGGTTGATGACGGACGTATTGGCTACCCTCTGGCGGGCGGCAGATTATGGGCCGCGCTGGGGCTGTCCAGGCCAAGGGCGTTTCAGGCTCGTCTGCGCGACCTGTACCCGGCCTTCAGCGATGAACAGATCGGCCTCTGGCTGGCCTCCGGCAACGCGCAAGCCAGGTTGCAAGCGCTGGAGCAGGAGTATGAGCTGCTTGATCGTCATTTAAACAGATGGGTGCGCAGTGCCTTCATGACACCGGAGTTCTCCGCCCGTCGCGAATTCAGAAAAGGCCTGATCGAATGTTGGCGTTGCCTTGTGCCCGAACTGCAAGGGGATGCGCCCGTGCAGGACGGACGCTTCATGTTGGTCCAGAGCTCCAGCCGCTTGCAGCATTTGCCCTCCCTGCCAGTGCAAGTCAGTTTTCCCCATGTCTGCGTATTGGCCTTGCGCTCCATGCGTCTGGAGCAGATTCCGGATGAGTTTCTGCGGGGGTTTCCCAACCTGCGCAACCTGGAAATCACCAACTGTCGGCTCAGGCGTTTGCCTTTACCTCTGACACTTGCCCAACGGCTGGAAGTGCTCGATCTGTCAGGTAACCAGATCACTCTTGACGAAAGCCAGGCACTTGTTCTGGCAAGTTGTCATTCGCTGGTGTACCTGAACCTTTCGGACAACCCGCTGGGCAGGGCATTTTCCGTCTTCGCGATGACTGAGCTCAATGCCTTGCACCTGTCCGGCACCCGGATGCCAGAGTTTCCATATGGGGTAATGGATGCGGCTGAGTTACACACGCTGGACCTGAGCGACAACAGCATTTCGGCGCTGCCAGATGCATTTCATCGGTCGCAACTCTGGCGTTCAGGCAGGGTCAGGCTTTCTGGCAACTTGCTGGCAGCCGCACCTGAAGCGCTGTCTGCCTGGCATTGGCTTGAAGCGAGCCGCGTGCCTTACCGGCTACGTTTTCTCGATGTGCTGGCAGCCGAGCGGCGTGACGAAATGGCAGCCCTGTGGCTTCATCTCGAAGCCGAGGAGGATTCGGCTGACTTCTTCAATACCCTGTCGGTGATGACGGCATCGGGGGCCTTCAAGTTCTCGTCGACTGCCTCTGCGCTCTCGGCCCGTGTGCTGGAGATGTTCCAGGCGATGAGTGAGGACAATGCGCTCAGGGTTGAGCTGTTTGAAAACGCAGCGGCGACCGACTGCCAGGATAACGCCACCGCTCGTTTCGCTGACCTGGAACTGCGAGTGATGATATGGCGTGCGCAGCACGGCGAGTTTGCCCGTCGCCCTGAGCGAAGCTTGTTATGGGTCGGTGGCCGGATGTGGCGCTTGGCGTTGGTTGAGCAGATTGCCGCTGAACATGCCCAGCGGGTAGGGGCGGGCACTGAATCGATCGAGTTCGCGTTGGCCTATCGCATTGCCTTGCGAAGGTCTCTGGACTTGCCTGCTCAGCCAGATGAAATGCTCTATGCCGGGATTCCTGCGCTTGCGAAGCGAGACATTTTGCTGGCGCGTCAAATTGTTCGGGCGAAGCAGACGGCAGAAGAAATCGCTCATTATCTGTCCAGGCAACAGTTCTGGCAGGACTACCTGCGCAAGGCATTTCCCGCGCGGCTGCAAGTGCCGCAACACATGCACGAAGAACTGGAGCGGTTGATGGCGTTGGGTAACCGGGAAGAGGACATCGCACGGCTGCAGATCAGCAATCAGCAAAGGGAGCATGCGGTGATGCTGCAGTTGACACTTGAGGCGCTGGACAGGAATGCGATGCCTCGTCTGGCCGACTGACCGCTCGGGCTTTGTGCAGTTGCGTTGCTGCCAACCGCTTTGCGCTATGCTCAGACTGTGCGGTGGTGATGCCGGCCGGTCATGGAAATTGGAAGTTACCTTTGTGCCGTGCACGTCAGGGACGGTTGGTTTAGGCTCCCGCGTCGGATCTTTCTCCATGATCTGTAGTCTTTGGTTTATCGAGAGAATAAGGAGATACGCATGCTCGTCCGGTCACTGACCCTCGCTACCTTGCTCGCTGTCTGCGGCCCGCTGCTGGCGGCTGACAGTGACGCACCGCTGGCCAAGGAAGTGGGCAAGGCCAGGCCCTTGGTGGTCATCGCGCCCAGTAGCGCCGACCCGACCTTGCGCGGATTGAACAAGGCGCTTGAGGACCCGGCCACCCAGGCGGCCTTCAAGGAGCGCAACCTGGTGCTGTACAGCGTTGCCAACATGATGGGCAAGCGCGAAGACAAGAATCTTGAACAGCAGACCACCATGGCGCTGATCCGTGAACTGAAACTGGGTGCGAGCAAGGGCACCAAGGTAATCCTGGTAGGCAAGGACGGCGAGCGGCACATGCTCAAGGATGACGACAGCGGCGAGGCCATAGATCCGCAGGTAATTCTCAAGGCTGTCGATGAACTGCCTGCAAGCGAAAAGGCCGTGGCTGCGCCCGAGCCGGTGGCCGCGGCCGCGGAAACCAAGGCCAAGGACAGTAAACCCGCCAAGCCGGTCAAACCGGCCAAGCCTGCGGCGCCACCCAAGCCGCTGGAAGACTGAGCTGCAGCAATGGCCCCGGTACGTGCCGGGGCCATTTGCCGATTGCTCTGTATCCGATTGTATCTGAGCGCGCCGCAGACCCACTCCCATACAAAACCGCCGCCCGCGCGATACAACCCCGACATAGCGCAAAGGCCTAATGGCTCCACTTTCCAACCACAGTGGAGCTACATCATGACTCAAGCAAAAACCACCCTCGGCCTGCTCGGCGCCGCCCTGATCGGCAGCATGGCATTGGGCAGCAGTGCGTTTGCCGTCGAACCGTTGGCCCAGGGCTACCAGCTGGCCTCGGCCAAGGTGGCCGGCGAGGGCAAGTGTGGTGAAGGCAAATGCGGCGGCAGCGCAAAGGCCTCTCAAAGCGAAGGCAAATGCGGCGAAGGCAAGTGCGGCGACGCCTCGTTCGCCAAGACCGACAGCAACCACGATGGCAAGGTGTCGCGGGAAGAATTCCTCGCGGTGGCCAAGGACCGTGCCGGTGACTTCGACAAGATCGACCGCAACCATGATGGCTTCATCTCTGAACAGGAAGCGGCAGATCACCTGAAGGCGATCTACCAGGCCAATGGCAAGGCCATGCCCGAAGGGCTGTTCAGCCATCTGGCCGGCAAGCCCTGACCTCTTTATCCCTTGACTCGCCGCAACGCCCCTCCTGCTGGTCAGGCGGGGCGTTGTGCCCGTTGGAGACCTGTTTATGCGTGCTGCGATGTTGAGTACCGGGCTTGGCCTGCGCCGTGGACTGCTGCCGGAATTACTGGCCATGGACACGGGTGCAGTGGGCTTCCTTGAATGTGCGCCGGAGAACTGGATTGGCGTTGGCGGTGCCTACGGCAAGGGCCTGGCCCAGCTGGCCGAGCGCTTTCCCATCACCTGCCACGGGCTGTCGTTGTCGCTGGGTGGCAGCGCGCCGCTGGACCGGCATCTTCTCGACCAGACCCGCCAGTTTCTCGACCGCCACAAGGTGAGGCTGTACAGCGAACACCTGAGCTATTGCAGCGATGACGGGCACCTGTACGACCTGATGCCTATTCCCTTTACCGACGAAGCCGTGCGCCATGTGGCCGCGCGTATACGCCAGGCGCAAGAGCACCTGGAACGGCGCATTGCCGTGGAAAACATCAGCTACTACGCCGCACCGTACCAGGCAATGAGCGAACTCGACTTCATCCTGGCAGTGCTCGAAGAAGCGGACTGCGACCTGCTGCTGGACGTCAACAACGTCTTCGTCAACGCCTGCAATCACGGTTACGACGCCAGGGCTTTTCTTGCAGGTTTGCCCCCGGCGAGGGTTACCGGCATGCACGTGGCCGGTCATTACGATGAAGCGCCGGACCTCAAGGTCGATACCCATGGTGCGCCGGTCAAAGAAGATGTGTGGGCGCTGTACGCGGTCGCCTGCGCGCGCTTTGGCGTGCAGCCGACTGTGCTCGAACGTGACTTCAATTACCCGCCACTGGCCGAGCTGTTGGGCGAGGCGGCGCGTATCCGCGATATACAGCATCGTTCGGGAGGGCAAGGGGATGAATGAGACCCTGCGTGAACAGCAATACACCCTGGCCCGCTACCTGCGCGACCCGCAGCACAATGCCCCGCCGCCCGGGGTGGAGGCACGGCGCCTGAAGGTATACCGTGAGTTGTTCTATGGCGCGATCGAGGGCCTGCTGGCCGGGAGCTTTCCGGTGATGCGCGAGGCCTTGGGCGAACAGCGTTGGCATGCCCGTGTGCGTGATTTCTATGCCGACTACCGTAGCCAGACCCCTTTGTTTACCGAGATTGCCGAAGCGTTCGTCGACTATCTGCAAGGCGTCGAACTGGATACGCCCTGGCAGTTGGAGCTGGCCCACTATGAGTGGATCGAATCGCAGTTGTACCTGAGCGATGCCGAGGAGTCGGCCCATGACCCTGCGGGCGATTTGCTGGAGGGGGTACCGCTGCTTTCCTGCGTGGCGCGGGTGCTGGCCTATCGTTGGCCGGTGGAGCGCATTGGGGCTGACTATCAGCCAGTGGTTGCGCCGGAGGCGCCCACGTTGCTGCTGGTCTATCGCGATGCCGCGCTGACGGTGCGCTTTGCGCGCCTGGCGCCGTTGGCGTATCGGTTGCTGGCGCTGGAGCAGGGCACCGGTCGGGCGCGGCTGGAGGCGCTGGGAGGGGATTTGCAGCAGGGGCTGGCGTTGCTGGAGGGGTTGCGCGAGCAGGGCGTCATAGTCGGTACCGTTTGAGGGCATTGGGGGCGCGTTGCGCCCCATTCGCGACACAAGGCCGCTCCCACAGGTATGGCGCAGCATTCACTGGCGGCGTTGTACCTGTGGGAGCGGCCTCGTGTCGCGATCACCTGTTGAACCGCGTTCCAAGCCAATGATCGAGGCTCAATCGCCCGGCCCCTTTCAGCAGCAGTGGCAACAACGCTACCAGGTAGATCAAGGGCAATTTGAAATTTCCAAAACCCTGGTCAGTAATCGCATATCCCTGGGCCAGTTCAGCCAGGCTCGACCAGTGCGCCGGCCAATGCACCGCAGCGATCGCCACCACAGTCACCACCATCAGCCCAAGTGACGCCAGCCGCGTGCCCAGGCCCAGCAACAGCAGCAATGGCAGTATCAGCTCTGCCCACATCGACAGCTGCCAGTTCAGGTCGGCAGGCAGCAGGTTGAAGGGAAACGGGAAGCTGGCTTGCAGGTCGGCAAACCAGTTGCTGCCGTGAAATTTTTCCAGGCCGGATTCGAAAAATTCCCAAGCCAGGAACAGCCGCAACGGCAGGTCGGCGCTCCAGGTTCCGAAGCGATTGAGGGCGGTCAGGGTGTGGGTCAAGGTAGTCATGTGTTTCCCGGGGAGTGGTTGTGTGACCGGGAGTGTGTCGGGGTGGGGTATCTGCAGTGTGTCGGGGGAGATGGCGTTGTGTATCGCACTGTAAAGGCATCGCTTGCCTGTGTAGGAGCGGCCTTGTGTCGCGATCGGGCCGCAAAGCGGCCCCGGTAATTCATGCTGCGAAGCTAAAACCTTTGGGGCCGCGATGCGGCCCGATCGCGACACAAGGCCGCTCCTACAAGGAGTCGCATCGCTATTTCAGGTCAGTTCGATCTGGGCGCACAGCCCACCACTGTCGCGGTTGCTCAGGGTCAGTCGGCCACCCATGGCCTGGATCAGCTGGTGGGCAATGGCCAGCCCCAGCCCGGTGCCACCGGTGCTGCGGTTGCGTGACCCTTCTACCCGGTAGAACGGCTTGAGCACTTCGTCCAGCTCGTCGCCGGGAATGCCAGGCCCGTTGTCGAGCACACGGATCACGGTCATCCCGCCCTTGCGGCACACTTCCAGTTCAGCAGCTCCGGCAAACTTGAGCGCGTTGTCCACCAGGTTCACCAGCACGCGGCGCAGGGCATGCGGGCGGGTTTCCAGCAAGCTGCCGCTGCTGCCGTGGCGCTCGACCTGGGCGCCGCTGTCCTGGTAGTCGAACACCAGGCTGTCGAGGAAGGCATCGAGGTTGACCCGGCACGGGGCTTCAGTGCTGGTATCCATGCTGCGGGCGTACGCTACGCCTTCGCGCACCAGGTGCTCCATCTCGCCCAGGTCGCTCCACAGTTTGTCCTTCTCGACCCCATCGTCCATCACTTCGACACGCAGCTTCATGCGTGTGATCGGCGTTTGCAGGTCGTGAGAGATGGCCGCCAGCAACTGCATACGCTCTTTGAGGTGGGCGGTAATGCGCGCCTGCAAGGCGTTGAAGGCCACGGCGGCGTAGCGCACCTCGCGCGGGCCGCTTTCATCCAGCTGTACGCCGGGCTTGTCCGGGTCGAGGTTGTCCACCGCGCGAGCCAGGCGGGTGAGAGGGCCTATGGCCAGGTGCACTGCCAACCAGGTGCACAGCAACAAGACGGCCAGCTGGATCAGCAACACCATGGGCAGCCAGCGGGCCACCGGGACTGGCGATGGCGTAACGTCGATGGTCAGCGGTGCGCCGTCGGCCAGGCTCAGGTGCGCCTGGAAGTGGGCATTCGGGCCGGGGATGTCCTGGAAGGTCAGGCGGTAGTCGCTGCCGATGGCCTTGACGATCGACTCGGCGGCCATGGGCGGGTCGCTGCTGGGCATCGCCTCGCCGGCCACGCCCTGGTCGAGGCGGTAGCGGTAGGTACGCCGTTCGAGGCGCGGCAGCCAGGCGGCACGTTCGGCCGCAGGCAGGCGGTCGAGGATGGCCACCGAAGTGGCCACGTCCTGCTCCAGGTTGCTGAGCATCATCGAGCGGCTGCTGATGTAGCGCTCGTAGGCCTGCAGGCCAAACGACAAACCGTAGGCCAGCACCAGGCCGGTGAAGAAGATCAGCGCCAGGCGCGAGGCCAGGGTGCGTGGCCACTTCATGACGGCGACTCGAGCAGTTGCACCGGCAGCGAGAACACATAGCCCTCGCTGCGCACGGTCTTGATGCAGCTGGGCTCGCGGGCGTCGTCACCCAGGCGCTGGCGCAGGCGGCTGACCAGCAGGTCGATGGAGCGGTCGAAGAGGTCGGCTTCGCGGCCCTGGGTCAGGTTGAGCAGCTGTTCGCGGCTGAGCACCCGCTGCGGGTGGTCGAGGAACACCCGCAACAGGCGGTACTCGGCGCCACTCAGGGCCACCAGGGTGCCTTCGTTGTCGAGCAGGTGGCGCGCGGTGGTGTCCAGCCGCCATTGGCCGAAGCGGAGCAGGCGGCTGCTTTCGCTGATGGTGAGGTTGGGTGGCAGCATGCGCGTGCGGCGCAGCACGGCATTGATACGGGCCAGCAGTTCGCGGGCCGAGAACGGCTTGGTGAGGTAATCGTCGGCGCCCATTTCCAGGCCGATGATGCGGTCGGTTTCATCGTTGCGGGCCGTCAGCATCAACACGGGCGTGTTGCGGTGCTTGCCGGCGCGCAGTTCGCGGCACAGCAGCAGGCCATCGTCGCCGGGCATCATGATGTCGAGGACGATCAGGTCGACGCTGTTGGCTTCGAGGAAGGCGCGCATCTGCCGGCCGTCGGCGACGATGCTGGTGCGCAGGCCGTTCTTCTTCAGGTAGTTGCCGACCAGCTCGCGGATCTCGCGGTCGTCGTCGACGATCAGGATGTGATCGACGTGTTCCATGCGCAGCGTTCCTGTTCAAAGGGGGTTGGCAAAGTGTACCCGGCGTATTCGCGCTTGCCTGCGGGGTTTGTATTGCAGTGTATCTGGCAGGGACATAGAACCCAGCAGGAGGCGCTTTGAAGTGGCTCGGGCCAGCCAGCGAGACGGTGAGCATTGACCGCCTGGCCGATAAAAGCCGGGTTTTTTGCCGGTTTAGCGCCTGATTGCAGCACAGCGCGTACAATGGCGCCTCGGGTAACTGTATTTCAGTGGCTCATTACCGAGTAGCCTGCATGTATCAGACATACCCCAGCCCAGCCCATAGAGCCCACGACCGCCTGTGCGAGCAGATCGAAGCGTTCCTCCGGCAAGGCGGCCATATCCAGCAAGTAGCACGCGGTGTCAGCGGTTCCCCGGATGGCGTATCCAGAGTTCAGTGGCACAAAGCGCGTACCGCCAAGCCGTGATGGCCGGCTTTGCTTCCCGAACTCACCACCATTCGAGCGCTTCAGTACCCACTTTGAAGGGGCACGCCCGTGACCGAAGAACCGAGCGACTGCGTGATCGCCGTGTGCATAGGTATTTCAGAACAACAAGTGAATCGATACCGCCGGGAAAGCTTTCTGCTCGGGGACGGTTCATGGCTCGTACATTTCGCTTTCATCATGCCCAAAGAGCTTCGTTATCAGCTCACCGGAAGTTTCACCTTATTGTTGAAAGCTTCTCGGGCGCCTGGCGATATTCGTCAGGCCGATGAGCTTGAATCATGAAAAGCGTTGCTATTGTTCAGGCTTTTATAAAGAAGATGATAGAGCGTGCCCGGTGGTCCGATACCTGTTTTTAATCTTTGGGCAAGGCGCATACTCAGTGGGCTCAGATTATCTGGGCCTATGAGAGGTGCCTATGCACGGTAAAAACCAGACAGGGCAGGGCTCGCCGGAGAGTGATCCGGAAGTCGATAAAGACCGCCAGACGTTGGCCAACGATAGCCTTGTTCAGTCCACCGCTGATGATCGGGATGATTACATTGATCCTGACAGTATTCCTGAGGCCGGGCCCGCGCCTGCAAAAAAGCCTTCGGCCTCAAATGCCCCCAGATTCAGTCGCTACTCGGACGGCCCTGATACCCCCTGGAAGAGCGCCTGGCTGCACTAGCCCTTTGCGCTGCGTTTCACCTATCCATGAAAAGTATGATGAGCCATTGAAAGACGTGGCGCTATCGAGGTTTTTATGAAAGATAAGCAAGCCGTTCAAAGCGGTAGTTGTTCGGGTGATGGCGACAATAAATCCACTCAGCATTCCAGCAAGGGTGAAAACAGAGGCGCGTTAACAGAACGTGCTTCAAGGGCAGAGTTATATAGCCGTCACGATAAAGTTGAGCCTGCGAGTGACAAGAAGCGCTAATCTGTTGCGCTGGCGAAGTCGACGTTCAGTCTCTTCCGGAATGCATCCGTCCCTTGCCTGAATCTATTGTATCCCTTTGTACAAGCCGGGCGCCCTTCGTGGGCGCCTTCTTTGTTTTAACTACCTGCCTGCAAAGGCTTTTTTATGATTTCACGCGGTTTGGCCGCCAGAAGGGAAGCTACAGGACGACGCACAGCACAGCGTTGAGCGACACAGACGGGATACGTGGCAGGCGTCAAATGGATCTCGACCGGGGACAACACACCCCACAGCCAAGCGTTACACAGGAGAGATGCCATGAACTTCAAGACTTTCGCCAGCGCCAGCCTGTTTGCCGTGCTCAGCTTCGGCGCCATTGCTGCCCAGGCTGCCGCCATGCCGACGCAGAATGCAGGTGCAATGCAGTACCACTACGGTGAGCATCTGGATGTGAAGAAAGTGCTGTCGGTGCAGGATGACCAGAGCAACGCCTGCGGCCTGGTGAACACCCGCATGGACTACCTCGACTCCCACGGCCGGCCGCAGAGCGTGGAGTACCGCAGCTACGCCACTGGCGGTTGCCATGACAATTGATCGTCGCTTGATGCTGAAGGTGGGGGGCATTGCGTTGGCGCTGAGTGGGCTTGGTTTAGCCGGGCACCTGATGGCCCGTGACAGCTACGGCGCGATGCCGTCGCTGTCGGGGGCCAGCCAGTGGATCAACTCGGCTCCGCTGGATGGGCCAGCGCTCAAGGGCAAGGTGGTGCTGGTGGACTTCTGGACGTGGGACTGCATCAATTGCCAGCGCAGCCTGCCGCATGTGAACGACTGGGCGCGGCGCTATGCCGACCAGGGGCTGGTGGTGGTGGGCGTGCATACGCCGGAGTACGACTACGAGCACGATGTGGGCACCCTGCGTAACAAGGTGGCCGGCCTGGGTATCGGTTACCCGGTGGCGGTGGACAACGACCATAAGGTGTGGGATGCCTGGGGCAACCAGTTCTGGCCGGCGCATTACTTTGTAGACCGCAAGGGGCAGGTACGCCATGTGCACTTTGGCGAGGGGGATTATGGCGGGCAGGAACAGGTGATACAGGCGCTGCTGGATGAGAAAGGGTGATTGCCTGTGCCGGCCTACGCGGGCTTGCCCGCTCCCACAGGAATACCACAGGGTTCGAAATCTGTGGTGACCCTGTGGGAGCGGGTTCACCCGCGAAGAATCCAGCACCGATCAGTCAGGAAAAACTGGCAAAGTGCGCCTGCATCCGCGCCGCATTCGCCTCGCAACCGCTGAACAGCTCGAACGCCTTGACCGCCTGGAACACCGCCATGTTGCTGCCATCCAGCGTGCGGCAACCCAGTGCCCGAGCCGCACGCAGCAGTTCGGTTTCCAGTGGGAAGTAGATGATTTCCGCCACCCACAAGCGTGCATGCAGCAGCTCGACGGGCAGCGGTGTGCCCGGCAGCTTGGCCATGCCGACCGGCGTGGTGTTGACCAGCCCGTCCGCCTCGGCCACAGCCGTGGCCAGGTCGGTGCCGAGCACGGCGCGACCAGCGCCGAAATGGCCATTCAGGTTGTCTACCAACGCCTGCGCGCGGGCCGCATCCACTTCGAACAGCACCAATTGCTCGACCCCTTCACCCAGCAGGGCGTGGGCCACGGCCGAACCGGCGCCACCGGCACCCATCTGCACCACCCGGCGCCGAGCCACGTCGGGCAGGCCGCGGCGCAAGCCTTCGGCAAAGCCCAGGCAGTCGGTGTTATGGCCGACGCGCTTGCCGTCCTTCAGCACCACGGTATTCACCGCGCCGATGCCACGGGCTTCGTCTGACAGTTCGTCGAGCAGCGGCAGGATCGACTGCTTGAACGGGTAGGTGATGTTCAGCCCGGTGAAGCCTGTGTGTTGCGCGGCGTCGAGCAGGCCGGGCAGGGCGCTGTCCTCCAGTTGCAACTGGTCGGCATCGATCAGCCGATACAGGTAGCGCAGGGCCTGGGCGTCACCTTCGTGTTCGTGCAGGGCAGGGGTGCGCGACAGCTGGATGCCGCGGCCGATCAGGCCGGCGAGGATGGCGTGCTGGCTCATGCCGTGCGCTCCTGGAACATTTCGGCGAAGTGGCTGAGGGCCATGCGGTAGCCATGGCTGCCCAGGCCGCAGATCACGCCGACGGCGATGGACGATACGAATGACAGGTGGCGGAACGGCTCGCGCTTGTGCACGTTGGACAAGTGCACTTCGATGACCGGCAGTTCGCTGGCCACCAGGGCGTCGCGGATGGCCACCGAGGTGTGGGTCCAGGCGCCGGGGTTGATCACGATACCGGCGCAGCGGCCGCGGGCGGCGTGGATCCATTCGATCAGTTCGCCTTCGTGGTTGGTTTGGCGGAATTCGATTTCCAGGCCGTTGGCATGGGCAGTATCGGCACAGCTCTGGGCCAGGTCAGCAAGGGTTTCGTGGCCATACTGGGCCGGCTCGCGGGTACCCAGCATGTTCAGGTTTGGGCCGTTGAGCACGAGAATAAGGGGCTTCATGACGGGCATCGCTTTGTTGTTGTTGGATGCACCTAGTTTTGTACCGACTGGTTAGTTTAGTCAATTAGGCTAAACCGTCGCACCGGGAAAGTGGGCGATTACCGAACCCTCAGCATGTACATACCCCCTGTAGGAGCAGCCTTGTGCTGCGAAGAGGCCGGTACTGCCACGGTAGATGTAATGGCATTTGCCGGCCTCTTCGCAGCACAAGGCTGCTCCTACAAAGAGAAACGCAGCTGGATTACAGAATTGTAATTTTCCCGCCACCGCCCCGATAACCACGGCTTTCTACAGTGCCTCGCCTACACGCGTCGACGAGGATCTGTTCGTGCCCATCCCCCCCAAGATCGCCTTGCTCTGCCTGTTGCTGGCCAGTGCCGGCAGCGCCCAGGCCAGCCAGAGCCTGAGCCTGCCCCAGGCGCTTGCCGCCGCCTTTGCGCAGAACCCGGAGCTGGCCGCAGCTGGCCGGGAAATCGGCATTGCCGACGGCGAGCGGCGCCAGGCCGGGTTGATCCCCAACCCAGAGCTCTCCTGGGAGGTCGAGGACACCCGCCGCGACACCCGCACCACCACCGTCACCCTCAGCCAGCCGCTGGAACTGGGCGGCAAGCGTGGCGCACGTATTGCCGTGGCCGGCACCGGCCAGGCCATTGCCCAGCTTGGCCTGGAGCGCCAGCGCAATGGCCTGCGGGCTGACGTGGTGCAGGCCTTCCACGCAGCCTTGCGCGCGCAGACCGCGCTGGAACTGGCGCAGCAGTCGCAGGCATTGACCGAGCGCGGGCTGCGCGTGGTGCAGGGGCGGGTGACCGCTGGCCAGTCCTCGCCCGTGGAGGCCACCCGTGCCCAGGTGCAACTGGCCCAGGCCCAGGCTGAAGTGCGCCGTGCGCAGACCCAGCGCGGCGTGGCCTACCAGGCGCTGGCACGCCTGACCGGTAGCCCGTTGGCCAGCTTCGACCCGTTGCAGGCTGCCAACCTTTCGCCTGGCGTCGCGCCCAATGCCGACACCTTGCTCGACCGGGTCGAACAAACGGCCGAATGGCGCCTGGCTGCTGCCCAGGTCGAGCGCGGCGACGCGTCGTTGGGGTCGGAAAAGGCTCTGCGTATTCCCAATCTCACCGTCAGCCTCGGCAGCCAGTACAGCCGTGAGGACCGCGAGCGGGTGAATGTGGTTGGCCTGTCCATGCCATTGCCGCTGTTCGACCGCAATCAGGGCAACGTGCTGGCGGCTGCACGCCGCGCCGACCAGGCACGTGACCTGCGTAACGCCGTGGAGCTGCGCCTGCGCAGTGAAACCCGCAGCGCCGTCAGCCAGTGGCACACGGCGATGCAGGAGGTGGACGCCTACGACCGCACCATCCTGCCCTCTGCGCAACAGGCCGTGGACACCGCCACCCGTGGTTTCGAAATGGGCAAGTTCGCCTTCCTCGATGTACTCGACGCCCAGCGCACGCTGATCGAGGCCCGCGGGCTGTACCTCGAAGCCTTGGCTACGGCGACCGACGCGCGGGCGCAGGTCGAACGGATCTATGGCGACCTGGATGCCCTGAGCACCCCATTGAACAGCAGGAGCAACAATGACTAACCCACGCAAGATAGCCCTTCTGGTCGCCGCCATGGCCGCGCTCGGCATGGGTGGGCTGGCCTGGACCGGCAACCTCGGCCAGGCGTCGAATGCGCAGGCCCGGCACGACGACCATGGCGAAGACAGCCACGGCCATGGTGCCGAGAAGGCCGCCGAAGGCCATGCAGAGGAAGGGCACGGCGAAGAAGAAGGCCAGTTGCACCTGTCCATCGCCCAGATCGAGGCCGCTGGCATACAGTTGGCTGCGGCCGGCCCTCGTGAGTTGGGCACCGGCTTCAGCTTCCCGGGGGAAATCCGCTTCGACGAAGACCGTACGGCTCATGTGGTGCCGCGTGTACCCGGTGTGGTCGAGGCAGTGCAAGCCGAACTGGGCCAGGCGGTGAAGCGCGGCCAGGTGCTGGCGGTGATCGCCAGCCAGCAGATTTCCGACCTGCGCAGCGAGCAACAGGCCGCCCAGCGCCGCCTGGAGCTGGCGCGCCTGACCTTCCAGCGTGAACAGCAGCTGTGGCAGGAACGCATCAGCGCCGAGCAGGATTACCTGCAGGCGCGCCAGGTCCTGCAGGAGGCCGAAATTGCCTTGGCCAACGCCCGGCAGAAGGTGGCCGCCGTGGGCCCGGCCGGTGCAGGCAACCGCTTTGAGCTGCGCGCACCGTTCGATGCGGTGGTGGTGGAAAAGCACCTGACGGTGGGCGAGGTGGTCGACGAGACCAGCAACGCTTTCACCTTGTCTGACCTGAGCCGGGTCTGGGCCACCTTCGCCGTGGCCCCGCGTGACCTGGACAAGGTGGTGACCGGCCGCAATGTCACGGTCAGCGCGCCGGACCTGGGCGCCCAGGTCGAGGGCAAGGTCAACTACGTCGGCAGCCTGCTCGGCGAGCAGAACCGCGCCGCCACGGTCCGCGCCACCCTGGCCAACCCCAACGGCGCCTGGCGCCCTGGGCTGTTCGTCAATATCGCAGTCAGCGTCGAGCGCTTCAATGCCGCCGTGGTGGTACCGGAAAGTGCCCTGCAAACCTGGGAAGAACAGACTGTTGTGTTTGCCCGCACCGAGGAAGGCTTCGAAGCCCGCCCGGTGAAAGCCGGCCGTCGCGACGCCGGCCACGTGGAAATTACCAGCGGCCTGGCGGCCGGCACCCAGGTGGCCGCCGCCGGCAGCTTTGTCCTCAAGTCGGAACTGGGCAAAGGCTCGGCCGAGCATAGCCATTGATCACGGGGACACCTGCATGTTCGAACGCCTGATCCAATTTGCCATCGAGCAGCGCCTGGTGGTGATGCTGGCCGTGGTCCTGATGGCCGCGGTGGGTATCCACAGCTACCAGAAACTGCCGATCGACGCTGTACCGGACATCACCAACGTCCAGGTGCAGATCAACACCGCCGCGCCCGGCTACTCGCCGCTGGAGACCGAGCAGCGCATCACCTTCGCCATCGAGACCGCCATGGCCGGCCTGCCTGGGCTGAAGCAGACCCGCTCGCTGTCGCGTTCGGGCCTGTCGCAGGTTACGGTGATTTTCGATGACGGCACCGACTTGTTCTTCGCCCGCCAGCTGGTCAACGAGCGCCTGCAAGTGGCCCGCGAGCAACTGCCCGAGGGTATTGAAGCGGGCATGGGGCCGATCTCCACCGGGCTGGGCGAGATCTTCCTGTGGACCGTGGAGGCCGAGCAGGGCGCACTCAAGGAGGATGGCACTCCGTACACCCTGACCGACCTGCGGGTGATCCAGGACTGGATCATCAAGCCGCAGTTGCGCAATGTGCCGGGGGTGGCCGAAGTGAACAGCATCGGCGGCCATGCCAAGCAGTACCTGATTGCACCGGAGCCCAAGCGGCTGGCGGCCTACAAGCTCACGCTCAACGACCTGATTGCGGCGCTGGAGCGCAACAACGGTAACGTCGGCGCCGGTTACATCGAACGCAACGGCGAGCAGTTGCTGATCCGGGCGCCGGGCCAGGTGACCTCAGCTGAAGACATCGCCAATATCGTCATTTCCAGCGTTGACGGCACGCCGATCCGCGTCAGCCATGTGGCAGAAGTTGGCCTGGGCGAAGAACTGCGCTCGGGCGCGGCCACCGAAAACGGCCGGGAAGTGGTGCTGGGTACGGTGTTCATGCTGGTGGGCGAGAACAGCCGCACGGTGTCCCAGGCCGTTGCCGCCAAACTGGTCGAGATCAACCGCAACCTGCCCAAGGGTGTGGTGGCGGTGACGGTGTACGACCGCACCAACCTGGTGGAAAAAGCCATCGCCACGGTGAAGAAGAACCTGGTCGAAGGCGCCATTCTGGTCATCGCCGTGCTGTTCCTGTTCCTGGGCAACATCCGCGCCGCACTGATCACCGCCATGGTCATCCCGCTGTCGATGCTGTTCACCTTCACCGGTATGTTCAGCAACAAGGTCAGCGCCAACCTGATGAGCCTGGGGGCACTGGACTTCGGCATCATCGTCGACGGCGCCGTGGTGATCGTGGAAAACGCCATCCGCCGCCTGGCCCATGCCCAGCAGCGCCACGGCCGCATGCTGACCCGCAGCGAGCGCTTCCATGAAGTGTTCGCCGCCGCCCGTGAGGCGCGCCGGCCGCTGATCTACGGGCAGTTGATCATCATGGTGGTGTACCTGCCGATCTTTGCCCTGACCGGGGTCGAGGGCAAGATGTTCCACCCCATGGCCTTTACCGTGGTCATGGCCCTGCTCGGCGCCATGATTCTTTCGGTCACGTTCGTGCCGGCGGCCATAGCCCTGTTCGTCACCGGCAAGGTCAAGGAAGAAGAAGGCCTGGTGATGCGCACGGCACGTCAGCGCTATGCCCCGGTGCTGGCCTGGGTGCTAGGCCGGCGCAAGCTGGCGTTTGCCGCCGCGGCCACCCTGGTGGTGCTGTCCGGGGTCATGGCCAGCCGCATGGGCAGCGAGTTCATCCCCAGCCTCAGCGAGGGCGACTTTGCCTTGCAGGCCCTGCGCGTACCGGGTACCAGCCTGACGCAGTCGGTGGACATGCAGCAGCGCCTGGAGCAGGCGATCATCGCCCAGGTGCCGGAAGTGGAGCGGGTGTTTGCCCGTACCGGTACCGCCGAGATCGCTTCCGACCCTATGCCTCCGAACATCTCCGACGCCTACGTGATGTTGCGCCCGCGCGAGCAGTGGGTAGACCCGGGCAAGCCACGTGACGAACTGATCGCCGAGGTACAGCGTGCTGCCGCCAGCGTACCGGGCAGCAACTACGAGCTGTCGCAGCCGATCCAGTTGCGTTTCAACGAGCTGATTTCCGGGGTGCGCAGCGATGTGGCGGTGAAGGTATTCGGTGATGACATGGACGTGCTCAACCGCACCGCCGCGCAGATCGCCAGCAGCCTGCAGGGTGTAGCGGGTGCGTCCGAGGTGAAGGTCGAGCAGACCACCGGCCTGCCGGTGCTGACCATCGACATCGACCGCGACAAGGCGGCCCGCCATGGCCTGAACGTGGGCGACGTGCAGGACGCCATCGCGATTGCCGTGGGTGGCCGCACGGCAGGCACGCTGTATGAAGGCGACCGGCGCTTCGACATGGTGGTGCGCCTGCCCGAAACCTTGCGCACGGATGTGGACGGGCTTTCCAGCCTGCTGATTCCGGTACCGGCCAGTGCTGCCGCCGGCGCTGCGCAAATCGGCTTTATCCCGCTGTCGCAGGTGGCCACGTTGAACCTGCAACTGGGGCCGAACCAGGTCAGCCGCGAGGATGGCAAGCGGGTGGTGGTGGTCAGTGCCAACGTACGGGGGCGTGACCTGGGTTCGTTCGTGGAGGATGCCGAGCAGACCCTGATGAACCAGGTGCAGATTCCGCCGGGTTACTGGACGCGCTGGGGCGGCCAGTTTGAACAGCTGCAATCGGCAACCGAGCGCCTGCAGGTGGTGGTGCCGGTGGCCTTGCTGCTGGTCATGGCATTGTTGCTGATGATGTTCAACAACCTCAGGGACGGCCTGCTGGTGTTCACCGGCATTCCGTTTGCCCTGACTGGCGGGGTGCTGGCGCTGTGGTTGAGGGATATACCGTTGTCCATTTCTGCCGGCGTGGGGTTCATTGCCCTGTCGGGGGTGGCGGTGCTGAACGGGCTGGTGATGATCGCCTTTATCCGGAGCCTGCGCGAAGAAGGGCGCCCGTTGCGGGTGGCAGTTGAAGAGGGTGCGCTGACGCGATTGCGGCCGGTGCTGATGACGGCGCTGGTGGCTTCGCTGGGGTTCATTCCGATGGCCCTGGCCACCGGGACCGGGGCGGAGGTGCAGCGGCCGTTGGCGACGGTGGTGATTGGTGGGATCTTGTCTTCTACCGCGTTGACGTTGCTGGTGTTGCCGGCGTTGTATCAGTGGGCGTATCGGCGCGAAGAGCAGCAGGAGGGCTGAGAATTTGGGGCCGCTTTGCGGGACTGTCAGATTTTTTGTGTGCGGGCCGGTAACGGCCTGCCGTTAGGCAGGCCCTGATTTTCACCAGGTTGGCCTGATGAACCGATCTCCGTACAGAATCGCAAATTGATTCATCGCGTTTTTCCAATCATGAGCCGGTTTTCCCCAATTGGCTGTTATGTTGCGCAATCCCAGCCAAATCAGTTTGGTCGCGGCGTCATCATTCGGGAAATGCCCACGAGTCTTGATGACCTTGCGTAGCTGGGCGTTGATGCTCTCGATGGCGTTGGTGGTATAGATCACCTTGCGGATGGCGGGCGGGAAAACAAAGAATGGAATCACTCGATCCCAGGCCCGCCTCCAGGCAGCCACCACCGTCGGATATTTCTCGCCCCATGGCCCGTTCTCAAACTCATCGAGCGCTTGCTCAGCGGCTTCGGCATTGATGGCTTGGTAAATCGGCTTCAGCTCCTTGGCCAGAGCCCGTCGCTTGTCCCAGGCCGCGTATTCGAGGCTGTTGCGGATCAGGTGCACGATGCACGTCTGCAGCGTCGTCTCTGGAAACACGGCACTGAGGGCCTCTGGCATACCTTTGAGGCCATCGGTCACGGCAATCAGCACATCTTCGACACCACGCGTCTTGAGATCGTTAAAGACCTTCATCCAAAACTTCGCACCCTCGGTGTTCTCGATCCAGATGCCCAGGATGTCACGCGTCCCGTCGGGTAGAACGCCCAAAGCCAAGTAAATGGCTTTGTTGCGCACCAGGCCTTCTTCGCGAATCTTCACCCGCAGCGCATCAAAGAAAATGACCGGGTACATCGGCTCCAGTGGCCGCTGTTGCCACGCGCCAATTTCTTCCATGACCTCGTCTGTTACAGAGCTGATGAAGTCGGGTGAAACGTCGGTGCCGTATTGCTCGGACAGAAATGCCCGGATCTCTCTGACCGTCATTCCACGGGCGTACATGGCGATGATCTTGTCATCGAAACCGGTGTACCGCCGCTCATGCTTAGGAATCAGGATGGGCGCAAAACTGCCGTCTCGGTCGCGAGGAATTTCCAGTCGCAGCGGGCCATCGCCGGTCAAAACCGTCTTGCTACTCTTGCCGTTACGCTGATTGGTTTCATCCTCTGGGCGCTGCGCGCCCGGCGGATAACCTAGGTGGTGGCCAAGCTCGGCATGCAGAGCACGTTCGATCAGGGCCTTCTTGAATGCCGCAGAGGCATCCTCGATAGCTTCTGCGGTCATCAGGCCCTCACCGAACTGCTCCAGCAGCTCTTTGGGGATTTTGGGCAGGTCACGCAAGGGTTTCTTTTTGGTTGGCATACATGCACCTCTTACTCATGTTATGCCCGAACACAAAATTTCTGACACCCTCCGCTTTGCGGCCCATCGCAGGCAAGCCAGCTCCCACAGGTACAGTGCAGGTCTCAGGAATTACGCTGCACCTGTGGGAGCTGGCTTGCCTGCGATGGGCTGCAAAGCAGCCCCAAAAATTTCAGACGGTACTACGGACCCCAGGCCGTACAGCATCCACTCCCGCCTCATCATGCAACGAAATCCGCGAAGTCTCCGGCAACGCCAACCCGCCCACCAACGCCACCAGCGCAATCACCACCAGGTAAAACGCCGGTGCCAGGCTGCTGCCGGTCTGTCCGATCAGCCAAGTCGCCACCAGCGGCGCGGTACCGCCAAACAGCGTATAGGCCACGTTGTAGGTAATCGCCGAAGCGGTATAGCGGGTGCGGGTAGGGAAGCTTTCTGACAGCAACGCCGCGGTCACCACGCCACTGCACAAGGCCCCCACCGCCAGCAGGATCACCCCCAGCAGTGCGCCGGACATCGAGCCCGAGCTGGCCAGCCAGTACGCCGGGAACACGCACAGCATCACCCACAGGCAGGTAAAGCCAATGGTCTTGCGCCGCCCCACCCGGTCCGAGAACGCCCCGGCCAGCGGGCAGCCGACGGCGGCGAACAGCAGCGCCACGGTGGTCACCAGCAGCGACTGCGCGCGGGTCAGGTTGCCCACCAGTTGCAGGTAGGTAGCGAAGTAGGTGGTGAACATGTAGAACGACAGGGCAGTCAGCGAGATGAACGCCCCCAGGTTGCGAATGACCCGGCCATGGTGGCGCAGGGTGTGTTTGAGCGGCGAATGCTCATGCTCCTTGCCCTGGGCGACGGCTTCGCGAAATGCCGGGGTTTCTTCCATGCGCCAGCGCAGGTACAGGCCGACCAGCCCCAGCGGTGCGGCGATCAGGAACGGAACGCGCCAGCCCCAGGCATTCATCGCCTCGGCCGACAGGCTGGCTTCCAGCCCGTAGGCGATCACGGCGGCGCAGGCGAAGGCGGAAAAGGTCGAAACCGGCACGAAGCTGCCGTAGAAGGCACGCCTGTCGTTGGGCGCGTGCTCCATCAGGTAGGCGCAGGCCCCCGCGTACTCGCCACCGGCAGAAAAGCCCTGCAGGCAGCGCGCCAGGGTCAGCAGCACGGGGGCTGCCAGGCCGATGCTGGCGTAGGTCGGCAGCAGGCCGATCAGGGTGGTGGAGCCTGCCATCAGCAATATGGTCAGCGACAGGATGCGCTTGCGCCCCAGGCGGTCGCCCAGCGCGCCGAACACGATCCCGCCCAGCGGGCGAAGGGCAAAGGCCACGGCAAACACCGCGAACGTCTTGAGCAACGCCACGCTGGGGTCTTCGCTGGCAAAGAACTGGCTGGCGATCAGGGTGGCGAGAAAGCCATACACGGCGAAGTCGAACCATTCGACGAAATTGCCGATGGCCGAGGCGGCGATCACCCTGCGCAGGGTGGCGGGGGATACCTCATGAGGTGCGGACATGCGGGTGCTCTCCGGTTCCATTGGCAGCCATGATGAAAGTGGCGCGGTCGGGCCGCGCCATCATTGTTGTGCTTGCCAGTAGATAACCGGGCGCTGGAAGGTGCTTTGTCGAGGGCGACCTCGGGATACCTGATTCAACCGCTGTTGCGGTTTAAAGCCGGCCCACCTTCCAGGGGGCGTACTCCAATTCACTGTAACCTTTGGCCTGGCCGTGCTCGTCGGCGCTGAAGCCTGGTAGCGTGCTTAGGTCAAGCGCCATGCAGCGGCTGTTGACTTCGGCCTGCAGCTTGCCATCGAGACGAAAGTCATCCGGCCGGTTCGGGTGGGGATAGATCTGCACCAGGCAGCCTTGGACCTTGCCCTGCGCATTCGCCTCATAATAGAGCGAGGCCCTGCCAATGCTGTCTACCGGCAGGTCGCGGAACAGGTGCCGCCAGAAAAATTCACGTTGAGCATTGGCCTTGCGCCGCGCCGTTTCCGGCGCCTGGGCCGCAGCGGGCAGCACCACGAACAGGGGCGCACGTACGACCACCGTGCCGTCTTCGTCGCGCAGCGCCTTGGGCACCACGGGGTAGATGGTTTTCCAGCATTGCGCCTCGACCACGCTGGCCAACGCCTTGAAGTCCGAGCGGGGCAGGTCGGCGGGCAGCACGGTTTCGTACTTGATCGGTGCCTTGCTGGCTTTGCAACTGATGGGCGCGGAATGCTGGTCGAGTTTGACATCCAGCATGACCACGCCGATCTGCTTGTCCGTGTCTGCTGTGGCGATGCCCAGCTTCAGGGCTTGTTGCATGTCGCTGATGAATGCCTGGCGCGCCTGCTTGTCCGCCTCGGAGGCAGGCCGGTTCTGGCAACCCGCCAAGGCGATGAGTGCGGCAGCCACGATTGCCGGAGACAACGATCTGAACACAGGAACTTCCTTGATCTGATGGAACCGGCCCTCATGCCGGCGGTGACAAGAAATTATCACGCGAAATGCGTGAGGACTGTGTGTGGTTTGTATGGAGAAATGTGGGACCGACTATTTTCCACCATCACTCAAGCTACCACTCACCCGGTAGGAGCAGCCTTGTGCTGCGAAGAGGCCGACAGGGCTAAATATCACCTTGTGCTGCAATGGCCTCTTCGCAGCACAAGGCTGCTCCTACAGGTGTTGGGCCCAATGCCGAGAGTGGGTAACCGAGCTTAGGTTAGAAGCGCATGTCCAGTGCCAGCTCGAAGGTGCGCGGCGGCCCCATGTAGTACTGGCTGTTGTAGGCTTGCTTGGCATACACCTCATCGGTCAGGTTGCGCACCCGCCCGGTCAGCGTGGTGTGCTCATCCAGCCGGTAGCGGGCGAACGCACCGAACAGGGTGTAGGCCGGGGCCTTGAGGCTGTTGGCGTTGTCGGCATACACCGAGCCCACGTAGCGCCCGTCTGCGCCCACCGACCATGCCGACGACAAACTGTAGGTCAGCCACAGGTTGGCGACATTGGCCGGCACGTTGGTCGGTGCATTGCCCTTGCGTGACACCGATTTGCCGTTGACCGCCTCGTTGAACTCATCGTACTGCGCATCGACATAGGCGTAGTTGGCCTCGGCCAGCAGTTTCGGCGTTACCTGCAGGCGCCCGGACAATTCGACACCGCGCGAGGTCTGCTGCCCGGCCTGGACCGTGAGGTTGGCGTCGTTCGAGTCGCGCACGGCAAAGTCCTTTCGCACGATCTGGTACAGCGCCAGCGTGGCGGCACCTCGCCCGTCGAGGAAGTCGAACTTGCTGCCCACTTCCCACTGCTCGCCCTTGGACAGGTCGAACAGCCCGACGTTCGAGTAGGTCGCCGCTGCCAGCGAACCGGCCGGTAAATCGGCCGAAGAGCTGTACTGCACGTACACACTGGCCGAAGGGGTCAACGCATAGGTCAGGCCGATGCGCCCGGACAGCGGTTCCCAGCGTCGCTCGAAATAGGCCGGCGAGGTGGGCGTCACGGCGCCGTAGTTGGTCACTTCCATGTCCAGGTAGTCGTAGCGCAGGGCGGTCAGCAGGGCCAGGCGCTCGGTAAGCTGCAAGCGGTTTTCGGCAAACGCCGCGCGGTTGATGACCTCGTGGTGGCGTTGCTTGGTCAGGCCGGCATTCACCCCGGGGATGTCATCGAAGCTGCCGGGGTCGAAGTGATCGGCATCGACCACGTCACTCCAGCTGGCCGAGGTAGGGTAGAGGGTCTGGCGCATGCGCGAGTATTCCAACCCCAGCGACCATTGGCTGGCCAGGCTGAACAGCTGGTTGTCGTGGCGCAGTTCGATGCGGTCGCCCAGCAGGTTCTGGTCGTGGCGCTGCAGGTAAGGGCTGCTGCGCTGCACCTTGCCATCGCTTGTGTAGGCGTAACGTTCGAGGTTGCGGTAATCGCGCTGGGCGTTGTAGTGGTACAGCGTGTTCTGCACGCTGGTGCTGTCGCTGATCTGGTAATCGAGGATCGAGCGTAGCCAGCGCACCCGTTGCTCATAGCGGCCATCAGCGACGTTGTAGTTTTCGAAGCGGCGGCTGTTGTCGATCTTCATCGTGCTGCGCCCGGGCAGGATCGGCGAGCCCCAGTAGGGGCTTTCTTCGCGGTCTTCCTGATACTCCAGCGCCAGGGTGTGGGTGAGGTTGGGTGCCAGGTCGCTGAGCAGCGAAAAGGCCAGGCTGTCGGTGTGCCGTTCGTTGCGGTCGACGTAACCGTTGCCATGCCCGCGGCTGAAGTCCAGGCGCATGTAATGGCGGGCATCGGCGGGGTTGCTGGCCAGCGCCTGGTTGATCCCGAACGCCACCTCGCTGTCGTCGAAACTGCCATAGCGGATACGCCCGTCAATGATTTGCTGATCGCGGCTGGCGAGTTTGGTGATGTAGTTGATCGAGCCGCCCACTGCGCCAGCGCCATGCAGGAACGAAGACGGCCCGCCAATCAGCTCGACGCGGTCGAGTACCCAGGCGTCCACTGGCCGGGTGGCGCTGCTGTAGCCCAGGTTGATGCCGTTGTACAACTGGGTGACCTGGTTCTGGGTAAAGCCGCGGTAGGCGACGAAGCCGCCAAAGCCGGGGTTGGCCGAGGCGTTGACGCCGGTCATGGCGTTGACCACGTCCTGGCTGTCCTTGGCGCCGCGTTCTTCGATCAGGCGGCGGTCCGAGACGCTGACCGAGGCGGGCGTTTCCCGCGCGGTCAGGCCAAGGCGCGAACCGGTACGGATCGGCTCGTCCAGCTGTACGCCGCTGGCGGCGTCGCGTTCGCCGTCGATGGTGGTGGCGCCGAGTTCGACGGGGGCGGTTTCAGCGCAGGCAAAGCTGCAGGTGCCCATGAGGAGCACCAGGGAGGTCTTGCGAAGCATGTTTGTATGTCTTCCACGCAAAGGTCATGGCTGACGGCGAACGCGCGCACAGGCGCGCCCGGCTGAAGTCAGGCGAAATGAAGTACGGCTGCGGGGAAGACGGCGGGGGAGGCGCGGGGGTTGAGGGCGGGGCGTTGGTAGCGTGGCGGCGGTTGTGCCCAGCTGCGCACGACGATGGGCGAGGTGGCCACGGCTTGCGCCGGGGTGAATGACCAGCCGGCGCTGCTGAGCGGTACCGCCATGCCGAACGAGGAGCACACCGGGCAGTCGAGCTGGGCCATGTGCTGGTCACCGCCGGCACCGTCCAGGTCGATGGCCACGCCGTGCTCGCTGTTGACCGAGCAGAAACCGCCTTCCAGGCCGGCCAGGCGCAGGCCGCCCATCTGACCGTGGTGCAGGCCGCACAGCAACAGGCTGAACAGGACGCTGGCATAGAGCGTCCAGGCAGTCAGCGTGCGAGTGTGCCGGGTGGTTTTCATGGCGGCGAATCTACCATCCTGACGAACGGTCGGGTAGTGCTTTTACTTCGAGATTTTGGGGCTGCTTTGCAGCCGATCGCGACGCAAGGCCGCTCCCACAGGTATTGCACAGCTTCCAGAAGCGGCGCGGTCCTTGTGGGAGCGGCCTCGCCGGGGCGCCGGACCGGTCGGAAAGGGGCGCAAAGCGCCCCCAAGATCGTTCAGGCCGCCCGCTCCAGCACATCCAGCAAATCGACAAACTCCATCGCCAGTTTGTGCCGAGGCGCCAGGTGCACCAACGGCACCGACGCCTGGTGCGATTCACGCATCTTGATCGAGCTGCTCAGGTACACCGGCAGCACCGGCAGGCCTTCGCTGCGCAACTGGTCGACCAGGGTCTGGTGCAGGGCGGTGCGCCCGGCGAACTGGTTGACCACCACACCTTCTACCTGCAACGCCGGGTTGTGGTCCTGGCGCAGTTCTTCCACCTCGGCCATGACACTGTGCAGGGCCTGGCGCGAGAAGCTGTCGCAGTCGAACGGAATCAGCAGGCGCTCGGCCGCCACCAGTGCGCTGAAGGTGTAGAAGTTGAGCGCCGGCGGGGTGTCGATATAGATCCGCTCGTAGTCCTCGCCCAGCTCCACCAGCAGCTTGCGCAGCTTGTTGATCTTGAACTTGCTCTCCAGCTTGCTTTGCAGGTCGCTGAGGTCGGGGCTGGCGGTGACCAGGTGCAGGTTGCTGTAGCGGGTTTCGGTGATCGCCACCCGGTGCTTCTTGCCGGCGGCGGTGACCGGTGACAGCGTCTGGCGGAAGAAATCGGCGATGCCGGCAGGAATGGCGTCGTTGACCAGGCCGGTCAGGTAATAGGTGGCATTGGCCTGCGGGTCGAGGTCGACCAGCAAGGTCCGGTAACCCTCGGCGGCACTGGCAGCGGCGAGGTTGCAGGCGATGCTCGACTTGCCGACGCCACCTTTCTGATTGAAAACCACACGACGCATGAGACGCTCATCCATGAAATGAAAATGTCAGGTTGGGGTCAATCCTATGACCGGAACACGACAGTTTTATGACAAAGATTGTTACAACCTCAGGTTTTATCTTCGCCTGTGCCGGCCTCTTCGCGGGTAAACCCGCTCCCACAGGTACACCACAGGCTTCAGACCCTGTGAATACCCCTGTGGGAGCGGGTTTACCCGCGAAAAGGCCGGCACAGGTGAAACAAGAGGTTCAGGCAACCACCACCCGATTGCGCCCTCCCTGCTTGGCCTGGTAAAGCGCCCGGTCCGCCTCGCTCAACGCTTCCACGGGCCCGCTGCCAGCCTCGCCATCCCAGCGTGCCACCCCCAGCGAAACCGTCACCGCGCCCACCGGCTGCACGGGCGTATCCTGCACCGTGACCCGCAGCCGCTCGGCCACCACGGCGGCCACGTCCAGGCTGGCCCCCGGCAGCAGCATCAGGAATTCCTCGCCGCCGGTGCGGCACAGCAGGTCGCCCTCGCGGCAGCAGCGGCGCATCAGCTCTGCCAGGCGGCGCAGCACCTGGTCGCCAACCTCGTGCCCATGGTTGTCATTGACCCGTTTGAAGTGGTCGATGTCCAGCACGATGGCCGCAAAGGTCCGGCCTTCGGCTTGCAGCAACGACAGGCTGAACTCCAGGCTGCGGCGGTTGCCCAGGCCGGTCAGCGGATCGGTCTGGGCGTCACGGTTGAGCCGGCCGATGCGCTCTTGCAGCAGGTTCAGCCCGATCAACAAAGCGCGCTTGAGTTCGGCTGCCTCGAAGTACCAGGCCCGCACGCGATGCAAGCGCTCGGCGGTGCCAGCCCGGTCCATCGCTCGGGCACCGGCAGCCAGCTGCCACAGCGGCCGGGCGATGGTCATGGCCAGCCACCACAGCAGCAGGCAACCCACCAGCGCGAAGGGCGCAGAAGTGCCCACTACGTTGAGGATCAGGTGGTTCAGCGGCGTCACCGTCTGCGTCAGCGGTTGCTGCGCTACCACGCCCCAGCCTGCGCTGGGTACGGTAGCGAACCCGGCGAGCATTTCCACACCCTGGCTGTTGGTCAGTTGCCGGGTACCGCTGTCCAGTGTCGCCAACTGGTCGATCAGGGCATTGCCCTCCACCACTGTGCCGACCCGTTCGCTATTGGGGTGGTACAGCAAGCGGCGGTTGCGGTCGACCACGTACAGGTACGAACCGTCCTTGTAGAAATGCTCGCCCAGCAGGCTGTTGAGGATGTTGCGTTCACGCAGGTACAGGCTGCCACCGACATACCCCATGTAGCGACCGTTGCTGTCGAAAACGGGTTGCGACAGCGCCACCACCAGGTTGTCGGCTGCCGAAAGGTAGGGCGTGGAAACCAATGGGCGACGTTCGTGCAGTGCTTCCTGAGCGCCCGGCGACTGTACGTGGCTGCCCACCAGGTGCCGTAGCGGGGCGGGGGATACTGCCAGCAGCACGCCGTTGGCATCGATCACGAAGGTGGAGTTGAAGGCCATGCTCTGGCCCAGTACCCGGTCGGTCTCCACCTGCAATGCAGCCGCATCGCCTAGCTGCCGGCCTTGAACACCGGCGCTGAATGCCAGCTGCTGCTGGGCGTTGCCGATGAAGGTTTCGGTGATGCTGGCCAGCTTCATCGCGTACACCCGGTTGGCTTCCAGGGCGTGGTCGATCAGCAGTTGGCGCTGTACCCGGTAGCTGGCGAAGTAGCTGGCGCACAGCATGACCAGGGCGGTGAGGGCGCAGAGCACCAGAATGAGTGTGCGTAGATCCAGGCGCAATCCGTGCTTGGCGTGTGGCAATCCTGACCTCGAGTGACTGAAAGTAGCGCCGACCTTTCGCGCTAGGTGATGTGGGGCGCCGCGTTCAGGAACCCGCCTTGTCCAGCGCGTTCAGCTCGTCTTCCACCTGCTGCATGCGCCGTTCGACCAGCGCTTGCACCTTGACGTCGCGGGCGGTCTCGCGCATCAGATTGGTGAGTTTTTCGCTCAGGCGCTTGCCCGCTTCGGTGTCTTCCAGGGCTCTGGCCTTGGCCGGGTCCTGGGTGGCTGCAACGATGGTGGCGAACTCGGCGTCGCTGAAGTTCTTCTCGCTGTACAACCGGAACAGGTCCTGGCGTTGGTCTTCGACGGTCAGGTACTTGCGCAGTACATCCTCGATGGTGGCTTGCGACAGCTGCGGGTGAGTGCGGCCGAGCAGCGTGGCCATGCGCTCGATGTTGTGGGTGTAGGCATCCTGCAGCGGCAGCTGGGCGAGGATCTGATCTTCGCGGGAGGGCTTCTGGTCGCAGGCGGTGAGGGCGGCAGTCAGCAGCAGGGGCAACAGCAACTTCTGGAAGCGAGGCATGGCGTGGCCTGGTCGGGCAGTGAAGGCTGCCGATTATACCGGTGTCCGCCTGGCCACGACGAGCTTTGTGATTTGCCTTGAACGGCGCGCTGAGGTAGAACCGTGCCCTCCAACCACTGCCAGCAACCCCATGCCGAACTGCACCCTGCAACCTGTGGCCCGCGCCGCCATTGCCGAAGTCGTGGCGTTTGTCGATAGCGCTCGCCGCGAGCTGTTCCCGATGCTTGCGCAGGCGCCATTGCCGCACGACCTTGCGCATTTTGCCGACACCTACCTGGACGGCGCGGGGTGCTTTCTTGAGGCGCGTGATGACGGGCGGCTGGTCGCGGTGATCGGCTACGTGCCCTATGACCACCGTTTTCCCCAGCTTGATTATCACGGCGAGCGAGTGGTCGAAGTGGTGCGCCTGTTCGTGCTGCCGGCCTACCGCCGGCATGGCCTGGCTGCCGCGTTGTTCGGTGCGTTGCGCGAGCGGGCGGAGCTGGCGGGTATCGACTGCCTGTACCTGCATACGCATCCGTTTCTGCCGGGTGCGATTGCGTTCTGGGAGCGGCAAGGGTTTGCGGTGGTGGATGTGGAGCAAGACCCGGTCTGGCAGACCACGCACATGCACGTGCGATTGCCCTGACCTGTGGGAAAGCGCCTACAACGGCGCTTTTGGCGTGATCGACGCGTTCATTTCAAAACCGGCCCGGCTTGCTTACCTTCCCCTGTGACGGCTTGCTCACTGCACCCGAGGGAGACTCACGATGCCATACATGGCCCTGTACAAACTCAAACTGCTGGACGAATTTGAAGACCGCATCGACCTGTGGACCTTTGCGGATTTTGAAAAAAGGCTGATAGAACTGTGGCGGGGGGCGACCTACCATGACGCCAAGGGCATCATCAATGCGGCGCACAAGGAACGCCGGTGGCCGAGGGTGGTGAAGCGGTATCTGCTGACCAATTACAAGGTGTTTGGCAATGTCAGTTCGGAGCTGGAACGGGCGTTTGCCGAGGTGCTGATTGCAATGAATGAGCAGGAGCGGGCCGAGTGGGGGTTGTTGCCTGCGGGTAGCTCGGTTGCCTGATCTAGCTTGGGGCCGCTTTGCGGCCCTATCGCGACACAAGGCCGCTCCTACAGGGATCGCGAAAAGCCTGGACTGCGCGGTCCCTGTAGGAGCGGCCTTGCGTCGCGATAGGGCTGCAAAGCAGCCCCAACCCAGGCAACCCGGTCTATCAGAACCCCCCCGACAACGGCCACTCCACCGCCAAGCGTATCTGGTCCCCGTCCAGCTCAGCCTGCGCCGTGTTCCCCCGGTGCACGTTATGCCTCACCGAGAACGTCGTCCCCTTGGCCTTGCCGCTCTGCACCACATACCGCGCCTCCAGGTCGCGCTCCCAATGCTTGCCACCCTTGCCATACCCCAGGTACGCATACCCGCCGTTGGGGTCGACATGCGTGCCGTCGATATCGAACCCCCGCACGTACAGCGCCGTCAGGTTCAGCCCCGGTACGCCATAGGCCCCCATGTTCAGGTCATAGCGTGCCTGCCAGGACTTTTCGTTCGGTGCGTTGAAGTCCGACATCTGCACGGCGTTGGCAATGAAGATGGCCCCTCGCGTCACGTAGTCGAAGGGAGTGTTACCGTCTACCTGCTGCCAGCCCAGGCTGAAACCGTGCGGCCCCTGGTTGTAGCGCGAGACCAGGCTCCAGGTGGTGTTGTCGATGCGCCCGGACAGCGCCTTGCCGGTGTCTGTGGTGCGGTAAAGGTTCAAGTCCAGGCTGACGCTGCGGCGGTCATCCAGGGCGTGGGTGAGGGTGCTGCCCAGGTAGTGCTGGTTCCAGCTGTCCTCGTAGCGGGAGGTGTACAGGCTGCCGCTGAACGCTGCCCCAGGGTTCCAGACCACGCCGGCCAGGTCGAAACTGTTGCCCTGTTTGCCATTGGAGTAGTTCACCGCAAAGCCTTGGTCGTGGCTGGAGGCATTGCGGTCGGCGTTTTCGTTGAAGTGCCCGGCCACCAGCTTGAGCGTGTCGAATTCGCTGCTGGTGAAAAAGAACCCGGTGGCGGTCTCGGGCAGCAGGCGGCTGTCGGAAGAGCTGAACACCGGGGTTTTGACCCGTTGCTCGCCGTAGGACAGCACGGTATTGGACACCCGTAACTTCAGCGCCGCGCCCCCACGGCTGTATTCGTTTTTCGGGTGCCCGTCGTTATCCACCCCCAGCAGGCGGGCTTTGCCCACGCGCCCGCCACCACTGTCCAGTTGCACGCCCAGGTAGGCATGGGCATCGACGCCGACGCCGATCAGGCCCTGGGTGAAGCCGGACTGGAATGTCCCCATCAAGCCGTAGGCCCATTCCTCAGCCTTGCCATTGCGTTCGCTGCGCGGTTTATAGGCATTGCGCCCGGCACTGTTGCGCCCACCGTGCTTGTAGTCGCGCTGGTCGAATACGCTGCGGTTGAGGATGCTCCAGCTGCTGTCTTCGACAAAACCGTTGCTTTGCGACTGCGCGGAGTCGGCCAGGGCAAAGGGCGACAACCCCAGCAGCGGCAGTGCCAACATGAGCCGGCTCATCGTGCGGCCTCGAGCTTGTGCAACTGGGCCGCGAGGCGGGCTTGCGCCCGTGCAGGCAAGCTGGCGGGTAATTCGGCAGCCGGCGCATCGCCCACCTGGATCACCATCACCATGCCCATCGCCAGGTGCGGAATGCACTGGATGCCGTAGACGCCCGACACGCTGAAGGTGTGCTCGAACGGCTGGTTCAACTTGCTCTTGAAGGGTTCGGCGCCGGGGGGCAGCAGGCCGGGCACGCTGGCCGCATTGTGCCCGCTCTGGGTGGGCAGAAAGCGCACGGTGTCGCCGGGGGCAATGCGCAGGTGGTCCGGCTCGTACACCATCGCGCCTTCGCTGCCGCGGTTGAGCATTTTCACTTCATGCACTTCAGCCAGTGCGGCGGGGGCAAGTAGGGCGGTGGCAAGCAGCAGGGCGACAGGGCGCAACAGCATCGGTAGAACTTCCTGGTTCAGGGGGCGCGAAAACGCAGGATGCGCGCGCCATCGAAGGGGTCGGTGAGGTAGCGGGCCTGCACGCCGAAGGTGCACAGCAGGCGCTCGGGCGTGAGGACTTCAAAGGGTTTGCCAAGGGCAACCAGGCGGCCCTTGTCGAGCACCGCGACGCGGTCGCAGGTGAGTGCCTGGTTGAGGTCGTGCAGGGCCACCAGCGTGGTTACCGGCAGGGCTTGAACCTGCTGCAGCAGGCTGAGCTGGTGCTGAATGTCCAGGTGGTTGGTCGGCTCGTCCAGCAACAGTACCTGTGGCCGTTGCGCCAGGGCGCGGGCGATGTGCACGCGCTGGCGCTCGCCACCCGACAGCGAACCCCACAGGCGTGTGCGCAGGTGCAGGGCGTCTAGGTCCGCCAGGGCCTGCTCGACGATGGCACGGTCCTCCCGAGAGAACGGTGCCAGTGCTGACAGCCACGGTGTACGGCCCAAGGCAACGGCATCGAACACACTGATTGCATCGAGGGTATCGGCCTGTTGCTCAACCAGCGCCAAGGCCTGGGCAACACGGCGCCGGGGCAGCTGTGCCAGCGGTTCGCCCAGCAGTTGCACGCTGCCGCTGGCCGGCTTGCGCAGCCCCGCGAGCAACTTGAGCAGTGAGGACTTGCCGGAGCCATTGGGGCCGACGATGCCCAAGGTCTCACCCGCCACAACGCTAAGCTCGATATCGCGCAGCACGGTATTGCCGGCCAGTTCCAGCCCCAGGCCCTGGCAACTCAGCGGTGCAAGCTGTACAGCGGTCATGACTGTCATGAGTGCCCTCGGCGGCTGACCAGAATCAGCGCGAAGACGGGTGCACCGATCAGTGCGGTGACCACGCCCACGGGGATCACCTGGCCCGTGATCAAGGTGCGCGAAAGAATGTCGGCAGCAATCAGGAACAGTGCACCGCCCAGTGCGCTGGCGGGCAACAGGCGGCTGTGCCCGGGGCCGAGCAGCAGCCGCAAGGCATGCGGAATTACCAGCCCGACAAAGCCGATGGCGCCGACGATGGACACCATCACGGCCGTGACCAGTGCCGTGCAACTGATCAGCAGTAACTGGGTGCGCCGCACCGGGATGCCCAGCGATGCAGCCGAATCGGCGCCGAAGGTGAAGGCATCCAGCGCGCGGCGGTGCAACAGGCACACCACCAGGCCGAACAGCGCCACCGGTACGGCCAGCCACACGGAAGGCCAACGCACGCCGCTGAGATTGCCCAACAGCCAGAACAGAATGCCGCGTGCCTGTTCGGCGGTGGCCGACTTGGTGATGAGAAAGGCGGTGAGGGCGTTAAACAGTTGCGAGCCGGCGATGCCGGCGAGGATCACCTGCGCGTTGTTGCTGCCTGGGCCGGCCGCGCGGGCCAGTAGCAGCACCAGGGCGAACGCTGCCAACGCACCGATGAAAGCGCCCCCGGACATGCTCAGCGCCAGGCTACCCAGGCCCAGCAGGCCGACCAGCACTGCACCGGTCGAAGCGCCGGCCGACAAGCCCAGCAGGTACGGTTCGGCCAGCGGGTTGCGCAGCAGCGCCTGGAGAACCACACCACAGGTGGCCAGGCCGGCACCGCAGGCTGCCGCGACCAGTGTGCGGGTCAGGCGGTAGTTCCAGACGATGCCGGCGTCGATCGGGTCAACCGGGTAGCCGGCCTGCCACAGGTGGTTGGCCAGCACCTGGCCGACCACGCTGGGAGACAGGTTGGTCTCACCGATTGCAGTGCCGGCCAGCAAGGCGGCCAACAGTGCCGCCAGGGCGACAGCGATGCAGGGTAACAGGCGAATCATCACTGGGCCGCTTTACCGCTGGCGAAGGCTGCCGACAAGGTTTGCAGGCCGCGGAACAGGCGAATGCCGGCCTGCATGGCGTCGGCGTCGAGGACGATGATGCGGTTGTGCTTCACCGCGTCCATGTTGCGGGTTACCGGGTCGTTACGCAGGAAGTCCAGCTTTTTCTGGTAGTCGTCGGCGGGGAAGCGGCGGCGGTCCATGCGGGCGATGATCAGCCAGGTAGGGTTGGCTTTGGCCAGGGTTTCCCAGCCAACAGTAGGCCACTCCTCGGTGGACTCGACCACATTGCGCACGCCCAGGGTGCGCAGCATGAAGTCAGCGACACCCTGGCGGCCCGCCACGTAAGGGTCGATGTCGAGGTCGGCGCTGGAGAACCAGAACAGTGCCGAGGTGGCGGACAGGTCCTTGCCGGCCAGTTGTGCCTTGGCGCTGTCCAGGCGGCCTTTCAGCTCGGCGTTCAGCGCAGTGCCACGGTCCTGCACATCGAAAATCTCGGCCAGCTGGCTGACGCTCTTGTAGATGCTGCTGACCTGGAACGCCTGCAGGCGGGTACCGTCGGCGCCGACCAGGTTGTCCTTGCCTTCGCAGTCCGACGGCAGCAGGTAGGTGGGTATCTTCAGTTCATCGAACTGCTCGCGGGTGCCCACCACGCCCTGGGCGCCGACCATCCATTCGAACTGCACGGTCACCAGTTGCGGGCGCTTGCCGACCACGGCCTCGAAACTGGGGTCATTGTCGGCCAGGCGCGGCACCTTGGCGTTCTGCGCCTGGTACTCGGGCAACACGTTGTTGAACCACAGCGAGGTACCCGCCAGCTTGTCGCCCAGCCCGAGTGCGTAGAGCATCTCGGTGCCGGCCTGGCCGATGGTGACGGCGCGCTGCGGCGCCTGGGCGAAGGTTTGCGGTTTGCCGCAGTTCTCGACCGTCAGCGGGTAGTGGGTGGCGGCAGCCTGGGCCAGGCCAGTGAGGCCAAGGCCGGCGAGCAGGGTGGCGAAACGGGGCAGCATGCTGGGCGATCTCCTATCGGACAGTTCGGGTGAGGAACGCACGGACAGGCATCGCCGAGCCCCCGCCGATGGCAGGGGCAACACTGATGGCCAATCCCGGACACCCCGCCGGTTGGTAAATGTAGGCCGGCAGGTCTCCTGACTGGTGCGTCATGGCCCGGCTCCGGCCTTCCCGGGCGTGTGGCCCAGTGGCATCGATGGAGCAGGCTCGGCACCTACAGTTGCGGGGGCAGTTCCGTTTGGCCCGTATTGACGGGCCTGGGATTCCCTATTAATTCCGTGGTGGAAACCGGCGGCCCGCATGGTAGACCATCGCGCCGCCGGGTGAAAACGCTTTTCAGAAGTACTTCAGCCAGGTGATGTCGCGGCGGCGTGCTTTCAGGCGAGCGAACCCGCGCACCGGCAGGTACAGCGAGACCGCCAGCAAGGCAGCGCCCAGCCACACCGCCGCGATGCCGTCGAAGCCGAAGTAGTCGCCATGGTTGAGGCCGAACAGCGCCACGCTGGCCAGATACAGCAGCTTCAGCACGTACAGGTGCAACAGGTAGAAGAACATCGGTGCTGCGCCAAACACCGCCAGTGCGCTGATCCAGCGGGCCTGGCCGGCGCGCTCGAAGGCGCGCAGCAACAGCAGGCCGCAGCCCAGGGTGAGCGCCAGGAACAGCAGTGACGGCGGGTATTTGGTGATGTTGAAGAAACTCATCACGGTTTGGGTGAGGGTTGGGTAACCGCTCCACGGCGCCTCGCCGTAGCCGTTGAACAAGCGCAACACGACAAACCCCAGCAAGGCGATCAGCCCAGCCAGCAGCAAGCGCTGCTGGCGTTGGTCGGCCGTGCTGCCACGGGCAAACCAGGGGCCCAGGCCATAGCCCAGGGCGATGACCCCGATCCATGGCAACACCGGGTAGGAGGTGCGCAGGCGCAGGTTTTCGGAGAACTCAAGCCAGCCACGGTCGTGCAGGATGGCCCATGGCACGTGCAGGGCGGACTCCACGCCAAAGTGCAGGCCGTCGAGCAGGTTGTGGCCGGCAATGATGACTGCGCCCAAGGCGAGCAGGGCGGCACGTGGCAGCCATACCAGCAGCGACAGGGCGATCATGCTGACGCCGATGGCCCAGATGACTTGCAGGTAGATCACGCTGGGGGGCAGTTGGAAGGTCCAGGCGAAGTTGACCAGGGTGAATTCCAGCACTACCAGGAACAGCCCGCGCTTGAACAGGAATGCCGAGACATCGCCACGGCCCTGGTGTTTTTCGCCATACAGCCAGGCCGACAGGCCGGTCAGCAGGACGAACACTGGCGCGCAGAGGTGGGCCAGGGTGCGGCTGAAGAACAGCGAAGGCTCCGTGGCGTCGATGGCCATCGGGTCGCTGACCTGGCGGTGCAGGAAGAAGGTTTCGCGGACGTGGTCCAGAAGCATGAACAGAATCACCAGGCCGCGCAGGGCATCGATGCTCTGCAGGCGCTGGGTGATCAGGGAAGGCGTGGCGCTGGCGCTTGTCATGGAGGGTCGCTGATAGGAATTAATGTCATGTGAAACGTTATCTTATAACTAATTGGTTAGGGGTTGGTAGGGGTTTTTCTATTGCCTATGCGGGCCTCTTCGCAGCGCAAGGCTGCTCCTACCGGCCGGTGGTGACTTGTAGGAGCAGCCTTGCGCTGTGAAGAAGCCGTTACAGGCAACTCAGGTCAGAAGGTGTAATCCACCGTCGCAAAGTACGACCGTGGCATCCCCATCAACCACTGCTGCCCACTGAACGCCGACTGCACATACTCGCGATCAAACAGGTTGTTCAACTGCAAGCCCAACTTCACATCCGGCAGCACCTGCCAGCCGATGTTGGCATCGACCACGGTGTACCCGGGGGCGCTCTGGGTATTGGCGGTATCGGCATAGCGCTCATCCACATAGCGCGCACCAATGCCGGCTTCCACCTGTTGCCCGAAGCCTTTGCTCAACCACAGGTTGGCGGTACGCCGTGGCACGTTGGCCGGCCGGTTGCCGGCACGGTCCTGCGCCACGCCGCCGACCATCTCGTCGAAGTCGTCATACCTGGCACGCACCAGCGATGCGTTGGCCGACACCTGCCACTGATGCGCCAGCGCCAGTTCCAGGGTGGCCTCAAGGCCATCGGAGGTCTGCTGCCCGGCCTGTTGCTTCTCGTGGGTGATCGGGTCGTCCACCAGCAGCTTCTTCTTGACGATGTGGTAGGCGGCAAGTGTCCATTCGCCTCGGCCTTCCCAGAAGCGCTGCTTGAGGCCTATTTCGGTCTGCTTCGCTTCGGTCAGGTCATAGTGCATCTGGGTGGGGTTGAGGCTGATGAGGTTGTTGACCCCCTCTTCGCTGGTGGAGTACTGCCCGTACAGCGACAGGTCGTCGGTGACCGCGAACACCAGCCCGGCGCGCCAGTTGCCACCCTGCAGGCTGCGGTCGCTGCGGCTGTCGTTGGTCAGGTTGGTGCGGTCGATGTGGTTCTGGTCGCGGCGCACGCCGGTGACCAGCGACAGCCGGTCACTGAGCAGCAGGCGGTTTTCCGCGAACAGGGCGAAGGTGTGGGTACTGGACAAGGTTTGCGGGCGCAGGGGCGAGGCGCTGTGGAACCAGCCCGGCTCTGGCTGCCAAGGGTCGATGAAATCACCGCCCACATCGTTGTAGGGTGAGTTGCTGTCGACGTTGAAGCGGACCTTGTTGTACTCCGCGCCGACCACGGTCTTGCTGGCCAGGCCGAACAACGTGTGGTCGAAGGTGAAGGTCTGGCGGTCGCCGAACTGCTCCTGGTTGTGCTTGATCTCCAGGTAGCTGCCGCGCTGCAACTGTTGGCGCTCGGCGTCCCAGCTGTAGTCTTCGGCGTTGCGCCAGTGGCGGCGGCTCTTGATGTAGTACAGCTGGTTGCTGGCGCTGACGTGGTCGTTCAGCGTCCAGTCGGTGGTCAGCCGGGTCCACTCATCGACGTAGTGCTGCACGTCGTTCTGCACGTTGTAGTTTTTCTTGCGCAGGCTGCTGCGGTAGTGGCCGTCGATCAGCGGGGTGCCGTAGTAGTTGGCCGGCTCTGCATCGCCACGGTCGTGGGCAAGGGTGAAGCTCAAGTCGTCACTGGCATCGAAACGCAGCGCGGCGCTCAGGGCCAGGCTGCGCGAAGTGGTGCGGTCGACCCAGCCGTTGCCGGCCTGCTGGTTGAGGGTCAGGCGATAGCTCAGGCGCTCGCTGAGGCTGCCCCCGCTGTCCAGGCCGAGCTGCTGGCGGTCCCACGAGCCGTAGCCCAGGCGCACGTGGTTGCGTACCTCACCGGCAAACGGTTTTTTCGGGATCACGTTGATCACCGCACCGGTGGCGCCTTCGCCATGCATTACCGAAGCCGGGCCGCGAATCACATCGATACGCTCGACCATCCACGGGTCGACAGGGAAGGTCTGGGTGCCGGCACCGGTGTACAGGCGTGCGCCGTCGAACAGGGTCATCACCGAGCTGTGGCCGGCAAAGCCGCGGGCGGACAGGCCGGTGCCGCCGTCGCCCGGGGAACCGACGAAGGTGATGCCCGGCGACCGCGTGACCGCATCCTGCACGGTGAGGTTGTTGCGCTGCTGGATCTGCTCGGCGCTGATGCTGCTGGTGCTGGCCGGTGTTTCCAGGGCGCTGAGGCCAAGGCGCGAGCCTGCCTGGGTCGGCGTGGCCAGGTCGATGGCGCGGCTGTCGAGGGTGTCGGTGATGGCCGTGGAGGGCAAGGCCAGGGGCTGCGGGTCACGGTCATCGGCCAAGGCCGGCAGGGCGACGGCCAGGCAGGCCGCCAGGGGGTGAAGCTTGAACTTACGGGACATGTCGTTCCACTGCTGCAGGAATGAATGGATCCCGGTGGAAAACACGCAAAGGCGAACCATGCAGCCAGGCGCGCGCACGGATTCCGGCCTGCGCCCGCCCACCGCGGGTTGCCAAGTGACGCTCCAGGCCGGTCTCCGGGCTTGCGAGGGGCATGAAACCTTCACCTTCCCATGCCTGTGCACAGTGGTATCTCGAAGGGTTCGCTCGCTTACCGTTGCGGGGGCAGCGCCGGACTTGTCGTGGCTAACACGACGCACCGGCTTCCCGTTTCACCCTGCGCGCGGCGGCGAAGGGCACCTGAAACTGGCGCGCATCTGACCACTGAAACGCTGGGGCGTCAAATGTTGGCGTGCGATTAATCCTGCGATAAAACACAAGGTTGCGCGTTTTTACTGATTTTTTTTCGAACTTTTTTGGCGACGTTTGTCTCGAACCGCACGTTCGCCTTTCGTTATCAAGTCATGGAGACTTCCCGCATGCCTGCTCGTCAACTGTTGCGCCACACCTGCCTGCTCGCCCTGATCGCCGCGCCGCTGGCGGCCACCGCCGCGCCCAGCACCGACCCGCTGTTCACACTCGGTGTGCAGGGCGGCTACGACAAGTTCAAGTTCGAAGGTGGCAGTGAGAGCGACAAGGAACACATGGGCCAAGGCGGCGTGTTCGCCACCTTCGGCAACAAGCTGACAGCTGAGTCCGGCTTCATCTACCAGCTCGGCGCCGAAGCCAAATTCGGCAAGAAGAACGACAACAAGCTCAAGGAGGCCCAGGCCGACCTGGACCTTGGCTGGCGTGCGGCGCTGGACGCGCGCAACTTTGTCGACGTGACCGTGGGCGGCGGTTACAGCTGGTCGCGCTTCGAGCCGGAAATCAACGACCTCGATACCAAGCTCACCGTGAAGTCGCCGTTTGCCAAGGCGGCATTGGGCTACAACCACCAGTTCGACGCCTCGACCCTGCGGGTGGAAGTGGGCGCACGCCATACCCTGGACGGCCGCGCGAGGCTGAAGGTGGACGACTTTGGCAGCGACACGGTCGACCTGAAAGACCGCACCAACCCGTATGCCGAGGTGACGTTGCTGATGAACCAGCAGGGCGGTATGCCGGTGCAGGCCGGGGTGTACTACACCCGCACCGAATACAAGCTGGATGAAGACTCGCCAGCAGCAGACAACACCAAGCTCAAGCGTGACGAGTTTGGTGTGAAGGTGGGCCTGGCTTTCTGAGGTTGAGCGGTTAGCAGGCCCTGCCTCTTCGCGGGCTTGCCCGCTCCCACAGGAAATCCACGCCTTTCGGGGAAAGTGGAGTACCTGTGGGAGCGGGCAAGCCCGCGAAGAGGCCAGACCTGCTCAAGAAGATCAGCGCCCGCGACGCCGCGACACCCGTGCCTCGATGTTCTTGCGCCCAATCAGCAGCGGCGGCTTCTCCACCACCGGTTCATCCGCCAGCCACTTGTACATCACCAGGCAGTCCACCAGCCCCAGGCGGGCATGGCGGTAGGCCTTGGGCAAGCGCCCGACCGTTTCGAAGCCCAGCGTGTGCCACAGTGCCACCGCCACTTCATTGCTGGCCACCACCGAGTTGAATTGCAGGGCCAGAAAGCCCTCCTGGCGTGCCAGCTTCTGCGAGTGCTCGCACATCAGGCGCGCCACGCCTCGGCCGCGTGCCTGCTCGCACACCATGTAGCCGCAATTGCCCACATGCGCGCCAGGCCCGGCGGCATTGGCCTTCAGGTAGTAAGAGCCCAGCAGCTCGCCATCCTCTTCGGCCAGCAGCGTGTGCGATGGCAGCTCCAGCCACAGCTGACGGGCCTGATCGAAGCTCAGGGCCGGGTCGAAGGCGTAGGTTTCACGGGCCTGGACGATGGCCTGGAAGGTGGGCCAGAAGCGCTCGAAGTCTTCGGCTGTCATGGGGCGAATGTGAATCATGCGGGTTCCTGCAAAGGCTGGGCCGCCAAGTCTGTGGGGCACGGCGCCGTCGCGCAAGGGCGGCGACGCCGTTTGTGCTCAGCCGTTGGCCTTGCCCACCGCATCCATGGCCCGCGCCGAGTACACCAGCGCAGCACCGGCGTTCATCGCCACGGCCACGCCGAGGGCTTCGGCAATTTCCTCGCGGCTTGCACCGTGTTTCACCGCCTGCTGCGAATGCACGGCGATGCAGCCGTCGCAACGGGTGGTCACCGCCACGGCGAGCGAGATCAACTCACGTGTCTTGGCGTCGAGGTGGTTGGTCTTGGCCCCCGCACCGCTGGCGGTCATGTAGCCGGCCACGGTGTCGGGGGAGAGTTGCTTGAGATCGCCGATGCCGGCCATCAACTGCTTACGGTAGGCGTCCCAGTCCATCATGCTCATCGTCTTCACCTTGGGGTGGTTGCGAGTGGAGCTTTCAGGCTAGTCGAAGAGTGGCAGGTGCGACGCTTGTACTTTGGTGGGTGTACAGCAGTACTTGTCGGGGCGACTGTCTTGCACCATCACTCAGGCTGCCGCATCACCTTGTAGGAGCAGCCTTGTGCTGCGAAGAGGCCTGTAAGGCTAAAGATTATCTTCGGCTGCAATGGCCTCTTCGCAGCGCAAGGCTGCTCCTACAGGTGAGAGTGCGTTGAACGGTTAGATGTAGATGAACACCAGCACCAACGCCGCAACCACTGCCCACTTCTCCAGGTAGTAGCGCATGCGGTTGCGCTTCTTCAGCGCCTTGCCGCGTTCACGGATCTTGTAGATGCGGGTGAACAGCCGGTTGATGCCACCAGTCTTGTCGCCGTCACCGTTCGGCGCGGCAGCGGCGGCCATGACGTTGCGGCTGAACCAGCGGTTGAACGCAGTTGCCCAGCGGTACTTGAGCGGGCGCTCGACGTCACAGAACAGGATGATGCGGTTGTGCTCGGTGTTGTTGGCCGCATAGTGGATGTAGGTCTCGTCGAAGACCACACCCTCGCCATCGCGCCACGAGTACTTCTCGCCGTCCACGTCGATGTAGCAACCGTCATCGTTCGGCGTGTCCAGGCCCAGGTGATAGCGGTACGAGCCGGCATAGGGGTCACGGTGACGCACCAGCTTGGCGCCCGGTGGCAGGGTGGCGAACATGGCAGCCTTGACCGTACCGATGCCTTGCAGCAGCTCGGTGGTGCGTGGGCACAGGGCCATCGCCGATGGGTGGCTCTCGCCGTACCACTTCAGGTAGAAGCGTTTCCAGCCCGTCTTGAAGAACGAGTTGAAACCGACGTCATCGTAATTGTCGGACCTCTTGATTTCGCCCACATGCAGCAACTGGCGGCCTTCCTCGCGGATTTCCTGCCAGTGGTCCTGCAGCGGCTTCAGTTCGGGGAAGGCTTCGACCGGCAAGTAAGGCTTGGCCGGGAGCTTGGAAAACAGGTACAGGAAGCTGTTGACCGGGGCCAGGAAGCTGGAGTGGTCGCCCAGCTGGCGGGTCAACTTGTGGCGAACGCGACCGCGCAGGTGCACATAGGCGATCGAGAGGACGAAGATAAGTACGAGTGCAATTTTCATGGACGTTTACTTGTCGAAAAATGGCCATGCGCCATGGCATAAGCTCGCCAGCATAAACAATCATGGGGGTAGTTTGTACTTATTGTTACGAAACGACGGGGCGACATTGGTGTCCCTACAGTCTTGCGCAAACGTTTCACGTCAGGGAGTTGGTATGGTTCAGGATATACGCCCCAGCGGTAGCCCGTTCAAACGGCTGTTTTTCGCCTTGCCGGTCAGCGATGCCCAGCGCAGTGCCCTGGCCCAGTGGCGCCGGGGTCTGAGCCTGCGCAGCGGCAAGCCGGTGCCGGCGGCTAACTTCCATGTCACGCTGTTGTTCCTCGGCGATGTGGATACCGCCCAGGTGCCGGCGATCTGTGCGGCGGTCGATCAATTGGCGCTGCCGGGCACGGCACCGCGGCTGTTGCTCGACCGTTTGCAGGTGTGGCAACGGGCCGGCGCGCTGGTGCTGGAGGCACAGCAGGCACCGCCGGCCCTGTTGCAACTGGTGTACGGCCTGCAGCAGGCGTTGCTGCCGCTGGGGGTGGAGGCGGCCAACCGGGAGTATCGGCCGCACTTGACCCTGTCCAGGGATTACCGCGGTCAACCACCCGAAGCCAGCAGCGCGCCGGAGTTCTACCTCACGGCACGCCACTTCACGCTGTACGAGTCGCGCAAGGGCGCGTACTGGCCCTTGGCGCAGTGGCCGCTGGCAGACTGACCCAGGGTCAGAGGTCCGGGGTGTACTTGACCGTCAGCATGAAGTTGCGTGGCTCGCCATAGTTGTTGCTGCCATTGAGCTGGTTGAAGCCTGCCACCCAGTACTTCTTGTCGAACAGGTTGTTGGCGTTGACGGCAAGATTCACTTCCGGGGTCAGCTGATAGGCCAGGCGTGCGCTCCACACGGTGTAGCCGGGCACGGTGTAGGTACGTTCGTAGCCAAGGGTGTGGCTCTGGGTGGTGAAGCCAAGGCCGGTGCTCCAGCGCTGGCCGTCCAGTGGCAGGGTGTAATCGGCCCATGCCCGCAGCATGTGCTTGGGTGTCCACTGGCTGAAGGTGCGGCCTTTGTCGTCAGGGTCATCGAGGAACTTGGTGGTGTTGTAGGTGTAGCCTGCGAACAGTTGCAGGCCACTGAGCACTTCGCCGCTGATCTCGGCTTCGACGCCCTGGCTGCGCACCTTGCCTGCTGCGGTGGAACAGTACCAGTCATCACAGGCGAAGCCCGAGGCCGTATCGGTGACGGCGCGGTTTTTCTGATCGTAGCGGAACACTGCGATCGAAGCATTGACCCGGCCGTCCAGCAGTTCGCCCTTGAGGCCCGTCTCGTAGTTGCTGCCGATCACCGGTTTGAGCGGCGTATTGCCCACGGCGCGTTCGGTTTGTGGTACGAACACGTCGGTGTAGCTGGCGTACCAGGCCCATTCGCGAGTCAGGTCGTAGACAAAACCTGCATACGGGGTGACCTCACCCGTTTCGGTCATGCGGCTGGTGGGATTCACCTGGCCTGGGTTCAGACCGCGATACGTGGTGCTTGCATAGCTGTAGTCGAACCAACTGACCCGTGATCCGAGAATCAGCGTCAAGCGGTCGGTCGGTTTGACCCGCCAGGCGCCGTACAGGCCCCTCTGGCTAATATCATAGCCACTGCTTTCGTGACGCCCGAAGGGCGCTGCAAGCAGGCTGTCACGGCTAGGCTCGGGGCGGTCGTGGTCGATGTCGAAAATGCTGTCGTTGCCACCAAACGTGCGCCAGTAACCATCATCGCTGGTGAGCTTGGAGTAGTTGCCACCAATGGTCACTTCGTGTGCCACAGAGCCTGTGTCGAAGTGGCCGACCACGTTCATGTCCAGGCCCAGCTTGGTGGAGTGGAAGTCGGTGATCCAGTCCGCATACTCGACGCCGCTGCCGTCAGGCTCAAGGCCTTCACCGACAGTCTGGGTGCGTTGGTGGATCGACGTGTTGGTTTCGTCCATGCGCACTGCAGCCGCCTTGAAAGCCCAGTCCTCGTTGAAGCGGTGCTCCAGGTCCAGGTAATAGGTGGTGACGTCTGTCTCGGCACGGCTCCAGCGAGCGCCGGTGTAAGTGGAACGCGGTACGTCGACCGGCTTGCCCGTGGCGTAGCGAGGGATACCCCGCAGCATCGGCCGCGACTGCTGGCGGTTGTAGCTGATGCCAGCACCCACGGTGGTGGCGTCGGTCAGGTCGATGTCCAGTGCGCCGTACAGCGAGTGTGACTTGCTCCACTGGTAATCGATGAAACTATCGCTCTGATCTTCGTCGGCGACGAGTCGTCCGCGTACCCGGCCATCGGCAGTCAACGGGCCGCCTGCGTCAAGCTGCAGGCCGTAATGGTCCCAGGAGCCAGCCTTGCCGGTGAGGGTGACCGTCGGGGTGGCCTGGCCACGCTTGCGCACCAGGTTGATCGCGCCACCGGGACTACCGGTGCCCTGCAGCAAGCCTGAAGCACCGCGCAGCACTTCCACGCGGTCGAAGAACACCAGGTCCTGGGTGGCCCAGTTGCCCAGCGAATAGTTGTTTCGCGGGATCGGCACACCGTCGTATTGCCAGTCGTCAATCTGGAAACCACGCGAGGTCACGACCACGCCCGGGCCAATGCCCTGGGCGCCGACAATGCCGGTGGTGTGGTTAAGTGCGTCCTGCAAGTCGGTGATGCCCTGGTCATCCAGTTGCTTGCGCGTGATGACGGTGACCGACTGGGGGATCTCCTTGAGGGTGTGCGTGCCTTTGCCCAGTGTCACCGCGCGGGCGGCATAGGAACCGGTGCCTTCGCTGGTGGCATCCACAAAGTTGTCGGTGATGCTGGTGCTGCCCAGCTCCATGACGTCGCTGCCCAGGTTACCGGGCGCCACGCTGAAATGGCCCTCGGCGGAAACCCGCAGTTGCAAGCCGCTACCGGCCAAGGCGGCTTGCATGGCCTGCTCGGCACTCATCTTGCCGACCACGGCAGGGGCCTGCTTGCCGCGCACCAGTGCAGGCTCCAGCGCGATGATATGGCCGCTCTGGCTGGCGATGCGGTTGAGCGTGTGGGCCAGGCTGGCGGGTGGCAGGTCGAACGCCTGGGTTTGCGCCTGGGCAAGCACATTGAAGCTGGCCAGGGCGGCGACCAGGGGCAGGGCGCGGGGCAAGGGGTTGTACACGGATTACTCCCGAATGAAATGGCTGTCAGGAGGTATGTGGGATGAGCACAGAAAACTTGCCACGATTGCGAATGATTTCGATAAATATTTTCATCCGGAGGTTTTCAGGTCGATCAGCATCAGCCACGGGCCATAGCGCTCCACGCTGATGGGCAGGGCCTCGGCCAACGCCTTCAACGCCTGCTGTGGCTGGTCCAGAGGAAATACGCCTTGTACCCGCAGGTCGCGTACCGCGGGGGAGAGCCGGATGTAGCCACGCTGGTAGGGGCGCAGCGCGTCGACCACCCTATACAGAGGCTCGTCGAGGACTTCCAGGCGGCCTTCCAGCCATGCAGCCCGTTGCTGCTGTTCGCCCGTCAGCCGCTCGATGGTGTTATCGCGCAGCAGGGCAGCCTGCCCCTGCTGCAACTCGGCCCACTGCCCATCGGCCAGGCTGGCGCGGACACTGTGCTGCAGCACCACGACCCGGGTGGCGTCCTGCTCCTGGCTGACCAGAAAGCGTGTCCCTAATGCCTGCACTTGCCCTTGCGCGGTGCGCACGCGCAGGGGGCGCAGCGGATCGCGCGCAACCTGGATCAGCAACTCGCCGTGACGCAACACCAGAAGACGCTGCCCGGCATCGAACTGCACGTCTACCGCACTGGCGCTGTTCAGGCTCAGGCGGCTGCCGTCTGCCAAGGTAAAGCTACGTCGCTCGCCACGGCCTGTGTGCAAGTCGGCCAGCCAGCCTTGGGTGGTGTCGCTGCGCCATCCACCCCACAGCGCCGCGCCGAACAGCCCGACGCTTGCCATGGCGCCGAGTACGTCACGCCGTGACCGGGTAGGTTGCATCAGCAAACGGCGAGCCTCTGCGGCTTGGCCCGGGGCCCGTTGATCCAGGGCATGCAATGCTGCAAGCGGATGACCAAGGCGCTGTTCCAGGCGGTTCCAGGCTTGTTGGTGAGCGGGGTCCTGCTGCAGCCAGAGCCGGATCCGTTGCAGCAGCGCCGGGTCCGGCGTGGCGGCCCTGAGCTCGACCATCCAGTCGATGGCCTGCTCGCTCACGCGGTCCAGGGCTGGCCTGCTCATGCCTGTACCTCGCACAGGTAACACTGGCGCAGCGCCTGTTTCATGTAGCGGCTGACAGAGCGCTCGCTGATCTGCAGCTTTATGGCGATGTCGGCGTAGTGCATGCCGTCGAGCTGGCTGTAGAGGAAGGTGGCTTTGACGACTGCCGGCAAGCCGTCCAGTGCCTGATCGATGCTCACCAGGGCCTCGATCAGCAGCAGTTGTTCCTCGGCCGATGGCGCTACGGCCTCCGGTAGCCGCGCCAGATGTTCCAGGTAGGCCTGTTCGAGCTGGCGACGGCGATGACGATCGAAGATCAGCCGACGGGCGATAACGGTAAGGTAGGCGCGAGGCTGCTGGATACTGTCCGGGTCGACACGTGCGCCGAGCATCTGGCAGAACGTTTCGGCGGCAGTGTCCTCGGCGTCGGCGTGGTTGCGCAGGCGTTTCTGGATGTGCTGGAGCAACCAGCGATGGTGGTCGCTGAAGAAAAAGCCCAGTTTACGGGTTGATGTGCTGTCCAACGCCTGGCTTCCGGTTGTGAGTGTGAATCGTTCTCAATGGTAGCCGGGTCGTCTGATTTCCTGCAATGGGGGGGCGTGCACAACCAAGGGTGTCGCTACCTGGGTAGCGACACTGTGGCACTGTTCAGGCTGCGGCCTGGCGATCTGCGAACAGTTTTTTGCCCAAGGCGAGTGCGTGGCGCAGATGGGCGGCTTGGTCAGGCCCTTCGCTGTCATCTAGCAGGGTGGAGCTGAGTACCTCGGCGCCGCAATAGCCGAAGATGCCGTGCTCGATCTGCACGCGCATCGCCTCGCCATAGCCATGCCGTTCGAAAGTGCCTGCATCGGCCCCTGCAACGCCGACCAGGTGAACCTTCATGCCGCGCAATTTCTTGACCGTGGTGCCCCCTTCATAGTCGAACGCCCAGCCGTTGCTGAATACCCGCTCGACCCAGCCCTTGAGCAAGGCCGGCAGCGACCACCAATAGATCGGATAGACCAGCACCAGGGCATCGGCGCGCTCGATACGTGCCTGCTCGTTGAGTACATCGGCCGGCGGGGCTGCCAGCCGGCGGTGCACGGCATGGTCTGCCAGGCCAAAGCGGGGGTCGAAACCTTCGCTGGCCAGGTCGGCGATTTCGCTGCTGTGGCCTTCGCTGGCCAGGCCGTCGGCAACCTGCCGGGCCAGCGCGTGGGTGAGGGATTGCGGGTCATGATGACCGACGACGATCAGAGCGTGCATGGTGGCTCTCCAGTGATAGGTGCAGGGTTGCCTTGAGCGCTATATACTCGAGGTAAGTTACGTTAAGTAAGTTACTTTTGGTAGGTAATCGATGTCAAGCGATGATCAAGCCCGTTCGCGCAAGCGCCTGAGCCGCGACGACCGACGCCGGCAGTTGCTGGATGTGGCCTGGCAACTGGTGCGGGAGGAGGGTACCGATGCCCTGAGCCTGGGCCGTCTGGCCGAGCAGGCAGGGGTGACCAAGCCGGTGGTCTACGACCATTTCGAGACCCGCAACGGGCTGCTGCTGGCGCTGTACCAGGAATACGATGCACGTCAGTCGCAGATGCTGGCGCAGGCCCTGGACAGCTGTGAAGCCAGCCTGGTCAGCCGCGCCCGGGTGATTGCCGAGGCCTACGTGGACTGCGTGATGAGCCAAGGCCGGGAGATACCCGGGGTATCGGCAGCGCTGGCCGGTTCGCCGGAAATGGAGGCGCTGAAGCGGGCGTATGAACAGCCGTTCCTCGACAAGTGCCGCGAAGCCCTGGCCGGGTTTTCGCCCGGCGGCAATGTAGGGGTTGCCGGCATGCGCCTGCTGGTGGGGGCGGCGGATGCGCTGTCCCAAGCGGCTGCGGCAGGGGAACTGGAGGCCGGGCAGGCCAAGGCTGAATTGCAGGCGGCGATTGTGGCCATGGTCGAGCGACAAGCATGAAGCGCATGCCATCCCTGTGGGAGCGGGCGCGCCCGTGAACACCGGCATAGCCGGTGCCATTCACCGCGTCGTCTGCTTCGCGGGCGCGCCCGCTCCCACAGTGATCGTGCATGCTTGATAGACTGGCTTGCTACACCGGCAAGCTCTGATAGGGCAACTCATCCCCCGGGCTGCGCTCGAACTGGCGCTTGTACTCACGGCTGAACTGCGAGGTGCTCTGGTAACCCACCCGGTGCGCCGCCTGCGCCACCCCCAGCCCTTCGCCAATCAGCATCTGCTGCGCCTTGAGTAGCCGCAAGCGCTTGAGGTACTGCATCGGCGCCATGTCGGTGCAGCGCTTGAAGTGTTCATGGAAGGTCGAAACGCTCATGTTGGCCCGCGCGGCCAGTGCCTCCACGCTCAGCGGTTCGGCGTAGTGCTCGCGCAGGTGGGCGAGGGCGGCGCCGATGCGGGCGAAGTGCCCCTGTTGCTCCACCAGTGCCCGCAACACACCGGCCTGCGGGCCGCGCAGCGCGGTGTACAGCACCTCGCGTACGCGCGCCGGGCCCAGCACCTTGGCGTCCAGCGGGTCCTGCAGGCACTGCAGCAGCCGTTCCACACTGTCGCGCATGGGCGCATCCAGGGCGGCCGAGGTCATCGATTGCGGTGTTTGTGCCTGTACAGCAGCGTCCGGCGCCAGGTCCATGCGCTGCACCAGTTCGCCCAGCACGCCACGGTCGATGTCCACCGACACGCCCAGCAATGGCGCGTCAGGGGTGGCGAAGGTTTCGCACATGAACGGCACCGACAATGCCTGCACCAGGTAATGCCCGGCGCCGTACTCCAGCGTGCGCGGCCCCAGGCGCGCCAGCTTGCTGCCCTGGGCCAGGATCATCAGGCTGGGTTCGTAGATCTGCGGGCTGCTGGCCACATAGTGGTCCCAGCTCAGCACCTGCACCTGGGGCAGGTGCGTGGGCACAAAGCCTGGGCGCGTGGCGAGGCTGCGGATCAGCGCGCAAAGCGGCGCATTGGCGTCGACGTGACGGGTCAGTTGCATGGTGAACCAAGGGCAGAGAATCAGACAGCTTGATCATCGCAGATTGAGGGCGTGGCGCCAGGTGTCAGCTGACATCTTCGGAGAATCAGGCATGCATGCCGGAGAATCAGCCGTGGGCGTGACGCCGTTTGGCGCGCAGAATGCGCCGACTGAATCGTTTCACTTTACTGCGAGGCCCTGTATGTACACAGCCATCGGTTACGCCGCCCAAACCCCGACCAGCCCGCTGGCCCCCATGACCTTCGAGCGCCGCAGCCCGCGCCCGGACGACGTCGCCATCGAGATCCTGTACTGCGGCGTGTGCCACTCCGACATCCACCAGGCACGCAACGAATGGGGCATTGCCGTGTACCCGCTGATGCCGGGCCACGAGATCATCGGCCGGGTCACGGCGGTGGGCGCCAAGGTCACCGGGCACAAGGTCGGTGACCTGGTTGGCGTCGGCTGCATGGTCGACTCTTGCCGCCACTGTGCAGCCTGTGCCAAGGACCTGGAACAGTATTGCCTGGAAGGCCCGACCATGACCTACGCCACCCCGGACCGGGTCGACGGCAGCAACACCATGGGCGGTTACTCCAGCAGCATCGTGGTCAGCGAGCACTTCGTGCTGCGCATCCCGGCCGGCATGGACCTGCCCAGCGCCGCCCCTATCCTGTGCGCCGGCATTACCACCTATTCGCCGCTCAAGCACCACGGCGTCGGCCCGGGCCACAAGGTCGGCATCCTCGGCATGGGCGGCCTGGGCCACATGGGCATCAAGCTGGCCAAGGCCCTGGGTGCCGAAGTGACCCTGTTCACTCGTTCCCAGGCCAAGGCCGAGGAAGCCCGCCGCCAGGGTGCCGACCATGTGATCGTGTCCACCGATGCCGAGCAGATGCGCGCCGCGGCCGGCCGTTTCGATTTCCTGCTCGACACCATTCCGGTGCAGCACGACCTCAACCCGTACCTGGAAACACTGAAGTTCGATGGTGTGCACATCCTGGTCGGCCTGATCGAGCCGATTGACCCGCCAGTGCATGCGGCCAACCTTGTGATGAAACGCCGGGTGCTGGCGGGGTCGTTGATCGGTGGTATCGCCGAGACCCAGGAAGTGCTGGACTTCTGCGCCGAGCACGACATCCGTTGCGATATCGAGATGCTGGATATCCGCAACATCAACCAGGCGTATGAGCGGATGATTGCCGGTGATGTGAAGTATCGGTTCGTGATCGACATGGCCACGCTTCAGGGCTGATTGATCGGTTGCCTGCACTGGCCTCTTCGCGGGTAAACCCGCTCCCACAATGACCGCACATAGTCTGAATGCTGCGCTACACCTGTGGGAGCAACTGCGGCGATCCGATTTACCCGCGAAGAGGCCGGTACAGGCAATAGAAAGCTGGACCTTTTACCAGACCATCGCCTTGTCCCACCCTTTCCAGAACAACCACCGCCGCACCTCGCCATGCGCCCCGGTGCCGATCTGCCACTCAGGCCGGCCACTCTCCAGCGCAATCACAGACACTATCCCCGCATGGCTCGCTGCCACCAGCGTGCGCCCGTCGGCGCTGATGTCCATCGCACTGATGGTCGACCCCAGGTAATGCTGCCAGTGTTCCTTGCCATCCTCGCCAAACGCCCGCAGGTAGCCATAGGCATCACCCACAATGTACTCACCATCGCGCGCCACCCCGGCGTATACCCGCGCGCCATCCTGCAGCAGCGGGGTACGTGGGTCCTGGCTGTAGTAGTCGGTCTCCAGCCCCGGCAAATCGGCGACGTTTACCCCCAGCGTGGCGCCGCTGTAGAAATGACAGGCATTGAGGGCCAGGTGGTCACCCGTGCGGTTGAACAACGCAAAGTGCGGGTATTCGCTGCCAGGGCCGATGTTCGCCAGCGGCCTGAGGTGCTCGTCCAGCACCAGGTGCCGGCTGCCTTGCTCACCCACCACGATCAGGCGGCCATCCGCCGACACCGCGCCATGCTCCATGCTCAGCCCCAGGCTGATGTCGTCCGGGTCGGTGCCTTCGGCCAGCTCATCCAGCACGCGCATCTGCTGCGGCAGCAGGCGAGTCGCACCCTGGGTGGTCAGCACGAAGATACCTTCGGCACTTACCAGCAGGACGCGCTGGCCATCCGGGAAGGGGGTCAGCGCGGTCGGTGCAGGCGGCAGGTCGAACGGCTCGAACGGGTAACCTGGCGGCAAACCCTCCAGCCCTGTTGGCCAGGCCAGGCGCTGCACCTGTGGGCCGCCCCAGCCGTCGGTCACACGCACGCCTTCGGCATTGGCCAGGGCGAAATAGCGACGGGCCGGGCAGCGGCCAAAGTGCTCGATGCCGATGACCGGGGTTACCCCATGGTGATCGATACGCACCACCTGGCCCTTGTCGTAGGGCATGCCGATGCGGGCCAGCAGGCTGCCATCCTCCAGCAGCAGGACATTGCTGATGCCCTGGCCGTGGTCTTCGAGCAACGGCACCAGGGGGTGGTGCGCAGGTGGCCAGGCCTCGCGGAAGGCCTGGCGCTGCTGTTCGTCGGCGCCAGGTCGATTGGCTTCGTGCAGGGCTGCCAGCCAGGCGTCGAGCAGGTGCCCGGTGGCGGGCGCCTGCGGCTCTTCAAGATTGTCCCAGCCTTGCGCACGGCCCTGTGCGACGTAGTCGTTGACGGCCTGGGCATAGGCGATGACCGCCTGCTGCCACTGCTGCTGGGGGTGCTGCTTGTCCATGAGCGGATCGGGCTCCTTGTTGCACACGCGTTTCACACAAAGCGCGCATGGTACTCCTTCTGCCTGCCTTGCGGTTGTGAGGCCCCGGCTTGACGCGTACCATGCCGTGCATTCCTATCAATAACAGCGCGCACGTCGGCACCCCTGCAAGCGGGTGGCTGGCGTGCGGACTGTTGCCTTGTCTGCGGAGAAACGTTTCCCACCCATGAACGGACCCATACCCACCGACCTGCCGCCCACGGCGGGCAGCGGCAGCTGGCTGAGCGTCATCGCCCTGGCCCTGGCGGCCTTCATCTTCAACACCACCGAGTTCGTCCCGGTCGCGCTGCTCAGTGACATTGGCCGCAGCTTCGACATGAGCACCGCCCAGGTCGGGCTGATGCTGACCATCTATGCCTGGGTGGTGGCGCTGGCCTCGCTGCCGATGATGCTGCTGACCCGCAACATCGAACGGCGGCGCCTGCTGCTGTTCGTGTTCCTGGTGTTCATTGTCAGCCACTTGCTGTCGTGGCTGTCGCAGAGCTTTGCCATGTTGCTGGTCAGCCGTATCGGCATTGCCCTGTCGCACGCGGTGTTCTGGGCCATTACCGCCTCGCTGGCAGTGCGCGTGGCGCCACCTGGCCAGCAGGCCAAGGCGCTGGGCCTACTGGCAACCGGCACCACCCTGGCCATGGTTCTGGGCATTCCGCTGGGCCGCGTGGTGGGCGAGGCGCTGGGCTGGCGCGTGACCTTCCTCAGCATTGCCGGGGTGGCGCTGGCCACCATGCTGTGCCTGATGAAGTCGCTGCCACTGCTGCCCAGCCAGAACTCCGGCTCGTTGCGCAGCCTGCCGATCCTGTTCAAGCGCCCGGCGCTGGTGATTACCTACCTGCTGGTGACGCTGGTGATTACCGCGCAGTTCACTGCCTACAGCTACATCGAACCGTTTGCCCTGCACGTGGCACAGATTGGCGGTGAGCGCACCACGCTGTTGTTGCTGCTATTTGGCGGTGCGGGGGTATTCGGCTCGTTGCTGTTCAGCCGTTACAGCGACCGTTTCCCCCATGGCTTCCTGGTGGGCTCGATCGGCTTGCTCGCCGCGTGCCTGTTGCTGATGTTGCCGCTGTCGGGCAACTTCTATGCGTTTGCGGTGCTGAGCATGTTCTGGGGTGTGGCGATCCTCAGCTTCAGCCTGTCGCTGCAGTCCAAGACGTTGAAGCTGGCATCCGATGCCACCGATGTGGCCATGGCGCTGTTCTCGGGTATCTACAACATCGGGATTGGTGGCGGTGCGCTGCTGGGCAGTATCGTCAGCAGCCAGATGGACGTGGCCGATATCGGCCTGGTGGGCGGTAGCGTGGCGGTGGTCGGGCTGGTGCTGGCCGTTGCCAGCACCCGGCGCTTCCGCGAGGCGCTGACACACTGATGACCCAAGCCCAGCGCGCTTTTCTGTAGGAGCGGCCTTGTGTCGCGATGGACCGCAAAGCGGTCCCAGGATTTCAGCTTCGCAGTAGAAATTGCCGGGGCCGCTTTGCGGCCCATCGCGACACAAGGCCGCTCCTACAGGTTCAAGCCAGTACGGCAGCCCAGGCAGAAATCAGCAGCACCCCCGCCAACACCTGGTTGAACAGCTGCAACCGCCGCGGTGCCTGCAACCACCGGGCGCTGCCCACCCCCAGCACCGCCCAGGCTGCCATGCACGGCAAGGCGATCAGCAAGAACACCAGCGCCAACTGCCACACCGGCAACGACGGGGCGGCGAATACCCCGACCACCGCCACGGCCATCAACCACACCTTGGGGTTCACCACCTGCAACGCTGCGGCACTGAAGGCACTGAACCCTTGCGCCGTGGCCGCCTGCAGCGGGGCAGCGGCACTGCGCAGCATCTTTAACGCCAGCCAGCTCAGCCACAACACCCCGGCCCAGCTCATCACCTGTTGGGCCAGAGGGTGACGTAGCAGTAGTTCACCCAGCCCCAGCCCGACCATCAACACGATCGCCGCCGCCGCACCACAGGCCGCCACGATGGGTGCCAGGCTTGCGCGCAGACCCACGCGCGCGCCATGGGCCAGGATCAGCAGGTTGGTCGGCCCCGGGCTGATGCTGGACACCAGGGCGAACAGAATGAAGGGCAACAACGACTGCGACATGGTTCAGGACTCCAGAAAATCGAAGCACCATGCTCGCTGCCCGCAGCCGCTTAGTCTGGAAGGTTTGAGCAGCGCCTGCGGTAGTCGGCCGGGGTCAGCCGATACGCCCGGCGAAACCACCGCCCCAAGTGGCTCTGGTCGGCAAAACCCAAGGCCACGGCCACTTCGGCAGGCGTCTGGCCCTGGGCGAGCAGGCGCCGCGCCCGGGCCAGGCGCAGCTGGATCAGGTAGGCATGCGGGGCAATGCCGAACGCGGCCTTGAACGCACGGGTCAGGCGAAAGCGGTCGATGCCGCAGGCCTGGGCCAGGTCTTCCAGGCCGATGTCACGCTCCAGGTTGGCGTGCAGGTAATCGCGCGCGCGTTGTGCGGTCAGCGGCAGGCGCGGGTCTGGGTTGATGCGTTGGCGCCAGTGCATGTGGCGGGTCAGGCAGGCCAGCAGGTCGTCCATGGCCGTTTGCCGGACGATGCGCAATTCCTGGTCGTGCACCGCCCGGAAGGCAAGGGCGGTGGCCCGCGCCAGGCGTTCGTCGTGGCACAGGGTATCGGCAAAGCTGGGCAGGCTGTCGCCGGGTGCGTGCTCGAACAGTGCCCGTAGTTGCTGGTCGAGCCAGGTGGGTTCCAGGTACAGCGTGGAATAGGTGAAGCCTTCTTCGGTGGGCGCCAGGCCATCGTGGATGTCGCCAGGCTCCAGCAGGAATACCTGCCCCGGCGTGCTGCGGTGGCGCACCCGGCGGCAGTTGAACTGCTGCACGCCCTGTTCGGTCACGCCGACCAGGAAGCTGTCGTGCCAGTGCGGGTCGTAGGCATGCCCGACAAAATGCGCACGGACCGACTCGATACCGGTGTCGGCGTCTTGCTTGAGGTCGATCCAGTTGCTCATGAACGTGTGCCGTTGGGGTCAATGGCTACCTTAGCGCAACGCCCTGGCTCAGTCTGGAACGATTGTGCAGCCGTTGGTCAGTGCCCGATGGCGCAGGGCCTCGAAGCGCTCGCGCAGCCACAGGTGCAATTGTGAGACAGCAGGCGTGAGTTGCTTGCGATGCGGGCAGACCAAGGTGACCGGGGTCGGTTCACCGAGCAGTTCGGGCAGGACGATTTCCAGTTCGCCGGCCGCAATGTTGGCGCTGACATCCAGCCACGACTTGTAGACGATGCCTTCGCCCTGAATGGCCAGGCGGCGGATGACGTCGGCATCGTCACTGACCAGCGGCCCGCGCACCTGCACGGTACGGTTGCCCAGCTGCCACTTGTCGTATACCCGGTTGTGCTGCATGTACAGCAGGCAGGCGTGTTGCTGCAGAGCGTCGGGGCTAAGCGGGCGGCCGTGGCGGGCCAGATAGTCGGGCGAGGCGACCAGCACTCTGCGGTTCCAGTCGGCCAATGGCAGGGCGATGTAGTTGGCATCCTGGTTCAGGCCATAGCGGATGGCCACATCCACCGGGTCGCGGTTGAGGTCGGCAATCTGGTCGGACAGGAAGAAGCGCAGCTGCAATGCCGGGTGCTCGCGGCGGAAGGCGCTGAGCCAGGGCAGCAGCATGTTGCGGCCCATGTCGGAGGGTGCCGACACCTGAAGGGTGCCGCGCAGGGTACTGGGGTTGCCATGCAGGTCTTCATGGCCCTGGCGCAGGCTCTCCAGCACATTCAGCGCGGTTGGCAGGTAGCGCTCGCCCTCGGCGGTCAGGCGCAGGCTGCGGGTGGTGCGGGCGAACAGGCGTACATCCAGGTCGCGTTCCAGGCGCTTGATTGCCGCAGCCACCTGGCCCGGCAGCAGGCCGGCTTCATGGGCAGCGGCAGTGAAGCTGCCCAGCACGCTGCTGCGGGCAAACAGTTCGAGGTCGGCGATGCGCAGCATTTTCACTCCATGGATGAAAGTGTTGCTGCATTGTGCCGGTTTTTCTTTTCTGCGGGAAAGATAAGATACGCGGCAAATCCACTGTTCATTCCCGGAGTTGTTGCATGGATACCGTCTCGCTGGCCAAGCGCCGCTACACCACCAAAGCCTATGATGCCTCGCGCCGCATTCCCCAGGCCACTGTCGATGCCCTGCTCGAACAACTGCGCCACAGCCCATCCTCGGTCAACTCCCAGCCATGGCACTTCGTTGTCGCCGATACGGCCGAAGGCAAGGCCCGCCTGGCCAAGAGCACGACAGAGGGGTATGCCTACAACACGCCGAAGCTGCTCGATGCCTCGCACGTGATCGTGTTCTGCACCCGCACCGAAATGACCGAAGCGCACCTGAACAGCGTGCTCGATCAAGAGGCTGCCGATGGCCGTTTCCGCGACGAGCAAGCACGTGCCGGGCAAAACCAGAGCCGCCGTCACTACGTCAACCTGCACCGCTTTGATCAGAAGGACGTGCAGCACTGGATGGAGAAGCAGACCTATCTGGCCTTGGGCACGGCATTGCTGGGGGCTGCGGCACATGGCCTGGATGCAACGCCGATCGAGGGCTTTGACAGCAAGATCCTCGATGCCGAGCTGGGCTTGCGTGAGCGTGGCTTTACCAGCGTGGTGATCCTCAGCCTGGGTTATCGCAGCGAGGCGGACTTCAACGCCGGGCTGAACAAGTCGCGGTTGCCGGCTTCGCAGGTGTTCACCTTCCTGTGACATTGTCGGGGCCACAAGCGGCCCCACTCTCGAAAGCCAGCCAGCCCGGTGATCAGTGAATGGCCACCGGGTTGATGTTCACCTGGGTCGAGCCCTTGTACAGCGGCTGCCCCAGCACGAACAGGAACTCGAACGCCTTGTCTTGCACCAACGCGCGTGTATCGATCAGTTCCAGGTTGTAGATACCCCGTTTGGCCAGCATGAACTGGTTGACCGGGAACTCTTCGCCGGACGGGTTCGGGTACACCTCGGAGGCCCAGGTATCGCCACCAAAGGCGACGATGCCCTGGTCCGCCAGCCATTCGGCCGCTGGCAGGTCGATGCCCGGCTCGGTGGCAAGGAATTGCTGGTTGTCCTTGCCGATCAGCTCCAGCCAACCGGTATTGAACAGCACCACATCACCCTTGCGCAGGGTAATGCCTTGTTTCTTCAGTACCGCCTTGATGTCAGCGACGGTAAACGCAGTGCCGCCCGGTACGATGGCCTTGCCGTAGTAGGCCGTCATGTCCAGCACCACACCACGGGTGACCATCGGCGGTACTTTCTCCACGCCCAGCCTGGTCACGCCTTCGACGGTGACGAAGTCGGCAGCCTTGTTGCCGTTGTAGTAGACGTTGTCGATGCCGATATGGCCGATGCCGTTGAGCTGGGTACCGACGCCGGTCCAGCCGTTGACCAGTTCATCGTTGAAGCTGAACTTGTTGGGCCCCAGGGTCTGGCCGGCCTGTTCGCCGGGCTGGATGTTGTACAAGTGGAAGCTGCGGTGGCGGAAGGCCGGCAGGTCCTTGCTTACGGGTACCGCCAGTGGGTAAGTCTTGCCTGTCTTGACCAGGCCGACAGCCTGCTTGACCACGTCCGGGGTCAGCAGGTTGGCGGCGCCGATTTCATCCTGTTTGCCGTAGGGCGAGGTCTGCCAGTCGGCGGCCAAAGCGGCCTGGGCAGTGGTCGCCAGGGTAACGGCCAGTAGCAAGGGCTTGAAGCGTGTCATCGGGTACTCCTGAAAGATGCGTTGTCAGGAGCGAATTCTGCGCAGGGCAGGATTGGGGAAAAAGCAGCCCGCGGGACAATGACTTTTGCCTGCCGGTCAATAACTCCCCTCGTGCAGCGCCAGGCTCTGGCGCAATTGTTCGAGCATGGCCACGCGCAGCGCCTGCGGGGCGTGGATGCGGATAGCGCCTGCTTGGGACAGCAGCCAGCCCATCAGCGCCCGGTTATCGTCGACGGTAGCCACCAGCGTGGCGCCGCCGCCCGCTTGCGGCGTCAGTTGCATGTCTGCTGACAGGGGGGATTGCTCCAGGCGCAGGGCCAGCGCGTCATCGACCCAGGCATGCAGTTCAACCTGGGCCGGGGGCGTAAGCACGTCGGGTTGCAACTGCTGCGCTTCGCCCAGGCTCAGGCCCGGTTGCCAGTACCAACCGTACGGCATGCCTTTGCTGTTGCACTGCAGCGGGAACAGCGCAGCGAGCTCGACCAGGTCGCGCTCGACGGTGCGTTTGCTGGTGGTATGGCCCACGGTCGTCAGGGCGGCCTGCAACTGGGTGGAGCTCATGCCCGGGTGGCGGCCGGGCAGCAACTTGAGCAGCTGCCACTGGCGGGCGATGGTATGGCGTGTAGGGTGGCTGGGCAAAGGGCTCGTCCTTGAAGGCAGGCGGTAAACCTGCCTGGGTAATGGCTTTTGGCTATTGCCCAGCATACCTTGTCATGGAATGGGATCCAAGTTGTCACAGATGCGCTTCAGCCGAGTGTGCTGGAGGTGTGCATCACCAGGCTGGCGTGGAAAAAGGGCTGCTGTGCAACCCCATTCACTCAGCCCAGGGTTTTCGCCAAGGCTTGCAGGCCACCTTCATAGATGCCTTTGAACAGCGCCTCGGCCTCGGCATCGCTGACGCCCAACGGGGTGAATTCGCCAAACCATTCCACCAGGCTGCCCTCGCCGTCGGCTTTCACCCGCAGGGTTGCCAGGTAGCTGTTCACCGGGAACGGGCTGCTCAGGATCGTGTAGCTGTAGCTGCGCTGCTTGTCGTCAAAGGCTATCAGGCGCTCGACGATGCGATTGCCGTCCGGGTCTTTCAGCGAGCGCACGCGGCCGCCTTCGCTGGAAATGCTCTCGGGGATGAACGGCAGCCAGTCGGGCAGGCTGTCGAAACCGCCGATCAATGCCCAGACATGTTCAGGGCTGTATCGGGTTGGCAGGGACGCATAGGCAGATGCCATGAGGTGATTCTCCGGTTGAATTCAGATAGCGAGGCTGTCGACCACACCGCCGTCGACCCGCAGGGCCGCGCCAGTGGTGGCGGAGGAGTAAGGGGAGGCGAGGTACACCACCAGATGGGCAACCTCATCGACATCGGCGACGCGCTGGATGATCGAGCTTGGCCGCGCGGTGCGTACGAAATTGTCAGCCTCTTCACGAATGCTGCGCCCCGAAGCCTTGGCTGCATCGGCCACCATCGCGGTCACCCCATCGGTCAGGGTCGGGCCCGGCAGCACCGAATTCACGGTAACCCCGGTACCGGCCAGACGCTTGGCCAGGCCATGGGAAACGGCCAGGTTGGCGGCCTTGGTCACGCCGTAGTTGATCATGTCGGCAGGGATGGCGATGCCCGACTCCGAGGAAATGAACAGGATCCGCCCCCAGCCTTTCTCGACCATACCCGGAGCATAGTGGCGTGCCAGCCGCACACCGCTTAGCACATTGGTGTCGTAGAAGCGCGCCCACTCGCTGTCGTCTACATCGAAGAAGTCGACGTCGTCGTAGATGCCCAGGTTGTTGACCAGGATGTCGGCCCGTGGGTGGGCGGCGAACAGGGTTTCGGCACCGGCGGCGATACCCAGGTCGGCGACCACGCCGTGTACCTGGCCACCGCCGCCTTGCTTGCGCACGTCGGCCAGGGCGGCGTCCAGCGACTTCTGGCTGCGGCCGGCAATGACCACGTCGGCATTGGCGCGGGCCAGGCCACGGGCGATGGCCAGACCAATACCGCCGGTCGAGCCGCTGATGATGGCGGTGCGCCCGCCGAGGTCGATGTTCATGGGATGGCTCCTGGGGGTGAGTTGCAATGATACAGCCATCCTAGTGAAGCACGCTCAGTCAGTGAAAGACCGAGTTCGACGGAGTCTAGACCTGTTCTGAATTATCGGTGATTTGCCTATGCGTCACTGCGAATGCTTGAGTTTGTTTCAATCATAGGTCGAACAGTAACGGGCGCGTAGTTGAAGTCGGGGTTCTTGTATATGTTGTCCTTCAGGATTTTTATTTCGGTGTATTGCTTGTCTTGTTTTGGCTTCGGGATAGTGCTGACGGTGCCAATGTATGCGTTTACCGTCTTCTGCGTTATGTTTGAGAGTCGTTGAGCCAGGGATGGCCCCCCGTCTGGGGTCGGGTTGCCAAAGTTGCAAGAGATGACATGTATGTTGTCGTAGCTTTCAAATTTTATTGTTTGAGCACGAAGATGATCGTGAAGCCCATCCACGCCCAGTTTGGCTAGCTCGGTTCCGTGCGCATAGATGTTGAGCGTCTTGGTTTTCGCTAAGCCCTTTGTTGACGAAAAAACGCCAAGGTTCGGTTCTCTCAGTAATACCTTGCCCTTTACGTGTCCTGTCGGGTCGTTGGCATTCACAGGGTCTCCCGAGAGGTAGCTATAAGCATTGATACCCCCTGCACCTAAGGGGCTCAATGAGTCAGGGCTTGCAAAACGCATCAGTGTTGGGTTGTAACTTCGATATCCGTTGCCCAGTAAATAGCATGTGGTAACGGGGTCAAGATATTCGCCCTTGAAACCGGCCAGCATGCCGGTAGCCGCTTCAGCATAACCCCACGGGCTGAACGCTGTAGGCGCTAAACCTTGAGTAGACAACAGGCCAATAGCTGAACCTTTTACATCACGCGCAAGCAGGCAGCTTAGGGAATTGCCTGATTGTTTGCGGGTAAAGAACAGTGCGCGTTCATGTGCGCGTGAAATCGATGCTGAGTGATTGTCGTGCAGCAGGGTGGTCAGTGCATTGTTGTTATATGAAAATAGCATTTTAATCACTCCATGCCGTTGTGATCGTGGGTTGAGCATGGATTTGTTTACTTGAATTTCCTCTTGAGCGCTACTGATAGAAATGCCAGGCGGCAGCAAGCCCCGCCGTTATTCCAGGCTCTGGTGCAGCGATTCGATGAACACCTCTTCCGCCCGGCTGAACCGCTGCTCCCTGTTCCACAACAGGTGAATATCCACATCGGCAATCCCTTCCTGCGGAGGCAGCTTCCACAGCAACCCCGCTTCGACGTCCGGCGCCACCACATGCTCGGGCAGGCAGCCGATGCCGAACCCGGCGATCACCAGCCGGCGTACTTCCTCAAGGCTTGGCGATGACGCCACGATCCGCCCGGCAAACCCTTGTTGGTCTCGGAAAATGGTCAGCGGCGACAACATGCCGCCAATCTGGTCGCTGGTAAAACTGACGAAGTTCTCCCGTTGCAAGTCGCCTTCGGCCTGGCCGAACAGGGCATGGTGCTTGCCACAGAAAAACGCATAGCGCTGGCGCAGGAACAGCCGCTGCTCCAGCCGTGGCTGTGGACGCCGGTTCAGGCTAAGGCCCGCCGTGGCGGTTTTTTCCTGCAGGGCGGCGACGATATCGGAGCTGCGCATCACGTCGATTTCCAGCTCCACCCGTGGGTGCTGGCGATGGAAGACGGCAAGAAAGTCGTCGAAGCGTTCGCTGACGATGCGGCTGATCATCAGCAGGCGCACCTTGCCCACCACTTCGTCTGCCGGTTGCTCCAGCAAGCCGCCGATCTGCGACATTTGCCCATACACCTCGCCGGCCAGCAGGAACAGCTGCTCGCCCATGTCTGTCAGCACGAACCGTGGCCCGCGGCGGGCGATGAGTTGGCGGCCGAGCTGCTCTTCAAGGCGCTTGAGCGCCTGGCTTACCGCCGGTTGGGTGAGGTGCAGGCGGGCGGCAGCGCGGCTGATGGACAACTCCTGGCCGATGACCCGGAAGGTGCGCAGCAGGTTCCAGTCGAGGCGGTCGTTGAGCAGGCGGTCAGACATGGCGGGGCTCGATGATAAGCGTGGTTAATAGTTCGAATAATAAATAGAAAATTGACTAATCATAGCCCTGAGCCGATAAATCGCAGGCATTGAAGCCGGTTGCATCGGTGTCGGCTGCTTCGCGGGCTTGCCCGCTCCCACAGGTACTGCACTGTCAGCAGACCTTGTGCGATCCCTGTGGGAGCGGGTTTACCCGCGAAGCAGCCAGCACCGAATCAACAGGCCAAGCGCCACAAGAGCGCCACCGTGACCCAGCAACTCCTGCCAGAACAACAAGCAAAGGAGCCCCCATGAAGCCCACCGCTTCCCCCCAGCCGCGCCGTGCCGCCGCCGCGGCGTTCATCGGCACCATGATCGAATGGTACGACTTCTACATCTACGCCACTGCCGCCGCCCTGGTGTTCGGGGCCTTGTTCTTCCCCTCCGACGACAGCCTGTTCAGCACCATGGCCGCATTCGGCACCTTCGCCGTGGGCTTCTTCGCCCGGCCGCTGGGTGGCATCGTCTTCGGCCACGTGGGCGACCGTATCGGCCGCAAGAAGTCGCTGGTCATCACCCTGCTGATGATGGGCATCGTCACCGTGTGCATCGGCCTGCTGCCGACATACGCACAAATCGGCGCCACCGCGCCGGTGCTGCTGATCGTGCTGCGCATCGTCCAGGGCATTGCCGTAGGCGGCGAGTGGGGCGGGGCGGTGCTGATGGCCGGCGAGCATGCGCCCAAGGGCCGGCGCAACTTCTTCGCCTCGTTCGCCCAGTTGGGCAGCCCGGCTGGCCTGATCCTGTCGCTGCTGGCCTTCGGCGCGGTCACCCGCCTGCCTGAAGAGGAACTGATGAGCTGGGGCTGGCGCGTGCCGTTCCTGGCCAGCGCGCTGTTGCTGCTGGTGGGCCTGGCGATTCGCCTGGGGGTGAATGAGTCGCCCGAATTCATCGCCAGCCGCGAGCAGGCGGCAAAGGCCCATCGCAAGGAGCAGGCACCCGTATTCGAAGTACTGCGCACCGCCTGGCGCCCGCTGTTGCTGTGTATCGGCGCCAACACCCTGGGCATTGCCGGGGTCTATTTCACCAACACCTTCATGATCAGCTACACCACCCAGCAGTTGCACCTGGAGCGCTCGTTGATCCTTGAGTGCCTGTTCTTCGTGGCGGTCATCCAGTTCTGCGTGCAGCCGCTGGCGGCCTGGCTGTCGGAAAAGGTCGGTGCTACGCGCTTCCTGGCGCTGGTCGCAGTGCTGGCGATGGCTTCACCCTACCCGATGTTCGTGCTGGTCAGCTCGGGCCAGGGCCCGGCAATCGTGCTTGGCATCGCCCTGGCCGCCGCCTGCATGGCCTCGTTCTACGCGGTGATTGCCGGCTACGTCAGCGGCATGTTCGAAACCCGCGTGCGCTACACCGCCATTTCCCTGGCCTATCAGATTTGCGGCGCCATCGCCGGCGGCCTGACGCCGCTGATTGGCACCTGGCTGGCCCATAGCTTCAGCGGCCAATGGTGGCCGATGGCAGCCTTCTACACCCTGATCGCCACAATTTCGCTGGTCTGCGTGCTCGCCTCGGCGCGCCAGTACGCCCGTAGCCAGCGTCTGGAACTGGCCTGATCGAACCCCTTTTAGTCTGGAGTACCCGCATATGTTGAAAAGCAATGGCGAACGCCTGTGGGCGAGCCTGATGGCCATGGCCGAAGTCGGCGCCACCGCCCGCGGCGGCAGCTGCCGCCTGGCCCTCAGCGACGAGGACAAGGCCGGCCGAGAACTGTTCAGCCACTGGTGCCGCGAAGCGGGCCTGATCCTGTCGGTGGATGCCATCGGCAACCTGTTCGCCCGGCGTGCCGGCAGTGACCCGGATGCCGCCCCGGTCATGATGGGCAGCCACCTCGACACCCAACCCGAAGGGGGGCGTTTCGATGGCGTCTACGGTGTGCTGGCCGGCCTGGAGGTGGTGCGCCGCCTGAACGACCTGAACATCCACACCCGCAAGCCGCTGGAAATCGCCGTCTGGACCAACGAGGAGGGCGCGCGCTTCACCCCGGCCATGTTCGGCTCGGCGGTGTTCACCGGCAGCCTCGCGCTGGCCGAGGCGCTGGCCATTCGCGATGCCGATGGCATCAGCGTCGCCGACGAACTGCAACGCACCGGGTACGCCGGCCACCGCCCGCTGGGCGGCAAGGTGGATGCCTATTTTGAGGCGCATATCGAGCAAGGCCCGATCCTTGAAGACAACGCCAAGGCCATTGGTGTGGTCAGTGGCGGCCAGGCCATCCGCTGGCTGGACGTGACGGTCGAAGGCATGGCGGCGCACGCCGGCACCACGCCGATGCCGCTGCGCAAGGATGCGCTGTATGGCACCGCGCGGATGATTCAGGCGGTGGAGCAACTGGCAGCCGACTTTGCCCCCGAAGGCCTGACCACCGTGGGTGAGCTGTCCATTGCCAAGTCTTCGCGCAATACCATTCCCGGCCTGCTGCAGTTCACGGTCGACCTGCGCCACCACCGCGACGAGGCCATCGAAGCCATGGAGCGCGACCTGACCTTGAAGCTGCAAGCCATCGCCAGCCAGCGCGGCCTGCAGGTGCGTATCGAGCGCCACTGGGTCAGCCCGGCCACCCCGTTCGACGCTGACTGCGTGGCCGCCGTGCAGCAAGCGGTGGATGGCCTTGGGTATGCGCAGCAATCGATTGTCAGCGGCGCGGGTCATGATGCCATTCTGTTGGCGCGTTACTGCCCGACGGCGATGGTGTTTATCCCCTGCGTTGGTGGGTTGAGCCACAACGAGGCGGAAGACGTGCTGCCCGACGATGCTCGCCAGGGTGCCGATGTACTGTTGAATGCCGTGCTGGCTCGCGCAGGCTGTGTCGACCAAGACAAAGCTTGATGCGTTAGATAGAAATTTTGCTCCCACGGGGCTAGTCATTCGCCAAAAGGTATGGGCCTGTGGGCGCGAACCAAATGCCAGGGAGACTTGGTATGCGAGAGGAGCAAGCGTGAAGAGGGTGATGGAGCTAATAGGTGCACGCCACAGCATCTTCATCGCCTGTGAGATCGAGCGCCGCCCGCGCGGCGCATCGCCGGCAAGCCAGCTCCCACATTTGTTTCGGGCCAGTCACTTCTGTGGGGTCACCGCTGCTCGCCTTGTTAGTTCCCTTCGATATTGAAGGTGGCGCCGCTGCTTTTCAGCAAGATCCTGCCATACACCAAGGGTTCGCGCGCCCAAGGTGCAGGATTAACTGGCCCGAAACAGATGTGGGAGCTGGCTTGCCGGCGATGCGCCGCGCGGGCGGCGCTCGATCTCACAGGCGCTGAAGATGTTGTGGCGAACTAGATCCCACCCCGCCGCACATGCTTGACGAACACCTTCTCCAACAACTCCCACATCGCCGGATCGGTACTGAACGCCACGTTGAAGCGCATCCACCCGGTGGCCTTGGCGTCCACCATGAACAATTGCCCAGGCCCGAGCATGATGCCTTTCTCCAGCGCATCATCCAGCAACGCGGCACTGTCCGGAATGGCCGGGTGGCGGGTCCAGATGTACATGCCTTCATCCGATTCGGTGAACAGTTCGAAGCCCAATCGATGCAGATGCCGGCCAACTTCCTGATGGGCCTCGGCCAGCCGCTGGCGCAGGCGCTTGAGGTGCTTGCGCCAGCGGCCGTCGATGATCGCGGCGTACACCACACGCTCCATCACCTGCGAAGTGGTCAGGCCTGAGCGCATTTTAAGGTGCAGCAGTTTCTGCATCAGCTCGGGGTTGGCCAGCATGTAGCCCACCCGCACGTTGGGCGAAATGCTCTTCGAGTAGCTGCCCACGTACACCACCTGCTGCAGGTGGTCCAGGCTGGCCAGGCATGGCTGCGGTTCGGCGACCATGTCGGCGTACAGGTTGTTTTCCACCAGGCGGAAGCCGTGCTGGCTGGCCAGTTGCAGCAGGCGGTGCAACTGCGGCAGCGGGGTGCGTGAGCAGGTCGGGCTGTGCAGGTGCGGCTGGGTGAAGAACGCCGTCGGGCGGTGGTGGGTGAGCAGCTGCTCCAGCTGGTTCAGGTCGTAGCCGGCCGGTGTGCGTGGCACGCCGACCAAGGTTGCGCCCTGGGTACGCAGGATGCTCATCAGGTTGGGGTAGCCCGGGTCGTCCACCAGCACCACATCGCCTGGGCGTACCAGCGTGCGGGCGGCCAGGTCCAGGGCCTGGCTGGCGCCGTGGGTGAGCATCAGTTGCGCCGGGTTGGCGACAATCGACAGCTCTTGCTGCAGGTTCTGCGCGGTCAGTGCACGCAACTCCATCAGGCCCATGGGGTCGCCGTAGCCCGACAGTTCCAGCGGGCTGCCCGCCACCTGGCGCAGCCCCCGACGCAGGCCTTCTTCGTACATCCAGTCGTTGGGCAGCCAGCCGCACCCTGGTTTGTACGGCAACTGGCGGATCTCGAAGATCTGCTGCAGGTACCACTCGGAGTTGAACGTTGGTCGACTGGCGTCGGCCTCGGTATTGTGCCGGTCCAGCAGTTCGCCCGCCGCACGGTTGACGAAGAACCCCGCATTGCCACGGCTCACCAGCAGCCCCTGGGCGACCAGGCGATCATAGGCCTCGACCACGGTGAAGGTACTCACCGAATAGCTCGCGGCAAAGGCGCGGATAGACGGCACCTTGGCGCCCGGCTTGAGGGTCTGGTTGTCGATCAACTCACGCAACCCGTCGATGATCTGGTTGACCAACGGGGTGGAAGAGTCTGGGTGTAATTCGAACATTCGGGGCCTTCAGGGTGCGTATCGCCTGGCGTCTGCAGGGTGTACTGCAAGGGCGACCTGTACAGTGCAGTGCGAGATTCATGCCACTGTGCATGGCTCTCTGCGTCGGACATTTTTACATTAGGTGTCGGATATCGCCACATAAAGCATGTTCAGTTCGCTCCAGGCAGTCGTCCTGGGGCGCGTCAGCAGGCCGCCATGGAGGGCCTGCGTGTGTTCGTTCACACCATCCTGCCCGCATTAGCACTGATGTACAGGTGAAGCCGCCAGCCATCGGGGTTTCACGGTTTTCCTTGGATAAAAAGAAGCACGGGGTACACAACTGATGGACGCAACATCCACAACCACCACCGCGAAAAGCGGGCACGAGAGCAAGCTCAGTGCCTCGCTGAAGTCGCGCCACCTGACGATGATGTCGATCGCCGGGGTAATTGGCGGCGCCTTGTTCGTCGGTTCCGGCAGCGTGATCCACAGCGCCGGCCCAGCCGCTGTCCTGGCCTACCTGGCGGGCGGCATCCTGGTGGTGCTGATCATGCGCATGCTGGGTGAAATGGCGACTTCCTCGCCAGACACCGGCTCGTTCTCCACCTACGCCGACCGCGCCATTGGCCGCTGGGCCGGTTTCACCATCGGCTGGCTGTACTGGTGGTACTGGGTCATCCTCATGGCCTGGGAAGCCTATGTGGCGGGCAAGATCCTGCATGGCTTCTTCCCCGACGTCAGCGTCAACGTGTTCGTGCTGGCCACGACCCTGTTGCTGATCACCGTCAACTTCTTCAACGTCAAGCACTACGGTGAGTTCGAGTTCTGGTTCGCCTTGATCAAGGTGATCGCGATCGTCTGCTTCCTGATCGTGTGTACCGCTGCCGTGATGAACGTCTGGCAGTTCGGTGAAGTGCGTGGCATCAGCCACCTCACCGCCGAAGGCTTCATGCCCAACGGCATCACCACCGTGATCGGTGCATTGCTCGGGGTGATGTTCGCCTTCCTGGGCGCCGAAATCGTCACCATCGCCGCTTCCGAAGCCAAAGACCCGGCCGCGCAGATCGTCAAGGCAACCAACTCGGTGGTATGGCGTGTGTGCCTGTTCTACGTCGGTTCGATCTTCCTGATCGTCTGCCTGGTACCGTGGAACGACCCGCACCTGGGCGTTTCCGGCTATGGCGCCTACCGCCGTACCCTGGAACTGCTGGGCGTGCCGTATGCCGAGCTGCTGATGAACTTCGTGGTGCTGACCTCGGTGAGCAGCTGCCTGATCTCGGGCCACTACACCGCTTCGCGCATGCTGTTCTCCCTGGCCCAGCGTGGCGATGCGCCGTCGTTCTTCAAGATCACCCGTGCCGGCACCGGTGTACCGGTGTATGCGATCATGGGCTCGTGCGCCGTGGCCGTGGTGTGTGCGCTGATCAACTTCAGCGAGACCCTGCGCCCGAAAGACGTGCTGGATACCCTGATGAACACCACGGGCATGATCGCCCTGCTGGTGTACCTGGTGATTGCTTTCTCGCAGCTGCGCATGCGCCGCAAGCTGATTGCCGAAGGCAAGGAAGTGCGCCTGAAGATGTGGCTGTTCCCGTGGCTGACCTACCTGGTGATCGCGTTCATCGTGGCCGCCCTGGTCACCATGGCCTTCATGCCTGACTACCAGATCCTGGTGATCTCCACCGGTATCGCGGCAGCAGTCGTGGTGGCAATGGGTGTGGTGCACCAGATCCGCTCTGGCAGCAGCAAGCAACACTAAGCGTCACTTGTGCGTGGAAACGGCCGGCTCCCTTGGGGACCCGGCCGTTTCGCGTTGTTGGGCCTGGGGTTTTTCTGCGGGCATGTGAAAGCGCTGGTTCATCCACGGCGAGCCGAGCAGGGCGGCGGCGGCAATCAGGGCCAGGATGGCGAGGGCGATGTAGGTCTTCATGGGCATGCGCATGTAAGGGATGACCTGAAGCATAGCCAGCCAGTTCCGGCAGGGTTGCTGGCCATTGGCTGACAAATGCCTGTGCCGGCCTCTACAATGCGAAGCATTATCACTTGGCGCCGGCCCTTCATGCCCAACACTCCGCCCAACCAGGAACTGCTTGACGCGCTGGCGTTGCACTATGACGACCTGGTCCGCTACATCCGCCAGCGCTTTCGCGACCGCCATTTTGCCCGCGACCTGGTTCACGATGTGTACCTGCAGATTCTCGACAAACCACCCCGCCAGCGCATTTCGCTGCCGCTGGCATTTTTGCGCAAGGTCACCTTCAACCGGGCCATCGACCGGGTGCGCGCCGAATCGCTGCGCGCGGATTATCTGGCCGCCGCCAACCATGACGAACCGGCCCTGGACGGCTGGGACGGTGCCCGCGAGCTGGATTTCGAACAACAGCTGCATGCCCTGCTGGCGATTATCGAGGCCCTGCCGGCACGTCAGCGCCAGGTGTTCCTGCTGCACCGCATCCATGGCATGGCTCAGCGTGAGATCGCCGCCGAGCTGGAGATTTCGGTCAACATGGTCACCCAGCACTTCAACCGGGCGCTGCGTACCATCGCCAGCCGCTGGGAACCGGCCCGGCGCCTGCACGGCGAGGCGCAGGCATGAGCCAGGGCAAGCGTGAAAGCAAGCCCGAGGGCGACCCGTTGGAGGCGTTCAGCGAGGCCCTGCGTGAGCGGGTGGCGTCTCGCGAGGCGTTGCTCGCCGAAGGCAAAGCCATGACCGCACGCCGGCGCAAGGCTGGCAAGGCGGCCAAGGCCAGCCTGTTGTCGTTGCTGCTGGCGGGCAGCCTGTGGTGGCTGGACCCTGCCTGGCATACCGAGCAGGTGCGGGTGGCCGTGGGCGCGCAGCGCGAGCTGGTGCTGGCGGACGGCAGCCAGGTGCTGCTGGACTCCGGTAGCCGCCTGCAGATTGAACGGCGCCTGCGCAGCCGGCAACTGGAGCTGTTCGAAGGGCAGGCGCGGTTTACCGTAGTGCATGCCGAGGCGCCGTTCACTGTCCGCAGCCAGGGCGTGCGGGTACGTGATATCGGTACGGTGTTCGACGTGCGCAGTGATGTGCGTGGCGTGCGGGTAGGGGTGCTGGAGGGTGCGGTCGAGGTCGGCAGTGGGCACGGCGCTGTGCAGCCACTGCGGGGCGGGCAGCAATTGCTTGCTGCTGCTGGCGAGTTGGGCGAGGTGCAGGCCGTGGCGTCAGGTGCGATGGAGGCCTGGCGCAGCTCGGTGTTGCGTTTTGATGGCACACCGCTGCGCGATGCGATTGTGGATTTGCAGCGCTACAGCGAAGTGCCGCTGCGGCTGGCGGATGAAGGCACCGGTGGTTTGCGCTTGTCGGGTGAGTTCGACAGCCGACAGGTGCGGGCACTGCTGGAGCAGTTGCCTGCGGTGTTGCCTGTGACGGTGGTGCGCGCGGCTGATGGTGGGCTGGTCATTGGCCGAGTTGATTGATCGCCTGTTCTGGCCCTTTCGCGGGCAAGCCCGCGAAAGCACCACAACAGGGAACCAATAATTATTTTCATTGGCACATCAACATTCATCCATGGCCAACCGCCATCCCCATGAAGTCACTTGAATCGTATGGGGAACACATGGGTAACCACCTTTCACCGCTGACGCTGCTGGCTGCCAGCCTGCTGACCTGCGCCACCGTCCAGGCGCAGGACGCCACCTTCAGCCTGGACATCCCGGCACAACGCCTGGACCGTTCGCTAAACGCCCTTGCCCAGCAGACCGGCACCCGCATCCTGTTTTCCACCGATGCTGCCGAGGGCCGTCAGGCGGCGGCCGTGCAAGGGCGCATGAGCGTCGCCCAGGCCTTGCAACAACTGCTTGCCGGCTCTGGCCTGCAACTGCAGCGGGCCGGGGAGGGTTACCTGATCGGCGCGCCGGCCAGTGGCTCGGCGCTGGAGCTGGGCGCTACCAACATCGACAGCCAGCGTTACGGCAACAGCACCGACGGCACCGGTGCCTACACCTTGGGCACTACGCGCGCCGGTACAGGGCTTGACCTGTCGCCGCGCGAAACGCCGCAGTCGATCAGCGTGGTCACCCGCCAGCGCATGGACGACCAGGGCCTGAACGACCTCACCGAAGTGCTGCAGCAAACCCCTGGCCTGTCGGTCCAAAGCCTGGGCAGTGAGCGGTTCAACATCTACTCGCGTGGCTATTCGGTAGACAACTACCAGTTCGACGGCATCCCCACCACCCTCGATATCGTCAGCCAGGTGTCGGCGCAGAGCCTGGCCGACATGGCCATCTATGACCATGTGGAGGTGCTGCGTGGTGCCACCGGCCTGCTGACCGGCGCCGGTGACCCGTCCGCCACCATCAACCTGGTGCGCAAACGGCCCACCGCCGAGTTCAAGGGGCATGTCAGCGCCGGCTTGGGGTCGTGGAACAAGTACCGCACCGAGGTCGACTTGTCCGGGCCGTTGACCCCCACCGGCAATGTGCGCGGGCGCATGGTTGCCGCCTATCAGCAGAACGACAGCTTCGTCGACCACTACCACCAGGAAAAACAGGTGTTCTACGGCATCCTCGAGGCCGACCTGAGCGACACCACCTTGCTCACCGTGGGCGCCGACTATCAGCGCAACCGGCCAGAGGGCTCCTCTTCGGTGGCGTTCCCGCTGCTCTACAGCAATGGTGAGCAAACCGATTTTTCCCGCTCCACCAACAGCGCCGCGCGCTGGAGCAGCAACCCCCAGGACGCACTGAACACGTTCGCCAGCCTCGAACAGGAACTGAGCCACGACTGGAGCCTGCGGCTGGCGGTGAACCAGATGTACATCAACCGCGACGACTACCGCCTGGCCACCGCCAGCTGGGGCTTCCCCGACAAGCAGACCGGCGAAGGCGTGCGCCTGTACGGCGGCGCCGGCAGTACCTGGCAGAAGCAGGTGGGTGTGGATGCGCAGCTCAAGGGGCCGTTCCAGGCATTCGGCCGCGAACATGACCTGGTGCTGGGCTACAACTTCTCCCGCTACCAGAACCACCACGACCCGCTGCGCGGCACCGCAATCGAAGGCACCCGGGTCAACTTCTACACCTGGGACAACTACACCACCGAGCCCGACACCGGCAACGGCAAGCTGTACGACGGCGACACCAGCATCTACCAGAGCGGTACCTACCTGGCCACGCGCCTGCGGCCCACCGACGACCTGTCGGTGATCCTGGGGGCCCGGGTCAGCAACTATCGCTACCGCTACGACCTCAGCACGCAGCCGAACAAGATCCCGGGTAACCGTGAAAGCGGCGTGGTAACGCCCTATGCCGGTGTGGTCTACGCGCTGAACGACATTCACTCGGTCTATGCCAGCTACACCAGCATCTTCAAGCCGCAGACGGTACGTGATGCCAGCGGCGCGACGCTGGCACCGCGCGAGGGCGACAACTACGAAGTCGGCCTGAAAAGCGAGTACTTTGACGGGCGCTTGCAAACCAGCGTCGCTGCGTTCGAGATCAAGCAGGACAACCTGGCCGTGGTCGACCCAGGCCAGGTCGTGCCGGGTACCACCACGGCAGCGTATCAAGCGATTTCCGGAGCCACCACACGCGGCTTTGAAGTGGAAGCCAGCGGCGAGTTGCAGCCGGGCTGGAACCTTAGCGCCAGCTACAACCACAGCATCATCAAGGATTCCGACGGCGAGCGCATCAACACGGTGTTTCCGGCCAACATGGTCAAGCTGTGGACCACCTACCGCCTGCCGGGCGAGCTGGACCGCCTGACCGTGGGTGGCGGCATGAACTGGCAGAGCGGCACACACTTCACTGCCGCGCCTGCCGAGCTGGGCACGGTCAAGGCCAGGCAAGAGCAGTTCGCCGTGTTCAACCTGATGGGCCGGTATCAGATCACCGACCAGCTTTCCACCACGCTGAACGTCAACAACCTGTTCGACAAGAAGTACCTCAGTGCGCTGGATACCACGTTCTACAGTGGCTATTACGGCGAACCGCGCAACGTCATGGTGACCACCCGCTGGGATTTCTGACGGCCCGCACACGGTCCCACAGGTACTGCATAAGCCTGAAGCCTGCGCGGTCCCTGTGGGAGCGGGCATGCCCGCGAAGAACCCAGCGTGGTGGATGGCACCGGCTTCGCCGGTGTTCGCGGGCACGCCCGCTCCCACAGTGATCGCGCAAACTCCTGGATTTTGAACAAGACAGTTGTTCCCACAAAGATCGCGTCCAGGTTTCGGAACGGGCCCGTCGGGCGACAGATGGCATATGCTAGACACATTGCCCGCCCAAAGGAGCCGCACATGGCCTGGTCCGCCACCCAGTATTCCCTGTTCGAAGACGAACGTACCCGCGCTGTACGCGACCTGCTCGCCGCCATCCCGCCACGCCCGGTGCGCCACGCCACCGACCTGGGTTGCGGCCCGGGCAATTCCACCGAGGTGTTGCTGCAACGCTACCCCGATGCCCAGGTGACGGCGCTGGACAGCGACCCGGACATGATCGACAAGGCCCGCGAGCGCAAGCGGCTGTGCATCCCGCGGGTACGTACGGTCATCGCCGACATTGCTGGCTGGTCTGCCCCCGAGCCGCAGGACCTGATCCTGGCCAATGCCTCGCTGCAATGGGTACCTGACCACGCCTCGCTGTACCCGCACCTGGTGCGGCAGTTGAGCGAAGGCGCCAGCCTGGCCGTGCAAACCCCCGACAACCTCGACGAACCGGCCCATCGGCAGTTGCGCGAGATTGCCAGCCAAGGCCCCTGGGCGGCGAAGTTTGCCGATTTCCAGTTGCCGCCACGGCACGGTGCGGCGTTCTACTACGATTTGCTCAGCCCGTTGTGTGCGCGGGTGGATGTGTGGCGTACCACGTATCACCATCCTTTGGTAGGTGGCGCCGAAGCAGTGGTGGAGTGGTTCAAGGGCTCGGCGTTGCGGCCTTACCTGGCCAGGCTCGATGACCAGGAGCAGGCGGATTTCCTGCAGATGTACCTGCAGGCCATGCAGCGCGACTACCCGCCGGCCACCGATGGCAAGGTGCTGCTGCCGTTCCCGCGGTTGTTCGTGATCGCTACCCGCTAGGCCGTCGCCAGCGCCCGGCCACGTAGCTGTAGATGCCGAGGTTGAGCAGCAGCACGATGCTGCCCAACAGCAATTGAGTGTGCGGGGTCAGCCCGGCGGGGTAGATCAGCGGCCAGATGTAGTGCTCGACAAAGCCGCCCTGGTACCCCGCGTCACCGGCGGCGCTGCGCATGCGGTTTTCCCAGCTGGTGAGCGGGCAGCCCAGGTGCAGGCACTCCACCGCCAGGCCCCAGGTCAGGGCCGGCAGGTGGACGAGCAGGGCGGGGCGCCACTTGAGCACCAGCAGGCCGCCGAACAGCACCAGCAGGATGAAGGCCAGGTGCAGCAGGACCAGGGTGTCGGCGGCCAGGCGGTAGAGCATGGGTGGTCGGTTTGTGGGTTGAGGTTATCCCAGCATAGTTGGGTTGCCTGCATTGGCCTCTTCGCAGCACAAGGCTGCTCCTACAGGGAAATGCAATAACCTGTAGGAGCAGCCTTGTGCTGCGAAAGGGCCGGTACAGGCTTACAAACCTTCTTCGACCATCTGCAAAAAGGTCGCCACCACCCGCCGCGTACGCTGCTCGCTCAGGCACACCAGCGTCTCGGTCAAATGCCGCTGACAATCCACGATCGGCAATGCGCACACCCGCGCATCGGCGCCAAACTCCGCCGCTGATACCACGCCCACGCCAATCCCCACCACCACCGCCTCACGCGCCGCTTCTCGGCCTTCCACCTGTATCGCCGGGCGAATGCGCAAGCCCGCCCGTTGCATCTCTTCTTCCAGCGTCTGCCGCGTCACCGAGCCGGGCTCGCGCAGCACCAATGGCGTGTCGTCCAGATCGGCCAGGCTGATCGAACCACGGCTGGCCCACGGGTGGTTGTGCGAAACAAACGCCACCATCGGGTCGCGGCGCAGCGGCAGGCAATGCAGGCGCTCATCGTCGACGTCCCGGCCGAGCAGGGCAAGGTCGGCCTGGTAACTGAACAGCCGGGCCAGCGACTCGTCGGTGTTGCCGGTTTCGATCTTCACCTGGATGCCCGGGTAGCGCTGGCAGAAGCGGGCGATCTGCGGCAGCACGTGCACCGGCGCATCCACCGCCAGCACCAGGCTGCCGGTGTGCAGCGCGCGCGAATCCTGCAGCAGGTCCAGCGCCTCGGCCTCGCAGGCGAACAGGCGCTGGCTGATGCCCAGCAGGCGCTCGCCAAGGTCGGTGAGCTGCACCGAACGCTTGTTGCGGTGGAACAGCAACACGCCGAAGCGCTCCTCCAGTTTGCGCACCTGGTCCGACACCGCTGGCTGGGTAAGGAACAGCTTTTGCGCAGCGCGGGTAAAGCTGCCGTGCACGGCCACCGCATGGAAGGCCTTGAGTTGAGCGTGTGAAACCGACATGGCTGACCTCAGTAACAAGCTGGGCTTATGTGTGAAATACGATAAATCGATTTTATTTATCTTAGCGCAACTGTTTCCATGCATGTCAGCCCGATGCCAGCATCACAAATGCCGCCAAGGCCTTGGTGCCCACACGGCGCCACCTGACCCGATGACTGCCTCGTCATCGCTGTGCGTAACACAAGAACAAGACAGGCGTTTCTTCACATTCTGCCGGCACACTTGAGCAAGAGGTCAGACTCACATGAATCAATCCCTAGCCGCGTTCAAACGCTGGCGCATCCAGATTTTCGCCATCACCTGGCTGGCCTACGCCGCCTTCTACTTCACCCGCAAAGCCTTCTCGGTAGCCAAGCTGGGCATCGCTGAAGACCCAGGCTTCATGCTCGACAAAGCCGCCATGGCCAACCTCGATGCCATCTACCTGGCCGCCTACGCCGTGGGCCAGTTCACCTGGGGCATGCTCGCCGACCGCTTCGGCCCGCGTGTGGTGGTGCTAGGCGGGTTGCTGATTTCTGCAGTGGCAGCGGTGGTGATGGGCAGCTACGCCACCTTCCCGATCTTTGCCACCTGCATGCTGGTTCAGGGGCTGGCGCAGTCCACCGGCTGGGCCGGGTTGTGCAAGAACATCGGCAGCTTCTTCCCGGCCTCGCAGCGTGGGCGGGTACTGGGCCTGTGGAGTTCCTGCTACGCCTTCGGCGGGCTGGTGGCCTCACCGTTCGCCGGGTGGTGGGCCTATACCCTGGTCGGCACCTGGCATGCAGCGTTCTTCTCCAGTGCCGCCGTGGTGGCGCTGGTGGCCGTGCTGTTCTTCTTCCTGCAGCGCAACAAGCCTGAGGATGTCGGCCTGCCGGCGGTGGAGCCGGAGCCGCAGAGCATGGCCCCGGCCGACAACCTGTGCAGCGTGTGGGCGCCGCTGAGGGAGATCCTGCGCAACCGCACCGTGCTGACCTTGGGGCTTGCGTACTTCCTGTTGAAGCCGGCGCGCTACGCCATTCTGCTATGGGGGCCGGTCATCGTGTTCGAGCAGATGCCCTCGGTCGGCAAGGTTGGTGCGGCAATCATCCCGACCGCCTTCGAGCTGGCGGGCCTGCTTGGCCCGATCATGATCGGCCTGGCCTCCGACAAGTTGTTCGGCGCACGGCGCATGCCGGCCTGCGTGATCAGCCTGGTATTGCTGACTGTGACCCTGGCGGCGTTCATGGCGGCCATGCACACCGGTAGCGTGATGATGGTGGTGGCCTTGCTGTTCGTCATGGGCCTGACCCTGTACGGGCCCGACTCAATGATCAGCGGCGCCGCCGCCATCGACTTCGGCACCGCCAAGGCCGGTGCCACTGCTGCCGGCTTCGTCAATGGTTGCGGCTCGGTGGGGGCGGTGCTGGGTGGGCTGCTGCCGGGTTACTTCGACGGCGTCACGGTGTTCATCGTGTTCGCTGGCTGCGCGCTGTTCTCGGCGCTGGTGTTGCTGCCGCACTGGAACAGCCGCCCGGCCAGCAGTGTGCAAAGCAACGACGTGGCACCGAATACCAGCATGGCAATCAAGCCACTGCGTACCTGAAAGGAAAGCGAGCGAATGAGACCCTTCTGGCTGCAACAAGCCCTGGATTCCACGCAGGAGGCGGTGTGCCCGCCGCTGCAAGGCGATGCCCGCTGCGATGTGTGCATCGTCGGCGGCGGCTACACCGGCCTGTGGACGGCATTGATGCTCAAGGAAGCGGTGCCGGCCCTGGATGTGGTGCTGATCGAAGCCGACATCTGCGGCGCCGGCGCCAGTGGCCGCAACGGCGGCTGCGCATTGTCCTGGTCGGCCAAGTACTTCACCCTCGAGCGCCTGTTCGGCATGGCGGAGGCGGTGCGCCTGGTGCGCGAGTCGGAGCGCAGCATCGGTGACATCGGGGCGTTCTGCGCGGCCAACGGCATTGACTGTGACTACCGCCTGGACGGCACGCTGTACACGGCCACCAACGCGGCCCAGGTCGGCGCCACGGACGGGGTGATCGCCGCGCTGGAGCAGAAGGGCATCAATTCGTTCCGTCGCCTGCCGTTGGAACAGGTGCAGCGCCTGGCGGGTTCGGCGCGGCACCTGGAGGGCTGGTTCTCGCCGGCGGCAGCCACGGTGCAGCCGGGCAAGCTGGTGCGCGGCCTGCGCCAGGTGGCCTTGCAGCGCGGTGTGCGCATTCATGAAGGCACCGCCATGACCGGCCTGGAGCACGGTGCCCCGGTGCAGGTACGCACCGCTCATGGCACCGTGCGCGCCGACCGCGTGGTGCTGGGCCTCAATGCCTGGATGGCGCGGGCTTTCCCGCAGTTCGAGCGCAGCGTGGCGATCGTTTCCAGCGACATGGTCATTACCGAACCGTGCCCCGAGCTGCTGCGCCAGACCGGGCTGGACAGTGGCATCAGCGTGCTCGACTCGCGGATATTCGTGCACTACTACCACAACACCTCCGATGGCCGGCTGATGCTCGGCAAGGGCGGCAACACGTTCGCCTACGGCGGGCGCATGTTGCCGGTCTTCGACCAGCCGTCGCCATACCGGCCATTGCTGCGCGAAACCCTTGGCGGGTTTTTCCCGGCCTTGGCCGAGGTGCCACTGGCGGCCAGCTGGAACGGGCCGTCGGACCGCTCGGTAACCGGTTTGCCGTTCTTTGGCCGGTTGGACGGGCAGGGCAACGTGTTCTACGGCTTTGGTTACTCCGGCAGCGGTGTGGGCCCGTGCCATATGGGTGGGCAGATTCTTTCGTCGCTGGCACTGGGGCTGGACAACCCCTGGACGCGTTCGCCGCTGGTCAAGGGGCCGTTGGGGCTGTTCCCGCCTGAGCCGATCCGCTACCTGGGTTCGCTGGTGGTGCGCAACGCCATCCGCCGCAAGGAGCGCGCCGAGGACCACGGCCTGCGGCCCCGCCGGCTGGATGTACGCCTGGCACGGTTTGCCGCGGCGGCAGGCAAAGCCGATAAAGGCTGATGAGATTTCTTGTCGATCCCATGCCTGAGGGCGTATAAAATGCACCCACTTTTGGCCGGTCGCTTCCTGAACCGGCCGCTGAAACAAGAGAGTTGACATGGGCGCACAGTGGAAAGCCAAACATAGAGAAACCGCGGCCAATGCCAAAGGCAAGGTCATGGGCAAGCTAGCCAAGGAAATTCAGATTGCTGCCAAGTCTGGGGCCGACCCGGACATGAACCCGCGGCTGCGTCTGGCTATCGTCCAGGCCAAGAAAGCGTCGATGACCCGTGAGACCCTGGAGCGTGCCATCAAGAAAGGCGCTGGCCTGGATGGTGAGGCTGTGCAGTACCATGCCGTCAGCTACGAAGGCTTCGCCCCGCATCAGGTGCCGTTGATCGTCGAATGCCTGACCGACAACGTCAACCGCACCGTTGCGCAAATCCGTGTGCTGTTCCGCAAGGGCCAGCTGGGTGCCAGCGGCTCGGTGGCCTGGGACTTCAACCATGTCGGCCTGATCGAAGCCACCCCGGAAGGCGACGCCGACCCGGAAATGGCCGCCATCGAAGCCGGCGCCCAGGACTTCGAGGAAGGTGAAGAAGAGGGCTCGACCTTGTTCATTACCGACACCACCGACCTGGATGCCGTGCAGAAGGCGCTGCCGGACCACGGCTTCACCGTGACCGCGGCAAAACTCGGCTATACCCCGAAAAACCCGGTGAGCGCCGCCAGCCTGAGCGCCGAGGCGCTGGCCGAGGTTGAAGCGTTCCTCGAGGCGATCGACGAGAACGATGACGTGCAGAACGTCTACGTTGGTCTGACTGCCTAAAAAGCCGGGGCCGCGTTGCGGCCCATTCGCGACGCAAGGCCGCTCCCACAGGGGTTATGCATTCCCTGTAGGAGCGGCCTTGTGCCGCGAAACGAGGGCAAAGCCCTCGCCTGCGGTCTGGAGCCGAACCCTCGATGAACCCCACCTTCGCCTCCCTCAGCCTCGCCCACCTGCGCACCCTCGACCACCTGCTGCAGCTGAAAAACCTCAGCCACACCGCCGAGCGCCTGGGTGTCAGCCAGTCGGCCCTCAGCCGCCAGCTGGCCCACCTGCGCGAAGCCTTCGACGACCCGTTGCTGGTGCGCCAAGGCCGCGGCTACGTACTCAGCGAACACGCCGAAGCCTTGGTCGAACCGCTACGCCAGGTCCTCGAAGAGCTGCACGCCCTGCGCCAGCCTGCGGTGTTCGACCCGGCGCGCTGCGAGCGGCGCTTCTGCCTGGCCGCCTCCGACTACGTGGCCGAGCACATGCTGCCGCTGCTGGTGGCCGCGCTGGAACACGAAGCACCAGGGGTATCGCTGGAATACCGTACCTGGCAGGCCGGTCAGTATGCATTGCTGGCCAGCGGCGAAATCGACCTGGCCACCACCTTGTTCGACGAGTCGCCCCCCAACCTGCACGGGCGCTTGCTGGGTGAGGACCGTGCGGTGTGCCTGATGCGCCACGACCACCCGCTGGCCGCCCATGCCGCGCTCAGCCAGGCCGATTACCTGGCGCACAAGCATGTGCGCATTTCCGGCGGTGGCGACAAGGACAGCTTCATCGACCGCCACCTGCGTGCCCAGGGCCTGCAGCGGCGGGTCAGCCTGGAGGTGCCGTTTTTTTCCGCCACCGTGAAGGTCATTGCCAACAGCCAGGCCGTGGCCACCGTACCCGAGCACATCGCCCGGCAACTGTGCCGCCTGCATGACCTGGCCTGGCGGCCGCTGGGCTTCATTGACCACAGCCAGCGCTACTGGGTGGTGTGGCACCAGCGCCTGCAGGCTTCGGCCGAGCACCGCTGGTTGCGCAACCGGGTGTTCGAGCTGTGGCGTCAGTCGCAGTTCGGCGTGCAGGGGGGGCATGCGGGTTTGCCATAGCAGGTATGCACGATGTGGGGTTATTCGGTTTGGCACAGGTGCCTAGACTGGGGGCATTGTGTTGTTTGTGCCGGCCTCTTCGCGGGTAAACCCGCTCCCACACAGGTTGCGCCAAACCGTGTGGGAGCGGGTTTACCCGCGAAGAGGCCGGCACAGGCGGCAAATCACTGCCAGGAGAGCCCACGTGACCCCCGAACAATTCCGCCAGTACGGCCACCAACTGATCGACCTGATTGCCGACTACCGCCAGACCGTCGGCGAACGCCCGGTCATGGCCCAGGTCGAGCCTGGCTACCTCAAGGCGGCCTTGCCCGACAGCGCTCCCCAGCAAGGTGAGCCCTTCGAAGCCATCCTCGATGACGTCAACCAACTGGTCATGCCCGGCCTGTCCCATTGGCAGCACCCGGACTTCTACGGCTACTTCCCCTCCAACGGCACCCTGTCCTCGGTACTGGGCGACTTCCTCAGCACCGGCCTGGGCGTGCTAGGCCTGTCATGGCAATCCAGCCCAGCCCTGAGCGAGCTGGAAGAAACCACCCTCGACTGGCTGCGCCAGTTGCTCGGCCTGTCGGGCCAATGGAGCGGGGTGATCCAGGACACCGCATCGACCAGCACTCTGGTGGCGTTGATCAGCGCCCGCGAGCGCGCCAGCGACTACGCCCTGGTGCGCGGCGGCTTGCAAGCCCAGGCCAAGCCCCTGATCGTCTACGTCAGCGCCCACGCCCACAGCTCGGTGGACAAGGCCGCGCTGCTGGCCGGCTTTGGCCGCGACAACATCCGCCTGATCCCGACCGACGAACGCTATGCCTTGCGCCCGGAGGCGCTGCAGGCCGCCATCGAGCAGGACCTGGCAGCGGGCAACCAGCCATGCGCCGTGGTGGCCACCACCGGCACCACCACCACCACCGCGCTGGACCCGCTGCGCCCGATCGGCGAGATCGCCCAGGCCCATGGCCTGTGGCTGCATGTGGATTCGGCCATGGCCGGGTCGGCGATGATCCTGCCCGAGTGCCGCTGGATGTGGGACGGCATCGAGCTGGCCGATTCGGTGGTGGTCAATGCGCACAAGTGGCTGGGCGTGGCCTTCGACTGCTCGATCTACTACGTGCGTGATCCACAACACCTGATCCGGGTGATGAGCACCAACCCCAGCTACCTGCAATCGGCGGTGGATGGCGAGGTGAAAAACCTGCGTGACTGGGGCATACCGCTGGGCCGTCGGTTCCGCGCGTTGAAGCTGTGGTTCATGTTGCGCAGCGAGGGTGTTGAAGCGTTGCAGGCACGGTTGCGGCGTGACCTGGACAATGCCAGGTGGCTGGCGGAGCAGGTCGGGGCGGCGGCGCAGTGGGAAGTGTTGGCGCCGGTGCAATTGCAGACCTTGTGCATTCGCCATCGGCCGGCGGGGCTGGAAGGGGAGGCGCTGGATGCGCATACCAAGGCGTGGGCCGAGCGGTTGAATGCGTCCGGGGATGCGTATGTGACGCCGGCTACGCTGGACGGGCGGTGGATGGTGCGGGTGTCGGTGGGTGCGCTGCCGACTGAGCGGGAGCATGTCGAGAAGCTTTGGGAGCGGCTGCAAGAAGTGGTTCAAGGCTGATATTGCCGGGGCCGCGTTGCGGCCCATTCGCGGCACAAGGCCGCTCCTACAGGTGGATCGCATTAGCCCAGGCTTACGCGGTTCCCTGTAGGAGCGGCCTTGTGCCGCGAATGGGCTGCAAAGCAGCCCCAGCGGTCTATCAGTGGCTCACTGCCTGAAGGCTACCTTTACGGCTAGCCTCATACGCTTCTTTCTCCATCGGCTTGGCGTCCGGGTTACCCAGGTCTTCCATCGCCAGGCGGTGGGTTTCCGGGGCGATGTAGGCCGCCAGGGCGCACACGCAGGTGATGAAGAACGCCAGGCTACCAACCACCAGCGGAATGTTGTCCGAGCCAGGCGGTGCAACCAGGGCGAACAGCGCCGGCAGCATGGCGGTCAGCATGGTGCCGATGTTCTGTGCGATGGCCATGGCCGAAACGCGGTAGCGGGTGTGGAACAGCTCTGGGTAGAAGCTTGGGAACACCGCGTTGTAACCCTGGTAGACCATGCCCCACATCACGATCGAGGCGGCGAACGCCATCGGTACGTTCTGGATGCTGATCGCATACAGGTAGACGAAGGCCAGCAGGCCAGAGCCCAGGCAACCGGCGATCATGGTCGGGCGACGGCCGATCTTGTCGGACAGGTTGCCGATAAACGGAATCACCAGCACCGCGACGATGTTGCCGACTACCGGAATCCACAGGTACACGCTCTTGTCGAAGCCGATGCCATAGGCCGGCTGCACCGCGTAGGCCGCACCGAAGATGGTGGCCACCACCGGGATCACGTTCATCAGGGCCATGAACATCACCAGCACCATGTGCTTCCAGCTGTGGCGGAAGGCCTCGCTGATGGGCGACTTGGCAACCTTGTCCTGCTTCTCTTCCTTCACGAAGGCCGGGGTTTCATGCACTTCCTTGCGGATGATGAAGCCTGCGATCAGTACCACCGCGCTCATCAGGAACGGAATGCGCCAGCCCCATTCGGTGAAGGCTTCGCTAGGCATGAAGTAGGCCAGTGGCAGGAACACTGCCGCTGCCAGCACCTGGCCCGCTTGCACGCCTTGCAGGGTGAAGCTGGCGTAGTAGCCTCTTCGGCCGAACGGCGCGTGCTCCATGATCATGGAACTGGCCCCGGAGATTTCCCCGGCCACGGCAAAGCCCTGGATCAGGCGCAGCACCACCAGCAAGGCCGGCGCGAGGTAGCCGATGTCGTGGTAGGTAGGCAGCAGGCCTACCGCCATGGTCGACAGACCCATCAGGAACATGCACAGCAGCAGTACGTTCTTGCGGCCGCGGGTGTCACCCCAGTGGCCCAGCACGAAAGCACCGACCGGACGCGCCAGGTAGCCCACGCCGTAGGTGGCCAGCGAGGCAATGATGGCCATTTTCGGGTCGGTATTGGGGAAGAAGATCTGCGGGAAAATCAGTGCAGCGGCCTGGGCGTAGATGAAGAAGTCGTAGTACTCGAGTGCCGAGCCTATCCATCCACTGGCGGTCGCTTTTTTGGCTTGCGAGCTGGAGTGAGCCATCGTTGTCTCCGTTGTTATTGTTGTTTGCGCAGGTTCCGCCGTTGGTTCGCCAAGGCAGGAGGCAGTGGTCGGTGTGCCTGCGTCTGTGGTTCATGTTGACCACGGTCCAGCGGTCTAGCAATTCGTTAAAACGGGTTTTGTGCGATAATCGAACGCAAAACTAACCATTCCGTACAAAGAGATTGAAGCGACGACTTTACCTGCGAATAATCGATCGTGCCATAAACTGTGACAGTGGTTTTTACCTGACTGGCACCGTCATTTTCTAACAACAAGGAACTCCCGCCATGCAGCGTTCGATCGCTACCGTGTCCTTGAGCGGCACCCTGCCGGAAAAGCTCGAAGCCATCGCCGCCGCCGGTTTTGACGGCGTCGAGATTTTTGAAAACGATCTGCTCTATTACGCTGGCAGCCCGCGCCAGGTGCGCCAGATGTGCGCCGACTTAGGGATAGCCATCACCCTGTTCCAGCCGTTCCGCGATTTTGAAGGCTGCCGCCGCGACCGCCTGCAGAAAAACCTCGACCGCGCCGAGCGCAAGTTCGACCTGATGCAAGAGCTGGGCACCGACCTGGTGCTGGTGTGCAGCAACGTCCAGGCCGATGCGCTGGGTGATGAACAACTGCTGGTCGACGACCTGCGCCTGTTGGGCGAGCATGCCGGCAAACGCGGCCTGCGCATTGGCTATGAAGCCCTGGCCTGGGGCCGCCACGTCAACACCTACCAGCAAGTCTGGAACCTGGTGCGCCAGGCCGACCACCCGGCCCTCGGGGTGATCCTCGACAGCTTCCACACCCTGTCGCTGAAGGGCGACCCAAGCGCGATCCGCGACATCCCCGGCGACAAGATCTTCTTCGTGCAGATGGCCGACGCGCCGATCCTGGCCATGGACGTACTGGAGTGGAGCCGCCACTTCCGCTGCTTCCCGGGGCAGGGCGAAATGGACATGGCCGGTTTCCTGGCGCCGATTCTCGCCACTGGCTACCGTGGCCCGCTGTCGCTGGAAATCTTCAACGACGGCTTCCGCGCCGCGCCCACCCGGCAGAATGCCGCCGACGGCCTGCGTTCGCTGCTGTACCTCGAAGAACAGGCCCGCTTGCGCCTGGAGCAGGAAAACACGCCGATCGAACCTGGCGTGCTGTTCACCCCGCCAGCGGCCAGCGCCTATGACGGCGTGGAGTTCCTTGAATTTGCGGTCGACGAAGCCGTCGGCGCGCGCCTGGGCAACTGGCTGAAGCGCCTTGGCTTTGCCGAAGCCGGCAAGCACCGCAGCAAGGACGTGCAACTGCTGCGCCAGGGCGATATCAACATTGTCCTGAACGCCGAGCCGTACTCCTTCGGCCACAACTTTTTCGAGGCCCACGGCCCGTCGCTGTGCGCCACCGCGCTGCGGGTCAAGGACCCGCAAGCCGCCCTGAAGCGCGCCACCGCCTTCCGTGGCCAGCCGTTCCGTGGCCTGGTCGGCCCCAACGAGTGCGAAGTACCGGCGGTACGCGCACCGGACGGCAGCCTGCTGTACCTGGTGGAGCAGGGCACCGCTGGCCACACGCTGTACGACACCGATTTCAGCCTGGACAACAGCGCCACTGCCACGGGCGGCCTGCGCCGCATCGATCATATGGCCCTGGCCTTGCCAGCCGAGTCGCTGGACAGCTGGGTGCTGTTCTACAAGAGCCTGTTCGACTTCGCCGCCGACGACGAAGTGGTGCTGCCCGACCCGTATGGCCTGGTCAAGAGCCGCGCGCTGCGCAGCCAGTGCGGCACCTTGCGCCTGCCGCTGAACATCTCGGAAAACCGCAACACCGCCATTGCCCATGCATTGTCCAGCTACCGCGGTTCGGGGGTGCATCACATCGCCTTCGATTGTGACGACATCTTCCGTGAAGTGGCGCGTGCCAAGCTGGCTGGGGTGCCGCTGCTGGAAATCCCGCTGAACTATTACGACGACCTGGCGGCGCGCTTCGATTTCGACGACGAGTTCCTCAGCGAACTGGCGTACTACAACGTGCTGTACGACCGCGACGCCCAGGGCGGCGAGCTGTTCCACGTGTACACCGAACCGTTCGAAGAGCGCTTCTTCTTCGAAATCATCCAGCGCAAGGGTGGCTATACCGGATACGGCGCGGCCAACGTCGCGGTGCGCCTTGCGGCCATGGCCAAGGCCCGCAGCGGCGCGGCGCGCAAGCCCGTCCTCTAAGCCTGACGCGATCAGTGTAGGAGCAGCCTTGTGCTGCGAAGAGGCCCGTACAGCCGACGGATATCTGTCAGCCATACGGGCCTCTTCGCAGCACAAGGCTGCTCCTACAAGGGCTGAGCCAGCTGATCAGCGGCGCTCAGCCACCATCAACAACGACTGCGGCACAGCACTCTGCGGGTGCTGTGGCTCCTGCAAACTGACCAGCCGCAACCCCGCCATGTCCAGCGCATTCAGCCAGCTGGCCAGGGTGCGGAAGTACCACGGCATCGGCTGCCAATTCCCGCTAAACCCGGTAAACGACTCCTCCCGCCAGCCATCCTGATATTCCCCGCCTGCCACGCTCCAGGGGTGCAACGTCTGGATCACCAGGGCGCCCCCCGGCACCAGCACATCTTTCATGGCCGCCAGCAACGGGATGACGTCCTGGTGCAACAGCGCAAAGTTGGCACAGACCAGGTCATACCCCGTGCCCACATAAGCCTGCGCATCGGCCAACTGCGCATAGCTTGCCAGGTGCACCTCGGCCGAGCCCGCCGCGCGTGCGGCGTCTACCAGCGTCCGGTCACCATCCACGCCCACGGCCTCGATACCGCGGTCCTCCAGTGCACGCAGCAACCAGCCCTCACCACAGCCCAGGTCCAGCACCCGCCCGGGCTGGCGGCCAAGGATGGCTAGCAGAATGGCCTGGTCGGTGACCTGGCGACGGCTCTCGATGGCGCCGCTGCGCACGGCGTCGATCCAGGCTTGGGCGTTGTGCTGCCAACTGTCGAGCAGGGTGCTTTCAGGGTCAGGCATGGTCGTGTCCCGGTGGTTGAACTTGCGTTGAGTTGAAACGCTACCTTAATATTGAAAACAATTCTCACTTGCGTGAACAGAATCGCCCCCATGAGCGACGTGCTACCTGGCTCCGACAATCACCTGCGCAATGTAGAGGCGCTGTACAACGGCCACCAGGGCTGGCTGCATGCCAGGCTGCGCAGGCGCCTGGGCAATGCGGTCGATGCGGCCGACCTGGTGCAGGATACCTTCGCGCGCATCCTGGCCTCGAAAACCGTGGTGTTTGATGAGCCGCGGGCTTACCTGAGCTGTGTTGCCGGGGGCATCCTGGCCAACTGGTGTCAGCGTAAATCGTTGGAGCGTGCCTACCTCAAGGCGCTTGAACACCTGCCAGCGCCTGAAGTGCCTTCGCCCGAGGCCCGCTTGCTGATCCTGGAAACCCTGCACGAAATCGATGCCATGCTCGACACCCTGCCAGCGCTGGTCCGGCGCGCGTTCCTGCTGTCCCAGCTGGGCGGCATGAAGTACGAAGCTATTGCCGAGCAGCTAGGTGTATCGCTCATCACCGTCAAGCGTTACATGAAACAGGCATTTCTCCAGTGCTTGAGGCTGGTCGACTAGATGGCTGATGTCCAGCGTGTCGGCCCAACGGATACCGAGGCACTTGAAGAAGCGGCCGAGTGGTTGATGGCCATGAGTGCCGGAGCCGTCAGCGATGCGCAAAAGGCCGACTGGCTGGCCTGGCGCAGCAGCAGCCCCGAGCGTGCTCAGGCCTGGCAGCGCGCCGAACGGCTGATGGGCAAGCTGGACGGTTTGCCCCCGGCGCTGTCGATGTCGGCGCTCGACCGCCCGGCCGACCCGGGGCGTCGGGCGATGATCAGCCGGTTGGCGCTGCTGCTGGCCGTGCTTCCGGCGGGGTGGGCCGGTTGGAAGCTGACCGAGCAACAAGGATGGGCCGCCGACTATCGCTCGGCCGTGGGCGAATGCCGCCAGCTCACCCTGGCCGATGGTACGCAGATCTTCCTCAATACCGACTCTGCAATCGACATCCGTTTCGATGCCGACGAGCGCTTCATTGAACTGCGCCGGGGTGAAATCCTGGTTCAGACTGCGCCCGATATCGTGGTGCCTGCGCGCCCGCTGCGGGTGGGCACACGGGAAGGGCGCATGCAAGCCCTGGGCACACGCTTCAGCGTGCGAGAGCTGGACGGGCGCACCTACCTGGCAGTTATCGAAGGGGCCATTCGCATCGAACCCGCCCGTGCGGCGGCCAACCCCGGCACCGTTGTACAGGCCGGCGAACGTGTCGATTTCAATGCGCACATGGTCGGCAGGCCGATGCCGGTCGACACCACCGCAACGGCCTGGACCCAGGGCATGCTGCTGGCAGACGGCATGCGGCTGGATGATTTTGTGAGCGAGCTGGCACGCTACCAGCGCGGCGTCATTCGCTGCGACCCGCGTATCGCCGGCCTGCGTATTTCCGGGGCGTTTCCGGTCAGCGATACCAGGCGCAGCCTGAGCATGCTGGAGTCGACATACGCATTGCGGGTGTCCGCGCACATGAACGGCTACTGGACCCTGCTTTACCCCGCAGAATCGTGAAATGCCAGGCGCGGAAAAAAAACGCCTTTATGGGTGATACTTTTTTCAGTCTCGGCTGGCAACAGGAATGAACACTTCCATTCCCAGCCAGAAGGACCCGCCTGTCATGCCTGTTGCAAGTCGTCCATTCCGTGAGCGTGCGTTAGCTGTAGCGGTGCGCAGCACACTCTTTGGTGCAGTTCTGGTATCAGGGGCTGGCTACCTTTTGCCCGCCATCGCGCAACCCCTGGATAGCGTGACCGTCCGCACTTACGAAATTGCCCCGGGCCCACTGGGGCGGGTATTGTCCAGCTTCGCGCTGGCCTCGGGCGTTGCGCTGTCGTTTGAACCGGCATTGACCGATGGCTTGCACAGCCCCGGGCTCAGCGGGGCCTATTCGGCGCGTGACGGTATCGCCCGGTTGCTTGCCGGCAGTGGCCTTGAGCTGGTGGAGCTGAGTAACGGCAATTATCAACTGATCCGCCAACCCAGCAGTGGTGAAGGCCTCACGCTGGCCGCCACGACCATTGACGCCAACAGCATGCGCCACGAAACACTGCCAGAGGCCTACGCCGGCGGACAGGTAGCGCGCGGCGGGCGGCTAGGCATGCTTGGCAACAAAGATGTGATGGATACGCCCTTCAACGTCACCAGCTACACCGCAAAAACCCTCGCCGACCTGCAGACGGTGACCGTGGCCGATGCCCTGGAGCGCGATCCCTCCGTGCGTTCCACCGGTCAGGCGGGTGGTATCGTCGATTCGTTCTTCATTCGCGGTTTCCCGGTGGGTGAAGGCAACCTGGGCGAGCTGGCCTTCGATGGTGTGTACGGCGTTGCCCCCAATTACCGCGTGTTCACCGAATATGCCGAGCGGGTCGAAGTGCTCAAGGGGCCGGGTGCCCTGATGTACGGTATTTCCCCGAACAGCGGCGTCGGCGGCGTGATCAATATCGTCCCCAAGCGCCCGCTTGCCGAGGATTTGACGCGTGTCACCGCCAGCTACAGTTCTGACACCCAGGTGGGTGGCCACCTCGACATCAGCCGCCGCTTCGGCGACCAGCGCCAATGGGGCGTGCGTTTCAACGGCAGCCTGGCCGAGGGCGACACGGCTATCGATGACCAGCAACGTGCGTTGGACATCGGCGCAATCGCCCTGGATTACCAAGGTGAGCGCTTGCGCCTGAACCTGGACTTCATCAGCCAGGAAGAACGGTGGGATGCTGCTTCGCGCCCCTTCACTGTCGCCCCCGGTTTCGGCGTACCCTCTGCCGCCAATGGCCGTACCAACCTGCCGCAGGACTGGGGTTGGTCGAGAACCACCGAGCAGTCAGCATTGCTGGGTGGGGAATATGACATCAGCGACGCGTTGACAGTGTTCGCCCATGCCGGCGGTGGCAGGGCAGATGTGGCGCGGATGTCCGACCAGGTTCCGCGGATCCTCAATGCGGCGGGTGACACCAGCAATATTCCCGGTTACTACAAGTTCAATGTCGACCGCTCCACCGCCGACGTCGGGCTGCGTGGGTTGTTTGAAACCGGGCCGGTCAACCACACGGTTACCGCCATGGCCACGCGGTATCAGGATGAGTTGTCCCGTGGCATCAACAACGGCACGGAAATACGCTCGAACATCTACCACCCGGTAGATGTGCCCAAGCAATACATCGCTGCGCCAAAGGTGGATCGGGTGTCTGAGGCCGAGCTGTCTGGCGTTGCCCTGACGGACACGTTGTCCGTACTCGACGACCGCGTGCAATTGACGCTGGGGGTGCGCCGGCAGGAAATCGAGTCACGCAACTACAGCACCACGGGTACGGTGACCTCGCGCTACAAAGACAGTGCAACCACCCCCGTGGTCGGCGTAGTGGTCAAACCGTGGGAAAACATTGCGCTTTACTACAACTATGTCGAAGGCCTGAGCAAAGGTGATGTCGCACCCGCCACGGCGAACAATGCCGGTGAAGCGTTCGCGCCTTACAAGACCAAACAGCACGAGCTGGGGGTGAAGTACGAGCACAACACCTTCATGACCACCTTGTCTGTATTCCAGATAGAGAAACCCAGTGGTGAACTTGGGGCTGGCAACCAGTTTTCAGTGCAGGCACAGCAGCGCAATCGCGGCATCGAGCTGAGCATGTTCGGTGAAGTTGCGCCGGGCACCCGGTTGCTGGGTGGCATGACAGTGCTGGACGGCAAACTGACCGATTCGGCGACGGCCGCCAACAAGGGCAACGACCCGGTCGGCGTGCCTGACGTGCAGGCCAACCTGTGGGCCGAGTGGGATACACCGTGGGCTGAAGGCGTCACGCTGACCGGTGGTGCCATCTATACCGGCAGCCAGTACATCAATCAGGCCAACACCCAGGAACTTGATGCCTGGACACGGTTCGACGTGGGCGCACGCTACGTCACCCGCATCGATGGCCACCCTACAACGTTCCGGGCGACGGTGCAGAACGTGTTCGACCGTGAGTACTGGTCGGGCGTGGCTTCGTATGGCGCGATATCGCCGGGTTACCCGAGGGCGCTGCAGCTGTCGGCCTCGGTTGACTTCTGATGTAGGTATGGCTCGAAGCGCAGGGGGTAGCGTTACCTGGTCGCCGTGTGTTTTCGTTTGACCCGGTACATGTCCCCATCGGCATGACGCAGCAGCATGTCGGCATCGTGGCCATCCTCAGGGAAGCGCGCCACGCCGATGCTGCAGGACGGCGCGTCGATACCGGACAACTCCATCCCGAGTGGCTCGGCCATGACCGCCAGAATGCGAACTACCTGCTCGGCAATGGCCTCTGGTGACGGGCAATCGGTCAACAGCACGGTGAACTCGTCACCGCCCATGCGCGCCACTGTGTCGGTTGCACGTACGCAGCCTTCCAGCCGACGCGCAAGCGTGCACAGCACCCGGTCACCCACAGCATGCCCGTGCACATCGTTGATTTCCTTGAAGTCATTGATATCCAGAAACAGCAACGCCAGCGTGCCATCGTGCTGCCGCGCTGTGGCAAGGGCACTGTCCAGCCGTTCATTGAACATGGCCCGGTTGGCCAGCCGGGTCAGCGGGTCGTGGTGGGCGAGGAAGCGCAGTTCATCTTCGGCCTGGCGCAAGGCGGTCACATCCCGCGCTACACCGATACGCGCCTCAGCCTCTTCGGACCAGCTGGCAGCCCACAGGATGTGCACGATGCCGCCATCCTTGCGCACATAGCGGTTACGGAAATCGTAATGGGGCTGGCCGTTCATCACCCGCACTATCGACGCGCGCGTGGCCGCGAGGTCCTCAGGGTGCATGTAGTCGGTGATCGGCGTGCCGATCATTTCGCAGGGCTTGTAACCCAGCAGCGCCTCGCAGGCATCGCTGACGAAGGCGATCTGGTTGTCCCTGTCGACCACGAACACGGTGTCCAGCATCAGGTGGATCAACCTGGGGTACAAGGCTTGAAGGTCTACGGGCATGGGGCAGGACGTCCGCGGCAAGGTGTCCGATCATAGCGCGAAGAAATGCGTCGCAGCTATCGTAGACTTGTAGCCCTGACACTGATGACCGTGCCCACCTCGGTACTCTGTAGGAGCAGCCTTGTGCTGCGAAGAGGCCCTTATGGTCGACGGAAATCTGTCGGTTTTGAGGGCCACTTCGCAGCACAAGGCTGCTCCTACAGGGATAGAGCATGCGTTCAGGTATTCATCAGTTGCTCACCATCAGCTCCGGCCCCAGGTAGTCGTTGACCTGCTGGATATCATCATCCCCCAGGCTACCCACCGACGACGCCAGGCGCAGCCGCGACATCAGGTAGTTCAGCTTGGCCTCGAACAGGTCATGGCGGGCGTCGAACAACAGTTCCTCGGCATTGAGCACATCCGAGTTGGTGCTGGTGCCGCCTTCCTTGAAGCCCTTGCGGGTCGAGGTCAGCGAGCGTTCGTTGGAGGCCACGGCCTTTTCCAGCGCATGGATGCGCAGGGCGCCGCTCTGCACGCCGCGGTACTCGCGGGTGGTGCCGGAAATCACCTCTTGGCGGGTAGCGTCCAGTTCATCCAGGGCTTTGGAACTGTTGGCGCTGGCCTGGCGGGTCAGGGCGCTGGTGCTGCCGCCGCTGTACAGCGGAATATTCAGCTCCAGGCCGATCGAGCTGTAGTGGTTGCGCTGGTTGAGCTCGGAAATCGACTGGCTGCTGCCGGCGTTATAGCCCGCCACGAAATCGAGGGTGGGGTAGTGACCGGCGCGGGCCCGTTTCACTTCTTCTTCGGCCAGCTCGTAGCTGTGCCGGCGCGCGTGAATCAGCGGGCTGTCGGCCTGGGCCTTGACCAGCCAGTCCTGCAGGTTGCCCGGCATCAGCGGTGGCGTACTGAAGCCCGGCTGCAAGGTGGTCAGCGACTCTGGGGTTTCACCGATGTATTCCTCCAGCTTGCGGCGGGCGTTGACCAGGTTGTCCTGGGCGTCGATCAGGTCGGCCTCCGCCAGGTCGCGGCGGGCCACCGACTCATCGACGTCGGTGATGGTGCCGGCGCCCAACTCCTTGCGCCGTTTCGCCGAAGCCAGCTGCTCCTCGAAGGCGTTCAGCTTGGCCTTGGCCAAGGTGATGGTTTCGCTGGCCAGCAGCACGTCGAAGTAGGCGTCGGCCAGGCGCACCGCAGCGTCCTGGCTCTTGGCGTCGAACACCGCCACGCTGTAGTCGGCGCGTTGCTGGCCCTGGCGGTACTCGGCCATCTTCTGCTTGTTGAACAGCGGTTGGCGCAGGCGCACATTGGCGCCCTTGGAATCGTAGTCCAGGTCGTTGTCCTGGCCGTTCTGGCGCTGGCTGCCATTGACCCGGTTGAAGTAGGCCGACGCGTTGATCTGCGGCAGCAGGCCGGCCTCGCCGATGGCGCGGTTTTCGCTGCCGGCTTCTTTTTCGTGCACCGCAGCGCGGTAGATCGGGCCTTGGTACTGCAGCAGGTCCCAGGCTTGCTTCAGGTCCATGGCACTGGCCTGTACGGCCACCCCCAGCAGGCACAACATCAGGCACGAGCGTTTCATGTCATTGCTCCTTGAACGCGGCGTCGACGCGTTCGAGCATGGGTTTGAGCAGGTAGCTGAGCAGGTTGCGCTCGCCGGTCTTGATGGTGACGGTGGCGGGCATGCCGGGGCGGATGTGGTTGCTGCCCAGCAGGCCCATACCGGCCGGCGTCACTTCTACCTGGGCCAGGTAGAACGGCTGCTTGCTTTCTTCGTCGAGCAGGCGGTCGGCGGAAATGGTCTTCACCCGCCCTGGTATGTTCGGCGTCTGTGCGTGGTTGAAGGCCGGGAAGGCGATGTCCACGGCCAGGCCCGGAACCATCTTGTCGATGGCCTGCACCGGGATCATCGCGTCCACCTGCAGCGGCTGGTCGAGCGGTACCACTTCCATGATCTTGGCGCCGGGCTGGATGATGCCGCCGACTGTCGCGATGCTCAGGCCCTGGACCATGCCGTCGATCGGCGAGCGGATCACCGTGTGCGTCACTTCGTAATCGAGCGCTCGCAACCGGTCGGCGAGGGTGGTGTTTTCCTTGGCGGTGTCGGTCAGTTGCGATTCCACTTCCTTCAGGTAGTCGTGCTGGCGCTGCAGCATGCGCAGCTTGATTTCGGTGGCCTGGCTGCGCGCGCGGGCAATGTTGTTGAGGTTTTCGGCCTGGCCGGCGGACAGGTCGGCATTGCTGCGCTCCAGTTCCAGCAGGCGGTTGCGCGGTACATAGCCTTCGGCGGCCAGCACCCGGGTGCCTTGCAGCTCCTGGTTGAGAAAGCCGATCTGCGAAGCGCGGGCGCCGTACACCTGTTGCAGGCCCTTGAGTTGCACGGCCGAGGCGGTGAGGTTTTCTTCGAGGATGCTCAGCTCGCCCGCCAGGCCGGCGCGACGGGTGTCGAGCAGGCGCTGTTGCAGGTCCATGGCCGCCAGTAGCCTTGGGTCATTGGCGTAATGCTGGAGCAGGGCAGGGTCGAAGGTGACCGTATCGCGGCCATCGCGTTCGGCTTCCAGGCGGTTTTCCACGGTCTTGCTGACGATGTACTGGGCACTGAGTGCGCCTTGTTCGGCCACGGCGCGCAACGCATCCAGGCGTACCACTTCCTGGCCTTTTTTAACCAGGTCGCCTTCGCGCACCAGGATCGCCTCGACCGTGCCGCCGCTCAGGTGCTGCACCGCCTTGCGGTTGCTGGTGACCTTGACCGTGCCGGTGGCAACCACGCCTGCGTCCAGTGGCGCCAGGCAAGACCACAGCAGGAAACCGCCAAAACCGGCGATCACCATCCATACGCCCCAGCGTGCCGGTCGGGCCACGTCCAGGTCGATCAGGTTCTTGGCTTCGGCGGGAATCAATTCGGAGTGTTGAGTCATCTGCATGATCGGTTACTCCCGTACTTTTACCGAAGCCAGCGGGGCCGCATTGGCCGCTGGAATCACGCTGGCCTTGCGCAGCGCCGCGAACACTTCGTCACGGCTGCCGAGCATGTGCACGGTGCCGTCGCGCAGCATCAGTATCTTGTCGACGGCGCACAGCACATTGGGCCGGTGGGAAATCAGGATCACCGTGGCGCCGCGCGTTTTCAGCTCGGCCAGCGCATCGACCAAGGCCTTCTCGCCGACGTCATCGAGGTTGGCGTTGGGCTCGTCCAGCACCACCAGGTTGGGCTCGCCGTACAGGGCGCGGGCCAGGGCGATGCGTTGCTTCTGGCCGCCGGACAGCGGGGTGCCGTCGGCGGCCAGGCGGGTGTCGTAGCCCTGCGGGAAGTGCAGGATCATGTCGTGCACGCCGCTGCTGCGGGCGGCACGGATCACCGCATCGCTGTCCACGTCGGCAAAGCGCGCGATGTTTTCGGCGATGGTGCCCTCGAACAGTTCCACGTCCTGCGGTAGGTAGCCCAGCCACGGGCCCAGTTCGGCCTTGTTCCAGGTGAAGATGTCGGCCCCGTCCAGGCGTACCTTGCCGGCCTGGGCCGGCCACACACCCACCAGCAGGCGGGCGAGGGTGGACTTGCCCGAGGCCGAAGGGCCGATGATGCCCAGGCTCTCACCCGGGACCAGGCTGAAGCTCACCCCGCGCACGATGCTGGTATTGGTGCCGGGTGCGCCGGCAATCACGTTTTCCACCGCCAGCATGCCCATCGGCCGTTGCAGCGACATGCTCGGTGGCCGTTGCGGGTAGTCCTGCAGCAGGTCGTTGAGCCGGCCCCAGGCCAAGCGGCAGCCCAACAGCTGCTTCCATGCGGCGATCACCTGTTCCACCGGGCCCAGGGCGCGGCCGGTCAGGATCGAGCAGGCGATCATCATGCCGGGGGTGATCTTGCCTTCGATCGCCAGCAGTGCGCCGGTCCCCAGGATCAGCGACTGCAGGGTGATACGCACGAAGCGCCCGGTGCTGCTGATCAGCGCCGCGCGGTCGGAGGCCAGGGTCTGCATCTGCAGGATGCGCAAGTGGCCCTGGTACCAGCGCTTGCCGATTGACGGCAGCATGCCCATGGCCTCGATCACTTCGGCGTTGCGCAGGTTGTTGTTGGCGTAGCTGGCCGACGACATGGACGCCTGATTGGCCTCGGCCAGTGGTTTTTGCGTGGCTCTTTCAGTGAGGTAGGCCAAGCCCACCAGGGTCAACGAGCCGATGGTCGTGACCAGCCCGAGCCAAGGGTGGATCAAGTAGCAGACCACCAGGTAGATCGGCGTCCAGGGGGCATCGAAGAAGGCGAACAGCCCGTTGCCGGTCAGAAACTGCCGCACCTGCGCCAGGTCATGCAGGGCCTGGGCCGGGTTGCCGCCGGCGCGGCTCAGGTTGCGCTCGAAGGCGGCACTGAAGATGCGTCGGTTGAGGTCCATGTCCAGGCAGTTGCCGACCCGGATCAGCACGCGGGTACGGGTCATCTCCAGCGCCGACATCAACAGGAACAACCCGACCACCAGCACGGTGAGCATGCCCAGGGTGGTGACGTTACGGCTGACCAGGGCGCGGTCGTACACCTGCAGCATGTACACCGCTGGCGTCAACATCATGACGTTTATCACGCCGCTGAAGGCGGCCAGGGCATAGAAACTGCGACGCAGGCGAAACAGTGTGTCAGACAGTTCAGAGCGGGTACGCGGCGGCTTGTGCATCGAAGGCCTCCCTTTTCACAAAACAGGGAGCCCTTGCGGCGCCCCGTACAGCGGTAGTCGTGGCTTCTGGTAGGTCGCAGGCGGGTGCGCCGCTGCGGTCTTGTTATAAGCAGCAGCGTAGGTTGCAACGAAACATTCAGTAATATCTTTTCGCTCTATAAATTCTTTGAACTTTTCATAAGTCTCCTGAAAACAGCTAGTTGCATCGCATTCTCAGGATTGGATATTTTTCTGACGGGATATTGACAAGGTTTTCGCCTACGACTTTAGTCTGATGTATTCGGACCCTGTGCGAGTTGGGATCGATACACGTGCGTTACACCTGTTTCGCACGATTAACAGGCCTCCCTCCCGGAACGGGGGGGCGGCTTGCCAGCAATGAGGCTGTGGCGCTAGCACGACAGCGTTGCGCCACTGAGCCCAGAACCACAAACCAGATACTGCGCACGTCAACACTGACTGGGCGCGGGATGGACCCTGTTGCCCTGTGATTTCTCCCGAAAGATCGAGGGCAATTGCAATGGCCAATTTCAGCAAGTCGGACCTGGAGTTCATTCTCAAACAAATCTTCATCGCCGAAGCCCATGCTGACGGCGCCAGCCTGAGCGACCTGCTGCCCAACAGCCAGGTACCGTTCGGCCTGCGCACCGTCGACGGCAGCTTCAACAACCTGGTGGCCGGGCAGAGCGAGTTCGGCGCTGCCGACAATTCGTTCCTGCGCCTGCTCGATGCCTCCTACCGTGCCAACTACGTGGGCACCGGCAACGTCGTCGATTCGCAGCCGCGCACCATCAGCAACCTGATCGTCGACCAGACCGCCAACAACCCGGCTGCGGTCGAGGCCAATGGCGGCGCTGCGCCGGTGATAAGCCCAGGTATCGACGGGGTGTTCGGCACCGCCGACGACAAGCCGGTGTTCTTCATCCCCAATGTCTCGCCGGACGTGGGCCTGACTGCCGGCTTCAACGCCTGGATGACGTTCTTCGGGCAGTTCTTCGACCACGGCCTGGACCTGGTCACCAAGAGCAGCACCGACATCGTGTTCATCCCGCTGCGCCCGGACGACCCGCTGTATGTGGCCGGCAGCCCGACCAACTTCATGGTGCTGTCACGCGCCGTACGCACCGCCGGCGCCGATGGTGTGCTGGGCACGGCCGACGATAGCCAGCCCAACACCACCTCGCCGTTCGTGGACCAGAGCCAGACCTACAGCTCGCACCCCTCGCACCAGGTATTCCTGCGCGAGTACACGCTCGATGGCGCGGGCGACCCGGTGGCCACAGGCCGGCTGATCACCAACCGCGATCTTGGCGCGGACGGCAAGTTCGGCACCGCCGACGATGGCAACAGCGAAAACGGCGGCATGGCCACCTGGGCGGTGGTCAAGGCCCAGGCCCGTGACCTGCTGGGCATCAACCTGACCGACGCCGACGTGCACAGCGTGCCGTTGCTGGCCACCGATGCCTACGGCAACTTCCTGCGCGGGCCCAACGGCATGCCGCAGGTGGTCATGCGCGTGAACAACGGCGCCGACGGTATTGCCGACACCGCCGACGACGTCACGACGCTGGTCGAAGGCAACCGCGCCGCGCCCATCAGCCTGGCCAATGCCGTGAGCACCGGGCATGGCTTTTTGGACGACATCGCCCATAACGCCGCGCCTGTGGTGGTTGGCGGCGTGTTGCAGGCCGACACCGACATTGCCGTTGGCAACGCGCAGCCTGTGGGCCCGGGCGGCAACAACCTGACCTACGACAACGAACTGCTCGACGCCCACTACATCGCCGGTGACGGTCGGGTAAACGAAAACATCGGCCTGACCGCCGTGCACCATGTGTTCCACTCCGAGCACAACCGCCTGGTGCAGCAGACCAAAGACACCCTGCTGGCCGCAGGCGACCTGGCGTTCCTCAACGAATGGCTGATCGACGACGTCACCGCCATCCCCACCACGCCTGCCGGCATCGCCGCGCTGGTGTGGGACGGCGAGCGGCTGTTCCAGGCGGCCAAGTTCGGCACCGAAATGCAGTACCAGCACCTGGTGTTCGAAGAGTTCGCCCGCACCATCCAGCCACAGATCGACGAGTTCCTGGCCCCCAACGGCTACGACACCTCGATCAACCCGGCCATCCTGGCTGAGTTCGCCCATGTGGTGTACCGCTTCGGCCACTCGATGCTGACCGAAACCGTTGACCGCTTCGACCCGGCATTCAACCCGGTGTCGGCCGACCCCGACAACCCTGACCAGCAACTGGGCCTGATTGCCGCCTTCCTCAACCCGCTGGCGTTTGCGGGCAGCGGTGCCACCGCCGACGAAGCGGCCGGCGCGATCATCCGCGGCGTGACCCGCCAGCTGGGCAACGAAATCGACGAGTTCGTCACCGAAGCCCTGCGCAACAACCTGCTGGGCCTGCCGCTGGACCTGCCCGCGCTGAACATCGCCCGGGGCCGTGACACCGGTATCCCCAGCCTGAACGAGGCACGCCGCGAGTTCTACGCGGCAACGGGCGACAGCCAGCTCAAGCCCTACATCAGCTGGGCCGACTTTGCCGACCACCTCAAGCACCCGGCATCGCTGATCAACTTCATCGCCGCTTACGGCACTCACTCCACCATCACCGGGGCCACTACCGAGGCGGACAAACGCGCCGCCGCCGTGGCGCTGGTGCTTGGTGGTAGCGGCTCACCGCTCGACCGCCTGGACTTCCTCAACGGCACCGGCGCCTATGCCAACGTGACGCTGGCCGGCAAAGACGGCATCGCCGGCACGGCCGACGACATTACCGGCGTGACCGTGACCGGGGTCGATGCCATCGACTTCTGGGTCGGCGGTCTGGCCGAGAAGAAAATGCCCTTTGGCGGCATGCTGGGCTCCAGCTTCAACTTCGTCTTCGAGACCCAGCTGGAAGCGCTGCAGAACGGCGACCGCTTCTACTACCTGTCGCGTACGGCGGGCATGAACTTCGGTACGGAACTGGAGAACAACTCCTTTGCCAAGCTGATCATGGCCAACTCCGACGTCACCCACCTGTCCAACACCGTGTTCCTCACGCCCACCTTCACCCTGGAAGTGAATCAAGCCAACCAGTTCACCGGCCTGGGTGCCGACGGCAAGGCCGACCCGACTGGCGGCATCGAAATAAACGGGGTTGAAATCGTACCGCTGGTGATTCGCAACAACCCTGACACCGTTGACCCCGACGCCAACTACCTGCACTACACCGGTGAAGACCATGTGGTGCTGGGCGGCACTGCCGGCAACGACATCATCATCTCGGGCGATGGCGACGATACCCTTTACGGCGATGCCGGCGACGACGTCCTCGAAGGCGGCGCGGGCAACGACGCGGTGCTGGGTGGTGCCGGCGACGACATCATCACCGACGCGTTCGGCGACAACCGCCTGGAGGGTAACGCCGGTAACGACGTGATCGTCGCCGGCAGCATGCTCGCGGCCGGGAACTTGATCCTGGGGGGCGACGGCCAGGACTTCATCATCACCACCGAGGACATCTCCACCACCTTCGGTGGCCAGGGCGATGACTTCATCCTCGGCGCCAAGACCAACCTGCCACCTACCGGCAACGAGGGCGACGACTGGATCGAGAAGGGTACCCAGGACGGTGCGCCTGGCGACAACTTTGCGCCGCTGCTGGGTGACGAGGTGGTCGGCAACGACATCTTCGTCGGTGGCGGCGGCTTTGACGAAATGATCGGCGAGGGCGGCGACGACATCTTTGTCGGCAGCGATGCCCAGGACAAGATGGACGGCATGTCCGGCTTCGACTGGATCACCAACAAGAACGACAAGGTAGGCGTCACCGTTGACCTGAGCCTGGCAGCGCTGGCTCAGCCCCATGGCAATGCGCCAAACCAGAACGCCGGGGTGTTCAACCCGGTCGGCGCCTCGCCGGCCAGCATCCTCGACCGCTTTGCCGAGGTCGAAGGGGTGTCCGGTTCGAACTACGCCGATGTGCTCAAGGGCGATAACGTCGATGCCGTGACCATCCTCAACCATGGCGGTGCCACCGGCAGTGCGTTGACCAACGTCGCGCTGATCCGTGGGCTGCAGCAGTTCCTGGCGGATGCCGGGTTGCCGACCACAGGCTTTGCCACCGGCAACATCATGCTCGGCGGCAATGGCAGCGACCTGATCGAAGGCCGTGGCGGCGACGACCTGATCGACGGCGACAAGTGGCTGAACGTGCGCATTGCCGTGTACGCCCCGGGCGACGTCAACCACACCGGGCCCGAGATCGCCAGCTTCGACAGCATGGTCGACATGATCCCGTTCATGCTCGACCGCACCTACAACCCAGGCCAGCTTAAAGCCGTGCGGGAAATCCTGCCCGGTACCTCCACGGGCGGCGCAGCCTTTGACACGGCCATATTCTCGGGCGTGCAGAGTGAGTATGTAGTCACCCAGAACACCAAGGGTACCGCGGACGTTGCCGATGATGTCTGGACGGTGACCGATACCGTGGCCGGCCGCGACGGCGTCGACACACTGCTGCACATCGAACGCCTGCAGTTCGCCGATAGCCAGCGCGTATTGGTAACAGGCGTGAACGCGCAGCCCACGGGCAGCCCGACCATCACCGATGGCAACGGTGCTGCAATCACTGTGGGTGACCTGCTCACGGTCAGCGTGGCCGGTGTACGTGATGCCGACAACATCAGTGCGGGCAACCCCCTGGGTACCCTTGGCGACCGGTCGGTGTCGTACTACTGGCAGTTCGAGTCTGACCCGGGCAGTGGCGTATTCGAGGACATCATTCTGCTGCCGGCCGGTGACCTGGCGTTCCAGAGCGCCGATGGCACCGCGTTCAAGGTGTCGCCAGACCTGGCCGGGCTGAGCCTGCGGGTCAAGGCCATCTACCAGGACGCCCATGGCGCCACCGAAATACTCTACTCCGCGCCAACCGCGGTGGTGGCGGCGGGTGCCCCCGTGGTGCCGACGCCAGCCACCCCGGTCGTGGATGCCACGGCAGGGGGCGAGGGGCTGCACATGGTGCGCTCCGACCTCAACTTCATCCTCGACCAGATCAAGATCGCCGAGGCCGATGCCGCCGGGCAGGACATCCTGTCGCTGATCCCCAACATCCGCGCACCCTTGGGCCTGCGTGCGGTCGATGGTTCGAACAACAACCTGATGAACCTCAACGGCAACAACCACACCCAGTTCGGTGCTGCCGACAACGTGTTCCCGCGCCTGACCGACCCGGTGTTCAACCCCGCAGAAGGCGCCCCGGCCGGCTTCTTCGGCCCTGGCTCGCCGGCCATCCCCGGCTCGTCGTACCAGCAGACCAGTGGCCCGGTGTTCGACTCGCAGCCGCGCACCATCAGTAACCTGATCGTCGACCAGACCTCCAACAACCCGGCAGCCTATGCCACCGCGTATGACCCAGGTGCCGATGGCGTGCTCAACTTCGGCACACCTGGCAACGACGACGTGCTCAAGGACGGCGTGCGCATCGTCGCCAGCCCGGGCATGGACGGCCAGTTCGGCACCACCGACGACCACGATGTGTACCTGTTCGAAAACACCGCTGCCGATGCCGGCCTGTCCGCGCCGTTCAACGCCTGGATGACCTTCTTCGGGCAGTTCTTCGACCATGGCCTGGACCTGGTCACCAAGGGTGGCTCGGGTACCATCTACATCCCGCTGCAACCCGATGACCCGCTCTACGTGGAAGGTGGTTTCACCAACTTCATGGTGGTGACCCGTGCGACCAACCTGCCCGGGCCGGATGGCATCCTTGGCAACGCCGACGACATCCACGAGCACACCAACACCACCACACCGTTCGTGGACCAGAACCAGACCTACAGCTCTCACCCCTCGCACCAGGTGTTCCTGCGTGCCTACATGTTGACCGATGACGGCCCCGTTGCCACGGGCCGGCTGCTCACCAACCGTGACCTGGGCGCCGATGCCAGGTTCGGCACTGGCGACGACACCGAAATCGGCGGCATGGCCACCTGGAAAGTGCTCAAGGCCCAGGCCCGTGACGTACTTGGCATCAACCTGACGGATGCCGACGTCGACAACGTGCCGCTGCTGGCCACCGACGCCTACGGCAACTTCATCAAGGGGCCGAACGGCTATCCGATGGTGGTGATGAAGGGCCTCGACGGCATTGCCGGCACTGCCGATGACCAACAGGTCAAAGGCAACCCGCTGGCACCGCTCGACCTGACCAACGCCGTGCGCACGGGGCACCAGTTCCTCGCCGACATTGCCCATAACGCGGTACCCGTGTTCAGTGGTGGGGTGTTGGCGCCGGATGCAGACAACGTTGCCGGCAACGCTGTGCCGGTCAACCCACAGACCGGTGCCAACCTGGCCTACGACAACGAACTGCTGGACGCGCATTACGTCGCCGGCGACGGTCGGGTCAACGAGAACATCGGCCTGACTGCCGTGCATGCGATCTTCCACTCCGAGCACAACCGGCTGGTGGCGCAGACCATGGACACCGTGCTCGACTCGCACGACCTGGCCTTCCTCAACGAATGGCTGCTCAACCCGGTCACCGCATTGCCGGTTACCCCGGCCGAGATCGACGCACTGGTATGGAACGGCGAGCGGTTGTTCCAGGCGGCCAAGTTCGGTACCGAGATGCAGTACCAGCACCTGGTGTTCGAGGAATTCGCCCGTACCGTGCAACCACGGGTCGACCTGTTCTTTGCCCCGACCCAGGTGTACGACGTCGACCTCGATGCGTCGATCGTGGCCGAATTCGCCCACACGGTGTACCGCTTCGGCCACTCGATGCTGACCGAGACTGTCGATCGCTACGACATCGACTTCAACGTCATCAAGGACCCGGCCAGCGCCAACCCTGACCAGCAACTGGGCCTGATCGCCGCGTTCCTCAACCCGTTGGCCTATGCCGCCAGTGGTGTCACCCCCGAGGATGCCACCAGCGCCATCGTACGCGGGGTCACCCGCCAGGGTGGCAACGAAATCGACGAGTTCGTCACCGAGGCGCTGCGCAACAACCTGCTTGGCCTGCCACTGGACCTGCCGGCGATCAACATCGCCCGTGGCCGTGACGTGGGCATCCCTTCGCTGAACGCCGTGCGCCGCGACATCTACGGGCAAACCGGTGATACCCAGCTCAAGCCGTACACCAGCTGGGTCGACCTGGTGCAGCACCTGAAGCACCCCGAGTCGCTGATCAACTTCATTGCGGCTTATGGCACCCATAGCACCATCACCGGGGCCACCACACTGCTGGAAAAACGCACCGCGGCCATGGCCCTGGTGTTCGGCGGCGATGGCGCGCCGGCCGACCGCCTGGACTTCCTCAACAGCAGCGGTACCTGGGCAAATGTAAACCTGCCCGGCAAGGATGGTGTGCTGGGCACCGCCGATGACCTGAAGGCGGTAACCATCACCGGTGTCGATGCCATCGACCTGTGGATCGGCGGCCTGGCCGAAGAGAAAACCCCGTTCGGCGGCATGCTCGGCAGCACCTTCAACTTCGTGTTCGAAAACCAGATGGAGAAACTGCAGGACGGCGACCGCTTCTACTACCTGGAGCGCACCTCCGGCCTGTCGATGAACGCCGAGCTGGAAAGCAACTCGTTCGCCAAGCTGATCATGGCCAACACCTCGGCCACCCACCTGCCCGGGCTGGTGTTCTCCGATCCGGGCTTCTACCTGGAAGTCGACCAGAGCAAGCAGTTCAACGAAGGCCTGGGCAATGCCGACCCGCTGGGCGAAAACGGCGAGCAGGTAGTGTTCCGCGACAGCCCGCTGACGGCTGGCCCGGACACCCACTACATCCGCTATGCCGGCGCCGAGCACATCGTGCTGGGCGGCACCAACGGTGACGACATCCTGGTGTCCAGCGAAGGTGACGACACGGTCTGGGGCGATGCTGGCGACGACCGCATCGAGGGGGGAGACGGCAACGACCAGCTGCGCGGTGGTGCCGGCGACGACATCATCAGCGACATGGGCGGTGACGACAACATCCAGGGCGGCGACGGCAACGATGTGCTGCACGGCGGCAATGGCGTCAACCTGATCATCGGCGGTTTCGGCAACGACTTCATCGTCACCGGTGAAGATGCCTCCGAAGCCATTGGCGGCCAGGGCAACGACTTTATCCTGGGCAGCAAGGCCAACGAGCAGGACATGGGTAACGAAGGTGACGACTGGATCGAGAAGGGCACCTCGGACGGTGCGCCTGGCGACAACTTCGACCCGCTCGGCAACGACCCCATCATCGGCAACGACGTGTTCATCGGCGGCAACGAAAACGACAAGTTCAACGGTGAAGGCGGCGACGACATCATGGTCGGCAGCCTGGGCTTTGGTGACCGCTACATCGGTGGGTCGGGCTACGACTGGGCAACCTTCAAAGGCCTGGCCCAGGGCGTGACCATCGATTACAGCGACCGCTTCTTCGATGTGCCGCCGGTACCGGGCTCGGGCGCTTCGGCGCTGGTGCGCTTCGACATCATGGAGGGCCTGTCAGGTTCGGCCCATGGCGACTTCCTGCGCGGTGACAATGAAGATGCCACTTCGCTGCCCACCGCTGGCGCCACCGGTAGTGTGCTGACCAACATCAACCTGATCAACGGCCTGTCCAGCCTGCTGGCTGCGGGGGCAACGTTCTACGATGGCGGCAACATCATCCTCGGCGGCAGCGGCAGCGACCTGATCGAAGGCCGGGGCGGCGACGACATCCTCGACGGTGACAAGTGGCTGAACGTGCGCATCAGCGTGCGCGCCAACCACGATGGCACCGGCCCGGAAATCGCCAGCTACGACAGCATGGAGCCGATGGTGCCGCTGATGCTCAACGGCACCTACAACCCAGGCCAGCTGGTGATCGTGCGGGAGATCCTCAACGGCACCGACAACTACGACACGGCGGTGTTCTCGGGGGTAGCCACCGATTACAGCGTGGTAGTCGATGGCAATGCGGTGATCGTCACCGACCTGGTGGCCGGGCGCGATGGTGTCGACCACCTGACCGGCATCGAGCGGCTGCAGTTCTCTGACCGCTCGCAAGCCTCTGGCGTGGGAACCGCCGTCAACGCTGGCCCCACGGGGCACCTGGTGATTCTCGACGCTGCCACCGGGGTGCGTGACGATACGCCGGTCAGCGGCCAACTGCTGCGCGTGACACCCCTGGCGGTACATGATGCGGACAACGTCAGCGCCGCCAACACGACCGGCGCGGTCAACGGCCCTGTAGCCTATTACTGGCAGGTGGAGACCCTGCCGGGTTCGGGTGTCTATGAAGACATCACCTTCGTCGCTGCCGGCGAGGTTTCGCGGGCCATCGGTACTACCTACCGGGTCACGGACGATGTGGCTGGCCTGAGCATCCGCGTACGTGCGGTGTATCAGGACGCCAAGGGGACGCTGGAAATCGTCGACTCGTCGCCGAACAGCGCGCCGAGTGCCGGGCCGACCGTAACCGGGTTGCTGGTGCAAAACCAGACGCTTACCGCCAACCCGGCAACCATCGTCGATGCCGACGGCCTGAGCAACCCGCAGTTCACCTTCCAGTGGCAGTCCAATCGGGGTGTGGGCTGGGTCAACATCGTTGGCGCCATCAGCAGCACCTTTGTCCTTACCCAGGCGCAAGTGGGGCAGAACATGCGGGTTGTGGTCAGCTATGTGGATGACTTTGGCGTGCACGAAAGCGTCGCCTCCGACATCCTCGACCCGGTCGCCAACGTCAACGATGCACCGACCGGTGCAGTGTTTATCAGTGACACCACGCCAGACCAGGGCCAGACGCTGACCGCGCTCACGGGCGGTATCGCCGATCTGGACGGGCTTGGTGCCTTCAGCTTCCAGTGGCAGCAGGGCACCGGTGGCGTCTTCAGCAACATAGTCGGGGCCACGGCCGCCACCTTTACCCCGGGCTTCGCCCAGGGCAACCAGCAGTTGCGGGTGATCGTGCGCTACACCGATGGCTTCGGCACCCTGGAGTCGTTGACCTCCGCCGCGACGGCCGCCGTGGTGGTACCGCCAGGTGTGACACTGGTGGGCACCAACGCAGCCAACACCCTGACCGGCACGGCGGGCAACGACGTGATTTCGGGCTTGGGCGGCAACGACACGCTCAATGGCCTGGGCGGTGCCGACCAGTTGTTCGGCGGGCTTGGCAACGACATCCTCAACGGCGGGGACGACCCGGACGTCCTCAATGGCGACGATGGCAACGATACCCTGAACGGTGGGCTTGGCGCGGATGCCATGAACGGCGGTGCCGGCAACGACACCTTCGTGGTCGACAACGTGGGTGACACGGTGACGGAGGCGCTGAACGGTGGCACCGACCTGGTGCAGACCAGCCTGGCCACCTACACCCTGGGTGCCAACGTCGAAAACCTGACCTACACCGGCAGCAGCAGCTTTACCGGTACCGGCAACGCGCTGGCCAACACCATTACCGGCGGCGCCGGCAACGACCTGCTAAGCGGCGGTGCAGGTGCCGATCGGCTGGTGGGTGGCGTGGGCAACGACACCTATGTGGTGGATGATGCCGGGGACGCTGTGGTCGAGGCCACTGGCGCAGGCACTGACCTGGTGCGTACCACGCTGGCCAGCTACACCCTGGCCGCCAACGTCGAGAACCTGACGTATACCGGTGTGGGCAACTTCACCGGCACCGGTAATGGCCTGGCCAACATCATCAACGGCGCGGCGGGCAATGACACGCTCGCCGGTGACGGTGGCAACGACATCCTCAACGGCAACGCCGGCAACGACACACTCAATGGTGACGCCGGTAACGACCAGTTGTTCGGCGGCCTGGGTGCCGACCGCCTGAACGGTGGTGGTGGCGATGACAGCCTCGATGGCGGCGACGGCAATGACACGCTGTTGGGGGATGCCGGCAACGACACCCTGCTGGGCGGCATTGGTGATGACAGCCTGGACGGCGGCAACGGCAACGACACACTGCAAGGTGGCGATGGCAACGACACGCTGTTTGGTGACGTCGGAACCGACACCTTGATTGGGGGCGCCGGTAACGACTTCCTCAACGGTGCGGCGGGCAACGACACGGTGGTGGGGGGGGCCGGCAACGACACGATGATGGCCACTGACGGCAACGATGTGTTCCAGTTTGCGGCCGGCTTCGGCAACGACCTGATCATCAACTTCGATGCCATTGCGGCAGGTGGCCAGGACCGGCTGGATATCACCGCCCTCAACATCACCGCAGCGACCTTCGCCGCCAGCGTTACCATCGCCGATGTTGGCGCTGATACGCTGGTTCACATCGGCGCTGCCGACTCCATCCGCCTGGTGGGGGTGGCGGATGCGACCACGGTGACCGCCGCAGATTTCATCCTGGCGGGGTGAGGGGTTGAACGAGAAGTTGTTGGCTTGAACGCAGGGGCTGCTGCGCAGCCCTTCGCGGCTTAGCCCGCTCTCACAGCGGTAGCGTGATGTCAGACCACACGCGGCCTCTGTGGGAGCGGGTTCACCCGCGAATACGATGTTGGATGTGCCGACGCTTTCGCGGGTAAACCCGCTCCCACAGAGGCTTGCTTTAGCCATCAATGTCCCACCAGTTCCCCCAGCAATCGCTGCTTGTACCCCTGCAACACCTGGCTGTCCCGCTGGCGCGGGTGCGGCAGGTCGATACGCAAATCCTCGCGAATCCGACCCGGGTGCGCATCCATCACGATCACCCGGTCACCCAGGAACAGGGCTTCTTCAATGTCGTGAGTCACCATGATCACCGTGCAACGCTCCTGCACCCAGATGCGCTGCAACTCCTGTTGCAGCCGCACCCGGGTCAGCGCGTCCAGCGCGCCGAGCGGTTCGTCCAGCAACAGCACCTTGGGCTTGTTCACCAGCGCCCGGGCAATGGCCGCGCGTTGGGCCATGCCGCCGGACAGCTGGTGCGGGTAGGCCTGCTCGTAACCACTCAGGCCAACCAGTTCGATGTGCTCGGCCACCAGGCGGTTTTTCTCGACCGCCGGCAGTGCATGGTTTTTCAAGGCCAAGGCAATGTTCTGCTGCAAGGTCATCCACGGGAACAGGCGGTGGTCCTGGAACACGATGCCGCGCTCCAGGCCCGGCCCGCGCACGGGTTGCCGGTCCAGCAGGATCTGCCCCTGGTAGTCCTGGTCGAGCCCGACAATCAGCCGCAGCAGGGTGGATTTGCCACAGCCGCTGGCGCCGAGGATGCTGACGAATTCGCCAGGGCGGATGTCCAGGTCGATGCCTTCGAGCACCGGCACCTGCTTGCCCTTGAGCGGGTACGCCTTGTTCAGGCCGCGAATGGTCAGCGCGCCAGTGCTGGCGGTGGTGGGTAAAGCGTGGGCGATGGCGTTCATGGTCGGGCCTTTCAATGGTGGGTGCGCCAGCGCAGCAGGCGGCGGGTGAGCAGGTTGCACAGCCAGGACATCAGGTAGCCACTCAGGCCGATGCACAGCACGCAGACCACGATGATCTCCATGCGCGCGGCGGCTTCGGCGTTCATCATCAGGCTGCCGAGGCCGGCCCCGGCGGACAGGAACAGCTCGCTGCCCACCGAGGTTACCCAGGCGAAGGCCAAGGCTTGCAGCACCCCGGCGGCAATGCCTGGCAGTGCGGCGGGCAACAGGATCAGCCAGAGCTGCTGCCAGCGGCTAAGCATTAGTACCCGTGCCACTTCGCGGTGCTGGCCGGCGACCTGGCGCAGGCTTTCGAAGGTGTTGAGCACCATCGGGTACAGCGCTGCCAGGCTTACGATCAGCAGCTTGGCGCCTTCGCCGTTACCCAGCCACAAGGCGATCAGCGGGATCCAGCCCAGCATCGGCACCTGGCGCAAGGCATGGAACAGCGGCGCGATCAGGCGGTTGGCGGGGGAAGACAGGGCCATCAACGCACCCAGCCCGACACCGCCGACAATGCCGATGGCAAGGCCGCTGCAGGTACGCAACAGGCTTGCCCACAGGTTGACCAGCAGTTCGCCGCTGCCCAGCAGTTCGGCCAGTGCCGTGCCCACCTGCGCCAGTGGCACGAAGGCATAGGCCCCGGCTGCGCCTTGGCGAGAGGCATACTCCCAGGCGCCGAGCAGCAGCAGCGGCAGTACCAGGCTACGCAAATCAGGTCGTTTCATCACAGCTTCCTCAACGGCTTTGCCAGGCGGACAGGTGGCGTTCCACGCGTCGCAGGGTGAAGTCCAGGCTGAAGCCAATCAGCCCGGTCAGCACCACGCCGACCATCACTACATCGATGCGCAGCATCTGCCGGCCCATCTCGATCATCTGCCCCAGGCCGCTGTCGGCCGCCAGTAGCTCGCACGCCACCAGCACTACCCAGGCGCGGGTCAGTGCCACGCGTATACCGGTGACAATCGCCGGCACCGCAGCGGGCAGGGCAATCCGCCCCACCAGCGTCGGCCAGCGCAAGCGGTACACCGCGGCCACTTCAAAATGACTGCGCGGGATTGCGCGGATACCTTCGCAGGTGGCCAGTGCCACCGGGAAAAACGCAGTCTTGGCGACGATGACCACCTTGAAGGTTTCGTCCACGCCAAACAGCAGCACGAACATCGGGATCAGCGCGATGCTGGGCACCTGGCGCAGGGTGTGGAACAGCGGGGCGCAGTAGGCCTCCACGGTTTTCGACAGGGCCAGCGCCGCGCCAAAGCCAAGGCCGGCCAGCGCGCCGCCAGTGAAACCCAGGGCCAGCCGCGACAGGCTGCCGGCCAGGTGTTCCTGAAGCTCGCCGGTTGCTAGCAGGTCGTTGAGGCTGTGCCACACCTCCAACGGCGGGATAAGCAGGTTGGCCGGGAACAGCCCGGCATTGGCCACCACGGCCCAGAAAGTAAGCAGGGCCAGGGGGGAGATGAACCAGGAAAGACGAGAGAGCACGCACATGGCTGGCCTTGGGAAAGCAGAGGGTAGAGGGGTATCGCAAGAGCTGTGCCAGGCGGCGAAAGCCCCGGTTTGCGGGGCTGGAGGGCGAGGGTGGTGCGTGGGCAGCAACGAGGTGCTGCTAGAGCAGCAGTCAGTCAGCAGCATCGGTGCTGGCTTCTTCGCGGGCCTGCCCGCTCCCACAGGATGGCACCTGCCTGCAAACCTGTGCAGTACCTGTGGGAGCGGGCAAGCCCGCGAAGAAGGCAACCCGGTTTCAGCTTAGAAGTCGTAACTCACACTGGTGTAGTAGAACGCCCCCTGCGCGCCCTCCGGGCTGGTGATGGAGTACTTGGGCACGCCATACAGCTGCGCGCCCTTCGCTTTGTCCGGGTGGCTGTCGAACAGGTTGATCGCGCCCGCCGACAAGGTCAGGCCCAGGTCGAAGCGGTACGACACGTCCAGGTCGGTCACCCACTGCGGGCTGAAGGTCTGGTCCAGCGTCGGGTTGGCGGCGTTGCGGTTCTTCCACTCCCCATAACGGCGCTGAGCCACGGTGACGCTCCAGCCGTCGTACAGCCAGTTGGCACTGAGGGTCAGCTTGTCCTCGGGGGTGCCATCCTCGATCAGCCCCTGGGTGTTGCGGCCGATGATCTGGTTGCCGGGGATGCTGCCCACATCATCCAGCCCGGTTATACGAGTGTTGTTGCGTGCATAGCCGCCGTTGAAGTCCACGCGGCCCCAGCGGCCCACCTCCAGCTGGTAGTGGCCGGCCAGTTCGAAGCCATCGGTACGGGTGTCGGCAATGTTGGTGTAGAACGCCGCGCTCTGGATGTTGGCGTAGGGGGTGCCGGCGAAGATCGGGCCCACCACCGCTGCAGGCAACTGGTCGGACAGGGTGATGCGGTTGTCGATGTCGATACGGTAGGCGTCGAGTGTGACCGAGGCGTTAGGCAATGGCCGCCAGACCAGGCCGACGGAGAAGTTGGTCGATTCCTCAGGCTTCAGCGCCTTGCCGCCAAGCAGGGCCGCTTCCGGGCTGTCGGCGCGCAGGGTGCGCTGCTGCACCTCGACCCAGTTGCCACTGCCCGGCGGCTGTTCCACCACCTGCACACTGAACGACGACAGCCCGCTCTGCACCAGCGAAGGGGCACGATAGCCGGTGCTGGCGCTGGCGCGCGCGGCAATCTGTGGGGTGAAGTCGTAGCGCAGCGACAGCTTGCCGTTGGTGGTGTCGCCGAAGTCGGAATAGTGCTCGCTGCGCACGGCCACGCCGGCCTGGAATTTCTCGGTCAGCTGGGCTTCGACATCGAAGTAGGCACCGATCACGCGGCGGTCCAGCGACACGGCGTCGACCTGGGTGATGCCCGAGTAGTAACCGGGTATGCGCCTGCCGCTGATGGGGTCGATGGTGTTGAACAGGGGGCCGTTGGACCAGCCGGCGGCGTCGCCCTCGCTGAGGTCGTAGTTTTCCTGGCGCCAGGCCAGCCCGGCGGAAACGGTCAACGGCTTGAACAGCCAGTCGTTGGCGAAGTCGCGGGTCCAGTCCAGGGTCAGGTTGGTCTGGTCGGCTTCACGGCGGCCGGTGTAGATGGTCGACGGGCTGGCGGTGCCCCAGCTGGGGTTGATTGCGTCGTGGTCGGTGGAGTCGACCCGGTTGTCGCCGTAGTTCAGCGCCAGGTCGAAGTTGCCCAGTGTTTCGTTTTCAAAGCGCAGCCCACCGGTGACGGCAAAGTCTTCAAGACCGTAGCGGGTGACCGGCAGGCGGCCGTCCGGGTAGCGCGCCAGGGCTACGCTGCCGTAGTTGTTGCGTAACGTGGTAGGCGGGTCGAAGAAGTTCTCGGCATCGGTATTCTTGTGCGCATAGGTGGCAAAACCGTAGGCGCTCAGCCCCTCGCTCAAACCCATTTCGGCGTTGGCGGTGAAGTTGTACTGGTCCGAGACATTGCCCGAGCCCCAGCGCCAGTTGCGGTAGCGGTTGTTCTGCTCGCGTGCGGTGTTGATGCTGGTGGAGCCGGGGTAGAAGATGCGGTTGTCGTCGCGGGTGTCGCTGGCCGGGTCCTGGCTGCCGGCGTCGAAGGCCAGGGTCAGGAAGCCGTCATTGGGCAAGGCAAAGCCCTTCCAGCCGCTGAGCTTGCGCTGCAGGCCATCGCCTTTCTTGTAGCCGCCGAAGCGGTAGCCGGCGTTACCGCCTTCGTCGCGCTCCTTGAGCACGATGTTGATCACCCCGGCGATGGCGTCCGAGCCGTATTGGGCGGCTGCGCCATCGCGCAGGATTTCCACCCGCTCGATAGCCGACAGCGGGATCAGGCTGAGGTCCACGGCCGCCGCGCCACGGGCGTTGACCAGGCCCTGACGGGTGACGTTGGCACTGGTGTGGCGGCGCTTGCCGTTGACCAGCACCAGCACCTGATCGGAGGCCAGGCCGCGCAGCGAGGCACCCTGGGCAATCGAACCGGCAAAGGCGCCCTGGGGCGACTGCGGGAAGCTGAACGAGGGTGAGAGCGCGGTGAGTGCTGCGGACAGGTCGCTGGCGCCGGTTTCCTGGAGTTTTTCACCGCTCAGCACATCGACCGGGGCGGCGCTTTGCAGGGCAGTGACGTCGCTGCGGTGGGTGCCGACCACAACCACGGTGTCGAGGCGGTCGTTGGGTTCGGCGGCGAAGGCGGGCACGGCGAGGCCGGCGATGGCCAGGGCGACGGCGCTGGCCAAGGGAGTGTGGTGGGGCATGGGGTGTTCCTGCTGAATGATGTATTGGCAGTACTGGCCTCATCGCCGGCAAGCCAGCTCCCACAGGTCCCCACAAGTTTCAGGCCCTGTGCTGTACCTGTGGGAGCTGGCTTGCCGGCGATGAGGCCCGAAAGGGCAACCTAGAACCGGCTGGTAACGCTGAGCCCGACGGTGCGTGGGTCGCCGTAGGTGATCACGTACTGCCCGGCGGTGCCGTTGGGCCGGCCGTGCACCTGGTAGCGGCGGTCGGTGAGGTTGTTCACGAAACCGGTCACGCTCAGCTTGTCGTCGTGGCTGAACCAGCTCAGGCGGGCGTTGGCCAAGGTGTAGTGGGGCTGGCTGAGGGTTTCGTCGGCGCTGCTCTGGCGGTCGGCCAGGAAGTACTCCTTGTCACGGAAGCTCACGTCGCCACCCGCCACCAGCTTGCCGCCCACTTCCAGCGGGATGGTGTAATCGGCACCCAGCGACACCACGTTGCGCGGCGAACGCACGAAGCTGTTACCGCTGTAGTCGCCGGTTACTGCACCGGTGGTGGGGTTGGTGTTCTTGAAGTCGGTGTATTCGGTGTCAAGGAACGACACCGCCGCGCGCAGGTGCAGGCGCTCGGTCGGCTGGCCTTCGATCTCCAGCTCCGCGCCCTTGACCTTGCCCTTGGCGCCGTTGGTCAGCGCGGTGGTGAGCACGCCGTTGTTCACCGTCAGCAGGTTCACCTGGATGTCGGAGTAGTCGTAGTAGAAGAGGTTGGCGTTGACGGTCAGGCGGCGGTCGAACCACTCCGACTTCAGCCCCAGCTCGTAGGCATCCAGCTCTTCCGGGTCGACTGTGGTCAACTGCGCCAGGCTGGTCGACAGCCCGGTGTTGAAGCCGCCCGAGCGGAAGCCGTGGGCGTAGCGGAAGAACACCCGCAGGTTGTCGTTGATGCGGTACTCGGGCGTCAGGTCGTAGGTCCAGGCTTCCCAGGTCTTGTCCTCCTGGCGGTTGCCGTTGGTGCCCACGCCGCCCAGCGGAACCAGCGGGCCGTTGGCGGTGGCGCGGGTCAGCTGCACCAGGTCCAGGTCGATGTCCTTTTTTTCCTGGGTCCAGCGCAGGCCGCCGGTGACGCTGAAGTCATCGGTGAAGTCGTAGGTCAGGTTGCCGAACAGCGCGTAGCTGTCGGTGCGGTGGTCGAAGCCCATATCGCGGAACGCCGTGGTGCCCACCTGGTTTGAGCCGGTGCCGTTGGGCGTCGGCCCAGGGGTGACCACCCGCTGTGCCGAGCTGTCGAGGTCTTCGTGGAAGTAGTGCGCACCCAGCAGCCAGTGCAGCGGGCGGTCTTCCGGCGAGGCCAGGCGAAACTCCTGCGACCATTGGCGGTAGCTGTTGTCGGTGATCGACGCGCCGTTGACCTCGTAGGGGGTGTAGTCGGCGTCGCTGGTGGAGCGGTTGCGGATGTAGTCGTAGGCGCTGATCGAGGTCAGGGTGTAGTCGCCCAGGTAGTAGTTGAACGTCAGCGAGGCGCCGTCGTGGTCCAGGCGGTAGTCTTCGTTGACGTTCAGCGAAATGTCGCGGCCATGGGGGCGCTCGTAACCGACGTTGTAGTAGCGGCCCACGGGTAGCGAACCATTGCTGCCGTCGCCCTTGAACTGGCGGCTGTGCACTTTGAGCAGGGCGTCAAGGTCGGGGTTGAGCTGGGCCAGGAACTGCAGGCGGATGGCTTTCTTGTTCACATCGCCATAGGTGTTGCCGTCGAAGTCGTTGTTCTGGAAGCCGTCACGCTCCTCGGAATACAGCGCCACTCGCCCGGCCAGTTTTTCGTCCACCAGCGCGCCACCGATGGCACCCGTGACGATGCGTTCGTTCTTGCTGCCGAAGCCAACGGTGCCATACCCGTCGGTGTCGAAGGTGGGCTTCTTCGAGATCACGTTCACTGCACCGGCCGTGGTGTTCTTGCCATACAGGGTGCCCTGTGGCCCACGCAGGATTTCGATGCGCTCGAGGTCGAACAGCGGGCCGCCGCCGGCGATGGGGGCGTTGAGGTAGACGTCATCGGCGTAGATGCCTACCGGGAAGACTGTTGCCGCGCCGGTGTCGCCGGTGCCCAGGCCGCGGATGTACCAACGCGGGCGACCGTCGCCGTCGGGGTTCTTGGCCGAGGCGTTGGGCACGAAGGTGGTGATGTCGCCCATCGAGCGCACGCCATCGGCGGTGATGCTGGTGCCTTTGATGGCCGATACGGCTACCGGGACTTCCTGCAAGGTCTGCTCGCGGTGTTGGGCGGTGACCGTGACGGTTTCCAGGGCCGGTTCGTTTTTGTTGTCTTCGTTGGCGGCGATGGCCTGGCTGCCGGTGCCGGCCAGCAGCAGCGCGAGGCTGATCTGGCGGGCGAGTGGATTGAGCTGGTGCATGGTGGATCTCCCCGTATGTAAAGCGTTGTTGGGGAGAGCTAGAGCAGGGACTGTGCCATGTTGCCAAGTGACTGATTTGTAATGATTTTGTATTGGTTTTTAAAAGGTGTTGCAGATTGGGCAGCAGTGGGGTGCTGGGCGGGTGCTGCTGGGGCAGCAGTGGTTGGTCGATAGTAATGAGTTGGGGTTGAGGGCCCTATCGCCGGCAAGCCAGCTCCCACAAGTACCCCACAATGCTCAGGCTCAGTGGGGACCTGTGGGAGCTGGCTTGCCGGCGATAGGGCCAGTTCAGGCAATAGAGATCAAACGGCCAGCCGCGAAGTCGAACCGATCACACTCTCCAGCACGCGAAAATCAATCCACTCCCGCACATCGAAACGCCGCGGTATGAACCCCCACCTGAACAGGAACTCGGTAAAGTCCTGCAGCGCCTCGATCGAGCGGCTGTCCAGGGTGGTACGCAAGCGCCGGTGCGCATCATCGCCATAGGCCGCCGCCACCCAGTACTCGCTGGTGTTCAGCTCGCGCGCCAGAAAGCGCCGGGTCTCTTCTGGGTTGGCCCAGGCCCATTGCTCGGTGCGCAGCACCGTGTCGACCAGCGTACGGCTGGCATCGAAGTGGTTTTCCAGCAAGTGCCGGTCCACGGTCAGCGTGCGCGGGGTGCCGTTGTTGCTGCGGATCAGCGGGTCGGGGTGGCTGCCGGTGTCGACCACCACACGCAGGCCGAACTCGTGGGCCAGGTGCACCGCATGCGCACCCTTGAGGAAGATGGCGTCGATATCGCCCCGCAGCAGGCCGATCAGCTCATTGTTGCGGCGGCTGAAGCGGCTGGTGTCCAGGCTCACTTCGGCGCCGTACAGGTGCTGCTTGGCATCGTCGCTGTAGGTGCCGCCGTAGGGGTAGTCGACCAGCTCCACATCGGCTACTGCCAGGCCTTCGAGCTTCAGGGCGTTTTCCAGCCCGCGCAGGGCCTGGGCGCGGGTGAAGTCGATCTGTACGTTGGCCCACTTGGGTATGCCGAAGCGGCGGTTCTTCAGGTCGCGAATGCTGCGTACGCCGCTTTCTTCGGTGGTGAGGATCAACTGCACCTCATCGCTCCACGACAGCCCCAGCACGCGGGTCTCGACGCCGCTGGCGTAGGCCCAGATCGCCGGGATGTTGCCACCGTGGCGCACCGAGTTCTGCAGGTGATGGTCGTAGTGGGCCTCGCGCACCTCGCGTTCGCTGGACTCGCGCAGCGACTGGATATTGGTGCCGAACGGCGTAAAAGCCTCGGCCAGGCGCCCCGACTGCACGGCGATGCCGAGGCCGGTGGGCACGGGGCTGTGGGTGTACCAGAGCGTTTCCAGGGGCTTGGTCATGGGGTTACGGGTTTCCTGTCCATTTGGAGGGGGGCCAGCAGCTGGTCCAGTGGTTGGCGGGTGATCCAGTCGCGCACCTCGAAGCGCGCCGGGATGAAGCGCCAGCGTTTCAGGAACTCGACAAAGTCCTGCAAGGCATCGATGGCCTGTTCGTCCAGGCGCGTGCTCAGGCGCAGGTGGGCGTCGGTGCCGTAAGCCACTTGCACCCAGTACTCGCTGCTGTTGGTTTCCCGCGCCAGGTAGCGGCGGGTTTCGTCGGGGTGCTGGTGGGCCCAGCGTTCGGCGCGCAGCACCGACCCGAGCAGGGTGCGCACCACCTGCGGGTGCTGCGCCAGCAGGTGGCTGTCTACCGCCAGGGTGCGTGGCGTGCCGTTGTTGCTGCGGATCAGCGGGTCGGGGTGGCTGCCGGTGTCGATCACCGTGTGCAGGGCAAAGGCGTGGGCCAGTTGCACGGCGCTGGCGCCCTTGAGGAAGATTGCATCGACCTCGCCGCGCAGCAGGCCGGCCAGCTCCAGGTTGCGCCCTTCGCTCTGGGTGCTGGACACCGGCGTACCGGCCACGTTGCGCACCGGGCGGTCGCTGAAGGTGCCGTCGTAGCGGTAGTTGACCAAGTCCACGTCGCCCACTTGCAAGCCGGCAAGTTTGAGGGCGTTTTCCAGCCCGCGCAGGGCCTGGGCACGGGTGAAGTCGATCTGTGCGGCGGCCCAGTCGGGCAGGCCGAAGCGGCGGCCCTTGAGGTCTTTCACGGTGTGGATGCCGCTGTCTGGCCGGGTCAGGATCAACTGCGCCTCATCGGCCCACGACAGGCCGATCACGCGGGTGTCGCGGCCCTGGGCGCGGGCCCAGATGGCCGGGATGCTGCCGCCGTGGCGTACCGAATTGAGCAGGCTGTGGTCGAAGTGCGATTCGCGCACCGCCTGCTGGTCGGCTTCACGCAGGGACTGCACCTGGGTGCCGAGGCCGGCCAGGTCTTCCTGCAGCCAGCCTTGCTGCACGGCAATGCCCAGGCCGGTGGGCACCGGACAGCGGGTGTACCACAGGGTATCGAGGGGTTGGCTCATGTTCAGCTCCGGTGGGGATCAGGCACTGGCCTGCAAAGGTGTGGTGGTGGCTTGCTGCACCAGCGGCAACACTTCCTGGCCGATGCGCAGGGCTTCTTCCAGGTGCGGGTTGGCGGCGAGGATGAAGGTGCTGAAACCGGCATCGCGGTATTCCGCCAGGCGTTCGGCGATGTTCTGATGGCTGCCCACCAGGCCCACGGTAGGGCCGGGCTTGGCCTTGGCGAAGCCGGCCCACAGGTTGCGCGCCAGGATCAGTTCGTCGAAGCCCTGCAAGCCTTGGTGATAGGCCGCCTGGCGTGCACCGCCGACAGAGTCCGAGCCGGTCACGAAACCCTTGGCGCTGGCGCTGGCCTTGCCTTCCAGGCGCTCGAACTGCTGGCGCAGTTCGCGCCAGGCTTGTTCTTCGGTCTCGCGGGCGAACAGGTCGACACGCAGGCCGAAACGCACCGTGCGGCCTTGCTTGTCGGCCAGTTCGCGCACACGTTCGATATGCGGCTTGAGCTTGTCGATGGGCTCGGCCCAGTTCAGGTACACATCGGCGTGGCGCGCGGCCACGTCCAGCGCGGCATCGGAAAAGCCGGAGAAGTACACGCCCGGTTTGCGTTCGTGTTGCAGGCCCGGCGGCAGGCTGCCGTTGTCCAGGCGGTAGATGTCGCCTTCGTAGGAAAACTTGTCCTGGGTCCACAGGCCCTGGATCACGTCGAGGAATTCGCCGGTGCGCTTGTAGCGCAGGTCATGCTCCAGGAAGTCGCCATTGGCCCGTTGGCTGGCCGGGTTGCCGCCGGTGATGATGTTCCAGTCCAGCCGGCCACCGCTGAGGTTCTGCAGGATTGCTGCCTGCTGGGCGGCGTAGGCGGGCAGGGTCCAGGTGGCCTGGAAGGCGATCAGGAAGCGGATGCGCCGGGTTTCGCGGGCCAACGCGGCGGCGGCGATCCACGGCTCCGGGCCGGTGGGCAGCAGTGCGCCTTCGAACCCGGCCAGCTCGGCAGCCTTGGCCACCTGGGCGATGTAGTCGATGTAGGTGAAACCATCGGCCTGGCCATCGGGCAGGCGGCCGGGGGCGATGTTGCCGGGGCGGTGCGCGGGGTTGCCGCGGTTGTGGCGGTCGGTGGACAGCTGTGGGCCGTCGGTGCCCAAGGGCAGGCGCCAGAAGAATTCGGTAGTCATGGGGGCTCCTGAAGGGGGAGGGTGTGCGGATGGGGAGGGTGGTGCAACGGCTGTGCCATGCGCGGTGCATGGCCTGTGGGGCGGGGGTTTGAGGCGGGGACGGGGAGAGGGGTGCTGCTGTGGCAGCAGTGCGGCAGCAATTGATGCTGGGGTAGCAGCATGAGGGCCGCCAGGTGTAGGGCTTGGGTGATGTGGCGGCTGGGCGATCGAGCGCCGCCCGCGCGGCGCATCGCGAGCTGCGCTCGCTCCTACGTTTGTTTCGGGCCAGTAACGCCTGTGACAGGCGCGCGCGACCGCCTGGTTTGCAGGACGCGATATCGAGCCGAGCCCAAAAGCGGTCGCGCACAAATCCCACAGGAATAATTGGCCCGAAACAAACGTAGGAGCGAGCGCAGCTCGCGATGCGCCGCGCGGGCGGCGCTCGATCGCCCAGGCGCAACAATCTTCACGCCCTACACTTCGGCCATAACCTCCCCGGCGCTGCGCAGATACGCTTCGTACAACGCTGCATAAGCACCACTACGCCCGATCAGATCGGCATGCGGCCCTTGTTCCACCACCCGCCCATGCTTCACCACGGCAATCCGGTCGGCATCGCGGATGGTCGCCAGGCGGTGGGCGATGATGATCGCCGTGCGCCCCTGGCACAGCCTGCGCAGCGCGCGCTGGATACGCCGCTCGGTGTGTACGTCCACTGCCGAGGTGGCTTCGTCCAGCACCAGTACCGCCGGGTCGGCTAGGTAGGCCCGCACCAGGCACACCAGCTGGCGCTGGCCATGGCTCAGGTGCGCGCCCAGCGGGCCGACTTCGGTGTGGTAGCGCTGCGGGAGGCGCTCCAGCACCTCGTCTGCACCCAGCTCACGGGCTGCGGCCACCAGTTGTGCATCGTTGGCAGCTGGTGCGGCCAGGCGCAGGTTGTCGAGGATGCTGCCGCTGAACAGCACGTTGTCCTGCAGCACCACACCCACGTTGCGCCGCAGGTCGTGCTGGGCCAGCGCACGCAGGTCGATGCCGTCCAGCTTCACGGCGCCTTGCTGCACTTCGTAGAAGCGCGTCAGCAATTGCACCAGGGTGCTCTTGCCATGCCCCGAGGGGCCGACGATGGCCAGCACTTCGCCGGCGCGGATATGCAGGTCGAGCCCGTCGATCACCGGGCGCGAGCTGTTTGGCGTGTAGGCAAAACCAACTGCGTCGAAGTCCACCTGGCCACGCGCCCTGGTCAGCGCGTGTGGCGCTGGCGGGTCGAGCACTTGCGGGCGGGTGTCGAGCAACAGGAAGATGCGCTGGGCTGAAGCGCTGCCGGTGGCGTAGCGCTCGAACAGGTCCGACAGCTCTTGCAGCGGCCCAAGGAACAGGAACACGTAGAACAGGCTCTCGGCCACCTGGCCCACGCTGACCTTGCCCTCGGCCAGGCCATGGGCACCGACCAGCAACAGCACGGCCATGCCGGCGGTGCTGAGCAATGCGGTAAACGGGGCGAACCAGCCGGCGCGCAGGCTGCCGCGGATCAGCGCCTGGTTGAAGTCTTCCAGCAGGCGCCGGTAGCGTGCCTGGTTCGTCTGCTCCTGCCCGCATTGCTGGATCAGCCGCACCCCGCTCACACTTTCTACCAAGTGGGCGGTGAAGCGGCTGCGCTGCTCGGCCACCTTGGCCCAGTTGCGCTGCGAAACCCGCTTGAAGCGCCAGGTGGCCACGGCCAGCAGCGGTACCGTGGCAACCAGGCTGTAGAAAAAGCTGGGGTCGATGCGCCACAGCATTACCGCTGCCAGGCCGCAGCGCAGCAGGGCGCCGAGCAGCTCGGGCGGGCCTTGCACCAGCAACGGCTCCAGCGCATCAACATCACGGTCGGCACGGGAAATGATGCGCCCGGCACGGGTCTGGTCGAAGTAGCTCACCGACAGCGCCTGCACATGAGCGAACACTTTTACCCGCAGGGCGTTGAGCACGCCGATCGCTGCGCGCCCGGCAATGAACTGCGACACCCCGGCCAGCAGAAAGCGCCCCAGCCAGCTCGCGGCCAGCCCCAGGCCCAACCACAGCACCAGGCGCTCGTCGAGCAGCCAGTGGTCGGCGCTGGGGACCAGGCCCCTGTCCAGCAGCTCCCGCACGAACCACGGGCGCAGGAACACGGTAAATACCAGCAGCAGCTCGATGCCGATCACGGCAAGGATCTGCCCGCGAATGGGCTGCAAAAGCGGCAGCAAACGGTGGAACATGCCCCGGTCCAGCGCCTGGCGGGCCAGGCGTTGTTCGATGTCGATATCGCTGGCGGGGGTGTGCTGCGCATCAGTCATGGTCGATCCCCAGCAAGTCGCGGTAATGGGCGTTGTTCGCGCACAGCTCGGCATGGCTGCCGTTGGCAGTGATGCGGCCGTTTTCCAGCATCAGCACGCGGTCGGCCAACAGCAGGGTGGAAAGGCGGCTGGTGATCAGCAGCAAGGTCGGGCCTTGGCCGCTGGCGCTGTGCAGGCGGCGGATGTTGTGCAGCACCTGGCGTTCGCCCAGGGCATCCAGGGCGCTGGTGGCGTCGTCCAGGCAGAGGATGTCGGGTGCGCCGAGCAACGCGCGGGCCAGGCACAGGCGTTGGCGCTGGCCGCCGGACAGGGTCACGCCGCGGTCGCCCAGCGGCGTGTCGAGGCCGTGGGGCAGGCGTTCCAGCACGTCCTCTGCAGCGGCCAGGCGCATACCTTCACGCAACTGGGCGTCACTGGTCTGCGGTGCGGCCAGGCGCAGGTTGGCGGCCAGGCTGTCGGAGAACAGAAAGCTTTCCTGCGGCAGCACTTGCACGCGGCGGCGCAGGTCGGCTAGGTCGAGGTCGCGCACGTCGTGCCAGCCAGCCGTATCGCTACCCACCTGCACGCTGCCGTGCTGCACATCGGCCAAACGTGGCAGCAGGCTGGCCAGCAGGCTTTTACCCGTGCCGGTGGCGCCGACCAGCGCCACCACCTCACCGGGCAACAGCGTCAGCGAGCAGTCTTGCAGGATAGGCCGGCCAGCCTCCGCTGCACTGACCTGCACCTGATTCAGCTTCAGCCCCAACGGCCCTGCGGGCAGGGTGGCATGGCCGCCGACGATGGCCGGGCGTTCGTCCAGCAGCTGCCAGATGCGTTCGGCACTGGCGCGGGCATCGGCGAACGTCTGCATCACCCGGCCAATGCCTTCGATGCGGAACACCAGCGTGGTGGCCACCAGCAGCGAGGTGACCAGCTCACCGATGCCCAGTGCGCCGGCCGCCACGCGGTGGGCGCCGTACACCAGGATCCACACATGCCCCAGCGCCACCACCGCCTGCGGCAGCGGAATGCGCGAACTGGCATAGGCAAGGGCGGCGCGGGCATGGCCGGTGAACACCTCGACCTGCCGGGCGAAGCGGGCAATGCGCTGCTGTTCCAGGCCAAATGCCTTGATCACCCGCACGCCACCGATGCCTTCGGCGAGGTCCTGGCTGACCTGGTCATAGGCGGCGCCCACGGCGCGGTCGAGTGTGACCAGGCGATCAGTCTGCACCACGAACAGCCATAACCCGGCGCCGGTCAGCAGCAGTGGCACCAGCCCCAGCAGCGGGTCGTACCAACTCAGCAGGCCCACCGCGACGATCACCACCAGCGGGGTTTCGATGATCTGCCGCCAGAAGGTGATCAGCGCGTCGCGCACTTTGTCGGCATCGCGGGTGGTGCGGGTGACCAGTTCGCCCATGCCGTGGTGCCAGTGGTAGCCCAGATGCAAGCGCTGCACCTGGCTGAGGATGCGCTCACGCAGGCGCGTGAGCAGGGCCTGGCTGAGCACCAGCGACAGCACGGCGGCGGCATACTGCAGCAGGCCGCGGCCCAGGGCGATGGCCAGCAGCAGCCACAACCAGTGCCAGGCCACGCTGGCGTCCAGGCTGCCGTCGGCCTGGCGCAGTACGGCGCGGCCGGCGCTGACATCATCGACCGCATGGCCGATCAGCCACTGCTGCCAGGCCAGGCCGAGGTTGCCGGCAATGTACAAGGCAGCGACCAGCGTGAAGCGCCAAGGCATTTCGCGGTAGATGGCCAATGCCCGAAGAAGCGGGTGGTTCATGTAGATGCTCGATCAGAATGCGACGCCGCCCTTGTAGGAGCGGCCTTGTGCCGCGAATGGGGCGCGACGCGCCCCCCGGCCCCAAATGGATTCAACGGCGTGTAGCGCCCTGGGTTTCCTTGGCATTGAGCACCGCCGTGTACTCCCCTGGGTCGGCCCCGTTCAGGTAGTAGTTGCCCACGTTGTGCAGCCGCCAGCGGATCGGGTCGTGGGTGGTGTGCACCCGGGCATTGCGCCAGAAGCGGTCGAGGTTCCACTTGCTCAGCGAAGCGCTGGCCCCCAGCAGCGAGAACAGGTCGCTGGAAATCTTCAACGACGCCGCATCGGAATGCGCACGGGCGGTGGCCACGGACAGGATCAGCTCATCCTGCAATGCCTTGTTCTCCGGGTCGCGCTCGTGGTCGTCGAACACCCGCGCCGCCTCGCGCAGTACCGACTCGGCGCCGCGCAGCGCCACGGCGTACTCACCGATCTGGCGAATGACATGCGGCTCGTCACTGGCGCGTTCGACGCCGCTTTCCACCCAGGCCCGGGCATGCTCGCGCAGGTACTCGACAGCCGCCTGCAATGCGCCAGCGGCGATGCCGGTATCGATGGCGGCGTGGAGGATCTGCGGGAAGGTCAGGCCGGTGCGCTTCATCGGCCCGCTGCGGCGGGTCAGGTAGCGCTCGTCGAGCACGATGTTGTCAAAGTTTACCGTGCCGCTTACAGAGTTCTGCTGGCCGAACGCCTGCCAGTCGTCCACCAGGGTCAGCCCAGGGGCGTCGCGGTGCAGCAGCACGCCGACGCCGCCGTCTTCGCTGGCGGCGGTCAACGAGATCCACTCGGCCAGGTAAGAGCCGGTGGAGTAGAACTTGCTGCCGTTGAGGACCCACTGGCCATCGGCGCGGCGCTCGACGCGGGTCTTGAGGGCGAACTTGTTCTTGCCGCCGACTTCGGCCAGGGCGTTGCCGAAGCGCTTGCCGGCGAGCACGTCGGCAATCAGCCGGTCGCGTACTTCTTCGGGGTAACCGGTGAAGATGCCGCGCAGCATCACGTTGTGAATCTGCAGCAACTGGCCGACGCCGCCGTCGGCGGTGGAGATCAGGCGCACGGTTTCGACCACGGTCTGCACCGAGGCACCGAGGCCGCCGAACTCGGCCGGTACGGCGATGGCGGTCAGGCCGCTGCTGGACAACAGCTCCGCCTGGCGGTGGGGGAGCTGGCCGTTGTTGCGCGGGTCGGCGGCCAGCTCGGCGATGTGCGCGGCGACCTGGCGGGCGGTTTCGATGGCTTCTGCTTCGCTGGTCAGGCGGCGGGCGGGGGAGGGTTCTATGGCGCTCATGGAGAGGTCTCGGGTATGTCTGAAGGGGCCAGTGCGCCTGTTTCGCGGGTAAACCCGCTCCCACAGGGACCGCAGTGCATGAGCTTTGCGCGGTGCCTGTGGGAGCGGGTTCACCCGCGAATGGCCACACCGCGGTCCCAATCCCTAGAGCAATATCTTTGCCACCCCTCTTCAGGCCCCATCCTGCGCGGCTTCCAAAGCCCTTTGCTGCCCCAGCAGCAGCCTCCCTGCTGATCTGGCAGCACCCCACCCGCAATCCTGCTCCCAGCCAAGCACCCGGCCACCTGGCGAAACAACCAATCCCAGGCAATTCAAGGCCTCCAGCGGTTGGCACGCACACTGCAATGGTGCTTGCACGACGCCCAAGGAGCTTCCCATGACCTTCGCAACCCCTACAGCAAAACGCCTGGCGGACGACCCCTCCGCCCTGGAACGCATCTGGTTCACCCGCTGCCCTGTGCCCACCGCCTCAGGCCTGGCCTACAAGCTCGGCTGGCTGGAGCAGGAGTTCGCCGCCGATGGCTTGCCTGTTTCGACGCTTCAGGAGGCCCGCCAACTTGGCCATCACCACTACGATCACCAGCTGCCCGGGCTGTTTCGCGAAGGCGGCAACGTGCCGGCGCTGGCGGCACGTGCGGCCGGCTCGCCCAGCCGGCTGATCGGCCTGACCTGGATCGAGGAATGGCAAACCATCCTGGTTCGCCCGGATTCCGGCATCCGCAGCGCCGCCGACCTGCGCGGCAAGCGCCTGGCCCTGCCGGCCTGGGGCGACAGCCGGCCAGGCAGCATTGCCCGGGCCATGAGCCTTCACGGTTACAAAGGCGCCCTGGCCTCGGCAGGCCTGCACCTGGATGACGTGCAACTGGTGGAAGTGGCCCTGCTCGATCAGGCCACTGCCGCCACCCCGGAGCTGGGCTTGCAGCGGCTATGGTCGGGCCTGGAGTACCTGGCGCGCGGTGAAGTCGATGCCGTGTACGTGAAAGGCGCGGCCGCCGCTGATGCCGCACGCCGGCTGGGCCTGGTGGTCGGCGTCGACCTCGACCTGCTGGCCGACCCACGCCACCGCATCAACAACGGCACCCCACGGCCGATCACCGTGCATCAACGCCTGCTCGACAACCATTTCGACCTGGTGGTGCGCTTCCTTGCCCAGACCCTGCGTGCCGCCGAGTGGGCAGCCGGCAACCGTGCTGCGCTCAACAGCATCCTCGAAGAAGAAACCCGCGCGGGCAGCCAGGGCGTGGCCGAGGCCTACCGCGGTGACTTCCACACCACGCTGGCGCCGGACCTGTCCGCACAGCGCCTGGCCTTCCTCGGCACACAAAAGGACTTCCTGTACCTGCACGGTTTCCTCGAAGCCGATTTCGACATCGCCGACTGGGTCGACCCGCGGCCTCTGCAAGCTGCCCATGAACTGCTGGCCCAACGCCGCGCCTGACCTGACTGGAGATTGAACATGACCGTACTGATCAACGAACGCCCCGTGACTGCCGAACTGCAAGCCTTCATCGACCAGGTAGTGGCCGAAGCCGAAGCAGCCTTCAGCGTATTTCGAGAGACCAACACCATTACCGCCAATGGCACGGTCGGCTTCATCGAGCGTGTGCCGGGTGAAGAGTTGCTGGTGTCGGTGAACTACGGCGGCCCGTGGAACCACCGCAAGCCACTACAGGCCACCGTCACCGACTTTGCCGGCAACGTCATCGTCGGCAAGGGTAAAGGCGGTTTGGGCCGTTACACCAAGCTGTTCCAGACCCACCCCGACGTCAGCACCGTGTCGCACGTGCACAGCCCGTACCTGGGCGCCTGGGCGCAAACCCACCGCACCTTGCCGTTCCACTACGTGCCGGTGCAGCGCTACCAGCTGGCCCGCGAGCTGCCGGTGTACATCGACCGGCGCCAGGCCGAGGTGGACTTCATCCTCGACAAGATCGCCGAGAACCCGTTCAACCTGGCCATCCTGGAAGCCAACGGCGGCTCCACGGTGTGGGGCAAGCAGGGGCTGCGGGCCACGGCAGAGTTCATCCTGTTGCTGGAGGAGGGCGCGCAGATCCAGTTGCTGGCCGATGCCCTGGGCGGATCGCGGCCTTACGGGCCGGGGGTGCTGACCCAGCAGTGGAAGATGAGCGGGTTGTATGACCGCGCTACCGAATTGGGCCTGGTGCCTGGCATCGATCGGCGTAACTGACCCCGTTTTCAGCCCCGCCCACGCACCCTGTAGGAGCAGCCTTGTGCTGCGAAAGGGCCAGTCCAGGCACTGCGTCTGCATCGGTAGTACCGGCCTCTTCGCAGCACAAGGCTGCTCCTACAGGACCGCGTTGGCAGCCTGATCCACCATTCCAAGCAAGGACCCGCCCCATGGCAGTAAAAATCCTCTGGTACCTCACCACCCCCGACGGCCCCTATCCCTGGGAACCCGAGGGCCGCTGGCACACCGATTTCGAACACCTCAAGCAACTGGCCATCGCCGCCGACCGCCTGGGCTTCTACGGCTCGCTGCTCGGCTCCAGCCCCAACGAAAGCCTGGCCGTATCGGCAGCGCTGATCGACGCCACCAAGCGCCTGCGCTTTCTGGTCGCCCAGCACCCGGGCGAGCTGTCGCCAGCGGTGTTGGCCAAATGGGCGCTCACCTTCGACCAGTTCTCCAACGGCCGCCTGCTGTTCAACGTGGTCAACGGCAACGACGCCGGCCTGGCCACCCTCGGCGTGCATTACCCGCACGATGAGCGCTACGACTTCAGCCTGGAATACTGGCGCGCGTTCCAGAGTTTCTACGCGGGTGAAACCGCCGGTTACGACGGCCGCTACGTCAAGCTGTCACCCCGTTCGCCCGCCGCAGCCCATCACCCGCTGGGCGGGTGGCACCCACCGAAGCAAAAGCCCGGCATCCCGCTGTGGGGCGCTGGCACCTCGGCACCGGGCGTGGCCCACTCGGTGCAGTTGCTGGACGTGTACCTGAGCTTCGCTGACACCCCGCAAAAGCTTGGTGACAAGTTCCGCCGGGTGGCGGCCGAGGCGGCGAAGATCGGCCGCGAACTGACCTACGGCACCCGCCTGCAAGTGATCGTGCGCGAGACCGAGGAAGAAGCCTGGGCCCACGCAGATCGCCTGTTGCAACGCACTTCGCTGGCCACCGCGCGCGCGGCCATCGAACGCCAGTTGCCCCCCGGGCAAACCTTCGACAGCTACGTCAGCGACGACCCGCGCATCCAGCGCAACCTCGACAGCATCCGCGCCGGGCGCCTGCCCACGGCCCGCGAGCTGGAGATCTACCCCAACGTCTGGTTGGGCCCGAGCCTGTTCGGCTTCAACATCCTCGGCCCGGCAGCCGGCACTTACCTGGTCGGCAGCGCCGCGCAGGTCGCCGAGCGTATCCGTGAATACGAGGCCCAGGGCACGTCGGCATTCATCCTGTCGGGCTTCCCGCTGATCGATGAGGCGCACCGGGTGGCAGACCTGCTGTTCCCGCTGCTGGACCTGGACCATGGCTTCGAGGTGCCGCGCCTGGGCGCAGTCAGCAAGCCTGGCGTGGCGCAACCGGCGTAAGGAGAGGGTGATGAGCGAGCTGTTTTCGCGCCGGGTGTTTCTCGGCAACAGCCTGGCCGTTGGCGGCAGCCTGCTGCTCGGCGGTGGGCTGCTCAGTGGCTGCGACAGCGGCGCGCCGGCGGCCGCCAGTGCGGCGCTGCCGGGCACGCCAGTGCGCGGTGGGCGCTTGCGGGTGGGCATTATCGATGGCGACCAGGCCGGCAACCTTGATGCGCACAAGCCAGTGGGCGGCGGCATCATCCGCGGCTGGGCGCTGTACGCCAAATTCTGGGAATGGAACGCCGACGTCAGTACGCGCCTGGCACTGGCCGAGTTCGCCGAGCCGAATGCCGACGCCAGCGCCTGGACCATCCGCCTGAAGCCTGGGCTGGAGTTTCACCACGGCAAAAGCATCACCGCCGACGACATGCTGTTTTCCATCCTGCGCCTGACCGACCCGCAACTGGCCTCGCCCTTCGCCGGGCTGGTCGGCGCTATCGATCGGCAGGCCCTGCGCAAGCTGGACGAGCGCACCATTGAAATACGTTTCAAGCAGGGGCAAAGCTTCTACCCGCTGGATGAAACGCTGATCAGCTTCGGCGGCATCGTGCCCACCGACTACCACCCGGTGACCAACCCGGTGGGTGCGGGGCCGTACCGGCTGAAAAGCTTCATACCCGGCCAGCGCTCGCTCTACACCCGTTTTGAAAACTACTACAAACCCAACCGCCCCTATGCGGACGAGCTGGAAATCATCGAATTCAAGGACCAGGTATCGCGGGCCGCAGCGCTGCGTGCCGGGCAGATCGACGTGGCCAGTGGTGTGCAGGCCGAGCACAGTGCGTTGCTCAAGGCCGACCCACGGCTGCGCCTGTATGCCTCGCCGAGCACCTCGTTCACCGGCTTCAACCTGAACCTGGCCAAGGCGCCGTTCCAGGACGTGCGGGTGCGCCAGGCGTTTCGCCTGCTGGCTGACCGCCAGGAACTGGTGGCCCGTGGGCTCAATGGCTTTGGCCGGATGGCCAACGACCTGTACTCGCCCCATGACCCCACTTACAACCACGCCATTGCCCAGCGCCCGTACGACCTGGACCAGGCCCGTTCGCTGCTGCGCCAGGCGGGGCAGGACGATTTGCGCGTCGAACTGACTACCACGCCAGGGCCTGGCGTCAACGCCGCGCTGGTGTTTGCCCAGCAGGCGTTGAAGGCCGGGGTGCAGGTGAAGGTCAATCAAGTGGACGGCTCAGTCTTCAATGGCCCGCAACGCGAGCAATGGCAGCTGTCGCCGGGCTCGACCCCGGCGCGCGGCTTTCTTGCCTCGGCGCTGCACAACGATGCACCGCAGGCCATCTACAACCGCAGCAACTTCCACGACCCGCGCTTTACCGAACTGTTCCAGCAGGCCTTGGCCCAACCCGACCTGGCGCAGCGCACGGCCTTGGTCCATGAAGCCCAAACCATCCAGCACGAACGTGGCGGGTTGCTGATCTGGGGCTTTTCCGACGTGCTTGATGCAGCGTCGGCCAAGGTTGGCGGGCTCGCCCCGGAACAGACCACCTTCGCCTCCTGGCGCTTTGACGAACTCTGGTTGAACCCCAATGCCTGATCCTCGACACACGCCCCGCACGCCGGCCTGGCTGGCCTGGTTCATCGGCCGCCTCGGTTATGGGCTGCTGACCGCCTGGGTGATCAGCCTGGTGGTGTTCATCGCCACCCAGGCGCTGCCTTCGGACCCGGCGCGGGTGATTCTCGGCCCGGATGCGCCGCTGGAAAGCATCCTCACCCTGCAACGGCAACTGGGCCTCGACCAGCCGATCCTGGTGCAGTACCTGCGCTGGCTGGGCGCAGCATTGCGCGGGGACCTGGGGATTTCGCTGGACTCACAGGTACCGGTGGCGCAGCTACTGTTCGGCCGCCTGGGCCACACCCTGGCCCTGCTGGTCGGAGTGTTGGCGCTGGTGGTGCCGGTGGCCCTGCTGCTGGGGGTGAGCCTGGCCCTGCGGCGAGACAGCCGGCTGGACCGCTGGGGCCTGTCGGCGCTGATCCTGCTCAAGGCCACGCCGGGGTTTCTGCTGGCCATCGGCCTGGTGCTGTTGTTTTCCATGCCGGGCATGGGCTGGCTGCCGGCGGTGTCGATCCTCGACCCACAGTTACCGCTGTGGCAGCAGTGGCCGTCGCTGGTGCTGCCGGTGCTGGCCCTGAGCCTGACGGCCTTGCCGTACCTCACGCGCATGGTGCGGGCTTCGATGATCGAGGCGCTGGAGTCCGAGTATGTGACCGCCGCGCGCTTGCGGGGCATCCCCGAGCGGCGCATCGTCTGGCGGCACACGTTGCCCAATGCCCTGACCCCGGCGATCCAGGGTGTGGCGCTGACGCTGCGCACGCTGGTCGGCGGCGCGCTGCTGGCCGAGGTGATCTTCAGCTACCCGGGTATCGGCACGGCGTTGAACGCAGCGATCCAGATGCGCGACCTGCCGATGATCCAGGGCGTGGTGCTGGTCATTACCCTGGCGGTGGTGCTGATCAACCTGCTGGCCGACTTGCTGACCGTATTGCTCACCCCCAAGCTGCGCACCGCGCGCCGGGTGCGGATGATCCGCCGTATCCGGCGCGGCATTCGCCCTTGGTGGCGACGTGCGCGCAGCACCCCTGCCCAGGAGGCGACCCATGATTGAATCCCGTTGGCTGGCCGACCCACAGGTGCGGCGTGGCGCCGTGATCACCTTGCTGGTGGCGCTGCTGGCCGCTTTCGGCCCTTGGCTGGCACCCCATGCGCCCACGGCGATGGTCGGGCCGGTGTACGGCCCCCCGGCTGCCGGGGCGCCGCTGGGGCACGATTTTCTGGGCCACGACCTGCTCTCACGGTTGCTCAGCGGTGGCCTGTCGGTGCTGTGGATGTCGGTGGCAGCAGCCACCCTCGCATTGCTGGTTGGCGGCAGCCTGGGCCTGTTGGCCGGGTTCTCGCGCAGGCGCCTGGACCAGGCGATCAGCTGGGCGGCCGACGTATCGCTGGCGTTTCCGGACCTGATCCTGGTGCTGCTGATCGTGTCCATGCTCGGTCGGGCGCCTTGGCTGATCGTGCTGACCGTGGCCATTGCCTTTACCCCGGGGGTTATTCGTCTGGCCCGCGGCAGTGCCGTGGCGGTGGCCGGGCAGGAGTACGTCGAGGCGGCGCAGATGATGGGGTACCCGCGTTGGCGCATCCTGTTTCAGGAAATCCTGCCGAACATCCTCACGCCCCTGCTGGTGCACTTCGGCAACATGCTGACCTGGGCGGTGGGAATGCTGTCCGGCCTGAGCTTTCTGGGCTACGGGGTGGCACCGCCGGCGGCGGACTGGGGCCTGATGATCAACGAGAACCAGGCCGGCCTGCTGGTGCAGCCTTGGGCCGTACTGGCACCTGCACTGCTGATCGGCGTGTTTGCCTATGGCACCAACATCCTGGCCGAAGGGATTGGCCGGGCCAGTGCACGGATCGGGGAGAAGCAGCCATGAGCGCGCTGTTGAATGTGGCAAGTGAAGTGTTGCAGGTCAGCGACCTGAGGGTAGAGTTGGCCGGGCAGGTCGCTGTGCTGGCCGAGGTGTCGTTCAGCCTTGCAGCAGGCGAAATTGTTGGCCTGGTGGGCGAGTCCGGCTCGGGCAAGACCACCTTGGCCACAGCGTTGCTGCGCCATGCCCGGCAAGGTGCGCGTATTGTTGGCGGGCACGTGGTGGTGGCCGGGCAATCGCTGCTCGAACTCGAAGGCGAGGCCTTGCGCCTGGCCCGTGGCGGGCTGGTCGGCTACGTGGCCCAGGACCCGGCCACGGCGCTGAACCCGGCGCTGCGCCTGGGGGCCTTGTTGCGTGAGACCCTGCTGGCGCACCAGCCCGCGTTGTCGCGTGAAGCGGTGCGCCAGCGCATCGGCCAAACCCTGCTGGATGTGGGGCTGCCGGATGAGGACGCCTTCCTGCGGCGGTTCCCGCATCAACTGTCTGGCGGGCAGCAGCAGCGGGTGATGCTGGCGCTGGCGTTCGTTTTGCGGCCAAAGCTGATCGTACTCGACGAGCCCACCACGGCACTGGACGTGACCACCCAGGCCCATGTGCTGCAGACCCTCAAGCGCCTGTGCCGTGACCAAGGTGTGGCGGCGCTGTACGTCACCCATGACCTGGCGGTGGTGCGTGACCTGGTCGACCGGGTGATGGTGATGTACGCCGGGCGCCTGGTGGAGGTGGCCGGGCGCGAGGCGTTGTTTCGCGCACCGCTGCATCCCTACACCCGCGCCTTGCTCGCGGCCATTCCCGACATTGCCCGGCGCCAGCCGTTGCAGGCGATTGCCGGGCATGCCCCGGCACCAGGGCAGCGACCGGACGGCTGTGCGTTTGCGCCGCGCTGCGGCAGGCGTCGTGCAGAGTGTTCAGTGATCGAGCCGTCTTTGCTGGCGCATGAAGGCGGGCATCGGGTGGCCTGCCTGGTGCCGCACCGGGAGCCGCTGCCCCTCGGTGAGGCGGCTGTCGAGGCTGTTGCGGCGCCGGGCGAAGCGGTGTTGCTGGAGGTCCGCGGGCTGGATGTCGCTTACGATCGGCAGGTGCTGTTCGATGTTTCCCTGCGTGTGGGGCAAGGGGAGTGCCTGGCGCTGGTGGGCGAGTCGGGTTCGGGCAAGACCAGCCTGGCCAGGGCCATCGCCGGGCTGGGCGAAAACGTTCAGGGGCAAATGAGCTACGCCGGCGAGCCTTTGGCGTTTGCCGCGCGCGAACGCGATGCCCGGCTGCGTCACCAGATCCAGTATGTGTTCCAGAACCCCTATCGGGCTTTGAACCCAAGGCAGACGATCGGGCAAACGCTCAGCGCGCCGTTGGCGCACTTTTTTGGGGTACGCGGCGGTGAAGCGCGTCAGCGGGTCGAGGCTGTGCTGGAGCGGGTGTCGCTGCCGGCGCGTGTGGCCGACTTGTATCCGCATAGCTTGTCTGGTGGGGAACGCCAGCGCGTGGCGATTGCCCGGGCATTGATCTGCGAGCCGAAGTTGCTGGTGTGTGACGAGATTACTTCGGCGCTGGATGTGTCGGTACAGGCATCGATTCTGGCATTGTTGCAGCGATTGCAGGGGGAGGGGCTGACCTTGTTGTTCGTCACCCATGACCTTGGGGTGGTGCGGGCGATTGCCGACCGGGTGCTGGTGTTGCGCCAGGGGCGGGTGGTGGAGCAGGGGGCTGCCGAACAGGTGCTTGGGCGGCCGGTTGATGCTTATACCCGGACGCTGGTGGAGCATACGCCCAGGTTGCGTGTTGGGCTCTAGGTGCTTGCCTTGGGTTGTTTGGCGCCTGTGAGATCGAGCGCCGCCGCGCGGCGCTTCGCAGCACAAGGCTGCTCCTACATTTGTTTCGGGCCAGTGACGCCTGCACCAACGCGCGCGACCGCCTTGTTCGTCCGGCACGATATCGAGGTGGACGCAAAGGGGCCGCGCGCCTGCTTCACAGGAGAAATTGGCCCGAAACAGATGTAGGAGCAGCCTTGTGCTGCGAAGCGCCGCGGGGACTGTCAGATTTTTTGTGTGCGGGCCGGTAACGGCCTGCCGTTAGGCAGGCCCTGATTTTCACCAGGTTGGCCTGATGAACCGATCTCCGTACAGAATCGCAAATTGATTCATCGCGCTTTTCCAATCATGGGCCGGTTTTCCCCAATTGGCTGTTATGTTGCGCAATCCCAGCCAAATCAGTTTGGTCGCTGCATCATCATTCGGGAAATGCCCGCGAGTCTTGATGACCTTGCGTAGCTGGGCGTTGATGCTCTCGATGGCGTTGGTGGTGTAGATCACCTTCCGGATGGCGGGCGGGAAAACAAAGAATGGAATCACGCGATCCCAAGCCCGTCGCCAAGCAGCCACCACCGTTGGATATTTCTCACCCCATGGCCCGTTCTCGAACTCATTGAGTGCCTGCTCAGCCGCTTCGGCATTGATGGCTTGGTAAATCGGCTTTAGCTCCTTGGCCAGAGCCCGTCGCTTGTCCCAGGCCGCGTATTCGAGGCTGTTGCGGATCAGGTGCACGATGCACGTCTGCAGCGTCGTCTCTGGAAACACGGCACTGAGGGCCTCTGGCATACCTTTGAGGCCATCGGTCACGGCAATCAGCACATCTTCGACACCACGCGTCTTGAGATCGTTAAAGACCTTCATCCAAAACTTCGCACCCTCGGTGTTCTCGATCCAGATGCCCAGGATGTCACGCGTCCCGTCGGGTAGAACGCCCAAAGCCAAGTAAATGGCTTTGTTGCGCACCAGGCCTTCTTCGCGAATCTTCACCCGCAGCGCATCAAAGAAAATGACCGGGTACATCGGCTCCAGTGGCCGCTGTTGCCACGCGCCAATTTCTTCCATGACCTCGTCTGTTACAGAGCTGATGAAGTCGGGTGAAACGTCGGTGCCGTATTGCTCGGACAGAAATGCCCGGATCTCTCTGACCGTCATTCCACGGGCGTACATGGCGATGATCTTGTCATCGAAACCGGTGTACCGCCGCTCATGCTTAGGAATCAGGATGGGCGCAAAACTGCCGTCTCGGTCGCGAGGAATTTCCAGTCGCAGCGGGCCATCGCCGGTCAAAACCGTCTTGCTACTCTTGCCGTTACGCTGATTGGTTTCATCCTCTGGGCGCTGCGCGCCCGGCGGATAACCTAGGTGGTGGCCAAGCTCGGCATGCAGAGCACGTTCGATCAGGGCCTTCTTGAATGCCGCAGAGGCATCCTCGATAGCTTCTGCGGTCATCAGGCCCTCACCGAACTGCTCCAGCAGCTCTTTGGGGATTTTGGGCAGGTCACGCAAGGGTTTCTTTTTGGTTGGCATACATGCACCTCTTACTCATGTTATGCCCGAACACAAAATCTCTGACACCCTCGAAAGACCGGGGCCGCTTTGCGGCCCTTCGCGGGCTTGCCCGCTCCCACAGGTTTTGCGCTGAGTGCAGGCATACGCAACCACTGTGGGAGCGGGCAAGCCCGCGAACACCGGCAAAGCCGGTGCCATCCGCTAAGGTGCCTTAGTAGACACCACCCCCGACACTGCTGACCACCGGGGTATCCTTGAACTTCCCCGCCAACTCGCGCAGCCCCCGCATCAGCACTGTGGTATCCACACCCACCGCCACAAACGCCGCGCCCAGTTCGATGTAGCGTCGCGCCAGCTTTTCATCCGCGCTAAGAATACCCGCAGCCTTGCCCGCCTTGCCAATGCGCACGATCGCGTCTTCAATCGCCGCCTGCACCTCCGGGTGCCCCGGATTGCCCCGATGCCCCATCGCCGCACTCAGGTCCGCAGGCCCGATGAACACGCCATCCACACCCGCCACCGCAACGATCTCGTCCAGGTTGGCCAAGCCTTCCTTGTTCTCGATCTGCACCAACAGGCACATCTGTTCATCGGCGTGGTCGAGGTAACCGGGGAGGGTGTTCCAGCGCGAAGCCCGCGCCAGCGCGCTGCCCACCCCGCGAATACCGTTGGGCGGGTAGTGCATGGCCTTCACCAGTTGCTGCGCCTGTTCGGCAGCTTCCACCATCGGCACCAGCAAGGTCTGTGCGCCGATATCCAGCACTTGCTTGATCAGCGCGGTATCGCCGATCACCGGGCGGATCACCGCCTGGCTGGGGTAGGGCGCCACCGCCTGCAACTGCGCGAGCATGCCGCGCAGGTCGTTGGGCGCATGTTCGCCGTCGATCAGCAGCCAGTCGAAACCGGCATTGGCGGCCAGCTCTGCGCAGTAGGCATCGGCCAGGCCGAGCCACAGGCCGATTTGCGGTTCACCGCTGCGCAGGCGTTGCTTGAAGTGGTTGATGGGCATGTCCATGGGCAGGTCCTCAAACGAAGCGGCAGGCGATGGAGCCGAGCATGTCGTAGTCGACGTGGAAGGTGTCACCAGGGCGCGCGGCGACCGGGCGGGTGAACGAACCCCCGAGGATGATCTGGCCGGGCTGCAGGGTGACGTCGTACGGGGCCAGTTTGTTGGCCAGCCAGGCAACGCCTTTGGCCGGGTGGTTGAGCACGGCGGCGCTGACCCCGGACTCCTCGATCACGCCATTGCGGTACAGCACCGCCGGCACCTTGCGCAGGTCGATTTCGGTGGGGCGCACGGCCCGCCCGCCCATTACCACACCGGCATTGGCGGCGTTGTCGGAGATGGTGTCGAACACCTTGCGGGTGGCCTGGGTTTGCGGGTCCACCTGCTGGATGCGCGCGTCGATGATCTCCAGCGCCGGGATCACCCATTCGGTTGCGTCCAGCACATCGAATACGGTGACGTTCGGGCCCTTCAGCGGTTTGCCGAGGATGAACGCCAGCTCCACTTCAACGCGTGGCACGATGAAGCGGTCGAAGGGGATGTCGCTGCCTTCGTCGAACAGCATGTCGTCGAGCAAGGCGCCGTAGTCGGGCTCGGTGATGTTCGACGACACCTGCATGGCGCGTGAGGTCAGGCCGATCTTGTGGCCCACCAGCTTGCGCCCGGCAGCGATCTTTTTTGCTACCCAGGCGCGCTGGATGGCGTAGGCGTCTTCGATGGTGATTGCCGGTTGCTCCAGCGAGAACTGGCGCACTTGCTCGCGGGAGCGTTCGGCCTGGTCGAGGCGTTCGGCGGCGTGCTGGATGAAAGCGTTGTCTAGCATGGGGGCGGTCTCTTGATTCAAGGGTTGACGATGGCAGCCTGGGTGCGCAGCACCAGCAGGCCACCCAGGGCGATGAAGACGGCGAGTACGTACAGGGCCAGGCTGGCGCTGTGGGTGGTGTCGCGCACCCAGCCGATGAAATAGGGCGTGAAGAACGAGGCGATGCTGCCCAGCGAGCTGATCAGGGCAATGCCGGCGGCCTGGGTGCGGGCGTTGAGAAATGCCGGCGGCAGTTGCCAGAACATCGGCAGCGCAGCGCTGGCGCCCATGCCGGCCAGCACCAGGCCGGCCATTACCGGCAGCGCCTGCTCGGGGGCAATGGCCGCAATGCCGATGCCGACGGCAGCCATCAGCAGCGGTACGCACAGGTGCCAGCGGCGCTCGCGCTGGCGGTCGCTGGAGCGCCCGCAAGCCAGCATGAACACGCAGCCGGCCACGTACGGCACAGCGCTGAGCAGGCCGACACTGGCGTCGCTGGCCACACCGGCACTGTGAATCAGGCTGGGCATCCAGAACGCCAGGGTGTTCACCGCCAGCATCACCGCGCAATACACCGCCACCAGCAGCCACAGCGCACGGCTGGCGAAAATGGCACTGAACGAGGTCACCGGCTTGCGCTGTTCTTCCTCACCAAATTGTGCGCGCAGCGTGGCTTTCTGCTGCTCATTCAACCAGCTCACCCGCTCGAAGTGCTCCGGCAGAACGGCCAGTACCACCAGGCCCAGCAACACCACCGGCGCACCTTCGAGCAGGAACATCCACTGCCAGCCACGCAGGCCGCCGGTGTCGTGCATGAAGGCCAGGATGGCCCCGGACACCGGCCCGCCGACCACCCCGGCCAATGGCACGGCAATGGCGAACAGCGCGGTGACCTGGGCACGGCGCCCGGCCGGGTACCAGCGGTTGAGGTAAACCAGAATGCCCGGGAAAAACCCGGCCTCGGCCGCGCCCAGGGCAAAGCGCAACAGGTAGAACGCGCTGCTGCTTTCGATCAGCAGCATGCTGGTCGACAACAGCCCCCACACCACCATCAGGCAGGCGATCCAGCGGCGTGGGCCAATGCGGTCGAGCATCAGGTTACTGGGGACGCCGAACAGCGCATAGGCAATGAAGAACAGCCCGGCACCCAGGCCGTAGACGGTGTCGGACAAGTGTAGGTCCTGGCTCATCTGCATCTTGGCGAAGCCGATGTTGATGCGGTCCAGGTGGGCGAACAGGTAGCACACCAGCAGCAGCGGCATCAGCCGCCAGGTGACTGCCCGATGGGTACTGTCGGCCCGTTCAGCGTGTGCCTCGCGCGGCGAGGCTTGTTCGAGTGTGCTCATGTTTTTGTACTTGTTCTGTAATGAGTCGGGGAGGGCGTGGTTTGCGTCGGCGCGCTAGCGGTTGAACAGTGGGTGCAAGGTGCTGTGCTTGGCGTCGTAAACCTGTGCGGTGCTGTGGTCGATCTGCACGGTGATGCCGATCGGGCGCTGTTGCAGCAGGGGGTCCAGGCGGGCTTTCAACACTGCCAGCAAGCTGTCGCCCACTGCTTTGTGCACCTCGGCGCTACGGCCGGTAGCCATGCGCAGGTTGGCGTACAGGAAGCCGTATTCGCCTTTGCCGTCGGCCACCGCGCAATGGGCGGCGGGGTAGGCCAGCACGCGGGTACCGCCAGTGGGGAATACGGCTTTGCCTTCGGCATCGCGTTGTTCGAGCATGGTGTCGGCCAGGGCGCGGCACAGGCCGGGGATGTCGGCGTCGGTTTCAAGGTCGGGGGTATAGAGCAGAACCAGGTGTGGCATGGGTGCCTCCTCGGTGAGGCGCGGCTGGCCACCCGCCAGGGCGACCAGGCGCGAACGGGTGGGTTACAGGCGGCTGGTGGACACCACGGCGGCCGGGTTGGCGGCCTGGGCAGCAGGGATGGCGCCCCCGTCCTGCGGGGTAACCGGGAAGATCGCGTTGATCTGGCCAGTGCCGGAAGAGCCGAAGTAGGGCGTGACCACTTCGGCCTTGCCGTCGTAATCGGACCAGCCCAGCGCACCCAGCAGCATCGCCGTGTCGTGCATGAAACCTTCGCCGTGGCCTTTGGCGGCGTACTCCGGCAGCATCCCGCAGAACGCTTCCCACTCACCGTCCTGCCACATTTGCACCACACGGTGGTCGAGGGTTTCGAGGAACGGGCTCCACACCTTGGTGGCGAAGTCCGGCGCCTGGCCGTTCTGCGCGAAGCGGTGCGACAGCGAGCCGCTGGCCAGGAACGCCACGGTGCCGTCGTAATGGTCTTCCACGGCCTTGCGCATGGCCCAGCCCAGGCGGGCGCTGTCGGCCAGGTAGTGCGAGGTGCACAGTGCCGAGACCGAGACCACCTTGAAGTGCTGGTCCTGGTTCATGTAGCGCATGGGCACCAGGGTGCCGTATTCCGGGGCGAGGGTGGTGGCGTGGTGGGCCATGGTTTCGACGTTGAAACGGTTGCATTCCTCGGCCAGCAGCTTGCCCAGCTCTGGGTTGCCGGGGAACGCGTAGGGCATGTTGCTGATGAAGTGCGGCAGTTCGTTGCTGGTGTACACGCCCTCGAAATGCGGCCCGCACAGCACGTGGTAGTTGGCGTTGACCAGCCAGTGGGTGTCGAACACGACGATGGTGTCCACGCCCAGCTCACGGCAACGGCGGCTGATTTCGTGATGCCCGTCGATGGCCGCCTGGCGAAAGCCCTGGCGCGGGCCTGGCAGTTCGGACATGTACATGGACGGTACATGGGTAATCTTGGCAGTGAGAGCGAGTTTGCCCATGGAAAGCTCCGGTTTGAGGATGTTGTTGTCGTGTGGGAGCAACGGTCGGCCGACGCGACGCCCTTGTGGGAGCGGGCATGCCCGCGAACACCGGCGTAGCCGGTGCCATCCACCGCGTCGGGTTTTTCGCGGGCGCGCCCGCTCCCACAGGGTTACTTAACCGATCGAGCCAGCGTTATACGCCCCAGCGAGGAATGTGGTGGCTACCCATGGAAATACACACGTTCTTGATCTCTGCAAAGACCTCGAAGCTGTACTGCCCGCCTTCACGCCCGGTACCGGAACCTTTCACGCCGCCGAACGGCTGGCGCAGGTCGCGCACGTTCTGGCTGTTGATGAACACCATGCCGGCCTCGATGCCACGCGCCAGGCGGTGGGCCTTGCCGATGTCCTGGGTCCAGATGTACGAGGCCAGGCCGTACTCGGTGTCGTTGGCCAGTTGCAGCGCCTCGGCTTCGTCCTTGAACGGGATCAGGCACACCACCGGGCCGAAGATTTCTTCCTGGGCAATGCGCATCTTGTTGTTCACGTCGGCGAACACAGTGGGCTGGATGAACTGCCCTTTGGCCAGGTGCGCCGGCAGGTTGGCCGGGCGCTCCAGGCCACCGGCGACCAGGCGTGCGCCTTCTTCGATGCCGATGCGGATGTAGCCGGTGACCTTGTCGTAGTGCTGCTGGGTGATCATCGAGCCGACCTGGGTTTTCGGGTCGGTCGGGTCGCCGACGATCAGGCGCTTGGCGCGGACCGCGAACTCGGCAACGAACTGCGGGTACACGCTGTCCTGGATGAAGATGCGGCTGCCGGCGGTGCAGCGTTCGCCGTTCAGCGAGAAGATGGTGAACAACGCGGCGTCCAGCGCACGCTCAAGGTCGGCGTCTTCGAAGATCAGCACGGGCGACTTGCCGCCCAGTTCCATCGAGTACTTTTTAAGGCCCGCGGTCTGCATGATCTTCTTGCCGGTGGCCGTGCCGCCGGTGAAGGAAATGGCACGTACATCCGGGTGGCGGACCAGTGCATCGCCGGCGGTAGCGCCGTAGCCCTGGATCACGTTCAGCACGCCGTTGGGGATGCCGGCTTCTACAGCCAGGCGGCCCAGTTCGTTGGCAGTCAGCGGCGACAGTTCGCTCATCTTCAGCACGGCGGTGTTGCCCAGCGCCAGGCATGGGGCTGTCTTCCAGGTAGCCGTCATGAACGGTACGTTCCACGGGCTTACCAGGCCGCACACACCCACCGGCTGGTACAGGGTGTAGTTGAGCATCTGGTCGTCGACCGGGTAGGTGTGGCCGTCCATGCGTGTGCACACTTCGGCAAAGAAGTCGAAGTTGTGCGAGGCACGCGGGATCAGCACGTTCTTGGTCTGGTGGATCGGCAGGCCGGTGTCGAGGGTTTCCAGCTCGGCCAGTTTCGGCACGTTCTGCTCGATCAGCTCACCCAGCTTGCGCATCAGCCGGGCACGTTCCTTGGCCGGGGTGTTGGCCCACTTGGGGAAGGCTTCCTTGGCCGCGGCCACGGCCTGGGCCACTTCCTCGGCGCCGCCGCTGGCGACTTCACAGATGGCATCGCCGGTGGCCGGGTTGTAGTTGACGAAGGTGTCTTTGCTCTCGACCTCTCGGCCGTTGATCCAGTGCTTGATCATGCTGCTCATGCCTTGTTGTTCTTGAAGAAGTCAGCTTCGCTGACGATACGGTTGACCAGGCGACCGACGCCTTCCACTTCCACCACCACTTCATCGCCCGGCACCACATCGGCCAGGCCTTCTGGCGTGCCGGTGGCGATCATGTCGCCCGGTTGCAGGGTCATGAAGCTGGAGAAGTATTCGATGAGGTGCGGGATGTCGAAGATCATGTCCGCCGTGGTGCCTTCCTGCTTCAACTCACCGTTGATCCAGGTGCGCAGCTTCAGGTTGCTGACGTCCGGCACATCGGCCGCATCGACGATCCACGGGCCGACCGGGGTGGTGGCATCGCGGTTTTTCACCCGCAGGTTGGGGCGGTAATAGTTTTCCAGGTAGTCGCGGATGGCGTAGTCGTTGCACACGGTGTAGCCGGCTACATAGGCCAGGGCGTTTTCACGCTTGACGTTTTTCGCCGCTTTGCCGATGACCGCGACCAGCTCGCACTCGTAGTGCATGTATTCGACGTTGTCCGGGCGCCAGGTGACCTGGTTGTGGCCGGTGTAGGTGCCCGGCGACTTGATGAAGGCCAGGGGTTCGGTGGGCGGCGCGAAGGCCAGCTCCCTGGCGTGGTCGGCGTAGTTCAGGCCCAGGGCGAACATGCTGCCGGTGGCCGGTGGCAGCCAGGTGACCTGGTCCTGATGGACCAGACGGCCATCGGCCAGGCGCAGGTGATCGTCTTCGACAGTGACATCGTGGACCTGGCCGTCGAACTGGATACGGGCGTGTTTCACAGGTAATTCCTCACTCGGCGACGATGTGGTTGGTCAGCTTGCCCAGGCCGTCGATCTCGATATCGACGCGGTCACCTGGCTGTACATCGACGCGGCCCTCGGGGGTGCCGGTGATCAGGATGTCGCCGGCGTGCAGGGTCATGAACTCGCTGATTTCGGCAATCAGCTGGGCCACCGTGCGTACGCAGTTGGCGGTGTTGTTGTGCTGGCGCAGTTCGCCATTCACATACAGGCGCAGGCCCAGGGCATCGGGGTTGGCCACCTGGCTGGCAGGTACCAGTTCAGGGCCGACCGGGCAAAAGCCATCGCGGCACTTGGCCTTGACTGCCGGGCGGTAGTAGCTGTCTTCGGGCAGGCTCACTTCGTTGACGATGGTGTAGCCCGCCACATGCGCCAGGGCATCGGCCACGCTGACGCGGCTGGCGTCCTTGCCAATCACCACACCCAGCGCCGGGCCGGGTTGCACGCGCTGCACGCCGGCCGGGAACACCACCTGGCCTTCATGCTGGTTGCGGGTGTTCGGGGTCTTGACGAACAGCACCGGCTTGACCGGCAGTTGCTTGTACGGTGCTTCGACGAACGCCGCTTGGTGCTGCTGCAGCAAACCCTGGTAGTTCAGCGCGACGCCGAACAGGGTGCCGCTGGCAACGTCATGCAGGGCATGGCTCATGCTCTTCTCCTGGCAGTGCAGGGCGGTGGCCGTCCTGCGGATTTCGTTAATGTGTTAATGTTATAGTTAATATGTTAACGATGGTCAAGGGGTGGCCAGTGGCGCCTGCCGGCAAGGCAAGGCACCATGGGCCATCGTCAACAGGGTCAAGCGATTTGCGAGCAAGCAGCCATGAGCGACCGGCATCCGATACCGAACATCAACATCGGCCAGGTCTACGACCAGCGCTACAGTGACAGCGAAGTGCATTACGACCGGCTGGGCAACCTGGCGGGCTTTTTCGGGCGCAACATGCCGGTGCACCGGCATGACCGGTTTTTCCAGGTGCATTACGTGAAGTCGGGCACGGTGCGGGTGTACCTGGATGACCAGCAGTACATCGAGGCCGGGCCGATGTTTTTCCTCACGCCGCCCACGGTGGCGCACGCGTTCGTCACCGAAGCCGACAGCGACGGGCATGTGCTGACGGTGCGCCAGCAATTGGTGTGGCAATTGATCGAAGCCGATGCCAGCTTGCTGCCGGCGGGCATGCAGGTGCAGCCGGCCTGTGTGGCGCTGGGCAACCTGCCGGCCGAATATAAGGCCGAGGCGCAGCGCCTGCAAGGCTGGCTGGAGGCGTTGAGTGACGAATTTGCCACGCAGCAACCGGGGCGCGAGGCGGCGTTGCAGTCGCTGACCCGCCTGATCATGATCAGCCTGCTGCGGCTGTGCCCCCACTCGCTGGAATCGACCCCGGCGCGGCATGAAGACCTGAAGATCTTCCACCGCTTCAATGCGCTGATCGAAGCGCATTACCTTGAGCACTGGCCGCTGGCCCGCTACGCGGAGCAGATCGGCGTGACCGAGGCGCGGCTGAACGATGTGTGCCGGCGCATCGCCGACTTGCCGTCCAAACGCCTTGTACTGGAACGGCTGATGCAGGAAGCCAAGCGTTTGCTGTTGTTTTCCGGCAGCACGGCCAACGAAATCTGTTACCAGCTCGGTTTCAAGGACCCGGCCTATTTCAGCCGCTTCTTCAACCGCTACGCCAAGCTCACGCCCGGGGAGTACCGCCAGCGGCAGGCAGAATTGCAGTGAAATGGCCACGTCGGCTCACCCGCTTGCTGTTGTTGTTTGCAGCGGATGGTCGCAGCCCGCGCGCCGGGCTTGAATGGGTTTTCCGTGGAACAGATTGCACTTTCCATCGTGCATGCCCTTAAATTCGTGAATTGAGAAAAAGCCACAGGTTTGACCATGACCAAGACGCAACCTTCGCTCACGCTAAGCCTGTTGCAGGCGCGAGAAGCCGCGATGGCATTTTTCAGGCCGCTGTTGAACCAGCACGACCTGACCGAGCAGCAATGGCGGGTAATCCGCATCCTCAAGCAGCATGGCGAGCTGGAGAATTACCAGCTGGCGGAGCTGGCCTGCATCCTCAAGCCGAGCATGACCGGGGTACTGGGGCGCCTGGAGCGCGACGGGCTGGTGCGGCGGCAGAAGGCGGCGCAGGACCAGCGGCGGGTGTTCGTTAGCCTGACCGAGGGCGGGGAGGCGTGCTTTGCCTCGATGAAGGAAGGGATGGAGGCCAACTACCAGAAGATTCAGGCGCAGTTTGGTGAAGAGAAGCTGCAGCAGCTGATGGGGTTGTTGAATGACCTGAAGCGCATCGCGCCGTAGCCTCGTACCAATCTCAAGGCCATGCACTGATCTTTTGTGGGGGCAACTGTCTTGTTCAGAATCCAGGAGTTTGCGCCATCACTGTGGGAGCGGGCGTGCCGAGGCGTCGAACCGCCGCGAACACCGGCGAAGCCGGTGCCATCCACCGCGCTGGGTTCTTCGCGGGCATGCCCGCTCCCACAGTGATGGCGCAGGCTTCAGGCTCCCACAGTGGAGCGTGAGGCCCTTAGTACTCCCAGAAGATCCGCTGCAGCTCTTTGCTGTCCTGGGTCTTGGTCATGGCGACCATCGCCAGAATCCGCGCCTTCTGCGGGTTCAGGTCATGGGCTACCACCCAGTCGTTCTTGTCATCCGGCTGTTCGGCGTTGCGCAGCACGAAGCCACCCTGGTTGACGTGCGACGAGCGGATGATCTGCACGCCGTTCTTGCGCAGTTCCTGCAACGCCGGCACCACCCGCGACGACACCGAACCGTTGCCGGTACCGGCATGGATCAGCGCCTTGGCACCGTTTTGTGCCAGTGCCTTGTAGGCGGTGTCGGTCACGTTGCCATAGCCATAGGCGATGTCCACCTGTGGCAGGCTGCTGATCTGCTTGATGTCGAACTCGGAATTGACCGTGTGGCGCTTGGCCGGCAGGCGGAACCAGTAGGACTTGCCTTCCACCACCATACCCATGGGGCCCCAGGCGCTCTTGAAGGCTTCGGTCTTGATGTTGACCGACTTGCTCACGTCACGGCCCGACTGGATCTCGTCATTCATGGTCACCAGCACGCCCTTGCCACGCGACTGCTTGTCGCTGGCCACGGCCACGGCGTTGTACAGGTTGAGCATGCCGTCGGCAGACATGGCGGTGCCTGGGCGCATCGAACCGACCACCACGATTGGCTTGTCGGTCTTTTCTACCAGGTTGAGGAAGTAGGCGGTTTCTTCGAGGGTGTCGGTACCGTGGGTAATGACGATGCCGTCGACGTCCTTGCTCTCGGCCAGTTCGGCAACGCGCTTGCCGAGCTTGAGCAAGTCTTCGTTGGTGATGCTTTCAGAGGCGATCTGCATCACCTGCTCGCCGCGCACGTTGGCGATGTCGGCCAGTTCCGGCACACCGGCGATCAGCTTGTCGATGCCCAGCTTGGCGGCCTGGTAGGTGGCGCTGTTGGCCGCGCTGGCGCCGGCGCCGGCAATCGTGCCGCCAGTGGCGAGGATGACCACGTTGGCGAGCTTTTGCTGGGTTTCGGCTTCTTTGGCCGAGGCGGTGGCTGGCAGGATCAGCAGCAGGGCGAGTGCGCTGGGGGCGAAGGTTTTGAGTGCGGCATTCATCGTTATTGTTCTCTCTTCCTAGTGAGATATTTATTGAGTCGCGCAGGGCTTCAGGCATGTTTCGTACCAGCTTGCGCGGACTGCTTTTTGTGGGAGCGGCCTTGCGTCGCGAAAGGGGCGCGTAGCGGCCCCGGGTTTCGGCGCCTCAGCACACATGGCCGGGGCCGCGTTGCGGCCCTTTCGCGACACAAGGCCGCTCCCACATTGGGCATCTTTCCATTCGTAATTCCGAACAAGCATAGGAAAAGGTGTTCGGTTTTCCGGAAAAATCTGGATAATCGGCACAGCAGTGCTTTGGCCCCCGAACGCCAAACGGATTTGACAAACCCCCATCCTGTTTCCATAGTTAGTCAACGCAAACGTTTGCGATCCGATAAAAAACACAAGATTCGGAGTCATCGTCCATGAAACTGCCGTTCCCCGGTCGTCTGCTGGCCATCGCTGTCGTTTCCTCCCTTTCCCTCGCCCTGCCATTGTCTGCCGCCCATGCCGAAGACAAGCCCAAGGTCGCCCTGGTGATGAAGTCACTGGCCAACGAGTTCTTCCGCACCATGGAAGACGGCGCCAAGGACTATCAGAAAACCCACGCCGACGAATTCGACCTGGTCGCCAACGGCATCAAGAACGAAACCGACACCGGCGAACAGATCCGCATCGTCGAGCAGATGGTCAATTCCGGCGCCAAGGCGCTGGTGATTGCCCCGGCTGATTCCAAAGCGCTGGTGTCGGTGGTGAAGAAGGCCATGGACCAGGGCGTGGTGGTGATCAACATCGACAACCGCCTGGACCCTGACCTGCTCAAGAGCAAAGGCATCAGCGTGCCCTTCGTCGGCCCCGACAACCGCAAAGGCGCGCGCCTGGTCGGCGACTATCTGGCCAACGAGAAGCTCAAGGCCGGCGACCAGGTGGGCATCATCGAAGGGGTGCCGACCACCACCAACGCCCAGCAGCGCACCGCCGGCTTCAAGGACGCCATGGATGCCGCGCAGATGAAAATCGTCTCGGTACAAAGCGGCAACTGGGAAATCGACAAAGGCAACGCCGTCGCTGCCGCCATGCTCAACGAATACCCCGAGCTGAAAGCCTTGCTGGCCGGCAACGACAGCATGGCGCTGGGTGCCGTGTCGGCCGTGCGTGCCGCCGGCAAGACCGGCCAGGTGCAAGTGGTGGGCTATGACAACATCAACGCCATCAAGCCGATGCTTGCCGATGGTCGCGTGCTTGCCACCCTCGACCAGGCCGCCAGCCAGCAGGCGGTGTACGGCATCCAGGCCGCACTGAAAATGGTCAAGGGCGAGAAGCCTGATGTGGATGCCGACAACGTCATCCAGACCCCGGTCGAACTCATCACCAAGAAGCCCTGACGCTGCCAGGAGAAACGGCCATGTCTGCATCGGCCAACGAAGTGGTGCTCGCCGCCAGCGGCCTGGGCAAGACCTACGCCCAGCCCGTGCTCGGCGAGGTCAGCCTGAGCCTGCGCGCCGGCGAAGTGTTGGCCCTGACCGGCGAGAACGGCGCGGGCAAGAGTACGCTGTCCAAGCTTGTCAGCGGCCTGGAGGTGCCCACCACCGGGCACATGACCTATCGGGGCCAGGCCTACGCGCCTGCCAGCCGCAGCGAGGCCGAGCGCCTTGGTGTACGTATGGTGATGCAGGAGCTGAACCTGCTGCCGACGTTGACCGTGGCGGAAAACCTGTTTCTCGACAACCTGCCCAGCCGCTTCGGCTGGATCAGCCACAAGCGCCTGCGCCAGTTGGCCACGGCCGCCATGGCCCAGGTCGGGCTCGACGCCATCGACCCGGACACCCCGGTCGGCGAGCTTGGCATTGGCCATCAGCAGATGGTCGAGATTGCCCGCAACCTGATCGGCGACTGCCATGTGCTGATTTTTGATGAGCCCACGGCGATGCTCACTGCGCGCGAGGTGGAGCTGCTGTTCACCCAGATCGAGCGCCTGCGCCAGCGTGGTGTGGCCATTGTCTACATTTCCCACCGCCTGGAGGAACTGCAGCGCGTGGCACAGCGCATCGTCGTGCTGCGCGACGGCAAACTGGTGTGCGACGAGCCAATCCAGCGCTACAGCAGTGCGGAGCTGGTCAACCTGATGGTCGGCCGCGAGCTGGGCGAACATATCGACCTGGGCCGCCGCCAGATCGGCGCACCGCTGCTCAAGGTCGACAAGCTCAGCCGTGCTGACAAGGTGCGCGATGTGTCGTTCGACGTCAGGGCAGGGGAGATCTTCGGCATCTCCGGCCTGATCGGCGCCGGGCGTACCGAGCTGTTGCGGCTGATCTACGGCGCCGACCGTGCCGACAGCGGCAGCATCGCGCTCGGCCAACCACTACAAACCGTCACCATCGACTCGCCCAAGGCTGCCGTAAAGGCGGGTATCGCGCTGATTACCGAAGACCGCAAAGGCGAGGGCCTGCTGCTGACGCAGTCGATCAGCGCCAACATCGCCTTGGGCAACCTGGGCGCGGTGTCGCGGGCCGGCGTGCTCGATGGCCAGGCGGAGCAGGCCTTGGCCGAGCGCCAGATCCAGGCCATGCGCATTCGCAGTGCCGGCGCCCACCAGGTTGTGGGCGAGCTGTCTGGCGGCAACCAGCAGAAGGTGGTGATTGGCCGCTGGCTGGAGCGTGACTGCCAGGTGCTGCTGTTCGACGAGCCCACCCGTGGCATCGACGTGGGTGCCAAGTTCGACATCTATGGCCTGCTGGCCGAACTGGCGCGCCAGGGCAAGGCGCTGGTGGTGGTGTCCAGCGACCTGCGCGAGCTGATGCTGATCTGCGACCGCATCGCCGTGCTGTCGGCCGGTCGCCTGATCGACACCTTCGACCGTGATCATTGGAGCCAGGACCAGTTGCTGGCCGCAGCCTTTGCCGGTTACCAGAAACGTGACGCACTGCTGCACGCTGCAGCCCCCAGGATGGACGCATGAAAACCACCCCGCTCGACAGCCAAGGCGCCGCCCCTGTGCGCCGCAGTGGCACCTATTTTGGCCTGGGCACTTACCTGGGCCTGGCCGGCGCCTTGCTGGCGATGATTGTGCTGTTCTCGTTCCTCAGCAGCCACTTCTGGTCGTACAACACCTTCAGTACCCTGGCCAACCAGATCCCCGACCTGATGGTGCTGGCGGTGGGCATGACCTTTGTGCTGATCATCGGCGGCATCGACTTGTCGGTGGGCTCGGTGCTGGCCCTGGCGGCTTCTGCCGTGAGTGTGGCCATCCTCGGCTGGGGCTGGGACCCGCTGACCTCGGCGCTGCTTGGCATGGCCGTGGCCGCGCTTGCCGGTAGCATCACCGGCGGCATTACCGTGGCCTGGCGTATCCCATCATTCATCGTCTCGCTTGGCGTGCTGGAAATGGCCCGCGGCCTGGCCTACCAGTTCACTGACTCGCGCACCGCCTATATCGGCGATGCCTATGCGTGGTTTTCCAACCCGGTGGCCTTTGGTATATCGCCAGCGTTCCTCATTGCCTTGCTGGTGATCGTAGTGGCCCACCTGGTGCTGACCCGCACGGTGTTCGGCCGCTACCTGATCGGCATCGGTACCAACGAAGAGGCCGTGCGCCTGGCGGGCATCGACCCGCGCCCTTACAAAGTGCTGGTGTTCGCCCTGATGGGGCTGCTCGCCGGCCTGGCCGCGCTGTTCCAGATATCGCGCCTGGAAGCAGCAGACCCCAATGCCGGCTCCGGCCTGGAGCTGCAGGTGATCGCCGCCGTGGTGATCGGCGGCACCAGCCTGATGGGCGGGCGTGGCTCGGTCATCAGCACCTTCTTTGGGGTACTGATCATTTCGGTGCTGGCCGCCGGGCTGGCGCAGATCGGTGCCAGCGAACCCACAAAACGCATCATCACCGGGGCGGTGATTGTCATCGCCGTGGTGCTCGACACCTACCGCAGCCGGCGTGCAGCCCGGCGGAACTGACAATATGGCAACCATCAAAGACGTCGCGGCACTGGCGGGCATTTCCTACACCACCGTGTCCCATGTACTGAACAAGACCCGGCCGGTGAGCGAACACGTGCGGCAGAAGGTTGAAGCCGCCATTATCGAGCTGGACTACGTGCCCAGCGCGGTGGCGCGCTCACTCAAGGCGCGCAGCACGGCCACCATCGGCCTGCTGGTGCCCAACAGCGTCAACCCGTACTTCGCCGAGCTGGCGCGGGGCATTGAAGATGCCTGCGAACGCAACGGCTACTGTGTGATTTTGTGCAACTCCGACGACAACCCACAGAAGCAGCGCAGTTACCTGCGCGTGCTGCTGGAAAAGCGCATCGACGGCCTGGTGGTGGCCTCGGTGGGCCAGGACAGCGACCTGCTGCAAAGCCTGGCCTGCGTACGCACGCCGATGGTTATCGTCGACCGTGAGCTGGAAGGCGTCGATGCCGACCTGGTGCGCATCGACCACGAGCAGGGCGCGTACCTGGCCACCCAGCACCTGCTGGAGCTTGGCCACCGCGACGTCGCCTATATTGGCGGCCCCGCCGAAACCGGGGTTACCCAGCTGCGCCTGAACGGCTTCCGCCGTGCCATGGCCGAGGTCGGCGTGCCGGTGCTGGGCAGCCGTGTGCTGCACTGCGACTTCACCAGCCCTGGTGGGCATGCCGCAGCGGCGCAGGTGCTGGAGGGCAAGCGGCCCACGGCGATTTTTGCCGGCAACGACATGATCGGTTTCGGCGTGCTGCGTGCGGCAGCTGAACGCAATATCAGCGTGCCCGGCGAGCTGTCGGTGATCGGCTTCGACGACATCGAGCTCAGCCGCTATGTGTACCCGCCGTTGACCACGGTGGGCCAGTCGATTCGCGAGTTGGGCGAGAGCGCCGCTTCACTGTTGCTGACACGTATAGGTACACCCCGGCAGGGCGCGGCAGAGCAGCGCATCGTTGCCCCGCGCATCGTGCTGCGTGAGTCCACCGGGCCGCGCCCGGACTTGTTCAACGATTACCGCTAACGCTAAGGAAACGTCATGAATGCCAAGGTTGTGGTGGTCGGCAGCCTCAATATGGACCTGGTGGCCCGCGCCCAGCGCCTGCCCCGGGCCGGCGAAACACTCCCCGGCGAAAGCTTTTTCACCGTGCCGGGCGGCAAGGGCGCCAACCAGGCCGTGGCGGTGGCGCGGCTGGGCGGCAGCGTGGCGATGATCGGCAACGTGGGTGACGATGACTATGGCCGGCAACTGCACCGGGCCTTGTATGTCGAGGGTATCGACTGCCAGGGCGTCAGCACATGCCCGGGTACGTCCAGCGGTGTGGCGCTGATCACCGTGGATGCTGCCAGCCAGAACTGCATTGTCATCATTCCTGGCGGCAACGGCCTGCTGACGCCGCAGTCGGTACAGCGCTTCGATGCGTTGCTGCAGGCGGCCGAGGTGGTCATCTGCCAGCTGGAAGTGCCGGCCGACACCGTGGCCTGGACATTGGCCAGGGCGCATGAACTGGGCAAACAGGTGATCCTGAACCCGGCGCCGGCCACCGGCCCCTTGCCGGCGGACTGGTTTGCCCGCATCGATTACCTCACGCCTAACGAAAGCGAGGCCGAAGCCCTGACCGGCGTGGCAGTCACTGACCAGGACAGCGCCCGGCGCGCCGGTGAGCACTTGCTGCAACTGGGTGCGGGCAAAGTGATCATTACCTTGGGCGCGCAAGGGGCCTTGCTGGTGACTGCCAACGGGCATCAGCATTTCCCGGCGCCTGTGGTGCAACCGCTGGACACCACGGCTGCTGGCGATACCTTCATTGGCGGCTTTGCTGCCGGGCTGGTGCGGGGGCTGGAGGAGGGCGAGGCCATAGCCTTTGGCCAGCGTGCCGCCGCCTTGTCGGTTACCCGTGCTGGTGCCCAGCCGTCCATTCCCTACCTGGCGGAGCTCGCACCATGAAGAAAACCCCCTTGCTGAACGTTGCCCTGTCGCGGGTCATTGCCGGCATGGGGCATGGCGATATCCTGGTAATCGGCGATGCCGGGCTGCCGGTGCCTCCGGGTGTTGAAATGATCGACCTGGCCATCACGCCCGGCCTGCCGGATTTCGCCAGCGTGTTGCGGGTGGTGCTGAGCGAGTTGCAGGTAGAACGGCATGTGCTGGCTGAAGAAATGCAAAAAGTGGTGCCGCCGGCGCTGGTCGAGATCGAGCGGTTGAAGGGCAAGCTGGGCAAGCGCGAATGGATTAGCCATGAAGATTTCAAAGTGCTGTCGCGCAGTGCCCGTGCGGTGGTGAGGACCGGTGAGTGTCAGCCCTACAGCAACATCGCCCTGATCTCCGGCGTCACCTTCTAGCTCGTCGTGTTGGCCTGTACAGATCTCTGTGGGAGCGGGCGTGCCCGCGAACACCGGCAACGCCGGTGCCATTCACCGAGTTGAATTCTTCGCGGGCATGCCCGCTCCCACAGAGGATTGCGGTTAGCCTGAATAATCATGCTCTGGCAACAGGAGTGCCCCATGCTTAAACCCCTGCTACAAGGAATCGCCTTCATGGCCACCGCCACCACCCTCCAGGCCGCCCCCATCGACCTGATCATCGACACCGACCCCGGCGCCGACGACGTGGTCGCGCTGTTCCTGGCCATGGCCTCGCCCGACGAGCTCAATATCCGCGCCATCACCACAGTGGCCGGCAACGTGCGCCTGGATAAAACCTCGCGCAACGCCCGCCTGGCGCGCGAATGGGCGGGCCGCGAAGACATCCCTGTGTATGCCGGCGCCGGCCGCCCACTGGTGCGCACACCGATCTACGCCGCCGACGTACATGGCGAAGAGGGCCTTACCGGTGTGCAGGTGCACGAGCCGAAAGCGCCCCTGGCCCAGGGTAATGCCGTGCAGTACCTGGTCGACACCCTCGGCGCAGCCAAACCCCACAGCATCACCGTGGCCATGCTCGGCCCGCAGACCAACCTGGCCCTGGCGCTGATCCAGCGCCCGGACATCGCCCAGGGCATCAAGGAGGTGGTGGTGATGGGCGGTGCCCACTTCAACGGCGGCAACATCACCCCGGCGGCAGAATTCAACCTCTACGCCGATCCCCACGCCGCCGAAGTGGTGCTGGCCAGCGGTGTACCACTCACTTACCTGCCGCTGGACGTCACCCACAAGCTGCTGACCAGCGACGCCCGCCTGAAACAACTGGCAGCCGTGAACAACCAGGCCAGCAAGCGCGTGGTGGATATCCTGAAGGCGTACATTGCCCACGACATGGACCTGTACGGCATGCCCGGTGGCCCGGTGCATGACGCCAGCGTCATTGCCTACCTGTTAAAGCCCGAGCTGTTCAGCGGCCGACGCATCCATATGAGCATCGACAGCCGCGAAGGCCCAACCTTCGGCCAGACCATTGCCGACTGGTACGGCGTACTCAAGCAGCCGGCGAATGTGCTGTGGGTGGAGCAGGGCGATGCCCAGGGGCTGTTCGACCTGCTCAGCGCACGTCTGGCGCGATTGGAATAGCCGCGTGGGGCGCGTAGCGCTCGAACACCTGGTCGATGAAGCTGCGTGCCGCCTCGGCGCCGTTGTCGCGTACCAACAGGTCAATGGCGATCAACAGCAATTCTTCCGGTGTGCCAGGGCTGTACGCGCTCTGGCCCTCGGCCCATTTGACCTTGATGTCGGCATCGATGCTGTGGGTACTCATGAAAAGCTCTCGCTGGGGGCCCGGAACGAAGGGGGAACACCTGACCCTGGTGCTCGATGGAGGCGGGATGCACTCCACTTCTTGTAGCAAATCATGGCTTTGCGCCAGTGACCGTGCGCTAAGCATATGGCAAACGCAGGGGGTTGTGCAAAATCCGGTCACGATTGCTTTTCGCCTCGATGCTAGAGTTCAGGCAGACTTGACCGGTTTTGCAACGAATACTGAGCGGAGCTGTCGGAACAGACAGTTCCCGGACCCATTTAGGAGGCTTCATGTTCCGTACCCGTGCTTACCTGGCAACCCTGGCGGTGGCTGCTGTCCTGGCTGGTTGCAGCACAGGTGGCGACGCTGGTGGCGATGCGCCAGCCGCATCGGCTGGCAACGATGGCCGCTGCGAAGCCAGCGGCGCCGATTTTACCATTGGCAAACCAGGCAGCGCCGAGCTGCTGGAGCAGGCGCGCAAGGCCAGTGGCTCGCAGACAGCACGCATTCTCAAGCCGCACGATGTAGTCACCCTGGAGTACCGCTCCGACCGCCTGAACCTGAACGTGGACGAGCAGGGCAAGGTAACCCGCGTCAACTGCGGTTGATACAGAGGCCTCTTCGCGGGTAAACCCGCTCCCACAGGGCCTTGTGCTTAACCTGTGGGAGCGGGTTTACCCGCGAAGAGGCCCGAATTGGGTGGCGCAACGCCCATAAAAAAACCCGCCACAAGGGCGGGTTTTTTCACAGCTTCCGAATTACTCCGGACGAACCTGAGCAGCCTGCATGCCCTTCTGACCGCGCTCGGCGACGAAGGAAACTTGCTGACCTTCTTTCAGGCTCTTGAAGCCGTCGGATTCGATGGCCTTGAAGTGAACGAACAGGTCGTCGCCGCCGCCTTGTGGGGTGATGAAGCCGAAGCCTTTCTCATCATTGAACCATTTGACGGTGCCGGTTTGGCGATTGGACATGGGATGAATCTCCAGAAACTTGAAATTTTTCGAAGTGCCTAGACGCCTGAGCTGTCTGGCACAGATGACATCATAGTCTAATTCTGCGGAAGTAGCGCCTTTTACCTTCACCGGATGTTGATCCAGCGCAAAATAATGGTCAGCCACCCCCGGGTTTAAGGTTTCAGCGCTTCGGTGCGCAGGCCTGTTGCACCACGGTCTGGGCCTTTTGCATCAGCTTGGCGTCCACGCCATCCTTGCTGTCCAGGTCGGCAATCTCGGCGTCGGTGAAATTCTTTTTGATAGCTTGTGCGCCGCAGTCGCAGTGTTTTTTCGCGGTGGCAGCGTCAACGCCCTGGCTGCCGGCCACTTGCGTGCACTGGGCGGTGTAGGCGGCCTCCTTCCCAGCAGGGAAGTCGCCAGCGTTGGCGGCCACGGGCAGCAGCAGGGCGCCAGCGGCCGCCAGGGCCAGAAGAGACGGAACTCGCATAACCGGTTACTCCTTGGGTCAAGGTCTCATCAAGAGTAGGTTGCTTCCCAAAGTCTGAGCGGTATTTTTCCGCGTTAGTTCACCGCTGTGGTGCAATTTCCAAATATTTATGCCTGCGGTGCAACCCGCGTGCTAGCATGCTCGGCTTGTGGTCGCGCTGTGCCGGCTGCAGCTATCTTTTTTCTTTCCAGTCACTCTGGTTCGTCCCTTGCAAGCCGAAAGGCTTCTGCCACTGTGAGGCAGGCTTCCTTATAAAGGAGGGCAGGTCGGATCTTGTACTGGCTCATCCCAACCCACGTGACCTTTGGTAGGGGTCACCACTAGGAGAGGAGGCGCCATGCCCACTATTACTCTTCCCGATGGCAGTCAACGCTCGTTTGATCACGCCGTATCCGTAGCCGACGTTGCCGCTTCCATCGGCGCCGGCCTGGCCAAGGCCACCGTCGCCGGCAAGGTCGACGGCAAACTGGTCGATGCGTGCGACCTGATCAGCCACGACGCCACCCTGCAGATCATCACCCCTAAAGATGAAGAGGGACTGGAGATCATCCGTCACTCGTGCGCCCACCTGGTCGGCCACGCGGTGAAGCAGCTGTACCCGACCGCCAAGATGGTGATCGGCCCGGTTATCGACGAAGGCTTCTATTACGACATCGCCTACGAGCGCCCCTTCACCCCTGAAGACATGGCCGCCATCGAAAAGCGCATGATGGAGCTGATCGAGAAAGACTACGACGTGGTCAAGAAAGTGACCCCGCGCGCCGAAGTCATCGACGTGTTCAAGGCCCGTGGCGAAGACTACAAGCTGCGCCTGGTCGAAGACATGCCGGATGAGCAGGCCATGGGCCTGTACTACCACGAAGAATACGTCGACATGTGCCGCGGCCCGCACGTGCCGAACACCCGCTTCCTCAAGGCATTCAAGCTGACCAAGCTGTCCGGTGCCTACTGGCGCGGCGATGCCAAGAACGAGCAGCTGCAGCGCGTGTACGGCACCGCCTGGGCCGACAAGAAGCAGCTGGCTGCCTACGTTCAGCGCATCGAAGAAGCCGAAAAACGCGACCACCGCAAGATCGGCAAGCAGCTCGACCTGTTCCACCTGCAGGAAGAAGCCCCGGGCATGGTGTTCTGGCACGCCAACGGCTGGACCGTGTACCAGGTACTCGAGCAGTACATGCGTCAGGTTCAACGCGCCAACGGCTACCTGGAAATCAAGACCCCGCAGGTTGTCGACCGCATTCTCTGGGAACGTTCCGGCCACTGGTCCAACTACGCCGAGAACATGTTCACCACTTCGTCGGAAAGCCGTGACTACGCGGTAAAACCGATGAACTGCCCGTGCCACGTGCAGGTGTTCAACCAGGGCCTGAAAAGCTACCGCGACCTGCCGCTGCGCCTGGCCGAGTTCGGTGCCTGCCACCGTAACGAGCCGTCCGGCGCCCTGCACGGCATCATGCGCGTGCGTGGCTTCGTACAGGACGACGCGCACATCTTCTGCACCGAAGAACAGGTGAAGAAAGAAGCCGCCGACTTCATCAAGCTGACCCTGGACGTGTACAAGGACTTCGGCTTCAGCGACATCGCCATGAAGCTGTCCACTCGTCCGGCCAAGCGTGTCGGTTCTGAAGAGCTGTGGGACCGTGCCGAAAGCGCACTGGCCGACGCCCTGAACGAATCGGGCCTGGAGTGGGAATACCAGCCAGGCGAGGGCGCCTTCTACGGCCCGAAAATCGAGTTTACCCTGCGCGACTGCCTCGGCCGTAACTGGCAGTGTGGTACCCTGCAGTACGACCCGAACCTGCCAGAGCGTCTGGACGCCAGCTACATCGCCGAAGACAACAGCCGTGTTCGCCCGGTCATGCTGCACCGTGCCATCCTCGGTTCGTTCGAGCGCTTCATCGGCATGCTGATCGAGCACTACGCTGGCGTGTTCCCGGCGTGGCTGGCGCCGACCCAGGCGGTGATCATGAATATCACCGACAAACAGGCCGATTTCGCCCTCGAGGTTGAGAAATCTCTGAACGGTAGCGGTTTCCGTGCCAAGTCGGACTTGAGAAATGAGAAGATCGGCTTTAAAATCCGCGAGCATACTTTGCTCAAGGTCCCGTACCTTTTGGTTATAGGGGACCGCGAAGTCGAAACGCAGACCGTTGCAGTGCGTACTCGCGAAGGCGCAGACCTGGGCTCCATGCCCGTCGCCCAATTCGCTGAGCTTCTGACACAAGCGGTTTCCCGGCGTGGTCGCCAAGAATCGGAGTAATGACTATTAAGCGTGAAATGAGAAACGATAAGCGTGCTGTACCGAAGGCCCCGATCAACGAGAATATCTCGGCCCGCGAGGTTCGGTTAATTGGCGCAGACGGCGAGCAGGTTGGCATCGTCTCGATTGATGAAGCGCTGCGTATCGCTGATGAAGCGAAGCTGGATCTGGTAGAAATCTCTGCAGACGCGGTACCACCGGTCTGTAAGGTCATGGACTACGGCAAGCACCTCTTCGAGAAGAAGAAGCAGGCCAACGAAGCCAAGAAAAACCAGAAGCAGATCCAGATCAAAGAAATCAAGTTTCGTCCAGGGACGGAGGATGGGGATTACCAGGTAAAACTACGCAACCTGGTACGTTTCCTTACCGATGGGGACAAGGCCAAGATCTCTCTGAGATTCCGTGGTCGTGAGATGGCCCACCAGGAGCTGGGCATGGAGCTGTTGAAGCGGGTTGAAGCTGACCTGCTTGAATACGGCACCGTTGAGCAGCATCCGAAGATGGAAGGACGCCAGCTTATGATGGTCATCGCCCCCAAAAAGAAGAAGTAATCTCCCGGGCACGGCAGGCCTGATGATTATTGTGTAATTTTTTTCGAATGCGGAGTTCAACATGCCAAAAATGAAAACCAAGAGCGGTGCTGCGAAGCGCTTCCTGAAGACAGCTTCGGGCTTCAAGCACAAGCACGCTTTCAAGAGCCACATCCTGACCAAAATGTCGACCAAGCGTAAGCGTCAACTGCGCGGTGCCAGCTTGCTGCACCCGTCTGACGTGGCAAAAGTCGAGCGCATGCTGCGCGTTCGTTAATTCTGGTTAAGATAGAGGAAGTTACTCATGGCTCGTGTTAAGCGTGGCGTCATCGCTCGTAAGCGTCACAAGAAAATTCTGAAACTGGCTAAAGGTTACTACGGTGCACGCTCGCGCGTATTCCGCGTAGCCAAGCAAGCGGTCATCAAGGCAGGCCAATACGCCTACCGCGACCGTCGCCAGAAGAAGCGTCAGTTCCGCGCACTGTGGATCGCTCGTATCAACGCCGGTGCCCGCAACAACGGTCTGTCCTACAGCCGTCTGATTGCTGGCCTGAAAAAGGCTTCGATCGAAATCGACCGTAAGGTTCTGGCCGATCTGGCAGTGAACGAAAAAGCGGCGTTTGCTGCGATTGTCGAGAAAGCTAAAGCCGTTCTGGCTTAAGTACCCGCGACAATCACCCGGCGGCGCTAGCGCCGTCGGGCATTGAACGTCATCGATAGGGGAAGAGCCTTCAAAGCTCTTCCCCTATTTTCGTATCTGGAGTCTGTACATGGAAAACCTGGATGCGCTGGTCTCCCAAGCCCTAGAGGCCGTGGAGCGCGCTGAAGACATCAATGCCCTGGAACAGATCCGGGTTAATTATCTCGGCAAGAAGGGCGAGCTGACCCAGGTGATGAAGACCCTGGGCAACCTGCCAGCCGAAGAGCGGCCGAAAGTCGGCGCGCTGATCAACGACGCCAAAGAGCGCGTCACCGTTGTGCTCAATGCCCGCAAGGCCGCCTTTGAAGAAGCCGAGCTCAGCGCTCGCCTGGCTGCCGAATGCATTGACGTCACCCTGCCAGGCCGCGGCCAGGCCACCGGTGGCTTGCACCCGATCACCCGTACACTCGAGCGCATCGAGCAGTTCTTCACCCACATTGGCTACGGCATCGCCGAAGGCCCAGAGGTCGAAGACGACTACCACAACTTCGAAGCGCTCAACATCCCAGGCCACCACCCGGCCCGGGCGATGCACGACACCTTCTACTTCAATGCCAACATGCTGCTGCGTACCCACACCTCGCCGGTGCAGGTGCGGACCATGGAGTCCACCCAGCCGCCAATCCGCATTGTGTGCCCAGGCCGCGTATACCGCTGCGACTCGGATATCACCCACTCGCCGATGTTCCACCAGGTCGAAGGCCTGCTGATCGATCGCGATATCAACTTCGCCGACCTCAAGGGCACCATCGAAGAATTCCTGCGCGTGTTCTTCGAAAAAGAACTGGCGGTGCGTTTCCGCCCATCGTTCTTCCCCTTCACCGAGCCGTCCGCCGAAGTCGACATCCAGTGCGTGATGTGTTCCGGCAACGGCTGCCGCGTGTGCAAGCAAACCGGCTGGCTGGAAGTGATGGGCTGCGGCATGGTGCACCCAAGCGTGCTGCGCATGTCCGGCATCGACCCTGAAGAGTTCCAGGGCTTCGCCTTCGGCATGGGCGCCGAGCGCCTGGCCATGCTGCGCTACGGCGTCAACGATTTGCGTCTGTTCTTCGACAACGACCTGCGGTTCCTAGCCCAATTCCGCTAGGCCCAATCGACGCAACTTTCAGGAGAACAGCATGAAATTCAGTGAACAGTGGCTGCGCGGTTGGGTAAACCCGCAAGTCTCCCGTGACGAACTGGTCGCCCGCCTGTCCATGGCCGGCCTCGAAGTCGACAGCGTTACCCCCGCTGCCGGCCAGTTCAGCGGCATTGTCGTGGGCGAGATCCTCGCCACCGAGCAACACCCGGACGCCGACAAGCTGCGCGTGTGCCAGGTGACCAACGGCCAGGAAACCTTCCAGGTCGTGTGCGGCGCGCCTAACGCCCGCCCAGGCATCAAGATTCCGTTCGCCATGATCGGCGCCGAGCTGTCTGGCGACTTCAAGATCAAAAAGGCCAAGCTGCGCGGCGTCGAGTCCTTCGGCATGCTGTGCTCGGCGGCCGAGCTGGAAATCAGCGAAGAGAACGACGGCCTGCTGGAACTGGCGGCTGATGCCCCGGTTGGCGAAAACATTCGCACCTACCTGAGCCTGGACGACGCCAGCATCGAAATCGGCCTGACGCCGAACCGCGGTGACTGCCTGTCCATCGCCGGCCTCGCCCGTGACGTCAGCGCCCTGTACGACACCCCGGTCACCCGCCCGGTGGTGCCGGCCGTAGCGCCTGCCCACGACGAAGTGCGCCCGGTCGAAGTCAGCGCCCCGGCCGCCTGCCCACGCTACCTGGGCCGCGTTATCCGTAACGTCGACCTCAGCAAGCCAACCCCACTGTGGATGGTCGAGCGCCTGCGCCGCAGCGACGTGCGCAGCATCGACGCCGCCGTCGACATCACCAACTACGTGATGCTCGAACTCGGCCAGCCGATGCACGCCTTCGACCTGGCAGAAATCAACGGCGGCATCCGCGTCCGTATGGCCGAAGAAGGCGAAAAACTCGTCCTGCTCGACGGCCAGGAAGTTGCCCTGCGCGCCGACACCCTGGTCATCGCCGACCACACCCGCGCCCTGGCCATCGCCGGCGTCATGGGTGGCGAGCACAGCGGTGTGAACACTGAAAAAACCCGCGACCTGTTCCTGGAAAGCGCCTTCTTCGAGCCGATTTCCGTTGCCGGTAAAGCCCGTTCCTACGGCCTGCACACCGATGCCTCGCACCGCTACGAGCGCGGCGTCGACTCGCAGTTGGCCCGCGAAGCCATCGAGCGCGCTACCCAGCTGCTGCTGGACATCGTCGGCGGCGAAGCCGGCCCGGTGGTCGAAGCCGTCAGCGAACAGCACCTGCCGAACGTGGCCCCGGTCACCCTGCGCGACGAACGCATCACCCAGATGCTCGGCATGCAGATGGACCCAGCCCAGGTTGAGCAACTGCTCAACGCCCTGGAGCTGACCACGACCCGTGATGGGGAAGGGCAGTGGACCGTAACCGTCCCAAGCCACCGCTTCGACATCAGCCTGGAAGTGGACCTGATCGAAGAGCTGGCCCGCCTGTACGGTTACAACAACCTGCCGGTTCGCTACCCGCAAGCCCGCCTGGCCCCACAGGGCAAGCCGGAAACCCGTGGTGACCTGCCAACCCTGCGCCGCCTGCTGGTTGCCCGCGGCTACCAGGAAGCCATCACCTACAGCTTCATCGACCCGAAACTGTTCGAACTGTTCAGCCCGGGCGTAGAGCCCCTGCTGCTGGCCAACCCCATCTCCAGCGACATGGCCGCCATGCGCGCATCCCTGTGGCCGGGCCTGGTCAAGGCACTGCAGCACAACCTGAACCGCCAGCAAGACCGCGTGCGCCTGTTCGAAAGCGGCCTGCGTTTTGTCGGCCAACTGGGTGACCTGCAGCAGCAGCCAATGATTGCCGGCGTTATCACCGGCAGCCGCCTGCCAGAAGGCTGGGCCAACGGCCGCGACGGCGTCGACTTCTTCGACGTCAAAGCCGACGTCGAAGCCCTGCTGGGCTACTCCGGCGCCCTGAGCGACTTCACCTTCAGCGCCGGCAAACACCCAGCCCTGCACCCAGGCCAAACCGCCGCCATCGAGCGTGACGGCAAACTGGTCGGCTACCTCGGCGCCATCCACCCAGAGCTGGCCAAAGCCCTGGGCCTGGACCGCCCGGTGTTCCTGTTCGAGCTGGTGCTGGGCGACGTGGTCGAAGGCCGCCTGCCGAAATTCAGCGAACTGTCCAAGTTCCCGGAAACCCGTCGCGACCTGGCGTTGATCGCAGGACGTGATGTAGCTTCTAGCGCGGTGCTTGAATTAATTCGTGACAATGCAGGCGAATGGCTCACAGACCTCAGGCTGTTTGATGTCTACCAAGGTAAAGGCATTGATCCTGATAGAAAAAGCCTTGCCGTCGGCTTGACCTGGCAGCATCCATCGCGCACTCTTAACGACGATGAGGTGAACACTACCCTGCAAAACATCCTCACCTCGCTTGAACAAAGGTTGAACACCACGTTAAGGAAATAACGGCATGGGTGCTCTGACGAAAGCTGAGATGGCCGAAAGGCTGTACGAGGAGCTGGGGCTTAACAAGCGTGAGGCCAAGGAGCTGGTCGAGCTGTTTTTCGAAGAAATTCGGCACGCACTTGAAGAGAACGAGCAGGTGAAGCTGTCCGGTTTCGGCAACTTCGACCTCCGCGACAAACGCCAGCGGCCGGGCCGCAACCCCAAGACAGGGGAAGAGATCCCGATCACTGCACGGCGCGTCGTCACCTTTCGTCCAGGGCAGAAGTTGAAGGCCCGGGTTGAGGCCTATGCTGGAACCAAGCCATAACGACGAACTGCCCCCCATACCGGGCAAACGCTACTTCACCATTGGTGAAGTGAGTGAGCTTTGTGCGGTAAAGCCGCACGTGCTGCGGTATTGGGAGCAGGAGTTCGACCAGCTTAACCCCGTGAAGCGGCGGGGGAACCGGCGGTATTACCAGCGCCAAGATGTGCTGATGATCCGCCAGATTCGCGCGCTGCTTTATGACCAGGGGTTCACCATTGGCGGGGCCCGGTTGAGGCTTTCCAGTGATGAGGTTAAGGATGAGTCGAGCCAGTACAAGCAGCTGATTCGGCAGATGATTGTTGAGTTGGAGGATGTGCTGGTGGTTTTGAAGAAGTGAGCTGGGCTTTTTCTGATGAGTGGAAATTTTTTTGAGAAAAAGCTTTCATTTATCAGAGGGTTAGGGTACATTCTTCAAAGTTCTCGGCAAGATTGAGAACATGCTTCAAGCCCAGTCGGGGCGTAGCGCAGCCCGGTAGCGCACTTGCATGGGGTGCAAGGGGTCGAGTGTTCGAATCACTCCGTCCCGACCATTATTGAAACGAAAAAGCCCAGTCGGTGACGACTGGGCTTTTTTTTGTGTTTGAAAAATATATGTAACAAGATTAGCGGCCGCGGCTTCAACTTTTTCCTTTAAATATGGGGTATAGTGGCTTATTGGTATCCTTTTTCGTATTGATTTACTATTGGGATAAATTTCAAAGGAGTGGAAGCGTTTTGGATGGTAGTTATCAAGACCAGTCACTGAGGCTCGGAGCCTCGCTGCAGCAGGTTCTTCAAGACCACTCTCGCTTTGCTAGCCGGATTCGAGAAGTAGCCCATTCAGTCGAATCAGAAAACTCCAACTTGACGCTGAGACTACATTATCCTTCATTTAGGAATGGTAAGCCGACAATAGCCGAGCTGGCTGAAGTTTTAAGTTACATGGTTACGCACTTTTGCATACCGCGTTCGCAGTTGGCTAGTTTGAGCTCTCCAGATTTTGATGCTGATCATAGATTGATTGAATCAAACAGGCTTTACCGAAAAGCTATTCAGCTATTTAAAAAGGCACAGAAGTTATCAAACCGCAACGGCGAAGCTGGAGAGCTTTTGCTTTTTGTACTTACTGAGTGGATATTAAAGGCTCCTCAGATTCTCGCAAAGATGTCGCTAAAGACGAATCCCAATATGCCAGTGCATGGAGCAGATGGTATTCATGTCCGTTATTGCTCTATCAGCGGTAGTCTCAAATTTTATTGGGGAGAATCAAAGCTCTACTCAGATCTAGGCTCTGGGGTATCTTCGGCTGTAAGATCCGTTTGCGAAGCTTTAGCTGATGATGCTTTAAGTCATGAGTTAGAGTTGGTTAAAAATAATATAGCCTTGACTGGTCTAGATGACTTGGCGCGTGTTGAACTACTGAAGTACTTGGATCCTTTTGACGAAAGTTATAATTCTAGGCAGGATGTCGTCACTTGTTTGATTGGTTTTGATTTTTCAAAATACGCAGAGCTGACGGGTTCTCATGATGTTGAGGAAAAGTTTAAATTTCTTGCGGAAGAAAAATTGAAAGAGGTTGAGCCTCAGCTCTCACGCAGTTTTTCTCGCAATGAGCTATTGCACACGGAGATTCAGCTTTTTTTACTCCCTCTACCTTCCGTTCAAGAGCTGCGTGATAAGTTTCAGGATGTGATAGGGTGGGAGGAGTAATGATTCAAGAGCTAGCTGACAAAATTTGGAGTAATCCAAAATTCCATAGAGTAGTTTCGCTAATTGAATCGGCTTGGCTTCTTTCAGAACTTAGAAGCGGTGAGCTTATTGATATTTCGCAGGCTGATATTATAAAGTCACTTCAGGCCGCCGCTGCTCTTGCTTCCTCTGCCAAGATCGCTCATCGGAAAGTGGCATACCGGTTGGCGACCTCTATTTATGAGCTGTTTAATAGTAATGAGTTTAGATTAGATAAGCCTCTTAGAGTGATTCTTACTAGGCTTGATAACATCCCTTCGCTTCAAACTAAGCAAGGTATCGCTGAGGTTGGCAATGAGTTGCCCTTAAGTCTTTTGCTCGAAGAGGTTGACTTGGCGCAAGAGCGTCATGTTGTATTTGGCGATAGAGACATATTTCTTACGAGGTTTCAATATCAGCTTTGGCAGGAGCTGTGTTCAAAGAATAGTGTAATAGTCTCGGCGCCTACCTCAGCAGGTAAATCTTTTGTACTCCAGAATTTTCTTTTAAAATATTTTAATAGTCGTGCGGCGACTGCTATTTATATAGTGCCTACACGGGCTTTAATTTTCCAGGTGAGCAACGACTTGCGGGACGTATTCGAGGGATATGAAACGCATGCTCCTGAAATTACTACTATTCCAGCACCGCCTGGCGAAATAATTTCAGATAATACATTGTTCGTGATGACGCAAGAGCGTGCCCAGCTTCTCCTATTGAATCATCCAACGGTCAGGGCTGACTTAATTGTAGTGGATGAAGCTCATTCGATCGGAGAAGGCTCGCGAGGGGTCTTACTACAGAATGTGGTAGACGAGCTGATGGGACGTAACAGGCGAGCTCAATTTATGTTTGCATGTCCGATGATAGAAAATCCCGATGTATTTAGTAGGGTTTTTGGTCTGACTGATATTCATGAGCTAACAACTGATGAGCCTACGGTTTCGCAGAACTTTATTAAGTTATCCGTTTCGACTGAAGATGATGAAATTCTAAATGTCGGTATGTACGCCGAATCTGGTAAGTATTTAGGAGATATAACTAATTTAAGAATATTGCCGAGCTCCAGTACCCGGATAGATCGCATGGCTTGCATATCAACCACTCTAGGGGAAGGGTCGGTTAATATCATATATGCGAATGGGGCTGACGAAGCAGAGAGAACAGCGATTGCTATCTCTAAATTGCTGATGCCCCGAGAGTATAGCGTGGAGCGGGAGGAACTTGCACAGCTTGTTCAGGAAACTGTACATAACAACTATAAGTTGGCTGATTGTGTGCGAAAAGGCGTTGCCTTTCATTATGGTGAAGTTCCTTCAAATATACGGCGTGCGATTGAGGATGGTGTTGCTTCAGGTATTTTGGACTATCTTGTCTGCACAAGCACCCTTCTCCAAGGTGTTAACTTGCCCGCTAGGAATATTTTTCTATATAAACCGGAGAAAGGTAGTAATAAACCTTTGGTTTCTACTGACTTTTGGAATTTGGCGGGAAGGGCAGGTAGACTCTTGAAGGAATTTAAGGGGAATATATATCTGATAAATTATGAAGACTGGAAAGAGCAGCCGTTGGAAAGCGCTAAGACTGCAATGGTCGTTTCCTCTTTGGGGGCAGCTGTATCGGGTGAAATAGACCTTCTGTTGCAAGCGATGACTAATTATCGAGTAATAGGATCAAAAGATTCATCGAGCATGGAAAGCGTTTTTTCGCGTTTGTTTGTTGATTTGTCAACTGGGAGATTAGATGAAACCCTGTCTCGGGTAGGTCTTGTCGATGGTATGAGTAATTATCAGAGGATAATAGAGGCATTAGATATTGCTGAAGGCAGAATTAAACTTCCTGTTGCTTTGCTTAAAACTAATCCTAATATTTCGCCGTATAAACAACAGGCTATGTTTGATGAGGTGCTTGAGCTTTTGAGGGCTGGTTCGGTGGAAGATCAGAACTTAATACCGATTCACCCTAAGCACTCTGGGGCGTATGATTCATATGTAAATATATTTAGATTGTGCCATCGACATATTGGCGGGATCGAAGACGCTGAAGCTCTTTCTCGATTCCATGCTTTAATTGCTCTAAGGTGGATGCGTGGCTGGCCACTTTCTCAGATAATTGACAAGCAGATTGAGCGGCAACCTAGTGCCGAGGTTCGCACAGTAATTAGAGAGTCTTTAGGTACTATTGAGCAAGATATGCGTTACCAGGCAGTCAGGTACTTCACTTGTTACTTGTCTGTATTAAAGTACGCGATGGAGGTAGAGGGGTTTTCTCGGCCTCTGGATGGGCTAATTCCAGTTGTTTTGTTTTTGGAGGTGGGTGCGTCGGATGCAACCACTATTAGTTTTATCTCGCATGGGTTGTCCAGGGCGACATCGAAGCGTTTGGCTGATAAGTCAAAGAGTAAGCGGATGACACCCAAAGAAGCGAGGTCCTGGCTTATAAATGTGGATCTAATTAAGCTAGATCTTCCTCCAATTATGATGTCTGAGATTATGAAAATAATCAGAGGCTGGCTATAGTGTTGGGGTATGCTTTTTGAATTAGCAAAGGGGCTGCGGCACAAAACTGAGTGCAACACCTGACCCATTCGATACGGGTCAGATACATCCAACAAGAGAAGCGCCTAACCCACAATCGACCAAAAACACGCTACCTAAATGTAACCTTTGGTGCTTCTTATCGATTTATCATTATTATCCATGCAGCAACCTATACATGAAAGCTCTTCAGAAAAGCCTAAAATACGCGACTTGACCAATGAGTCCAATTCGGATTATTAGCAATAATCGCGGTTCACAATAAATCTGGAATGCCATCAATAAAGGGGGTGGAGTCGCCAAGATCAATAGTGGAAACTTTCGGTGAGCTCCCATACAATCTAACCATGAAAGTGTGTTTTTTGTCAGTCGGCCGCGATGAGGAGGAAAAATGCCAATACTCCGTATCAAGTTCAAATTCATAATTAACTAGGGTGGAGTTAATTCGATTGTCTTGTGCTAGCTTGGACAGCTTGTTTTTTAACTCAGCACGCTCCTTGCCTTTGTTTTCCAATTGATTGTCTGAGTCAAAGTATTCGATAAAGCATTTTTCTAATATTTTTCCTTCTAGCTCGACATCTACCTCATCTCTCACAGCGTTAGCTAACAGGAATCCTGCTCCTTTCTGTGCGTGCAAAGCCTGCACTGAAACTTTGAGGGTATTGTAGTAAATTAATACGTCATTATCTTGAGGGAGCGCCTTATAAATTATGTTGGTCAGCTCGCTGTGCTGGCCGCTCAATGGTCGCTTATCTGGGTTTTTTGTAATGCCTACATACTCAACATTGGTCCCGAATCCGATGTCGATACAAAATATTGAAAAAAGTCATGAACCGAATAAGTATATCTATCGCTAGTGCATTCAACTATTGTTATGTGCTTTTCTGCAACTTCAAATTCTGGTTTGTAGGGCGTCTCATCGTCAGGATCCAAAAACTTCAGGTATGCCGCTTTCGTCTTGCCTCTAATATCGAAATAAACTGCGCAATAACCACTTACAGTGATCAGTGCCGGTAGCACCTGCGTATTAAACCTGATCTTAGGTCGAGTGCATATGAAATAAATAAACCGTTTCTCCAGGTTGTCGCAGACCTCATGCTTGAATCGCTTGATGCGTTCAGTAGCGAAACGACGAGTATCAAATTTTTCTCCCGCACCGTTCTTGTTGACTATTGCGTCATACCAGATCATGCAAGAGTGTGATAGCTCAACTATCCAATTTTTGTCAGAGTTTTTATAATCATCTCCGCCAGCTAGTATTTTAAAAAACCGCGCTCCATTTATCGTACCTTTCCAAAAAGAAAATCAATCAACCATGACACTGCATTCCTGGGAATGATGTCAAATTGCCACTCTGTATGCACAGCGGAAAACCCAGTAGACGGTACTCTGACGCTGGAGCCTCGCGAGGAGATCGCATGCTAGTGTTCCACTACTCGGGGTTGATCTAGATGCCTAAGCCTGCTCATGTGTACCTGGAGACTATTCCCGCTACCCGCGCGAAGAACTGCTGGCGTGACGGGGTCCGCCCCATCTCCCAAACAGATTACGATGCCATCTTAAGCTATGCGCAGCTCTTACCCTCACAAGCTGAGGCGATTGTGCCGAATACGGAAGACGATGCTTTCGACCTTGAGTCGTTCAGTGAAGGCAGCAAGACGATATATTTCGGAACCCGCTACGAGCGCCGGAAAGATCTGAGGGTGAAGGCGATCGCCTTCCACGGGCTCGACTGCAAGGCATGTCGGTTTAATTTCGAACAAGCTTACGGTGAGCACGCGAACGGCTTCATTCACGTTCACCACGTAGTACCCATCTCGCAATTTGGTGGGGAGCAGACGGTGAACCCTGAGACGGATCTAGTGACCCTGTGCGCCAATTGTCATTCGGTAGTCCACCGCAAGCGGGACATGACTCTCAGCGTTGATGAATTGAAAGGTATGTTACGCAGACGATAGGTTAACAATTCTGTGTGGACACCTAAGCGCACACTGACGATGAAGTCGGAATCAATATTCGTAGGTCTTGGCTCCTGCCGAGGACATCGCTGGGGTAGCGTTCTGTACGAAATTCGGTAAACATACCGCGTAGCCAGATTGCCTTCAAAACCGGGATTGGAGTCCAGTCTTGAAAGCATCCGGTGCGGAATCGGCAATTCAGCGCATCATGCCTAGCTCAGCATCATCCATCAGCGCCTTGGCCAAAGCGCAGAGGTAATGCGAGGCCCAGATCAACTGGGGTTTGTCTTCCATCAAGCCGTCCAGGGTCATATCCCGTGCATAACCCATTAGCTCCGAAGCCTGTTCACGGGCGCTCTGGCAAGGAATGCCGGCTTCGATGCGGAAGAGGGGATGGGTCTGGTTTTCACCTTGGTAGAAGGTGGTTTTGCCGACGGTGAATTCGGTTTCTTCTGTAGACATTGTTCAATCTCCCCGAAATCTCTAGGATCTGGGCTGGCGTCATCGCTAGCAATCCCCCCACAGCTGCTGAACAAGCGCCAAGATCTGCGGCGTAGCACAGAGCATTGTGAGGGCCTGGCTTACCAGTGAAACGCTGAGCCCAGGCGACACAATCAGTTAGGTCTCAGTGCAAGGTTCTCGGTTCACCGGGCATCTGTAGCTGAACCAACGCGGTCTCAAGTAAAGCTCGCAGCGTCTCCAATTCGTGCATCGAGGCCATCATCAGAATCGACGCAGGCGATTTGGGCTGCAGAAGCATCGCCTGATGCACGACGGTCGCCGCGCATAGCGCGTAATCCGTGGCTTGGATCAAGGTGTCTTCAAGGCAGAGAGTCTTGTGGGGTGGGGCTGGGACGATCTTTAGCATCGTGTAACTCCAACGTAAGAAAGTGGAGCTACCTCGTCCTTGCTGTCAAACAAGAAGGTGGCAGCTGTACGCGGGTTGACAGACCGAGACGTTGGCACTCGGCGCACCATAGGGTGCCCGCACGTACAGCCGCCATGAAAGCGTGCGCATGAGGACAACGTCAGCGGTCTGTCAAAACCGGTCGCTGATTTGGCAGCGACCAGCCGAGACTAGAACCCACGTTGACCATGCGCAACGGAAATCTGGCGCAGGGATTATCTTTGGGAATTGGCCTACAAGGAAGGGGCTATTTCTGATTTTTCGCATGCTCAGTTACAGAATCTGCGTCTCGCGATGATGTCAAACGGTCAGCATGGTTAACCGCCACCCAGGCCTCGAAACTGAATCACTGTCTTAGGGCCGCGTATTCGGGGATTTGCGGCAGCTTGCGGCAGATGCATTAGTAGTTGAGGTGGGCGGTATCTTCGACGCCCTGGCGTACTCGTCAACCTTCAATCGCTATCAATCGCTGCTTCAACGACTCATTGAGCAGCGCACCGTGCATACCGGAGTGAATTTCGCGGTGACAGCTCGGGCATATCGCTCCAACGTAGCGAGGATGGTCGAGCCCCCCATCGGATAGTCGATTAACATGATGAGGTTCAAGGTACGGGGTTCCATCTCTCTTCAAAAATGGCGCTGGCTTTTGGCAGCATTCACACAAGCCTTTCGCTCGCATTGCAACGTAGCGGGCTACCTTCTGACTGCGTTGATAAAGATTGCGTGGCGCTGATCGAGGGGCTTCGTCTGTAACAGGCTTGCATGCCGCAAGGGCAGCTAACCGTGCGGCATCCAACGTGGCAGGAAAATCGGCTGCATTATCCAGCTCAGCCTCAATTAGCGGCTGTGCATCACGCACAGGGACTAACCTGAATACGAGCGCGGTGCGGTCGTTACCTTCAACATCTGGCTGGGTCCGTTCAAGGATGTCCGCGCAAGAGAACTCTCCAAGGTAGCGATTACCTTTTCCTTTCCCGAGCAGTTGAAATAGATGCAGCGCACGGCCTGTCTCAGCATGCTCAGCGATAGCCCGATTACCACGGATCAATGTCATAGGGCCACGCTGGCCTTCCCCCGTGTAGAGGTAAGCGCCGTCCTCCCAATGATCGGCATAGCCATATTGCTCGCCGCTGTCGCCCGTAAATAGAAAAATTGCGGGATGCGTGGCGGATGCTGCAATGCCACTCTGTCGGCTACCGCCAAACGGTCCATTGATCTCTGTTCTTCGATCGTAAACACCCCCAACCGTGAACTGCAGAGGAAGCTCAACATCCCCGCGCAGCTGGACGACTTTGAAGCCACGCTTCTCTAGGTAGCCGTTGGTGGGATTGCCCCCCGAAAACTCGCCAACGGGCACACCGGTCGCAAGTGAGACAATTTTCTTAGCCGGGTACTTAATGCCATCCACGTCGATGGCATAACGGTGCGCTTGGTTGTCCTCCCAGCCTTGCCACTCTTTCCTCGTCCTCAAATCGCTGTCAAAGAGCCGCAAGGCCTCGTCGATTCGCTCCTTCGATACAGCTTTGATCGCCATCCGTGCCGCCCTTTGTCGCTGAAAGATGTAGGAAATTTCCTATCGTCGCCAAAGTCGTGCAACAGATCAATACAAGAAATGGCTAAATGCCATTCCTACGCGGGTGGTGTATACGCTTCATGGCGAGGTTGCCCCGAGGTCTCTTCGTTTGACGCGTTAACCAGCGCTCGGTCAACGCGTCAACGCGTCAACGCCCTCAAAAGCAAACCACTCCCTCATCCCAGCACCCAGCCACATCCCGATGATGTCAAACGGTCACCATGGACTTCCGCCCCTCAGCCCTCGAAACTGCCCCTCTCGCACCCAGACCAAGGCAGGTCATGATCAACATCAAACGCGCCACCTCCCTCCTGCTCCTGCTGGCCACCGCCTCACTAACCGCCTGTCTACCCTGGAAACGCGAACGCGCCGCCTACGCGGACCTCTGCGAATCCGAATTCCAGTTCAAAGTCCCAGGCCCGCAAGGCGAAACCACCCTCTACCTGGAAACCTACCTCTACGACCACGCCGCCCAATGGGGCGAAAAGCGCTACGAGCAAGGCCTGCACGTGCAGTACCCGGGCGAGAAATACCCACGCGCGGAATTTTTCGTGCAGATGATCGCCTACAACAAGGACCGCCAGCGCCCGTCGACCGATTTCAAGCGTGGCGAACCGCCAATCCCGGTGCTCTACGACAGCCGTCAGGCCTACATCACTTTTGAAGACGGCTCACGCCTGAATGCACGGCCTGAGGTGTACGTGGGCCTCAACGATATCTACGACTTTCCGTCTGTGAATGAGCGGGCTGCCAGGCCATCGCCGTACGACATCAACAGCGATGAAGTGCACCGGATGATTCCCAGGATCACCAACAACAAGCGCTACGGCTCGGCTTATGTGATCTTCCAGACGGACAAACTGAACGCTGATTCCGAGTGGACGATCAACATGGGTAGCCTGCAGGTGCAGGGGCGAAATGTGGAAATTCCGCCCTTGCAGCTGTGTTATCACCCGGTGAAAAGATGGATCGGCATCGAGCCGCTGATGAAGCCTTGATAGCAGTGGTTGAAGGTGGCGAGTGCCTTTCTGGTTTTACTGGGAATCCCGGCCCACCCATCCCGCATGCCTGCAAACACGTTCAGGCGCGCTCAACTGTAAATTCAGGTGAGCGCAGTTGCGGTTCGCTCAACTTAAAAGTAGGTGGTTACCCCAACAAAATACGCCCGACCGGGCACGTAAAAGCTGGTCGAGTCATCACGTGGGTCTTCATCCAGCAAGTTCTGCACGCCGGCGTTCAGGGTTAACCAGTTGGTGGCCGCCCAGTTTGCGGTCAGATCATAGGTGGTGTACGACTTGACGAAGTCTGAGCCTAGTCCGCGTTGCTTGCCCACATGCTGAGCCGAAAGCTCGGTACCGATCCGCTCGCTGATCTGCCAATCGATTGCACTGAACAACGAGAGCTTCGGCGAACTGATCAGATCTTGACCGGTCGACAGGTTGCGGCTTTCGAGCATGTAGGTTGCGTTGGTGCGCCAGCTGGCATTTTCCCACAACGGCACCTTGGTGCTGCCTTCCCAGCCGCGGGTGCGGGCTTTGTCCGCATTCTCCAGCATGGTCCACCAGCGGCCCTGGAAATACCCCAGAGGTGCATATTCAATTTTGTCCTTGAAGTCGGTATGGAAGTACGTGAGGCTGGCCTCCCAGCCGTCGTGGTCGAATGAAACGCCGATTTCCTTGTTGGTACTGATTTCCGGGCGCAGGTTTGGGTTGCCTGCCATCCAGCAACTACCGGTAACATAGCCAAGCGGGCGTAGAGAGGTACAGCCGCGACCGCCAGAGTTGGTCGCTGCGCCCGCACTGCCTTCTTTCAAACTGGGGGCCCGGAACCCGCGCGACACCCCACCGCGCACTGTCCAGTCAGGATGAGGGTGATAGACCACATAAGCGCGTGGGCTATTGTGGTTACCGTATTCATCGCTGTGGTCGAAGCGATTGCCCAGGGTCAGCGATAGGTTATCGAGCAGGAACAATTCATCCTCGACGAACAGCGCGGAATAGTCACCTTCAAGCTCCGACCCTCCCACTGTTGCACCTTGGTAATCCACGGGCACCGTGCCCAGCGTGTCAGTGTTGGTCAGCTGTTCTCGTTTCCACTGGCCGCCCACGGTCAGGCGCTGGTTGACCAACAGTTCGAACGGGATATTAAGGCTGCCCTCGACAATTTTTTCTTCCGAGTTGGCCTTGCCCTCGCCGATGTCATTGTCGAATTTATTCAAGTAAGCGTCGATACGCGAGGTTCCAAAGCCCCAGTCGCCATGGTGAGATACGACGAAACTGTCGCGCGTCAGGCGTCCGGCGCCGAAAGCTTCACCTACGGTATCCCCCCAATCACCGAAAGTTTTCTTTGACGACCACGAACGCTCCACGCCGTGGATGGCCTCAAAGGACAACTCATGGTTGTCATTAATTTGCCAATTGAGCAAAGCGTTGACGCTGTGGTCTTTGGAACCGCCGGCGCCGTCGTTGTAAACGAAGTCACCCGTTGCGTCGAGGCGAGGCGCGGCCTCGTCGGCAGCGCGTCGAGTGACATTGGCGCCCAGGCGCAGGCCGATGGCGTTCGTGACAGGGCCGGACAAGTTAATGCTGGTTTGGTTGGTCTGCCCACGGTCGGAGTCTTCCGGCATCGTGGTGTTTACGTTGAGCGACCCACTCCACTCACGGGATACCTTGCGGGTAATGATATTGATGACGCCACCCATGGCGTCTGAGCCATACAGCGAAGACATCGGCCCGCGCACGATTTCGATTCGCTCAATCATGTTCGGCGAAATCCAGTTGATGTCCTGGCGACCCAGATCACGTCGGTAATTAGTGTCGGCGGAGCTACCGATGCGTTTCCCGTCCACCAAGATCAAGGTGTATTTGTCGTCAAGGCCTCGTAGCTTGATCTTCGACTGCTCGCCCACCGGGCCGTAACCGCCTGTCACGCCAGGGATGCGGCGTAGGAGGGTGTTGAGGTCGTAGACAGGCTGGCGTTCGATCTCTTCCCGAGTGATGACACTGACACTGGCTGGCGCATCTCGTACATCCGTACCGCCCCCTGTGGCGGTGACGAAGGAGGCCTGCAGTTCGGTGGCGGGAAGCGGCTCGAGCTCGAGGGGTTCCTCGGCTTGCGCTGCAGCCGCGGCAAGCAATCCAACGGTGAGCAGGGCACGGGAGAACGGAGGGCATGGCAGCATTGCGTAACAGTCCTTGTCGATCGGTAGGGTTGAAATCGAGGCGGGACGTTAACGCAAATGAGAACCATTTGGAATAAAGTGTGTAAAATTATTTACATAAAACTGACAAAAAATTTACTCAGTGGATAGATAGGCGTTCATCAACCGTGCGGTTGGCCCGGGTGGGTTTGATCATTCGGCTGGTTGCCAAGGAGTATCTGGTCCAGAAGAAAGCGACGTGCTGCGCGTGAGCCGGCACTGACGCTGCTCGGGGGCTGGATGCGATAGCACTGTATCGAGCCATGCAGGCGGAAGCGCCACAGCTGCTTTACCGGTATGCCTTGCGCACGGTAGTCACCCAAGTCGTTGCAAACGCTGAGTTCGCCTTTGTGCGGGAAGAATTGATGCCGTATGTGGGCACTGCTCGCGCCGTTGGCGAACACGATGATGTCTGGGCGAAGTATGGTGATTTGCGCTTCGAGCAAGCGCTTGGATACTTTCGTGAGGTCTTCGAAATGACGCCAGCGCATGGGTGACCCTTTCTGCCATGCGAAGCTGAAGAGGTTGGCCCTGGCGATACCTATGGGTTGATCGGCCTGGTGGAGTTTGCGCAGAAAATTGAAGAAGCTGGCCCCTCGCTCGGCTTTGTTCTGGATGTACTTTGCCAAGTGGCGCTGCTGGATTGCCATGGCGCGCTGGATGTACTCGTCCAGATCGATGAAGGGTTCGCCGGCAGTCACGACATCCCAACGACGTACCCACGATGACAAACGAAGCTTTTGCCCCTTTCCAGCGCCTAGCCGCTGACCTGCTGAAGCATTTGCCAGATGATCAACCAGACGGCTCCCACGACCTGTCCCACCTCCATCGCGTGTGGGTCAACGCGCGACGGATACAGCGCGTTGAAGGCGGTGACCTGGAAGTGCTGCTTGCAGCGACGCTGCTGCATGACTGTGTCGCTGTAGAAAAGAATTCGCCCTTGCGCGGGCAGGCGTCAACGCTGTCGGCACACAAGGCGACTTCAATCTTGACTGGCATGGGCTGGCCATCGCAACGTATCGAGCAGGTGGCGCATGCAGTCAAAACCCACAGCTACTCGGCTGGCTTCGAACCGCTCACCCTTGAGGCCAGAATTCTTCAGGACAGTGATCGCCTGGATGCCATAGGTGCAGTGGGCATCGCCCGGTGCTTTTACGTTTCCGGGCGAATGGGATCGGCGCTGTACGATTTCGAGAACCCCACTGCGCGAGGGCGGGAGTATCAGGATGCGACGTATGCGATCGAGCACTTCCATACCAAGCTGCTCAAGCTCGCTTCCGGCTTTAGAACCTGCGAAGGGGCTCGCCTTGCGGCTGAGCGGCATGCGCGGCTTGAGGCGTATCTTGCGGACTTCATGGATGAGGTCGGGACTGGCAGAGGTGCGTGAGACCCTGTGAATTTTAGCGTACCTCTGGAGCGTGCTTGCTCTGCGAGCTGGGCCTTTTGCCATCTCTTCAGCTGATATGATCGGCTCCCGAAGCCGCCAGCAGGCGGCGTTTACTCAAGCACAGGAAGTCACATGAATAAAATGCTGTTGGGCGCGTGCCTACTATCCCTGGCCGGTTGCGCCAGCTCGCCCGATGCCTTCACCCAGGCCAACCCTGGCTGCAAAACGGCTAACGCCGAGGTCGATGGAAAACCCGTTTCCACGCAGTTCTGCATCAAGTCTACCGTTCTCAAACCCTCCGAATATCGAGTGAGGGTCAACGATCAGGTGCTGTTCGCAGGTACCGACTATAAACGTGTTGATTTCACAAAAAACCTCAAGGAAGGCCCGGCGAGAGTCGCGTGCAATGGGGTGGTCGATATACAGAAGCTCCACGGGAAAACGGTGGCCTTGAACGAGTTGCCCGCCGAGTTGGTGGCAGGCTGCCGGATTACCGCCGACGCGGCCGGTAACGCCCAGCCGTTCGTAAAGGATGCCGCTTGCGATGAGGTGTTTTACAAGGCGATGTATCCGTTGTTGGGGCCAATGTTGCCGGTTGAAGTGGCCCGCCAGTGCACGGTGACGGTGGCTGAGCAGACAGTGTTCGACCAGCGTTTCAAGTTTGAAAAATAACCTGGGCGCAGGGGCTGTTTGCACTGGACGATGATCGGGTGTCAGTGCACCTGCCCCAACCACTTGCGCTGCGTAGCCAGCGCCAACAACTCCCGCTGGCCGAAAATTCCCTATTAAGTGTCCTGCGTGGCGCTCGGGTCCTAGACGCGTATCAGATGGCTTCATAGAGGTGCCTGTTGTGCTCCACATGCAGCTCCGACACCATGGCGTCTTATATTTCACCTCAAGGAATGAGATCTGTGAAAAGTGCGTTCAAAGCAGCTTTTGTGGCGGCTATGCTGGCGATGGAACTTGCCCAAGCTGATGTTGGCCGGGAAGAAATGCTGGCTCAGGCAGTGAGCCAGTTCGCGGCAGGGCTGGAGGCCGAATGGAAGCGGTGTTTGAGGAACCCGCACACGCGCACAACGAATGACAGCGAAAGGTGCGCGCTCGCGATGCTGCAAGCGGCTAACCGAGCCGTTAAACAGAAGTACCAGCAGAAACTTGATAGGATTCAGCAGGACGCCGAAGCGGAAATACTCCCCAGAGCGGTTCCGGCCATGCTGCCAAAGGCACAGGCGGAGTGGGAGCAGTACGTCGAGGCAGATTGCGCAGTGGTAGCTGGGCTGATAACCGGGACCGCGAGTACGGGATATCAGTTAGTGTGTGAGTACAGGCATCAGATTCAACGTCTTCATGCCCTTGACGCGTGGTGACTCCTTCGGCTTTGCGAAAAATTGTGGGCTGGACTAGAAAGCGGCGAGCTGTCGGTGGGCAGTTGCGGTGTAATGGTCGCGCGCCCCCGCCCGGTTACTCATATCGTCAGGATACATAAAGATGATGAAACATTAATTGGGCCTGCTTAAAACGGGTGAGCTTGCCTGAACCTGCCCCGACCACTTGCGCTGCGTAGCCAACGCCAACAACTCTCGCTGCCCAGAAACCCCCAGCTTGCGATACAGCCGCTTGATATACGTAGCCGCACTCGAGAGCTGAATACCCATGCTCACGCTAATGCCCTCAACCTCACACCCAGCCAGCATCAATTGCAGCAGCTCCTGGTCACGCCGGGTCAGTTCCGGGTACAGGCTGACAACCCGTTCACTGAGCAGCGCCGGCATTTCGTTGGCTTCGAGATAGGCGCGGTAATGCAGGCGCGAGATTTGTACGATCAGCGGGGCAACTGATTCGATGACGTTGATCTCGTGGGCCGAAAAGCGGCCGTGTTCACGCCCCCGGTAGAAATTCACCGATAGCCAGCGGTTGCCGTCGCACTGGGTCAGCAGCGCAACGCGTTCGGAAATTTGCGGCAGCTCGTAACAGACGCGTCGGTAGTCGCGGTGGGTGATGTCTTCGATGCCTTGGCGTTGCACCATGATGCGGTCGGCTGTGGGCAGAGCAGGGGGCGTACTCATCGCCTGTTGGTTGCCGTCCAGGCTGTAGAAGCGTTCGGCGTAGTTGCTGGAGATTCTGGGTAGCTCGAGCATGCGTGCGCGGTCGGCGAAAGAGATGACTTGCGGGCTGCGGTTTGGGCTGTAGGCGAAGAGGGTGCATTGGGCCAGGGGCACGTGGGCGCTGACCAGTTTCAGCATGTCGGCGGCCAGCAGCTTGCCGTGGCTTTCGGTCGTGCGGGAGAGCAGGTTGGCGGTTTGCTCGATGCTCAGGCGCAAGTCGGTAGTGGAGGGGCGTAATGGCCAGAATTCCATGCGGTTACTCCCTGGGGGCAAGGCAGGATTTATTGTTGTAGGCGGCCGCTGGGGGCTGGGCTTTTGGGCAGGATAACCAATTTGAGGGTGACTGGCTTGCACGTACATGCAGAAGATGCAGAACGGGGAGATGGTTTACATGTCATCCCGCGTTCAGGGCTCCAATGTGCAAACCATGTCTCCGGTTTGGGATGTAAAGGGTGATCTCGGTTGCGCACTGCGGGGAAAGTAACGCTGTGGATGGCACCGGCTTTGCCGGTGTTCGCGGGTGAACCCGCTCCCACAGGTGCTGCGCCGCTCGCAAGCTGGTGCTATCCCTGTGGGAGCGGCCTTGGCCGCGAACACCGGCGAAGCCGGTGCCATCAACCGCGTCGTCTGCTTCGCGGCCCGGTCCCACAGGGATAGTGGATTGGCTCGTGGCCGAAATTTGGTCGTTCAGGGTACGCTGGGAACACTCACCAACTTCTGCAAGGACCGAACAGATGACTCAACCACCGGATGGGCTACCGATTTACCGGGTGCTGACGGGCCCCGATGACGCTTCCTTTTGCCATAGGGTCAGCGACGCCTTGAAGCTGGGGTACCAACTCCATGGCGGGCCTGCGCTTACGTTCAATGGCAAGGATGTGATCGTGGCGCAGGCTGTTACCTGGCCTGGGGCGCACAAAGCTTCGTCTTGATGCAGGTGTGACCAACTTGCCGCACCGCATTAAGTGGCTAATCGCGCACAAAAGAAAGCCCGCCGAGGCGGGCAAGGTCTATCACGTAGGGATGGTTGAAGCGTGCCTGAGCGTATGTGAAAACCCTGTGAAGAATCCGTCGCCATAGCGTCACTGTCTCGCCAGCCGCTGTCACCCTTTGACGGCGATGAACCCTTCTCGCCGCAGCAGCTCGACGTTGCTCGGCTTCACCTGGAGCTGGGGTAACTCCTGAATGTGGAACCAGCGGCACTCCACGATCTCGTGGGATGGCTGGGGAACCCGGGATGGCGGTACAGCCATGCGGTACAACCAGTGCTCTTCCGCTTCAAGTATGTGGTGGCCCAGAAACTGCGCATCGCTGAGTGGCAGGCAGGTTTCTTCCTGCAACTCACGGCGTGCGGCGTCTAGCTGGGTTTCGCCAGGGTCGATCTTGCCGCCTGGCAGTGACCATTCCGGCGCTTGCTTGCGTACAAGCAATACCTTGCCCGCCTGCAGGCAGATGATCGTGGCATGTAGCACTCTCGATGGGTTCATCACGCGTCCTCCCGTTTCAAGGGAAGGCCGTGCAGGCACGGCAAAGTTCAGCTCAGTTGCTTTGAATGAACCCAGGCCACCCTGGCCAGGTCGCATGTTTACCTTCCCGCCAGGCCTCAGCCGTCGGGCTCTCTCAACTAGGCACCCAGGGCTCGTTTCAACACTTCATAGATTCTGGCGTCACCCGATTGCGCAACGTTGAACCGGAGAAAATCTCCCGCAGTCATGGACTGGCTAAACGCATTTCCGGGCGCCAGCACTACACCTTCATTCAAACAGGCCCTGGCCAGCGTTGCGGCATCCTTGCCTTGGGGCAGTTGGCACCAGGCGTACAAGCCTGCCTGGGGAATGATCCAGGGCTTGATGCCAATCGCCTGAAGCCGGGTTACCGTTTTGTCCATGTGCTCGGCCAACCGTAGGCGAACACTCTCCATGTGTTTGCGGTACCCGCTATCGGTAATCGCGTGATGGATGATGTCCGCAGCCAGGCGCCCACCGCCGAAGGTGGTTGCGATCTTGAGGTCGACCAAACCCTCGATCCATTCACCACGTGCAGCGATGTAGCCGCAGCGGATTGAGGCGGAGATGGTTTTGGAAAAGCTGCCGATCTGGATGACACGGGCGAGGCCATCGAACGCAGACAGGCGTGGCGCGGGGGTATGCTCGAAGTCGCCGAAAATGTCGTCTTCGACAATCACCAGGTTGCTGGTGTCGGCCAGCTTCAGCAGCCGGTGTGCCGTGACCGGCGACAAGGTAGCGCTGGTCGGGTTGTGGATGCCGGAATTGGTGATGTACAACCGGGGCGCGTGCGCGAGCAGGGCCGCGCCGAATGCATCGATGTCCGGGCCGGTCGGCGTGTAAGGCACGCCCACCACGTTCACCCTGTGGGCCTTCAGCAGTGCGTGAAAATTGAAGTAGCAGGGGTCGTCCACCAGCACCGTGTCGCCCGGCTCCAGCAGAAAACGGCAAATCAGGTCGATGGCGTGGGTGCCGGACTCGGTGAGCATGATCTGTTCAAGCGGGGCTTCTACCCCAATGCCCGCCAGCCGTCGCGTCAAGAATTGCCGGAGTGGCGGATAGCCAAGCGGTGACGCGTACTCCGTCAGTCTTGAAGCGTCAGCGCGGGCAACGTGTCGAAGCGCTTTGCGCACACCCGCTTCGTACATCCAGGAGGGCGGTAGCCAACCGCACCCGGGTTTCAATGCATCGAGGGAGGTTTCCAGCGATTGGCGCGAGATCCACAGTGGGTCGACGACGCGATCCAGCCTGGGGCCAAATTCGGTCAGCGCCAATGGCGCCACTGGCCCTGCTATGTAAAAGCCGGAGCCGGGGCGGGAACTGAGAACGCCCTCTGCCATTAAGCGTTCGTAGGCCTCCAGCACGGTAGAAACCGAGACTTGCATGGTTTGGGCCATGGCGCGGACGGAAGGGATTCTTGCACCGGGCGTGTAGGTGCGAGAGGCGATCCTGGACTGGATTTCAGCCATGACCGTTTGAATTCGCGAGCCGCTGCGTTTCATTGTTCCCTCAACTGTGCTGGTTTTGTATGCATAACAGTTCGGTTGAACTGTATTGGATTGTACATGGCCTTGGTGAACCCGTCAGTGCTGTACTGCACACCGGATTATCGAGGACTTACCGATGGAAAAAACAACAAGCGGGTGGCTCAACGGCTTCATAGGCGTCGCAATTTTTGCGGGCTCGTTACCGGCAACCCGTGTGGCAGTGGCAGACTTCGAACCCACGTTTCTGACCTGTGCCAGGGCAACCATCGCCGCCTTGTTGGGTGCGCTCTTCTTGATCGTGCTGCGCCAGCCTCGGCCGCAGCGGGGTGATTTGTCGTCATTGGCGTTAACAGCGCTTGGCGTTGTTATCGGCTTTCCGCTGCTGACGGCACTGGCCCTGCAGCATGTCACTTCTGCCCATTCCATTGTTTTTGTCGGGCTGCTGCCGCTTTGCACCGCAGGGTTTGCCGTTTTGCGGGGTGGTGAGCGGCCTCGGCCGCTGTTCTGGTTGTTCTCGTTCACAGGTGCCGGGCTGGTCGCTGGCTATGCGTTGATGAATGGCGGCGAGGGGTCGTTGCTGGGCGACCTGCTGATGATGGCGGCGGTGGTTGTGTGTGGGTTGGGGTATGCGGAAGGGGCGCGTCTGTCGCGCACGTTGGGTGGTTGGCAGGTGATCAGTTGGGCATTGCTTGTGGCGTTGCCGTTCATGCTGCTGCTGACCATCGCTAATTTTCCCGCGGCTGATGCCTTCGCCAAAGTCAGCGCCCCAGCGTGGTTCAGCTTCGGTTACGTTTCACTGTTCAGCATGCTGATCGGGTTTGTGTTCTGGTACCGAGGGCTGGTTCAGGGTGGGATTGCGGCGGTGGGCCAACTGCAACTGGTTCAGCCGTTCATGGGGCTTGGGCTGGCAGCGTTGCTTTTGCATGAGCACGTCAGCGGGATGATGCTTGTGGTGACGCTGGGGGCTGTGATCTGTGTGGCCGGGGCCAAGAAATATGCCCGGTAGATGAAGGTTGCAGGTGTTCGTCTTGGTAGTTGCAGCGCCTGTGAGACCGAGCGCCGCCCGCGCGGCGCATCGCGAGCTGCGCTCGCTCCTACGTTTGTTTCGGGCCAGTAACGCCTGTGGCAGGCGCGCGCGACCGCCTTGATTGTACGACGCGATATAGCGCCGTGCGCCAAGGCGTTCGCGCACAAATCCCACAGGAATAATTGGCCCGAAACAAACGTAGGAGCGAGCGCAGCTCGCGATGCGCCGCGCGGGCGGCGCTCGATCTCACAGGCACTGCAAATCTACAGCCCTACCAATAAGCATCAGAACCGAACCGTAACCCCCGCATTCACCGAGTGGAAGCGGGCGTCCGAACCGAATTGCCCCTGATACGACAGCCCCACCTCGGTCTGGCGATTCAGTTGCACTTTCGCCCCCACTTCGGTCATCGCCACGTTACGCGTCTGGGCAATGCCCTGCACCGCGAAGTCCGGCCCACCGGCAAAGGCCTGGGTGCTGCTCGGGTCCAGGTCGCCATAGGCCCGGCGCCAGCCCAGTGAGCCATAGAACTGGGTGTCGTGGTCAGCCACGCGGGTGCGAGTTGAAGCGCGCATGCCTACGGTCGAGAACCAGGTGTCCTGCTTTTCACTGGACACGTCCAGGGCTGCCGCACCGCCTTTTTCACGGAAGCTGTCGGCGTCGTACTTCACGTAGGCCACGCCCACGAACGGCTCCAGCGCCACCGCGCCCAGGCCGATGCGGTAAGCCGCTTCGCCACTGGCCTGCAGCGTGTTGGCGTCGCGCTTGCCCTTCAGGTGGTCGTTGAACCCGGCAAAGGCCACGTTGCGTTTGCTGTCCAGCTTGTGCCAGGTGTAGCCGACGTCTGCGCTCAGGCGCAGGGCATCGAGCTGGGCACCGGTGTACAGGCCCAGGTGGTAGTTGTCGCTGTGGCCCTTGGCATCGCGGTCGTCGGCATCGAACTTGGTGCGGCTGTAGCCACCGTACACGCCGGCGCGCCAGTCCGGGTTGATGCTGCCGTCGGCGCCAATCAGCACGCCGCCGGTTTTCTGGTGCAGGCCGCCAGCGCCGTTGTTGCCGTCCAGCTTCGACCAGTTGCCGAAGACTTGCGCCCAGGCGCCGCCCTGCGCTTCAGGGGTGGTGGGCATGAGGTTCGACGCACCCAGCGGCATGCGCACGGTCGTGCTGTCGAACAGGTCGCGCAGGCGAGTGCCCAGCACGCCGGAAACCACCTGGCTGTTGGCGATAAGCGCGGTGCCGGTGCTGGCGTGGTAGTCGCCGGAGAGCTGGTCGATGGCATTGCGCGCGCTGTCGGCATCCAGCACCAGCAGGTTGTTGTACAGGCGCAGCGGGTCGCCGCTCTGCTGCAGCACGCTCAGTGCGCCTGCGGTGTTCCACTGGTTTTCGGTTTGCGCCACGGTCTGGAAGATGCCGGGGGTGCCAGGCCCGCCCGTTTCTGGCGGCTGCACCGGTGGTTGTACGGGGGGCTGCACGGGTGGCTCGACGGGGGGCTGTACCGGTGGTTCTACAGGCGGTTCTACCGGGGGCTGCACCGGTGGCTCGACAGGCGGCTCCACCGGAGGCGTCACCGGGGGTTCTACAGGCGGCTCCACCGGCGGCTCTACGGGTGGTTCGACCGGTGGCTCAACAGGGGGAGTGGTCTTCTGCGCGATGGTCAGGTTCAGTTCGTTGGCCGTGCGCTGCAGGCTGACGTTGAGGAACGCCGAGTTGGTGAAGGCCTGGGCATAGGCCGTGCCGGCGGCTGCACCGTCCACTACACCGCCCTGGGCCGCCAGCAGCGTGTAGGTTTGCCCGGTCTGGTAGCTTTGCGCCTCGTTGAGCGTGGTGACATCGACCCGTGTGCCACGCAGGGTCGCGGTGCCGCTGACGTTGACGCGGTCGGCGCCGCCATTGCCGGCGATGTCTGCGGCGTAGCGCGAGCCGTCGGCCATGTCCAGGTCGCCTTTGATCGACAGGGTGCCCAGCGCGCCTTCACCCGGCGAAAGGGTACCGCCCGAGGCCACCTGGGTAGTGCCGACCTGGCCGTTACCGGCCAGCACGCCACCGGCCAGCACCTGGGCGCGGTTGCTGTAGTTGCCGGAGGCGTCGGTGTGGCCCACGGTGCCGTTTACCACCAGGGTGCCGTTGCCGACGCTCAGCAGCGAGGTGCCGCGTGGGTTGCTCTGATCGACATCGCCAGCCAGCACCAGGCGCCCGCCACGCACCACCGTGCTGCCGGACAGCCCGGTCAGGTCGCCGCTCAGGGTGGTGTTGCCGCTGAAGGCGTAAACGCGGCCCGCACCGCTGATGCTGTTGCTCAGTTGCAGGTCACTGTCGGTGTGGTTGAGCGCCAGCGCGCCGCTACCGGCACCGAAGCGGATCGCCGTTTGCGGGTCGAGGCGGCCGGCGGCCTGTGCGGCGCTGGCCGTGAGGGCGTCGATATCGGTGCGGCTGTCGTCCCGCACAACCCCGCCCCCGATGCTGAGGGTGCCGCGTGCGGCCGAGTTGATGCTGGTCAGCACGCTGATGTCGATGCCCTCGGTGCTGCTCAGTTCGGCGCCGTTGGCCAGCACCAGGTTGGTGCTGGAGGTGGTGGTGCCCAAGGTCATCGCGCGGGTGGCCAGGCGCGTGCCTTCGCCGGACACGCTCACCACGGTGTTGCGGTTGAGGTTGGCCGAGCCCAGCTCCATCGAGTCGCTGGTCAGCACCGCGCCGTTGCTCAGGCTGAGGTCGTTGCGGTTCCTGAAGGTGCCGGTGTTGTCCCAACGGGTGTTGGCGCCGGACAGGTCGCTGATCGAGTTGATGGCCACACGTTCGCTGGCAAGCTGCCCGCCATCGCGCAGGGTAATGCGCGAGTCGTAAAGGAACACGCCGCCCGAGGTCACGTTGGCTGCATCCACCTTCGCACCCTGGCCACTGACCAGCAGGTTCGCCCGTGACAGCGCATTGCCGGCGTTGCCGTTGTCGCTGAGTTGCAGGTCGCGCACCAATACCTGGCCGCCGTCGAGCACGTTGAGCGTGCCCTGGCCGGCGCCGCCGACCACGATGGTGTTACCTAGCACGGCAGTGGTACGGGGCACCACCCAGCGGGTGCCTGGGCCCTGGACCGTGACAGTCGCCATGGCCGTACTGGCTTGGTTGTTGGTGGACGATCCACCGATTCGCCCACCTTTGCTGGTGAGTTCGGCGCCATTATTGATGGTCAGGCTGGCGGGCACGCCGTTGCCTGGGCGCAGCGACACCGTGCCATCGTAGGCGCGGTCGCTGCTGAAGGTGTCCTCGCCACTGTCGAGGATGTAGTCAGCTGCGTGGGCGCTCGGCAGCAGGGCGAGGCTGATCGCAAACGTCAGCGGGGATAGTCGGAAAAGGGGATTCATAGCGACTCCAGATACTCCATTAGATGCCACGCAAGTGGCTGCCAGCCCTGAGGGCATTGGCGTTCCATATGTGCAACGGATTAACGCTGGGAGTATCGGCAAGCCCTTGCCGCGCTGAGAATAGTACGCATGTGCTAGCGCTTTCCGGAACGTGACGCCGCGCACACAGTGGGCTGTGTGGCGCACATGCGTTTCTTGCCGAATATGTGATCTATGCCGTTCAGTCTTCGTCAAGCATGCGACCCCTTACCGACGTCTGAAGGGGATTGAGCCAGGGCCTTTCATGCAAACGCTGTTGAACGAGATTCTTGAAGAAGTACGCCCCTTGATCGGCAAGGGCAAAGTGGCTGACTACATCCCTGCGCTGGCCGACGTACCGGCGCAGCAGTTGGGCATCGCGGTGTATAGCAACGATGGCAGCCATTACTGCGCAGGCGACGCGATGGTGCCTTTTTCGGTGCAGAGTATTTCCAAGGTGTTCAGCCTGGTTCAGGCAATTGGCCATTCAGGTGAAGCCATTTGGGAGCGGCTTGGCCATGAGCCTTCAGGCCAGCCGTTCAACTCGCTGGTGCAGCTGGAGTTCGAGCGCGGGCGCCCGCGCAACCCCTTTATCAATGCCGGCGCGTTGGTGATCTGCGATATCAACCAGTCACGCTTTGCTGCACCCACATTGTCGATGCGTGATTTTGTTCGACGGCTTTCGGGCAACCCTCACATTTCCATCGATGCCCGCGTCGCGGATTCGGAATACCAGTTCCGCGCGCGCAACGCGGCCATGGCTTACCTGATGCAGTCCTTTGGTAACTTCCACAATGAGGTGGAGCAGGTGCTGCGCAGTTACTTCAGTTACTGCGCGTTGCAAATGAACTGCCTGGACTTGGCCCGGGCATTCTGCTTCCTGGCCAACGACGGGTTCTGCAAGCACAGCGAAGAGCAAATCCTCACCCGTCGCCAGGCCCAGCAGGTGAACTCGATCATGGCCACCAGCGGGCTGTATGACGAAGCCGGTAATTTCGCCTACCGGGTGGGGTTGCCAGGCAAGAGTGGTGTGGGTGGGGGCATTGTGGCGATTGTGCCCGGGCAATTTACCGTATGCGTTTGGTCGCCGGAGTTGAATGCGGCGGGCAACTCCCTCGCGGGCATGGCGGCGCTGGAGTTGCTGAGTTCACGGATCGGGTGGTCGGTGTTTTGATTCGTGGGAAGGGCCTGCGGGACTTGTTAACCTTGGCTGTAAGGCACTTCTGAAGTTGGATCGAGCTGCACTTTAGCTAGCATGGATCGCTTAGGATCGACTCTTTTCGGGGAGTTGACCATGGACAGGGGTGCAGAAGAGTGCCTGATAGGGCAGATAGATTTGAAGCTGGCTGAGCAGAGCTACAATGTCCCTGGTTTTTCGGAGGCGTATGCGGCTCATCTTGAGGGGCGAGCTGGCGATCAGGTGTTTTATGGTAGGTTGCTCATATATATTGGGTCTGCAGTTGCGGCGCTGGGTATGGGTATCGCCATCTTTGGCCCTGAGGTTATCTATTATGACCGGTTCTCAGGCCTCACCTTGATCCAACATATACAATTGAACCCTGGGCTCATTTCAATTGCCGGCGGTCTGATGATGGCTTGGGGCGGGAAGCAGCGTAATGAGGGCCTTGTTCATCGTGAAGACTCTCTATTGTCCCATTACAGGTTTGTAATGGATGATGGGCAAGATGTCAGCAATCAGGTGAGCGTTCGGCACGTGGGAGGTGATAATTTTAGCGTCGCTGTATGCTTGTAGTCGGTCGTATAAATTCGGACGTTAATATTACGATTTTCGCGCCCGGCAAAAGACTATCGAGAGAGTACTCCTCTTTCTGCTGCAGGTTTGGTAGGCTCATTTCTTTGGTCTCTCGCTGAGACACCGCAAATGGAAGTGCCATGGTGATTGTTGATTCTGTAACAGCAAGTAATTGGCGAGCTTATCGGAAGATACGGCTGAGGGCCCTGCGGGAGTCGCAGGATGCCTTCGCGAGTACCTATGAGCACGAGTCAGCCAGGGAAGATGGCGAGTGGGAGGCCCGCGTCTCAGCCATGGCTTCGTCCAGCAGTGCCCAAGCGTTCTTTGCGTCGCAGCACAATGAGGTTTGCGGCCTGGTGTGGTGCAAGTCGTCGGGCATTGAAGTGGACGTGGTCGAACTTTTCCAGATGTGGGTAGCGCCTGATGTGCGCGGCTTTGGAGTAGGGCGGGCCTTGCTTGAGCGTGCAGTCACCTGGGCTATGGACCAAGGTGCGCAACGTGTACGCCTGGGTGTCACGATCGCCGATAGCCCGGCGATGCGCTTGTACAAGGCAAGCGGTTTCTACCCTGTTGGCATAGCGGAGCCTTTACGCGACGGTTCAGCGTTAGTGTCGCAATCGATGGAGCTGATTCTGGGCACAGATCGAGACAGAGGGCATGATTAATAGCCCCACAGGATTCTGCCCTGGCTGAAAACAGCAAAAAAACCTGTGGGAGCAACTGTCTTCTTGTGGAATCTGGCCTTGCCAGCTCATTTGGCCCCGCTTGCAACCTCCCGCGCAACCCAACCCTTGAAGGCCTCCGCTACCGGCGACGGGTGCATGGCGCCTGACTGGGCCAGCACCACTTTTTGTGGTGACACCTCTTCCAGTAATGGCCGGCACAGCAGCGGCGTACCGTCATAGCAGTGGTCGCCGGCGGGGCGGGTGCATGACAAGGCAACCCCGTAGCCATGCGCGACCAGGCCGCGTTGCATCTCGAAGGTCTGGGTGTATTGCTGGGTGCGCGGTTGCAGGTTGTGCGCCCAAAACAGTGACAGGAAGTATTCACGCGTTTGTGCGATGTCCTCAAGAATCAGGCATTCCTGAGCCAGCTCATGCAGCGGTATCGCTGCCAGGTGGGCCAGGCGATGGTCAGTGGCGATGAGCGCGTAGGGTTTCAACTCCGCCAGTACCTGGCGGGGCAGAGAGGGATCAAGGCCTATGTCGTAAGTAAGCGCAAGCTCCGCTTTACCGGCGCTCAGGTGGCGGTGCACACCTGCCAGGTCCGTTTCGAACAGCGTTACCTCCACCTCGGGGTACTGCTTGCGAAAGCTCGAGAGCAGCCGCGGCGCGTAATAAGGGCCTAGGTCCTGGAAGCAAATAAGCGACAGGTTGCCGCGAAGCGAGCCTTGCGCCGTGTCCGCTTTCTGATTCATGGCGATGGCCATACTAATGATATCGCGTGCCTGGGCCAGCAAACGCGTGCCCGCTGATGTCAGCTCCAGCCCGCGGCTGACCTGGCGGCGGAAGAGCCGCTCATTCAGCGCCTCTTCAAGTTGTGCAATCGCAACCGACACCGACGGCTGTGAAACGTGCCGGGCTCTGGCAGCAGCGCTGATGCTGCCGTGCTCGGCCACCGCAACGAAGTATTCAAGCTGCCTGAAAGAGAACCCTATCATTTTTTCCTATACTCAAAATTAGGAAATATATTCTTTTCCTATTGGTGCCGAAAAGCAATACTCGCTGTGCACCTTGCTTGTTTCACTTCAGAACTTGTGTGCGCCTGCCCCAATAAAAAGATTAAAGGGTGCCTTATGAAACAAACCGCCGAATTTCAATTGAGCCAGGAAACCATCGATGCTTTTCAGCGTGATGGTGCTGTGTGCGTGCGTCATTTGTTCACGCCTGAAGAAGTTGCACTGCTCGAAACGGGTATTGAACAGAACCTGAAAACCCCAAGCGAGCGCGCCAAAGTGGCGAGCCGCCCCGACGACCCGGGTTGGTTCTTCGAGGACTTCTGCAACTGGGGCGATATCGCCGCCTACCGCCAGTTCATCTTCGAGAGCCGGGTGGGGAGCGTTGCCGCTCAACTCATGAACAGCGAAACAGCCCGGCTTTATCACGATCACCTGTTGGTCAAGGAGCCGAACACGCGCCAGCGCACGCCTTGGCACCAGGACCAGCCGTACTACAACATCGATGGGCGACAGAACTGCAGCATGTGGATGCCAATCGACCCCGTCGCGCGGGAGTCCACCCTTGAGTTTGTAGGGGGCTCGCACCTGGGGCCGTGGCTGATGCCACGCAGCTTCCTCGACAGCCAGGCGCAATGGTTCCCGGAAGGCAGCCTGGCGGACTTGCCGGATATCGAGGCCGACCGCAGCGCCTGGAATATCCTCGGCTGGGAGCTTTCCCCAGGCGACGCCGTGTTCTTCCACATGCTGACCTTGCACGCTTCTGGAGGTGTCGGGGGCAACCGCCGGCGCCGTGCCTTCTCGGTGCGTTTCCTGGGCGACGACATCACTCACGCGCCGCGCCAGTGGAAAACTTCGCCACAGTTCCCCGGACTGGAAACGCAATTGGCCAGCGGCGCCCAGATGAACCACGAGCTATTCCCGGTGCTGTGGCCAAGAGTTTGATGATTGAATAAATGCGTGCCTGATTAAAACGCACAGCCTCTGCGTTGTGCGGACCTGATAATAAAATCAAGAAGGTATCTATGAGCGCTCAATCTTCACAACAGCTGAAGCGGGGTCTGTCTACCCGGCATATTCGTTTCATGGCGTTAGGTTCTGCCATCGGTACGGGGCTGTTCTATGGCTCGGCATCGGCAATAAAACTGGCAGGGCCCTCAGTGTTGCTCGCCTATTTGATAGGTGGTGCCGCCATTTACATGATGATGCGCGCCCTTGGCGAAATGGCGGTTCATAACCCGGTGTCAGGCTCGTTCGGCCACTATGCCAGCCAATACCTGGGCCGCTATTTTGGCTTTCTGACAGGTTGGAGTTACGCGTTCTCCATGTTGGTGGTGTGCCTGGCAGACGTGACGGCGTTTGGCGTCTACATGGGGCTGTGGTTCCCGGAAACACCCGCCTGGATCTGGGTGCTTGGAATAGTATTCTTCATCGGGGCGCTCAACCTGTGTAGCGTGAAAGTGTTCGGCGAGATGGAGTTCTGGCTGTCGTTGCTGAAGGTGACCGCTATCGTCGCCATGATTGTGGCAGGCGGTGCAGTGCTGCTGTTGGGTATCCAGCTGAACGACGAGGCAGGCACTGTGGCCGGGATCTCGAACCTGTGGAGCCACGGCGGGTTCTTCCCTAACGGCGTGGGTGGGATGATTGCTTCGTTCACCGTTGTGATGTTTGCCTTTGGCGGGGTCGAAATGATCGGCATCACGGCAGGCGAGGCCAAGGACCCGAAGCGCGTGCTGCCTAAGGCGATCAACTCGGTGCCTCTGCGCATTCTGCTGTTCTATATCCTTACCCTGTTCGTGCTCATGTCCATTTACCCTTGGTCCAGCATTGGCAGCCACGGTAGCCCATTCGTGCAGATCTTCAGTGGCCTTGGCATCAGCTCAGCGGCAACTGTGTTGAACATCGTTGTAATTTCCGCTGCGGTATCCGCGATCAATAGCGACATCTTCAGCGCCGGGCGAATGATGTACGGCATGGCTCAAAACGGCCAAGCACCTGCCGGCTTCGCATCACTGTCGCGTTTCGGTGTGCCGTGGATGACGGTTGCAGTGATGGGCGTCGCTTTGCTGTTGGGCGTGGTATTGAATTACCTGGTGCCGGAAGACTTGTTCCTGGTGCTTGCCGCGGTGGTCACTTTCTCCATTGTCTGGGTGTGGTTGATGATTCTGCTATCGCAAGTGGCCATGCGGCGCGGCATGAGCAAGGAGGAGGTGGCTGCGCTGGATTATCGGGTGCCGCTGTGGCCGGTAGGGCCGGCTTGCGCGATTGCGTTCATGGTGTTCATCTTTGGCGTGCTCGGTTGGTTCCCGGCCAGCCGCACCGCCATGTATGTCGGGGTTGGCTGGTTGGTCCTTTTGTCATTGGGCTACTGGCTGTGGGGCGTGCGTACCCCACGCACGGTGTCAGCGAGCGCTTGAGGCATTGAGCCGTTCGCGTCCGGCATTGCTAGAGGGGTCGGTTTTTATGTCGCAATCGATGGAGCTGGATATGGGCACATATCGAGACAGAGAAGGCCATGATCAATAGTCATGCCCAACCCCGGGATCTCTGCTGCCCGGACCGGCCCCTTCGCGGGTAAACCCGCTCCCACAGGGACCGCGCTGACTTCTGGATTTTGCTCAGGCAGTTGCTCTTGCAGGGGCATCAAAATCTCCAAGCCAGCACAGTGACCGTGCTGACTTCTGGATTTTGCTCAGGCAGTTGCTCTTGTAGGGGCGTCAAAATCTCCAAGTCATGCGCAGTACCTGTGGGAGCGGGTTCACCCGCGAACACCGGCAAAGCCGGTGCCATCCAGCACCGAGTGCGGGAGTGTTTCAGGAGAGCTCATCCGTTGCTGGCGCA